>CAJMKK010000004.1 GCA_905214105.1 uncultured bacterium
CGCAACGCGTTGCGCTGAGTCCTGAGGCTGTTGCAATGAAAATGAGAATCAAGGATGAGTAGAGGGACGGACAGCCCCGTAATTTCCTCTTGCTCAACTGTACATAGTGTGTATATACTGTGCTTACCGGTTATATACACGTGTAGCCCATCAGCTAAGGAGCCGCTGTGGACATCATCCTATCCAATTCGAGCGACAAGCCCATCTACGAGCAGATAACCTCTCAGGTCAAAGCTCAGATCCTTTCGGGCACGCTTGCTGCGGGAGCCAAACTCCCCAGCATCCGTGCACTCGCGAGCGACCTGGGTGTGAGCGTCATCACCACCAAACGCGCCTACGCCGACCTGGAGCAGCTCGGGTTTATCTGCACCGTGCAGGGCAAGGGCTGTTTTGTCGCCGAGGGCAACCAGGAGCTTTTGCGCGAAAACCAGCTCTGCCATATCGAAGAGCTGCTTGCGAAAGCGGCAAGCCAAGCCGAAGCCTTGGGCGTCACGCGCGACAAACTGCACGAGATGCTCGACCTGGTAGCCCCCGAAACCATGCAGTAGCCATCTGCAAGAAAGGCTATACCATGCAAAAGTTGCTAGAACTCAAAGGTATCTCACGCCGTGTGAGCGACCGCTTTTCGCTGCGCGACGTCACGCTTGCCGTGGAGCCTGGCCAGATCGTCGGCTTTGTTGGTGCCAACGGTGCTGGCAAAACAACGACGATTCGAGCCGCGCTCGGGCTTATAAAGCTCGATGCCGGCGAGGTGCATCTGTTTGGACAGCGCTGCGACACCAACGCGCCCGACGAGACGCAGCGCCACCTGCGCTCCCGCGTAGGCCTTGTCCTGGACACGTGCCCCTTCCCCTCCACGCTCAAGGTGGGCCAGATCGAGAGGCTCGTAGGCCCGGCGTACCCCACGTGGGACCGCGAAACGTTCGCCGGATTCATCAACCGATTTGACCTCAATCCCAAGACAAAGGTCAAGGACCTCTCCCGCGGCATGGGCATGAAGCTGCAGCTCGCGTGTGCGCTCAGTCACAATGCCAAGCTGCTCGTTTTGGACGAAGCCACCGCGGGCCTCGATCCCATGGCGCGCGAAGAGCTGCTCGATGAACTGCTTGCCTTTGTTTCCGACGGCCAGCGCAGCGTACTGCTCTCGAGCCACATTACGTCCGACCTCGATCGTACCGCCGACCGCGTCATCTGCATCGATAACGGCTCGATTGTATTTGACCTGCCGCGCGAGGACATTACCGACCGCGCCGGCATCGCCCACTGTACCCAAGCACAGGCCGCCGAGCTTACGGCTTGCGTCGAAGGCGCCCGTGCCGCCCGCCACGCCTATAGCGTGGACGTGCTCGTGCCCAACCGTCGCGATACGCTCGAGGCTTTCCCCGAGATTCCCTGCGATCGGGCAACCATTGATGATTATCTTCGCCTCATGCTGAAAGGGGCTTCGAAATGAAACGCGCCTTTATGTCCGAGCTCGCCATCGTTCGCACGCTTATCCCGAGTATCGCGGGCGTCGGCCTGTTCATATTCGTCGTGCTGACTCTCGCCAACGCATCGGATGGAGATTCCGGCATGAGTGCCGGCGCCTGCGCGGTCAGCGCCATGTCGCCCATCATGGTCATGAGCTCGCTGGCCGGCTTCGACAATCAAAACGGATGGGAGCGCTATCGGGCAACGCTGCCCTTCTCGCGCAAAGACATTATTTGTGCCCGCTACCTGTGCATCGTTGTCTTCTCGGCCATCATGGCCTGCGCCGCCGTGCTTTTGAACATCATCGTCCTTCCGCTCTTCAACAGTGCGGGCGTGACCTCGACAGGACAAACCGTCTTTGAGATCGCAATCGCCTCGGCAGCCTCGATGCTCATCTCACTCATGATGGTATTTCTGGCGCAGCCGCTGTTCTTTCGCTTTGGACACATGGAGGCGCTACGCCTATCCGTCGGCCTGTTTGCCCTGCTCGGATGCCTTGCCATGGCCGCACTGAGCTCCTCCAACCCCATCAGCAACTGGCTTATGTCGATTGCCGGGGCGAACCCCGATCCTGCCGTCCTCGGCTGTCTGTGCGCAGGAATTGCCGCGCTGGCCCTCGTGCTATGTGCACTGAGCTGCGCCGTCAGCACCAAGGTTTATCGAGTACGCAATCTGTAAGCATGCGAGTCTCGATCCACGAAGGGAGTGATCGCCCCCCCTCCCCGCAAATCCGTGGCAAACGGCATGTCCCCGGCGTGCGCCACCGTGCTACTTGCACAGCGGCTTGGGCAGCGGAATGCCTGCCGCAATGACGGCGGCGATTATCATGCAGACGATACCCTTGAGCGGGAAGCACATAAGCAGCAGGCCCACGACCATGACGGGCTGACGCATAACGGCGCCCATCGTCGAGGCGGTGCAGACGGCGACGCAAAAGACCGGATCGGCGCCGGTAAGGATAGCGAAGCCGTAGCCCAGGCTCACGCCCGAAAAGATGACGGGGAAGAAGTGACCGCCGCGCCAGCCCAGGTTGATGAGGGCGGGCGTCAGCATGGCCTTGACCAGACCGGTTGCAATAAGCACGCCGGCGGGGATGGTCAGATAGGTTTCCATAAGCACGTCGGCCTGCGTCTCGCCGGCAAACATGGTGAAGGGCAGAGCCGTACCGCAGGCGGCAAGTACCAGACCGGCCAGCATGGCCTTGGCGACGGGGCGCTCCCCCATCGCGTGCGCCAGAGCCTCGCTCGCGTGCTCCGAGACAAAGTACAGCCAGCCGCAGACCGTGCCGACGAGCGACAGGGGGATAAGCCAGGCAAGCTCAAGGTTACCCACCTGGGCGGCCTCGAACCTCGGCATGCCCATGCCGCCGCCCATAAGCTGGCCGAGCAGCAGGTAGGTACCCAGACCGCCGGCAATCGCAATGCCGTAGACCACGGTCTTTTGCGCCTTGGGAAGCTTGATCGTGATCTCATCGGACGCGGACTCATCGTCATTAGCGCCCTGGCCGTCGGCGCTACCGGCGAGCGGCGCCACAAAGCCAAACACGGGCGCGGTGAAGAGCGCCGTCAGGGCAGCTTGGGTACCCAGCAGCGTGAGCTGCCTAAACTCGGAGCCAAAGCGACGCATGCGGTCGCCGACCCAGCTGCACAGACCCGCAATGACGCCGGTCAGGCCGGCCTCCGGTCCAATGCTTCCGCCAAATAGCAGTGGCAGCAATGCCGCAAGCGAAAGCTTGCCCAAGTTGTCGTACGGGTAGCGGCCGTCGCGCTTTACCTTGACCATCACTTGGTTGAGGTCATCGGTCTTGGTGCCCGTCATCTTTTCGTACAGACCGATCAGCAGGCCGCCCAGCAGGCAGACGAAAAACGGATACGGCAAAAAACCGAACGGACCGCTCGCGAGCTCGGGCGAAGCGACGCCCAGCATATGCGGGATCTCGGTCCATAGATAGTCGATACCGTGCTCCATCGCAAAAAAGAACAGCCAGACCGCGGCGCCTGCAAACGCACCGGTCACGGCAACGCTCACTAAAAACAACGCACGATTTTTGGGTTTTGCAAGGTTATCCATCGGGGCCTCCCGTGGTCAAAATCGACAAGGATACGTTTTATTGTAAGACGGGCACAGCGCGGACGTGCCGACCATCCACGCCGCGAACGGCGCCATTGGGCGCCGCACGTGCGATAGGCCTACGGCTTAGCTGCCGATAATCGATGCGATCTCGTGCAGGTCCTCGGCAAAGTAAATGCCTTGCTGGCGTCTCGGGCTCGAAAGCCCCTTATCAATCATGTGCTCGAGCAGCGCCTTGAGGTCGTTGTAGTAACCGTTCAGGTTGTACAGGATGCACGGTGCGCTCAGATGTCCCAACGACACGGCCGACATGACCTCGGCAATCTCCTCGAGCGTGCCCGTACCGCCCGGAAAGGCGACGAACGCATCGCCGAGCTCGATCATCTTGGCCTTACGCTCGGCCATGTCGCTCGTCACGATCAGGTCATCGATACCATCGTGCTGAAACTCGGCCTCGATAAAAAAGCTCGGCTCAACACCGGTCACGCGCCCGCCGGCATCGAGCACGCTATCGGCGAGCGCGCCCATCAGTCCCGACTTGGACCCGCCGTATACCAGCGCGTGGCCGTTGGAGCCAATCCATGTGCCGAGCTGCCGCACCGCAGGCAGAAACGCCGGGTCGTTACCGACGCTGGCGCCCAGGTATACCGTAATATTCATATTTTTGTCCCCCTCATCGTGACGCGCGGCGCCCGCCCTAGCGTTGGCGTCGGCGATATTCGCGCACGCGGCGCGACAGGTCAGCGAGCTCGTCACGATCGAGCTCTTCCAAATGCTCAAGATCGTCCATAAAGCGCGCCATGGTGTCCTTTTGGCGCATCTTGATGAGCGTATTGCAGTAGTTCACCGCCACGCCCGTGAGCATGGCGATGTAGAAGATGCTGATGACGCTCAAAACGACGGTGATAGCGCGGGCAACCGGCGTTTCGGCCGGGATATCGCCAAAGCCGATCGTCGATACGGTCTCAAAGCTAAACCAGAGGCCATCGCCAAACGTAAGGGTCGCAGGGTCGGACAGCCAGACGGCCGTCGAGCACAGCAGGTAGAAGATAAGAAACAGACCCGTGATGCGCGCAAAGCCGGCCTGTCGTAGTACGTCGGCAAGCGTCCTCAACCTGTTCATCGCGACCCCTTTCCCAGACGCCCAATCTCGTTCGCTCGGTATTGTCCCACAACCGACAGTTAGGGACGTTTCTTTTGTGCCGGACAGATTGGGACTGTCCCCAACTGCCGGGCGGGACCGTTTAGCGGTGCAGCTGCCGACTGGGCAGGCTGAGCTGGTATCCTTATGCGGTAATGTCTCGATTCGTTAGGATTGCATGTGAGAGCTTCCGCTGTCCTTCGTTCAGTTATATATCGCACCTTGGCCGTCGCGCTTGCCGTGCTCGCCGTACTGAGCACCATCATGCCCGCCCCCGCCTATGCCGCCAATACCGATCAGCAGGTCAAAACGGTCCGCGTTGGTTGGCTCGTCAACAACGAGGGCTTCCAGGACGGCATCCCCGGCGAGCGTCTCTCGGGATGGGGTTACGAATACCTCCAGACCCTCTCGTACTACACACCCGGCTGGCAGTACGAATACGTCTCCGGCACCTTCACCGAGCTTATGGAGAAGCTCGAGACGGGCGAGATCGACCTCATGCCCAACATCTCCTACTCCGAGGAACGCGCCCAAAAGCTGCTCTTTTCCTCGAACCCCGAGGGCACCGAGCGCTACTACATCTATGCCAGGCCCGAGCGCGACGATCTGGCCAAGGGTGACCCCCGAGCGCTCCAAGGCCTTACCATCGGCTGCAACCCCGGCGTTATGCAAACCTTCGTTGGCCAGCAATGGCTCGCCAACGAAGGAATCGCCTGCACATACAAGGAGTATGACGGAAACTCCGTTCTCTTTGATGCGCTGGCAAACGGCGAGGTCGATGCCGTCATCATGAACGACACGACCTCGTCGCCCAGTGCCTCCCCCATGTTCTACACTGGGTCGAGCGACTACTATTTTGCCGTCCCCAAAAGCCGCCCCGACCTGATGGACGACATCAATGCCGCCATGACAGCAATCGCCCGCGTCAACCCACGCTATAACGACGAAGTCAAATCTCACTACTCGGCCCAAAACAGCGGTTCATCATCGCTCAACGGCCCCGAATGTTCCTGGCTCAAAGCAAACAACAACACCATCACGCTCGGCTACATTACGGGCAAACTCCCCTACTGCAACGAAGACGAAGACGGCAAAATGGAAGGCTCGCTCGCATCGCTTGCGACGACGCTACACGATAAATTTGGCATTACGGTCAAAACCGTCGCCTTTGATAGCTACAAGATGATGTCAAAGGCCCTGTCAAAGGGAAGCATAGACGTTGCGCTGCCGGCATACCGAGATTACTGGTTTGCCGAGCAATCAGGCGTTGTGCAGTCGGTATCGTTGGGGACCATGTCCCTCACCGCCATCCACGCCGGCAGTAACCTGAAAAAAGACCTTCAGAACATCGCCTGTACCAAATCATCGTTTGTCAACCGAAATGCACTTGAAAGTCTATTCCCCACAGCGACCGTAACCGAATACCAATCCGACGATGAAGCGTTCGACGCCCTCAGGAAGGGAACGGCGCGCTGCATCGTCGCTCCCAGTTCACGCGTAAAAACCATCGGTGACCGTTATGATCTCGAGGACTGCGAGACGGTCGAGCTCCCTGACACCTGTGACCTCGCGTGCTTGATGTCGCGCGGCAAGCCCGAACTGCTGGGAATCATCAACAAGGGCATCATCAATGCCGGAGAATCGCTCTCCGCAAGTAATTACTCCTCCACGTCGTACACGGCCCAGGAATCCAACACGCTTCAATTCCTTTATCGCAACCGCACCGCCATTGCAGCTACCCTCATCGGTATGTTGTCGGTCGGCATCGTCCTGCTCATCTGGGCGCTCGTGCGCGCTCGAACCGAGCGCAAAAAGCCGATGCTGCCAACGCCGCTAAGACGGCATTCCTCACGCGCATGAGCCACGACATCCGTACGCCGCTCAACGGTATCCTGGGCCTTATCGAAATTGAAGAATTGAAGGAAGGCGATATGCAAGTCGCCCGCGAGAGCCGTGCCAAGGCGCGCGTTGCCGCCAATCACCTGCTCTCGCTGATCAACGACATCCTCGAGATGGGAAAAATCGAAGACCGCAAGCTAACACTGGAACATGCGCCTTTTAACCTCAAAGAGCTTTGTGACGATACGCTGGTGCTGTGCAAGCTCCGCGCGTCCAGTAACGGCATCACAATGCAGGACAATAGTCTGCCGTACGCCACGGGGCCATACGTAATCGGCAGTCCCACCCATATCCGACAGGTCATGATCAACCTGTTAGACAACAGCATTAAGTACAACAAGCACGGCGGCTCCGTCACCTTTAGTTCACAGACCAAGCCACTCGATAACGGGCGCGTGCTCTTTTGCTTTAGCGTTTCGGATACCGGCATTGGCATGGCTCCCGAGTTTTTAAAGCATATCTATGAGCCGTTTGCCCAAGAAGGTGACGATGCGCGCAGCAAGTTCCAAGGAACCGGCATGGGCATGCCAATCGTCAAGTCGCTTATTGAACTGATGGGCGGCACCATCGAAGTCACCAGCGAACTCCATGTGGGCACCACGTTCTACGTGGAAATTCCGCTCGATATCGACAAGAACCCCCGGGCGCGGGCGAATACGGTCGAGAGGGCGCTCGACTGCTCGCTCGCCGACATGAACGTGCTGCTCGCCGAAGACAACGAATTGAATGCCGAGATTGCCCAGACGCTGCTAGAATCCGAGGGCGTCGTGGTCACCCGCGCCGTCAACGGCAACGAAGTCGTCGATCTGTACCTGTCTCATCCCGCCGGCAGCTTCGATGCGATCCTGATGGACATCATGATACCGGGCATGGACGGCTATGAGGCAACCCGCGCGATTCGCCTGAGCAAGAAGGCCGATGCAGCCGATATCCCCATCATCGCGCTCACCGCCAATGCCTTTGCCGAGGACGCCAAGGCGGCACACGACGCCGGCATGAACGCCCATCTGTCCAAACCGCTCGACTTTAACAAGCTCAAAATCATACTCGCCCGCATCAAGAAAAACGGACCCGTTTCGCTATAGTTTGTGCTCAACCACCATGCACGACCAGAAAGGAAGCCAACGATGTTTAGGCCCCTGCGTCGAAAGAAACGCGCCATCACTGACGAGGAAGCACGCAAATTGCTTGCCGCCTGCAAGCGCGGCGTCTTTGCCGTCAACGGCGACGATGGCTACCCTTATGCCATTCCCGTCAACTACTTCTTTGACACCGAGCACGACAAGATTTATTTCCA
Organism: uncultured bacterium; assembly: GCA_905214105.1. GTDB lineage: Bacteria > Actinomycetota > Coriobacteriia > Coriobacteriales > Coriobacteriaceae > Collinsella. The sequence goes on from CAJMKK010000004.1 coordinate 7,878, forward strand.
TGGCGCCAAGGCTGGCCACAAGGTCGATTCACTCAAGCGTGACGACAAAGTCTGCTTTACCGTGTACGGCAACGAGTGGTACAAGGACGATGACTGGGCTCCCTACGTTATGAGTACCGTGGTCTTTGGCCGTTGCCGCCTGGTAGATGAGGCCCCCGCGTTTATCGAGGACAAAGTCCGCCAGCTCGCGCTTAAGTACTACCCTTCTGCCGAAGAAGTCGAGGAGGAAATCGCCAAAGACATCAAGGGCGTCCAACTCTACGAGATTTCGATTGAGCACCTTTGCGGCAAGCAGATTCAAGAAAAGTAAGCCCAAAAACAGGTCCTACAAATAGCAAAATGGCTCGGTTCCAACCAGTATTGGAACCGAGCCATTTGTTTATGAAGCGTCGGCGGCTATGTGCGCAAGCGCCTCAACGAGATCCTGAGAACTCACGGGCTTGCTCAGATGCGCGTTCATGCCCGCCTCGCGCGAAAGCCTACGGTCGTCGGCAAAGGCATTGGCGCTCACGGCGATAATCGGCGTGGTCGCGGCGTCCTCGCGATCGAGCGCTCGAATCTGACGCGTGGCCTCAAGGCCATCGATGCCGGGCATCATGATGTCCATCAATACCACGTCGTACTCGTGCAGCGCACTCGCGGCAAACGTCTCGACGGCAGACTCGCCATCTTTGACATGTGTCACGACGGCACCGGCGCGGTCGAGCGTAAACTGTGCGATCTCGGCATTCAGGTCGTTATCCTCTACGAGCAAAACGCGCAGGCCCTGGAGCACGTCGCTGTCGCCTGCATCCACGCGAACTGCCTGGGGAATCTCGGAACTCTTGCACTTCTCAAACGGCAGGCAAATGGTAAACGTCGTCCCCTGCCCCAAGGCGCTCGTAAAGCTCATGGTTCCGCCCATAAGCTCGACCAACTGTTTGGCAATAGACGCACCCAGGCCAGTTCCCGATGAAGCGCCTTCCACCTGTTGCTCCTCGCGGCAAAACGGCTCGTAGAGGTGCTGTTGAAACTCCTCGCTCATGCCAATGCCGTTATCGGCGATCGTGTATTCATAGACGGGGACACCGTCCACCGGCTCCACCTCGCGGCATGTCAGGCGAACATAGCCGCCCTGGCGGTTGTACTTGACGGCATTACCGGCAATATTGAGCAACAGGCGCTTGAGGTGCGTCACGCTCACCCGGGCATAGGGATGATCAAGAGTCCGTTGGTCGCAGATAATTGTCACCAGGCGCTCCTCGGCCTGGCGCTCCAGGATATCGCACACCTCACGGTTGAGGGCCACCATATCTGTAGGCACGAGATTCAGGTCGACCTGCCCGCTCTCCAAGCGGCTCATATCGAGTGCCTCGTTCGCAAGGTCGAGCAGCAGTCCCGACGCCGTCCAGATCTTTGAGCGGCACTCAGTCTGCTTTTGCAAGTCGTCCGCGTTGGCATTGCCCACCTCGACCATACCGCGAATGCCGTTGATGGGCGTGCGCAGGTCGTGACTCATGCGACGCAGGAACTCCGTCTTTGCAGAGTTGGCAGACGAAGCTTCGCGCGCCGCTTTTGCCAGCTTGTCGCCATAGTCGCGCTCCTGCAGCAACAGGTCGGCAAAGCGTTGGCTCTCGGCGCGGCGGCGCACCAACACAACAGTGGCTATAACACCGCCGTAGAGTGCCAACACACTGGCAACAACAGCGGCAACAACCTCAAAGTAACGCTGCGCGGGAGCATAGGTGTACACGTAAAAATCGCGCGCTTTACCAAATGTGCCCAGATACCACTCACCGCTGTCGTTAACCAATCTGACCTTACCAGCCAGGCAACGCTCCTTAATGCCGTTGACAACGATGGCATCCGTCGCAGGCAAATCGAACACGCCCGACACGGCGGGCTCAACAGCGTTGGTCGCAACGACCTTACCGTCGTTTTCGATCACGATATTGCCGCTATCGATGGACTCATAACCATCGAGCAAGCTCTGCAACTTGAGCGTATTGCTCGCGACCGCCTTGGCGCTCTGGTGCCTCACCGCGACAACGATGCCCTCACCGTCCGGCCGGGCCACGCAGCCAATGTCTGCGACCGAATCGTCCGCAAGCGTAATGCGAGCGGTATAGGACTTAAGCGGATGGGCTGCCACCTCCAGCACAGGCGCCTCTTTGAGATTCGCAGCGAGCGACTCGTAGCTCACGTTATCCGTCGAGGACTCGGACACCAAGTTGCCCGATGCGTCCGTCACGATCAGCGCTGTCACATTAAACTGATCAGCATATTGCTCCAACGTAGCGTTATCCGCCGAGCCGTCGCGCTCCATATCGCGCGCCTCCTCTCCGGCGATCTCCATAACGCGAATCAGGTTTTTGGTCGCATAGGCGCTGTTGAACGCATCGTAGGAAAGGCTCTGTGTCGCCACGTAATCGACAACGTCGGCAAAGCGCTGCTCGGCTTGGGCCGTCGTGTAACCGTAGCTCGTCATGCCGGCAGCAGCCGAGAGTGCTATCCCCAACAGGGCGGCAAGGAGCCATTCCCGTGCCGAACGATCGCCCCGCTCCTGAGCGGTGTGGTCGGACGCATCAATCATGACAGGCCCTCCACATTCAAAAAGGGCGAAGGGTCATCAAAATACTTTGACACCAGGCGCTCCATGGTGCCATCGGCAAGCATTTCTTGGTAGGCATGGGTGAGCTTAACGTCGATGCCGCGTGTGTCGTTGATATCGAAAGCGGTGCCCAAACCAACCTCTAGCAGCGGCTCAGACAAAATGCGATACGTCACGCCATAGTCTTTTTCGTAGGTGAGCAGCGAGGACTCATGCGCGGCGATGGCGTCGACTAGGCCCTCGACAAGCGCCGGGTTCAGGTACGAGCGGTCCGAAAAGCTGTAGAGCTCCTTAATCTGCGGAACGTTTTCATTGGTGTGATTGAGCAGAATCGATTCGGGCTTGGTGGTGGACTGGACCGCCACGACCCTACCCTCAAGATCGGCAAGCGTGTAGATATCGCTTTCGGGATCGACAGCAACCACCTGTCGGCTCGCAAGGTACGGCCCCGCCCAGCGATACTCGCCTTCGCGGCCCGTCATACTAAAGCTGCCCATGACGCAATCGAGCTCGCCGCTCGCCAGCAGCTCTTTCTTCTTTTCCCAGTCGATCAGCTGGTACTTTGGCTTGTAGCCAATGCGGCCCAAAGCCTCGGTCAAAATATCGACATCCAGGCCAACAATATCGCCGTACTCGTTGCTATACACAAACGGTGGATAGAGGTCGCTGCCAACGTTGAGCGTCTTAAGGTTGTCGTCTTTGACCTGCGAGGCGGCTGCGCCTTCTGATGCAGACGCCGCGGCCCCATCATTCAACCCGGAACAGCCAGCTATCGCCACGACAAAGGCGCCCACCACTGCAAGCGCAACAAACAACGATATGGCGGCCGAGCGACGAGGTCTTTTCATCGAGCTCCAGACGATCCTGTTTACAGACTCAAGAGCTGAATAATAGCAGACAAAACCGCGCTTGCGCTCAATGGTTACAGATGCTTTACCATACGGGGCCTTCCAGCCAATCTGGCAGACAGCCCCGCATGCAGCGCTCACTTACCGTGCATTAAAAACGTAGCGGTCCAAGCGGTCGCACGCCTCCCTTACACGCGAAAGCGGCAGCGCCAGATTCACGCGAATGTGGCAAGGCCCGTGGAACGGACGGCCGTCCTGATAGCCCACGCCCACACGCGCGCCCTCGTCGAGTAGCCACTGAATATCGCACCCATGCACGCGGCACCACTCCGTGCAGTCCAGGAACACCATATAGGTGCCCTGCGGGCGCGAATAGGACACGCCCTCAAAATGCTCGTCCACGTAATTGCAAAAGTAGTCAATGTTGCCCTCGATAACCTCGTTGAGCTCATCGAGCCACTCGTAGCCCTGCGGCTGATAGGCGCCGATAAGCGCGTGCATCGAAAGGACATTCATCTCGTTGTAGTGGGTCTTATTGGACACGGCGCACACGCGGTCGCGCAGCGTCTCGTTATAGATGATGTGGTAGCTGCCGACCAGGCCCGCCAGGTTAAACGTCTTGCTCGGCGCATAGAGGGCGACCGTGCGCATGCGGGCATCCTCACTCACCGACTGCGTTGGAATATGCTTGTGACCGGGCAAGATGATGTCGGACCAGATCTCGTCCGAGATCACCACGCAATCGTGCCGGCGATAGATGTCCATGGTGCGCTCGATCTCATCGCGCTCCCATACGCGGCCGCAGGGGTTGTGCGGCGAGCAGAACACCGCGGCATGGACGTGGTTTTGGGTGAGTTTGCGCTCCATGTCCTCAAAGTCCATGCGCCACACGCCCTGGTCATCGAGCTTAAGCGGGCTGTGGACAATGCGATAGCCCGCCGCTTCGATGGACTTGGTAAAGCCGATGTAGGTAGGACTGTGGACCAGCACCGCATCGCCCGGCTGGACATACGCCCGCAGCGTCGACACGACACCGCCCAGCACGCCGTTTTCGTAGCCGATATGCTCCGGGAGCAGGCCCTCGACGCCATTACGGCGGCTCTGCCATTCGATGATGCGGTCGAAGTACTCGTCGCGCGGATCGAAATAGCCAAACATGGGATGCTGGGCGCGCTGAATGATGTGCTCCTGGACCGTGGGCACCGTGGCAAAGTTCATGTCCGCCACCCACATGGGGATGCGGTCGAAGCCCTCGTCGGGCGCGTTCGGAGCCATGCCAGGGATCTCGCCCCAGGAGTCAACGGCGATGGCGTCCATGCCGTGGCGGTCGATAAGCGAAGTAAAGTCGTATTTCATGCTGAGCTCCCGTGCAAAGCGGATTGTTTTGGTAGGCGTTATTGTCCACCAGCGTGGGCGATTTTGGCACGGGGTTTGGCGTTGAATTTGGCGAGCGCCATCGAATGGCTGGCTAGTCCCGCGCGTCGTTGACGGCGGTTACCGTCAACCTGGTTCCATCAACCGTAAACGATATGTCGAGCCCAGCGTAAGCCAAGTGGTAAATGCGGTTTGGCTCGTGCTTGCTACCCGCGCGGCGCGGATCTTGGCGAAGGACCTCGACCAACCCGGGGAGCTTCGTGGGCGGGACCATCTCCTGCAGCGCTTGCGGGAAGTCAACGTCGAGCTCTTGCCACGGCGCATCCTCAATCCAGCCGCCGGTCGCATCCGAGTGGCAGTCCGCAAACGGAATGTAGGGCTTAATGTCGTAGATGGGCGTGCCGTCACGCAGATCGGCCCCTAGCACATGGATGATGGGGCCGTCGTCGGTAAGCTCCACGCGGTCGAGCTTAACGCAGGTGAGACCGATAGGATTAGGGCGAAACGGACTGCGTGTGGCAAATACGCCCACGCGCTCGGCTCCGCCCAGACGCGGCGGGCGCACGGTTTTCGACCATTTTGCGTTGGTGCCGGACCTGTCCTGCGACTTGGCATCGGCAGCTATGTCCTTAGCCGTGCCGCCGGGCGTGCCGTTTTCAAAACGCCACAGCAGCCATAGGTGAGAGAAGGAATCCAGACCCTCAACTGCTGCGTTGGAGGCAAATTCCGGCTCAAAGACGATGCGCCCCTGCAGATGGGGCGCCAAAAAGCTGTTGCGTGGAATGCCGAACTTCTGCGGCAGGTCGGTATGTATGTGTGCAATAGGTTCCATGCCGGTCATTGTACGGCATGGAGGCGTGGGGCGTTGCGCGCAATTCTTCGCCGCGGTCCGCAGTCGTGCAACCAACGGTTGCTTGGAAGGGCACCTGCCGCCGCGTATGCTTAAGCCATCAACCAGCAGAAAGGAGCCGTTATGGCCTTTGCAGAAAAGCTCATTGCTGTCCGTCGCGCCCATCACCTTACCCAGGAGCAGCTCGCCGCCAAGCTCTTCGTCACACGCCAGGCCATCAGCCGTTGGGAACGCGGCGAGGTCACACCGGGCATCGACATGATGAAGCTCATTGCCGCTGTGACCGGCGAGCCACTGTCTCACCTGCTCGAAATGCCCGAGCACTATTGCCAGAGCTGCGGCATGATACTCACGCCCGACGACTGCGCCACCGATGCCGCGGGCACCGCGACCGACCATTACTGCAAGTGGTGCTACGACCACGGCAAGTACACCTACGAGACCACGATGGAGGCCATGATTGAGGATTGCGCCCCGCGCCTGGCACAAAACACCGGTATGTCGCTCGACGAAGCCGTCTCGCTCATGGGCGCCGTGCTGCCGCAACTGGAGCGCTGGCGTACCGTGCAGGAAAACGAGGAGCGCTACGGTGCCGAGGCGCGAGCGCGCTATGGCGACGAGGCCGTCGATGCAGCAAACGAGGCACTGCTGGACATGGACCCCAAGACATGGAACGACATGAAGGAACTTGAACGCGCTATTCTGGGCCAGCTCTCGATCGCCATGGGCGACGGCGAACCGGATGGAAGCGAGGCGCGCAAGCTTGTCGCGATGCATCGTCGCTGGATTGCTCTCAACTGGGGATGCGAGCCCCAAGACGAGGCGTACTTGGGCCTCGCCCACGGCTATCTTGCCGACCAGCGCTTTGTTGACTACTACGACAAGCCCTGCGGCACCGGCGCCACGGCGTTTCTAGTCCAGACGATCGAGTCGTCGTCGGCTCACGCATAGACTGCAGCGGCTTTGGGTATTTCAATCGAAACCTCAACCGATTGGAGACCCATGGCTACTGATCACGAGCTCGCGCTGTACGTTATGACCGGCTGCCCGTATTGCATAAAGGTCAAGCGCTTCCTGGCCGATAACGGCTTGACCCTCCCCGAGCACAATATCTCGACCGATTCCAATGCCGAGCAGGCGCTTATCGCCGTCGGCGGCAAGCGCCAGGTTCCCTGCCTGTTCATTGACGGCGCGCCGCTCTACGAGTCGGGCGACATTATCGCGTGGGTACAGAAGAACCTGCTCTAGTACGCAATTGCAGTCGGCTCGCCCCGACGACCAAACCCATACGACCCAAACATGTACGCCAGCATCCAAAGGCGACATTTTTCGACATCTTTGGATGCTGGTGTACAGCTTTTTGCATGGCCCCGGCACAGGTAGTCATTGGGGACGTTCTTAAATGACTAGTTGTTTGAGACAGCCTTTGGATTATGGCTGTTTGAGGCCATCTGACGTCTCTGGAAAGGGCTCCTTAGAGGACCGTGTTCAAAAAATGGCAAATATGAGTACTGCTACTTGTTTAGTAACAGCGATTTTAATCATTTCAGGGATCATTCAACGCCCCAAGCGCCCACAGACGGCGTTATTTCTCCCCATATGTTCAATAAAAGAGACGCCTAATGGTATTAAATCTCATCAGGGACCTCATTTTTGAACAAAATAAATGCACCCATAATGGCAACAGTACTCATATTTGCCCTTTTTTGCACACAGCCCTCCAGAATAGTCGTTAGGAACGACTCAAAATGGCAATTCCGGCACTTAGACGCTCTCTTCTTGAATGACTAGTTGTTAAAGAACACTCAGCGACTACTCCAATTCGCGACACACTGTGTCGCGAATTGAGCTGTTCTCACCACCGAAGACCGGTGAAAGCTCCTGGCCAGAATCTCGATAGTTTGTTAAAGTGCCCCCTCTGCAGGTTCAATGAGCGCTCATATTCCAGACTAGCAAGTGAAGAAATATCGAAGCCATCGATGCTCATTTCCTATCGAAAAAACTAGTCAATACACGCTAATTAGCTTGATAAACTGCTTGTATTTTTGTCTACAAAACTGTATACAAAAAGAGATTCCGGTAACCAGCGCTCGACATTATGTCAATCGATAGGAGGCGCTATGGACGCCAAGCAGCTTGAAAAGATGATGGGGTTTGCCCCCGGAGAGTTGGAGAAAGCCGCGGAGGCATACGAAAAAGATGAATGGCCGAAGGGTCGCACCATCAAGCCGGGAAGGCCGTCGATCTCTGATGAGCCAAGCGTTGTTTTATCGGCACGTGTGGGCGAATCGGTTCTTGAAGCATTTGACGCCAAGGCAAAACGCCACGGACAAACGCGCACAGAACGACTCAGGGAGCTCATTACACTCGATGCAATGATTGCCTAGTCCCCTGCCGAACCAAACATGTACGTCAGCATCCAAAGTCGACGTCTTTCGACATCTTTGGATGCTGGCGTACAGTTTTTTGCATGGGTCCGGCACAGGCGATCCGTTCTTCTCCGTCCCCAAGGGATCATTTAGCCACAAAAGCGGGCGATGGGCGCAAGCTGCTGCTCGCGAAAGACACGGTCGACAGCGGCACGGTATTCATCGACCTTTTTGGTCTTGCGTACGAGTTTGTGAACGGTCGCGGGATCGGCGAAGGCGCATTTGGCGTAGAACCACCACTCCTTCATGCGAAAGACCGCGTTGCCCCCAATCTCGTCCGCATAGGCCGCAAACAGCATGTCATGGAAACGTTGCAGCTCAGCGGCGGTAGCGGCAGGGTCGCCCTTAACCATGCGAGCCAGCGCGGGATTCGCAAGCAAGCCGCGCCCCAACATTACGTGGCGTGTTCCGGGATAGGCCTTCACCAGCGCATCCATGTCCTCAAGATCAAAGATGTCGCCGTTATAGGCCACGGGGAACGGCGCCCGTTCCAGCGTCTCGCCGTAAAACTCTTTGCGCGGTGAGCCCGTATAACGGTCCTTTTGCACGCGCGGATGCACGATCAACTCCGCCAGCGGCATTCGGCAATAGAGGTCGAGCACGCGCTCGTACTCGTCATCGCATTCGAGCCCCAGTCTGGTCTTGACCGACACCGGCAAGGGCGAGCGTTCGCACACGTCGCTCAAGAACACCTCGAGCTCATCCAAATTGCGCAGAAAGCCCGAACCCTTGCCCTTCGCGACCACCGTACCCGAAGGGCAGCCAAGGTTGAGGTTGACCTCGCGGTAACCCATATCGGCAAGCACCTGCGCCGCCCACACAAACTCGTCCGCATTCTTGGACATCAGCTGGGGCACCACGTTAAGTCCCTGGTTGTTGGCAGGATCGACCTCTTTAAACGCCTTGCCGCCAAAGCGATTGCCCACCCGCGGCGGCGGCAAAAACGGCGTGTAATAACAATCGAGCGCGCCGAAGCACTCCGCATGCACGCGACGGAACACATGCCCGGTAATCCCCTCCATAGGGGCCAGCGATAAATACATCAACATCCATTCTCAAATCAATGTGACAAAGGGACTGTCCCTTTGTCACATGCATTATGCCTTGTCCTTGAGGCCACCCACAAGGCGGAGGCGGTTACATGGCGTTAACTACCCCTCCAGCAGTCGCTGCGCAACGATTGCCAATAACACGCTGTTGATCACTATGTTTGAACAGCGCACACCCTCTACTCATTTATACTCAAGAGCGTGTGCGCTTCGCCCCCGAAAAACGATGAGAGTCGAGGACCCTATGCAGCAGCTCACCGAACAAGAACGTAAGCGCATCCAGCGATACTGCATCTGTCCCAAGGTTGCCGGCGCGGCGCTTGCCATGGCGTTTGTGCTGCCTTTTTTGATCATTCCCTTCGAAATGATTGACGATATCGTCTTCCATCATGAAAGCTTCCAGGAGACGGGCATGATGACCGCATTGGCGCTCACCGCCGTCGAGCTCGCCATCTTCTGCTACTGCGCGCTCGCGCCGCGCTTTGGCATGCGCGGCAAGCAGTGGAAAGAAATGCAGCACCGACTCGTCGTCGAGCAGGCTGAGAAAGACCACTCGGCACAAATCGCAGGTGTTATCGGTACGCAGGCCGCCGCGCGCCTGCTCAAGAACAGCGACAACGAGACCGCACGCAACCTGGGCGGCGCGGCAGAAGTCGCCGCTGCCGTAGGCGCCGTCGCCACCGCGGCAGACGTGCTTGCCGAAAGCTTTGCCAACGCAAAGGCCATGGCAGAGGCCTGTGGCGTGCCTATCCCCCGTGCAAAAAAGTGGATCGTCGCGCTTGTGGCACTGCCCCTCGCAATCGTGTGCGGTGCCTATATCCCGCAGCTGGCGCAGGGAAACATCGAGATGCAACAGAACGCCGCGGCCGCGGCCGAGCAGATCGCCATCGCCCGCAAGGCATTAGAGCCCGCATGCGAGTACGTATCCGCCGATGACCCCTACGAGCGATATCAAGATTACGGCTATCATGTCCGCGGCTATCTGCACGAAGGCGACTCCGACGCCCAGAAGACCTATACGTATCTGGACTTTGACAACAAGGGGACGCTCAAGGAAGTGAGCTACGCGGCAGAGGTCGACCCCAGCGCGAGCCTCGAGGATAACCTTGCCCGCATCGAACGCGAGCTTGACGAGCTTTCCTCTGCCGTTCAAACCGTTGACGTCAAGACGGTGAGCCCCGAGCTCTTGGCACCGCAGAAACTCCCCGAAGAGTTTAGGCAGGCATTTTTGAACGGCTCACTCTACGAGAGAATCTCTATCAGGACGAGTGACGACCTCATCAAAACGTATTACTCGTTTGATACGGATCCCGAGGACGAGTTTGACGAGTACACCCATCCAAGCGTCCGTATTACGCTGATGGGCAAAATAAACTAGAAGGCGCGGGAAGGGGCCACCCCTTCCCGCGCCTTTTCATCCAATGTGACAAAGGGACTGTCCCTTTGTCACATTATTCGGAGCGTAGGGCTTCCACAGGGTCTTTCTTGGATGCGCTGCGAGCCGGCAGCAGGCCGGCAACGACCGTCAGCAGCACCGAAATTACAATGAGCATCAGCGCGTCTTGAACGGGCAGGCTCATCAGGTTGGGCACCTGCTTGGCCGCAAGCGCCCAGGCATTAACCGGAAAGCTCACGGCCACCACGACGACAATGGCAAAGACGCCGGCAATGAGGCCTTCGATAAAGGTCTCGGCATTAAATACGTTGGCCACGTTGCGCTTCGACGCGCCGATCGCGCGTAGGATGCCGATCTCCTTCTTGCGCTCCAGTACGCTGATGTAGGTGATGATGCCGATCATGATGGAGCTCACCACCAGACTGATGCTCACGAATGCGATGAGCACCAAGCTGATGGTGTTCACGATGTCGGTCACCGAGCCCATGATGATGCCCATGTAGTCGGTGTACGAGATGGCCTGTTCGTCGTGGCCGGCGGCTTTGACCTGCTTGTTGTATGCATCGATGTGTTCAAGCACGCGCTCCTTGGCCTCAAAGTCGCGCGGGAAAATCTTGACCGAGATGGGGTCGGCCTCGTCCGCATAGCCCAGTGTGGTCAGGTTGTTGTCGTAGGTGAGCTTCGACGCCTTGGCATAGCTCATCATGAGCGAACTCAGGTCCTCAGCGTCCATGTTAAAGTGGATAGCGCGAGCAAAGGCGTTCGCATCCACGCGCATGGCGCTCGCCAAGTTGGCAAAACTCGAAGACATCTGCGTCGCCATTTGGTCCATGAGCCCTGCCGCACCCGCCTTGAGCTGGGTTGATACCGTCGTCGCAATCTGCTCGCTGACCGCCTTCATCACCTGATCCATAGACTGCTGCAAATACGGAGCCAGCTGCTTTTGCACATAGTCGCCCATCACCTGCTGCAGACGCTCGGCCAGGGCATCGCCGCCGAGCGCCCTGAGCTGAGCCAGGTATTGCTGGGCTGCGACATCATTCTCAAGGTACGCTGAGAATGCGGCAGCGAGCTTTGACGCGTCCTTAAGATCTTCGGGCGACAGCGCCTTAAACTGATCAGAGCGCATAAAGCCCTCAAACAGCTGGTTGGCTAGCGCTCCCACCTGCTGCATTTGCTCGGGTGTGAGTTCCAGACCGTCAAAGATGCCCGAGAAATCCGGGACCGGCGCCTTGGCCATGATGTCGCTGAAATCGATGTCTCGCCCAACACCCGAAAGGTCAATGTCCAACCCGGACAAATCGAGACCAGAAAGGTCCATGCCACCTGCCGCGCCCGAGAGCGCAGACGTATCGAGTGAGAACGCGCTCTTCAGTGCCGCCTCGTCTACGCTGAACATACTGCCCAAATCCACGCCCTGCTTGGCTTCGCCCTGCAGCTCGTCGAAGCTTTTGCCCGTAAAGACATCCGTCTCGGGGTGGGCAAGCTGCTCCTGCACAATCTGCGAATCGGCAGCACGCTCCATAAGCTGGCGAGTCAGCGCATGCGTATAGACAATGCCCGGGGACAATGCGCTCGCGTTTGCCGTCTCGTTGGGTCGCACCACGCCCACAATGCGCACGTCAATACCGTCGGCAACCTTGGCTTTCATAAAGTCGGCGTCGCCAGACATGTCAGTCCACATGCCGGTCTCTTCGTTTTTGCGATAGGCATCGGCCGGCGACAACACCTTAAACGTCGTGGACAGCGCATCGTCGTAGGTAAAGTCAGCGCCGGTCTCGGGCGTCTCGACCTTGCCGTCGGCCGTCATGGCACTGTTAACCAGGTCGTTGAGCTCATCGATATCCAGCGCGCCGATACTGTAGAGCGTGTAGTCGCCCACTGTTCCGCGGCTCGAAAGCACCATCACGGCCTCGTTGGCAGACGTAGGCCAATGGCCGGCAACGACATCGTACTGGCTGTCGAGCAGACTCTGGTCGTTGATCATCTCGTTAAAGACCGAGGTTCCCATGGATTCCATGCTCACCGTTGCCGCCGAGCTCGCGCCTCCGCTCATGGCCTCGGTCATGGCGTTGGGCACCAGCCGGACAGGCTTCTCATCGCCCTTGCCGGCACGATAGACAACCGGCGTCACGCCGTAGCCGTACTGAATGGCGTTGACCTCTTTATCGATGCCGTCGCCACCGGCATCGAGCCATGCCTTAAAGCTCGTCATGTCGTTGGACTTAACGCTTGCGAACATATCCTTTACGGCCGTGACCACAGGGATCTTATCGGTCCCCTGAGCCTTGCCGTCGGTGCCGTCGTCGGACGAACCCTCGTTCTTGGACGTATCGTCATCCTTGGCCCCATGCCCGCCCATCATGGACGACAGGTCGTAATCTTGTTTGGAAATCGTAAGCGGGTAGCTCGAGAGTGTGTCCTCCTCGACCTTTTTGATGTAGCCGTTTACGCCGTTGGAGAGCGCCAGAATCGCCGCGATGCCAATAATGCCAATCGAACCTGCAAAGGCCGTCATGGCCGTGCGGCCCTTCTTGGTCATGAGGTTTCGGGCAGAAAGCCCAAGCGCCGTCACAAAGCTCATCGAGGTTTTGCGCGTGGGCTTGGCCTCGCGACGCGCGGCCTCGGCAGCATCAAAGGGATCTGAATCGTCGGTGACCTTGCCGTCCGCCAGGTTGACAATGCGCGTGGCGTACTTGTACGCCAGCTCGGGATTGTGCGTGACCATGATGACCAGACGGTCGCGCGCAACGTCCTTGAGCAAATCCATGACCTGGACGGACGTCGTTGAATCCAAGGCGCCGGTCGGCTCGTCAGCCAGCACAATCTCGGGGTCATTGATCAGGGCGCGGGCAATGGCCACGCGCTGCATCTGCCCGCCCGAAAGCTGGCTCGGGCGCTTGTCAACGTGCTCGCCCAGACCGACTGCCTCGAGCGCCTTGCGCGCACGTTGGCGGCGCTCGGCATGCCCCACGCCCGTGAGCGTAAGCGCCAACTCCACGTTTTCCAAAATGCTCTGATGCGGAATGAGGTTATAGCTCTGGAACACAAAGCCGATGCGATTATTGCGATAGGCATCCCAATCGCGGTCGTTGAAGTCCTTGGTCGAGATGCCGTCGATCAGCAGATCGCCCGAATCGAAATGATCGAGTCCACCGATGACGTTGAGCATCGTAGTTTTACCCGAACCCGAGGGACCCAGAATGGCTACGAACTCGTTATCGCGAAAAGACAGGCTTACGCTGTCGAGCGCTACCTGCGTAAACGACTGCGTAACGTACCTTTTGCAAATAACTCTGAGATCCAGCATGGACGGCAACCTCTCCCCCGCCGTTCGCGTTCGCCACGTTTGACCTACTCTATCAGCTTTTTTGCCGGTACCAGTAAGGAATGTAACGAACAAAAAACGGGACGGCACACCGTATGGCGCACCATCCCGCACATAGCATCGAAGGCGTGACAAAGGGACTGCCCCTTTGTCACGCCTTTGTCGCATTCGGACTTACTGTTCGCTCTTCGCGAGCGCCTGCTCGATTAACTTGTTGAGCGCCTCACGCTGCTCAGCAGAGTTGATACCGCCCATGATCGGCTCTCCCACGATGTTACCGTTCTGGTCGATCACGTAGGTGGTCGGGAACGAGTACAGGTTGGAGGTGAACTTTCCGGCCTCGCTATCCGACTTAAACCAGATGTTTTTATACGTCACGCCCTTCTTGGAAAGCACGTCCTTGGCATCGGCCACCTCGTCTTTTTTGCCATCGAGCGTAAAGGAATTAACGCCCACGACCTGGCCGCCCTTCTCGGCAAGCTCCTTGTTGAGCTTCTCCAGATCGCCCAGCTCTCCCACGCACGGCTTGCAGGTGGTAAACCAGAAGTTCATGACGGTGACCTTGTTCTTGGAGAACAGCTCGTCGCTGTTTACATCGTTGCCGTCCAAGTCCTTGCCCTTAAAGCTGGGGAACTTCGTCTCCTCGCTCTCGCCGTTGGTCATCCCTGCGGTCGAGCCATCGACGCTCTCCCCCTCGCCGGGCGTGCTGCCACATCCGGGGAACTCCTTCTCCAGCGCCATGAGCTTGTCCTCGATCTCCTTGACCTGCTGCGCGCCGGCCTTGAGCGTCTTGAGCTCATCCGCCGTAAACTGGTCCTTGGCGCCCTCGATAGTATCAAGCAAAAAGTCGCCGTAGTTTTTGCCGTCCTCAATCATGGGAGTGTCTTTGTTGGCCGCAAGGAACACCTTTTCCCATAGGGCGTTATCACTCGCAAAGATCTCGTTTTCCTTTTGCAGCAGCTGCTGGTACAGCTCGGCCGCCTCCTCGGCGCTCGACGGCTTTTGCGCCACAAGCTCGGCAATCTGCGCATCACCGCTCGCGGTATCCTTCGCGTCACCCTTGGGGGCAGAGCACGCCGCGAGACTTAGCGCCAGCACGGGCAGCATCAACAGAGCCGCAATTTTTGACAGTTTCATGGTTCCTCCGTTTATATCGAAGCTTGTATAGGGACCTATTTGTTTTCGCAGGCTTGCGTGGGCTGCGCGGGCTTGTTGCCCGTCACGCCCAGCCCGTAGCGAAAGCTAATGGCATCGACGGGGCACGCGCCCACGCATTTGCCGCAACGAATGCACTCGGCATGGTCGGGTGTACGCGTAACGTCCACGTCCATCTGGCACACCCTGGCGCACTTGCCGCACGAGACGCACTTGCCCTGGTCAACCTGGATCCCCAGTAACGACACCTTGTTCATAAGCGCATAAAATGCACCGAGGGGGCAAATCCATTTACAGAAGGGGCGATAGAACAGTACGCTCAGCACCGCAACCACAATGAGGATCGCGAGCTTCCAGGTAAAGAGCTTTCCCAGCGCGGAGCGGATTCCCACGTTCATGATGGACAGCGGAATCGCGCCCTCGAGCACACCTTGCGGGCAGATGTACTTGCAAAAGAACGGGTCGCCCATACCCACATCGTTGACCACCAAGACGGGCAGCAGCACCACGGCAAACAGCAGCACGGCATACTTGATGTACGTGAGCGGCTTGAGCTTTTTCGTGGAGAGCTTTTTGCTGGGAATCTTATGTAAAAGCTCTTGCAGCCATCCAAACGGGCACAAAAAGCCGCATACAAAACGTCCCAGCAGCACGCCGATTAGAATGAGCGTTCCGGTGACGTAATACGAAAAGTTGAACTTAGACGAGCCCACCACCGACTGAAACGACCCGATGGGACACGCGCCCGAGGCCGCCGGACACGAGTAGCAGTTGAGCCCCGGCACGCAGACGGCTTTGCCCGCCCCCTGGTAGATGCCTCCCTTGGCAAAGTTGGGCAGGTGAATATTGGTCGCAAGCGTCGCCGCCGCTTGAATCAATCCACGAAATCGCGCTAAAAGATGCGATGCAGTGTTTTTTCTTTTATCCAATTCCGATACACTCCAAGCACAGCCTGATTGCCTTGGCCAACACGGCATCTGCCTCGCCGCGTATAATTCCAAAGCCAACCATGGCTACCCCAACGATCAGCAAAGCCACCTGCGCCACAGGCTTAATCGCTTTGAACAATCTGACCACTCCTTTCGTTTCGCGACCCATTGGACCATACCGACTATAAAATCCGTGTTAAGCGTGAATGACTATGCAAGGAGAACGTTATGCGCATCTTGGTCGTCGAGGACGAGCGGGCGCTGTGCGATGCGATCGCACGCAGCCTGCGCAACTTGGCCTATAGCGTCGACTGCTGCTACGACGGGCAGCAGGCCCTCAATCTGCTCGATGTCGAGACCTTTGATCTTGTCGTGCTCGACCTCAATCTCCCCCATGTCGACGGCATGACCGTGCTCAGGCAACTCAGAATTACCGATTGCGAGACCAAGGTGCTCGTGCTCTCGGCACGTGGCGAGGTCTCCGACAAGGTAGCGGGGCTCGATGCGGGCGCCAACGACTACCTCACCAAGCCGTTCCATCTTGACGAGCTGGCGGCACGCATACGCAGTCTCACGCTCAGGCGCTTTACGCAAAACGACGTTGTTCTAGCCTGTGGATTGTTGAGCTTTGACACCAAGGCGCGCCTCGCCTCCGTGGGCGGCGAGACCCTATCCCTCACGCGCAAGGAGACCGGCATCTTGGAATACCTGATGCTTAACCAGGGGCGGCCGGTGAGCCAGGAAGAGCTTATCGAGCATGTATGGGACAGCAGCGTCAACAGCTTTAGCAACGCGACCCGCGTGCATATCTCGTCGCTGCGAAAAAAGCTGCGCGGTGCGTTGGGGCACGACCCCATCCGCAACCGAATCGGCGAAGGCTACGTTATGGAGGACGGCAAATGAAGCGGCTGTCGCTGCAGTGGCGCATCACGTTGATGACGGCACTGCTGATATGTTCGACCTGCGTACTTATGAATTGCCTGGTTGGCTACTCCGGCATGCGCTACATGGACTCGATTGGTGCAGAAGCGTCGGCGCACAGCAAGGTGGAGGCGGCCTCGCCCAGCTCATTTGACCCGACAAACAAAGAGCTCGACGATGCGCTGACCATCGTCGTGAACGACGCCCAAGAATCGTTTGGCGCGACGAGCTGGTATATAACTGCGGCGGTGACGCTGCTCGGAGGCGTCCTGGCCTACTTTGTGAGCGGGCATGCGTTGCAGCCGCTGCGCTCCTTTGCGGCACAAGTCGAGAGCGTGCGGCCCGACAACCTCGCCGACACAAAAATCAGCGAGGACGTGCCCTCTGAACTCAGGCGCTGCAGCGCGTCGTTTAACGACATGATTGCCCGCCTTGACGAGGGATTTTCCGCACAAAGACAGTTTACGGGCAATGCGGCGCACGAGCTGCGCACGCCACTTGCGCTCATGCAGGCCCAGGTTGAGCTGTTTTGCGCCGAGCACCCCGACGTCGACGCCGATACAGCGAGCCTGCTCGGGCTGCTGCAGGAGCAGACCGAGCGGATGACGCACATGACAAAGACCCTGCTCGAGATGAGCGAGCTGCGCAGTGTCCCTTGCAACGATGCGATTGACCTGGCGCCGATGATCGAAGAAGTACTCACGGACCTGGCGCCCCTTGCCGAGCAAAAAGACATCACGCTTACAAGTGAGGGCGACGCGCAAACGATCGGCAGCGATACGCTAATCTATCGGCTGCTGTTCAACTTGGCCGAAAACGCCATACGTTACAGCGCGCCCAACTCGACCGTGCAAATCAACGCCTGCGCCGAAGGCGACCGCGTGCTGCTACGCGTGCGCGACCAGGGGCCGGGCATTCCCGAGCAATACCAGACGAGCATCTTCCAGCCCTTCTTTCGCGTCGACAAATCGCGCAGCAGGGCATATGGCGGCGTGGGGCTGGGGCTTGCACTGGTCTGGGAGATTGCCGCACTCCACGGCGGCTCCATCGAGGTCGAAGAGAGCTCGGAGCGCGGAACGACCATGCTCGTGACCCTTCCCGCGCATAACATCGAAGATGCGACAAAGGAACTGCCCCTTTGTCACATCTGTTAGTTCGCAGGATACGTGAGGCCCAAGATGCGCGAAATTGGGCGAAGCGCCAGCAAAAAGCCCCCGCTTCCAAGCGGAAACGGGGGCTAGGTGAGTTAGCTTACTCCCACTCAACGGTGCCAACGGGCTTCGGCGTGAGGTCGTAGCACACGCGGCAGATGCCGGGAACCTCGGCGGTGACGCGAGCGGTAATACGCTTGAGTAGCGCCCAGTCGAGCTCGGGAACCTCGGCAGTCATGACATCGACGGTGTTGATGCAGCGGATGATGCAGGGCCAATCGTAGGCGCGCTTGCCCTCGCGCACACCGGTTGCGCGGAAGTCGGGCACGACGGCAAAATACTGCCAGATGGTCAGACCGGCCTTGTCGATCTCCTCGCGCACGATGGCGTCGGCTTCGCGCAGCGCCTCAAGACGGTCGCGGGTGATGGCACCAAGGCAGCGGACGCCCAGGCCGGGACCGGGGAACGGCTGGCGCTCAACCATATTCTCGGGCAGGCCGAGCTCGCGACCCACGACGCGGACCTCGTCCTTGTACAGCAGTTTGACGGGCTCGCAGAGCTCAAACTGCAGATCCTCGGGCAGACCGCCCACGTTGTGGTGAGCCTTCACGCCGTCTTGGGACTCCAGGATGTCGGGATAGATGGTGCCCTGGGCGAGGAAGCTGACCTCATCGCCAACCTTGCGGGCCTCCTCCTCGAACACGCGAATGAACTCGGCGCCGATAATCTTACGCTTGGCCTCGGGCTCCTCGACGTCCACGAGCTTGTCCAGGAAGCGATCTGTGGCGTCAACGTAAACCAGGTTGGCATCCATCTGATTCTTGAAGACGTCGACGACCTGCTCGCTCTCGCCCTTGCGCATCAGGCCGTGGTTAACATGCACGCAAATGAGCTGCTTGCCGATGGCCTTGATGAGCAGGGCCGCGACAACCGAGCTGTCGACGCCGCCCGAAAGAGCCAGCAGGACCTTCTTGTCGCCGATCTGCTCGCGGATTGCAGCGACCTGCTCATCGATGAACACCTGGGCAAGTTCGGGAGTGGTGATACGCACCATGTCGTCGGGACGCTTGTTGGGATCCATGCAGAGCTCCTTCTCGATTCGATGGAAATGCGCCGCGCGTATGCAGACGCACCGTCATATGACCTCATTATATGCAGAACGAGATGCGTTTCCCATCGCTTCGACAGAGCTTTTTGCAGGGGCGGCAGTTTTTCTATATCCCAAGGTCAGCTAGACTTCGGTAGCCACCTTGGGAGCATCGCCAATAGACTCTTCCTTTATACGTTCGGCACAATCGTAGGCGATACCCACAAATTCCAGTCCCGAGCAACAAGAGTACAATTGCTGCTAGTGTTGCCAGCTGTTGGGAGATGGAAGATGGACTGCGATGGCTACCCATGCGTTCCCATGCCGTTGATGTGCACCGCCTTTGCGCCGGGGCAGATTGACGCTGCGGTTGCAGGCATTTCCGACCCCGATTCACGCGCCATCGCCACGGCAGAAGCGCTGTACTTTCGCGGACAGGCCGCACTCGCCGCCAAGACAGCACGCCCCTATCTTGACGCCACCGACCCCGCACTGCGCTATTCCGCATGCTTTATCTGCGGATATGCCAGTCTGTCGCTCAACCGTATCGCCGATGCCCGCCGTTGCCTTGCTGGCATCCTCGATACGCCGGCCGACGAGGAATCACCCGCCGTCCACGCCACGCATATCCTGTTCGCCTCGGCCGCGAGCGTCCTGCTGCACTTGCCTTCCCCGTATTCTGCCGAAGAGTTTTATCCGCTTGCGGCGCATCTGCCCGAAGGCCTGCGACTGTTCGCCAGCTACGTGATGGCGCATGCCCTGTACCTGCGCGGCGAATATGGCCGCAGTCTGGGCATGGCGGAAAACGCCCTGATCATGAAACAGGGAAGCTATCCCATCTCGGAACTGTTCCTGCACCTGGCAGCTTCCATGGCCTGCATGAGTCTCAAAGACGTCGACGCCGCAAGGACGCATTTCGGAGCTGCTTGGAACATTGCGCGTCCCGACGGCCTTATCGAGCTCATCGGCGAGCACCACGGCCTTTTGCAGGGGCTCATCGAGGCATGCCTAAAAACGCAATACCCTGACGACTTCGCACGCATCATCGAGATCACGTACCACTTCAGCTACGGCTGGCGGCGCATCCACAACCCCGATTCGGGCGAGGACGTTGCCGACGATTTAACAACCACAGAGTTCACCATGGCCATGCTCGCCTGCCGCGGATGGACCAACGCTGAAATCGCACGCCATATGGGAGTATCGCCGGGCACCGTCAAAAACCGCCTATCCGGCGTATACGCAAAGCTTGGCATCGGCACACGCGCCGAGCTGGTCGCGCACATGTTGCGTTAGCGACCGGGCTGCCAAGCGCATCGAACGCGTTCCGGAACCCGGCACTTCGCTCGCCTAAATTGGACATTTTGACCCTTGAACGGCACTACCGCCACGGGGCACCTTCTCGCAAAATTGGATTATTTCCACCGATATTTGCGGGATGGGAGCCCAAGATGCTTGATCGCCGTTCGTTACTTGTTGCCGGAGCGTCCTCGTTAGCGAGCATTATGTTGCCGCGCGTGCCGGGAAGCGAAAACGCCTTCATATTGCCGTTCGCACCCACCGAAGCCTATGCCGATGAAAAAGACCCCTTCAGGGTGCTCGTTCTCTCGCGCACCATGTTCGGTGTGGTCGTGGTCGACGTCGCCAACAAGAATACGCCCATCGCAGGTGCCAAGGTCACGCTCACGTCGCGCTACGCCGCAGGCAAGCAGCTCACCGCCACGACCGATGACGAAGGCACGGTCATCTTTGAGGTCGCGCCGCTTTCGGAAGGCTACGTAGACGAGGCGACGCTTCTCGACGCGTACGACTTTAACGGCGGCATCTCCATTAGCATGGCGGGCTACCGCGATGTCGAGATTCCCCTTGCGCGTATCCAGGGCGGCACCGCCATAACCGCGCCCACGCGTCCGCTTTCCGACGGCGAGCCCTACTTTCGCCAGCTCACATTCGACGAATGGGACATCCAATACGCTGAAGCCACGTTCATGGCATTGCCGAAGAACGACACGGCAAACGAGCAGCCCGATACACACGCCTTTACCGTGCAGGCACATCTGCCACAGGGTGGACAGGCAACGCTGCGCGTCAACAAAGTGACGCCTGCCGCGGGCAGCTCGCCCGAAACCGTCACGCAGATCGGTCAGATCAAGGCCAGCGCATCGGGTGCGAATAATCTGGCAACGTTCACACTCGAAGACAAGTTTCTCGACGCGGCATCGGGCCTTCTGGAAGAAGGGTGCAAGCTGCGCTTTGTCCTCGACTATCAGGGCAAGACCTACACGCTCTCATCCCCTATGGCCGTTGTCACCGCGCCGGCCGCAAAGTCGGAATCGGGCTCGACCACCATCATTCCCACCACTATGGACCAAGAGATCACTCCGTTTGATTTCCCAGCGGCGTTTCCCGGCATCGGCGGCAACAAGTTCACCTGCTGGATGCCCTCGTTCCCCATTCTGTTCGATTTCTCGTTTGCCGGGTACGTACTGTTTGGCGGAGGATACAAACCAGCCAGCTATATGAACGATTCGGGCAATCCGGATCCGGAGTACTGGAAGAAGTCACCGCGTGAGTCGGGCGCCAAGCAGGCAAACCGCTACCTCGACGAGATGGAGGGGAAGTGGAATCAGTACAAGAGCATGAGTGCCGGTTCGGGTACCGATCCAAGGAACACCAAACTCCTTCGCCACCATTGCACGCCGCTGTTCACGATGGATATCGCCACACAGCTGTACGGCTCGCTCGCCTACGACTGGGTGGGCAAAACCTGGGGTGACAACAACGATCCCGCATATGGCAATATTAAGGCCCTCTTCCAAGTAAGAACCGACCTCAATTGGACTGAGCAGTTTACCCTGGGACCGGTGCCGTTTTTCCTAAACGTCAACCCCTGGGTGCTGGCAAAACTGGCGCTCGCCGTGGGCGCCCACACGCACGGCAGCGGCGCGGCGTTTTTCAAGAACATTTCGCTCGACTATTCCAACACGTCGGGCTCTTTCACCATCCAGATCGGGCTTGCCGTCACCTTTGGAGCCGGCGTTGCAGGCGTCGCCTCGTCTGCCGTGCGCGGCGCCGCATCCCTCACGTTGTTCATTGGGTACGAGAAGGCGGATGGACACCAGCTTCCGCGACTGCGCGTAGGTGCAGACGTCGATGTCGATGTGATACTCCAGTTCGTCATGTTCAAGTGGACCACCAAAGCTTGGTCGGGATCGTGGCCCACACTCCTCGATTCGTGGAATATGTCGGTGAACAACGGCGACCAGTATGTACTCCAGCGCTCTGAACTCGCATTGGGCGGAGATACGCCTTACACGCTGGATGCCTGCTTCGGCACGCCCGGCGACATCAAGGCGGGCGGCGTGCCGCAATTTATCGCATCGGCCACCATCGTCACTAACGCCGAGCTGCTCGCATGCGCCGAGGTTAAGGCTACTGCCGCAAACGTTGCGCCTGTCGTGCGCGATTGGGATCAAGCGGTCACGCGCATTGAGCTCGAGGCAGACGCGGAGAGCGACGACACGGGACAGATCGAGCATTTCGTCCATGCACTGATAGAGAACGACGAAAACGCCGCGCCAATGTATAAGTACGCCTATATCCGGCAGGCGACGAACGCCGTTGCGGACCCCAACGCCAATTCTGCTGGTGTATCGGAGGACGAGCGTGGCGGTATCAAACCCTCGAGTGACAGCGTGCTGTTTTCCGGCGTGCTCAGCGAAGCTCACATGAAGCTGGCAATGATTGCCGGCGCAGAATGCCTGTTCCGCATCGCCTCGGTGCGCTACGGCGACAATGGCCGCTCGCGCCTGGTGGTGCACACAAAGGCGAACGGCACGTGGTCTGCCCCCACGCCCGTGGACTTCCCCCTTGGGTTTGGCGAGGGCGACGTGGAGCGCGACGGCATATACGATTACGACTTCGACGTGGTGGAATATACGGACGGGAGGGGAAACCAGGACGCCTACGTGCTGCTGGTCTCGGGCGAGCGCCCCGACGGCGACAACACCCTTTTCGATACGGCAAGCACAGCCGGCATACTGTCCGTCGTGCGCCTGCGCATAAGCAACGACGGAGTTCGCGTGACATCGCGCACGTCGTGGCGCAGCATCTCGCGCGGCCGCCTTCAGGAGGATGGCTACCATTGCCTGCAGTGCCCACGCATCACGGTGGGCAAGACACTTGTCGACGGACGTCTGTCGGGCGCCTACCTCCACCGCCGCGGAACCACCGCAGAAAAGGCGCTCGGCAGCGAGGCTGAGGTTGCGCTGGAGTGCTTTACCCTGTGGTCGGACGTTTCGGGCGACAGCCTGACGTTCCGTCAGGTCCTCCGCTTTCCGCAAGCACCGTCGAGCATCGAGCTGGGCGCGCCCGAGAATATCGACGGCAAAATGGTGGTGCCCGTTGCATACGAGACCGCAGACGGTTGCGGCTGCGCATCGTACGCCGTGATCGGCCAGTCCATTGCGGGCTGGGGCGTTATGCCGCCGGACACCGCGGTGCCCCGTGCGGTGCCATGGCCGCAGCACACGGGCTTTTTGGCAACCGTCAACGAGCAACTGCAGCATATTACTTGGACGCGAGGCGCATCGACATTTGGAACGCAGCCCGTGGGTGCCGCAGGCTGTGGCCCGGCATCGTTTAGCGTAAGCAACAACGGCAGGTGCGTGCTCTATGTGGAGAACACCGATGGCAAGGTTGGACAAACCTACGACGAAGAAGGCAACCCGGTAGCAGTGACGGGCAAGCACTTCCGCATCTTCGCCAGCACCTTGGCACGCGATTTGTTCACGGAGCCGTTCGTGATGTGCGAACTGGACCATCCCGTCGATCAGATAACGACATTTTTGACGTCGGGAGGCATGCTCTCCGCGCTCGCCACGCACATTGTGAGCGCGGAGCAGAGCGAGGCAGAGCTACACGGCATCGAAGTGCCCTTGGTGGCGTGTGCCACTCCGACGGGGGCGGTCGCCACCTCGGGCGCGGTGGTGCCCGGATCAGCAGGCGAATCCTTCATGGTCACGGTGCGAAACGACGGCAACACCTTGCTGACCGCCGGCACGATCGATCTGTATCGAGAGGGCTTTAGCCAGCCGTTCTCCAGCGCATCCATCGGATTCGGAGTGAACGCACGTATGGCATCGATCTACGATCCAGAGCTTTCCGAGGACGCTTCGGCCAACGACATGGCACACGTGAAGTACGCACTCGAGACGCTGGGCGAACATTTTGCGACGCACCCGCTGGTAGCCGACAACGGCAACGCCGTGCTGGCACCGGGTTGCACGGCACAGTTCCGCATGAGCTTCGCCATCCCCGAGAGTTGGAGCGACGAAGTGGGCAAACGCGTAACGCTGTATGCGAAGGCACGTAATCTGGTGGCGCTCGATCCCGTAACGTTCGAGGAAATTCGACCGGGCGCAAACTCGACGCTGGGCGCCGTACTGCACGAGCTTCATGTACCCGACGCGGCATGCGAACGCTCAGAAGTTCAGGTCGGCGTATGCGACAGCGCGGATACGACAGGACTTCACGACGCCCCGATGACAGCGGGCGGCGATGGTGGCTCGAGTGGCGGCGGTGCTGACGAGGGCGGCGGCTCCGGCGGAAGCAGCTCCGGCAGCGGCAAGGACCACGGCAATAGCAAGCGCTCCGGAAAAGCGGGCGCGCTTGCGGGCACGGGCGATGTCAACGCTCCCCTTACGGCAGCCGCTGCAGCAGTCGCCGCGGCAGGCGCCGGCCTCGTCGCCTACAGCGCCCGCCGCACGGCGCTCGAAAAAGACACCGCCAATGAGGCCAATTCGGATAAGCCTCGCTAGCTCCTAGTTGCTTTTGTGAGAGACGCCGACTCGGCTCATCGAACATCAAAATGGGCTGGTTCTGGATACCCAGAGCCAGCCCATTACGCATTAGATATCATCAGGGGAGTCGAGTTCTGCCTCGAGCTTGGCACGGCGTCTTTTCGCCGTGAAAAACGTTGCGCACAGGACAGCAAACGTGGCCGTGAAAATCGTCGCACCGCAGAACACGCCTGTGGCCAGGTTCGCCAACCAAAAGACGCTTTCGAGCGGTACGATCTGCGCCTCAGCGACACAGCGCATTGCGGCAATAACAAGCGCGAACGCGGCGCTTATGGAAACCATGTTCGCCATCGCCATGTGGACATAACAATTTCGATTCGCTATTCAAACTTACTCGGACAGAACCGACTCGGTTTTGTCCGAGTAAACTCGAGCATAAACTTGTTCATGCGATACAATTAACTCGGACAAAACCGAGTCGGAAGGAACCGAGTAAGTGGAATTCATTGGCAGGGAGCTTGAACTCGCCCGTATTAAGAAAACACTCAATGCGCCCGAGCAGCGCAATGTTCTCATTTACGGAAGGCGTCGCGTCGGCAAAAGTGAGCTCATCAAGCAGGCGCTAACCGATTTATCGGACGTCGCAACGATCTATTACGAGTGCCGCCAAACCTCCGAGGCAGACAACCTCGAGAGTCTGTCCGCCCTTGCTGCTGAAGCGCTAAGCTTTCCTCCGCTCGCCTTCACGGGCATCCGCGAGCTCATCGAATTTCTGTTTGCCCAAGCCAAAGACAAGAACATTACCCTCGTTCTCGACGAATACCCCTACTTGAGAGATGCGGTTAAAGGCTTAGACAGCATTCTCCAGACCTCAATCGACGCTCACAGGGAAGACTCACGTTTAAACATTGTCCTGTGCGGCTCCTATGTTGAGATTATGAAATCTCTCATCGAGCATGAAAGCCCCCTCTACGGGCGAATTGATCTCGCGCTTGAGCTTAAGCCCATGGATTACTTTGACGCTGCAAAGTTCTATCCCGCGTTCTCACCCGAGGACAAGGTGCGGCTCTATAGCGTTTTTGGCGGCATCCCCTTTTACAATCGCCTCATCGATCAGTCCCAAAGCGTACGCGACAATATCATCGAGCTCGTCACAGAACCTGGCGCCCGCTTAGAAAGCGAAGTACCGTCCTATCTCAACGCCGAGATCTCGAAGATGACCAACGCCAACGAAGTTTTCGGGGCTCTCGCACAAGGTTACTCCCGTTGGGGGGACGTGCTGGCACAGTCGCACGTCTCGAGCGGTCCGGCCATGGCAGACGTACTCGACAAGCTCATGTCACTCGAAATCGTCCAAAAGCGTGCACCCATCAACGACCCTACGAATAAGCGCAAGTCTGGCTACTTTGTGGTGGACCCACTTTCGCTCTTTTACTATCGCTACGTCTTCCGCAATGCTTCTGCGCGTCAGCTGCTCGACCCGGAAGTCTTCTATGATCGTCACGTCTCCCAAGACTTCGAGGAAAACTACACTCCACATATGTTCGAGGAGATCTGCCGTCAATACCTCGTACGGCAAAACAGGACTGGCAAGATCGAACCGGCTTTCGATGCCATAGGCAAGTACTGGTACGACGATCCCGCAAACAAAACGAGCGGCGAATTCGATGTGGTAACGCAAGACCCCGAGGGCTACGCATTCTACGAAGCAAAGTTCCGCAAATCCCCCGTCACGCAAAAAATGGTCGACGAGGAAATCACCCAAGTCGAGGCAACGGGGCTCAAATGCCATCGCTACGGATTCTTCTCCCGTTCGGGCTTCGAAGCTGACGAAAGCGATCGAACCGTCTTCATCGACCTGCCGCAGATGTTTGAATAGGACAGACCCCACCCGCATCCCAAGCATCCATTATCTAATCGAACTATTGTTCGATGGAATTCGTGTTGGTTGGAATCGCCCACGGCCTGGGCTATGCTACCTTGACTATCTATATGACTTAAACGCAGCAAAAGGAGCACCGAGAGAGCGAGTATGGCAAAAAACACCGCAAACTATGGTAACGACAGTATCCGCCAGCTCAAGGACGAGGAGCGCGTACGCCTGCGCCCCGCCGTCATCTTTGGCTCGGACGGACTCGATGGTTGCGCGCATGCCGCCTTCGAGATCCTGTCCAACGCCGTTGACGAAGCACGCCAGGGCTACGGCAAGCTCATCACCCTCACCGCCTTTCGCGATGGCTCTATCCAGGTAGAGGACAACGGCCGCGGCTGCCCGCTCGACTGGAACCCTTCCGAGAAGCGCTTTAACTGGGAACTCGTCTTTTGCGAGCTCTACGCCGGCGGCAAATACAACAACAACCAGGGCGGCGACTACGACTTCTCGCTCGGCACCAACGGCCTGGGCTCCTGCGCGACCCAGTACGCTTCTGAGTACATGGACGTCACGGTTTGGCGTGACGGTAACAAATACTCTCTGCACTTTAAGAAGGGTAAGGTCGTCGGCGCCAAAAAGAAGGCGCTCGAGATTGAGCCCAGCGACGAGAACCGCACCGGCACCACCATCAAGTGGCGCCCCGATCTTGAGGTCTTCACCTCCATCAGCATCCCCCACGATTGGTATCGCGAGACCATGCGCCGCCAGGCCGTGGTCAACGCCAACGTTACCTTCCGCCTGCGCATCGAGGGCGACGATGGCGAGTTTTCCGAAGAGGACTTTTGCTACCCCAAGGGCATCGAGGACTATGTGCTCGAGAAGGTCGGTGCCGACTACCTCACCGAGCCCTTCTTTATCGAGGCCGACCGCCGCGGTCGCGACCGCGAGGACCTGCCCGACTACAACGTCAAGATCACCGCGTGCATGTGCTTCTCGCGCACCTTCATGATGCAGGAGTACTACCACAACTCGTCATGGCTCGAGAACGGCGGTTCGCCCGAAAAGGCCGCCCGTAGTGCTCTGACCAGCGCCATCGATGCCTACATCAAGCAACAGGGCAAGTACAACAAAAACGAGAGCGGCATTAAGTGGCAGGACGTCCAGGACTGTCTGGTGCTGGTGACCAACTGCTTCTCCACCCAGACGTCCTACGAAAACCAGACTAAGAAGGCCATCAATAACCGCTTTATCCAGCAGGCGATGACGGCATTCTTTAAGGAGCGCCTCTCGACCTATCTGATCGAGAACAAAGACGCCGCCAACAAGATCATGGAGCAGGTGCTCATCAACAAGCGCTCGCGCGAGAACGCCGAGAAGACGCGCCAGAGCATCAAGACCAATCTGCAACAGAAGACCGACATGGCCAAC
The DNA here is from genome assembly GCA_905214105.1 of uncultured bacterium. GTDB lineage: Bacteria > Actinomycetota > Coriobacteriia > Coriobacteriales > Coriobacteriaceae > Collinsella. Next base: position 36,087 of record CAJMKK010000004.1, read on the forward strand.
CGCGTGCAGAAGTTCATCGACTGCCGCTCCAAAGACAAGGACCGTCGCGAGATCTACATCGTAGAGGGCGACTCGGCAGCAGGCGCCATCCGCACCTCGCGCGATGCCGAGTTCCAGGGCGTTATGCCCGTTCGCGGTAAGATCCTCAACTGCCTGAAGGAGGACTACCCGCGCATCTTTAAGTCCGACATCATCATGGACCTCATGCGCGTGCTGGGCTGCGGCGTAGAGATCAAGGACAAGCGCATCAAGAACCTCGGTGCTTTTGACCTGGATAATCTCAACTGGAACAAGGTCATTATCTGTACGGACGCCGACGTCGACGGTTATCACATCCGCACGCTTGTGCTCACCATGCTCTATCGCCTGGTGCCCACGCTTATCGACGAGGGCTACGTGTATATCGCCGAGTCGCCGCTCTACGAGATCAACTGCAAAGAGAAGACCTACTTTGCCTACACCGAGCTCGAGAAGAACGGCATCCTCAAGGAGATTGGCGACCAGAAGTGCTCGATCAACCGCTCCAAGGGTCTTGGTGAGAACGATCCGGACATGATGTGGCTCACCACCATGAACCCCGAGACGCGCCGCCTGATCAAGGTAGAACCCGAGGACGTCACCAAGATGGAGACCATGTTCAACCTGTTGCTGGGCAACGACGAGACGGGCCGCAAGCGTCACATCTCCGAGCACGGCAAGGAATACCTGGACCAGCTGGACCTGCAGTAGCAGCAAATCGATAACGACGGCCCATAAGAAGTTCAAGAGGAAATCGTGGCAAAGAAGAAGACGAAGAACCAGCCCAAGAAAAAGCAGGTCAACGCCGAGAACGTCATCGGCCTGCACTCCGAGGTCACCGATCAGCCGATCACGCAGACGCTCGAGGTCAACTACATGCCCTACGCTATGAGCGTCAACGTCTCGCGTGCGTTCCCCGAGATTGACGGCTTTAAGCCCTCGCACCGCAAGCTGCTCTACACCATGTACAAGATGGGTCTGCTCAAGGGCGAGCGCCAGAAGAGCGCCAACATCGTGGGCCAGACCATGAAGCTCAACCCGCACGGCGACGCCGCGATCTACGAGACGATGGTGCGCCTGGCCACCGGCAACGAGGCGTTGCTCGCCCCCTTCGTTGAGTCGAAGGGCAACTTTGGCAAGTACTATTCGGGCGACCTGAGCTACGCCGCCTCGCGCTATACCGAGGCCAAGCTCTCCCCCATTAGCGCCGAGATCTTCAAGGACATCGACAAGGACCCGGTCGACTTCGTCGACAGCTACGACGGCGCCATGAAGGAGCCACGCCTGCTGCCCACCACGTTCCCCAACATCCTCGTCTCGGCCAACAAGGGCATCGGCGTCGCCATGGCATCCGATATCTGCGGTTTCAACCTCAACGAGGTCTGTACCGCCACAATGCATTACCTGCAGGATCCCGACTGCGACCTGCTCGAATACATGCCCATGCCCGACTTCTCGACCGGCGGCGAAATTATCTACCGCCGCGAGGAGATGGAAAAGATAATCGAGACCGGCCTTGGCAGCTTCCAGATCCGCTCCCGCTGGCGCTGGATTCCCGAAGAGCGCATCATCGAGGTCTACGAGATCCCCTACACCACCAAAACCGATGTCATCATCGAGCGCATCGTCAAGCTCTCCAAAGAGGGCAAGGTCAAGGAGATTGCCGACATCCGCGACGAGACCGACCTCTCGGGTCTGCGCATCGCCATCGACCTTAAGCGCGGTGTCGACCCCGACAAGCTCATGGCGAAGCTCTATCGCTCGACCACGCTGCAGGATTCGTTCTCGTGCAACTTTAACGTGCTGGTCGACGGCTATCCCCGCGTTATGGGCGTGCGCCAGATCCTGCACGAGTGGGTCAAGTGGCGTATTGAGTCCACGCGTCGCCGCATTAACTTTGACCTGGGCAAAAAGTCCGAGCGTCTGCACCTGCTGCACGGCCTCGAGGCAATTCTGCTCGACATCGACAAGGCCATCGCCATCATCCGCGGCACTAAGCTCGAGGCCGAGGTCGTGCCCAACCTTATGAAGGGTTTCGACATCGACGAGACCCAGGCCGAGTTTGTTGCCGAGCTCAAGCTCCGCAACATCAACGAAGAGTACATTCTCAACCGCACCAAGGACATCGCCAAGCTCGAAGGCGAGATTGCCGAGCTTGAGGAGATCCTCTCCAGCGAAGAGAACATCAAGAAGGTCATCAGCGACGAGCTGGCAGCGGTCAACAAGAAGTACGTGATGCCGCGCCGCACGGGCAGGATTGAGCCCCATGAGGTCATCGAGGTAAGCTTGGAGCCCGAGGTCGAGGAGTACCCGGTCACCATCATGCTCTCGCGCGACGGCTACCTTAAGAAGATGACGGACCGCGTGCTCAAGAAGGCGACCACGCTCAAGTACAAGGACGGCGACAAACCCTTTATCGAGTTCCCGTCCTCCAACACCCACGAGCTGCTGGTCTTTACCAATAAGAGCCAGGTGTACAAGTGCAAGGTTTCGGCGTTTGAGGACACCAAGTCGGCCCAACTGGGCTCGTACCTGCCGACCGATCTTGAGATGGAACCCGACGAGAGTGTCATCTGGGTCATCGACCCCGAGGATTACAAGGCCGATGTGCTGTTCGTCTTTGAGAACGGCCGCGTGGTGCGCGTCGCGCTTTCTGGATACGTCACCAAGACCAACCGCAAGCGCCTCAAGAACGCCATCTACGGCGGCAGCAAGCTGCTGTATGCGCAGGTGCTCAAGGAAGACCGCGACCTCGCGCTGGTCTCGAGCGACTATCGTTTGATGAACTTCAACACGTCGCTGCTCAAGACCAAGACGACCACCAACACGCAGGGCGTCCAAGCTTTCACGGCCAAGAAGGGCCGCTCGGTCACCACCGTCGGCACGACCGAGGAGATCCTCGGCGCCGGCGTCTCGGCCGAAAAGTTCACCGCGCAGAGCCTCCCCTCAGCCGGTGCCCTCATGAAGGAAAACGACATGCCGAGCCTGTTTGACTAGGACGACGGCAACGAGATCGTTAGATACTTCGCAAAGCGACGAGGCCCGGAACGCAACGGCATTGCGCCCGGGACTCGTCGTTTTTCTTCTCAACTATTTTTTAACGCAGATAAATTGATTTCTGCTTATTTTTCTGCGTAAAAAATGTCAGCGTCACTGCTTCGATGCCCTTTGGTCAGTCGTTAGCAAAACTTGCAAAAGTTAGCAAAACTTGCAAAAATTAGCAAAACTTGCAAAGGAGCTACCATGGAGTACAGTAAGAACCCCTTTACCCCGACGTTCGGAAGCGTCCCTCCCTTTCTAGCGGGTCGCGAGCATATTCTGCGTGACATCAACCGTGGCTTTATCAACGGCCCGGGAGATCCCAACCTGTCGACCATTTTTACTGGCGCAAGGGGAACGGGCAAGACGGCGCTTCTCTCGCTCCTTTCAGAAACGGCGCTTGAACACGACTGGATCGCAGCAAATGTCTCCGCCATGCCAGGCATGCTCGAAGATATTATCGAGCGAACCAAAGAAGCCGCAGATAGCTACCTCTCACAGCCTCACGCGCGCATAAACGGTGTTCAAATTGGCCCAGTGGGCATCGATTGGACATATCCTCAAGAGGCTCAGGGCAACTGGCGCACGCGCATGAATGGCATCTTTAAGCAACTCGAAAAACATGACATCGGACTTCTCATCACCATCGATGAAGTCACCGTCGATCTCGAAGAAATGCTTCAATTTGCCTCTGTTTACCAGCACTTTGTACGCGAAGGTAAAAAAGTTGCCCTACTCATGGCAGGACTGCCCTACAAAGTATCGGCGTTGCTGCGTAACGATTCCGTCTCGTTCCTCAGGCGTTCCCAATATCATCAGTTGGGACGAATCACTGACGTTGAAATTGCAAACGCATTCCGCAAAACCGTTGAGGCCGGAGGACGCTCAATCACGCCAGAAGCGCTCGAGGATGCCGTGAAGGCCGTCGACGGATTTCCCTACATGATGCAGCTCGTCGGATATCGCACTTGGGATGTTTCGGAAAACTCGCCCCAAATCAGCGCACCTGATGTCCAGCAGGGTTCTCTGCTTGCCCGTATGGAGCTGCGCGATCGTATTCTCGAAACGACCTATCGAGAGCTTTCTGACAAAGACATTGAGTTTTTGCTCGCGATGCTGCCCGATTCTGGCCCCAGCAGGGTCTCAGAAATTGCCAAGCGTATGGGCGTCGCAAGCAACTATGCAAGTCAATACAAACGCCGCCTCCTCGAGGACGGCGTTATCGGGGAACGTGGACGTGGCCTCGTCGGCTTCGACATCCCCGCGTTCAGGGAATTCTTGAACGAGAAGACCTCCTAGCGCGCCAAGATTATCCGCAAGGACTTCAACGCATGGCAATCAGCAATCCTCTTGGTAAGGGCAGCAAGCATTTCCACCAACACCGATTGCCATGCGTTCTTCTTGCCCTTAGGCGAGCTTGCGAGCGAGCTCTCGCACCTTTTCCAGCTTGGGCGACGATACCATGCTGTCGCGCTCGGTCATGCCGCTAATGGTGACAATGCCCTGGTCCTCCCACTTGCAGTATGCGCAGGCCGACTTGTACATAGCGATAGCCGCATCATAGACGCCCTCGCTGTGGCTATCGAGCAAAAGGGCCGTCTTGGTGAACGGGAAACCCGTGGCACCGAAGGCGTACAGGCGGTCGATGGCGGTCTTTTCCTGCGCAGTGATATCAAACCAGTAGATAGGCGAAGCGAAGACAACCATATCGGCGCCTTTCAGCGACTCGATCACGTCAGCCATGTCATCCTTCTGCACACAGGTGCCCTCATGGGTAAAGCAGTACTGACATCCCAGGCAACCAGCGATCTTCTTGCTGGCAACGCGGACGACCTCGACCGTATTGCCGCCCTCACGCGCGGTCTCGGCAAAGGCCTCGACCATGGTGTCGGTATTGGCGCCCTTACGCGGGCTACCACTCAATACAACGATATTCACAGGATTCCCTCTCCCTCATGCTGCAGGCGCGCAGCATGTTTTCTTGTAACCAAAACGAATGGTGTTAATCAATCGCCAGCAGGCCATATCTCTTGTTCAAGTTCCCTAAAGAAGCTCAAGACGATTGCGATTGCCTTATACAACGTCGAAAATCAAAGAGGGCCCATAGCAACGCCACCTACCTGAAATGACATGCGGTCAAGACGAGCTACGAGGATCGTGACGAGCCGATACCGCTCGCATACCCCCTTCGGAATAGGCGCTGAGCAGCTCCTGAGCGTGGGCAAACTCGGGCCCTCGCCTCCAACCGAGCAGGCGGTTGACCGCGAGATTTCCCTGGACGTTGTGGACGAAGAGCAGATAGGCGTCCTCGCGCGAAAGCCCACTCTCCTCCATGATCGAGGGAACCATCTGCTCGGCGCCGCGCTCGACGACGCGCTGTGCCACCCGGGCGTACGCGTCGTCATCCGAGTAGAGCAGATAATAGTCATCGTTTGCCGGCGGACGCTGGCAGAGGGCACCCGCCTCCGTTCCCTCGAGCGGCGGCACCGCCGCCAAGGCCTCGTCGATAAGCGCGTCGAGCAGCGCGAACTTGTCCTCGTAGTGCAGATAGAACGTGCCGCGGTTGATATCGGCGCGGCGGCAAATATCCGCTACCGTCATCTTCGCGAAGCCAACCTCGGCCAGCAGCGCAAAGAACGCCTCCCGTATGACCGAGAGCGTATAGCGTCGGCGACGATCGATCTTCCCCGATTCCATGGCCCCTCCAATTGCAGCGCTCAACAATATCCAGCAGCCGCTCGTTTATCGACAGCAGCTCGAAGCTGTTCATTGCTCTGACATAAATCAACATTGATACTTTTTATAGACGCCTGTTCATTGTAGCTGAAAGAGAGTATCAAGTGACCCCATACGAGCAGCTCGTTATCGAGCTCACCAACCGATCGTTTTCCCTTCAGGCCGCCTACCGCAGCGGCGGCACGCCCTATGAGCTGAGCGACCGCGAGCCCGAGCCCTACGACCAGCAAATCGAGGACTTCGCCAGCATGATCGAGAAAGCCGATTGCGTGCTTGTGGGCGGGGCCTCCGGTCTCTCCGCGGCGGGCGGCGGCGACTTCTACTACGAGGACAACGCGACCTATCGCAGGCATTTCGGCAAATTCGCCGAGCGCTACGGTTTCAAGGGCGCTTTCGAGGGATCGTTCTACCGCTGGCCCACCGCCGAGGCGCGTTGGGGATACCTCGCCACCTTCCTCGACACCACGCTCAACGCCCCGCTGCGCAAGCCCTACAAGGACCTCGACGCCATTCTTGCCGAGAAGGACTTTTTCGTGCTCACCACCAACCAGGACACGCAGTTTGCGAAGCTCTACCCTTGGGAGAAGGTGGCCGAGATCCAAGGCGACCACCGCTTCTTCCAGTGCTCCCGCTGCTGCACCGATGAGGTGTGGGACGCGGTCGAGCCGGTTTCGCGCATGGAAGAGGCCATGGGAGACGGCCTGGAGGTTCCGACAGAGCTCGTGCCGCGCTGCCCGCACTGCGGAGCAGAGGCGTTCCCCTGGGTTCGCGGCTACGGCAACTTCCTGCAGGGCGAGCTCTACGAGGAGCAGTACCGCAAGGTGTCCGACTGGCTCGACGCGCACGCGCGGCAGAGGATCCTCTTCCTTGAGCTGGGCGTGGGCCGCATGACGCCCGCGTTTATCCAGGAGCCGTTCTGGGCCCTCACGGCGCAGTTGCCGCAGGCTAGCTACATCGCCGTAAACAACAAGACGCAGTTTCTCCCCCGCGCGATCGAGGATCGGGGGCTCGCCGTTCGCGCCGACATCGCCGACGTGCTCGCCGACGTGCGCAAGACGCTGGGGAGGTAGCGCATGGAGACGGCAAAAGCAGTTCGCATAGGCAGGGCGCTTTCCGAGGCGGATCTTGTCATCATCGGCGCCAGCAACGGGCTCGACATGGCGGAGGGGCTCAACCTCTTCCGCGCCGACGCTCATTTCCGAGAGACGTACGGGGACCTCGCTCAGGCCGACGGCATCGGCTGCATACTGCAGGGGCTCGTCTCTCCGGATGCAAACGTGCGACGCCGATGGGTCGAGCGATTCCATCAAAAGGAGTATGTCGAGTATGAGCCCAGCCCGCTCATGAACGAGCTGCGGCATCTTACGGAGCACGCCGACACCTACGTGATCACGTGCAATATTGACGGGCACTTCGCACGTGCAGGGTTCAACGAGAACCGCGTGCTCGAGACGGAGGGAAGCACGCGCACGTCGATTGACGAGCAGCGTCTCGCCCATCCAGACGCCCTCGCCACAGCCCAGCTCGAGGAGCTCGAGTGCCTCGTGCGCACCCATCGCAACGGCAGGGTCGCCATCCTCGAACTTGGCGTGGGGCTGCGCAACGGCATCATAAAGCGCATGCTCGCCCAGGTCGCGAGCGCCTGCGAGCACGTCACCTACATCGTGTTCAATTACAGCCAGGCCATGGCGCCCGACGCCTCGTGCGAGACGATTCTCGTTGACGGCGATATGGCCCCGGCTTTCGAGGAGATCGCCCGATGCCGTCCCTAGAAAGAGAAGTGATGAGGCTTCGAAGTCTTATCGACGATGCCGACGCCATCATCGTCGGCATCGGCTCGGGCATGTCGAGCGCCGCCGGGTTCAACCATTACAACCGCGCAGGCATGACGCGCGCCGGAATGGAGGACTGGCAGCAGGCCTTTGGCTTCAAGAGTCTTTTCGACGGCTTCTACTACCTCTACCCCAGCCTCGAGCAGCAATGGGCCTACTACGCGCGATACATCGATTTCATGCTACGCGAGCCTGCCGCACAGCCCTATCTCGACCTGCGGTCCCTCATCGGCCATAAGGACTACTTCATCCTGAGCACCAATGTGGACACCCAGGTCGAGAAGACGTTTCCCGCCGAGAGAATCTGCAACTATCAGGGAAGCTTCGCGCACCTTCAGTGCAAGCAGCCATGCTGCGACGAGCTCTTCGAGGCGAGCCCCTACGTCGAGCGCATGCTCGCGGGCATGGCGGGGTTCGAGATCCGCAGCGAGAATGTCCCCCGATGCCCGCACTGCGGCTGGCAGCTTGTACCGTGGGTGCGCGACGACACGTTTCTGCAGGGTGCGGCATGGCGCGAGAACCTCGAGCGGTACGAGCGCTTTGTGCGCGGGCGCGGCGATGGCCGTGTGCTGCTGCTGGAGCTCGGCGTGGGCGAGATGACCCCCGGCATCATCACGCTCCCGTTCTGGAGCATGACCGCAAAGCTGCCAGATGCACACCTGCTGAGCGTAAACATCTCGGGCGGCTCGGCTCCGTTGCAGCTTGGAAGCAAGGCAGAGGCGATTCAGGCCGATTTGAGCGCACTGCTCTCGGCGGCGCAGGCAGGCGACGAGTAGCGCGGAGCGGTAGACGCGCAATGAGGTTTTAGCCGCAGCCTCCGAACGAGAGGGCTCGGAGGCTGGTATTCCTGAATCGCAGGTCACGATGGGTTATCGGAATCGCGAAGAGCGGATACCGCCAGTAAGCCCCCTTCGGAATAGGCGTTGAGCAGCTCCTGGGCATGGGCGAACTCGGGGCCTCGTCGATAAGCGCATCGAGCAGCGCGTACTTATCCTCGTAATGCAGATAGAACGTTCCCCGGTTGATCTCGGCGCGGCGGCAGATGTCCGCCACCGTCATCTTCGCGAAGCCGACCTCGGCCAGCAGCGCGAAGAACGCCTCCTGTATGACCGAGAGGGCGTAGCGCCGCCGGCGGTCGATCTTGGTTTCTCCCATCGCCTCTCCAATCTGAGTCGTTTGACAATGTCCAGTAGCTGTTCGTTTATCGACAGGTGCACGCGTTTGTTCATTGCCCCTGCGAAAATCAACAAGGATACTGTTTATAGACACCTGTTTTTTATAGCTGAAAAGGAGCACGGATGACCCTGTGCGAGAAGCTCGGCATCGGGCTTGTCAGCCGATCGTTTTCCCATCGGGCCGTCTATCGAAACGGCGGCACGTCATACGATTTGAGCGATTGCGAGCCTGCTGCTTGCAAGCAAGATATCGAGGCTTTTGCCCGCAAGGTGGGGGAGGCTGATTGCGTGTTTACGGGAGAGGCAGGTAGGCAGGCGTTATGAGCATCTGCATCAAAAATCAGATTCAGAATATGAATATCGTCATCGGCTGCACGGTGGGGTGTCCATATTGCTATGCCCGTAACAATGTGAAACGTTGGCATATGATTGACGACTTCGCTGATCCTGCGTTCTTCCCGAGCAAGCTCAAGATGATGGAAAAGAAACGCCCGCAGAACTTTCTCCTTACCGGCATGAGCGATCTCTCCGGGTGGAAGCTGGAATGGCGAGACGAGGTATTTGCAAAGATCCATGAGAATCCACAGCATCAGTTCCTGTTCCTGACCAAGAGACCCGATTTGCTGGATTTAAATACCGACCTGGAAAACGCATGGTTCGGCGTTACGGTGACGAGGAAAGCGGAGCTGTGGCGTATCGACGCCCTTCGGAAAAACGTCAAAGCAAATCACTTCTTCGTTACTTTTGAGCCGCTATTCGACGATCCCGGTACGGTCGACCTTTCCGGAATCAACTGGATCGTCGTCGGTACCATGACCGGGGCGCAGAGCAGGAAGGTTCATACGGAACCGGAGTGGGCATGGTCTTTGACGGACCAGGCGCACGCGCTTGGCATTCCAATGTTTATGAAGGAAGACCTCGTCTCTGTCATAGGGGACGAAAACATGATCTAGGAATTGCCGGAAGAATTCGAAAGAGTGCTGGAGGTACAGAGAACATGGCGGAAGTGATCGATGGAATCCTCATCAATGAGGTGGAAGCAAAGAACATCATGACCAAGTCCAGCCTGCCGGTAGGCGGCTACTCGGTCAATCCCTATGTAGGCTGCACGCATGCCTGCAAGTATTGCTATGCCTCCTTTATGAAGCGCTTTACCGGACACAAGGAGGAATGGGGCACCTTTCTTGATGTGAAGCATTGGCCGGAAATCAAGAATCCGAAGAAATACGCTGGACAGCGGGTGGTTATCGGTTCTGTGACGGACGGCTACAATCCACAGGAGGAGCGATTCGGGAATACCAGGAAACTCCTGGAGCAGCTGATTGGCAGCGATGCAGATATTCTGATCTGCACAAAGTCCGATCTTGTGGTACGGGATATCGATCTGCTGAAGAAGCTTGGACGAGTGACCGTTTCATGGTCGATCAACACGCTGGATGAGAACTTCAAGAACGATATGGACTCCGCGCCGAGCATCGAGCGTCGCATCGCTGCTATGAAGCAGGTGTATGACGAAGGTATCCGTACGGTCTGCTTCGTGTCCCCGGTATTTCCCGGCATCACGGATTTTGAGATGATTTTTGAGCGAGTAAAGGATCGGTGCGATTTGTTTTGGCTCGAAAATCTCAATCTTCGGGGTGGTTTCAAAAAAGCGATCCTGGATTATATCGCCGAGAAACACCCCGATCTCGTACCGCTTTACGATGAGATCTATAACAAGCGCAACCGTAGCTATTTTGAAGCGCTTGAAGTAAAAGCCGAGGAAATGGCCAAGAAGTACGATTGCCCCTTTGTGGACAACGAAATGCCTTATGGCAGAGTCCCCCAGGGGCATCCGGTGATCGTGGACTACTTCTATCACGAGGAAGTCCGAGGGTCGGATAATAGCGGAAAAAGAAATCGTTAAACGGAAACCGACGACGATTCGCTCGAGCGATTAGCGTCCACGCGTGGCTTCTGCCGATTGGCGCAACGGGCGACGGATTAAGGGATCGCTCGGGCGGATGATCCCGCTGCAGTACAGGCGGTCGCTCAATTTAGCGGCATGAGCGTTTTCGCACGGAAAACCAGTATCCCCTGTGCCCAGTTTAATCGTAGCGAATACAATGGGCACTGAGCATCAATCGAAAGTAGTCGATGGAGATGGATATGCAACTGGCAACCGAGCGGCTGATACTGCGCCCATGGGCCGAAACGGACGCAGAGGACCTGTACAGATACGCGAAGGACGACAGGGTGGGGCCGATTGCCGGCTGGCCGCCTCACTCGAGCGTTGACGACAGCGCCGAAATCATCCGCACCGTGTTTTCCGCGCCGGAGACGTACGCCGTTTGTCTGAAGGAAGACAACAGGGCCATTGGAAGCATAGGGTTGATGATCGGCGCGCGGTCCGACAAGGAAATCCCGGACACTGAGGGAGAAATAGGCTACTGGATCGGCGTCCCGTTCTGGGGCAAGGGGCTGATACCGGAGGCGGTTCGAGAGCTCGTCCGCCATGGTTTCGAGGACTTGAAACTGGACAAAATCTGGTGCGGATACTTCGACGGGAACGAGAAATCGAAACGCGTTCAGGAAAAATGCGGCTTTATTTGGCACCACACCCGTAAGGACGTCTGCTGTGAGCTGATGGACGACATCCGTACAGAACAGATCACTTGCCTGACGAGAAGTGATTGGCTGAGTCAGTCTAAAGCTTGATATGCAACATGGGTTCTGTGAGCAGCTCGCAAACCCCAGGTCGCAAGTCTTCGTCAGCGGTGAGCAAAGTGAGTGGTCTCAGGTGGCTTGCCCATGGGCTGGCGCGCAGGCTGGGGCTTCGCCATTGGAGCGATCGTTTCATGTACTTGCCTTTTCGCACAGCCCATGATTTAAAAATAATTGGTTTTCCGCAAGCAAGGCTTCCAAGTGCCAGGGACGTTTTCCCCGGCTTTTTCTTATCCAGTTGAGCGCACTTGCCGTCCAGGTCGTCAGATAACGAAGGCAAGCAGCATAGTCATTGGGATCGTTCTTAAATGACTAGTCGTTAAAGAACGTCCCCGACCACTAACTATCGCAAGTGACGAAATCGGGCAGGCGGATGCACGAGATAAAGTTGAAGTCGTCTTTCCTCGTGTAATCGATCTCGCCATCGGCGCGGTCTTGCCACCAGAAGCCCTCGAGCGGCGGCACGACGAAGTCGAAATAGCCTTCGATTTCACGCGGGCCCTTCTTCGACCTCTTGATGGCATAGGCAACGCCGTAGAGCAGCGGCAACGCGCTCTGCTACGCGCCGCCTTCGGCATTGGGATCGCCCTTGCCCCGCACGGCAACGTAGCTCATAGACGGAACGATCAGAATGCTCGGCTTGTCAGGCGGTTTGCCCGCGATGTTGTAGCGCACCGTAGACGCTGATGGAGATGGCTGCGCGCAGGCACGAGTGCGCCGCCGCACCTCATGGCCTGTTTCTCGGGTATTTGGGGCGCGCGGCGTTCAAAAATGCGGAGCGACTCCGCACGGCTCGAGACTGAGCCGAGGTGCTCTACTTCTCGCCCTCCAGCAGCCCCACGATGCGGTCGATGTCGACGGCAAAGCGAGGCCTTCCCTCGCGCTCGTAGCGATCGAGGTATGCCTGGCACTCGGAGACAATGCGCTTGGTATTGCCGTCGATGATGTGTTGGAGTGTCTCGTAGTAGGCCGAGCCCTCGGTCCTGAAGCGGCGCTGCCCCTACAGGTGAGCGATACTCTACGCCTTGCGGCACCCCGTCGCCCACGAAGGTTAAACGTGCACGTAAGCCGTACTCTGAAAGCCGCGGCTTCCGGCAAGTAGTTTTTACCACGAAAACTCGCCTTAGATGCGCGTAGCTCTCGAAATAACACTCGCTGAGCCGTTACTTAACCGCCGACCTCGCTTGATGCAGAGGGCATTGGGGCAACGATAATGCGGATAAGTGCCGTGGATTCAAGTGGGCCTCGTGCCGTCCTTTCTGCGTTCATGCGCCTGTCTTCATTGCCTGAACTAAATTCCCCAAATAGAGCGTTATGGAGCGCATCGCGGCGTTACATGAAGAAGCCCCAGATAGCCAATTCTACCTGGGGCTTCATTGCTATTCACTACCTTTTGTGACGTGCCGTTTTAGACCCTCGGCTACTCCCACTCGATGGCGTCGGTTCTGCCGTCCCGTCATTCCAGTTACACCCAGTTTTCGGCATCGATACGGAACGCGTGCCGCCGAATGACGCGATGTCGCGTTTCGTCGGCTTCGGGGACAAAAGTTGGGACAACCTCAAAAAACTTTTTTCAAACTCAGGGCTTTGAGTTTTTATTTTTGTCCCAAGGGGCACGGAGAGCCGCCTTTGGAGGCTCGATATCGCCGAAAACGCCCGTTTTGAAACTCAACCGCCTTTGAGCCTGCAAGCCACCAGCTTCAACAGTAAGTGAGTCGACGCGGGTGGCTTACGAGCCGTTCACAAAACCGCAGGCCACAGGTCTTTGTCAACGATAAGCAAAGTGAATAGTCTCAGGTGGCTTGCCCATGAGTTGGCGTAAGCCTGTTTAGCAAAAGGCTAATCGGACACGACAGGCCGCCCGCATGGCGACGGCGTTTCCCGTGCGGGCACAAACAGCCCTGCGTGCCCTGTCGCGCGATATCCCAATGCGACGTTCAGAACCCTACCCGCCAAGCAGCCACCTCGCGAAATTCAGCACGAGCACGCCCTCCCGGGTATGGGGCTCATGCCTCGTGCGAGTGATGAGAATCTTCGGGAATGCATCCCCGATGGATAGAATCGGCGCAATCTCCCTCTCGAGCGTCGAATCGGCGCCGATATCGTCGCTCACATACACTCTCCTTCCCGGTTTCGAAACCTGGAAGGCAGTATGCGCAAGGATGCGTCGAGGTGCGATCCCAGTCGTACCATGCCAGCAGAGATGTCGAGGCACATTCGTTCATGCTGCAATGCGGGCATCGGAGATGAAAAAAGCCCGTCGGGTAGTCATGGGCGTGCGGGAGCCCGCATCAGTAACCTGCCTCCTCGGTTGTCCCTTCTTTGCATGGTCGTCTACATAAAGGAGGAACCAGCCATGCAGATCAGCATGCTTGCCCTTCTTGGGTCACGGACCGGGGAGGCGAGGGCCTCCGTCGGGACCGCCCCGAGCAACCGGCATATCCAAGGAATGACAAGGCTCGATCGCTGTGCTGGTCAGGATGCCGAAGCGGGCCGTCCGCCAATCGGAATGCGGGTCAGGATGCTGCAACGTGATTCCAGCTGCAGGATACGGCTCCTTTGCGGTTGCCGCAAAACCTGCTGGCAACATTCTTACTATCCGAATGATGTACGCATCCCTTGGGATCGTTTCGCCTGACCAGGGCCATCTTCAGCGCCTCATCGGCCAGCTCGGCAGGCGCCTCTTCCACGCGTAATAGCCCTGGCGGGTCACCTACGCAACCAAAGATACAAAAGGGATCGAATGGCCAGAAAGGATTGTCCTTGCCGACAGGCAATCCTTGACAAACGAGCTTCAGCCTCCTTAAAATTGCGTGGTTTGCCGAACTGAGTCAGCGAAGGAGGGGTGTCGTGGTTGGTCTTTTCCGCACGTGGATGAGCGCCTAAAAAGCGGCGCTGTTATGGCGTCGCGCTGTTTTGCACGCCATTCCACGATTGGACATAACCATGATGTTTGAAACCTCTCGGCGCAGGTCTGTTTCGCTGTGCCATTCATGGCAATTTAAGATTTGTTTCGTATGGGGCGGGGAGCTCGTGTCGACATTGACGAGCTCGATTCTCCAAATGGGTCTCATTTGGCATATCGCCCTCACGACAGGATCATCTTCCCTCCTCTCCCTGGCATCGTTAGCAGGCTTTCTGCCGATTGCTTTGTTCGGAGTCCTTGCGGGCGCCGTTGTCGACAGACTGCCTTTGAAACGTGTTCTCATCGGCGCCGACCTCTTCGTTGCCGCGGTGGGCGCCGCCTTGGCGATTGCCTCGTTGGCCGGCAGCTTACCTGCGTGGTCAATACTCATCGCCCTGTTTCTCCGCGCAGCTGGCACTTCGTTCTACACGCCGGCCTCCCAATCCCTCACGCCCCATCTCGCCCCGCCAGAGCATCTCGTTCGCCTATCGGGAGTGATGCAAGCGATTCAGTCCGCCGGATACATTCTTGGCGCCGCGCTCGCGGCAGTGATTTATCCTGTGGCGGGCATTACCGCCATGATTGCCCTCGACGTGCTGGGGGCGCTTTTCGCTTCTCTAGCTGTCCTCGCCGCTCAGATAGACGCAGGAGGACTCGACGAAGCCGACCGCAGCTCGTCCTTTTCCAATAAAGTTCGAGAACTTTTCTCTGAGATTTCGGACGGCTACAAGCTGATCAGGGGATACAGGGGGCTGTTCGCCATTCTTTGGTGCGGGTTCGTCTTCGCTTTCGCGTTCTCCCCACTCGCGGCATTGTTCCCAATAATGACCTTGGGACATTTTGGCGGTAGCACGGGGGATGCTGCTTTGGTGGAGGTCCTTTTCTCCGCAGGCATGCTGGCTGGGTCCGGCATTTTGGCGGCCACGGGAGGGTTCCGCAATAGGTCGCTCACCATGGTCGCCGCAATCGCCGGCTTCGGCGTCGTCGCAATCGCATCCGGATTGCTCGGCCCGTCGCTGTTCGCCGCTTTCCTACCGGCGAGCTTTCTTATGGGCGCATGCTCCCCGCTGTACGCGGGAACCCAGACTGCCCTTATGCAGGAGCAGATACCTCCTGAGTACCTAGGCCGCGTTTTTGGTCTCTATGGAACCATTATGGCGTGGGCCATGCCCATGGGCCTCGCAGCCCCCTCCGTTTTTGCGCACCTGCTCGGAGCTCCGTTGTGGTCCGTCGGTTCTGGAGCGACCATGACACTGCTTGCGTTGGCGATGCTTCTCGCTCCAAGCGTCCGAAACGTGGGGAAAAAAGATTCCGGGCAGATTCAATAGCCCAAGCATTCGAAAAAAGAGGCGGCAGCCATCGGTTCGCGCGTCAGCCTTCAAGCCCTTGCGACGACGAGGTATTGCGCCGACATCCCACATCGCGCTCCTTATTCGCCGCCAACTATCATTTTCGGATTTGCCGGCTTGCGCAAGGCCAAAACGCTCACGCCGGCAATCGGGCAAAGGCGAAAAATCGACGTGAACGATTCTTTATTGGCATGGCTGCGCTTCCAGAAAACGACAATACACAAAAGGTGGTTCAACTTATGGAACTCATAGTCAAAGCTAAAGACATCTTTTTGGAATATGCCGGCCGCGATATTCTGGACATCGAAGAATTGGAAATCTACCCCTACGATCGCATCGGCTTGGTAGGAGACAACGGTGCAGGCAAAACCAGCCTGCTAAAAATCCTGAGCGGCAATCTAACCATTGCGGACGCCGACGTCAGGCGCTTCGGCAGCATTGCCCTCATCGGCCAGCTCGACGAACTCGACCTTGATGCGGCTCAGGACAACGGCGAGATGCTCTCCCGTCTCAACGTCGCCGAAGTGGCGCAGGAGACGATGAGCGGCGGGGAGGAAACACGCGCCAAGATTGCCTCTGCGCTCTCCCAGCATGCAAGCGCGATCTTCGCCGACGAGCCTACGAGCCACCTCGACCAAGACGGCATCCGCCTTCTCGTCGGACAGCTCAAGGCATTTGATGGGGCCCTGCTCATCGTGAGCCATGACCGTCATTTTCTCGACCAGGTGGTAGACAAGATCTGGGAGCTCAAAGACGGCGGTATTTCCGAATTCTGGGGTGACTACTCCGACTATCTGCGACAGAAAGAAGAAGAGCGCAAAGCTCAGGCGACTCGATACGAAGAGGCGATGCGCGAGCGCGATCGCCTCGAAGCCGCCATCGAAAAACAGCGGAAAAAAGCACGGCAGGTCGACGCCAAGCGGAAGGGTGCGAAAAAAAGCAACGAGTATGCAGGTCGCTTGGGGCATCAGAAAACAACCGGCACCAAGCAGAAGAAAATGCATCAGGCAGCTAAGAACATGGAGAAGCGCCTCGAAGCGCTCGAAGGGATCGAGGCCCCAGATAGCATTCGCGCCGTGCGCTTCCGCCAGAGCAAGGCCCTGGAACTGCACAGCAAATTTCCCATCTCGGCAGATGATTTCAGCTTGAGCTTCGGCAACTGCGTGCTCTATGACCACGCGAAATTCGAGATACCGCTCGGTGCCAAAGTGGCCATCACCGGTGGCAACGGCACAGGAAAGACCAGCCTGCTGAAGGCAATCGTTCGACGCGCCGACGGTATCAACATCTCTCCCAAAGCAGAGATCGGCTACTTCGAACAGACAGGTTACAAGTTCGACGCCCGCCAGTCTGTGATCTCGTTCATGCAGAATGGTTGCGAGTACAGCATGACCGAAATTCGAGGCATCCTCGCCTCTATGGGAATCGGACCGCGCGACCTGACAAAGGACGTTGGCGTTCTCTCGGGAGGCGAAGTCATCAAGCTGCTACTCGCGAAGATGCTGCTGGGCAGATACAACATCTTGCTCATGGACGAGCCTGGAAATTACCTGGACATCAAGAGCGCCGAAGCCCTCGAGCAGATGATGAGCGCCTATGCCGGAACGATAGTGTTCGTCTCCCACGATAAGAGGCTGGTCGAGAACGTCGCAGACATTGTCTACGAAATAAAGGACACCAAGCTAGTCAAAATCTTTCAGCGCGAATAGCCCTAAATGAGCAGGAAATAATCCCCGAACGGAGACAAGGGAGTAAAACGGCAAAGAAAGAGCCTCCGTCCCAACGCAGGGAACGGAGGCTCTTTAATCGCTTTTACTCATCTCCGTCGCTGGTGGCTTTGTCATGACTCTCGTACGAAACGAAACTCAGCGGCATAGTGCGGCACTCAAAATCGCAGG
The DNA here is from genome assembly GCA_905214105.1 of uncultured bacterium. Taxonomy (GTDB): domain Bacteria; phylum Actinomycetota; class Coriobacteriia; order Coriobacteriales; family Coriobacteriaceae; genus Collinsella. Next base: position 53,742 of record CAJMKK010000004.1, read on the forward strand.
TCAGAACCCTGTCGTCCTACTCCCACTCGATGGCGTCGGTTCTGCCGTCCCGTCATTCCAGTTACACCCAGTTTTCGGCATCGATACGGAACGCGTGCCGCCGAATGACGCGATGTCGCGTTTCGTCGGCTTCGGGGACAAAAGTTGGGACAACCTCAAAAACTTTTTTCAAACTCAGGGCTTTGAGTTTTTGTTTTTGTCCCAAAGTGCGCGGCGGGTCGCCTTTGGAGGCTCGATGGCGCCGAAAACGCCCGTTTTGAAACTCAACCGCCCTTTTGCCTGCAAGCCGCCAGCTGCAATCGCAAGTGAATTAACGCGGGTGGCTTGCGCGCCATTTGCAAAACCCCAGGTCGCAGGTCTTCGCCATTCGTGAACAAAGTGAGTAGTCTCAGGTGGCTTGCTTATGAGTTGGCGAACGGGCTTTCAGGATTCAGGGCAAACATGCTGGTAGAATAGGATTCTCAAATCAATGACAGGAGACCGAGCATGGCCGAACCCCACGATAGGAAGCCGATCCTCACGATCGAGCAGCAGATAGAGCACCTCAAGCAGAAGGGCGTAGCCTTCGAGCTGTGTTCCGAGGAAGAGGCCGCGGACTACCTGCGCGACAAGTGCAACTTCTTCAAGCTCGCATCCTACCGCAAACTCTTCTCGAAATACGAGGGAGGCCCGCGCGACGGCCGCTACGTAGACCTCGACTTCGGCCAGCTGCGCCTGCTCGCGGCGCTCGACCAGGAGCTGCGCCACGCCCTGCTCGGCATGACGCTCGACATCGAGCATTTCCAGAAGGTGACACTGCTTCGCGAGATGGAGGACCGCGGAGAGGACGGCTACGCCATCGTGGCCGACTACATGGCATCGCTTACCACTGCAAACAGGGAGTACCGCCTGCGCGAGCTCAAGATGAGCGGCCGCAGCCCCTACAGCTCGAGCCTCTACGCGAAGTACTCCGGCGACATGCCTGCCTGGGCCTTCCTTGAGCTCACCTCGTTCGGCACCCTCATCGACTTCGTGCGCTTCTGCGCCAGGCGATGGGGCGACAGGCGCCTCGAGGCCTCCCACTACGACCTCAAGCGCGTGAAGTCCGTCCGCAACTGCGCCGCGCACGGCTCGTGCCTGATCAACTGCTTCGCCGAGAGGGGCGCCGCCCGGGGCTCGGCGTCCAGCGGCGTCTCCCGAAGGGTCGCCGCCGTGGGAATTCCCAAGGCGACCAGGAGGAAGTGGATGGGGAATACGGCCATGCAGGAGGTCGCGACCGTGCTCGTGGCGCACTCCGGCTTGGTACCCGAGGGCTCCTCGCGCTCGCGCGCCGCATCCGAGCTCGCCGAGATGTTCGCCAGGGCCGACGGCGAAACCGAGGCGCTGCCCGACAAGGGGCCCGACGCCGCAGCTCGCTCCGCGCTCGAGTTCCTTCGCAGGTTGACAGAATCGCTCGGGTTGGTAGAATAGCCTGCAGATAGCAAAACCTTCACGGTTTTAGGGGCGGACTTGCGCAAGCGACTCTGCCCTATTTTTTTACGCTTCAGGCATGCGCAGCGGGGCTAGAAGAACCACTTGCAGTAGAGACCGCCCTGGAATATCGCATGGCAGACCGTCAGCACGAGCAGGCCCACTTCGAGCCATTTGGGGAAGGGGCCTCTTCTCGGTTTGTGGAGCCCCGATCGGGCCAGTCTGGAGAATACACGTCGCCGTACTCGTCGCCCCCCGCCGGCCTCGTCGGCCAGGAGGGCGAGTGCCTCGTCTAATTCCCCCACGAGTGTCCCCCCGTCGAACCCGACCTGGAAGATGCTGGTACAATACCGCAGACGGCCGGCTCCGGCTATCTTCCGCCGCACCAGGCGGATACGGGCAGGATGGACGCCGGCAAGGCCTACGCCCTTCGCAAGGGCATGGCGAACCTGGATAGGAGAATCTGAGCTCCCATCAACTTTACGCCGTCAACGCTTCGAGCTCCCTTGAATTTTCAGGCAGTACATGATATAAGGTAATTGGTTTTCCGTTAGGAAGGCTTCCAAGTGCCGGGGACGTTTTCCCCGGCTTTTTTCTTATCCAGGAGAACAATGCGAGAACTCAGCATCTTCGTCGACGAGTCGGGAAGCGACGGCCTCTCCGACCGCCACTACCTGCTTACCGTCGTCATGCACGACCAATCCGAGAGCATCGCGGATTCGATCGCGGCATATGAGGGCGCCCTTCGCGCCAAGGGGCTCCCGGACATACCCTTCCATGCGTCGCCGCTCATGAACGGCAAGGACCAGTACTCCGGACTCGATCTGAGAACGCGCAAGATGCTGCTCGGCTCGTTCCGAGTCTTCTTCCGCCACATGCCCGTGAAGTACCATACCTTCGCATACGCGACCAAACAGTTCGCCTCGCTCGACAAGCTCGCGGGGACGATGCGGAGGGACCTCGTGAACTTCCTGTTCGACAACCTCGCGGAGCTGCAATCCTACGATATGGTCAAGGTCTACTACGACAACGGCCAGCACTCCATCGCCGAGTCCCTCCATCGCGCGGTCGAGTACGCGCTGTCGAAGGACGCCGTCGTCTACCGGTCGGCGCAGCCCTCCGAGTACCGGCTTTCGCAGGCGGCGGACTACATCTGCACCATGGAGCTCACGGCGATCAAGTACGCCGAGCATGCGGCCACCGCGACGGACGAGAAGTTCTTCGGCAAATGGTCCGATTTCAAGAAGGGCATACTGAAGGAGACGCGCAAGAAGCTCGTCTAGGGAGGCGATCGGCCCTTGGCGGAGCGTTTACCGACAATGGGGTCTGTCACGCGCGGAGGGTTGATAGATGTCACTTGGCTGCATAATAGGCTCCAGTTGGAAACTCTCGGGTTTGCGGGGCGGAATAGCGAAAGCGATTCTGCCTTGTTTTGGCTCGAGGAGATAACCGTCGAAGATGCCGCAGCGATCGTCGGAAGCGCGAAAAGGAAATGGCCCCAAAGGAAGGAACCCAAGAACCCGAGAAGCGCCCCCAATGGGAGCGCTTCTTCGGAGACGCCTAGCTCGCCCCGCCGTCAGATACCCCGGGCAAACCCAGCTACGGCCTCTTCGGCACTTGCGGCAGCTTGGCCCCGCAGGAAGAGCAGAACGCTGCGCCACCGGTCGCCTTGGCACCGCAATAGGGGCAGAAAGCCGCGCGCACCATGCGGTCCGTCGGCGTCCAGGTCTTAATCCCCTTGGCGATCGGGCCTGCCATGCGTTCGGCTATGCCCGAGTCGTCGTTAGAGCTCGCAACGGTGTAGTCGCTCGTAAGGTGGCCCTCGTAGTCGAAGTCGATCACGAACTTCCACGAACTGATGCCGCTGAGCGAGGCGACGGTTCCGTAAACCTTGTGCCCGTCCACGGAAAGGACCTCGAGCCTTTTGACAGATCGACCCACAGCCTCGATGATCCCCTCGAACCCCTCCTAGGTCACATCGTCCCTGAAACACTCGCTCGCGCGGTCCCACTCGGCTTTTGCCTTGACCTTCTCGAGCTCGATCTTCCGCTTATCCTGCCTATCGCATGCGAACAGCACGATGCCGAGAAAAGCGAAAGCGGGAAATAGGGTCATCAGCATGTTGGCCAGAGCTTCCATTCAGGGTCCCCCTAAACAAGCCCGGCGCCGCGGGCAAGAAGAAACAGCGCGATGTGCAGGATGATGAAGGCAGGCAGCCCCGCCGCGAAATACCACTTGGAGGTCTCATGGTGGGCGACGCGCATCCCAACGATACCGCCAAGGCCCCCCGCGAGCGAGAGATCAAGCGATGTGGCTCCGGGGAACCTGCTGCCGCGATCAATCGCCCTCTTCTTGTCCAGGCAGAAAACGGCGAACGTGATGACGTTGATGGCGAGAAGGTATGCACCGAGAGCGACGACGACGGACGCGTTGAACGAAGCGCCCGGCTCCAGATCGACGACGATGACGCCGGCCCAAACGAGCACGGCAAGCACCCACACAATCAAGAATACTATGGCACTGAACCACCAGGCGATGTTGCGCTTGTTCATGTGGTTCCCGGTGAAGAGCATAAGGGCAAGGAGCATCCCCAGGGCGCCGCCTGCTACGGCGAACAGGGTCAAGATCCTGCCGTCCATGAGGCCGGTATCCTCGTCCTGGTTGTAACGGGCTATCGCGTAGTCGATCGAGAAGAGAATGAACGTGAGGGCGTTAATGCCCGCAAGGTAGATGAATCTGAATCTGAATCTGAATCTGAATCAGATTCATGCTGTCACATAGACTCTGCACGGGTGAGGGCCTGCGCATCGTTGTCCAATCGTGCCCAGCTTTCAAAACCAATTATTGACCAATGTTCAATTATAGTCTAGTATGACGCCTGGGAGGTGGAAGGTATGCCCAGGACGGTCAAAAGCCCGGAAGAACGCAAGCGGGAGCTGCTCGTCACGGCGATGCGTCTGTTCGCCGACGAGGGCTACGACAACGTCTCGGTAAGGGCTGTGGCGCGGGCGGCGGGCGTGGCACCGGGACTTGCTTACCACTACTTCGACTCGAAGCAGAACATGTTCGACGCCGCCATCGAGGAGTATTCGCGGCGTTGCTCCGAGGGCATCATCGCGATTCTGGACGACCGGAGCCTCTCGCTCGACGAGAAGCTCGACCGCGCAATCGAGGTGGGATCCGACCCCGACGCATTCGACTATGCCGATTACTTCCATGCCGAGGGAAATGGCGCGCTCCACGACAGGCTCTCGCTCGGCATGTGCGAGGCGGTGAAGCCTCATCTGCGGTCGGCGCTCGAGCTCGACGCGCTGCACCGGGGCATGCCGCCAAGGGACGCGGACGGACTTGCCTCCCTTATGACATACGGGTGCATCGGGCTTGTGTCAGGCCCTGATATGCCTGACGAGAATGCCGTAGAAGTCATCAAGCGCTACTTCACCGCCCTCGTCGCCGAGTTCAGGTCGGGCGAAAAAACGGATTAGAGAAGCGCCCCAATTCCGGTTGGGGCTTTTCTTGACGATTAGTATTGAACATTGCTCAACGAAAGAGAGAGACATGGATAAGGAAAAGGCAGATGAGATGAAGGCGCGGTCGAGGGCGGCATTCGACGTCCAAGCTGGGACCTATGACACCGGAATGCAGGGAAACCATGCGCGGGCGCTCTACCGTATCGTGGCGGACGAAGTCGCCAGGGCGTGCCAAAATATCCCCTCGCCTCGCGTGCTCGACCTAGGATGCGGTACCGGCGCGCTTGCCGGAATCGTCCTCGACGAGATCCCAAGCTGCACCCTCGTGGGCGTCGACCTGTCCGCGAACATGGTCGAGCTGGCTACCGAGCGCTTCGGCCGGCGCGCGGAGGCAGTCGTCGGCGATGCGGAGCACCTGCCATTCCATGACAACTCTTTCGATGTAGCGTATTGCAACGACTCGTTCCACCATTATCCCGACCCGGTGCTGGCAACATTCCAAGTGTGGCGCGCGCTGCGCCCGGGCGGCACCTTCGTCGTTGGTGATGTCTGGCAGCCGTCTCCTGCGCGCGCTGTCATGAACGCGTGGATGCCGCTCTCCTCCGAAGGGGATGTGCGCATCTACTCCGAAGGCGAGATGCGGGAGATCCTCGGAAAGTGGTTCGGCAGCGTAAGCTGGCGGCGAATCGGCCTCACGTCCTGCGTGGCTATAGCGCGAAAAGACTAGCCCCTTATGCCCAAGATGGAAGAGAAGGAGACCCCCTGCTCTTGGAGCAAACGGTCCCAGTCGTGCGAATCCACCGAGAACTACCTCAAGGCGATTCTGGAAATCCGCTCATCGCATAGTCGATGTCGTAATGTCGACATATCGAGACACTTGAACTTCTCGAGGGCGAGCGTGTCCAAGGCGCTCGTGAAGCTATCGAAGGCGGGCCTTGTCAAGATAGCGGAACACGTGTGCGCCTCACCGCTGAAGGGCGGAGGATTGCTGAGGAGCTGACTGAAAGGTATCAGTTTTTCGAGAAGCTGCTGCGTGAGGCTGGGGTAGACGTCGACGAGGCGTCCAGGGAGGCCTGCCGCCTTGAGCACTGCGTCTCAGCCGACTCATTCGAGAAACTCTCCTCTCACTTTAGACGGAATCGTTCTCTTGGAAAGACGGTCGAGAACGACGAAACGCCTGCAAACCCCCCGTCGCTACTCGGGAGGAGTGGTTGCGAAACCAATCCGTTTTCGTGAGTTTGCGAGAATGACGCTTCCAGGCTCTCCACCAGGGGCAACCGTCATTCTTGAGTTTCGTTTTTCCGGGTGAGTTTCGTTTGAGTTTCGTCGATTTTCGACGGCACCTGCAAGTCTCCCGCCATCATTGACTCTCGTCGGCTTGCAGGTTTTTCGATTCGTGTCGGTTCCGTTCGGTTCCGTTCGAGTCGTTTCAGGCTTGTTCGACCCATGCCCGTTTGCCATGGGGTATCAGTCAATGATTAAGCTGCCTGCCTCTAGCATCCGGAATGAGAGCGCATCACCGACAGGACCATATTCCTTGCTACTACGTGCTAAAACCTGGAAGGCCTAACAAGGAGTAGACAATGAGCGCTACCGCTCGTCTATCCCCTTGTCGCGCAATCGGCTCTTTCAGTAGGCCATGTCCCAACGGATGGGTACCATTTACCCGGGTGCACCTGGGGCAACGGGCTGAAAAACCTGTGCAAGGTCGCTCGCAGAACACGCAACATCAAACACGACAGAAGAGGCGAACGACAGATGCCGGACCCCGGACGACAGCACCGCGGAAGACGAGCATTCCGACCACAACCGAACAATCTTCGATCCTAGGCAGGCGCCCGCATGGGCGCCTTTTTACTTTTCAGGGACTTAGCTGAGAGCCAAGAAGCGCGGCTCATGGCCGTTTCGTGAAGGCACGACCAGCTCGATCCACCTCGACCCATCTCCGCTCGCGCCGTGCCCACCAATCGACATCAGGCGGTTCAATCGTCGCGCAGACGAAAAGGGACACGGTGCCGTGCGGTGTGCTCGCGCGGTGCCGCACGGGAAGATTGGAGGAACCATGGCACGCACGGCCGAATGCGTCGCGCCCGAGGGCAACCAAGATCGCGGCGAATGGATGACGGTGATCGAGATGCAGGAGTACATGAGGGCGAGCCGAAACAAGGCGTACGACCTCATCTGGTCGGGAGAGATCGACTCGTACAGGCTTGGAAGGAAGCTCCTGGTGTCGAGGGCGTCAGTGGACGCCTACATCGAGTCAAGGAGCGGGAGGAAATGACGGCGGCGACCGCCCCGGGAGCCGCCCGCGGCCGGGCATGCGAGAAAGCCTCGAGACGAAAGGAGCTCGAGGACGACCATGACCAAGAGCACTAGCAGGAGCCAGGTGAGGCTCATCGCATCGACCAACGCGATATTCGGCGCCGACGAGGCGCGCGATGCTGCGCATCAGCCGCGACGCCATGTACTGGCTCGCCCCCTTGCACTCACCGTCAGAGCATGCTATAAGGTTATTGGTGGCTTATTAAGCTACCTCCAAGTGCCGGGGGAGTCCCCCGGCTATTTTTTTATTCATTCCATTAGGAGTCCCCATTGGCCAAGGAACTCAGCATCTTCGTCGACGAGAGCGGCGACCGCGGCGGCAAAGCTCGCTACTACCTGCTCACGCTCGTCTTTCACGACCAGGCAGACAGCATCGCCGAGGCGGTCACGGGCTATGAGGCCAAACTTGCCTGGGCCGATCTCCCTAACATTCCGTTTCACTCCGAGCCTCTCATGAACGGGCACAAGGATTATGAGTTTCTTAACATCGAGCAGCGCAAGGTGATGCTCGCCTACTTCTCCTCGTTCGTCCGCAAACTTCCCATTTCCTATATCACGTTCGTCTACCGCCGCAGCCAGTTCGAAGACCCGGCAAGGCTAATGGAGCGCATGGGGCGCGACATCTCCTCCGCCATGATTGAACACCTGGGCTTCTTCCAGTCCTTCGACGATGTGAAGGTCTATTACGACAACGGTCAGGACATTGTCAAGCAGGCGCTCGACCGCTCGGTGGGCAAGGTCCTCTCAAAAGGGGTCGTCCGACGCCGTAAAACCTCGATGACCGACTACCGCCTCGAGCAAGTGGCGGATTACCTCTGCACTATCGAACTTGCCTTGGTCAAGTACGAGGCCAAGGAGAACGGTGAGACGTACAACAAGTTCTTCGGTGGTATCGGCTCTTTCAAGAGGAACTGGCTCAAGCAAGCCCGCAGCAAGCGGATATAGGTGGTTCCGTAATCTCATAGGGAACGGCCATCTCTCCTCCGGCCAGGAGTCCCAAGTGGCACGCTTCGAGCAGCGATGGCGAAACGCAAGCAATGGCGTCGAGGGCGCCTCGTGCGCTACATTGTGTCCATGTGGTCATCTCCTATCGTCTCAGCGTGGTAACTGAAGATTCTAGGCGGTGGCCACACCCCTTTTCCGGGGTGCTGACACCAACGTTTGGCACGCAACCGCAGTAGACGGCAACGTCCGTCTACTGAGCAAAAGCAACGAGCTTTTCCGGGTCCAAGACCGATAAGCGAAGATGAATCAAGTTTTACTCCCTTAGTAGGCCCAACTTGCCAAGCCACTCGACAAAAGTAGTGATGATCCGCTCGGTGCGCATTTCGATGTCGCTCTCGGCGAAGTCGCCGCATCGCGCAATTTCCACGAGTTCGCGAACAGCGGTCCCCGACACCTCAACGCCCTTATCGTTCACATAGCCCTCATAATACTTGCGTTTATCCGTCAGTTGGTAATCTGAGGCGCGAATATTTACGCGCTTCTCCAACATCGCCTTGTTTCCTAGTGCTTCAAGATTTGAGCGATTGGATAGCGGGTGCACCTCGTTACGCTTTCTTGCATAGATGTGTTCAATCTCGAGCGTTGTGTCCAAGTCCATGAGAGGTTGCTTAGGATCTGAATAGGCCCACCAAACAAGCATCGATCGTGTGAAGCGACGCTGGTTGGTGAACTGATAGCTTCTGAAGCGTCCCGTAATTGTTTCACGGTCGAACAGATGGGCTGAAAAGTCGACCTTGCGACCTTCTACGATATCTATGAGTGCGGGATAGACGGGACCGCGCAGGGCGTTTACGCCGGGACGCTCAAGTGAGTAGGCGTAGATGAATCCAGTGATGTAGCAAAGGAAATCGTAGAGCTCTTTGTCGTCTAGCTCGCCTTTGGTATTGCGCTTTGCCAGGAACCAGGTACTCAACAGATAAACCCACATGCCGTTGGGTGCATAATTGAGAACGAATAGACGGCGTGCTACACGCTCGGAAAAGCCCTCCTGCGCATCAACCCGTTTCCAAAAATCGAGCAGAGACTCCAAATCGTCGAGCGTCGCGTCCTCGCGTAGGATTTCGTACGAGCTGTCGCTGTAGAAGTCGCGTAGACTTTTGGTTGTCGTGTCGCGGATGCCCTTCTTTGCACGGCGATAATACATATAGCGGGTGAAAAGCTCGTCGAGCGGCGTGCCCGAGGTTGGTTTGAAAATGAGGTTGGCTGTTTCCTCAAGCACTTTCCAACGCGCAACGAACTCGTCTTTGCGACCCTCGATGGAGAAGTGCTTGTAGAACTGGCTCTTAAAGATGTCAGCGTCTGCCAACGGGAGTCCACGGTCGTTCAAAGTCGAGAAGATTCTGAGCGCGGTGTCCTGGGATTCCGCTTCGATGGGAAGCAAGATTACGTTATTGAGAATGCGAGCGGCAAATAGGGCGATGTAGCTTGGCCACTCGCTTGCCATTTCGGCCATTCTTTTAGAGAAGAAGGCGTAATTGCGTGAATAGGCGCTGTGGGCCATGGGGCCCACGGAGCCGTGGCGCAATATATCTAGAAACTCATCTTTGTCGGAATCGCTCGCCACCTCTGAATCGATTTTCAGTGCATTCATGTCGGGGTCGTCGAACTCATCGGTCTTCCAGACGCAGCCAGCAATCGAGTCACGCACTTTAATTGATTGCTTGTCCTTCATGTTTGCGAACTTGTCGTAAAACGCCCTAAGCAGCAACATGATGGTTGTAAGTCTCTGCTGGCCATCGATTATTTCAAGCTGGCCTGCGTCGTTCTTGAAAGTAACAATGGGGCCGAGGAAGTATTCATCACTAGTGCTTTCGAAGGCGTCGCAGTCGTCGTTGGGAAACGCGAAGGTGAAGAGATCGTCCCATAGCGTTGCACACTCGTCTTCGCCCCAGGCGTAAGGTCGCTGGTAATCTGGGATGAGGAAGTCCGAATGCTTATCTGTAAGGAGCAGCTTGATCGTTTTCTGGTCGATGTTGAGCTTGGACATGCTGGAAACCTCCGTGCGGATATCCTTTTGCATCCAGAATTATATTTCACAGAGTAAATAAGGTGCTTGATGACGGCACGATAGGACCAGAGAGCGCGGGGACGAATTGAAGGCCCGCATCCAGCACTCTCTTTATGTTCTAGCGGTTATTAGTCCCAAATAGCATGGAGAACCGCGTGCCCACTCACTTGGGATAAATCCTTACTCTCGTTCTTCCGAATACCACCCGTACTTTGTCATCTTGAAATACGGGGAGTAAATGGCGAAATCGCAGGTGAAAGGGAGTAAAACGGCAAAGAAAAAGCCTCCGTCCCAACGCGGGAACGGAGGCCAGATTATCGTTTTTACTCACCGCCGTCGCTGGCGGCTTTGCCGTAACTCTCGTACGAAACGAAACTCAGGAGCACAGTGCAATACTCAAAAGAGCAGGTCAAAACCCTGTCAGCCTACTCCCACTCGATGGTCGCAGGCGGCTTGGACGTAATGTCGTAGCACACGCGGTTGGCACCGGGAACCTCGGCCACGATGCGGCCCGAGATGCGGGCCAGCACGTCGTAGGGCAGTTTGGCCCAGTCGGCGGTCATGGCATCGCTGGACTCGACAGCGCGAAGGATAATCGGGCGCTGATAGGTGCGCTCGTCACCCATGACGCCGACGGACTTGATGTCGGGCAGGACCGCGAAATACTGCCAGCAGCTGTGCTCGGAGTTGCGCTCGCCGGTCTGCTCAAACAGACGCTGGTTGTAGGCGTCGAGCTCCTCGCGCACGATAGCGTCGGCGTTCTTGAGAATCTCGAGCTTCTCCTTGTCGACCGCGCCGATAATGCGGATGGCCAGACCCGGGCCCGGGAAAGGCTGACGGAACACGATGTGACCCGGCAGGCCCAGCGCCAGACCAAGCGCGCGGACCTCGTCCTTAAAGAAGTGGTCGAGCGGCTCAATGAGGTCGAAGTGCACGCCTTCGGGGAACGGGATCAGGTTGTGATGGCTCTTGATGGTGGCCGTCTTGCCGCCCGTCTTGCGAGCGCCAGACTCGATGATGTCGGGGTAGATGGTGCCCTGAGCCAGATACTTGACCGGCTTGCCGTCGGTCTCGAGCTGCTGCGCCACGGCGAAGAACTCTTTCCAGAACTGCGTACCGATGATGCGACGCTTCTCCTCGGGCTCGGTCACACCGGCCAGAAGCTCGGCATAGCGGTCCTCGGCGTGGACGTGGATAAAGTCGACGTCAAACTGCTTGGTGAAGACCTCCTCCACCTGCTCGGGCTCACCCTTGCGCAGCAGACCGTGGTTGATGAACACGCAGGTCATCTGCTTGCCCACGGCGCGGGCGCCCAGCGCAGCCACGACGGAGGAGTCGACGCCGCCGGACAGGGCCAGAATCACGCGGTCGTCACCGACCTTCTCGCGGAACTCGGCCGTCATGGTCTCGACCAGGTTGTCCATGCTCCAGTTGGGCTCCAAGCCGCAGATCTCAAACAGGAAGTTGCTCAGCAGCTGCTGACCGTACTCGGAGTGCTTGACCTCGGGGTGGAACTGCGTGGTGAAAATCTTGCGCTCGACGCACTCCATGGCGGCAACCGGGCACACGTCGGTGCTGGCGGTAACGGTAAAGCCCTCGGGCACCTCGGAGACGGCATCGCGGTGGCTCATCCACACGGTCTGCTCCATGGGCGTGGAGTTAAAGAGCTTGGCGCCAGCCGTGCGTGTGATGGTAGCGCGGCCGTACTCGCCCACCTCGGAGTAGCCGACCTTGCCGCCGAGCGTCACGGCCGTAATCTGATGGCCGTAGCAAAAGCCCAGGACGGGAAGGCCCAGGTCAAAGATGGCGGGGTCGATGGACGGAGCGTCCTCGGCGTACACGGAGGCCGGACCGCCGGAAAGGATGAGCGCAGAGGCGTTCATCTCGCGAATCTCATCGGCCGATATGTCGCAGGGAACAATCTCGGAATACACGTTGAGGTCGCGGACGCGACGGGCAATGAGCTGACCGTACTGCGCACCAAAGTCGAGTACGAGGACCTTTGCGGAAGCCTTTTGATCCATGGTATCCCCTCTTGTTGGCGGGGAGCCGGTGCCCACCCGCGTGAATGAACGAAAATAACCTCCATAGTGTACACGTTATATGGGGTTTCTCGTCCCTCGCAGCCATCAGCGCACGGCAAACGCACGACCAGGGCCCCTATTTGACGGCAATTGAAGTGTTACCAAACGTTACGGATGATGTAATACGTTTGAACATTGGACGCCCTGTGCCACAATACTGCCGAACGACTCCGCCTCTGCGGCGGCAAATACGATAGGAATACCAGCATGAAGCGCATCCTTCTCATCGCCACGGGCGGCACCATCGCATCGACCGAGGACGGCAACGGCCTCTCCCCCGCCCTGACCGGTGAGGAGCTCGCCCAGAGCGTCCCCGAGATCTCAGGCCTCTGCGAGCTCGACGTCGTGCAGCCCATGAACATCGACAGTACCAATATGCGTCCCAGTGACTGGATGCGTATCCGCGACGTCATCGTCGAAGGCTATGCCGACCACGACGGCTTCGTGATTCTGCACGGCACCGACACCATGAGCTATACCGCGGCAGCACTTTCCTATCTGATTCAGGACAGCCCCAAGCCCATCGTACTCACCGGCTCGCAAAAGCCCATGGGCAACCCCTTTACCGACGCCAAGCTCAATCTGTACCAGAGCCTGCTCTATGCGCTCGACGAGCACTCGCACGATGTGTCGATTGTGTTTGGTGGCGTCGCCATTGCCGGCACGCGCGCCCGCAAGCAGCGCACCATGAGCTTTAACGCGTTCATTAGCGTCAACTATCCGCCCATTGCCTACATCCGCAACGACCGCATCGTGCGCAACGGGCTCCACGGCACTCATCAGGGCGAAAACCCGGTGCGTTTCTACAACAGCATCGACCCGCGCGTGTTTGTCCTTAAGCTTACGCCCGGCGTGAACCCGGGTATCCTGGACGCCCTAGCCGATAGCTACGATGCTGTAATTCTTGAGACCTTTGGCATTGGCGGTATTCCCGAGTTTGGCGAGTCCGGCGAGTCATTCCAGGAGGCGATTTTCCGCTGGGTCGATTCGGGCCGCACCGTCGTTATGACCACGCAGGTCCCCGAAGAGGGCCTCGATCTGGGCGTTTATGAGGTCGGCCGTGCTTACGCCGATCATCCGGGCATTCTGCGCGGCGACGACATGACCACCGAGACGCTTGTGGCCAAGACCATGTGGGCACTCGGCCAGTCACGTGATGCCGCCGAGATCCAGCGCCTGTTCTACAGCCAAGTCAACCACGACCGAATCCCGATGACCTAATTCAGTTGTCGACGGGTATCCCCTATTCGATCCCCTCGAGAAGCTCTGACACCGTCATGCCGAGTGCGGGCGCGATCTTAAATAGAACCTTGAGCGTGAAATTTGCCGTCCCATCTTCGATTCGGTCGAGGTAGGGTCGGCTGATTCCTGTCGCCACACAAAAATCAACCTTGGAGATACCAAGGTCTCTGCGTGTCTCTTCGACCCGCCTGCCAAGAATCTGTTTCGCACGTTCGTCCATGCAGCCGAGTTTGAAATGGAGCCGAACATAAACGTAAACTATAGTTTACGTTTTGCCGAATACACAGGAGTTTTCTATGTCGGGTTCTTCGGTCCGCACGTACCGAGCCACGCTTCGCACAAACAGCGCACCGCCCAAGCTCGTCGTCGTTGAAGCAGAATATCTTTCGCCCGATGAGCGCACAGCATTTGCATTGCTATCAAGTCGCGTCGCCGCCGTTCTGGTCCCTTGTCCGGCGCAAGGTGCGCTTGCCACCCAATGCCAAGCGCACAGCCGCTCGCTCAATCAGGCTGCCGTAATCGTAACCAGCCAGCGTGGCCTGCCCCTTCTCCTGGAAGCCGGCGTCGCGCTCGCCCTTCGCGGTGCCGGATACGAAAACGAGGCCGCCGCCGACATGGTCTTTCAACCACGATCGAGCGGCGGCCTCGCAGCAGCCATCGAATATGCTTGCAGGCTCGTTGCCTAAAGGCGCAAGCTAAAAGCCCAGGCCAAAGCCCATACCGGTAATCGCCGAATACATAAAGTAGACGTTGATTACGTTGAGAAATACACCCGTGATGCAACCGTTGCGCAGGTAGCGCTCGCACACGATGCGTGCCATGGCGGCGGAGTCATCGTTGTTTTTTGCCTGGCGTCCCGCCGTAAAGTACGTCGCCACGCTCAGCAGCAGATTGAGCACCGGCAACGCCAGCAACTCGTAGCTTTTGCCCCAGCGCGTCGCCTCGCCGGCAGCATTAAACTTTGTTGCCACCTCGGGACCAATGTTGGGGATAACACACGCTGCGACCACCAGCGGAATCACCGCAAGTACGAGCAGCGCAATACCCATGTAGCCAGCTTTTTTGCCATATTTAAACATATGCGTCGTCCTTACACGTTAAAGCGGAAGTGCACGACGTCGCCATCGGCCATAACATAGTCCTTGCCCTCAATACGCAGCTTGCCGGCAGCCTTGGCGCCCTGCTCGCCACCAAGCTCGATGTAGTCGTCGTAACCAATGACCTCGGCCTTAATAAAGCCGCGCTCAAAGTCGGTGTGGATGACGCCGGCGGCCTGCGGGGCGGTCGCGCCCTGACGCACCGTCCAGGCCTTGACCTCCATCTCGCCAGCCGTAAAGAACGACTGCAGGCCGAGCAGCTTGTAGGCTGCCTGCGCGAGCACGTCCAGGCCGGGCTGCTCCAGGCCCAGGCTCTCCAGGTAGTCGGCCGCGTCCTCGGGATCGAGCTCGGAAAGCTCGGCCTCGATCTTGGCGCAGATGGGCAACGGCTTGACACCGTCGATGGGCGTCAGGTCCTCGTTGAGCATGTCCTCGTCCACGTTGGCCACGTACAGGATGGGCTTCATGGTGAGCAGGAACAGGCCCTTGGCAGCGGCGCGCTCCTCGTCGGTCATCTCCATGGACGCGGCGCGCTTACCCTCGTTGAGCCAGGCAAGCAGGCGCTTGGCGACCTCGAACTTGGGCATGAGCTCCTTGTCGCGCTTGGCCTCCTTCTCGAGCTTGGGCAGCTGCTTCTCGAGCGTGCCCATGTCGGCCAGGATAAGCTCGGTCATGATGGTGTCGGCATCGCCGGCGGGATCGACGAACTCGCCCGTGCGCCCCACCTCGCGCATAACGTTGGGGTCCTTAAAGTAGCGCACGACCTCGCAGATGGCATCGGTCTCGCGAATGTTGGCCAGGAACTGGTTGCCCAGGCCCTCGCCCTCGTTGGCACCCTTCACCAGGCCCGCGATGTCGACAAACTCGACCGTAGCCGGCACAATGCGGCCCGGGTTGACGATGTCGGCGAGCTTTTGCAGGCGGCTATCGGGCACATCGACGATACCCACGTTGGGGTCGATCGTGGCGAACGGGTAGTTGGCGGCAAGGCCGGTCTTTTTGGTAAGCGCGGTGAACAGCGTCGACTTGCCCACGTTGGGCAGGCCCACGATACCGATGGAAAGGGACACGACAGCTCCTTTTGGTACAGGTACTTCAAACTGCATAAGTATAGCGCCGCCGCAGCATCCGGGCGAATCCGGACACCGCGGCGGCGCAAATGAAGCAGAGATGCGTGAGAGTTCGAGACAGCAGTCCTTACTTAAGCTCGGGCCAGAAATCCTTGTTGGCCTCGATGAGCTCGTCCAGGATCTGCTTGGCAACGCTCGCCGAAGGAATGGTCTTGGAGAGCGTGAGCGCCTGCCAGAGCTTCTGGTAGCTGCCCTCGACCCAAGCCTGGACAACGAGCTTCTCGACGGAAACCTGCTGCTCCATCAGGCCCTTCTGGAACTGCGGAATCGGGCCCTGGCAAATCTTCTCAAAGCCGTTGGAACCGACGATGCAAGGCACCTCGACCATGGCCGTCGGGTCGAAGTTGGGCACAGCGCCATCGTTGGGGACAATCAGCAGGAAGCGCTCGAGCGTGTTCTCGGCCAGCGCGCAGGCAAGGTCGACGATGTAGTTGGCGTGTACGTCGGGCTCAAAGCCGCCGTCCTTGGCAGTACCCTTGGCGATGATGTCGCGGCAAGCACCAAAGACCTTCTTCTCGCGGCCGTCCATAACCTCATTGGCGCGAGTGTAGTTGGGGTCAGACGTCTCGACAACATAGTCCGGGTACAGGTAGTACTTGAGGTAGGTGTTGGGAATCGTCTCGGGATCGACAGCATAGACATCCTTGGCCTTGCCGAAGGTGTGAATCCAGCTCTCCTCGACGTGCTGCTCCTTACCGGCCTCGTGCTCAATGCCGTCCAAGTAGCCGTTCTTTGCCATGTGCTCCTTGATCTGCGGCATGAGGTCGTTGCCCTCCTTGTCGTAGATCTTGCTCCACCAACCAAAGTGGTTGAGGCCGTAGTAGCTGTACTGCAGCTCGCGACGATCCTTGATGCCGCACATACGGCTCATCTTATCCATGAGGTCAATCGGCATGTCGCAGATGTTGATGATGCGGCTGTTGGGGCGCAGCACGCGGCAGGCCTCGGCGACGATGGCCGCGGGGTTGGAGTAGTTGAGCATCCAGGCGTTGGGGCTGTACTTCTCCATGTAGTCCAGGATCTCGATGACACCGCCGATGGAGCGCATACCGTAGGCGATACCGCCGGCGCCGCAGGTCTCCTGACCA
The DNA here is from genome assembly GCA_905214105.1 of uncultured bacterium. Taxonomy (GTDB): domain Bacteria; phylum Actinomycetota; class Coriobacteriia; order Coriobacteriales; family Coriobacteriaceae; genus Collinsella. The sequence continues at coordinate 70,637 of CAJMKK010000004.1, forward strand.
ACGCAGCCGTACTTGAGGGGGATCTTCTCGTCGAGCTCACGCATGGCGTACAGGCCGACGCGGATGTGAGCAAGGACGAAGTCGGTCCCGGTGAATGCGGTCTCGGGATCGGTGGTGTAGTTGAACTCAACCTCGGGAGCGTTCTCGTGGAAGTAGATCTCGCAGGCCTTGGCCACGGTCTCCTGGCGCTCGGCGTTGTTGTCGTAGAAGGTCACCTTGTTGACCGGGAAGCGGTCGCGCTCCTCAAGCAGCATCAGGGCAATGCCCGGAGTGAAGGTAGAGCCACCGCCGGCAATGGTCACGGCATAGTTTTTCTTGGACATGATGTCCTCCTCATTCTGGCCGCTTGCTCAATCCATCCCCGCACGCGGCCTGTACGGTTTGGAATTGTTACCTAGAAGTGGAGTTTTTTATCTCTAGAATCGGCCTTGCGGTGCATACCGGCTCTGCAAGGCCGATTGTTTCGATGGACGATGGTTTACAGAAGACTCTCGAACTTCAGAAGACTCTCGAACTTCTCGCGAACCTGCGGGACGGTAAGGCCGATGATGACCTGGATTGACTGACCTTGGATCACCAAGCCATGCGTACCGATCGCCTTGAAGGAAGCCTCGGGTGCAACGACGCTCTTGTCCTTGACGTTAACGCGCAGACGGGTAGCGCAGTTAGTTACATCGATGATGTTATCCGTGCCACCGAGCAGATCGAGGATGTTCTCGGCAAGCACCAAGCGCTCATCATCTTTACTCTGGGCGACCGATTTGCCAGCAGCAGCACCGCTCTGCTTTTGCTTGTAGTCGGCCTTGGACTTGAGCTCGACCTCAACATCGTCATCCTCGCGACCGGGGGTCTTAAAGTCGAACTTGACGATCAGGAAACGGAAGACCACGACCCAAAGGGCGGTAAAGCACAGACCGACAAGGATGGAGATGGTGTACTGCAGACCGTGTGCGGCCCAAAGGGGCAGCCAGTCCCACGAGAGCATCGAGATGATGCCGCCGTCGAAGATGCCCACGACGCCAAGGAGGTTTTGAGCCATGCAGCCGAGCGCTCCGAGCACGCAGTGGACGACGAACAGGCCGGGCGCGATGAACAGGAAGGTGAAGTCAAGCGGCTCGGTGATACCGCAAAGCATAGCGGTAAGGGTGACGGGAATGAGCAGAGCCTTGACGCGCTGCTTGCGCTCGGGCTTGGCGGTCATATAAAACGCAATGGCGACGCCAAGCGAGCCGAAGACTTTAGTCCATCCAGGGCAGGTATAGGCAGCCCAGGGTGCGGCATCCTTAAGAGCAATGCTCGGATCGGCAGCCAGTTGGGGCAGGATGTTAGCCCAAGCGGCAAAGATGCCGCCATTGACCGCCGCGTTGTCGTAATAGAACGGCGTATAGATAAAGTGGTGAAGGCCTGTAGGGATCAGCACGCGCTCGAAGAAAGCAAAGACACCCACGCCAAACGTACCGGCGGAAAGGATGAATCCCTGGAAGGCGGAGATAGCAGCCTGAACATGCGGCCACACCAGGCAGGCGATAAGAGCGACCGGAACCATAACGAAGAAACCGATCATATAGATGAACACGGAGCCCGAGAACACGCCCAGCCACTCAGGAAGTTCGGTGTCGAAGAACTTGTTATGCAGCATCGTGGCGATACCAGAGATAATGAGCGCGCCCATGATGCCCATGTCAAGCGTTTTGATGCTTGCGATAGTGGCAAGACCAGTACCGCTGCCCGCCTCGACAGAGTAGTCGACACCAAAGACAGGGCCCCACTGCCCCAAGATTGTGCTTACAAAGTAGTTGAAGGTAAGGTAGATGGCCAAAGTCTCCATGCAGCAGCGAGCGTTCTGCTTGTTCGCGAGCGAGATTGGCAACGCTACGCAAAACAGCAACGGCATCTGGTTAAAGAGCGTCCAACCACCCTGGAGCAGCACATTCCAGCAATCAAACCAAAGATGACCCGCAGTGGCCATCTCGCCAAAGATCGCCTCGGTGGTAAACAACGTACCCAGGCCGACGACGATTCCGGAAAATGCGAAAAGAATTGCAGGCGTGTACATTGCACCGCCGAAACGTTGTATCTTTTGCATCATGACGGGGAATCCCCCTCTCTTCATTCGGAGCGCTGCGGTTTTGGCTTCACTCGAGACCGCAGACGCGCCGTTTGCGTGTACCTCGTGCAATAGGACGGGTGGGCCCGCTTCCCTGACTTCTTGCGCTTCTATTTTTATCATATCACTTATCTAGACAAGTTAATACGGTTTCCATGTTCGGTCAGCGGTCGATAATTGACGGTGAACGGTTTATTTCAAAGGTTTTGCCTGTTATTGCCTGTTTGTCTAAAACTTCTTAAACAAAATATTTATCAACTTGTCTAGATAGGCTTGTATAAGGATGTTTGCATACCTATACTTCATTACAACATTCACCGCCACGTTAAGGAGTCACCATGAAAAGCGCGGTCTTCTATGGAAAGCACGATCTCAGGGTCGAGGATTCGACAAAACCGGCCGTGGGCAAGCGTGACGTTCTGATCAACGTCAAAGCTTGCGGCGTCTGCGGCACCGACGTGCATATCTATGAAGGCGACAAGGGCGCAGCCGACGTTACCCCGCCCACAATCCTTGGTCATGAGTTCGCTGGCGTTATCGAGGCCGTGGGCTGCGATGTCACCGGCTTTAAGCCGGGCGATCGCGTGTGCATCGACCCAAACCATCCCTGCGGCTGCTGCGAACCCTGCCGTGACGGAATCAACCACTACTGCGAGCATATGACCGGCTACGGCACCACCGTTAACGGCGGCTTTGCGGAGTACTGCTCCGTCGATATGCAGCAAGTCTACAAACTGGGGGATCACACCAGCTTTGAGCAGGGCGCCATGACCGAGCCCGTGGCGTGCTGCCTGCACGGCATCGATATGTGCAACATCAAGCCCGGCAGCACGGTTGTCGTTATCGGCGGTGGCATGATCGGCCTGCTCATGATGCAGCTTGCCAAAAACGCTGGTGCTACCAAAGTCGTTTTGCTCGAGCCCGTCGAGGGCAAACGCGAGGTTGCGCTCAAACTCGGCGCCGATCTGGCAATTGATTCCATCCACGAGGACGTCCCAGCCCGCCTGAAGCAGGAGGGCGTCGGCAACGTCGACGTTGTAATCGAATGTGTCGGTAAGCCCGTCACCATTGAGCAGGCCATTAGAATCGCCGGCCATAAGGCCACGGTTATGATGTTCGGACTTACCAAGCCCGATGAGACGATCACCGTCAAGCCCTTCGAGGTCTTCCAGAAGGAGCTTGTGCTCACCTCGTCCTTCATCAACCCTTATACGCAGCGTCGCGCACTCGAGCTCATCGACTCGGGCAGAATCGACGTTTCTTCGATGGTCGCCAAGGTGGCTTCCCTCGACGAACTCGGCGCCATCCTGTCAGACCCGGCCCTGCGTGCCATGGGCAAATATATAATCGATCCCAGCAAGTAAATCGATTGACACCTGCGCGGACGGCCCTCATCCGCCGTTCACGCACCCAACTCTAGGAGACCGTCATGGCGCGAGCCATCTTCCAAACTATTTATGACAACGTGAAGCAGTCGATTGACGACGGCACATACGCCTATCAGAGTTATCTGCCTTCGGAGACTGAGCTCACGCAGCTGTTTGACTGTTCGCGCATGACGGTCCGTCGCGCCATCTCGATGCTTGCGGCAGATGGTTACGTGCTCCCCCAGCAAGGCAAAGGCATGCGCGTCATTCGCAACATCAGTGACGAGAAGAGTCGTGGCGGCGGCGGACTCGAGACCTTTAAGGAAATCGCGACCAGCCGAGGCTTTGAGCTCAAGACTGTCACCACCGTCTTTGAGCTCCTCGTCTGTAGCAAGGCACTCTCCAGGATTACCGGGTTTCCCGAAGGCTGCGAGCTTACGCGCGCCAAACGCATCCGTTATGCAGACGGACAAGCCGTGTGCTCCGACGACTCCTATTACCTAAGTTCACAAGTACCGGGGCTGACACCCGAGATTGTCAACGACTCGATCTATCGTTACCTCGAAGAAGATCTTGGCATTAAGATTGCCACGGGCAAACGCGATGTAACGATCGAGCATCCCACGCCCGAGGATACGCGCGTGCTCGATCTCGACGACTTTAACGCACTCGCCGTTATACGCGGGCAGACCTACAACGCCGACGGCATCCTTATGGAATACACCGAGACCAAACAGGTCCCCGGGTTCTTTTTGCTCCATGAAACCGTGACGCGCAACGGTACCGGTCGAACCGGCCACCAAAGCAGCATGAACTAACCATCTATTAGTTGCGGTGGAATAGCTCCTAGAATGGCCAGCTTAAGGGCAAAACAGGAACTATTCCACCGCAACTTTTTTGGCCGGTGGGGCAGTACCTGTCCCACCGGCCATCATTTACGCTCTTTTAGCTAGTCCGCGAGCTTCTCCACCTGATCGAGCATCTTGTCGAGCTTGGCCTTTGCTTCGGCCTTGACCTTCTCAGCTTCTTCGTGAGCCTTCGCCTTCTGGGCGGCCTTTTCCTCGGCTTCGGGATCGACGACGACCAGATTGGACGCGTCGTGCTCAACCAACTTGAGCGCATGCTCGGGGCACACCTTGACGCAGGCACCGCAGCCCAAGCAATACGTGGACTCCAACGCAAAGCGGCCGCTTCCCACCAGATCGCAGGCAAACGTGGGGCACACGTTGACGCACTCGCCGCACGACGTGCACTTGTCAAAATCGCACTCCGGCGTGCTCACCTGCATGTTCTGGGCAAGCTCGGGATGGTTTTGCAGAGTCGAGAGTACCAGTTGGCGCCCGTGCGTGAGCGAACGGCGACGCTTGGTCGTCGTGGTGCCGCACATGGTGTTGAGCGTGCGCTCCAACTGGGTAATCTGATGGCGATGGGCCTTCAACTTCTGCGTCACCGAGGCCAGCGCCGCCGTCGCCGGATTGAGCTTGGTCACCGTCAGGCCCGTGGTGCGGGCGATCTTTTCCATGTACTCCTTGCGCTCGTACTCGCGGCGCTTATGGCATTTGAGGCTCTTAGGGTCGACCTCCAGGCCCATGCCCGTACCGGCCCACTCCTCGGCAGTAGCGATTGCCTCGCCCAGAATGTCCTCACCGCCGGTGTTACGGCACTTATCGCACACGCCCAGTGGCAGGTAGACGCTCACGTTGGGATAGTCCGCCAGTACCGAGAACCAGGTCTCGGCCGTAATATCGCCCACGCAGGCAACGACGACTTCGTTCTCACGCGGCATGCGCTTGAGGGCGCGCGTGCAGGTGACGTAGGCGGTCTCGTGGCTCGTAGCAGCAGAGACGATATCGTCATACAGGTTTTTGGGCGCCAGGCGCGGCGAGATGATCGCCTCGGTCGGACAGGCAGCGGCGCACAGGCCGCACTTGCGACAGGAGTCGAGGATCTCGATGGAGTCTTCCTCGACCTCGATAGCGTTGACCGGGCACACGTCCATGCACGCGGTGCAGCCGCTCTTTTCGTTTTTGCAGGTCAAGCACGGAATGGTGTTGCCGCGCGGACGCTCCTTGTAGTCAGCAGGATTCCACTGCGGCGCCGACGGATCGAGTGCATCGGTCACGCCGCCAAGCGGGTTTTTAAGAAAGTCGAAACCCTTGCTGATCTCGATAATGTCATCAAACAGATCGTGTTCCTGCGCCATGCGCGGCCCCTCCCTGAGCAGTGCAAACAAGCAAGAGATAATGATACGCTATCGGCCCACGCCTCGGGCAAATTACACGCGGAGCACCTTTGAAGCAAATAGCCCATGGCCTATCGCCGCCTCGATTGATCAAGGGCAATCAAGCGCCAAACTATGCCTCGCACATGAGCTGCACGAGTTTTTGTTTGGTCACCTTGGCCTGTTCGTTAGCCATATTGCGCGCGTTTCTAAAGACCGCATTTGCAACACCCTGCAGATCGGCATCGGAAATCTCGCCAAGACCCAGCTCCTCGAGCGTCGTCGGCAGACCGACGCGCTGGCAAAACTCGAGCACCTGATCAAGCTCGGGCGCACGCTCCAGGCGCAGCTGGACCACCAGGCCAAATGCCACGGCCTCGCCGTGCATGGCCTTGCACTCGGGCAGAATCGTCAGACCGTTGGCGATGGCATGTGCCAACGCCAAGCCACCGCTCTCAAAGCCGACGCCCGAGAGCAGAATATTGCACTCGATCAGACGCTCAACCGCCGGCGATATACGCCCCTTCTTGAGATCGCGCTTGGCAGCGACGCCGCACTCCATAAGCGTGTCATAGCAGGCGCGAGCCGCAACCAAGGCCAAGTGTCCCGGCGCGCCACCATGCTCGTTGGCGCCATGCGCCGCGGCGCACGAACGTGCCTCGAAGTACGTTGCCAGCGCGTCGCCCATGCCGGCGACCGTCATACGCAGCGGGGCTGCCGCGAGCACGTTGGTATCGACCACAACTAGGTCTGGATTCTTCTCAAGCATCAGGTAGCGGTCGAACGATCCATCCTCGTGATACAGCACCGAAATCGCGCTGCACGGACCGTCCATCGAAGCCGCCGTGGGACATACGCACAACGGCAACTCGGCATAAAACGCAACGGCCTTGGCGATATCGAGCATCTTGCCGCCGCCAATACCCACCACCATGTCGCAATACTCAGCCTGGGCTTCCTTAGCCATTTCGACAACGGCCTCTTCCGTACACGGACCGTCATAAATCTTAAAGAACGGCTCACTCAAATCGTCGTCCAGAAATCCATCGACGATCTGCCTGCACAGCCGATCCTCGGTGCCCTGGTCAAACAAGACATAGGCAGCGCAGCCCAACCATGACAAATACCTGCCCTGACGCGAAAGTTCGTCCGGCCCCTGAACATACCGGCCAGGACCACCGTAAACCATAGGAAGCGCCATACGAGAACCCGCCCTTCATCAAACAACGATTGGTGCAAAGTAACCTGACCCCCTTGCACCAACTTGGTGCGATGGGGTCAGGTTAGTTTGCACCATAGCAAAAAAGGGGCAAAGCCATCTGCTTGCTTTGCCCCTTCCTTAGCTTGATTTACTCATCCATGAGATAGTAGTGGCCCAGTGCGTCTGCACCCAGAATGGCGTTTGCGACCATCTCGGGCGTCACCTCAAACGGCATGTTGCACATGGTGTCATCGGGCGCGCAGGCGGCCTCGGCAACAATCATGGCCTGCTCGCGCGTAAGCTCGGCAACGCCAAGTTCCTTCATCGTAACCGGCAGGCCCAGCTCAATGCAGAAGCCCAAGACTTCCTCGAGTTTCTCAGTCGGAGCGTCCTCGAGTACCAGCTGGACGATGGTGCCGAAGGCGACCTTCTCGCCGTGGTACATGCCGTGGCACTCGGGCAGCATCGTCAAGCCATTGTGGATGGCATGAGCAGCAGCAAGGCCCGAGCTCTCAAAGCCAATGCCCGAAAGCAGCGTATTGGCCTCAATGATGTGCTCGACGGCAGGAGTGAGCGCACCCTTCTCCAGCGCGACCTTGGCCTTGACGCCATCGGCCATAAGCGTCTCGTAGCAGAGCTTGGCAAGCGCCAGGCCGGCCATACCACCCTTGCCGCCAGCGCAGGTGCCACCGTCGGCATCATGCGTCGCCTGGGCCTCAAAGTAGGTTGCGAGCGCATCGCCCATACCGGAAACCGTCAGGCGCACCGGGCTCGCCGCGATAACCGTCGTATCCATCAGGACGATATTGGGATTTGCCTTAAGGAAGAGGTACTTGTCGAACTGGCCGTCATCGGTATAGAGCACCGAAAGCGCCGAACACGGGGCATCGGTCGAAGCAATGGTGGGGCAAATGATAACCGGGGATTCCAGGTAATAGGCAACGGCCTTCGCGGTGTCGAGAATCTTGCCGCCACCGACGCCGACGATGATGTCGCAACCGTCGTCGCGAGCGAGCGCAACCAGGCGATCGACCTCGCCCTTGGAGCACTCGCCGTTAAAGTCCTCAAACAGCAGCTCGGCCTTAGCCTCGGCAAAACCGCCCTCGATCTTGGCACCGACACGCTTCTTGCCCGAAGGCGTCACGATGACGAGGGCCTTAGCACCGAGCGGCTCGACATAGGAACCGAGCTTGGCCAGCTCGTCCGGGCCCTGGATGTACTTGCTGGGGCTATTGAAAATTGCAGCCATAACTATCCCATTCTCTAAAATAAAAAAGAAAGGGGCTCCGTACAGATACGTGCGGAGCCCCTCGTTACGATAACAAGAGTCGATTAGAAATCGATGTCGGTGTCGTAGTAGCAGGCCTTGAGAATCTTCTCGAAGTCGGCAGCCTTGGTCTCACGCGGGTTCTCGGGCGTGCAGGCGTCGGTCTCGGCGTTCGCGGCGATCTCGGGAAGCTTGGCGAGGAACTCCTCCTCGGAGACCATCTGCGGGTTCTCGGCGTCGACCTTCACGCCACCATTCGCGTAATCCTTGATGGACTGCGGAATGTTGAGCTGGTCGTTGAGGTCGCGAATCTTCTGGACGAGCGCGGCGATGAGCTCCTCGTTGGTCTCGCCGGGAAGGTGCAGGATCTCCTTGGCCACGTAAGCATAACGCTCGGCAGCACGGGGATCCTTGGAGTTCCACTGGATGACCTTGCCCAGGTACATGGCGTTAGCAGCACCGTGGATGATGTGGCCGTTCTCGAAGGCAGCACCGGTCTTGTGAGCCATGGAGTGAACGATGCCGAGCAGGCCCGAGGAGAAGGCGATACCGGCGATGCACTGAGCCTCGTGCATGTGCTGACGGGCCTCATGGTCGCCAGCATAGGACTTGGGCAGCCACTCGACGATCTCGCGGATGCCGTGCAGAGCGTTGGCGTCGGTGAACATGGAAGCGCAGGTGGAAACGTAGGCCTCCATGCAGTGGGTCAGAGCGTCCATGCCGGTGTGAGCGCACAGCTTGGCGGGCATGGTGTAGGTGAGCTCGGGGTCGACGATGGCGACATCAGGGGTGATGTTGAAGTCGGCCAGCGGGTACTTGATGCCCTTGGCGTAGTCGGTAATGACGGAGAAGGCAGTGACCTCGGTAGCGGTACCGGAGGTAGAGGAGATGGCGCAGAAGTGAGCCTTCTGACGCAGCTCGGGGAAGCTGAACGGCTGGATGATGTTATCGAAGGACTCCTCGGGATACTCGTAGAAGACCCACATGGCCTTAGCGGCATCGATGGGCGAGCCGCCGCCGATGGCGATAATCCAGTCGGGCTCGAACTCGCGCATGGCCTCGGCGCCCTTCATGACCGTCTCGATGGACGGATCGGACTCGACGCCCTCGAACAGCTTGACCTCCATGCCGGCCTCTTTGAGGTCGGCCTCAACGTCCTGCAGGAACCCGCCGCGGCGCATAGAGCTGCCGCCAGAAACGATGATGGCCTTCTTGCCCTTGAGGTTCTTCACCTCGTGGCGAGCGCCCTCACCAAAGTACAGATCGCGAGGATTGGTAAAACGTCCCATACTGTGCCTCCTAAACAAGCCCCTCTTAGACTTGCGTATATAACGGAGCACCCGATTGGCTCCGTTAGGACCGTTTTGCGCGTTGCCGGCGATGACAATGCGCGATGTCTAAACGTCTCAACGCTCAGACAAACACTATTCTACCGTTCTGGTTGGTCAGTTATTCACCTAAAGCCGACAATGATGAAACGTTTTTTCTATCCCTGAAGACCCTTGTGGGGCATTCATACTCCCAAGCTGGGCAAACGTTTTATCAAGGTTGACCACATATCCCGGGCAGGACTGTGGCCCTCCAAAATGTGCCCCGTTCGCCGCCAAAAATCGACCGTTTGCGGCATCGTGATACCACTCAGTCGTCCAAGGTGCCGACATTTGTGCGACATCCGTCTTCGTGGTGCAAAGGTGCATGTCCAAGTGCGGCACCCCCGGTGTGCCACATGCGGGTAAACTAGAACCTTATATAGAGACATTTGAACCCTAACCGCAGCAAAGGAGGCCCCATGGCATTCGATCCCCTTCAAGAGGATTGCCATCGCCTCGTTCTTGAGGCCTTGCGCCGCGACAATATCCCGCTCACCGACGGTGCCGCCGTAGAGCGTCTGATGGAACAATTCACCCGCAACCCCGCGCCGCTCATCGTGCACGACCGCGACCGCGCCGGGCACCTCATTGCCAAGGTGGTCGAGGCTGTCGACTACCGCATTCCCTTTATCCCTGACGATACCCAGGCAGAGCAAGAAGAGGCCGCTGCCGAGAACATGCTTCGCGAGGCAGCCGCGCTCGACCCCACCAACTGGGATGCCCAGCGCATGCTGACCGCCCTCACCGCCAACTCCAACGAGGAGTACGTACAGTACTTGGTATCCAAGCGCGATGAAGTCGAGCACGACCTGGCACTCAAGATCGCCTCGGCGCAGGACCCCTACGAGCGTGAGGCCGCAGGCGACCTTATGCGCCGTCCCTACCTGCGCTGGCTTGCCGCCCTTGCGTCACGCGCCCTCATTAGCGGCCGCTATCGCATGTCGCTCGAAGCCGCAAACTGCAGCCTCGACTTTGCCCCCAACGATCCGGCCGGCGTCCGCCACACCGCAATGCTCGCCATGGCTAAGCTCGAATACCCCGCCGAGGAGCTCAAGCGCTTTCGCTCTGCCCACTCCGTCCCCTATCTCACCAACACGCCGCTACGCCGTCGTCCCAAGGACGCGGAGCGCGACTTGGACCCATGGACGCTCATCGCGCTGATGAGCGCTGCCTGGCGCGAGCTGGACTACGAGGGTGCCGAGCACTACTTGCGCATCCTTGCACGCTCGTGCCCACACGCAGCCGAGGCGCTCTATTTCCAAACCGAGTTTCCCGATGGCGTCTATGCCCGCGTCAACGTGGGCGTGGGCTCCACCGACGAGCTTGTCCTTGCGCTGTCCGAGGCGACGCCGGTACTGCAAGAGGGCTTGGGCGCCCCCGACAACGCCAGCTTTGCCGCCTGGGTCGCCACCAACGATATCGTGCGTTCCCAGATTGACGAGCGCATCCTGCGGGCGGCCGAGCAGGGCCTGCCGTTTAAGGGAGGAGACCTCTAATGGATCCGAGCGTCTACATCCCCGCCTACCTGGAGCGCGCCTACCTTGCGTCGCACCCCGAACTCACCGATGCAGCACGCGAGCTTGTCCATAACGACGTGAGCGTCAACCCTCATAAGTATGCGCAGACCGAGCATGCCCAGGCACTGCTGTCCTATGCAGGCGTCCACCGCCACCTGCTCGACGAGCTCCATCGCATCGAGGACATGGGCAGCGACGAGGAGTTTGAACAGACGCGCAACCACCTGTTCGACGATACGCGCGATGAGCTGCTCAAGATCGTCCGCGTCGACGCGCTGGCCGTCGATGCCCAGCTGCTCGCCATCATTTTGGCGGACACGCCCGTCGACGCCTGTCTGGGCGACCTGATGAAACTCGAGGCGACCACGACCGATTACCTGCAGCAAAGCGTGCCCGGGTTCGACATGGAGGCCCCGCACTACTGGGCCAACAAGGTGCTGGCAGACGGCGTGACGGCGGCCGATCTCACCGTAAGCGAGCCGGCTCTTATCGGGTGGCTCCACACGCTCGAGGCCATCTCGCAGCTGTGCATGGCGAGCGCTCGCTACCGTGCTGCCGCCAACTACGCCCGCCGCGTCCTTAAGGCGGAAGGCTATCCCACCCGAGCTGCAGGCACCGTGCTACTCGCCCTCGCTCGCCTAGAAGACGAGGACGGCTTTTTTGCCCTGGCCCACCAGCTCGAGGAGCAGATGGGGGCCGATGCCCTCGAGAACTCCCCCTGGTACCTGCTCGCCCGCACGATCTTGCTGTTCAAAACGAACAAGATGCGCCCGGCGACACGCGCGCTGCGTGAGTTTGCCAACCGCTGCGAGGGCGGCGCGTTCTTTTTGCTGAACCCCATGTATCAGACGCCGTACCTTCCCTGCCGGCCCGAACCGCACGACCCCTGGGACCTTTCGCATCAGGCAGTTTGGGAGGCCGACGGCATCATCTCGGATACTCCCGACTTTGCCCCCTGGGCCAGCGCTTGCGAAGACGTATCGCAGCTTGCCCAGGAATTTGCGCGCCGTTACGGCTTTTAACGGCGCAAACGCCACGACCATGTCATTCACGTTAGGAACGGCTTCATGAACTTCCGCTCATCTCTCGCCTGCACCTCGAGCGATATCGCCCGCTGGGGGCTGCGCTCCGTCCTTAAGCGCCAGGGCGGCGTACTCCCCGGCCGCATCGCCATGAAGATCGACCCCGAGCTGCTAAGCGACCTCGCGGGCCTTGTCGACCGCAGCGTGGTGATCACCGGCACCAACGGTAAGACCACCACCTCCAACCTCATCGCCGATGCCGTTGCCGCCAGCGGCGCCACCGTGGTATGCAACCGCGCCGGAAACAACATGGAGCCGGGCGTGGTTGGTGCCCTGCTCGAGGCGCGTGGCAACCTTAAGCGAACCGCCAGCAGCAAGCGCGTAGGCGTCTTTGAGTGCGACGAGCTCTACACGGCGCGCGTCCTGCCCAAGCTCAAGCCGACCTACTTTGTGCTGCTCAACCTGTTCCGCGACCAGCTGGACCGCTACGGTGAGATCGACCACACCCAGGACGTCATCGCCCACGCGCTGGAGCTTTCGCCGACAACGACGCTCATCTATAACGCCGACGATCCGCTGTGCGCCTCGATCGCCGCGCGCGTCCCCAATATGAGCATCGCCTTTGGCATCGACGGCGCCACGGACACCGAGTCCGATCGCATTAGCGACTCGCGTTTTTGCTCGCAGTGCAACGCGCCGCTGGAGTATGACTATGTGCAATACGGCCAGCTCGGCGCCTACCATTGCCCCTCGTGCGGTTGGGCACGCCCTGCGCTTGTCCGTCGCGTGACGGGCGTGGAGCTCGGCTGCGACGGCTACGATTTTGACCTGGTCTTTGGATCTGCGTCCAACGCGGCTGCCGTACACATCGCCACGCGCTACAACGGTCTGTACATGGTCTACAACGTTGCCGCCGCATTCTTTGCCGCACATGAGTTGGGCGTGGATACGGCGCACCTGCAGCCCACGCTCGATGCCTACGTCCCCGCCGGCGGACGCATGGGCCGCTGGAACATTGCCGGCCGCACCGTCGAGGCAAACCTGGCCAAAAATCCCGTGGGCTTCGATCGCCAGATTCAGTCCATTAAAACGGCAGGCGGCAGGCTCTGCGCCTTCTTCCTGAACGACAACGATGCCGACGGCCACGATGTATCGTGGATCTACGACGTCGACTTTGAGCGCATCGCCGACACGCCGGGTCTTGTCGCCTTTGCCGGAGGCACGCGCGCGCACGACATGCGGGTGCGCCTCAAGTACGCCGGCATCGATGCCGCGATTATCTCGGACGTCGCGCAGGCAATTGGCGCCGTGGCAGACGAGGCCGCCGATGACACCTTCTACGCCGTCGCCAACTACACGGCCTTCCCGCCGCTGGTCAAAGAACTCGACGGACTGAAGGGCGCCACTTCCGACGCTGTTGCCGGGCGCGCCGTAGCCCGTGCCGACGGCAGCGCTCTTCCTGTCGGCATCGCACCAGTCGAGCTTTCGCGCCCGCTGCGCATCGTCTACCTGTATCCCGATGCCCTTAACCTCTACGGCGACGGCGGCAATGTTATCGCGCTCGAGCGCCGCTGCGCCTGGCGCGGCATCCCCGTTCGCGTGGATGAGGTCCGCATGGGCGAGGTGCTCGATCTGCATGATGCCGATATCGTCATGATGGGTGGCGGCTCCGACCGCGACCAGCTAGCCGTGGCACACGAGCTGCTCGCCCAAAAAGACAAGGTCGCGGCCTATGTTGAGGATGGCGGCTCGCTGCTTGCCATCTGTGGCAGCTATCAGCTGCTCGGCCGTTCGTACTATATGGGCGAGGATCGCATCGAGGGTCTGGGGGTCATTGCCGCCGAAACCGTACGCGGCTCCGACCGCCTGATCGGCAACGTAGCCGTCAAAACCGACCTGGCACCTGAGCCCTTTGTGGGATTCGAAAACCATGGCGGCCGCACGCTTTTGGACGCCGATGCCACGCCGCTCGGAACGTCCGTCGTCACGGGCACCGGCAACAACGGCGATGATGGCTTTGAGGGTCTCATCTACAAGGGCGTCATCGGCACGTACCTGCACGGACCGGCACTGCCCAAGAACCCCGAACTCGCCGACTGGCTGATCGCGCACGCCCTCGAGCGGCGCGGCGATGCGCAGGCCACAGCTCTGCTGCCGCTCAAACCCCTCGACGACACCTACGAGCACGCCGCCCACGACGCCGCCATGAAGCTCCTCCCCTAGCACCTCACAACCACAAAGGGGATAGGCACCTTTGTGGTGGTTTTGACCCGTCCCAGCGGTTTGTCTCAATCTGTAACATCTAGACCGTTAAAAGTCGTCTTACTGTTACAGAATGAGATGTTTGAGAATCGGGATAGAGAGCCAGCTCCTATGTGGTGGTTTTCCAGTTTGCCAACGATATACGCGCCGGCAAAAAAGTCTGCTATACTCTTTCCCGCTGTCCCCATCGTCTAGCGGCCAAGGACGCCACCCTTTCAAGGTGGATATCGCGGGTTCGAATCCCGCTGGGGGCACCATTTAAATCGAGAAGCCCGTTGCCCTCGGTGACGGGCTTTTTTCTGCCTCAACGCCGGGATTCAAACCCGACAGGGTGCGGATCCCGGCACCATCGCAAGGCCTGTGGGCAAAAAATGGCAAATATGAGTACTGTTACCGATTTAGTAACAGCGAATTCGGCCTTTTAGATGGTGAATCAGATGTCAAATCAACGACCTAGTGCTCAGATTGGGCCCGACCTCAGCTATATACCTGGACATATGTGGTCTAACTCGGCAAAAACTGCCATTTTGATATGGAACTAGTTTAGTGACATTACTCATATTTGACATTTTTTGTCCACGGCCCCTTATTGCGTGGGCGAATCAGTCGCAAAACGGACTCCAAAGCGTCCTTCACAAACAAAAAGCCGGGGTCCGCGCGATGCGGGCCCCGGCTTTCAACCGTGACGGTATGTTGTCCCAGTCCTACACGTAGAACAGAATGTCGTCGTAGGTCGGGACCGGCCAGTAGTCAGCGGCCACGATCTCCTCCATGGCATCCACGGCGGCACGCAGCGTATCCATAGCGGGAACGACCTCGTGCGCGTACACGTTGGCCTGCTCCTGGCCATCGAGGGCCTCGGCCTTCTGATGTACGGCGTCGAGCGCCTTAATGGAGTCGTTGATGGCGGTGATGCCGTTGCAGAGCTTGTTGAGCGTGTTCTGCTCGCACTGCATGGCAGCATCGGCACCGGCAGCACGAATAGTCTCAAGGCCCTTAGCGACCTTGGTGGCATAGGCGGTAATGACCGGGCGATAGGTACGACGCGCCTCGCGAACCATCGTGGTAGCCTCGATGTTCATGAGCTTGTTGTACTTCTCGAGCTTGCAGTCATAGCGGCACTGGGCCTCGGCGCGGGTCAGGACACCCGTCTCCTCAAAGAGCGCAATGGCCTTATCGGAAACAAAGGCGGGAAGAGCGTCGGCCGTGGTCTTGTTGTTGGCAAGGCCGCGCTTCTCGGCCTCGATGGGCCACTCGTCGGAGTAACCGTCGCCGGAGAACAGGATGCGCTGGTGATCGGTCAGCACCTTCTTGCAGTACTCGAGCGCGGCGTCCTGGAACTTATCCTCGGGCGTACCCTCGAGTGCGTCGGCGAAAGACTTGAGCGACTTGGCCACGGCAGCATCGAGCACCAGGTTGGAGTCGGAGACGTTCTGCTCGGAGCCGCAGGCACGGAACTCGAACTTGTTGCCGGTGAAGGCGAACGGGGAGGTACGGTTGCGGTCGGTGTTGTCCTGCATCAGCTTGGGCAGGGTATCGGCGCCTAGGTCAAGCACGCCGCGCGTGGCATGGACGGAAGCCTTGCCATCGATGATCTTCTCGACGACCTCGGTGAGCTGGTCGCCCAGGAAGATGGACATAATCGCCGGAGGAGCCTCGTTGGCGCCCAGACGATGATCGTTGCCGGCCGAGGCAACGGAGGCACGCAGGAGTTCCTGATAGTTATCGACGGCCTCGATCACCGCGGTGAGGAAGACGATGAACTGCAGGTTGTCGAGCGGGGTGTCGCCCGGGTCGAGCAGGTTCTCGGACTCGGTGCCAAGCGACCAGTTGTTGTGCTTGCCCGAACCGTTGATGCCCTCAAAGGGCTTCTCGTGCAGCAGGCAGACCAAGTCGTGACGGGAGGCGATGAGCTTCATCTTCTCCATCATGACCAGATTCTGGTCTATGGCCTCGTTGACCTCGCCGTAGACAGGGGCGAGCTCATGCTGGCAGGGAGCGACCTCGTTGTGCTTGGTCTTGGCAGGAATGCCAAGCGCCCACAGTTCATCGTCCAGGTCCTTCATATAGGACGAGACGGTGGGGCGGATAGCGCCAAAGTAGTGCTCCTCGAGCTCCTGGCCCTTGCAGGGAGCAGCGCCAAAGAGGGTGCGGCCGGTGATGACCAGGTCCTTGCGCTTGCGGTAGGCGTCCTTCTTGATCAGGAAGTACTCCTGCTCGTCGCCCACGGAAGGAACAACCTTCTTGGGGGTCTTGCCAAACAGCGCCAGAACGCGCTTGGACTCACGCGAGAGCGCGGTCATGGAGCGCAGCAGCGGGGTCTTCTTGTCCAGGGCCTCGCCCGTGTAGGAGCAGAAAGCCGTGGGGATGCACAGGACATCGTCCTTGATAAAGGCGGGGCTGGTGGGATCCCAAGCGGTGTAGCCACGGGCCTCGAAGGTGGCACGCAGGCCGCCGTTGGGGAAGCTGGAAGCATCGGGCTCGCCCTGGATGAGGTTCTTGCCCGTAAACTTGGTAATGGCGGTGCCGTCGTGGTTGGGCTCGAGGAAGCTGTCGTGCTTCTCGGAAGT
Organism: uncultured bacterium; assembly: GCA_905214105.1. GTDB lineage: Bacteria > Actinomycetota > Coriobacteriia > Coriobacteriales > Coriobacteriaceae > Collinsella. The sequence continues at coordinate 87,541 of CAJMKK010000004.1, forward strand.
AATGCCCGAAAGCGGCTGGAACCAGTGCGCGTAGTGCGTCGCGCCCTTGGAGATGGCCCAGACCTTCATGGCATGGGCAACGGCGTTGGCCACATCCAGGTCGAGCGGCTCACCGCCCTCAAGGGTTGCAGCAAGGCGCTTCCAAATGTCCTTGGGGAGGTAGTCCTTCATGACTTCCTCAGAGAACACCATGGTCCCGAAGCGGTCAGTAAGTTCGGCCATACGGAACTCCCTTCGTATCGGCACCGCGTGAGAAGCGGTGTTGATTACTAACAAACGAGTCATAGCTTAGACTCGCCGTGTTTCCGCGACATTACCGTTATGTTGCTGTCGCGAAACCAATCAATGAGGTTACCCTATCGAGGCGGCGTTGCCACCCTCAACAGCCAATCAACTGTATAAATAGCAGACCTCCCCGCACAGTTTACGGGTAGCTCATTTGCCACGGGCTATAAAGACTGGTATTTGATGCGAAATACCAGTCTTTATAGCCCGTGGCAAAATTAGCCGCCCTGTTATAGAGAAAGCCGATAGCAAGGCATCTTTGATTGGTATCCTCAAATAGCGCGTGAAACTCCACCATGGCACAGTGGTGCTGTAGAATCCTTACAACACATCACACTATTACATATCTAGAGGAGCACGATATGCGCGTCGACGAGGTTTTTAAGCAGGCAGCATCCCAGGGCACCGCGCCCATTTCGTTTGAGATGTTCCCGCCCAAGGGCGAGCTGACCCTCGACACGGCTCGCGAAGTGGCAGGTAATCTGTGCAAGCTTTCGCCGAGCTTTGTCTCGGTCACCTGCTCGGCCGGCGGCTCGGGCAACGGTGCCACCACCGCCCCCATCGCGCATATGATTACGAGCGAATTCGATACACCCTCGGTGGCACACCTTACCTGCGTGGGCCGGTCGCACGCCGATATCGCCGCCAAGATCGACGAGTATCGCTCGGCCGGCGTGGAAAACATCCTGGCCCTGCGTGGCGATCTCCCTGCCGGCGCGACCGAGGACGACAAGCCCGCCTCGGACTACGCCTACGCCCGCGACCTCATCCCCGAGCTCGTCGACGCCGGCTTTTGCGTGGGCGCCGCAGCCTACCCCGAGGGCCACATTGCCTGTGAGGATCTCAACCTCTCGGTCGAACACCTCAAGCAAAAACAGGACGCCGGCGCGAGCTTCTTTGTGACGCAGCTCTTCTTTGATAACGAGTGCTTCTACCGTTTTCGCGAGCTTGCCGACAAGGCCGGCATCACCGTGCCCATTACCGCGGGCATCATGCCGTTTATGGGCAAGTCGCAGATCAGCCGCATGGTCTTTATGTGCGGCGCATCGCTGCCCTCCCCCGTCATCAAGATCCTCGCCAAGTACGAGAACGACCCCGAGAGCCTGCAGGCAGCTGGTGTAGATTATGCAGCCCGCCAGCTTTGCGACCTCAAGGAGCACGGCGCCGACGGCTTGCACCTGTACACTATGAACCGTCCTGCGATCGCCGCGACCATTATGGAGCGCCTGGGGTAATGGAAAAACCGCACATCGATACAACCGCTGTCGAAGTGCCGGCCGACCTTGCGTCGCCGGCGCTCTACCGTATCGATGCAGCCCACCATCCCCGTGTCGACCGTGCCGAGATGCTGCGGTATCTGGGTTACGGCGGCCAGCAGATTGAACCCGAGCTGTCGCAGCGTATTGAACTTGTCGTTGAACGTCTGGAATTGGACATTGAGCCCCGTGGCGTGCGCCGCGTATTTGCCGTCGATGCCACGGGCGTGGACGAGCAGGGCAAGCCTTGCATCCGTCTGGTCGGCACCAATGTTGAGCTGCGGGGTCGCGATATCTATCGTCATCTTAAGGACGCCCGCTTTGCCGCGCTCATGGCATGCACCCTCGGCATGGACGCCGAGCGTCGTCTGCGCACCACGGGAGCCCAGCAGCCCCTCGAGGGCGCCGTGCTCGACGCCGCGTGCTCCGCTTACGTGGAAGCCGCCGTTGAGCAAATGGACCAGCAGGTCAAGACGGACGCCGCCGTTCATGGGTTCGCCGGCAACTGGCGCTTTAGTCCCGGCTACGGCGACTGCCCGCTCTCGGCCCAGCGCTCGATCGTCAATGCGCTCAACGCCACGCGGCTCATCGGCTTGACCGTCACGCCCACCAGCCTGCTTATGCCCACCAAAAGCGTGACCGCGGTGATCGGCCTGTTCGACGGCGAAGTCCACGACGCCCAGACCCGCCCCACCTGCAATATCTGCCGCATGCGCGAGAACTGCCGCTTCCGCACCGCCCACACCACCTGCTATTCCAGCCATTAGGAGCCCTCGATGTTTACTCCGCTTATCACTCATGATTCTGACGGCACTGCATTGGCGGCACCCGTTGATGCCGCACGTCGCAACGGTGCCACGTACAAGACGCGCACGATCGACGATCTGCGCATTAAGGACGATCGCCTGCGTGCGGCCATCGAGGGCACGGGGCACCTGTTGTTCGACGGTGGCATGGGCACCATGCTGCAGGCCGCCGGCATGAAGGCCGGCGCCTTGCCCGAGCTGCTCAACTTTGAGGAGCCCCAGGTCATTACCGATATTCAGCGTCAGTACGTCGAGGCCGGCTGCGACGTGATCACCGCCAACACCTTTGGCGCCAACGCCCACAAGCTCGACGGTGCTGCCACCGTGGCAGACGTCTTTGCCGCGGCCGTCACCTGCGCCCGCGAGGCCGGTGCCCGCTACGTCGCCGGTGACATCGGCCCCATCGGTGCCCTACTGCGCCCCCTAGGCACCCTCAGCTTTGACGAGGCCTACGACCTCTTTGCCGAGGAGGTGCGCGCCGGCGTCGACGCGGGCGTGGACCTCTTTATTATCGAGACCATGACCGACCTTGCCGAGATCAAGGCCGCTGTCCTCGCCTGCCGCGAGAATTCCGACCTGCCCGTCTTTGCCACCATGACCTTTGAGGAAGACGGTCGCACCTTCCTGGGCACGAGTCCCGAGGTTGCCGCCATCACGCTCGACGCCATCGGCGCCGACGTTTTGGGTATCAACTGCAGCCAGGGACCGGCCGAGCTCCGAGGACTCGCCGCACGTATGCTCACCGTTACCGACAAGCCCGTTATGGTGCAGGCTAACGCGGGACTGCCCCGCGTGGACGATGACGGCAATACCGTCTTTGATATCCAAGCACCCGAGTACGCCGAGGCCGTCGCCGGCATGATTGAGGACGGCGTGAGCGTCGTGGGCGGTTGCTGCGGCACCACGCCGGCGCACATGGCCGCCTTGCGCACGCTTATCGACAACCACACGCCCAGCCCGCGCCACCGCAAGCCCAGCATGTCGGTCACGAGCGCCCAGACGGTCGTGGACCTTCCCTGCGACGGCCACAAGATCGCCGTCATCGGCGAGCGCATCAATCCCACCGGCAAAAAGCGTCTGCAGCAGACCCTGCGCGACGGCGACCTGGACTACGTCGTAAGCCAGGGCATCAGCCAGCAAGAGCAGGGTGCCGACATCCTGGACGTCAACGTGGGCCTGCCCGAGATCGACGAGGTCAAGATCATCCAACAGGCGACCGAGCAGCTCCAGGGCTCCACGCTGCTGCCACTGCAGATCGACTCCACCGACCCCGCAGCCGTCGAGGCCGCTGTGCGCCGCTACGCCGGCAAGCCCATCATCAACTCGGTCAATGGCAAGCAGCAGATTATGGATGAGATCTTTCCGCTGGTCGCTCATTACGGCACCAACGTCGTCGGCCTTACGCTCGACGAAGGCGGCATCCCCGATACCGCCGAGGCTCGCTTCGCCATCGCCGAGCGCATCGTGTCCGAGGCTGCCCGCTACGGCATCGGCCCGGACCGCATCCTCATCGACTGCCTGGTCATGACCGCCTCGACCAATCAACGCCAGGCCGAACAGATCCTGCGCGCCATGTCTATGTGCAAGGAGCGCCTGGGCGTCAAATGCGCACTCGGCGTGTCGAACATCAGCTTTGGTCTGCCTGCCCGCCCGCTGCTGGGCTCGGTCTTTTTGGCTGCCGCTTTTGGCGCGGGCCTGGACGCCCCCATCATGAACCCGGGCTCCAAGCGCTTTATGGATACCGTCTACAGCTATCGCGTGCTGAGCGTTGAGGACGAGGGCTCGACCGGATACATCGAGCGCTACGCCGGCTGGACCGATCCGTATAAGATCGCCGCAAACCCGGCGGCGGCTCAGGCAGTATCGACCGACACCGTTCCCGCCGCCGGCACCGCCGGCTCCGACGGCAACGACGACCCGATTCGTCGCATGGTCGTCTCGGGCCGCAAAGGCGAGATCGCTGCCGAGACCGAGCGTCTGCTGGCAGACCACGGCGCCATGGACCTCATCAACAATCACTTTATCCCCGCCCTCGACGAGGTTGGCGTCCTCTTTGACCAGGGAAAGTTCTTCTTGCCGCAGCTCATGGCCTCGGCCGAGGCGGCGCGCGTGGGCTTTGACACCATCAAGCGCCTGATGCCCGCCGGCGAAATTGCCGACAAGGGCAAGATCTGCGTGGCCACCGTCAAGGGCGACATCCACGACATTGGCAAGAACATCGTCAAAATGCTGCTCGACAACTACGGATACACCGTCTTTGACCTGGGCCGCGACGTCGATCCGCAGGAGGTACTCAAGACCGTCAAGGAGCGCGATATCAAACTCGTCGGCCTCTCGGCGCTTATGACTACCACGGTCGTTGCCATGGAGGAGACCATCAAGCTGCTTCATGCCGAGGTGCCGGGCGTCAAGATCATCGTAGGCGGCGCCGTGCTCACCCCCGAATACGCCAAGCAGATCGGCGCGGACTACTACGCCAAGGACGCCGCCGAAAGCGCTCGTATCGCCGAAGAGGTCTTTGGGCAGTAACACAACGGAAACAACCGAGCACCAAAACGTGCCGCACGCGCCACTTGGCACGTGCGGCACGTTAGAATAGATAAGACTATGCTCGTTTTGGCAGATAGGAGCGCAAGGATGGCGATCACGCCCGCAGAAATCGCGGAAACCCGCGGCATGGTTGAGGAACAGAACCTCGACATCAGGACCATCACCATGGGTGTTTCGCTCATGGGTTGCGGTGACGAGAACCTCGACCGCATGTGCACGAAGATCTACGACCACGTGACGCACACGGCTGAGCATCTGGTCGAGACCGCCGAGAACCTCGAGCGCGAGTACGGTATCCCCATCGTCAACAAGCGCGTTTCCGTCACCCCGGTGGCGCAGATCGCCGCATGCTGCAAGGATGAGGACCTCACCCCCATCGCGCATGCCCTCGACCGCGCGGCCGAGACGCTCGGCATCGATTACCTGGGCGGCTTCTCCGCACTCGTCCAGAAGGGCATCGGCGACGCCGATCGACGCGTCATCCAGTCCATCCCCCAGGCGCTCGCCACCACGAGCCGCGTCTGCTCCAGCGTCAACGTCGCCAGCCTGCGTGCCGGCATCAACATGGACGCCGTGCTCATGGCCGCGCAGACCATCATCGACGCCGCCAAGCTCACGGCCGACCAGGATTCCGTTGGCGCTTCCAAGTTTGTCTGCTTTGCCAACATGGTCGAGGACTCCCCGTTTATGGCGGGCGCCGTCCACGGCGGTGGCGAGGCCGACGCCGTCATCAATGTAGGCGTCTCGGGCCCCGGCGTTATGGCCGCTGCCCTGGAGACGCTGCCCGATTCCGCATCGATGATGGAAGTCGCCGAGAAGATTAAGCAGACCGCCTTTAAGATCACCCGTGCCGGCGAGCTCATGAGCCGCGAGGCCGCCCATCGTCTGGGTGTCGAGAAGGGCATTGTCGACCTGTCGCTGGCTCCCACGCCTGCCATCGGCGACTCCGTTGCCCGCATCCTCGAGATCATCGGCGTGGGCACCTGCGGTGGCCCGGGCACGACCTGCGCGCTCGCCATGCTCAACGATGCCGTCAAGAAGGGCGGCGTCATGGCCAGCTCCAGCGTGGGCGGTCTCTCGGGCGCTTTCATCCCCGTGTCCGAGGACGCCGGCATGATCGCCGCCGTCGAAGCCGGCGCGCTTTCGCTCGAGAAGCTCGAGGCCATGACCTGCGTGTGCTCCGTCGGCCTGGACATGATCGCCATCCCCGGCGACACCCCGGTCGAGACCATCGCCGGCATCATCGCCGACGAGATGGCCATCGGCGTCATCAACAACAAGACCACGGCCGTCCGCGTGATTCCTGCCATCGGCAAGGGCGTGGGTGACTGCGTCGAGTACGGCGGCCTGTTCGGCCGTGCGCCCATCATGCCGGTGAACCCCAACGCCGGCACCGTGCTTGCCCATCGCGGTGGACGCTTCCCGGCGCCGCTGAACTCGCTGAAGAACTAGCTGAGGGGGACTGGCGAGGAGCCCCGGGGAGGGCAAATATATAAGGTCGCCTGCTCGGACAGTCCTGGCTCGCACGGAGAGCACATTAAGTGCTCTCCGGCTCGTGCGGAACTCGCGATCGACCTTATATATTTGCCCTCCCCGGGGCTCCCGCACAACGGGACCTCAGTTGGGTTCTATCCCGGTTGCAGTTGCTTCGCTCCTGCACCACTTGGCTGGTGCGGCGGTTTGGCGTTGGAACAGTTCTTTTTCTGATATATGCTTGTTGCGGCTCTTCTTTTGGGAGGAGCCGCTTTTTTGTTGTGAGGGGGATGGCCCGTGGCTGATGGTGTAATTCAATCTGAGCTGCTTTCTGCGGATTGGAATGGCGAATGGATGCGTCTGCAAGCTGATCGGCGGCGGGCTGATGATTCTTTTGAATGGGATAAGCGGGCTCGGCATTTTCGGCCGTTGGAGACTGCCCCGTATGCCCGGGACTTTATGAAGCTGTTGGCGTTAAAGCCTGGTGAATCGGTGCTTGATATGGGGTGTGGGGCTGGGTCGATTGCTATTCCGCTTGCTCAGGCTGGGCATCCTGTGATTGCAGCCGACTTCTCCCCCGCTATGTTGGGCACCCTTGATGCCGGCATTGAGTATTACGGGCTCGAGGGGCGCATAACGCCGCTTGAGCTTGCTTGGGATGATGATTGGGATTTGGTTGGACCGGTCGCGAAAGCGGTGGATGTTGCCTTTGCCAGTCGGTCGGTTACGACGACCAATCTAAAAGGTGCGCTTGCCAAGCTTGACCGTGCGGCTCGTCGGCGTTGTGCTGTCACGATGGTCGCTAACTCCAGCCCGCGCTATGATCTGCACTTGATGAACGCTATCGGCGCCTCGGTTACCTGCAGCAATGGCTTTGTGTACGCCTTTAACATTCTCATTCAGATGGGTGCCCTGCCGCAGGTCACGTACTTTGAATCGCCTCGTCGCGATACCTTCGATAGCCTTGAGGCAGGCGTGGCGGACTTTTCCCGCATGCTTGAGCATGGCAACGAGGATAAGGTCGACCGTCTGCGCGACTACATCGCCCAACACATGATCGAGAATCCCCATGCCGGTGAGCCGGGCTCCAAGGGCGTGCCGCAGGGGTGCTATATGCTCGACCATATCCGTAAGGTTCGCTGGGCGTTTATTGCATGGGAACCGGTCTCTGAATCCCGCTCGTAGCCCGTTCACAGCCCGAGCTGCCCATCACCTCGGCATCCGCATTCTTTGCGAACTGGGCAAACGCGCCCCACACCGCGCCGTTCCTGCGCTATCGTGGGACAGCTCACGTAGATTAAGGCCCCGTCGCGGGGCGCCCCATACATAGAAAGCGAGAACCCATGGCACTGACAGGAGCCCAGGTCAAGCAGCTTCGCAGCATGGCCCATCACCTCAACCCCGCCATCATCATCGGTAAGTCCGATGTCAACGAGGGCACCGTCGAGCAGACTGTCGCCTACCTGGAGAAGCACGAGCTCGTTAAGTGCTCCGTGCTCGATGGCTCCAGTCTTTCCGCCCGCGAGGCCGCCGAAGAGCTCGCTGAGCGCTGCCACGCCGAGGTCGTCCAGGTCATCGGCCGCAAGTTCTCGCTGTATCGCGAGTCCTCGCGCAAGGACATCGAGAAGATCAAGCTCGTCTAAGAGCCAATGATCCGGCGAGCCAACACATAGCAAGCTTACGGGTGCCCAAGTACTTCGGGCGCCCGTTTTTTATCGCTCGACCAGCACGCGATTGAGCCGTCCCTCCACCAAGCGCTCGTATAGACGCCGCGTCTCGGGCTCGGGCACGCCATTGACCTGCTCCCTCAGATGGTGCATATGCCCGCTGTACAGCTCGACGATATCGCGCCGCCGCCCCGCCGCACTGTAGACGCGCATGGCGCAGCGCACCATATCCTCACGCGCCGTTTCCTGCCGAAGCCCTGACTCCGCCAGCCAAATCGCCGACTGCAGATCGTTTTCTTCTAGAGCGGCATTTGCTCCCCTAATCATGCAATCGATGTACTTTGACTGCATAATGCGTCGCATACGCAAAAAGTAGGTGGGATTACAGCCATTGGGAACATACAGCGGTCCGGCATAAAGCTGCTCAATCTTAAGGCAAAGCTCAACTAAATGGGGCCCGCGCGCACCCGTGCGATTTCCCAAAACCTCACGGCTTATCTGGTCAAACAGCCGCACATCGGTCTTGACGTAGTCGCCGTTGAGTCCGATGCATTCATTTTGGATGAGTACACACGACTTGCCATCCGGCGTCGGCCCCAAAGCCGACCGCAAGCGCGATATCGTCGAGTACAGGTTATTGCGGGCGCTATTGAACTCGGCATGGGGCCACAGCTCCATGGCCAGCGTCTCACGATCGACGAGCGCATCCATGCCCAGTGCAAGCCGCTCGGCAAGTGTCGCCGCCTTCTTGCGGCGCCACATTTTGTCCGTGATGGGAAACCCGTCGCGCTCGGCGCGAAACGCACCAAACATGCGAATCTCGATATGGTCGATGGTATCAACGGCTTCAACCTCGCCGGCCTGGAACAGGCGCTCGCCCTCCCCTTCCAAATCGTCGCGCAGCGAGTACCGCGACAGCTCGCGCACGGGAAGCTTCTTGCGTATCCTGGCCGCCGGCTCGCCCAGACAATGCATGGCAAGGCGCGCAAAGAGCCGATACGATGGCTCTAGAATCCCCGCACGATTCATGGACATCCAGGCCGCAAGGTCGCTGTCTCGGCCCGCACAGGCCAAATGCAGCGCCACCATCCAGGCTTCTGCGCCACCAACCTGCGTCTGGCTTATATCGAGTAGCTCCGCTTCCTCGCGCACCGAAACCATCGAGGTGTTACGCAGATATGCCGCGCGCTCCAGCAGCAATGCGTTATCGCGCATATACGCAATCGACTCCTCGGCAAGTTTGAGCACTTGGACCGCACGGAACTTTGCATTAACCGGCCGTCCCTCTGCCAGCGACTGCCAGCCTTCTAGCAACAGGCCAAACAACTGAATCTGGTTGTCGCGCATGCGCACGGCAAAACGATCGAGCTCGTTGAACGCCGCGTCGTCGGTTACCGGCAAGCCGGAAAGGAGCCGCCGTGCCGCCAACACCATGCGCACCCAGATAGCCATCGCCTTAAGCCCACGTACGTCGAGCGCCTCCCGCACCACCGTCATCTCGTCGTCGCGCTCGTCGGTTCCCGCAAACGACCCGTCAAAGAGCTCCACCAGCATGCTATCGGCCCGTATAACAATCCCCGCGATGTCGAGCTCGCAGTCGTAGGCCTTGCTCGTTTTGAGCTGCTGTAGAACGCCGCCGTCATCTCCCCGCTCGGTCAGGCATCGCTTGACCTCGATATGCGCAGACAACATATCGAGTGCGGTATGGGATGTCTCGATTTCTGGCACGGCCAGGTTCGTAGGGAGCCCAAGCCCGTTGTCCCCATAGCAAACAGCCGTCAGTGTCTGGGCCACCCTCCATGAAACAGGGTCTATTTCGCAGGCCGCCCGTTCGCCCCCGCGCTCGATGACCGATGCCATATAGCGAGCGAGCTTTGTATTGGACACGCTGACCGCTGCCAGATATACGCCAAGCGCCTCGGCAGGCGTTGGCTCTGGAGCCGAATCGTCGGCATCGATCGTGCCCAGCGCCGCTCGGCAGATATCGGCCCCGTGCCCCGTCAGAGCCAGATCGACCCCATACTGCCCAGCAAGTTCAAGGACCGCCCCACGGTCCAAAAAGGCATCCGCCAGGCCCATCGCCGCATCGCATCGGCCCGCCTTAAGCAAAATCCGGGCCGCCCTCGGAACAAGTTCGGGGCGAACCTCGGCCACCAACTTGCGCAAGCGCAAGCGTCCGTTATCCTCCGTGCCCAGACACGTAAAACTCCGCTCGGCGGGATCCAAGCCAAAGATCGGGTAGTCGCGTACAAAGTAGGACTGGTCGACCATCGACAACCTCACCCCACAAGCCTCGAGTTCTGCGATATTGCCCTCGCCCATCAAAACCATGAGACATGCCACGCAAAACAGCGCATTATTGTCGAGCGAAGCCAGATCGACAAGTGCCGCGCCATATACGTTGACAATCTCGTTTTCGAGCAGACCGGCTACGTCGCCTTGGCCATACAGACCCGTCTGCAATGCCGAAACGAGCTCGGGCACGCCCTGCGTGAGCTGATAAAAGTCGAGCGATGTGCTGATCGAAAACGCCGATGCCCACGCCGAATACTCATAGGCATGCACCTTGAGCATCTGCGCATTGATCTTAACCGAATCGCCCAGCCCATGAATCAGCTGACGATTTGAAGGACGGCAGGAGATAAAGACCCCTATTCCCATAGCGCGCAGGCCGCGAATCCTGTCGATGAGGTCTTCGGTATCGTGCTGATCGAGGTTTGGCACATTATCAATCGCGATAAGGGAGTGCGGTTTGTCTTTGAGTTCTTCGGTAACCACCTCGAGCTGCATAAACACCTCGCGCCCAGTGGCGCGATCGGCCTCGATAATCCGCACGGGGCCTCGCGTCGGGTCGCATTTAACCTCATGGGTGTACTGCAGCAGCACCGAGGTCTTCCCAAACCCGTCGGGCGCATAAAGAACCACGATGCCGGCCTTTCGGCCCTTGGCGATAAGCTCATTCATCAAGCGTTCGCGTCGCACCATATAGCCTCCGCCCAGCGGCATCAGCTCGAGGTCGTCTATACCGCTCAAATCGTTTACCATGCCCGCTCCTCAACTCGACCGTATGGACACTGTAGCCGCAAGACCATACAAGCCGCGCTATGAATAGAGCGACCTTGTGTTTTAGGTTGTCTTTTGGTACGCAAGCGGCAAGTTTTTGTACAGCGAGGGCCGATTGTTATTAATCCCCCGACTAATCGGTCTTTAAGCAGGTAAATGAGCTTGTCAGCTTGTCCCATCTAAGCGGCAGTGTAACGCAGATGAACAAGGTTCAGCTATGTCATTCAACTCGCCTAGCACCCGCTACCGTCTACGACCTTTTAGTGGCATTTTTGCATAGAATCTGATATGGAATGAATCAAGCTGTTGGGCATCCGGCATTCGTCAAGCTTGCGGCAAGATTTTGGTCAAGTGGACAGAAAGGGATAGCAAAAAGGCCCCCGCAAAGCGGAGGCCTTAATCAAGGCTATGTCGAGGTGCAGGATTCGCGCTACTCGCAGAGCGAAAGGGCGGCCTCGTCGGCAACGACAACGCAGTTGGTGTGCAGCTGCAGGATCGAAGCCGGGCACTCGGGCGTAACCGGACCATAGCACATGTCATGTACGGCCTGAGCCTTGGCCTCACCGTTGGCGACGACCAGGATCATGCGGGCATACATGATGGTCTGGGTGCCCATGGTGTAGGCCTGACGGGGAACATCGTCGATGCTGTCGAACAGGCGGCTGTTGGCCTGAATGGTGCTCTCGGTGAGGTCGACGCAGTGCGTGCCCTTGGAGAAGTGGTCATCGGGCTCGTTGAAGCCGATGTGGCCGTTGTTGCCAATGCCGAGCAGCTGCAGATCCGGGTAACCGGCGTCGGCGACGATCTTGTCGTACTCAGAGCAGGCAGCGGCGGCGTCGGGGTTGGAACCATCGGGCACATGCGTGTTGTTCAGGTCAATGTTGATGTGATCGAAGAAGTTCTCACGCATGAAGTAGTGATAGCTCTGGGGATCGTCGTGCGAAAGGCCGCGATACTCGTCCAAGTTGTAGGTGCTGACCTCGGCAAAGTCGACGTCGCCCTTCTCGTACCAAGCAGCGAGCTGCTTGTAGGCACCGATCGGGGTGGAGCCGGTGGCAAGACCCAACACGCAGTCGGGCTTGAGGATAACCTGCGCCGAGATAATATTGGCGGCCTTGCGGCTCATATCCTCGTAGTCTTTAGCTTTAATGATCTTCATTACGCGTCCTTTCTCGTACAAGAGAGGCAAGGTCCCCTTACAAGCACTTGCCCGCGGCCCGCGTCGGCCGCAACCAACGTGTGCGGCCACCAGGGCGAGGTCGCGTAATGTATGTGTCTCGTGTCTAGCCGCGTCGAGGCCCCTGCCCGTCCACGGTGACCCAAAGCTGTTTAGCCTCGGACGTTTCCCATCTTGCCACGGAGGGCGTCCTCTTTCAAGGGCGCCCTCCGTAAACGTGTTTGAATTGTAGGCTAATGGCCACGTGCACTTGCTAGCGCTCGCGAGCAACGATGAGCTGGTCCATCTCTTCGACATGCACGCCAACGGAGCCCTTGATGCTCGAGAACTCAACGGAGTTGCACACCAAGATGGGAACCGTCACATCGTAGCCCTCGGCAGCAATTGCCTCGCGATCGAACTCAATGAGTACATCGCCCTTATGGACGATGTCACCCACTTGCGCATGTACGGTAAAGTGCTTGCCCTCGAGCTGAACAGTGTCCAAACCAACGTGGATGAGCACGTCCAAGCCATCGACCGTGTTAAGCGCAACGGCGTGTCCCGTGGGAAAAATAGCCTCGACCTTGGCATCAGCCGGTGCAATCACACGCGTTCCAGTGGGCTGAATCGCCACGCCCTGGCCCAGAAGGCCGGTGGCAAACGTCTGGTCGTTTACCTCGGAAAGCGGAATGACGTCGCCCGAGATGGGAGCATCCAGCGTAAGGACTCGACCACGCATACCAAAAGACCTTAGGACTTTAGTGAACATGCTCCCCCTCGGACATACCGATCAATCAAAATAACCTTAACAGTTTACCACTTGGCACCCGTTTTTGACCATTAGGGAAGTTCGCGCTTGACAACCTCGACGATGTCGTCGACAACGCGCTGGGTCAGCTCGTGCGTCTCGGCCTCAGCCATCACGCGGACCAGCGGCTCGGTACCGCTCGGGCGCACCAGAATGCGGCCGCGGCCGTCAAGCTCCTTCTCGGCAGCAGCGACGGCATCCCAGATGGGCTGGCAATCGTCCAGACCAGCCTTGTTGTCGGAATGCACGTTGACGAGTACCTGCGGGTACTTCTTCATGATGCCGGCAAGATCGGTGAGGGTACGACCGGTGCGCTTGAGCACGGCCAGCAGCTGCAAAGCCGTCACCAAGCCGTCACCGGTGGTGTTGTGCTCTAGGAAGATGATGTGGCCGGACTGTTCGCCGCCGATGACGGCGCCGTCCGCGAGCATGCGCTCAAGAACATAGCGGTCGCCCACGGCGGTCTGGACCATCTCGAAGCCCTGCTCCTTCATGGCAATGGAGAAGCCCAGGTTGCACATAACAGTCGAGACAATCTCGGAGTTGGCGAGCTTGCCGCGAGCGGCCAGGTCGGAGCCGCAGATGGCCAGGATGTAGTCGCCATCGATCTCGTTGCCCTCGCTGTCCACGAACAGCACGCGATCGGCGTCGCCATCGTGGGCCAGGCCGATATCGGCGTGGGTGCGCAGCACGAGCTCGCGCAGGGGCTCAAGGTGAGTGGAGCCGCACTCAACGTTAATGTCAGTGCCGCAGTAATCGGTGTTGATGGCATGGACCGTGGCACCCAGGCGCTGCAGCGCGGCGGGCGTAGTCTGGCAAGAAGCGCCATGGCCGCAGTCGACGGCAACGACCAGGCCGTCGAGCCTCAGGCCATCAAGCGTATCGATGGCGTGGTCGACGTACGCCTTGCGAGCGTCCTTCATCTTGATGATGTGGCCCACGCCGGCACCGGTCGGCAGCGTATCGGCAGCCATGGCCTCCTCGGACATGACCCAAGCGCTGATCTCTTCCTCGACAGCATCGGGAAGCTTCATGCCCTTGCGGCTAAAGAACTTGATGCCGTTGAACTCCGGAGGATTGTGCGAAGCAGAGATGACGATGCCACCGTCGAGCTCATTTTGGACAGTGAGCAGCGCCACGGCCGGCGTAGGGATAACGCCGCAGCAATGCGGGCGGCCGCCCTCGGCCATAATGCCGGCGGTCAGCGCACTCTCGAGCATGGTGCCCGAAAGACGCGTGTCACGGCCGATGCAGATGTCCGGACCAAGGAACTTGGTCGCCGCGCGACCCAGACGAAACGCGAGGTCACACGAGAGGTCGGCATTGGCGACGCCACGGACGCCGTCGGTACCGAAGATGTTCTGGGGCATAGGATCGCTCCTTCCCTAGCAGGCGATATGCAACCGCCCACCCTAGTCGAAAAAGAAAAGCGGGACCCGCCGAGGAATCGGCAGGCCCCGCTTGTACATTGTATCTCGAAAGGAGATAAAACCTTAGCGCTTGGAGAACTGGGGAGCGCGGCGGGCCTTCTTGAGGCCGTACTTCTTGCGCTCGACCACGCGAGCATCGCGCGTAAGGAAACCGGCCTTCTTGAGGTCAGCACGGTAGTCGCCAGCGTTCAGAAGAGCGCGAGCGATGCCCAGGCGCAGAGCGCCGGACTGACCGGAGATGCCGCCGCCATCGCACAGAGCGATAACGTCGAACTGACCGGCGGTGTCGGTCACCTTGAAGGGAGCAAGGGCGTTCTCAACGAGCTGATGACGGCCGAAATACTGCTCGGCGTCACGCTTGTTGATGGTCACCTTGCCGGTGCCGGGGACGAGACGGACGCGGGCGACGGCGTTCTTACGACGGCCGGTACCCTGGTAGACAACGGTGTTCTCAGCCATCTTTAAGCCTCCAGCTCAATCTTCGTGGGGTTCTGGGCAGCGTGCGGATGCTCGGCACCAGCGTAGACCTTAAGCTTGGTCATCTGGGCACGGCCGAGGGTGGTCTTGGGCAGCATGCCGCGAACGGCGCGCTCGATGACCTTCTCCGGGTGCTTCTCCATAGCCTGGCGGAAGCTCTCAGCCTTGAGGCCGCCGTTGTAGCCGCTGTGGCGATAATAGGTCTTCGTGTCGGCCTTGTTACCGGTAAGCTGGACCTTATCGGCGTTGATGACGACAACGAAGTCGCCGCAGTCGCTGTTGGGCGTGAACTGGGGCTTGTTCTTACCGCGCAGGATCATTGCGATCTGGGTGGCAAGACGGCCCAGGACAGCACCATCGGCGTCGACGAGAACCCAGTTGCGCTGGACCTCGCCCTGCTTGGCGTAGTGAGTCGATTTCGAAATCACTTAGACTCCTCCATGTACAGTACGTGTTGTTACAGAGATTCACGGGGCTCTGCAAGTAACCCGTCCATATTACCCCGCTCGCCGTACGAGTCAACAGGTATTTTGGCTCCGACCAGAGTTTCTGCACATGTCATCCACGAGCCGTTATTTTCCAGCTCTTTAGCTGTTGTCATTTTTGAGGGTTCGCCGTCGCTAGCGTTCAACGAACTCTTGGATTTCCGTGAGCAGGCGCTTTGCCTCCTGACGGCCCTGGATATACAGGTCCAATAGCTTTGCCGGATCGTGCTCAACGTGGCCGACCTCGACCGGCTTTTGCGGAGCAACGACCAGCGCGCGGCCCTCGCGCTCATACTTCCACAGATGCATGCGCTGGAGGTTATAGCGGTCGTGGCGCGTCTCGATAGCCTCGAGCAGGTAGGGGTAGTCGACATAGCGGGCGCGCGCGGCGGGCATAAACTCGTAGGGCTTTTTCTCGTATGAGCGGTCCTGCGTGACAATAACAACCGCGCGATCGAAGCCCGCCTCCTCCAGCACGTGCTCGATGGGGACCGAATCGGCTACGCCGCCGTCGACGTATTTGTGCCCGTCAATCTCGACCGGCGGCGTAACCAGCGGCAGCGACGTCGATGCGCGCACGGCGTCGAGGTCAAGTACGGCGCTTTTGACCGGCAGGTACGCGGCGGTTCCAAAGAGCATGTCCGTCGCGACGGCGTACATCTCGATGGAGCTCGCGTCGAACGTCTCGTTGTCAAAGGGATCCAGGCGGTCCTGGACATCGTTGAAGATAAAGTCGTAACCCACAATGGAGCCCGTGGACGCAAACGATGCGGCACCCATGAAGCGGTTGTCGTTGCAGAAAGCCAGGTTGATGCGGTTGGCACGACCGATCTGGTGCGACTTGTAGTTCACGCCGTTGAGGGCGCCGGCCGATACGCCGTAGACAGCCGGAATCTCGACGCCGGCCTCCATGAGGACGTCAAGCACGCCCGCGGTAAACTGTCCGCGAAAACTACCGCCCTCCAGGACGAGCGCGACCTTGCCGGCGTTCTTTGCCTTATCTTCTGCAGTCATGTTGACCTCCTGCGATTGCGTTTTGGCTTTCTTCTACCCAGTTTTGGGATGGCGAGCGCATGGGTTTTTTGAGGCGGCAGGTGAAGCGGAAAGTGTATCCCAGTTTGAGGCGAGATTCCGGGATGCGCTTTCCGCTTGATGTGTCATCCGGAAACTACGTCCCAGTCTGAGCGTGAATTCTGGGATGGACTTTCCGCTTGAGGCGTCATCCGGAAACCGCATCCCAGTCTGAGCCGGAATTCCGGGATGGATTTTCCGCCTGAGCCGCCGTTGGGAAAGTATGTCCCGGCCTGCGTTGCCAAGGCGTTTTCTTTACGCCCGCGCCCTGCACAGAGTTCGATTCTCCGCGGTACGGGGCTTGCGTTGAAACGGGGCATGGCAGGCTGAGATTCGATAAACATCGCATCTGTTCTGGGCTGGGGCTTTGCGCGGAGAATCCGCGTGTTCGCTTCGCGAACCCGCGCCGGCTTCGGCCGCCTGTCGGCGTCCTCGCCCGCTCGCTACAAACGCTCCGCGTTTGCTTAACGCTCGCGCCCTGCACAGAGTTCGATTCTCCGCGGTATCTGTAAACAATAAAAAGGCAGGTAGAGACACTTCTCTACCTGCCTGTTACTTATGGTGGAGGCGCGGAGAATCGAACTCCGGTCCACGAAAGCCCCCTGATTGGCATCTCCAAGCTCAGTCGCTGGTTTAGTCTCGGACGCTTTGCGCGCAGCGGCACGCTCGCGGCATCCCAACCGGTTCGGTCTTAGCCCGCGCCATACCGATTACGTGCGCGGGAGCATTCCCCTAAAATGACGTCGCGCCGGTGTCGGGGAAATCACCGGGTTGACGCGCCGCTATAAACTAAGCAGCGAGAGCCATAGGCTCAAAAGAAGAGTTGTTGTCAATTCAATTTGACGGTACCCCTGTTTAACGAGGCGAGGAGACCTCGGCTTGCTTCCTCTCTCAGAGCTATCGTGTCGAAACCAGTCGCCCCCGAATGTCGGGAAAGTCTGGATGGCATTGGGCGTGCAAGCACCCAACAGCCGTCGACTTTTCAAAGAACACGCGGGGCGAGCCCCGCTCGTGGATAGCTATTTTACCACGTTCTAAAGGCAGACAGCTGTTCTATGCACGAGCTGTGAAGACCCCAATGTGCGTCGCACTTCACACTTTTGCTACCGATCGCGTCACGTATATTTTCGCCAAGCAAAATTGACCCATCGAAAGGACCGTTATGGATACCAAACAGCAACTCGTCAATGCCCTCGCAGGCCTGGGCTCAACCATTACCGAAGCTATGGATGTCATCGAAGGCTTTGTCCCCTGCGGACATCCCGCCCTCACGGTATCGAACGCACTCGTCGTGCTGAACGCTGACGATGATGCAGCTCTCGCCCAGCAGCTTGAGACCGTCGAGGGCTTTATCGACCACGTGAGTGAAAACCGCGGCGTGGCCGCCTACCACGGCATCGAGGTCGAGCTCGCGGGTCCCAAAGCCGATCTGCTCGCAGCAATCCGCGAGGTAGGCGCCCTTATGCAGACCGCAGGCGTCAAGAATACCCAGGTCAACGAGTGGGTCTACCGCAGTCTGGCAGCACTCGGCAGCTCCGACGAAAAGGCAACCGAGCAGCTCGCAGAAAGTCCCGCCATTAAGGCCGAGCTTTTGTAAATAGCAGACGCGGGTCCCTTGGCGCATCGTCGTCCAAGAGGCCCGCAAACAGTTCGCGTCAACCGATAGCCACGCCGCCACGTTCGGCCAAAGCAAGAATCGGCATCATTTGGCGCGGGGTCTTTGCTGCAAGATCGGCATGTTCGAGCAGCTTGCGATCGTTGGTCACCAAGTAATCGACCTGTGCGCGCTTGCACGCGGCGAGCACCAAGTTGTCCTCGTAATCGCGATGGAGCGCTAAGTATTTGTCGGCCAGCCAAAGGTCCGACGCATCTGCACCCACGGCCGTGGCGTTTTCGGTCATGTTCCGAACAAATGCCAACGCCGCATCGCCAATTGCACGGGCAGATGCCTCGTCGAGCGCTCCCCCGCTGGCAAGAACGCTACGCTTCAGCTCATGTTGGACAACGTACAGTACGTCCTTGGCGATATGCACCGGGAAAAACAGCAACGCCCCCGTCTCCGTCGCCTGCCCAATAAACGCACGCGCGGCAAGCGACTCGGCATGGTCGATGCAAATCGAATCAACCCATACGTTGGCATCCACCATTATTTTGAGGGGAGCCCCGCTCACAGGATCATCCCTTTTTGGCGATAGCGCTCGTCCATGGCTTCAGAATAGATTGTGTCCCAATCGCGATCGTCGGATACGGGCGACGTAGCGATGCCCAGGTCCGCGTAAAGCTGATCCGCCACCGCCCATGATGCGGCGAACGGAGTATCGGTCGTGACGGTCTGCTGCCGGTCGTCGACGGCCGCAAGCACTTCCTCGCACTGCCCGCCACCCTGCGCGACCTTGGCCACCACCTTTTTGATGAGCTCGGGCAGTGACCCGCCCGAAAGCCGCATCACCTCCTCGGCACGGTTCTTGACCTGGCGATCCACGCGAACGTTCACCTGCGCCATGCCGCTAACAGCACCCACGTTGATCCCGCTCCCTTCAACTGCTAGCATCGCTAGCAACACTATATAGAGATGCTAGCAAATGGTCAAATGCAAAAGGCCTGCGCCCAGACGACACCGATGCCGCCTGGGCGCAGGCCAGATAACGTGGGCGAACACGTCTGCTAACGCAGGTAAGCCTTCGCGTTGCTCAGGCTGTAGGCAATCGTCGAGCCATTGTGCAGCAGTGACGACGCCTGCGGGGTAATCGCGCCGGTAATGCCCAGTGCCAAGAGCGCTGAGTTGGTGAGCATCACCTTAGAATAGGAGCTCGTCAGACGATCAACGAGGCCCTGGCTCATGCGGCGCAGGCGCACGATCGCGGCAAGGTCCGTATCGGTCAGGATGATATCGGCGACCTCCTTGGCGATGTCGCTTCCGCCACCCATCGCCAGGCCCACGTCGGCCAAACCGAGCGCCGGCGAATCGTTGACGCCGTCGCCCACCATGGCAACGTGGCGCCCCTCGCTCTTAATGCGCTCCACATAGGCGTACTTGTCCTCGGGCAGCAGTTCGGCCTTAAACTCGTCGACACCCGCCTCGCGCGCAATGCGCTCGGCCGTGCGCTCCGAATCGCCCGTGAGCATAACGACATGCTTGACGCCCAGCGCATGCAGGTCGGCGATGGCCTCGCGGACCCCGGGTTTGAGCGGATCCTCGATGCCGAGCACGCCCACGACCGTGCCGTCGACCGCCAGATACAGCGGCGACAAGCCCTGCATCTGGGACTCGATGCGCTCCTTGATGTCGGACTCGAGCTGCGCGCCCTCGTCCTCAAATACAAAGTGCGTGGAACCGATGATGGCGCGACGCCCTTCGATGGACGAAGCGATGCCGTGCGCCACGATGTACTCGACGGCAGCATGTCGCTCGCGGTGCTCGAGCCCGCGCTCGCGTGCCGCATTGACCACGGCACGTGCCACCGGATGCGGAAAATGCTCCTCCAAGCAGGCGGAAAGGCGCAGGACCTCGTCCTCGCTCCAGCCATCGGTGGTGAGTACGCAGGCAAGACGCGGCTGCGCCTCGGTGAGCGTGCCGGTCTTATCAAACACAATGGTGTCGGCCTTGGCAAACGACTCAAAGTACTTTGCGCCCTTGACCATGACGCCCATCTTGGCAGCATCGCTCATAGCGGTCATGACGGCAACGGAACCCGTGAGCTTGAGTGCGCACGAGTAGTCGACCATCAACGCCGCTGAGGTCTTGATGAGGCTGCGGGTGGTAAGCGCAACCAGACCCGCGAGCAGGAAGTTCCACGGGACGATCTTGTTGGCGAGGTCTTCCATGTGCGACTGGCCCTCGGACTTGAGCGAGTCGGCCGTCTGCACGAGCGAGACGATCGAGCGCAGCTTGGTCTGCGCCGTGTTGGCGCGCACGCGCACCAAGATGCTGCCGTCTTCCACGACGGTGCCGGCGAATACATCGTCGCCCACGCTGCGCTCGACGGCTAGCGGCTCGCCGGTCAGGGTCGCCTGGTTGACCATAGCGCTCCCCTGCTCGACCACGCCGTCAATGCAAATGGACATGCCGGTGCGCACGGCTACCAAGTCGCCGGGCTCAAGCTCGGTGGCGGCAACGCTTACCTCGGTATCGCCGACGACCTTTTGCGCCTTGTCGGGCACATCGAGCAGCGAGTTGATGAGCTCGTTTTCGCTCATGGCGCGGGTGTAGTCCTCGAGCAGCTCGCCCACGTTGAGCAGGAACATCGTCTGGCCTGCGGTGTCGACATCACGTTTGACGAACGAAATGCCGATGGCCGAAGCGTCGAGCACGGGAACGGTCAGGCGTGGCTGCGCCAGCTCATGAAGGGCAGCGCGCAAAAATGCCATGTAACCGGCCACGACAAACACCGCACGCAGAGGCGTCGGCAAGAACCAGCGACGTGCGTAGTGGGCACCGACGAGTGTCGCCAGGTCCATAACGAGTTTGTGCTTGCGCGGCTCGAGTTGCATCACGTAGCCCGTCTTTGCGTCGGCAATGGCCTGGGCATCGAGCGCACCGACGGCGGCCAGCACGGCATCGCGGTGCGGCTCGTCGTATTCGAGCGCCATCTGGCCGATGCGGCCGTAGACGCGCACCTTGCGCACGCCGTCAATGTCGCCGCTGAGCTTAAGCAGCGCATCGAGATCGCTCTCTGGCACAGGACCCGCCAACTGAAGACGGGTCCTGCCGGGGATCTCGCTGATAATCGAGAATCTCATAGTTTGTGCCTGGGAGTGCTACTCGGCTGCCTTGTCCGCAGCGGCCTCGCTCTGGGTGAGATAGGCAGCCTCGGCAACCATATCGTCGACCTCGGCCTTGGCCTGCTCGACCATGTCCTGGTAGCCGTTCTTGATGCGCATGCCGCACGCGATACCCTGCACGCAGGCATTCTTGACCGGAGCGCTGGTAAGCAGCTTGATGCCGGCCGTGCCAAGCAGAAAACCGCCACCGACAAGCAGGGTATTGAACGTCGACTTCTTCATGTTGCTTCTCCCTTTTGCCGCATGGGGCGCGGCACGGTGCCTTAGCACCCGAGTTCATCAGTTAGCTCGAGCACGCTTTTGAAATACCTTAATTCTATCTAACTATCTAGGTCAGCCATGGCTAACCTTTTGAAAATTAACGATGCGGAGTAACCGATTGTCAATGTGACAAAGGGACTGTTCCTTTGCCCCTTCTTACAGCTGCCAGGCAGCCGCTTCCTTTTGCAGCGCAA
The DNA here is from genome assembly GCA_905214105.1 of uncultured bacterium. GTDB lineage: Bacteria > Actinomycetota > Coriobacteriia > Coriobacteriales > Coriobacteriaceae > Collinsella. The sequence goes on from CAJMKK010000004.1 coordinate 109,308, forward strand.
CCATGCGGGCGAATTCTCCACCTGCCGCCTTGAGCTGCGCCGGAGTGCCCTGCTCGGCAACCACACCATCCTTGAGTACAACGATCTTATCGGCATTTTCTACCGTGCGCATACGGTGGGCGATCACGATAACTGTCTTTCCTGCGAGCAGGCGGGAGAGCGCCTGCTGCACCACGGTCTCGTTCTCCACATCCAAACTCGCCGTCGCCTCGTCCAGCAACACAATCGGCGCATCTTTGAGCAGCGCGCGGGCGATGGAGATGCGCTGGCGCTCGCCGCCGGACAGCTTGGAGCCGTTCTCGCCGATCATGGTGTCATAGCCCTGCGGCATGCGGCTCACAAACTCGTCGCAGTTGGCGGCACGCGCGGCAGCAAGCACTTCCTCATCGGTGGCATCGCGACGACCAAGACGGATGTTTCCCATCACCGTGTCGTCAAAGAGCAGCACGTCTTGGAACACAATGGCGTAGTCGCGCAGCAGCACCTCGGGATCCACGCTCGCAACATCCACGCCGCCCACGGTGACCGTGCCTTCGGTGGCGTCCCAAAAGCGCGCGGCCAGGCGGCTCACCGTAGACTTACCGGAACCCGAAGGACCGACCAGCGCCGTAACTTCGCCTTCCTTGGCGGTAAAGCTCACATCGGTAAGAACTTTCTCGCCGGCGCGGCCGTCCTCGCCCGCACCATAGCCAAATGCCACGTGATCGAACACCACATCGTGGCCCACGGGCTCAAATTTCTCGCTGCCCCGCGCCACAGGCTCTTCCATGATGGAACGCATGCGCTTGGCAGACGACTCGGCGACAAACAGCTCCGACACGAGCATAAGGGCCTGATCAAACGGCGCGTAGATACGGCTCACCATAAGCAGGAAGGCAAACATCACCAAAAAGTCGACCTGCCCGGAGGCGACCATCGTGGCGCCCGTGACCAGCGTGGTGGCAATGCCCAGACGCAGAATGGAGAAGGCGGAGTTGACCAGAAGCCCGTTGACGAGCTCGCCCTTGGTGGTCTCGCGCTCCTCGACATCGATCACGGCGTTGAGCCCCTCAAGATAATGGGCCTCCTGGTTGGTGGCGCGGATTTCGCGCACGCAGTCGAGCGTCTCCTGGATCGCCTCGGTGACCTTGACCTTCTCGGCGCGCACGCGGTCGAACACCGGGGTCATGGGGCCGCGTGTCAGATACAGCACGGCAAAGGCCACGGGAATGCTCCAAAACGCCGCGACCGCCAGCTGCCAGCAAAAGAACAGCGATGACGCGAACACAATGGCGCTTGCGATGATGGCGCCCCAGAGTTCTCCCAGCACATGGCTGTAGGCGTGCTCCATAGTCTGAACGTCACCCATGATGGTCTCGGTTAAATCGGCCAGATCACGACGACCAAAAAACGACAACGGCAGTTTGCGCAAGCGCTCGGCGATCTCCATACGCTGCTTGCCGCACTCCTCGTAAAAGATGCAGTAGGTGTAGTAATACTGTTGCCAGTTAGAGGCAAAGAGCAACACGAAAAAGACCAGGAGGCCGCCCACGATCGGCAGGGCATCCGGCAGGTCAGCCCCGCTGGCGAAATGCTCGACAAAGCCGGCCATAACCAGGAATAAAAAGCCCATGCCGGCCATGGTAATAAGATTGGTGAGCGCGGTCCAGAAGACACCGCGTTTTACGCCGGCGATGCCTTTATCGGATAGGAAATACTTCTTTTGGAATGAGGCGAACATTTAGGCCTCGCCTCCCTTCGCGACGGCGGCATCCGCGGTCGTAGCAGTAATCTTCCAACTCGCGGCCTGCTCGTACTCGGCCCACATCTTGGCATACAGGCCATTTTGGGACAGCAGCTCGGCATGAGTACCCGACTCCTGCACGCTGCCCTGGTTAAGCACCACGATTTGGTCTGCGCCCACTACGGTCGAGAGCCGATGCGCAATCATAATGACCGTGCGACCCGCCGCCAGCTTGCTAAAGGCGCGCTGGATGAGCGCCTCGTTCTCGGGGTCGGCAAACGCCGTGGCCTCATCGAGCACCACGATAGGCGCGTCTTTAAGGATCGCGCGGGCGAGTGCCACGCGCTGGACCTCGCCGCCCGAAAGATATGCTCCGCCGGCGCCGAGCATGGTGTTGATGCCCTGTGGGAGCTTGGCCACAATGTCGTCGCACTGAGCTGCGGAGAGGGCCGCACGTACTTCGTCATCAGTGGCCGTAGGCTTGGAGGCGCGCACGTTATCGGCAAGTGTTTGCCGGAACAGTTGGTTGGTCTGGAACACGAAGGCGACCTGGTCCATAAGCTCGTGTGGATCCATATCGCGAACGTCCACACCGCCTACGAGCACTCGACCCGAGGAAACATCCCAAAAACGCGGGATCAGGCTTGCGCAGGTTGACTTACCGCCGCCCGAAGGACCCACCAGGGCGAGGGTACTACCAGCGGAAACGCTAAAACTCACATGGTTGACGGCAGGCGCCTCGGCGCCTTCGTAGGTAAAGCTCACATCCTCAAATCGCACGTCGTTGCCGGCAGGGTGCTTGGGTTGGGTGGGCACGGAGAGCTGCTTGGAATCCATAACGCTTCGGATGCGAGCCAGCGAATCGGCACTCATCTGAGAGGCCTCGCCCACAAACATGAGCTTGGTCATGGCCGTCGGCACCACGGCCGAAAATATCGCGTAAAACGTGAAGTTTGCCATAAAATGCGCGAAGTCCGTCTCGCCCGGTGCCAACAGCAACGCCACGGGCAGCAGGAATGCCACAAGACCATTGAGCGCGGTAAGGTTGAGCACCTGCGGGCCTCGGCAGAACGTGCCCGAATAGTTTTGTGCCATGTCGGCGTATTCGGCGATCGCATCGTGGAAGGCCTTAAAGGAGTAGACCGTCTGCTGAAACACCTTGACCACGGGGATACCGCGTACGTATTCGGTACCGGTCTTGTTCATCTTGACCAGCGCGCCCATGTAGGCCTTCATAAACTCGCCGCCCTTGCCGCCCATCATGGTGGCCATGGCGCCAAGCGAAACGGCGACCGAGATAAGGCATGCCGCGCCCAAGCGCCAATCGAGGGCGAAAAGCAGCACGAGCAAGCCCACGACCATGGCGGTGGCGCCGGCGATATCGGGTAGCATGTGCGCGAGCAGGGTCTCGGTGGAGGCGGCGCATCCGTCTACGATACGGCGCAGCTCACCGGTGGCATGCGTGTCAAAGTAGCCAAGCGGCAGCTTAAGCAGGTGCTCGCTCGCAGTCTTCCGAATATTGGACGCGCAGCGAAACGCGGACAGGTGCGTGCACATGAGCCCCACGAAATACACTACGATGCTTGCCAGGGCAAAACCAACGGCCCACCAGCCATACATCGCGATATCGGTGGCTTCGCTCCAGTTAGGCGCCACAGCGATAAGGTCTCGCGCGACAAACCAGATGCACACGTACGGACCAAAGCCCAGCAGCTGCGAGAGCGCCGAGAGCGCCATGCCCAAATACGTTAGGAATTTACGGTCACCAGCATACGCGAGCAACTCGCCGATGCCTCCACCTTCCCTTTTTGATCCCTTTGCCATGAGATTCCTTTCTAACGGCTTGAGAGTTAACCGTAATGAACTTATCATTGATGTGTTAGCCATGGCTCACAATCAAGCCAGGCGTGGACGTTTCTGCAAAGGAAAGGGACGCTTTTGCAAATACGGCGGGCAGCGACCGACATAACCGAGCTCTACGCACCGCAGTTTGAGCAGTTTGGCCTGGAGCTTACCGGCAAGGGCGCCGTCTTTACCGGCGAGGTGGCAAACGATCGGGCGCACGGACGCGCATGGATCATGCCTCTTTCCCCCGCCTGCATCGTTATGGAGCATTTCATTACCCCGATGCACGATATGTACCTGGCCGAATACACACCCGAACCGTACGCGTGCGTGAGCGAGGTCAGCGCGCCCACGCTCATGTGCATGCCCGAAGCCGGCATAACGCCTGCGAACCTTAAACCCCTGCATGGACCGTGGCCAAACAATGCCGTGTGCAGCTTTATCCAAGATAACTGTGGCGAGGAGTTAAGCCCGCTGTTTGCAGGGCGGCTCTATCACTCGCGCTCAGTGCTCTTTTTGCCTGGATATTTTGACGAACTGGAGCATCGGTATCCCACTGAATTCGCGGGAGTCTTTGAGGCGTTTGCCGAGCCGTGGCACGAGGAGGCGACGTCTGCCATCTGCCACACGCTGCGCCGGATTAACGAGGACCGCGCCCGCACCGTAGGCGGACACGTCTATATGCAAGGCATCGTGGAGACCATGGTCGCGGAGCTCGCCTGTTCGCACGCGGCCCACAAGCAGGCGCGGCGGGCGGCAGACACACGCGTCAGCATAACCATTGCCGAAGAAGCAACGGCAATGATTGAGCGCGCGCTCGACAAAGGCAGGCGTGTGGGTATCAACGAGGTGGCCGAGAGGCTCTACACAAGCCGCTCCAAGCTATGCGCCACCTTTAAGGCCCAAACTGGCGAGTCCCTGGGCACCTACATTCGCAGACGCCGTATGGAACGAGCACAGGACCTTTTGGCCGATAGCGCGCTCACGATAGCGCAGGTGGCAGAGCGTCTAGGCTACCCTCAGCAGGCCGCCTTCGCCCAAGCCTTCAAGCAACACACCGGCACCACTCCCACCGCTTGGCGCTCCCAACATATATAAAGAATGAAGGCGCCAACGGCGCCCTCATTCACCAAATTCAATCCAGCGCGCCTGACCCGAACGGCTGTGTCGTCGCGGAACCCGGGAGCCCCGGCAGGGCGGGTGCTTGCTCAAAATGAGTTCCGCACGCAAAGAAGGCCACTTAATGTGGCCTTCGTCTTGCGCAGGACTGTTCGAAATTTTGAGGAAGCACCCGCCCTGCCGGGGCTCCCGGGTTCCCGTTTACGAGAGCGACGTTCTCAGCAACTCGTTGAAGAGCTTCGGGTTGCCCTTGCCGCGGCTCGCCTTCATGCACTGGCCCACCAAAAAGCCGATGACCTTCTGGTTGCCGTCACGATACTGCTGTGCCTGATCGGCGCAGTTTGCCAGCACCTCGTCCACGATCGGCTGCAGCGCGCCGGCATCGCTCACCTGACGCATGCCGCGCTCGTCGACGATCTTGTTGGGGTCGTCGCCGGTCTGGGCCATGGCCTCAAAGACCTCGTGCGCCTGGTTGGAGCTGATAGCATCGGTCGCCAGCAGCTTGGCAAGGGCTGCCACCTGAGCCGGCGCGATGCCGGACTCGGCGAGCGACACGCCTGCGCCCTTAAGGTAGGCGATCATCTCGTTCACCAGCAAGTTTGCAACCGTCTGGGCCTCCTTGCCGGCCATACCGGCAGCGGCGGCCTCAAAGAACTCGGCAAACTCCGGGTCGCCAGCAATCTGCTCGGCATCGGCCGCCTTAATGCCAAAGTCGGCCTCAAAACGGACGCGCTTAGCATCGGGCAGCTCGGGGATCTCGCCACGGCAGCGGTCGATGAACTCATCGTCCAGGTCGAACGGCGCCAGGTCGGGATCGGGGAACAGGCGATAGTCGTCGGCCGTCTCCTTCACACGCATGACCACGGTGCGCTTGCGGCTGGGCTCCCAGTGGCGGGTCTCCTGATAGATGATGCCGCCCTCCTCGAGTACCTCGGCCTGGCGGCAGATCTCGTAGGCAAGGCCGTCATGCAGGCTCTTAAACGAGTTGAGGTTCTTGAGCTCGGTCTTGGTGCCCAGCTTGGTCTCGCCGCGGCGGCGCAGCGACACGTTGCCGTCGCAGCGCATGGAACCCTTCTCCATGGAGCAGTCGGAAATGCCCAGCGTCACAAAGATGCGACGGAGCTTTTCCATAAACAGGCGAGCCTCCTCGGGCGTGCGCAGATCGGGCTCAGTCACGAGCTCGATCAAAGGCGTGCCGCAGCGGTTGTAGTCGACGAGCGACTCGGCCGCGGCGGTAATACGGCCCTCGGCACCGCCCACGTGCACCATCTTGGCGGCGTCCTCCTCCATGTGGATGCGCAGGATGCGGATGGGCACGGTGTAGGAACCGTCCTCGCGACGCTCGGGCATCTGCAGGTTGGAGGCATCGTAGCTGGCCAAGTGACCGGCACGCTGATTGCCCTCGCGCATGGTCGACGTCATGGACGTGGACAGGCCCTCGGCGTTGGCCGAAGCGCTCGCCAGGCTCTGGGCCTCGGCCTCGCCAAACGCGCAGTCGGGGCGCTCGGCGGCACCGCGACCGGTCACGTCCAGATCCAGGTGACCGTACATGGCAAAAGCGACCGGACCCTGCGTGGTCTGGAAGTTCTTGGCCATGTCGGGATAGAAGTAGTGCTTGCGGTAGAACATCGAGTGGCGCTGAATCTCGCAGTTGGTGGCGAGGCCGGCCTTGACGATGCTCTCGATGGCGCGCTTGTTGGGCACCGGCAGGGCGCCGGGCAGGCCCAGGCATACCGGGCACACGTTGGCGTTGGGCTCGTCATCGTGGCTAAGCTTGCAGTTGCAGAACATCTTGGTATCGAGTGCGGTGAGCTCGGTATGGATCTCCAGGCCGATCACGGCCTCCCAATCCTGCAGGACCTCGGAAAGCTCCTTCATTACAGCTCGCCTCCCTTCCCGGCAAAATCGGGCGCGACGGAAAGCGCGGGCGCACCCGTGGCGGTATCGGCAAAGCCGCGCTCCAGGGCGCGGGCAAACGTGAGCAGCTGACGGTCCTTAAAGGCAGGTCCCACCAGCTGGGCAGAAACGGGCAGCTGAGTATCCTCGCCCAGGCCCAGCGGCACCGAGATGCCACCGTTGCCGCAGATGTTGAGCGAGATGGTGTACAGGTCGGAGAGGTACATCTGCGTGGGGTCGCTGATCTCGCCAAACTTAAAGGCCGTGCGCGGCGAGGCGGGCATGAGGATGGTGTCCACCTTGGCATACGCGGCGTCGTAGTCCTGCGTGATAAGCGTGCGGGCCTTTTGCGCAGCGTAGTAGTACTTGTCGTACACGCCCGAGCTCAGCAGGTAGGCGCCGAGCATCTGACGGCGCTTGGCCTCGGCGCCAAAGCCGTGGGCGCGGCTGAGCGAGCTCTGGTCGGACAAGTTGGCGCAGCCCTCCTCCTGGTAGCCGTAGCGAATGCCGTCGAAGCGGGCCAGGTTGGAGAACGCCTCGGCCGGGCCGATGACGTAGTAGGCGGCGATGGCGGCGTCCAGGTGCGGCAGGTCGACCTCGACCAGCTCGGCGCCCTGGTTCTGCAGCTCCTGGGCGGCGCGCTGAACAGCGGCCTTGACCTCGGGCGTCAGACCCTCGGCCTCCATAAACGCAGGGATGATGCCCACGCGCTTGCCCTCGATGCTGTCGTTGAGATGCTCGGTAAAGTCGACGGCGCAATCCTGGCTGGTGCAGTCGTACGGATCGTGGCCCGCACCGGTGAGCGCGTTCATGGCCAGCGCGACATCCTCGACCGTGCGGCCAAAGGGTCCCACCTGGTCGAGCGACGAGCCAAAGGCAACCACGCCGTAGCGGCTCACGGCGCCATACGTGGGCTTAAAGCCCACCACGCCGCACAGCGACGCCGGCTGGCGAATGGAGCCGCCGGTGTCCGAGCCCAGCGAGAGCGCGACCTCGCCCGCGGCAACGGCGGCAGCAGAACCGCCCGAGGAGCCGCCGGGCACGCGCTCGGTATCCCAGGGGTTGTTGGTGCGGTGGAACGCCGAGCTCTCGGTGGAGCTGCCAAAGGCAAACTCGTCCATGTTGGCCTTGCCCATGGGCAGGCAGCCGGCGTCGAGCATGCGCTGGACGCAGGTGGCGGTGTAGACGCTCTGGTAGTCCCCGAGCATGCGGGAGGCGCAGGTGGTGCGCGTGCCCACGAGGTTCATGTTGTCCTTAATGGCCAGCGGCACGCCCGCGAGCGGGGGCAGCGGCTTGCCTGCGGCACGGTCGGCATCCACGCGCGCAGCGGCCTCGAGCGCGAGCTCGGGCGCCACCTGCAAAAATGCCTGGACCCCGCCCTCGCGCGCCTCGATGGCGGCAAGAGAGGCCTGGGCCACCTCGGTAGCGGTAAAGTCGCCGGCGGCAACGCCCGCGGCGATCTGCGCGGCGGTAAGGGAATCGAAACTCTGCGCCATTACTCGCTCTCCCCCTCTCCCAAAATGGACGGCACGCGGAAGTAGCGGTCGCGCGCGCTGCCGGCGTTCTCGAGCGCAACGTCGAGCGGCAGATCGCGCTCGGGCTCGCGCAGGTCGTCGCCCATCACGTTGGACAGGCTTCCGATGGGATGGAACGTGGGCTCCACGTCGGGCAAGTCATATTGCAAGACGGGCTCGAGCATCTGGACGGCGTCATTCATGTAGGACGTCATCTGGGTGAGCTCGTCATCGGTCAGTGCGATCTTTGCGTACTCGGCGATGCCGCGCACGTCTTTCTCGCTGAGTGCCATAGGCGCTCCCTTCCGCATAACAGATAAACCGCTCTAGTATACAAGGCAACGCCACTTGGAGCAGGCGCTTTACCTAAATGCAGCGAAAACGTAACGAGGGCGGTGGGCTGGCAGGCGGCGGGCTGGCGGTTCTGCAGCGAAACTGCGCCGTCCGTAGCGAAAACCGTACTGCCCGCAACGAAGACCGTCTCGCCCGCAACGAAGCCGTCCGCAACGAAAAGCATCACAACATTCGACACTTTTCGCCAAAATCGCGATTTTCATCGAATGTTGTGATGGTTTGGAAGCCCCCGACCACCACAAAGGTACCTGTCCCCATTGTGGTGGTTCTGAACGATGTCCTATGCCGAGGCCTTGGCCTTGCGGCGTTTGCGGACCGCGTGGATCACGATGTCCAGCAGCAACAGCACAATGGCCACGACCACGATGAGCACGGCAAACTCGCGCTTGCCCCAGTGGCGGCCGGCCAGCGACTTTTGCTTGTCGACGTCCTTCTTGTTGTACTTGGTGCGCACGCAATGCACCAGCAGGCGATGATCGTTCACGCCGTAGGGCGTGCAGGTGACGAGCGTCACCTTGTCGGCGCCGGGCTCGATGGTCAGCGACTCCATCTCCTCGGGCAGCACAACCTCGGAGTCCACCATCTTGTAGGCGAGCGTCTTGTTCATGGTGTGCAGCAGCACCAGGTCGCCGGGCTCCAGCGAATGGATGTCGTCGAACATGCTCAGGTTGCGCATGCCCGAGTGCGCGGTGAGCACGCAATGCGTCGAGGTGCCGCCCACCGGCAGGCTCGTGCCCTCCAGGTGGCCGACGCCGGCCATGAGGACTTCCTCGCTCGTGCCGTGGTAGATGGGCATGCTCACGTCGATGGAGGGGATCTCGACCCAGCTCATCATGGGGTCGCGGTCAAAGATGAGCTGCTGAGCGTAGGGCTCGATCTGGTCGGCGGGGAGCTCGGTGGCCTCGCCGGCAAGTTGCTCGTTATAGGAGCGCGCCTGAAGCAGAATGCGCTCGCGTTCCTCTTCGGAGAGCGCGTCCACGGTGCTGGACACGGTGCTGATCTGGTTGAACACGCCCGAGGCCTCGAGCCGGTCCAAGATCCACGGCCAGGTCATAAGGCCCACGCCAATAAGGATGATGACGATGGTGATGAGCCGGTCGGCCCAGCGCGGCAGCCGCTTGCGGCGGCGTTTGGGCTTTGGTTGAGGTTTGGGCTGAGGGCTTGAGCCGCCGTTGTCCGCGGCGTTATTGCTCTTCATATGTTTGGCGCCCTGCACCATCGCCGGTCACTCCTCTACAGCTCAGGTTGTCTAAACAAATAATAGCTGATTAGCGAGCTTCCGCGCCGGACAACGCAGCTAAGCAGCATTGCGAGGCGCGAACATGGGCCCGCATTTGAGTTTTCAAAATGTCCCGAATCGGCTGGGCGATTCGGGATACAATGTCAATAGGAAACGACGCATCCCGCGTAAGTGTTCGAAAGCGCGGGCGGCCTAGTTTTCTGGTTTTGTTAAATGCCCGGGCCTCTAACCCCGGGCATTCTTATTTGCGCTTGCGGCGCAAATGCCGTCCACCGTCCGCACCGCGCGTGCGCCTACGGACCTTAAACCGAACCTCATACGAGTCAAGAAACGCGATGACGAACGTGCCCACCGCCGCGAGGGCGGCGAGCGCGTTAAGGAATTTCAGCATTTGGGGACCTCCGATCGAGTCGTCGGCCGCCCGCGCACGGGATGCGTCGCAAAGCCATTTTACTGCGAGTGTATGCACCCACAGCTGGTAAACGCGATTTTGACAAACATTTGTTCGATAGTTACACACACGGTTCCTCGCCCAGCGGAGCCTGGCCGCATTGTCCGGGTTTGCCCGACGTGTTTGCGTTTTCAAAATGTCCCGAATCGGCGAAGCGATTCGGGATACAATAGCTACAGGAAACGACGCATCCCGCGTAAGTACTTAGGAGCGCGGGCGACCAGTTTCCGGTGTTGTTAAATGCCCGGGCCTCTAACCCCGGGCATTCTTATTTGCGCTTGCGGCGCAAATGCCGTCCACCGTCCGCACCGCGCGTGCGCCTACGGACCTTAATCCGAACCTCGTACGAGTCAAGAAACGCGATGACGAACGTACCCGCATCGGACGATGGAGGCTGGCTGCGTTATCCCAAAAAAACGGGGCAGACTCCAGTGCGGAGTCTGCCCCGAAAAGAAAATGGCGAAGCAAGAACGTGGATGGACGAGAAAAGTGTCCGCAAGTCTCATGGCCATCGCATCCCACCTGCCAAAGGGATGGGTGAGTGAGCGCTACTCCTGCTCGGACTCCTCAGCCTGCTTACGGCTGCGGATGAGGTGCGCCACACCGATGCACAGCACCGCGCCACCAGCAATCCAAGTGAAGGTCACACCGTTAAGACCGGTCAGCGGGAGGTTGGAGCCCTTCTTGTCGACGATGGTGAAGCTGAGCTTACCGGTAGATACGGCGGCAGAACCGGCCTTTACAACACCATCAGCAGCAGTAACGTTGGCAGAATCCTTGTCGGGAGTCACCGCGGTGCCATCCTGCTGAAGCGTGCCGCGAGCAATGGTAAACGTGACACCTTTGGAAGCAGAGTTGTTGTAGCCAGGCGCCGGGGTTACCTCTGTAAGGGTGTAGGTGCCCTCATCGAGACCGACAACGTTTATCTTACCGTCTGCGTCGGTCTTCAGCTTGGCCTGCTTGCTATCAGCCGTCTTGGTACCGTCCGCTTTGATAAAGTTGCTCGTATCACCGTTCTCCTGCAGCGTGAACTCAACGCCCTCGAGTCCCTTAGCTTCGTTATCAGAGCCCACCTTGGTGACATCGATGCCATAGGTGTAGTCATAGGCAGGGTGCTCGACCGTGGTGCCGACACCCTCAGCATGCGGATTGTTGGAATAAGTCAGCGTAACCATATTCTTCTGGGCTATACCAACCAAGCCGTTGAATATATTTTTGATCTTGCCATTTTCGAAGATCTTGGTGGAGTCGAGCTTGGCCTTGTACTCGACAGTCACCTTCGAGTCACTGTTCAACGCAATGGGAGCGTCGTCCACGTCCGTGCAATTCTTGAGATTGGTGAAGTCGACAGTTATCGTATCGTTCTCGTACTTGGCGGTGTAGCAGCCAGTCTTGACCTCGGCATCACCAATCTTGACCGTGACAGCGGGCGTCGTGCCGCCAGATTCAAACTCGGGCGTCATGGAGTTGGGAAGCTTATCCGTGAAGGTGTACTTGTAGGTACTGTAAGTGTTGATGTTGCCCGCAACGGTACCGGTAAGCAGGTAGTCGACATAGTCGTCCATCTGAGAGTCAGCAGCCTTGTTGGGATTCTCGAATGGACCAAACGTGCTGCCCTTTGCGTCGTCCTTTACGGCCTTGGTCACAGTGGGGACCTGCTTCTTGGGAGCAATGGTCTCAGCGGAACCGCCGACAACGGCGAAAATCGGCGAAGTGAAGGTATCCGTGTTGCGCTCGGCATCAGCATTTGGGCTCTTGCCGACACTCTTAGTCACGAAGAGCCAGTAGCCGGTATTCAGACCAGTGAAGGTGCCACTGGTGCTCGTTTTGCACTCATCCGTCCCTTCAGTGATATTGGCGTCCTCCAGTGCCTTGGCGATCTTGTCGAGGGTTGTTCCGGCATCGAGCTTAGTAGTCTTGTCTGTACCTGACTGGTAATCACCTTCGGTTTTTGATTTAAGCCAGTCGGCCCACTTCTGAGCATCCTCGTCGGAGGGCTTTGTAACGTCGCTAGTATCGGTAAATGCCCCGGTCACAGCATCCCTAACGGCATCTGACGCCCACTCAATGTCGGAAAGCGTCTTAGCGCCATTCCAGTTGTTAACGCCATCCAAATCCTGCGTGACCTTGGCCTTGAAAATCTGGATACCCTTAAAGGTTGTATCCGTATAGGTCTGCTCGTCAATCTTTACATTGCCATTCGGAGCCACCGTTGGCGTGCCATCAGCAAACGCCATCGTCACCGGGGCCATGACGCCGCCGAAGCTCAGCGCTGCTGTGAGGCCGGCGGTTACTGCCAGGCGTGCGATGTTCTTGCTCATGCTCATCTTCTTTTCCTCCGTTTTCCGGTTGGTTCTCATTCGATCGGTCATCATCTGTCTGTGTCTTAGCATCTACTTCGCTACGTCTCGCCCCGCTCTCTGTGGGGCTGCCAGCTACTCTTTATGGCTGCCACCTCCCCGCTTGACCAGGAGCGCGACCACGATGAGCGCGGCTCCGGCGACCGCTGCGGCGGCCGCGACGTACATTGCCATATCGCCAGTCGAGGGCATAAAGCCTCCGGTGGTAATGCTAGGGGGTGTGCCGGTGGGCGTGTTGATGAGCGACGCCTCCAGACTGCCCGTCGACCCGTCCGCGCTGTCGGCGCGCAGGGGCGACTCGGCCGTGATGGTGAGCTTGGGCTTGGCGGCGGCCACCTGGTCGACGTCCAGGCCCTCGGCCTTGACCGTCACGGAGCGCGCGCCCTCAAAGGCGGTGTAGCCCTTGGGCGCCTTAAGCTCGCGGACCTCCAGCTTGCCCGAGTCCACGCCCGAGACGGTCACGCGGCCGTCCTCGCCCGTGGTGACGGTGGCCTTGCCTTGCGCATCCCACGTGCCGTCGGCCGCCAGTGTACGACCGCGGTCGTCGGCGGTGCTCAGGACCGCCCCGGCAAGCGGCTTGTCGCCGTCGCTGCCGCGCTTGGTGAGCGCGAGATCCCAGGTGTAGGCGCACGCGTCGTCGCTCGGCGTGTGGGTGAAGCCGGCGTCGCCGGACTGGTCGGCAAAGGGAGAGCGCGGGTAGCGCAGGTAAACCTCGTTGGGGTTGCCCTTCGCGATACCGTGGTTGCATGCGCTGTTGAGCGGCGCGTTGTACACGGCGACCACGCGGGCGCCCGCGGTAAAGGCGTCGGCCCCGCCGAGCGCGGCGATCAGGTCGCCGGTGCGCACGGTGAAGGTCTTACCGTCGGCCGCCACCTTGGTGGCGCACTGGGCCGTGATGTCGGTCCAGCCCTTCGCAGGCTCGGAGCCGGCGCGCCCGTCCTTACCGGTCGAGACGGCGTCGAAGCCGCCGTCCGCGCCCGCCGCCACGTACACATGCATGCTCGCGGCGACCTTGGAGGGGTCGAGCCCCGCGCCCATGGTGTCGACGAACCGCACCGTATAGGTGTCGTAGGCCGTGAGGCCCGCCGGGACCGTGGCAGAGAGGCGCCAGTACAGGTCGTCGGCGACCGTGGCGTCGGCGGCCTTCTGCCAGGCGGCGGTGCTGTCCTCCAGCACGTGCTTGGCGACCTTGGGGGTCGCCGCCTTGGGCTTGACGGTGACGGCGCTGCCGCCCACCAAGGCCATGATCGGCGCGGTGCCGGCCTCGCCCTGGGCGATGGCGTCGTCTTTGGCGACGATGAGCCAGTAGCCGCAGGGTAGCTCGGCCGCCGTGCCCGCGTTGAGGGCCACGGACACGGCGCCAGAGCTCTGGAGGGAACGAGCGAGCTGTGCGCTCAGCGCGCTCGTTAGGTGGGAATCGGTGTTGAGCCACTCGGCAGCTTCCTGCGCGGTGGTCTGGGAATTGGGCATGCCGGCGCTGTGCAGCACAGGCAGCGCGGCGTCGCGCGCGGCGTCGCTTGCCCAGGCGAGGTCGGTGGCGATCTTGGCGTCGCTATCGTCATCGACGACGTTGGCGCTAAAGATCTGGTAGGCGTCGTAGCTGCGCGCCACGGTGCCGCTCACCGTGATGGAACCGGTCGAGGTCGGCGCGGCCTGCGCGGATGCGGGGAACACAACCGCGCAGGTGCCGATCAAGAGGGCAAGCAGCGCAAACAAGATCGGGAAGGAGCAAACTTTCTTATTCACGACGCTCGCCTCCCTTCGCATTCGCCTTGCGACGAATGTGCATCCAGGCCGCAGCAGCGCAAAGCACCGCCGCGCCGGCAAGGTACGTCAGAGTGACGCCCGACATACCAGAAAGGGGCAAAGAGGTGGAGTAGGTGTTGGTGAAGGTGGGGCCGTGCTCCTCGGGATTCATGCTGTCGAATTCGACGGGGACCTGCTTATTGGGATCGATTTTCTTACCGTCAGCATCCTTGATCTGGGTGTAGGTCACCTTCGTGGGCTTGATTTTTCCGTCATTTTGGTCCGTCATCGTGACATCAAATCGATAGACCGACTTGTCGTACTTGTAGTTCGTAAACGGCATAGTCGGCAGCTGTTCGCGAACGAAATAAGTAAAGGTCTTGCTTGCACCGCGACCCGTGGGGTCGCCCTTGACGTCGGGATTCTTCGTGATATCAGAAAGCGAGTACTCAATCCCCTTATCAGAGCCATCCAAGAACGAAAGCGTCTGCTTCTTCTTATCGCCAGTAGTTTTGGTCTCACGAATAATGTCCTGAAAACCGTCATCGGTCGCAAGCTGAAGCGTAAACTCCTTCATCTCGCCGCCCTCAACGACCTTAGTCGCCTTAGGAGTCCAAGAGCCGCTGGAAGTGTACGGATTGTACTTGTTGGTGAAGGTCTTTCCCCCGTCGGGGCCATCAATCGAATAATAGCCTTGTTCGTCCTTTTGCAGATCGCTCAGTGAGTTAGTTGAATCTCCGGAGTGTTTAGTCCAACTCAATTTTTTGATCGTGTAGTTATGGATTATAAGCTGTTTGGCTTCGGTCGCATTATCCCGAATCGGAACAGACATGAGCACATCTTTCTTGCCTTCTTCAAGTTCAACCGTAATCTCGTACACGGCCGGGTCGTACGTGATGTCGGGATCATTGCCAGCATTTTCAACCAAATAGTATGTAATCGTGCCAGTCGTACCGTTCGCTGTGAACTGCTCACCAAGGTCAAACTTGATGATGCCACTTGCATCATTACTCGCAGTTCCAACCTCGGTGCAAGCGTCAGGAGTGAATACCCCGCGAGCGATAGGATCACTCGAATCCTTGCGGTAGACCGTAAAGGTGAAATCCCCAGCCTTAAGCTCACGGCCGGCCAACTTCTTGGTCGCCTTCAGCTTAAGGCTCGGGTAGACGTACGTATCCGCAGGCTGACCCAAGTACAGATCGCCATTCGACATGATTCCGCCGCCATGGTCCCAGGAATAGTTGCCCGTGATGAAGGTTCTGGCAGCTTTCCACGCATTATTCGCTTCATCACTTCCAGCTGTGACACCCGAAGACAGACCGACGCTCCGATAAATCTTCACACCGCCATTGGCAGGGATATCGATAGGCTCACTGAGTTCTTTGGTATCACTGCGTTCTTTGCTTCCAGAATACTTGGCGTCTCCGTCGCCGAGCATCTTGCCGATTACTGCCGCAAGCGGTTCCTGATGGCCAGCCGCTGCCGCAAGGAAGAAATCGGCATGACCCCTATCGCGAAACACCTTCGATCTGTATGCATCTTTATCTTGATTCTTGCCACTACCACCACCTGAAAGATGGGGTTTAGCTTCATTGCCGGTATTGTTCTGTGAGTTGTAAGCATATTTATAATCGCTTTTAAAACGATCTTCGCCATCAGACTCAGCGCCGGCAGACGAATTGCCAAAGATTGCCGTGCCCTCAGTGTTCGTTACCAACGTCTTGCCCGTGGGGCAGACTGCAACGCCACCGCCGTAGCCGCCAGCTTCATTGGCGCTAATGTACGAGTTATATATGAATAGCCTACCAGCAGTATATTCCTTGCCTTGGTCTGAGTTTCCCTGAACAAAGATGCCGCCGCCACCCCAGTCAAAGCGAGACATGCAGTGATTGTTTGTGATGTAGACTTTACTATCTTCAGTACCGTTAATCATCGCGTCAACCATCTGGCCCACTCGAATGCCAGCACCCTCAGATCGGAAGCTCACGTTAGAGGCAATAATTCCTCCCGTGATATTCAGCCACGCCATTCCTGAGCGAGACGTTTGGCTATTCCGTTCGACATCGGTAACGTAAACGCCGCCGCCGGCTTCCTCGGAGTAGTTGCCGGTAATCTGACCATAGGAAATAGTGACTTTCGCTCCATAGTTGGCAGCAAGCCCAGCGCCACCATGGTCACCGTTGCCATCCGTGCCGCAGAATTTAGCCATTCTATTATTCGTGATATAGCCACCAGAAACGGTCACGATGCCGCCCTCGGCCATAATGCCGCCACCGAGTCCCGCGCCGAGCGTGCTATTACCGGAGATTATGCCATTAGTTATGGCAACCTCGGAATAACGGGCATACACACCACCGCCCCTATTAGCGCTGTTGCCGGCAATGACGCCGCCAGTCAGTTTAAGGGTCGAGACGTCGCCTTTCTCGTTGGATACCATAATGCCCGCGCCGACACCCGAGCCGGAAGCGCCGCAAACGTATCCGCCGCTCATATTGACGGCAGAGCCGTTCTCGGCATAGATGAGGTTGCCGACGTTGCAGTCCTTTTTCTGCGTAATAGCGCCACTTTCGAGGTTAAACGTGCCATGTTGGTAAACGTTAATGAGCCTCATCTTGGAGTTCTTGGTGGCTCCAACAATTGCACCCTTAATAGTCGCCTTGTACTCTTTGATCTTCTCAGTGGTACCTACACCACTTGCAGCCGATTCGGTTACGTAATAGGTAAGATCTTCCGGAACTTCATTACCGTCATAAGACATTATTGCCGTCTTGCCATAATTTTCAGGTGTCAGGTGCTCGTCCTTATCTTGCAGCTGCTGGCCGTCGGCAACTTTCTCCGGTACTTTCCCGGAATCCATGACCGTAAGCGTCGCATAATCTGCAACATCGAACAACGGACTGGCACTACTATCGTGCTTAATCTTGAAGCCATTTAAGTCCAAGGTGATCTTGGTGTTTGCCCCTTCAAGCCGAATCTCATCGTCGCACTCAATATCGGCAGTTAGCTTAAAAGTAGCAGCACCGTTTCCATCGCGTTGATCCTTGTTAAGGAGCTTTGACTTCAGATCTGTCCCGCTGCTAATTTCATGAGTCGGTTCATTCTCTGCAGCAAGTGAGATTGCGCCCTCGCCGTTAGCACCGTCATCCACACCCTTGGCTTCCGCACCATCAGCAGCCGAGTCTGCGTCGACGGTATCCTCGCTCGCGTCATCCTCGGCATCATCACTATTCTGGTTTTCGGCATCCCCGTTAGTAGTGTTTTCTACATCAGTAGACTCACTTGAGGAACCCCCCCCCATCACAGTTTCCTCGGTATAAACCGTCTGGTCATCGTTGGCAATGGCCTGCGAGATTGGGGGCATGACGAGCGACAGTACCAGGCTCAACACGGAGGCTCCGCACAAAACGCCTGCCAGTACACGGCGCGTCGCTTTTTTACTCTGCTTAGATTTGTCCGAATTCGCTTTCATCGATGTCTCCTCCCCAAGAGACCGCGATCTTGCTCTTTCACTATCAAACGTATCTGCGCAATCTGTAATTGCGCACGCTTATAGTTCATATTGTAACGATTGTTTGAACATCTAAGCGAAAATACCGATAGTTTTGTAGCGAATTCTCAATTCTCTTGACATTTGCTCGGATTTACCTTCGTTTATTCGCTATGAAATATCTATTTCTACTGGTAATTTAGTTGCCTATCATTTTTTAATAGCATTAGATTTATTTGCACAACATTTTGCTCAAGAGCATGCGTCCTGTGAACGGTCGAAAATCGACCGTGAACGGTAGATCATTAACCGGGAGGAATAGACTACCAAGTTGATGGGAATATCTTTAATTCATCGGTGGTCAGAAGCATGATGTTCAGACAACGTTATTTGAATTTTCGCGCAGATTTTAGGTATCAATTCACCCAAATCGCCAGAGGCCACCGCAAAGGAGCCTGCCCCCTTTGCGGTGGTCCCCCCCCCCGGCGCTATAGCAGATGTTCCTCGATAAAGATCGCGATGCCGTCTTTGTCGTTGCTGGCCGTTACAAAATCGGCGGCGGCACGGGTGGCATCGCTGCCGTTTGCCATGGCCACGCCCACGCCGGCGTCAGCCACCATGCAGGTGTCGTTGTCCGCATCGCCAAACACGCAGATGTCCTGGAGCTCCATGTCGTTGAGCTCCGCCACGCGCACAAGGCCGCGCGTCTTGGACACGCGCGGATCCATAAACTCGTAGAGTCGCTGCGTGGTTTGCAGAGCCGCCGCCTTGGCGGTGTCGTCGGCAAACGTCGATGCTCGCTCAATCACCCGCGGCATTACCTCGGGCGCCATGGTAAACATCACCTTGGGCTGCGGCTCGCGCAAAAACTCGGCAAAATCGACCACCTGGTAGGGCACGCCGTCGACGCGCGATAGGTGCTCGACGCACGCGTTGCTCTCGGGCACGTAGAACACGCCGTCTCGGGGGCAGACGGGCGTTGCCGGAAGGTCCGCCATGTGCTTGCAGATGCGCGCGATGGTCTCGCCCGGCAGCGGATAGCTCAGCTCGTTGATGTCGTGCGCGCGGTCGATGACCTCGGCGCCACCGCAGCCCACGAGCACGTCAACCAGGCCTTCGATGCCCCAGAGCTCGTACATGGCCTCGGTCGCGTGGGCGTCGCGCCCGGTGCACAGGCCAAAGAGCACGCCGCGTTCGCGCAGGGCGCGGATCGCCGCCACGGTGCGCGGGGACACCGTGTGCTGGCTCGTGAGCAGCGTGCCGTCGATATCGCAGAACACAGCTTTGATGTGGCTGAAGGTGGCGTCCATGGGGGCCTTTCTGGGTTGTGCGGCGGTGTGGGGTGTATTCACGAACGGCGTACATGGTATACCAAGGCACAGGCGCGGCCTGTCAAAGCAAAAACCACCACAAAGGTGCCTGGTCCCTTTGTGGCGGCCGGACCCGAAGGGTGGCCGGACCCGGGGCGCAAAGCATCACAACATTCGACGTTTTTCGGCGAAAACGCGATTTTCATCGAATGTTGTGATGGTTTTTACTGCTTTGCGGCACGATCCAAATGCCGGCGTCCAAACAGCAGCAACGCCGCGGGAACCGCCGTCACGACCATGCCCGCCCCCACGAGTGTCCGCTGTACGCCAAATGTTGCTGCCAGCCACGGGGCAATCGCCAGCGGGGCCACGCCGGCGAACATATTGCCAAAGCCCATGACCGAGTTCACGCGGCCGAGTTGTTCGAGCGGTGCCGCCGTTTGCACAATGGTGTTGTGGAGCGGGTTGACGACACCCCAGGCTATGCCCAGGGCGATCTGACCGACGAGGGCAACGTCAACGTACGGCGTCCCCACATAGAGCAGGCTTCCCAGGCCCACGGACATAAGCGCCACGAGCAGTGTTTTAAGGTTGACCAGGCGCGGCGGCAAGCGGAGCAAGAGGACGGCGCCCAGCACCGCACCCACGCCGCTGGCCGACGAGAGCCAGCCCATCCATTCGACACCGACGTGCAGAACATCGCGGTAGAAGAACGACTCCAGCGGGTCAAAGGCGCCATAGCCGAAGTTCGAAAGAAAAATGATGCAAAACAGCAGGGCGAGAACGCTGTTGGTGAAGACTGTCTTGATGCTGGCTGCGAAGGTAGCGCGGGAGGATGCGCTGGGGTTGGAGCTTTGTCCCGCACGCTCCCCTTCCTCTGCCGAATCGGCATCCGCATGCCCGGCGATATGGCTGGTCCGCGGCCTAAAGCCCCAACCGGCGACGAGCGCCAGCACTGTAAAGAGCATCATGAGCACAAACACCGCGCGCGACGACGCAGCCGCCGCGACAAAGCCGCCCAGCGTGGGTCCGACGATAATGCTCACGTTTGAAAACATGGCGATGGCGGAGTTGATGTCTTTGAGCTCGACAGGATCGTCGGTGAGGTAGGCCGGATAAGATGTGGCGATGGGTTGGGCAAATCCCATCGTAAAGCCTAGGAGCACCGCGCCGAGCAGGACAATGCCGGTCGCACCACCAAAGGCAATGATTGCCGTGCCGGTTACAAGCGTACCGAAGATGCTCAGCAAGAAATGACGGCGCGGGCCCCAGGCGTCGAGCGCCGCGCCGCCCGCAAAGGATCCCAAGATCACAAAGACGTTCATAAAGAGGACAGCCAGTGACGTCGCAACGACCGAAGCTTCATCCGCATAGGTGAGCGTTCCGATGACGCCGATAAAGTAGCTGGTCTGAAAACCGGTGTAGATGAGGAAGCGCATTGCCACCAGGCGTTTAGCCTGCGCGGACAGCGATGATTGAGGTTTTGAGAAAAGAGAGACGAGCATGGAGACTCCTTGTTTCATACGAATGTGGACGGCGGGCATTCGCCACCGTCTGCCAAATCAATCTATCCGCATGAAACATTAAGGACACATCAAGCCCCTTCTCTCCGTTTTTCGCCCGTCATGAACTACTTGGTAGATTGTAAGGCATGTCTCACACATCTACCAAAGCAAAAACCACCACAAAGGTGCCTGGCCCCTTTGTGGTGGAAATGACGTTTGCCCAGATAAAACCTGCCAAAATAAACCTGTCCCTTTTTGGCAGGTTTTAGGCCAGATGATCTTGGATGAGATCGCAGATGGCTCGGGCGTCGTTGATGTTGATGGCTCGGGTCGCAAAGCCGGCGTCGAATGCCTGGCGTGCCAGGGCCTCGTTGCAGGCAAGGGCCAGCGTACGACCGTCGACCAGGTCGAGTGAGCTCTTGCCGCGCAGACGGTCGACACCGGAGCGCGCGACCACGATATTGTCGAAGCCCTCGGTCTTGTAGCCCTCGATGATCACCACGTCGACATCGTTGTAGCGCGACAGCAGCTCGCGCGCGGGCATCTCGTCCTCCTCGCGCGTGTCGGCGTACTCCGCCCAGCGCGTGGCGCAGATGAGCCCCACGTGTTTGGATCCGGCTTGGTGATGGCGCCAGGTGTCCTTAGCGGGCACATCGATATCAAAGCCGTGATGCCCATGATGCTTGAGCGAACCCACGCGCAGGCCGCGGCGGGTGAGCTCGGCGATAACCTTCTCGACGAGCGTGGTCTTGCCCGAGTTTTGGTAGCCGATAAACGCGATCGCGGGGACGGCCGGTGTCGGAGCTGCGGGCGCGACGACGGGTGCGCTCGCGGGCGCGGCACCGTCAGCGGCCACGGCCTCAACAGCAGCGACCTGACGCTCGGCACGATCCCACACGCCCGAGCGGCCGCCCTCCTTGTGCAGCAGGCGCACGTCGACGATTTCCATGCCGCGATCGACCGCCTTGCACATGTCGTAGATTGTCAGGCACGCGGCACTCGCGCCGGTCAACGCCTCCATCTCGATACCCGTCTTGCCCGTCACGCCCGCCGTGACCAGCACGTGAAAGCCGACCTGTCCGTCTGCGCGTGCCGGTGCCCAGCCCTCGGGCACGTCCTCAGCCGGCGTCCCCGCCGCAGCGATGGGCGCAATGTCGCACTTGCTCTTGGTAATGAGCAACGGATGGCACATGGGAATGATGTCGCTCGTGCGCTTGATGGCCATGATGCCCGCCACGCGTGCGCAGGCAAGCACGTCGCCCTTTTTGGCGCGGTCCTGCAGCACCATGGCCTGCGTCTCGGGGTGCATGAGGATGGTGCCCTCGGCGATGGCGATGCGATGGGTCTCGGCCTTGTCGGACACGTCGACCATGCGCACCTCGCCCTTGGCGTCCACGTGCGTCAGCTCATCGCGACGGGCGTCGCGGGCGGGCTCGGCGGCAGCGCTGGCAGACGGCTGTGCGGGCGCGGACTCAACGGTGTTGCCGGCCACAGCCGTAGCTTTGTGGGCAGACATCGCGGCCCTGCGAGCGGCCTTGGTGGCATCGGCGTACCTGCTCTTGGCCATATGATCATCCTCCGATTTGGGACATAAATCGTTGCGTGCCCTCAATTATCGCGTGTTCCTGCGGTTTGTGAGCCACGGCATCGCGCCAAATCGAAAGTACCTGCATATCATCACCACGGCGCAGCGCCTCACGCACCGAATACTCGGCATCGCTGAACAGGCACGGACGCACGTTGCCATCGGCCGTCAAGCGCAGACGGTTGCAGTTCGCGCAAAAATGATTGGACATGGCGCTAATGAAGCCGACCGTTCCCGCCGCGCCCGGAAAGCGCCAATAGCGCGCGGGGCCCGCGCCGGCAGGAGCGTCGTTGATGTCGAGCGGCTCGAGCTCGCCCAGTCCCGCCGCGGTGGCCCCGGCATTGATGCGCGCCCGCAGCTCGTCGCTCGGCACGGTATCGCTCGCGTCCCACAGCTCGGGATTGAGCGCGGGCGCATGCGGGTCCACAGCGCAATGCGAGCTTGTGCGCTCGTCGCCAATGGGCATGTATTCGATAAAGCGCAGGTGGATGGGGCGGTCGAGTGTGAGCCGCGCAAGGGCCGCCACATCCTGGTTGAGCCGGCGCACAACAACGCAGTTGACCTTAACGGGCTCAAAGCCCCAAGCCAGCGCCGCGTCGATGCCAGCCATGGTCTGCTCGAGTCGACCTAGACGCGTGATCTTTCCAAAGAGCGTAGGGTCGAGCGTGTCGAGCGAGATGTTAACGCGGTTAAGCCCGGCATCTTTGAGCTGCGGCGCCAGCTTGGGCAGCAGGGCGCCATTGGTGGTGAGCGAGATGTCCTCGATCTGCGGGATCGCGCGGATGTCACGAATAAGCGGAATAATACGGCGGCTGACCAGCGGCTCGCCGCCCGTCAGGCGCACGCGGCGAATGCCCTCCCCCGCCACCAAGCGCACAAAACGAGCGATTTCCTCGGCACTGAGCAGCTCGTCATGCGCGCGGGGCGCCACGCCATCGGCCGGCATGCAGTAAATGCAGCGGAAATTGCACTTGTCGGTAACGGCAATGCGCAGGTAGTTGATATCGCGGCCAAAGCCGTCGTGTTGCACGTGCCCGTCCACGCAGCCCTCCCCTCACGCGGCGTTTTATTCTTCGGAAAACATAATACCCCACGAGAGAATCATGCCGACACCCGTACGACAGGACGGGTCACTTCGAGCAAGTCCGGCTTCCCAAGCCCATCCTCAGCATACAAACCATCACAACATTCGATGCTTTTCCCGTTTTTGGCAAAAACGTCGAATGTTGTGATGGTTTGTCTACCCACGGCACCCCGCAGAAGGGCCGGAACGCCCCTAAAGGCCACCGTCCCAGTGTCGAATCACGAATTCTCGCAGGTCGTTCTGACGTTTCTGGAACGCTTCGCTTCGGTCGCACTTAAGACCCATGGCGAGCGCGATGGCGTTCATCGCCCGATGCAATTGCAGCTGATGGGCAAACTGAGTCCCGGTGAGGACGATCATCCTAAAGCCCAGCGCGCTCAGCACGGTCATACGCTCCGCATCCGACGCGCTGCGCTGTTTATCAAGATGGTCCGAGCCGTTGTATTCAATCCCCGTACCGCTCGCAGGCGCATATACGTCGATCTCGAAATACCCGGCCTTAGCGAGATACTTGAACTCGTTGGGAACATCGACCCGACGGTTGAGCTCGATCTTGGCGTATCCCAGCCCTCCCTGGGAACGTTTTGCTACGACCATGATTGCGGTAGCCGTCTCCATGGGCGACCGCGCGCCATCGTGCACGCGCTTGAGCACGGCGGCCGCGCGTATAGCACCCTGACGAGATCGGTTCTCATTGCAATAGGCAATCAAGTCGGCAACGGTATACCTCTGCCCTATCTCGACATAATCGCCTGTCGACAGATGATTCAAATGGTATCGGGCACAGATTTCGTAGCCATATTCCAGCTGCTCGGGTTCGCTCATCCACGAACCCGCTTGGACAAAGCACATGGCCTCATCAACCACCAGAAGTCCCTCCGCCACCTCAATTAGATGGCTTGGAGGTACCGGCGCCCCAAACACGTGGCACCTAAATCCAGCCGGCGTCGAGCGCTCAAAATCAAAGTTGACGAGCGTATCGATATGATCGAGCTCTTCTCGTGGAATACCAAGCGAAACCAGATAGTCGGTAACGATCCCAACTGCCGTTGAAGCCCTCAGCCCCTTGGCATCGAGTCCCAATTTGGGTAGGCTCGCGGTCGGCTCCGCCTCGTTAGCAAGCGAGTCCTCATCGTATAGGCTGCTTGCTCGCGAGAGCGGCTCGGACGGGCGCGCCACGTTGTGGTACAGCCAGGCAGTCTTATGGGACAGGACGATCGGCAGGTCCATGAGCCCTCCAATGGAGTCGGATAACCAACCTTATTCCCCTGCCCACGGGTCCGCACACCTTCGTGCGCAAGAAAGCGATTCCACCCGGTCGAGTGGTAGAAAAACCATCACAACATTCGATGCTTTTCCCGATTTTGGCAAAAAACGTCGAATGTTGTGATGGTTTGAGGCGAGGTGAGGGGCACGGAGAGGTCAAAACATCGTGCTCGAACAGGTTAATCCAACTCTTTTAAGCCATGCGCCAGTTGCCAGTACTCGCCGTGCTGGGCGAGCAGTTCTTCGTGCGTGCCGCGCTCGATGATGCGGCCGTGTTCGAGGACCATGATGGCGTCGGCGTCGCGGACGGTGGACAGACGGTGCGCGATCATAAAGGTGGTGCGTCCGCGCATGATACGGTCCATACCGCGCTCGATGAGCTTTTCGGTGCGCGTGTCGATGGAGCTCGTGGCCTCGTCCAAGATGAGCACCGGCGGGTCGGCAACGGCCACGCGCGCGATGGCGAGCAGTTGGCGCTGGCCCTGCGACAGGTTGGCGCCGTCGGCCGTGACCGGCGTGTCGTAGCCCCGTGGCAAGCGGCGGATAAACGAGTCGGCGCAGGCGGCCTCGGCGGCGGCGCGCACCTCCTCGTCGGTCGCGTCGAGCTTGCCAAAGCGGATGTTCTGCGCAATGGTGCCGCTAAACAGGTGCGTGTCTTGCAGCACAATGCCGAGCGACCCGCGCAGGCTGGCCTTGGCAATGTGCTTGACGTCGATGCCGTCGTACGTGATCTCGCCGTCATCGACCTCGTAGAAACGGTTGATGAGGTTGGTGATGGTCGTCTTTCCGGCGCCCGTCGAGCCCACAAACGCGATCTTTTGCCCCGGCTTGGCAAACAGGTTGAGGTCCGTGAGCACACGGGTGCCCGGCACGTAGGAAAAGTCCACGGCATGGAAGCGCACGTCGCCGGCAAGCGGGACCAAACCGCACGTGAGCTCGGTACCGTCGGCAGCCACCGCGCGGCCCGACTCATCAACGGCAGCCACATCATGCAAGTGCCCGTACGCGCCCACGCCCTGACCCTCGGGGATCTTCCACGCCCACGCGGCGTCGCCCGTCTGCACCAGCTCCACGCGGCCCTCGTCCACCTCGGGCTTAAGGTCCATAGCCACAAACAGGCGCTCGGCACCGGCCAACGCGTTGAGCAAGAAGTTGCCAAGCTGCGTAAACTGGTTGATGGGCATGGCCGCCTGGCGCACAAAGACCAGGTAGCTCGCGAGCGCGCCCACGTCGGCGAACCCCTTGATGCAGAGCATGCCGCCCGCCACGGCGACGATGGCATAATTGACGTAGCCAATCACGACGGTCATGGGCACCATGGAGTTGGCATAGCTCACGGCGGCGGTGCCGGTGCGGCGAAGCTCGTCGTTGCGGCAGGTGAAGCCGGCGACATTCGCTGCCTCGCGGTTAAAGACCTTGATGACCTTTTGGCCCGAGACCATCTCCTCGACGTATCCGTCCAAGTCTCCGAGCGATGACTGCTGAGCGGCAAAGAAGCGCTTGGAGCGGATACCCGAGCAGCGCGCATACAGCACAATGGCCGCATCGCACACGAGCGTGATAATCGTGAGCTGCCAGTTAAGGATGATGAGCATGGCCGTGGTGCCCACAACCTGAATGGCGGCCTGAATCACGTTGGCAAAGCTGTTGTTGAGCGCCTCGGAGACGGTGTCGACGTCGTTGGTGAAAAAGCTCATGATGTCGCCCGAGCGCGTGCTGTCAAAATAACTGAGCGGCAGCGTCTGGATGTGCGCGAACAGGTCGCGGCGAATATCGGACACCACGCGTTGGGCCGCGCGCACCATAATCTGCGAGTAGCCCAGGGCCGAGAGCACGCCCGCGGCGTAGATGATCGCCGTCAGGATGACCTGCTTGGCGAGCAGTTCCTCCCCGCCCGTGGCCAAACCGTTAACGATGGGGCGCACCATGTAGGTGCCGACGAGGCTCGCGATGGCGGCGACGGAGGCGAGCACGCCCACCGCGAGCAACGAGAACTTGGCATGCCCCATGTAAGAGAGCAGGCGGCGCATAGTGCGCTTGAGGTCGGCCGGACGTGCTTGGGCTGCGGTCTTAGGCATGGCGCTCACCCCCTTCCAAGGGTGATCCGCATGCGACGGAGGCAAACGGATCATTCGCGCAGCCATCGTCGCTGCCGTCGCCGGCGTCCGCGTTCCCCGCAGACTCCATCTGCGAAGCGTAAATCTCCTGGTATATGTTGTCGCCCGCCAGCAGTTCCTCGTGCGTGCCCGCGCCGTGGACACGACCGTCGTCCAACACCACAATGCGATCGGCATCCATGACGCTCGCGATGCGCTGGGCGATGATGAGCACGGTCGTATCGGGAATTCGAGCGATATGCTCGCGAATCTTAGCGTCGGTCGCCATATCGACCGCGCTGGTGGAGTCATCAAAAATGAGCACGCGCGGATGTTTGAGCAGCGTGCGCGCGATGCACAGGCGTTGCTTCTGGCCACCCGAAACACCGGCGCCGCCTTGGCCCAACTCGCCGTCCAGCCCGCCGATGCGATCAAGGAACTCGTCCACGCACGCCGCGCGGCAAGCCGCGAGGAGCTCATCGTCCGACGCCTGCGGATTGCCCCATTGCAGGTTCTCGCGCACGGTGCCCGTAAACAGCACATTCTTTTGCAGCACAATGCCCACGGCGTCGCGCAAGGCGACCAGGTCGTAGTCGCGCACGTCGTGTCCGCCCACAAGCACGGCGCCCTCGGTGGCGTCGTACAGGCGCGCAATCAGCTGCACAAGCGAACTCTTGCCCGAGCCCGTGCCGCCGAGGATGCCCACCGTCGAGCCGCTCTCGATGCGAAGGTCGATATGCTCGAGCACATCCTCGGCTGCATCCGCGCGGTATTTAAAGGAAACGTCGCGAAACTTGATACTGCCGTCCGCTGGCGCCGCAGTCGCGAGGCCTCCCGCAGAGTTGGCGATAAAGGGCTCCTCATCGAGTACCTCTGCGATACGGCCCACACTCGTGAGGGCGCGCGTAAGCAGCAAAAACACGTTGGAAATCATCATGAGCGAGTTCATGATCAACAGCACATAGCTCATAAAGCCCGTGAGCGACCCCACGCCCAAGCGACCTTCGATGATCATGCGGCCGCCAATCCACAAGATCGAGAGCGCAGCCACGTACATCGAGAGTTGGAACACCGGCAGGTTGAGCACGGCGGTGCCGAAGGTCTTGGTCGCCGTGCCGGCGAGCTCGGTATTGACGGTGTCGAACTTGTCGCACTCGTGCTCGGCACGCACGTAAGCCTTCACGGCGCGCACGGCGGTAAGGTCCTCTTGCACCACGCTGTTAAGGTGGTCCATCGAGGTCTGGAGTTGGCGGTAGAGCGGGCTCACGCGCACGGTAATAATACCGAGCACGATGGCGAGTATCGGCAGGATGACGGCAAAGACCGCCGCGAGCTCGCGCGAGAGCGCAAAAGCGTAGACGAGGCCCATGACCAGATTAACCGGCCCGCGCACCATGGGGCGGAAGCCGTTACCTACGGCGTTTTGAATCACGGTGATGTCAGTGGTCATGCGGGTGACGAGCGAGCTGGCGTCGTAGTTGTCCAGATTGCCAAAAGCGAGCGTCTGGATCTTGCGATACTCGGCCTCGCGCAGGTTAGCGCCCAACCCCGAGGCGACGCGAGCAGACGTGCGTGCATAGCCCAAGCCAAGTACCAGCGAACATGCGGCGCATACCAACATATACGTGCCCTGCAACAGCATGTAGTTGACGTCGCCCGCGGGCACGCCCACATCGATGATATTTGCCATGATGACCGGGATAAACAGCTCGAGCGCCGTCTCGGCCGTCACAAAGAGCACGCCGAGCATGGCATCGCGGCGGTATGCCCCCAGATAGGAAAACAGAATCTTGAGATTGCGCACGCAGGTTCATCCCCCATCAAACATTGTTCGCAAACCCACGTATTATGGCGCGCCGTGCAGCGGTGTCAAGTGCTCCGAAATCGATTTCTGTAAGGTTGGCGTAGACTTCATGCTCGCAGGGCACACCCCTGTATTCAATTGGAAATAAACGCGGGCGTGACTTTTTTCGCCCTGCCGCCAACACAAACCTTGACTCTACAATCGTTGTAGGGTTTTCACTACACTGGTACGTAAACGACCCAAGCCAGAAAGTGCCCCGACCATGGAACACGACCTCACACGCGGCAATGTCCTCAAGACCATCGCGGTCTTTGCCCTGCCCTATATGCTCTCGTACTTTTTGCAGATGCTCTACGGCATGGCCGATCTGTACATGATGGGGCAGTTTAGCGGCGCTGCCGGCATCACCGCCGTGGGCAATGGCGCGCAGACGCTCTATATCATTACCGTGACGCTCGTGGGCCTGGCCATGGGAACGACGGTTATCGTCGGCCACGCCGTGGGCTCGCGCCGCTTCGACCGCGCCGAGACCGCCATCGGCAACACCATCACGCTCTTTATGGGTGTCTCGGTGGTGCTGGCCGCTGTCCTGCTCGAACTGTGCCCGCAGATCGTGGCGCTCATTGGCACGCCGGCCGAGGCGGTCGAAGGCACCGCCGCCTACCTGCGCATCTGCTTTGTCGGCATTCCGTTTATCGCCGCGTACAACATCCTCTCTGCCATCTTTCGCGGCCTGGGCGATTCACGCTCGCCCATGTACGTGATCGGCGTGGCGTGCATCATCAACATCGCGCTCGACTTTCTGTTTATCGGTCACATGGGGCTTGGCCCCGTGGGAGCCGCACTCGGCACAGTCATCGCGCAGACAGCGAGCGTGGCCCTCGCGCTCGTGTGGCTCAAGAGCCGCCGTACGCACATTCACCTCAAGCGCAGCGACCTGCGCCCCCAGCCCGAGGTGCTCGGTAGCATCCTTAAGATCGGCGTGCCCGTGGCCGTGCAGGACGGCTGCATCCAGGTGGCGTTTATGTTTATCACCGTCATCGCCAACCACCGAGGGCTAGTCGACGCCGCCGCCGTAGGCCTGGTCGAGAAGATGATCAGCTTTTTGTTCATTGTGCCGAGTTCCATGGGTGCCACCGTCAGCGCGCTCACGGCGCAAAACGCCGGCGCAGGCAAGAGCGACCGCGCGCGTCAAGTGCTCAAGGACGCCATGACGATCTCGGTGGTGTACGGCTGCCTGATCACGGTGCTGATGTGGCTGGTAGCGCCGGCGTTTATCGGCTTTTTTGCCAAGGACCCCACAGTGGTCGCGGCCGGTACCGGCTATATGCACAGTTATATTTTCGACGCAATCTTTGCCGGCATCCACATTTGCTTTAGCGGCTTTTTCGCTGCGTACGGCAAGAGCTACATCGGCTTTGCGCACAACGTGCTGGCCGTGGTGTTCATTCGCGTGCCCGGCGCTTGGCTGCTGTCGAACGCCTATTCCGATACGTTGTTTCCCATGGGCATCGCCTCACCGTGCGGGTCAATTCTGTCAGCGGCCATCTGCGTGATGGCGTTTACTGTACTCAACCGCCGCGGAGCTTTTGACAAACTGATGGCGTAGCGAGGCGATGCAGGTCTGGCGTCTCTCCTCTGTTTTACCGAAAGGAGCGGTCCTGTGACCGACATGCCAAGCGAACACACCGAGGGCCTGCTCCGCATTGGCGAGGTGGCGCGCCTGCTCAATTTGAGCGTGGGCACACTGCGCCATTACGAACAGATGGGGCTATTGGAGCCGGCATATGTCGATCCGGCGAGTGGGTACCGCTACTACGGATCGCGGCAGCTCTCCACCCTCAACACCATCGGCAACCTGCGCGTTCTCGACCTGCCGCTGGCCCAGATTCGCGAGTTTGTCACTACGCGCGATATGGATTTGATGCAACGGCAACTGACCAAGCAACAGGAGTTAATTGAGCACAGGCGGCGTGAGTTGGAGCGTATGTCGCGCAAGATTGACCAGCGACTTGCCTTGCTTCATGGCGCTTTGAATGCTGATCTCGACACCATTAGCGAAATCGAGGAACCCGAACTTCGCTGCGCCACGCTGCACGAGCGCGTCAATCCCACCGACGCCTATTCGCTGGGATGGCATATCCGCCAGCTTCAGCAGGGACAGCACGAAACCTTTGCCTATCTTGGCAATCTAGGTGTGGGCATCGCGCCCGAACGCCTGGCCGCCGGCGACTTTGATGGCTACGACGAGGTTTTTCTGCTACTCGATGATACCGATGATTACTTGGGTGACGTTGAGACGCGACCTGCCGCGCGCTGCCTGACCATAAGCTTCCGCGGCACGCACGGGCAAGCAGCCCCACGCTACGAGCAGCTGCTCAGCTATATGCGCGAGCACGGCCTGACACCCACCGGTCCCTCACGCGAGATTGCCTTGATCGATGACATCATCAGCGACGATCCCGCGACCTACGTGACGCAGATCACGGTGCCCGTTTCCCCAGCAAAGTAAGAACCGCCCGGACAGGCATGAAGTGTAGCTCAGCTAACGAGCGTCGGCTACAGGAAAACTACCATGTCGAGGGCAGTCCCCGATATGGCGGTTTTACTCCTCAGGAATCGGAAACGCCCGGATGAACTCTGCGGGCGAGAAGGTCTTGATGGTCGAGCGCACAAAAGCGGCTCGATCGCGCGTGATGATAAAGTCCGCACCGGCACGCTCGGCCATCGCACGAATACAGCCGTCCTCAAAATCCGGCTCATCGGAATAGGCGGAGGTGAAACAAGCTTCTTGGTCGAGAGGCTCTAGCGAGTAGCTCTTAAGGCAGTCGCGCACTACCTCGCGGGCGCGCGCCTCGCCGGCCTGTTTAGTGAGAATGTAATACACGTCCTTGAGAGAGCAGGCCGAAACAACGCCCTCGATAAGCCCCACGTCAACAAGCCCCTTGATGGTTTGCGCCGCCCCATGCTCCGGCCGACCCGGAAGCACGCAATCGAGCAGAAAATTGGTATCGAGAAAAGCCCTCATAGGTAGCGCTCCCTCGCGACGCGCTTTTCATCTTCAACCGTCATCGTATCGAGCGGCGTTCCCTTTGGCATTTTAGCCACGATATCGAGATACTCCTGGTAGCCCTCATCCTCCGCGAGCATCTCGCGAATCTCCTTCCAGGTGATCTTGGGATGCCACATCGTACCCACGTCGCGCTTGGGCTTGTCCGTGCCGCGCGTCGGCTTTGCGCCCCCATGCTCCTGGGCAGCGTCATATTCCACTGCAACTGGGCTTTCATAGTCGAGCGGCACGATCTTGAACAACGGCTTGCTCCGCTTGAAGACCACAACCTCCTCGCCCTCATTGGCAACCTTTTCGGCCACCTGCGTAAGGTTTTGGCGCAGCTCCGAAAATGCGACGGTAACCATAACGGCTCCTCTCAACATATATCTTCACAGTTGAGTATACACGTTATTGTTAATGTTTATGTATATAAAAGTCGTCGTGAAAGTACTTAGTACCTTTACGACGACTTTTAATCAACCGTTCGACCTCAAACGCTCTGCCGCGATATATAGGCTAGGCAGGCGTCTTGCTTAAAGATTCTTATCCTTATACAGATTTAGCCAGGCCTTTGCATAAGGATTAGTCCAAGTAGTGCCATCAGAATAGGTAACCGACGAAACGCACGCCTTAAATTGAACCATTCGGTCGGTATAGTTTGAATCTATCGGCCATCCAACTTGATGCTCAGAGCAGTTATATGTTTCATTCGGACCAATATTAATATCTTCCATAGAAAGCGTTGGGGCCGAAGCTCGCGCGCTAAACTGAACACCAACCGTAACCGGTAGCCCGCTCTCATCCCACGCGCATACTATGACATCTGCATTTCGAACGATTTTGTTTGAATGATTGGTTACGACAACCTCGATATTATCTGGATATAGCGCCTTATAGCCACTCCCGCTATCTTCCTTATAAACAGAATCAACGGTCATTTTTTGAGAAGCTAATTCCAGATCAAGCTGTTCACGAGTAAGCGCTTTCACCTCGAGAACCGCATTGCATTTGGCGCATCGTTGAGTCAGCTGTTTTCCATCGTCGCTCAGCTTCCATGAACCCGGAGTGTGACCGGTAGCGGGCTCGCCGCTATCTTTGCTATAGCTCTTCCCGCATCGGCCGCAGGTATATACCTTCTTTCCCGCTTCCGTGCATGTGGGGGCTTCGTCTGTTTCGACATACTCATGTCCAAGCTTTGAGCCTTCGGTGGCACCGCACTCTTTGCACGTCTTTGGTTTCGTACACGTTGCTTTTGCCCAATCATGCTGGTGAAACAAACCCGCAGCATTCGCTATACCAAAAAAGGCAACCAACAATACAGCGACAGCGGAAACAATAATGATTGGCCTCTTCCGCTTCACGCTTGCTCCATCATTATTAGCTTCATTTTTCACAGCTTCAGGGGTTTTATTAGATTCTTCACTAGATGAACTGCCAATCTGATCCAAATCCTCTTTCTCATTGTTGAGCTTATCTAATTTTTCTCCGACATCAGCTTTATCCTGTTCATCGTCAATGCTGTTAGCCATCTGTCCTCCTTTTCTCACCATCATTGATTACCATTCTCAATCATAAGAGGCGGGAAAGAAGGGTGAATTATCGCCGGAGCTTCATCTGGTTGTTTTCAATCGGTCAGTGGGTTTTATTTCATATTGTTGCTCAACTTTTTTACTAGTTAAGTGTTCGTTTTGCGCACGAGTAGGGAAACGAATGTGCATATAGCTACTCAAAACAATGACGTAATGGGGGCGGCCCCATTACGTCGTCTTCAGCATGGTGTCCGATGGAACTTTTCTACATCCCTAGCTCGTCTTCACCAATTATTTCGATGGAAACCCCTTTGCTTTGCCAGTCCATAGCCTTTTTGACTTTCGATCCGTATTTTCCGGTTGACCACATTTCGTTTCCGCAGCCGCCCACAACCACATAGTTGCATTTCTTGGTTACGCTTTTGATGCAGCTGCCGCCCATTTTCTCGATGTAAGAAGCAATTACATCCTTAGAGCCATGCTCAAAGTTGCCACTCAAACAGAAATTGCGCCCTTCAAAGAAGACTTCTTTACCAGACCCATGGGCCACAGGATCCTCAAGCCTTCCGAACAGCTCAATAAGGCCATCCGATTCCTCAGAATCGATATCGCCATCGATAAGCATCTCAGCCATCAATTCATAGATATATGAAACTGTAGCATCTTCCCTGAGATCAACGTGGTCCTCGATAAAAGCCATGATGTTCATTGCTTCATCAAAGGATACAGAACCGTCTGAGATGGCTTCATGGCTCAGCGTGATAAGACCGCGCAGAGCCTCCGTTCGCGATGAGTAATGCCTTTCATGGCAAGCGCGCCTTTCACGACGCCCCAGACTGCCTAGGCTAAATGGCTTAAAGCGCTCTTCCGAACGCTCTTCCTCACATAGCTTCCAATATATTTCAAAACAGGCATCAACATCGTCCATAGCATTATGATGGCGTCCCATGGAAATGTCTAAGTTGCTACAGACAGTCGGAAGCTTGTAATTCTCGTATTCAGGATGCAACCTTTTGGCCATTTCCAGAGTGCACGCGTAAACAAAATCCGGCTTTTCATAACCATAGCCAAGCAAAGACTTGCTTAATACAGATAGGTCAAAGGGCGCATTGTGGGCAACGAGAATCAATCCCTCGATTCTATCCGACAGTTCGTCTTCCCAAAGAGAACGAAAGCAAGGACTGTCTTTTACCGCAACAGGAGATAAGCCCGTTAGGCGCATGTTGAAGTCATCAAAAGGTTCTTCAGGATTAACCGTGAACTGAACACGGTCGATTATCTCGCCTTCCGAAGTCGCCCGGATAAGCCCGATCGAACTTATCCGATCGTTTTTCTTATTAGGAGTCTCGACATCAAAAAATGTTAGATCCATATGAATCTCCTATCGCTCCGGGATAGCACCAGTCCGCAGGATCTCTTCAAGCTCTTCCTCGTTTAACACCGGCACTCCGAGCGATTCAGCTTTTGAAAGCTTGGAACCGGCATTCGGGCCAGCCACAACAAACGATGTCTTCTTTGATACCGAACCTGCAACCTTTGCGCCGAGAAGCTTGAGCGCTTCTCCCGCCTCGGAACGCGTACGCTTCTCGAGCGTACCGGTCAGCACAAAAGTCAATCCAGTTAGCGGTTGCCCCGAAGCGAGATCGACGGAAATGCCAGCTTGCTCAGACTTTGTTTGCATCTCGCCCATAAGGTCTTCCTCGAGAGAGAGGCCATATTCACGAAGTCGTTGGAGAACATCGAGGTTTTCCGGAATAGAGAGGAACTCCTTTATGCTTTTTGCAATTTCCGGTCCGACTCCTTCAATCTGGGCCATATCTTCCGCGTCAGCTACAACGAGCGCATCAATTGAAAGGTAACGCCGCGCTATAAGCTCGGCAACGCTCTTTCCCACCAAGCGAATCCCCAAAGCAAATAGAACCCTTGAGAGCGGCAGCTGGCAAGATTTATTGAGCTCATCGACTATCTTTTCAGCCGTCTTAACACCCACCGGTATGGGCTCGCCCGCATTTTTAACGATTCGATCGGCTTTGTAAAGCCTTGGAGTACCATCCGCGTTGAGCATCGGCTTTCCATGCTTGTCGAGCATGGGGTCGCCCTTGCGATGTCCTCCTTTTACCACGCGGCCCGTGTCCAGGCCGGCGATGTCGTCGACCGTGAGCTGGTAGAAGTCCGCGACATCGTGGATCAGGCCGGCGGCGATCATCTTGTCGACAATCTCGTCACCCAGACCGTCCACGTCCATGCAGCTGCGGCTCACCCAGTGCAGCAGACGCTCCTTGAGTTGCGCTGGGCAATCGATGGACACACAGCGATAGGCAACCTCGCCGTCCTCGTGGACCACGGGGCTACCGCACACGGGGCAGACCTCGGGCATGTGCCAGTCAACGCTGTCGGCCGGGCGCTTGTCGAGCACGGGACCCACGACCTCGGGGATCACGTCGCCCGCCTTGTGCACGATGATAGTGTCGCCCTCGCGCACGTTTTTGCGACGGATCTCGTCGATGTTGTGCAGCGTGGCGCGCGCGATAGTGGAGCCGGCAACCGTCACCGGGTCGAACTCGGCGACCGGCGTGAGCACACCGGTGCGGCCCACCTGGATGCGAATCTCGCGCAGTACGGTCTGCTTTTCCTCGGGCGGGAACTTAAAGGCAATGGCCCAGCGCGGTGCGCGAGCGGTAAAGCCCAGGTCGAGCTGCTGCTGGAAGCTGTCGACCTTTACGACCACGCCGTCGATGTCGTAGTCCAGGTCACCGCGATGCTCGAGGGCCTGGGCGCAGAACTCGTGGACCTCGGCCGGCGTGGCGCAGCGTGCCACGTTGGGGTTGACGCTAAAGCCGGCGCTACGCAGCCAGTCCAGAAACTCGCGCTGGCTGTGGACGTGCAGCGGGTCGGTATCGGCAATGGCATAGATAAAGGTGGCAAGATCGCGGCGCGCCGTGACCTTGGGGTCCTTTTGGCGCAGGGATCCCGCAGCGGCGTTGCGCGGGTTGGCGAAGGGGTCGCGGCCCTCGGCATCGGCCTCGTCGTTCAGGCGCACAAAGCTGCCCTTGGGCATGTAGACCTCGCCGCGTACTTCGATAGTACGCTCGCGGTCGGCACCCATGTGGGCGAGCGCCGGCTCGGACAGGTGCATGGGCACGTCCTTGATGGTGCGCACATTAAGCGACACGTCCTCGCCCGTGGTGCCGTCGCCGCGCGTTGCCGCGCGCACGAAAGTTCCGTTTTGGTAGGTCAGGGCCACGCCCAGACCGTCAATCTTAAGCTCGCAGGTATAGGTGACGCTACCGGCACCGAGGGCATCCTCTGTGCGCTGGAGCCAGGCGTCGAGCTCGTCCAGGTCCATGGCGTCGTCCATGGAATACATGCGCGCCATGTGCGTGACCGGCGTAAACTGCTCGCTCACGTAGCCGCCCACGCGCTGGGTATAGCTGTCGGGCGTCACCAGGTCGGGATAGGTCGCCTCGATTTCCTGCAGCTCAACGAGCATTTTGTCGAAGGCGGCGTCCGTGATCTCGGGTGCGTCGAGCATGTAGTAGCGGTACGCGTGGTAATCGAGCTCGTGGCGCAGCTCGGCCGCACGCGCTGCCGCCTGGGCACGGGCATCGGCCGATGCAGCGGTATCCGTGCTCACGGACGTTTCGGTATCGATGTCCACGCCGTCACCAAACAGGCTCGATTGCTCCATAGCGGCACTCCTTCGCTCGATTTCAAACGGATACTAGAGTACCACCGGTCACGATGGGGCCGAATAACCCTTTCGAACCGCACCGAATCGGCAGCCGACGGACCGGGGTGGATCGCGCGATCAAACCATACCCTTGCCATTTCTAAATGATCCGTTTCCCCGTCCCCAAGGGATCATCGCGAAAAGAGGGGGCTGTCCCGCGTTGGCGGGACAGCCCCCTCTGGCATCGGTGTGTGTGATATGGCTCGTTAGTAACCCTGGCCGTAGCCCTGGCCCTGGCCCTGCTGGCCCAGTAGCTCCTCAAGATACTGGCGCAGCTGCTCGTCAGTGATGCCGCCGTTGCCGGTGTCGGTCGCGTTGTCGTCCTGTTGCTGGTTCTGCAGCTCCTCGTCAGAGCCCAGCTCGACGGTGACCTTCTTCTCTTCCTTGCCGCGCATGAGCGTGATTTCGACCTTCTCGCCCACCTCGTGGCTGCGCAGCGCGATGATCAGGCCATCGGCACTCGTAATCTCGTCATCGCCCAGCTTGGTAATGACATCGCCCTCTTGGATGCCAGCCTTGGCGGCGGGACCGTCCTCGACGACGCTCGCCACGTACGCGCCGCTATCGGTGCTCAGCTTGTTGGTGCGGGCGTTGAGCGCGTTGACGCTCGAAAGCGTGGCACCCAGGTACGGATGAACCGGCGTCTTGCCGTCGATGATCTGGTCGGCAATGTTCTTGGCGTAGTTAACGGGAATAGCAAAGCCCACGCCCGAGCTGGAGCCCGAGTAGCTCTCGATGAGCGAGTTGATGCCCACGAGCTCACCATTGTCGTTAACGAGCGCGCCGCCGGAGTTACCCGGGTTGATGGCGGCATCGGTCTGGATCATGTTTGCATAGATGGTGTTGCCGCTGGTAGAGCTCATAGCCGTGGAGCGATACAGCGCCGACACGATACCCGTGGATACAGACTGCTCGTTGCCAAACGGCGAGCCGATCGCCATGACCCACTCGCCCACGTTGAGCTTGGAGGAGTCGCCGATCTCGATCGGCGTGAGCTTGGAGGCGTCGGCGTCCTTGAGCTTGATGACGGCCAGGTCGCTCGAAGCATCGTTGCCCACGAACTCGGCCTCGTAGGTGGTGCCGTCGTCCATGGTAACCACGTACTGGTCATAACCATCGACCACGTGGTTGTTGGTGAGGATGTGGCCCTCGGTATCGAGCACCACGCCCGAACCGACGCTGCCCGAGCTATCCGACTCGTCGGCAGACTGCGAAAGCGAGCCATGCTGGCTACCGCTCGAAGTGGCGGTGATAGAAACGACGGAGGGCAGGGCCTTGGCAGAGACGGCCTCGGCCAGCGTGGTGTCCTCGGAGTCGATCGTGATCTTTTGTGTCGATGAACCCGAAGCACCCGCCGTCACGGCATTCTTTCCGCCGCCAATGTTGAGCGTGCCGCTCATAATGAGCGCAATGACCAACAGGGCGCCGCAGGCACAGCCGGCGAGTGCCGTAATAAAGATCGGCAGCTTTTTGGTCTTGGTCTTGACCACCGTATGCTTGTTTACAACCTGCTGGGCGCCCAGCGGCTTGCCGGTCTGCGTGTCGTAAGCCTGAACGTAGGGAATGTTGTTACCGTCGGCAGGCGTCGACTCCACCTGCACGCGCGGCTGCTGCTGAGTCTCGCCGGCACTGCCCGCATCCTGGGGGCGCTGGGAATCGTTCTCGCTCATAGCTGCGATCCTTTCGTCAAATAACCAAAGGCCCGCCAAACACGTGGCGGGCCATCATTGTTCACGTTGAGTTGTACCCCAAGCTGGGCAGTCCCGAGCACTAGATGCCAAGATTTCAGCTTTGCTTAAGTAATGACATGCTTATAGGCCAATTCGTTTTATGCCGTCATGTCTATTCGATATAACAGTCGATAGCAAAACTCACGGCTTCGCTCTCTGGCGTGAAAATAGTCTCTCTGCTTCTTGTTCGCGTTTTTTCATTGCCATTTTCATCTCTGACCACCGTGTCAACCACGAGCGTCAATCGCTTCCGAACGTCCAGCAGCTCCAAGGCTTCCGCCATCCCAGCTCGCATCAAAATGGGAACTCCTGCCATCAGGCCTAAGAACTACTCCCCATCAATCATTCTTCATTCCCCTTGTCTACTTGATTTGGCTTTCTCGGCTGAATGGGGATATAGAACAGTCCCGTCAAGTTCCTTATCTTCCACAAAAACTAGAATCCATTTTTCACCTGCCTTCAACCCTGCAACATATCCGGAACTTGACTTGCGACGCATTTCGATCTTTTTACGGCAACCACTTGGCATCAACGCCTCAAATTGCCCGTTATGAACATCCGATAGAGTGCGAACTTCGATCGCAACAACCGTGTCGTTTTCTCCCCCATTAGTCGCCCCTAGCAGGGACAAACTCATTGCAGCGACCAAGGCAAGGAAAAGAACCAATAGAGGTATTGCCCTTCGAATGAACTTGTCGCCGTTCACGAGTACAATCACCCCTTGCAATATGTTCCGTCGTGAGCCGTGTAAATTGATAAGTCATATGGAAGAAACTGCAGCCGGTTTGTCCATCCGTTCCAAACCACAAGCAGGTACTTCTTGGCATTTGAGTATGTGTTATGCATTGCCACATAGTCCACAACTGCCATTGCGTGCCCGCTGCCATTTGACCGGAGCCTCCCAGAGAAAACATTGCCGAAACGCGCATGCGTAGGTTTTCGCCTCTTTGATAACTTTCGCCTGCGTTGGCGTTATCATTCCCGAAATCGTTTTGCTCGCGTCAACAACGTAATCCCATTTATACAAATCCATGGCAGGTAACTAAATGTTATTCGCTAGATAGTGCTATACGCTTGATATTGTTTTTACTGACGCACTTTCAGTCGGTAAAAGGTATGATTTTTGCCACAAGCGAGAAAAGGGCACCGAAAAACTCCGGTGCCCTGTATCGTCTTTTGGTTATCCCTAGTCCTTAAACAGATAGCCCACGCCGCGGACGGTGGTAATGTGCGCCGCGATCTGCGGGCCCACCTTGGAGCGGATGCGTCGAATGTGCACGTCGACGGTACGGGTGCCGCCGCAGTACTCAAAGCCCCACACGCGGTGCAGCAGCACCTCGCGGCTGTAGGCGCGGTTGGGATGCGTGGCCAAAAAGCTCAGCAGCGAGTACTCCATCAGCGTCAGGTCGATGGGCTCGTTATCGAGCGTCACCTGGTAGGTAGCCAGGTTAATCTCGAGGTTATCGATGTTGAGCACATCGTCGGCGGTGACGGTCTCCTCCTCGCCCATCAGGCGCTGTGCGCGAACCTTGAGCTCGTTGGGCGTCGCCGTGGGGCATACAAAGTCGGCATGCGCGTGATTCGGCAGGCGCAGGGTGCCGAGCGCCTCGTCGTCGACAATCACCAACATGGGGACGCCGCCGCGATCGTCAAGCCACTTGGCAATCTGATCGATGCGGTCGCTACGGATGCCATCGGAATCGAGGATCAGCAGGTCAAAGTCGTGCGCCGCAGTCGGTGAATCGGGAGTTGCCAGGCTCACCTCGACACCCAGGGTGGTCGTCAAGCTGCGGGCAAACTCGTGGAAGCGCGTCGTGCGCGCCATGAACAGGGCACTCTTTTCGGACATATCGGCCTCCAAAGAAATGAGCTCAATCGTACTGGGACAAGCCAGCGCGATTAGGAGTTCGCCAGGTAGTGCTTGATCTCCCATTCGGTGATCGTAGACTCAAACTTATGCCACTCGTCGCGCTTCTTTTTGAGGAAGAAGCTGTGGATGTGCTCGCCGAGGGCATCCTTCATAAACTGCGAGTCCTCAAACACGTCGAGCGCCTCTTTAAGCGAGCGCGGCAGCGGCGTGTAGCCGGCCTCGACCATCTGACGGTCGGTGAGCTTGAGCGTCTCGGCCGTGGCCTCGGGCGGGAGCTCCAGCTTACGCTCGATGCCGTCGAGACCGGCCGCCAGCGTGACGGCGTTGACCAGGTACGGGTTTGCCATGGGATCGGGGCTGCGAAGTTCGATGCGCGTGGACAGCTGCTTGCCAGGCTTATAGACCGGGATGCGGATCATGCTTGCGCGGTTGCGCAGGCCCCACGTGGCGTACTGCGGCACGGAGTCGCCGCCCGTGGTGATGCGCTTGTACGAATTGACCGTGGGGTTGGTGATGGCGCTGATCTCGCGCGCGTGCGCCAAGATACCGGCCATATAGTGCTTGGCGACGTCGGAGAGATGGTACTTCTCGTCGCCCTCGCCCCAAAAGACGTTGTTGCCGTCGTGATCGAACAGCGACTGATGCAAAAACATGGCGCTGCCGTCCTCGCCCGCCAACGGCTTGGGCATAAAGGAGGCGTGGCAGCCGCTCTCGTAAGCCTGCTGTTTAATGATGAGCTTGGCCGTGGTGATGGCGTCGGACATGCTCAGGGCCTCGGCGTGGCGCAAGCTCATGCCATGCTGCGAGCGGCCGGCGGCGTGGAAGGTGTACTCCACGGGCACGGACATCTTCTCGAGCGTGAGGACCGTGTTACGACGCAGGTCGCGAGCGGCATCGCTCACCGAAAGATCGAAGTAGCCCACGTTGTCGAGCGGCTCGGGCGTGTG
This sequence comes from uncultured bacterium, assembly GCA_905214105.1. Lineage (GTDB taxonomy): Bacteria > Actinomycetota > Coriobacteriia > Coriobacteriales > Coriobacteriaceae > Collinsella. Next base: position 150,551 of record CAJMKK010000004.1, read on the forward strand.
CTCGTCGGGGAAGTAGTAATACTCCAGCTCAGCGCCCACGTTGAGCAGATAGCCAGCCTTCTCGGCCTTGCGGAACATGCGGCGCAGGGCATCGCGCGGGTCGCCGGCAAACGGCTTGCGATCGGGAGTGCACACGTCGCAGAACACGCGGGCGACGCCGTTGTGGCTCGGGCGCCACGGCAGAATCTGGAAGGTCGAGGCATCGGGGAACGCCAGCATGTCGGCTTCCTCGGGCGTGGCAAAGCCCTCGATGGCCGAGCCGTCAAAGCCAATGCCCTCCTCAAATGCGACCTCGAGGTCCTCGGGGCTAATAGCAAAGTTTTTGAGGCGGCCGAGAATGTCGACAAACCACAGACGCACAAAGCGGATATCACGCTGCTCTACGGAGCGGAGTACGTAATCGATGTTCTGCTGGTTCATGTCGCTCCCCTTTCTTTCGGGCGGGTTTCGACTGGTCTATATCGCAGATACTATCGCAGAAAAATGTTTCCGCAGGGTTAAAGCGTATCAAGCGCTCAAAAAACGTGCGCGAACAGGCCGTTGCGAACGAGTGGCTAGCATTCAGATTCGGAGACAATTTGTCTACAAGCTCGTTCCAGCGTAGGGAACTCCATCGTCACTGCATCCCAAACAACCGAGCGGTCGACATTGCCGTAATCATGCGCAAGATAATTTCTCATGCCGATAATTCCACGCCATTCGATTTCGGGATGAAGCCGCTGCGAGCGTTCCGACAATTTGCCCGCTTCTTCCGTCACCCTAAGCGCACACATCAAAAGGGAGTCCGCCAACGCCCTCGTCCGCACGTCATTCGCATGCAGAAACTGGTCCTCGGTGATATCAAAAGCCTTGATGCGCTCGTTCGTTTCGGAGATAGCCTCCAAAACCTCTTGGGCGCGGAGGCCGTCTGACTTACGCGCGATCATAAAGGATCACTCCTTCGCGCTCGATTACCGCGGCAAGATCGTCATCAAGATAATCGCTCGAGACAAGGTCAACCTGCCTTCCGGTTTCCTTGCGCACTGCCTCACCAAACGCCGACAACGCAAAAAGACCAAAGCCCTGCTCGCGATCGACTTTGAGACGCAAGTCGATATCACTATCGACACGCGCCTCGCCACGGGCATACGATCCAAATAGGATCACGGTTTTGATGGCGGGAATCGGGCTGGCTGCCTCGCGGACGGCGGACTCAATCTGAGCGGTATCCAAAATGTCTGCGGCGACGTTTTCGCTCGCAGAGTTTCTACCAAGTGAAGGAACAAACGGCAGCGAGCGCTCGCGCAACATCTGCCTCATGAACATATTGACCGCAACGGACGAAGTCATGCCGAGTTCTTCGCACAGCTCGGCAAATGAATCTTTAATTGACGAGTCCACTCGAACACTCAGCACAGACGCAGCCATGGATACCTCCTGCATGACATTGTCTATATAATATCACACAGACTAGCGCGAGATCGAAGCGCGGTGTTCGATGTGGCCGGGGACCTCGATGCGCTTGGGAGCGAGCCTTGCGGCCTCGCCCACCGTAGTGGTAACGACATCGATGCGCTCGGACAGACGCTCGACTACGCGCTCGGCAATGGTGAGGGTGTCCTGCGCGGCCGTGGTCACACCGCCAAAGAGCACGTGGTTCCAGGGGTAATCGTCAAACGTCGCGATCTTGAGACCCGCCGGCAGCGAGGGGCCAAGCTGCGCCAGCGCCTCGGTCAGACGCAAAAAGACCAAGCCGTTGACGGCAATAAGGCCGAGTTTTTTGCCTGCGTTGCCGCGAATAGTCTCGTCCAGGCGGCCGACACCCGCGGCGCCACCGTCGGCCAGGGTGACGACCTTGCCGGTCAGGCCGCGACGCGAGAGCTCGTCGGCAAAGGCCTCGGCGCGCTCGCGACGCACGGGGCTGTCGTCGCTTGCCTCGGTGAGCAGGCACAGGTGCTCGCTGCCCGCGGCGACCAAGGCGTCTACCAGGCCGGCGACCAACTCGCGGTTGTTAGAGGTCACCAGATCGATGCCGCCATTGGCAACATCGCGGTCGAGCAGCACAACGGGCAGGCGTCCCGCGGCCGCGGCGATCGCCTCGTCGTTACCGCCGCAGGTGTTGACGATCAGGCCGTCCACGCCGGCATCGATAAGCCTGGTGAGTGACTCGGCCTCCTTAGCGGAGTTGTTGCCGCTAATGGCCGTCATGAGCGAGCAGCCGCGCGCGGCGGCGCTAGCGGAAAGGCCCTCGAGCATGGCGCTGGAGAACGGGTTGGCGATGTCGGCCAAGATCACGCCGATGAGGTTGGTGCGTGAGCTGCGCAGATTGCGCGCGGCGGCACGTGGGCGATAACCGGTGCGCTCGACAACCGCCGCGATGCGAGCACGGGTTTCCTCGGTCATTTGCCCGGGACGGTTGTTGAGATAGCGCGAGACCGTGGCCGGGCTCACGCCCGCCTCGGCGGCAATGTCCTTGATTCTCATCTGCGCCATAGCGCACCCCGTTTCCCAATTGTCGGCGGTCTGAGCCATTTTAGGCATTTTTTTAAAAATCTCGCTTGCAAAACGCTGTAGGTGAGTATACTACAACTCGAAACGAAACCGATTTCGTAAACCGATTTCGGCAAGCGTTGGCACGGAGGTGCAAAGATGCACCCTACCGTCTTGGCACCTCCGTGCCAACGCCATATCAAAGGTGTACGCACGAGCAAGAAGGAGCTGCGCGACCATGGGTAAAACGGTTCTTACCTTCGGCGAGATCATGATGAGGCTCTCGCCCAAAGATCACTTGCGCATTGAACAGGCCACCGAGTTTGACGTTCGCTACGGCGGCGCCGAGGCCAACACCGCGCTTTCCCTGGCCTATCAGGGCGACAAGGCCGCTTACGTCTCCGTTGTTCCGGCCAACCGCCTGGGCGAGTGCGCCCTTCGCTCGCTGAAGGCTTACGGCGTCGACACCACGCGCGTCGTGCGCCAGGGCGACCGTCTTGGCTCCTATGTGTTTGAGGTTGGCGCCTCGCAGCGCGGCAACGGCTGCGTCTACGACCGCAAGTATTCCGCCATCAACATGGCCAAGCGCGACGTCTTTGATTGGGACGAAATCCTCAAGGGCGTCGATGTCTTCTACTTCTCTGGCGTGACTCCCGCTGTCTCCAACGAGATGGCAGCTGCGTGCAAAGACGCCCTCACCGCCTGCCGCACCAAGGGCATCACCACCGTGTGCGACGTTAACTATCGCGGCAAGATGTGGTCGCCCGAGAAGTCGCAGGCAACCATGAAGGAGCTCCTGCCGCTCGTCGACATCTGCATCGCCAACGACGAGGACGCGCCTGCCGGCCTCGGTATGACCTGCGTCTCCGGCTCCCTTGCCCACGGAATCGAGGAGCGTGACACCTACGTCGAGATGGCCCGTCAGATCTGCGCCGAGTACGGCTGCAAGAAGGTCGCCTCGGTCGTCCGCAACATCTCCTGCGTCGAGCGCTCCATCTGGATGGGCATGCTCTTTGACGCCGAGAGCGGCGAGCACTGGTTCTCCCCTGCTCACGACGTACACGTGCTCGAGGGCGTTGCTGCCGGCGACGCTTTCAACGCCGGTCTCGTCCATGCCCTCATCAACGACTTTGACTCGCAGGACGCCGTCAACTACGCAATTGCGGCCTCGATCCTCAAGCTCACCATCAAGGGCGATTCCAACTTGGTGACCGCAGACGAGATCGCAGCCGTCGCCAACGCCGCCGACGGTGGCACTCGCGTCGCGCGCTAAGCCGTCTCCATTCCGCGGGCCGCAGCTTTCCATACCCATACCCCTGCGGCCCGCTCCCCGATCTTTCCGGTCGGGCAAAACCACCAGCCCCATTCCGGTTTTGCCCGGCATTCCCTATACGACTGGTCGCGCAGCCGGTTTTGGAATTGCTTGAACCCCAAGCAGTGCCTCCGATAACCAATCCAAAACCGGCTCTTGACCAGCACATTTAGCAATCATGCGCCCGTGCGCGCCTCACATCGAAAGGAACACCATGTTCGATCAGTTCTACACCACGCTTGAATCCCTGGGCATCGTCCCGGTCGTCGTGCTCGACAAGGTCGAGGATGCCGCCCCCCTCGCTCACGCCCTTATGGCAGCCGGCATGAAGTCCGCCGAGGTCACCTTCCGCACCGCCTGCGCCGCCGAGTGCATCGCCGCCATGGCCGAGGCCGAGCCCGAGATGTGCGTTGGCGCCGGCACTGTCCTGACCGTCGAGCAGGTTGAGCAGGCCCGCGCCGCCGGTGCCAAGTTCATCGTCTCCCCGGGTTACAACGAGGACGTCGTGAAACACTGCATCGACATCGACCTGCCCGTGCTGCCCGGCACCGTGACCCCCTCCGAGGTCACCGCCGCCGAGAACCTGGGCCTCAAGGTCACCAAATTCTTCCCCGCGGCTCAGTATGGCGGCCTCAACACCATCAAGGCCCTCGCTGCTCCGTTTGTCGGCCATCGCTTTATGCCCACCGGCGGCGTGAACACTGCCAACGTCGAGGAGTACCTGAGCTCCTCCGCCATCATCGCCTGCGGTGGCACCTGGATGGTCAAGCCCACCCTGTTCGCCGGCGGCGACTTCTCCAAGGTCGAGCAGATCGCCCGCGAGGCCATGGACGTCGTCAAGGAGGTCCGCGGCTAACCCTGCCGCCTGAGACGGGGTGAAATGGTGGATTTTCTGCTTGACTTCCCCGCTTGACTCGCTCTCTATCGTGGGGGCGCGACCGAGGCCGCGCCCCTTTAAAACGGCTCGGAAGCGCGCCGTTTCCGTCACGAACAAGAACCGAAACCGTCTTGTGTGCTGATAGAACGTGACGGAAGCGACACGCCCCCGAGCCGCTTTGTTTATGCGGCTGGCAGGCGCACTCAACTAAGCCACTTCGACAAAAGCCATGTCACCCAAACAGCTGCGGCGCCGTCTGGAGGAATGAATCCTTGCTTCCGATCTTTTCCCCCAAGCGGCGCCGCAGCCTTTACTGCATCTCCCAAATTCCGAAAGGAAGGTCACGACATGCGGCCGCTCATCGTAATGAATGGCGAAGATATCGATTGGTTCCATACCGTTATCAGAATGCTGATGTATCTGATGGGCGTTGCAGTACTGGCACTCGGCATGAGTCTCCAGACGGCATCCGGCTTGGGAGTCGCTGCGCTCACGTGCTTTGCCACAACCATATCCATGCTCACCGGCAAGACACTCGGCTTTTGGATCACTGCTACCTATGTCGCCTACATCCTGGCGCAATTGGCCATCTTGCGACGCGAGTTCCAGCCGCGTATTTTGCTCGAGCTGTACTTCTCGACGCTCATCGGCGGCTTCACCGATTTCTTCATGGCGGTCAACCCACTGCATCCCACGGCACTCCCCGCACAGGTTGCGACCATGCTGCTCTCCCTCGCTGTCACCGCATTTGGCGTAAGTCTCGTCGTCAACATGGGCGTTGTCCCCAACGCGCCCGACGGCTTGGTGCAGGTCATTGCCGAAAAGCTTAAACGCCGCTTTGGCGACGTAAAAGTCGTGTTCGACTGCTCACATGTCGCCGTGTCCCTCATTCTGTCGCTCGCGCTCATGCACAACCTAGGCGGCTTTGGCGTGACCACAGCCATCTCGGCGCTGTTCTTGGGCCACGTCATCAACGTCGCCAACAAGCTCTTCGCCCAGCACTTTATCCGCGCGGCATTCGGATAATAGCACCACCGTAAGAACCCGAGAACAGCGCTATACGTTGCTATATCTCACTAACGTTGCTATATCTTGCTATAAATCGACCGCTACCAGCCAACATACAACAGGCCTCAAGCGGGCAAAGGCTTGGGGCCTGTCTTGCAATATGGTTCTTTTGGCCTATGCGCGCTCGTATTTCGTGGAACGCCCAGTTCCCCGCTTTACAACCGCGTTCCGCCCAATCAGTGATTCAAGCGCCGTCAACGCACGCGCGCGGCTCAACCCCGTCTGCTGCTCAATCTCGCCCCGCGACATTATTCGTCCGACCGACAAAGCCTTGAGAACCTGGGCCTCTTCCTCAGACCCCTCAAAGGCATCGATAACGGGCAATGTGACGGTCACCATGCCGCCGCGAACATCAAATACCGGTCGGCTTAAAGAATCTCGATACGCACGCCTGATTCGCGCGATTCCCGTGCCAAATTTCTCGATGTAATCCAGCTTTAAAAAGACCTCGGCGACAATTGGGTTTCTGAGCACGGATATCTGCCCATACAGGTATTGTTCCGTCGTCAAACCGGCAGGCAGCGATCCGGGCGAAGTGACAACGACGCGATCGTCGTACAGGGCAATTTGAACATTCGCTCGAACGTCCCACGTCCGATGCACCAAAGCGTTTGCAACGGCTTCGCGAAACGCCTCAAGAGGAATTCGATCAGTTTGGACGCGTTCCATCCCTTCGATACGTTCATAACGGTAGTAGCGTGCAAACATAGCCACCGCCCTGTCCACCTGTTCAATTGCGGATACATTTGTCGCCGACTCACGATCCAAGATCACATCCTCGGTATCACCAAAACGGACGCAGTCGATGCCAGGAAAATCGTTCTTATCCGCCAAAATCGCCGCAGCGTTGGTATAGCCGTCCTTGCCGAGCAAGCGAAGCGTGCGCATAATATCCGACGTTAGCTCAGAAATGCCGAGATGTTCAACACACTTTTGCTCGAGCGTGCAAAAACTCAAGTCCTGGCAAGTCGACGTGAGCGCGTCGAACGTTACGTTGCTGCCTTCGAGCGTCAACCTGCCATACTCAAACCGGTCGACCTCCACCGTTGCCGAATCGTTTCGCCTGTAGGCCTTTCCCTTGCTTCGATAGGGTTTGTCCTGTCCCTCATAAACCGTAAGGATTACGGTCCCGTGTTTCTCATCGGGCTCGAGCGTGTAACGGGGAGCGGGGTCCAAGCTGTCATTAATCATGTTCTCGATGCGGAGACACTCTGCGACCGGATCTGCAAGGCCGACAGCCGCGCCCTCGTCATCAACGCCAAACTCAATCTTGCCCGTCCCGTAGTTTGCATAGGCGCTCACCGTTTTAAGAAACGTCGGCGTAACGCTTTCCTTGTATTCGACTGTAGGGCTCTCTCTAACAACCATACGCCCAACCTCTTCGTTTCGTACCATTCATGACCGTATTATAAGACGAAAACCGTTTGCGTACTAAATATACCAAGACGCAAACGGTTTGCGTCTTGATTTGCGTCCGAAATGAGAATGGAAACTGCGCTTTCGTACGCTTATTACCAAACGCAAACTATTTTCGTTCGGCAATACGTCAACAATCCGGACGAAAAAGGCCCCGAGCTCGTGAGTGAACTGGGGGGGCGTCTGCACCACCTGGGCAGCACAACAACCCCTATTTCATCGCGACTTATGGGGGAGACGATTAGATGGCCGAGTCTTTGGACAGCTCAAAATAGTCGGGATGCAAGGCGATAACCGGACCTTGCTCCTCGGGCATCAAGTGCAGGTGTGTCTCTGCCAGATAGCTCGCCGCGTCGGTATCGCCCCTCTTAATGGCCTCGAGAATCCGGCGATGCTGCCGACGAATCGGCTCCCAATCCAGATCCTGCGACACCATACGCAACCAGTTGTATCGCTCAAAATGCGTGTTGACGCTCTTCATCCAATCCCACAACATGTGACGGCCAGCAATCACGAAACACGTCTCATGGAACAGGTTATCCAGGTCGAAAAAGCGACGCGTTTCGCTATGGTCGAGCGATTCGGACTCGGCAAGAACCTGCTCGAGCCGCTGCTTTTGCTCGGGCGTGGCGGCAGAGCAGCATTTAATAAGCACGCTTCTCTCGAGTTTCTCGCGCAAGAAACAGGCGTTCTCGGCGTGCTCCATGCTGATTTTAGAGACATAGGTGCCGCTTTTGGGACGCGTTTCCACCAGCTCCTGCTCGCGCAGGCGCACAAAAGACTCGCGAATGGGCGTGCGCCCGATCCCCGTCTCCTTTTCCAGACCAATCGCCGAAAGGCGCGTGCCGGGCCTGAGCTCGGCATAGATGATCTTGGAGCGCAGTGCGTTGTATGCCTGATCTTGCAGGCTCTGATAATGCTGGTGTTGTTCCATAAAGCCCTCGGATGAAGCCCACAGTTTGTCGAATATCTCTCCACGTAATACTATCGCATCCTGCGACGCTCCCCGCACAGGTTATGAGCATGTCGCCTCCCCTTCGAGCCGCAGATGGCAAGCATGGCCACAAAGCGCGCAAGCCCACCGCGGCACACGATGCGATGTGTTTGCACCTGCCCTACAACCGCAACATGATTGCGGAGAGTGCACAGGCACAGAGCGAATGGCGGGCATCGCGACAATCGGCCACAACCGTTCGCCTTTTAAAAGTGAACGTTCACCTGATTCTAGGAAAAGCTGCGAGTAAATTCCTCTGCTTCTCCTATACTGAGCTTGTATTAGAAGTAGGACTCATAAAGATGAACGTTTCTTTAGGAAGGATTGCTATGTCTGATCTTATGGACAGCTTCCGCCTAGATGGCAAAGTCGCGCTCGTGACCGGTGCCACCTACGGTATTGGCATGGCCATTGCCGAGGCACTCGGTGAGGCCGGGGCCAAGATTGCCTTTAACGCCCGTCACGCCGACAAAGTCGCCGAGGCCGAAAAGCACTACCGTGAGCTGGGCTTTGATGCTCACGGCTATGTTGCCGACGTCACCGACGAGACCGTCGTCGCCGAGCTCATAGCCAAGATCGAGGCAGATTTTGGCACCACGCCCGACATCCTGGTCAACAACGCCGGCGTCATCCAGCGCACGCCGATGCTCGACATGAGCGCCGAGGACTTCCGTCGCGTCGTCGACATTGACCTCAATGCGCCGTTTATCGTGTCCAAGGCCTGCCTGCCGGGCATGATCGCCAAGGGCCACGGCAAGATCATCAATATCTGCTCCATGATGAGCGAGCTCGGCCGCGAGACCATCGCCGGCTATGCCGCCGCCAAGGGCGGACTCAAGATGCTCACCAAGAACATCTGCTCCGAGTTTGGCGAGGCCAATATCCAGTGCAACGGCATTGGGCCCGGCTACATCGCCACCCCGCAGACCGCACCGCTGCGCGAGACGCAGCCCGATGGCAGCCGTCACCCGTTTGACCAGTTCATCATTGCCAAGACGCCGGCCGCCCGTTGGGGCACGCCCGAAGACCTGAAGGGCCCCGCCGTGTTCCTGGCTTCCGACGCATCGAACTTCGTCAACGGGCACATTCTGTACGTGGACGGCGGCATTCTGGCATACATCGGTAAACAGCCGCAATAGGGAAACTGGGCGAGGCGGTCGGCAGTTAAGTCTGCTGCTCGGACAGTCCTGCGCAAGACGGAAAGCACATTAAGTGCTTTCCTTTGCGTGCGGAACTCGCGACAGACTTAACTGCCGACCGCCCGCACAACCAACTTCGGGTTGGATTAGCCGCGCCCGCATACAGAAACAAGAAATGAAAACACTTAGTAGATAGGTTAACTCGAATGAAAATCGCACTTATTAATGAGAATTCTCAGAACTCCAAGAACCCTATGATCGAGGCTGCCCTTAAGAAGGTTGTCGAGCCTATGGGCCACACCGTCTTTAACTATGGCATGTATGCCGACGCCGACTCCAAGCCCCTCACCTACGTGCAGAACGGCATCCTTGCCGCCGTGCTGCTCAACTCCGGCGCTGCCGACTACGTCGTGACCGGCTGCGGCACCGGCGAGGGCGCCATGCTCGCCTGCAACTCCTTCCCCGGCGTGCTGTGCGGCCATGTTGCCGACCCGCTGGATGCCTACACCTTTGCCCAGGTCAACGATGGCAACGCCGTCGCCATGCCCTTCGCCCTCAAGAACGGCTGGGGCCAGGAGCTCAACCTCGAGTACACTTTCGAGAAGCTCTTTGGCTTTGGCTCGGGCAACGGCTACCCCGCCGAGCGCGTTGAGCCCGAGCAGCGCAACAAGAAGATCCTCGACGGCGTGCGCGCTGTGACCATGCGTCCGCTCGTCGACGTCCTGGGCGAGATCGATCAGGATCTGGTGAAGGGCGCCCTCGCTGGTGAGCACTTCCAGGAGTACTTCTTTGCCAACGCCACCGACGAGGCCATCATCGCCAAGGTCAAGGAGATCTTGGGACTGTAATAAGGCCCACGGGGCGCACCGACCCCCAACAAACCGCCAAGCAAAAGGCGCCGCGACAATCCATGTGTCGCGGCGCCTTTTTTTGATTGGCTATCGCTTGAGTCACCGCAAGGCGGCCGCTCCCCTATTTGCCAAGAGCCTACAGCTCGCAGGCGACCTTGTAGCCGTCGCCGATGGCATCACGGATGTTGCCGCACTTCTGGGCATCGCCCAGCACGTGGGTGGCAACGCCGGCAGCGGCAAGGTCATCGGCCAGCTTGGTATTGGGACGATAGCCCATGGCAAGCACCAGCGTATCGGCACCGGTGATGGTGTGGACCTCACCGTCCTTTTCGTAGCTGATGGTATCCTCGGTAATCTCGGTCACCTTGGCCTCGGTCAGCACGTGGACGCCCTTGGAGAGCATGCGCGTGATGAGCACCGCGCGACCGGCGCCGCCCTCGTTAGCGGCGAGCGTCTTGGTCATCTCGATGACGGTGACATCGCGATTTGCCGGCGACAGGTCGTTGACCAACGGGGCCAGGTAATCGGCCGTCTCGCAGCCAACGGTGCCGCCGCCCACGATGACGATCTTCTTGCCCGGGAAAGCCTTGCCGCCCAGCAGGTCGTCAGCCGTCATAACCTGCTTAAAGCCCTGCATAAAGGCCGGAGCGATGGGCTCGGCGCCATAAGCCAGGACAACCTCGTAGCCCGCGTAATCGCGCTGGATGTCCTCGGCAGAAAGCTCGGTACCAAAGACGCACGTGACGCCGGCCTCGGCCAGGCGACGGTACTGATACTTGATCACGCGCGTGAGCTCCTGCTTTGCCGGCGGAACGGCCGCAATGCGCATCTCGCCGCCCGGCTCGTCCTGCTTATCAACGAGCACCACGTTATGACCTCGCTTGGCGGCAATGTAGGCCGCCTCCATACCCGCGGGGCCGGCGCCCACGACGAGCACGTTCTTGGCCTCGGCGGCAGGCTCGTAACCGGCCTCGTCGCGCTCCACGTCCGGGTTGACGGTGCAGGAGATGCGCTTGCCAAACATAATGCCGTTCAGGCAGCGCAGGCAGCCGATGCAGGGACGGATCTCGTCGGCGTTGCCGGCAGCCGCCTTATTGCAGAACTCGGCATCGCACAGGTTGGCGCGGCCCATCATGCAGATGTCGGCAGCGCCGTCCTCGATCAGCTCCTCGGCAATCCAGGCCTCGTTAATGCGGCCGACGGTGGCGACGGGAATGTTGACGTGCTTTTTGATCTCGCGCGAGCAGGCGGCATGCGAGGCCTGCTGGGTACCGGCGGCGGGAATCGCGGAGCCGCGCTTGATGGTGGTGCCGCCCGACACGTGAATCATGTCGACGCCGGCCTTCTCCAGACGACGCGAGACATAGATCATGTCGTTGAGGGTCAGGCCGCCATCGGTGTACTCGTCGCCCGAAATGCGGACGTCGATGATAAAGTCCTTGCCGCAGCGCTCGCGAATCTCGGCGATGACCTCGAGCAAGAAGCGCATACGGGCGTCGAGCGAGCCGCCATACTCATCGGTACGCTTGTTATAGAGCGGGGTCAAAAAGCCGCCGAGCATGCCATGGGCGTGCGCCGCATGGACCTCGACGCCGTCGACACCGGCTTTCTGCATGCGCACGGCAGCGTCGCCGAACTGATGCGTGAGCTCGTGGATCTCATCGACCGTGATGGGACGCGGTGCCTCGCGGGCATAGGACGGGCCCACAAAGGACGGGGCGATCAGGCGTGGCGTGCCCGGAATGTTAAAGGCCATGTAGGCGGGGTGGAAGAGCTGCGGCATGATCTTGCAGCCGTACTCGTGGACGGCTGCGGCGAGCTTTTCCCAGCCGGGGATAAACGTGTCGTCGTAGCAGCACATATCACCCGGCAGATAGGTATAGGTGGGCTCGACCGTCACGACCTCGGTGATGATGAGGCCCACGCCGCCCTTGGCACGGGCGCGGTAATGATCGACCAAGTCGTCGGTCACATAGCCATGATCGGCCAGGTTGGTAGATACCGGCGGCATAAAGACGCGGTTCTTGACCTCGGTCGTACCGACCTTGATCGGGCTAAAGAGCATCGGGTAGGCAGAAGACTCCATGCAGGCTTCCTTTCGTTTGAGCCGCTCGGCGGCAGTTGCTAACGTACTTATCGTATCAGCAACCGCCGCATTCGCACTCGCTCGCACTCCCCACCTTCAATCCCGACCCCCACAAAAAGTTGCGGTGGAATACGGAGTAGATAAGGCCTTTGACAGCCAAAACAGTCCGTATTCCACCGCAACTGATGGATGGGATGGGTTAGAGGCCCAGGTAGGAGGTCATGCCTTCGACGGCGAGTTTGGCGCCCGCTACGGCATGGACCACAGTGAGCGGGCCGTTGACGACGTCGCCGGCGGCAAAGACGCCCGGCACGGTGGTCATGCCGTGCTCATCGACCGAAAGAAGGCCGCGATGGTCGGTCTCCAGACCGCCCGTCGTAAGCACCAGCTTGTCCTTAGGCACCTGCGAGGCCGCAATCACAACCGTGTCGGCGGGCACATGGTCAAGTTCTTCCTCGTAGCCCACCACGTTGTCGTCCTCGTCAAAGATAGCCGTCTCGAACACCGGACCGTTATCGTCGATGGCGCAGATCGCCTTGCCGCGCACGATCTCGGCACCGTCAAGCTCGGTCAGCTCCACCTCGTCATCGATGGCCGAGATATGGCGCGATCGGGCATACACGGTAACTTTGCGAGCGCCCGAGCGCAGGGCCGTGCGGGCGACATCCATGGCCACATTGCCGGCGCCGATAACTGCCACGTTCTGCCCGATTGCCACGCTCGTGGGATCGACCAGATAATCGATACCAAACAGCACGTTGCCGCGCGACTCGCCGGGAATACCCAGCTTTCGGGCGCGCCAGGTACCGGTGCCAACAAAGACTGCATCGTAGCCGTCGCGCAGCAGGTCGTCGATATGCAGGGCGCCACCGATGGTGGTCGAGGGACGGACGCGCACGCCAAGCGAGCACATCACGTGACGATACTTTTGCACGAGAGCACGGGGCAGGCGAAACTCGGGGATACCGTACTCCAACACGCCGCCGATCTCGGGGCGCTGCTCAAACACCGTGACGGCACAGCCCAGCTGGGCCATCTTAATGGCCACGGTAATGCCGGCAGGACCGGAACCGACCACGGCAACCTGCTTGCCGCACGACGGCGCGGGCTTCCACTGTTTGCGGTCCAAATACGCTGTCGAGATATAGTTCTCGATGCTCGAGAAATGCACCGGTGCGCCCTTGCGGCCCTGGATGCACGCGCCCTCGCACTGGCCCGAATGGTTGCACACCATGGAGCAGACCGCGCTCATGGGATTGTTCTGAAACAGCAACTCGCCCGCCTCTTCAAGACGGCGCTGCTTAAACAGGTCGATGACCTGCGAAATAGGCGTTTGAACCGGGCAGCCTTTAAGCTGGCAGAACGCCTTCTTGCACCCAAGGCAACGATTCGCTTCTTCGACAATGTGGATAGCCATGCAACTCCCCTTTTTGATGTAATCCAATGGGGCGACGATAAAGATCCTTCACCGCCGCCCCCGTCAGGCAAACTCAATCGGCTGCCACGGCAAAAGCCAAGGCTATATCTCGCGATGCGAAGCCCCGCAGCGGGCGGACATACGCTCGAGCGTCGCCAGACAGCCAGCCACCGTCGCCGGCACGCTGTTCTCGACCACGCAGGGAATCCCAGGGCAGGCGGCAGCCGCCCAGGCCACCACGGGCTCAAAGTCATATCGTCCCGTCTCGCCCACACCGTGGCACACCAGGCGCGAACCCGTACCGTCGCACCAACCAGCCTCGTCCTCGTTGTCGACGACCTCAAAATCCTTGGCGTGCAGCACGCGAATCTTGCTGCCGCACAAGTAGAGCATACGCGCTGTGATTTCCTGCGCCTCGTTAACGACGCTGGGGTGCAGCAGCGACACCGGGTCGTAGATCACGCCGAGCGCTGGGCTCGAAACGCGCTCCAGCACCTCACGGCGGCGATCCGGCGTGTTGACCGTCTCGTTCCAGCCGGGCTCAATCAGTATTTGCCCGCCAACGGCCTCGGCGCGCTCGCAGACACGTGCGAGTCCGTCCATAAACGCATCGAGTGCCTCGTCGGTCATACGGTCGTCAGCAACGCGGTTCTGCGCATTGGGACGACCGGTCTCGGTGCCAACCGGGCAGCCGCCGAGCATCTGGGCAAAGTTCAAGCACGCCTCGTACTCGGCAAAGTTATCCATGAGCTGCTGGCGATCGGGCGTCGCCAGATTCTTATAGCAGCCAAACACTGCCACCGCAACGCCTGCCTCGTCGAGCACCGCACGCAGGTGCTCGGCAAGCTCGCGAGTCAGGCCGCCCCGATCGATCCCCATCGATGCGTAGAGCACCTTGCTCGGCAGTTGGATGCACGAAAAGCCCAGCTCTCCTGCCATGCGAATGCGTTCCTCGACGGTTCCCTGCACAAGATCGTGCAAGCGTACGCCCGGAGTAATGGCCCCCACGCTATTCACGCCCCTTATGAGCGTTGATGCCCGGAGTGTATCCGCCAAACGGATCGTCGATGGAGCACACGCCCGAGGGGGCGAGCGGATCGCGCCTACCGGCCAGCTTGTCGTGATGCATGGTCTCGATATAGGCAAGCACCAGCGGCGCCACGCCCTTTGCATCATTTTTGACCACAGGCTCGCTCATGTAATACTCAAACGTGCCCTCGCGGTGCGCGGCGTTGCCAAGACCCGCCACCAGGCAGATGTTGTCGAGCGCCAGCTGCCCGTCGCGCTCGGACAGGCACGTATCGCAGATGCCGTCAAACGCACGGCGACCGTACTGGTAGTAGCGCTCGCCCAGCACGCCCAGGCGCACGCCCTTCATGATGGCATTGGCAAAAATCGCGCTGCCCGACTCCTCCAGATAGTTGGGGGCGATATTGGGCAGGTTGATGACCTGGTGCCACATGCCGGTCTTCTCGTCCTGATACGGCAGCATAGCGTCGATCAGGTCGTGGAACATCTTACGGATCTCGTCCTTCTCGGCCGACATCGAAGGCGGCATGAGCTCCCAGGTATCGATGAGCGCCATGGCAAACCAGCCCTCGGCGCGCAGCCAGAAGTTGGCCGAAAGACCGGTAACGGGATCGCACCAGAACTGCTTGCGACTCGCGTCGTAGGCGTGATAGTACAGGCCGTTGAGGGGGTTGCGCATCAGGTCATGCACCACTTGGAACATATGGAAGCTATCCGAGCAGGCACGGCGGTTGTGGAAGCTCAGCTCGTACTGCATGTAGAACGGCTGAGCCATGTACATGCCATCGAGCCAGATCTGGTTGGGATAGACGGCCTTGTGCCAAAACACGCCCTCTTTGGTACGCGGCTGGGTCTCGAGCTGACGATAGATGGTATCCATGGCGGCGCGGTACTTGGGCTTGCCCACCAGGTCATAGAGCTTGTAGAGGGTTTTGCCCGCGTTGACGTTGTCGAGGTTGTACTCCTGGGGATCGTAATGCTTGATGGTGCCGTCATCCTGGACAAAGAAGTCGATATAGTCGTCGGCGAAGGTCAGGTAACGCTGCTCGCCGGTGATCTCGTACAGCTCGATGAGTGCCTTGATCATGCAGCCGTCAATGTAATTCCAGGTGTTCTCCTTGCCGGCGCGAAGCTTTTCGATGTTCCAGGCCGGCGCCTGAGGCGTAGAGGTCTCGATCAACTGCTCGATATAACGGTCCAGAATCTGATTGCAACCCATTGCTGTCCCCTCTGACGTTTTTGATGGGTGAACGTTAACCCTAGTGTAACGCGAAGGGGATTATAGGGTGAACGTTAACCCTATAATCCCCGCAAACGGCATCCTTTTAGCGGCAAACGGCGGTGAGAGCCGCGGCAATGCGATGCGCCAGGCGCTCATAGCCGGCAGGGCTGTAATGCAGACCGTCCGGCATGTAGAGCTCGCGATGCTCCGGCAAAAACGGGCTGATGCCGCTTTGTGCATACAGGTCGATCACCGGCACCGAGTAGCGATCGCAAACCTCCAGCATCGCGCGCACATAGGCGTCTTGCGTCAGGCCCAGATGGTTGGCCTCGTTGCTTGCCGGGATATCCTTCTCGTGCTTACCACTTGTCTTGCACGGCGTCATAAACACCAGCTTTGCCTGAGGCGAGCGCGCCGTGATGGTGCGGATAAGGTAGTCGAGCGCGCCATAGAACTCGTGCACGTCGGTGCTGCCCGGCTCGCCTAGCGGCACGTTACGGCTAAAGTCGTTAACGCCGCCAAAGACGGTGCAGATGTCTGCCGCGTGATCGATGCCGTCCAAACGCTCAACAAACGAATCGGTACGGTCGGCCTTGACGGCAATACGCGAACCCTTAATGCCAAAATTCTCGACCGTAGCGCCGCCCAGCAGCGCACCCAGGTGCGAGGTCCAGGAGATGTCGTTACCTCCCCCGCCGCATCCGTTATCGCCCCAGGTGGTCGAATCGCCAAAGCAGCAGATGGTCGATTCGCTCAAGTTTTTCGTTTCCATATTCTTCTCCTCACCCGCACACCGGCGGTCATACAGGTACATACCGTTCATTCGCAACATGCCGAGGGGCTATGCGTGGGCGCATTCTGCAACTTGCGAATCGAGCCATTCGATATCCTCGGCAAGATGCGCCACGCCAAGATGGTGTCCACCCGGACACACCTCGTGCCGCAGACCTCCTCTGCGGCCCAGCAACTCGTAGGCATCGCGCACGATTTTGAGTTGCTCGTCAACATTTTTGAGCCTGCGTGCCCCATTCAGATGATCCTCTTCGCAACTTTGGACCAACAACGGCCGTGGCGCGATGAGCGAGGCGATGTCACCCATATCGAGCAGACGCCAGAGTCCAGGCGTGTAATTGCAACTGCAGTTGCCGTTGAGATGCAGCAGCGAGTCATCGACACCGTACAGATAGCCCGAGACAAACGCCTTGCGCACGCGCGGGTCAAGCGCGGCCAGGTACAACGTCATGCAACCGCCGCCCGAAAAACCAAAGCAGCCCAGGTCGTCCAGGGCAATGTCACCGCGTGTCTCCAAGTAATCAATCAAGCGCATGTTGTCCCAGGCGTTGAGGCCCGCGACCGTAAGACCCAGCGGCTCGGCCATACGTGCTTGATTCAGACACGTACCGCGCAGGTAGCTGTTCTCGTCGTCGCCCTGGCCCTTCCAATCGCGGCGATACCCCCAACCGCGGGCATCGGGGCAGACGGTCACGTAACCCATGCGCGCCAAACGCAGACCGTAGTCGTAATTGAACTTACGCACGGCATCGTCGACCGCCGGCACGCCCGCAACACCGGCTATGCTTGCAGCACCCGCCCCCTGGTGACCATGCGGGCAGATATAGCAGCGCTTGAGTCCCCGCTCGTCAAGCTTGGGGCGGGACGGCTCCAACAGGTAAAACGGCATCCACACATCGTGCTCAACCTGCAACACCGCATGAGTACGCACGATGCTGCCGGCAACCCGCACGCGATTGAGCTCACGAATCTCAATCGGGGCGCGGTCCATAAGCGAAAGACCCAAAATATCGTACAGACGAGTCCTGGTCGCAGCCTTCCATGCCTCAAAGTCTGTGGGAGTCTTGCCCGTAAATGCGGCCGAGCGCCCTTCGCGCTTCAGTCGGGCGCGCAGCGCAGGTTCGTCCTCGTAGTACGTCTCGATGTGCACGGTGCGACCATTGGCAGATAGCCCGGCCGTCTCTATCGCATCACCGTCGCCGCCCTCAGGATCCCAACCATCCGTGCCGGCAAGAACTCGGTCACGCGCATAGCGTTCGGAATCCTGACCGGTCAGGCAATGCGCCCACGGCACCCAAGCGGCAGTATCACCCGCCGGGCCAAACAGGATACCGCCGGCATACAGGGTGCCGTCATGTGCCGCTGGCTTATTCCAATCCCACCATCCCTCGAGTGAAATATGGGAGCCCAGCCAGCATTCGAGCAAAACGGTCTGGGCCCACTCGCGCCATGGACGACCCAGATAGACCGATCCGGGGGCAATGCCCTCATCGGCTGTAAACGAACAGCCATGAAACACAAATCCGTACGGCTCGCCCTGAGGCGTGGAGGCTGCCGTTACATACCCGTTGACATCCATATCGCGGTTGAGTGAGCGAATCTCACACCCCTCAAAGTAGGCCCGCGCACCGCCAAAGATAAAGTCGACGTCGCCCTCGATCCGGCAACGTCGAAAATACTGGCGCCCCACCCGGCGCGGCGCAAACTGCTTGGGGCCTATAAAGCCGCCCGGCTTGACCTCGTGCGGCGGCAGCGGCCCCAAAAAAAGCGTGTCCTGATGGCCCAGGATGCGGCAGGCATCGACCACCAGACGATCGCCGTCGGCATACAGGGCAATCGCTTGGCCGACCTCACGACCGTCACCGGCGTCGTTTTCGATCGTTAAGCCTGTAAGCGTCACGTCGTCGGCATCGACCAGCACCGTATACGTACGGAAGGTGCCGAGCCTTCCATCCTGACCGCTACCGTTCTCCGACGGCATCTTGGCACCCAGACAGCCCACAATGCGAACGCTGTCGGCCGTCTCGCCCTCGAGCGTCACATGCGGACGACGAATTTCGACCTGTTCGCGGTACTCGCCCGGCGCCACCAGCACGCGCACCGGCACGGTCGCATCGGGCACACACCGCTCCGCCGCCTCAAGCGCCGCCGAAATGCTGCGATACGCGCCTTCGCGTTCGAGCGATACCTCAAAGAGCTGTTCTTTACCACTCATCTGTCATTACGCTTTCTGTCACAGAACACCCACCATGCAATACCGGCACCTATAGATTGCGTGCGACGACCGGGCGGCCCCGTCCGTCGCACGCCTCAACATGCCGTATTCACTTGTGCAGGAGCACTACCCTATGCGCGAATCACCTTGTCGACGTTCTGCAGCTGCAGCTCGTCACCGTCCTGACCCTCGATGCGCACGTTCTGCAGGTCGAGGACTTTCACGTTCTGCGCGATGATGCCCTGGCGCACCATCGGCTCCACACCACAGGCCATGGCCGGCACAAAGGGCTCGGCATCGTCGGCAAAGGTCACATGGACATCCTGGAACGTCAGGCGCGTCACCTTGCTCTCGGGCAGGCCCGTGATATAGGCCGCGGCAGCATGGCAGTTGGTTGCCTCGATATCGCAAAACGTCGTGGCGCCAAAGCCGGGCGTGCGGTCGTCGACGGGCAGCGCCTCGCGAGACTGCACGTAGTCGGTCTTGCCGTCCTTGTCGCAAAAATAGAACGAGTTGACCACGAAGGGCGTAAGCACCTCGTCCATGCGAATGTGCTCAAAGGTGATTCCCTCGTTGACGGCATCCTTGCCGCGGCCACGACGGGTCTTGACGCGCAGGCCGCGGTCAGTGCGCTCAAAGAGGCACTTGCTCACGGTAAGGTCCTTGATACCGCCGGCGGCCTCGGATCCCAGTACCACGGCACCATGGCCGTCGTGCATGTAGCAGTGCGAGATCAACACGTCGTGTGTGGCGGGACGAAGCTCGGGCTCAATGCCCAGCTTGCCGCTCTTGATGGCGATGCAGTCGTCGCCCACCGAGAACTGGCAGCCAAGGATGCGGACAAAACCGCAGCTCTCGGGATCAAAGCCGTCGGTGTTGTGGGAGTTCTTGGGACCCTCGATGGACAGGCAGAGCGCATCGACGCGCTCGCACAGGACGGGGTGGATGTTCCACGCGGGGCTATTGCACACGGTAAAACCAGCCATGCTCACGTTTTCGCACTCGGACAGGAAGATCATGCGCGGGCGGGCGATCTCGCGGCCCTCCTCGGGGCGGAAGATGTTCTTAAAGTCCTTGTTCCACCAGTTGTCCTCGGCAAAATCGGTCTGGCCATCGATCGCGCCGCGCCCATAGATGCACACGTCGTGCACACCCAGGCCCGTAAAGGTAGAGCAGTAGGTCGAGAAGCTCTCGCCCTCCCAGCGGCCCAGGGGCAGCATGTCGGTACCGGCATACCCGGCGCCCTCATCGCCCGTGACCGTGCCCGGAATGTAGGCGAGCGCCGCGCGGTCGTAGCGGGCCAGCAGCACCGCGCCCTCGGCGAGCTCGATGTTGATATTGCTCTTAAGGAAGAGCGACTTGATGCGGTAGCTGCCGGCGGGAATCAGCACGCGTCCGCCCTTGGGGCAGGCCATGATGGCAGCCTGGATATTGGTGGTGTCGTCGTGCTCGGCATCGCCCTTGGCGCCGCAGTCGCGAACGTTGATGGTGAAGGGCTCGACCGGCGTGGTGACTCCCACGCTCAGCTCGCGCTCGCCACAGACAAAACGAATCAAGTTGCGCTTGCCGGGAATCAGGCCGTCGACATAGGTCTCGACCGTATGGGTGGTACCGGCGGGCTCGCCGTTGACAAAGACCTCCCACGTATCGGCACAGGTAAAGTAGCCGCCATCGTCAAGCTCGATAACGGCCGCACGCGCGTTGCGCCAGATAACGTTCGTCTCCATGGGTTTCTCCCTCAAAAAAGATGCTCTAAAGGCAAATTGTACGCTGTAGAAAAAGGGCCGTGCCTGCCGGCGGAATTCCGGTGGCACGGCCCTATGGTTTGGACGATGCGCTGGCCTTACTCGGCGGGAATTACGCTACCGTCCTGGAAGCCAACGTTGTTGTGGGCAAAGCAGTCCTCGTACTTAAAGCCGGAGAGCTCCTCGCAAAGCGCCTTGACCTCGGGCTTGACGTCGGCCATCTTGCCACCCTCCTTGACGCGACGGATCTCGTCGCAAAGGACGTCGCACTGCTCCTTGTCGATCTTGATGCCGCGGGCAAGGACAGCCGCGAGCAGGAAGAAGCCGGCGCAGCCGATGAGCATGTAGCCGCAGATGTACAGAGGCACGGTGGCGGGCTGGGTCACGGCATCGCTGTTGCCGGCGGTCTGAATGAAGCCGGAGGCAGCAAGGACGATAGCCCATGCGTTGACGGCGACTGCCTGGGCGATCTGCTGGCAGAGCTGCTGTGCGGAGCTGTAGATGCCCTCGCGACGACGCAGGGTGATGAGCTCATCGACATCGGGGATGTAGTTGAGCAGGACATCGGGCAGATACTGGAAGCCAACGTAGAAGAACTTCCAGATGGCGAAGATGACGGGGTAGGCGATCATGGCGATGGCGACCGTGGAGGTGCCGCTGATCTGACCAAAGGCGAAGTAGTTGTAGGCAACGATGCACGCGGCGCAGCCGACGTTGGCCAGGTACCAAGACTTGTGGAAGCCCTTCTTGGCCATGAGGGCAACCCAGACAGCGGTGCACACGATAGCGACGACCTTGCCGGGCATCTCCATCACGGACTCGTAGGACTTAGGAATCTGCAGGCAGTAGACGATGAAGAAAGACAGGCAGGCAGACCAGCAGGCAGCAGCGAGCTTGGTGGAGACCTGCGCATACAGGACCTTGCGGAAGGACTTGTTGCGGAAGGTGGAGACAACGTCGATGAAGAACTTCTTGATGCCCTCGCCGACACTCTCGATCTTCTCCTGAGCGACCTCCTCGGGGGTGTGCTCCCACGTGGACAGGTACACGCAGAGCAGCGAGATTGCCATGACCGAAGCGTTGATCGTAGCGATGATGAAATAGCTGAACGGGTTGGTCTCGCCGAAGGTGCCAAAGCCAAAGCCGACGAGTGCTGCCATCAGGAAGCCGGCGGCGTTACCAAAGAGGTGCTTGTAGCCGGTGAGGTACGTACGCTCCTTGAAGTCGTCGGTCATCTCAATGGTAAGCGGCGACAGGTTGGCGGTGCAGAACGTGTACGCGACGTTGTAGATCAGGTACAGCGCAAAGTAGTACGGGAAGCCAAACGGCGTAGCCACAAAGATGAGCGGCTCAGCGACCATCATCGGGATAGCGAGCAAGATCCAGAAGCGGCGACGACCAAAGATGCGGCCGATCTTGGTGGCATAGAAGTTATCGGCCACAAAACCCATCAGCGGGCAAAGAATGGCGTTGAGATAGATGGCGAACGAGCTAATCAGCGCAGCCTCGCCTGCGGACAGGCCGCACTCCGTGGACAGGAACAGCACCATGTAGCTGTGCGTAAAGCTCAGGGCACCGGAGTTGAGCATGCCGCCCATACCAAAGCCCAAGCGCGTCCAGAATGTGATTTTGCGCTTTTTTCCAATCTTATTAGTCATCGAGCTCCCTCTCTTCTCTCGATTGTCTTGTAACAAGACATTGGAATCCATACCGACATCCGTCTGCATGTCGTTCAGGGTGAACGTTTAGCTAGATTATGCGTGATTGCTTATGATAGGTGAACGTTCACTTGAATAATATCCCTGAACGGTCGTTTTTCATCGCTGAACGGACACCTAACTCAAAATATTCTCGATTACAAGGGCATTCGGTGGGTTTTAATTTCAGGGTGACTGGGTGAACGTTTATTGTATTCACCGCCCCCGCCCTCCCAGGAAGATGCGCTTCTGCAGCCCGGACAAAAATGGCCCCGCCGGGAACACTCCCGACGGGGCCATGGCCAATAGCGCCCTATGCGAACCCGTTTGCCGCTACAGGCAGACGCCGTCCTTCCAGATGCTGATCTCGTGACAACCGCGACGCTCGGCACTCGTAAGCTTGCCGCTCGCGCACTCCAGCACCAGCTGGTACAGGTCGTGGGCAGCCTTGTCGAGCGTGCACTCGCCTGTGGCAATCACGCCGGCGTTAAAGTCCATCCAGTTGGCCTTGTGGTCGCACAGACGCTGGTTGGTAAACACCTTGAGCGTCGGCGCCGGCGCGCCAAACGGCGTGCCGCGGCCGGTCGAGAACAAAATCACGTGGCAGCCGGCAGCCGTCAGGGCCGTGGTGGATACCATGTCGTTGCCCGGGCCGCACAGCATGTTCAGACCGTGCTTAGTTGCCTGACCGGCATACGGCAGCACGTCGACGATGGGGGCAGATCCGCCCTTTTGCACGCAGCCGCAGCTCTTGTCCTCGAGCGTGGTGATGCCGCCGTCCTTGTTGCCGGGGCTCGGGTTCTCATAGACGACCTCACCGTGGCTGATAAAGTATTCCTTAAAGCCGTTGAGCATGTCGGAGGCAGCGCTAAAGACCTGCTCGTTCTCGCAGCGATCGAGCAGAATGCTCTCCGCGCCAAACATCTCGGGCACCTCGGTGAGCACCGACGTGCCGCCGCGGGCGACGATCATATCACTCACGCGACCGATCGTGGGGTTGGCGGTAATGCCTGAAAGACCGTCAGAACCACCGCACTTAAGGCCAATGACCAGTTCGGAGGCCGGAATGGGCTCACGCTTGGCTTGCCTGGCCAGGTCAGCTAGCTCGGACAGAATCTTGTGGCCCTCGGCCTGCTCGTCGGCGACATCCTGGCAGGTGAGGAAGCGAACGCGCTCGTGATCGAAGTCACCGAGCTCATCGAGCACCTGCTGGTGCGTGCAGTTTTCGCAACCGAGGGACAGGAACAGTACACCCGCAGCGTTTGCGTGACGCGAGAGCGCCACCAGCAGACGACGCGTCTGGGCATGGTCGGCGCCGGTCTGCGAGCAGCCAAAGGGATGTGGGAAGTAGTAAACGCCCTCCAGCGAGCCCTCGACCAGATCCTGAGTCTGCTCGCACATGGCACGTGCGACCTCGTTGACGCAGCCGACCGTGGGGATGATCCACAGCTCGTTGCGCGTGGCGGCGCGGCCGTCGGCGCGACGGAAGCCCATAAAGGTCTCGGGCTCAACCGGCTCAACAACCGGATGCGTCGGGTTGTAAGCATACTCGACCTCGCCCGAAAGGTTGGTCTTGACGTTATGCGTATGAAGCCACTGACCGGGCTGGACGTCGCCCGTCACATGACCGATAGGAAGACCGTACTTGATGACGTTCTCCCCCGCGGCAATCGAACGCACGGCCATCTTGTGGCCCTGCGGAATATCCTCCGCGGCCACGACCTCTCCCACCCCGGGAACCGCGACGGCGGTGCCCTTGGCAAGCGGCGACAGCGCGACGATCACGTTATCGGCCGGATTGATCTGGATAGTGTTCATTACAAATGGTCCTAACCTAACAGGTTGAGCAGAAGTCGAGGCGCGGGCAAGCCGTCCCGCGCCCGAGCCGGAAATCATGCCTGAGCGTTGGCGAAGGCCTGCTTGGCACCCTCGGTGCGCACGACGGCGAGCGCGCCGACGACAAACTCCTCAAGACCAGCGATCTGCGTAAGGTCCTCGCCCCACATCTGCTCATTGGTGAGCACGTCGTGCACCAGCTCGGCATCGTCGGTGCCGGCATGGGCGGCGTAGAAATCGAGCACGAAGGCATCGTCCTGAGCGGTGTACTCGGTGCCGTCGGCGCGACGCAGGTGCAGGCCGTCTCCCTCGCGAGCAACGAGCTCCTGCGTATAGAAAGCGATGAGCGTAGCGAGGCTCGTCGCCAGGCACTTGGGCAGGCTGCCGGTCTTGGCAACGAAGTCCTTGAGCGTGGGCAGGTCGCGGGCACGCCACTTGGCGGTGGAGTTGAGACAAATGGAGAGCAGCGCGTGGTCGATAAACGGGTTGTCGAAGCGGTTCTCGACGGCGGCGGCAAAGGCCTTGCAGTCCTCGACATCCAGGTCGGCGGCAAGCGTCGGGATGACCTCGTCGTAGAGCATGGTGTTCATGAAGCCGCGAACAGTCTCGTCGTGCATGCAATCGCGCACGATATCAAAGCCAGCGACCCAGGAACCCGGCACAAAGGCGGTGTGGGCGCCGTTGAGGATGCGGACTTTGCGTTTCTTGTACGGGGTGACGTCGGGGGTCACAAAGACACCCGGCAGGCCGGCCTTCACAAAGGGAAGCTTCTCGGCAAGCGACTCGTCACCCTGGATGCCCCACATCTGAAAGGGCTCGCGCACAGTCAGGAAGGGATCCTCATAGCCCAAGCGCTCGGCAACCGCCGCAGCCTCAGATGCGTCGCGGATACGACCCGGCACGATTGTGTCGACGAGCGTGGTGCAGACGGTGCAGTCGTTGGACATCCACTGCGAGAATTCGTCTTCCCAGCCCCAGTCGCTCACGTACTGGTTCATGATGCGCAACAGCTCCTCGCCATTGTGGTCGATGAGCTCGCAGGCGAGCACGATAACGCCCGGCTTGCCGGCAGCCCAGCGGGCATGCAGGACCTGAACAAGTTTGGCGGGGAAGCTCGCAGGCGGCATGTCGTCGGCCTTGCAGGACGGGTCGTAGGCAATGCCGGCCTCGGTGGTGTTGGAAACGATGATCTCCAGATCGTCGGAGACAGCGACCTCCATGATGGCGCGGTAGTCCGCCTCGCGATACGGATTGAGGCAGCGGCTGCAGGCGCTGATCACGCGGGGCTCGTCGACCGTGTTGCCATTCTCCTTGCCGCGCACCAGCACGGTGTACAGGTCATCCTGAGCGTTAATGCCGTCGGCAAAGCCAAAGGCACCGCTGATGGGCTGGACCATGACAACCTTGCCGTTCCAGCCGGTTGCCTCGTTGCCCATGTCAAAGAAGCGGTCGACAAAGGCGCGCAGGAAATTGCCCTCGCCAAACTGCAGAACCTTCTCGGGAGCGTCCTTGGGCAGCAGGTAGCCCTTGTAGCCGATCTTCTCGAGCGTCTCGTAGCTGATGTTCTCCATCGATGTCTCTCCTTAGATTGCTGTTAGCGTGCAGGCAAAACGGGGGCGCCGCGTGTGGCAACGGCGCTCCCGAGTTCGGTGTGATTCGATGCGGGTTTAGGCCTCGACGGTATCCAGGTCAAAGCCAAAGTAGCGGACCGCGTTGTTGTAGCTGATGTCGCGCACGATGGCTCCCAGCAGCTCCATGTCGGCCGGATACTTGCCCTGCTCGACCCACTCGCCGATCACGCCGCACAGCACGCGACGGAAGTACTCGTGACGCGGGTAGGACAGGAAGGAGCGGGAATCGGTAAGCATGCCCACAAAGTTGCCCAGCACGCCCTCGTTAGCCAGAGCCGTGAGCTGCTCGCGCATACCGACTTCGTTGTCGTTGAACCACCAGGCAGAGCCGTTCTGGATCTTGCCGGCGGTCGGAGCCTCCTGGAAGCAGCCCATCACGGTGTCGATCATGGTGTTGTCGATGGGGTTCAGGCTGTACAGGATGGTCTTGGGCAGACCCGTGGACTCCTGGATGGAGTTGAGGAAATCGGCCAGCTGGTCGGACGGCGTGTAGTTGGAGATGCAGTCGTAGCCGGTGTCGGGGCCGAGCTTGGCGAACATAGCGCGGTTGTTGTCACGCTTGCAGCCAAAGTGCAGCTGCATGGCCCAGCCAAGGCGGACATACTCGCCAGCGACAAACTGCATGAAGGCCGTCTTGTACTTGAGGACCTCGTCCTCGGTAAGCGGCTCGGCGGCAAGGCCCTTGGCAAAGATAGTCTCGATCTCGTCGGCGGTAGCCGGAACGTACATAACGTAGTCGAGCGCGTGGTCGGAAGCGCGGCAGCCCAGCTCGTGGGCAACGTCGTAGCGCTTGGAGATGGCGGCCTTCATGCCCTCGAAGTCGCTGATCTCAACGCCGGCAACCTCGGAGAGATGCTTGCAGTAGTCGGCGAACTCCTGGCCACGCTCGATACGCAGGGCGGCATCGGGGCGCATGGCGGGAACGACCTGAACGTCAAAACTGTCGTCGGCGGCAATCTTCTTGTGCCACTCAAAGCTGTCGGCGGGGTCGTCGGTAGTGCAGATCATGCGGACGTTGGACTGCTTGATCAGGTTGCGGCAGGTAAAGCTGGCCTCAGCGAGCTTGGCGTTGGCAAGGTCCCAGACCTCCTGAGCGGTTTTGCCGTTCAGGATGCCCTCGTAGCCAAAGTAACGCTTAAGCTCCAGATGGCTCCACTCAAAGACGGGGTTGCCCACGCAACGGCCCAGGGTCTCGGCCCACTTCTGGAACTTCTCGCGAGCAGGGGCATCGCCGGTAATGAAGCGCTCGTCGACGCCGTTGGCGCGCATCAGACGCCACTTGTAGTGGTCGCCGCCCAGCCAAACCTCGGTGATGTTCTCAAAACGCTTGTCGTCCCAGATCTCCTTGGGAGAAATGTGACAGTGGTAGTCAACGATGGGCATACCCTCGGCAAAGTTGTGGAACAGTTCCTCGCCGGTCTTGGTGCTCAGTAGGAAATCCTGATCGTCCATGAAGTTTTTCATCAAACAACCCCTTTGTTGGCGGAGCGGGCGCACGATGCGCTCGTTATCCTCTAGGTGAACGTTCACTATACTAATTCATTGCGACTTAAAAGGTGAACGTTCACCTAACCACCATGGGGTGAACGGTCGGTTTTGCCCGCTCAACGGTTGTTGGAGCCATGACTTGCATGTTTTACGGATCGGCTGACGTCTCCGAGCACCGGTTTTGAGTGCTTTTGCTCAGGTGGGTCATGTCCCGGCGTACATTTTTGGGAATATTCAGCATCGGGGCACGCCGCACACCGTCCTCGATCCCTATTTGATGCGCATATTGCGCCCGGTCGGTATAAATAAGTGCCGTCGATGGCGATTTACGCCATCGGCGGCACTGAAAACAGTCGTTCTACCCCTCTTTCGGAGCATACGCATGCTGAATATTCCCGAAAATGTACGCCGCAAGAGGGGGGTACCTGACCAAACGGCTAAATTCCCGCAAGCTCGCAGTAGTGGTCGACGTTGCTGGCAAACACCATCTCCACAGCACCCTTCTGCACGGGCTCCGCTGGAGTTTTACCCCACAGCAAATACTCGCCCAAAGTCTTAGCGCCACGGTAGGCCAAGCTCACCGGGTCCTTATAAACAATATTGGTAAAGATGCCACGGCGCAAGGCCAAGGCGCTCTCGGGGAACAGGTCGTTGCCGATTACCATGACCTCACCGGCCTTGCCACTTGAAACAAGTGCGTCGGCGACCACCTCGGAACCAACGGCAAAAACGCTACAGATGAGCTCGGGAGCATCCGGCGCACTCAAGCGCTGTTCAAGCTCGCGCTCGAGCTGTTTGACTTGCGCATGGGCGCCGGCAAGGTCCTCAACTTGCCATGGAATATCGTGTTCGCGCAGGTAATTATGAAAGGCGCGGGCGGTCAGATAGTGTGAATCGGTATAGGGGTCGCCCGCCAACAGGAGCACGCGGGCGTCAGCCCCAGAAGCGTGGACCAGATTTGCCGCCTGCTCAGCCATAAGGCCGCCTGCCGTCGAATAGTCGGCCAAGCTCGCACCCAAGCGATCGAGGTGCGGGCGGTCGCCGTCGACGAGCTCGATTGTCACGCCTGCCTCGGCAATCTGTCTCAAGAGCTCGGTCGCGCGGTCATCGCCCGGAACATAGGCAAGCAGGCCATCAATCTTCTCGCCTACCTGCAGGCGCTCATCAATCTGCTCAAGCGCATCGGCGTAGCCGCCCACGCCAAATTCAACACGTTCAACCGTAATGCCCTGGTCGACCACCTCCTGCTCAAAGCGGTTGCAACCTTCCCAAAGGTAACGGAAAAAGTACGCTCCCTCGCGTGATGCGCGGGGCAGGCAAAACACCAGGTTGATATCCTTGCGGCGTAGGCTTGAGGCGCTCGTATTGCGATGGTAACCCATGGCCTCGGCCTTAGCATTTACCTTGGAGCGCACGGATTCGCTCACGCCGGCCTTACCCGTCAGGGCCTTGTGCACGGTATTGATGGAAACGCCAAGCTCGGCGGCTATGTCCTTCATGGTTACGCGAGCGCTCATGGGATTACTCCGTTATAGATAAGTTGCCAATTAACAGTACAGGTAACGATACCCCAAAATCGCTCTTCAACTCGCCGCGCTCGCCCCCAAATGCGCAAAGCGCCCCGCGAACGGATGCTCGCGAGGCGCCTAGGTGCCTGGGCCTTATTTAATACCGCGACCCAAGTCTTCGGCGATTTTGTCCACGCCTTTAAGTGCGGCGCAGGTCTTTTTGTTGGAACAATGCCCCGTGCAAACGCCACCCTGGGCGCAGTCGGCGCAGGTGCCCTTTCGGTAGATACGCACGCACACGGCGACAAACGCAATGCCGATAACAGCCAACACAACAATATCGATAGGTGCCATAGCAAGCCTCCTTTAGTTAACCACCACTTACTTTACCCCATCTTCCACCTGCCAAAAAGGGACAGGTTTATTTTGGTCGGTTTTATCTGCGGAAACGCCACATCTTACTTCTGGAGCAAAGCAGTCTGTCCCCCATTGCACCAAAAAGCCCGAGTGTCGCTGGGACACCCGGGCTCGTGGAAAGGGGTTAATCCTTATTCGGACTTAAGCGGAAACTGCGGCGGAAGCAGCGTTGGTCTCGTCCTCGTCGGTCCATGCATGTTTGGGCATAGGGCGGAAGATCTGGAAGAGCATCGCAACCAGCAGCACGATGGCCACAACCGTCCAGATGCCAAACTGACCCAGAACAAGCAGGTTGTAGAACTGGTTGATGAACAGGCCGATCACCCAAGCAAAGGCGCACTCGTAGCCGATGGCAATCGCGGTCCACTTGCCGGAGTCCATCTGGTTGCGGATGGTGCCCATGGCGGCAAAGCACGGAGCGCACAGCAGGTTGAAGGCACCAAAGGCAACGCAAGCGCCCATAGTCGGGAACATGCCGGCAAACGCTGTCCACAGGCTCGGGTCAGTCTCGGCGGCGTCGGCAACGGACAACAGCGAACCGGCAGTGGCGACGACGTTCTCCTTAGCGACAAGGCCAGAGACAGTCAGCGCGGTTGCCTGCCAGGTGCTAAAGCCGAGCGGGGCGAAGATCCAGGCGACCAGGTTACCGAGCATGGCAAGCACGGAGTAGTCCATGAACTCCTCGGGGATGCCGTCCATCGCAGGCAGGAAGCCAAAGGAGCCGTTGTAGCTACCAAAGTTGGAGAGGAACCAAACCACGACAGTGGATGCGAAGATGACCGTGCCGGCCTTCTTGATAAAGGCCCAGCAGCGCTCCCACACGTGCAGCGCCCAAGAGCGAATTGCTGGGAAGTGGTAGGCAGGAAGCTCCATAACAAATGGCGTCGGGCGGCCGGCGAAGAGCTTGGTCTTCTTGAGCATGAGGCCCGAGGCGATGACGGCAAAGACGCCCAGGAAGTAGAAGAGCGGGCTGATCCACGCGGCGGTGGTGGAAGAATCACCGATGATGGAACCCATGAGCAGGGCGATGATCGGCAGCTTGGCGCCGCAGGGGATGAACGTGGTGGTCATGACCGTCATACGGCGGTCCTTTTCGTTCTCGATCGTCTTGGTGGCCATTACGCCGGGAACGCCGCAGCCCGAGGACACGAGCATGGGGATAAAGGACTTACCGGACAGGCCAAAGCGGCGGAACACGCGGTCCATAATGAAGGCGACACGGGCCATGTAGCCGCAGTCCTCCAGGAAGGACAGCATCACAAAGAGCAGGAACATCTGCGGGACGAAGCCGAAGATGGCGCCCAGGCCGCCGACGATGCCGTCGCAGACCAGCGAATCGACCAGGCCGCCGTCCTCGGTGCCGCCCGCCACAAGGGCGTCGTGCACCATGGTGGTGATACCCGGGACATAGGGGCCGTACTCCGCCGGGTCAATCGAATCGGCAGCGTCCTCACCCACAGCCTCGACAGCCGCATCATACGCATCGCGACCCTGACCGAGCACGTACCAACCGTCGGTGCCGAAGAGCTGGTCGTTGGTGAAGTCGGTCACCGTGCCGCCCAGGGTAGAAACGGCGATGTAGTACACGCAAAACATGATGACCACAAAGATCGGCAGGCCCAGGATACGGTTGGTAACCACGCGGTCGATCTTCTCGGAGGTGCTCATCTTGGCAGGAGCCTTGGTCATGCACTCGTCGACAATGTGGGCAATCACGCCATAGCGCTCGCCGGTGATGATGGACTCGGCGTCGTCGTCGCAATCCTGCTCGCACTGGGCGACCAGCTGCTCAACGCGAGCGGCCTTCTCCTTGGTGAGGTTGATGAGCTTGCAGGCGTCCGCGTCGCGCTCAAACAGCTTGACAGCGTAGTAGCGACGCTTGTTGGCGGGAACGCTCGCCGGCAGGTTGTTCTCGATGTGGTCCAGAACGTCCTCGATAGAGGAATCGAACTTGTGCTCCGGCACCTGGCCCTTGGAAGCAGCGGACTTCTTAACCTGCTCGAAAAGCTCCTTGATGCCCTTGTTCTTAAGGGCCGAGATCATCATGACCGGGCAGCCGAGCTTCTTGGACAGCTTGTCGGTGTCGATCTTGTCGCCGTTCTTCTCGACCAAGTCGGCCATGTTGAGGGCGACGACCACGGGCAGGCCGGTCTCGATAACCTGAAGCGCCAGGTACAGGTTGCGCTCGAGGTTGGTGGCATCGACCACCTGGACGACGACATCGGGCTCGCCGCTCATGAGGTAATCGCGCGAGCACTGCTCCTCGGGGCTGTAGGGGGAAAGCGAGTAGATGCCGGGGAGGTCCGTAATCGTGACGTTCTTGTCACTCAGGAGCTTGGCTTCCTTTTTCTCAACCGTGACGCCGGGCCAGTTGCCAACGTAGCCGTTGGCGCCGGTGATCAGGTTGAAAAGCGTGGTCTTGCCGCAGTTGGGGTTACCCGCCAGCGCGACATGGATCTGAGAATCCGCCATTCAATCCTTCTTCCTTGTGTGCCCGCGCTGCTTTCTCCGCACGGGCTGGATAATGTGCTTCAACATTGCAAATTTAAGTTAGAAAAACCTAACTTTATCTGCATAAATAGTTGCCGCGGGCCCTTACTGGACCTCGACGACGGCAGCCTCCTCCTTGCGGATGGAAAGCTCGTAGCCGCGCACGTTGATCTCGACCGGATCTCCGAGCGGTGCAACCTTAACGACCTTGAACGAAGTGCCCTTGATGAGGCCCAGGTCCATAAGGTGACGGCGAAGCGCGCCCTCGCCGTGAAGCTTGACGATGGTAGAGCTCTCGCCCACCTTAACGTCACCCAACGTCTTCATATTCTTTTCCCCCTTTCAGCTTTTATGAAATGCTGCGGACTAACCGACGGTCATGATGTGCATGGCGACCTTGGTATCGATACCAAAGCGTGCGCCCAGCACGGTGACGATGATATTGGCGCTACTCGAACTCACCACGTGAACCTCACTGCCCTCGACAAAGCCGAGGTCCTTGAGGTGGTGCTTCATGTCCTCATTGCCCTTTACACGAGACACGTGCACGGTTTCGCCCGCTTTCACCATCGAAAGCGGCATGGCCGGCATCTGCGGTCCGCAAGACATGAGTGTGCTCCTAACGTCAGTTCGTCCTCAACATCGACGCAGCAAAAGTTAACCACGTCTATGTTCGCTACAGTAAACTAGCACGTGGTTAACTTTTTGGAAAGGGTCCCTATTCAGTTTTCGGAAAAGTTTCCTATATGAAACAAAAAGGCGCGGCAAAGGACCATCCTTTACCGCGCCCTGTCATGCTTAGAGCGAGAGATTTCTGATCGATGTGACACAGGAGGCCTCATCCACGCCCGAAACGCGGAACACGACGTCTTCGCCACATTCGCCGCAGAGTGCCATGAGCCCTATAACGTCGCGGCCATCCGTGTGGCGATCGCCGATACTGACTGACACGTCGCTACGATGCTTGGCAATGATGTCATAGAGCAGCGCAACCGGGCGGGCATGTAATCCCAACGGATCTTTAATCGTCTTTGTAAACTCGACCATGTCCCCTCCCACGGCATCGCACATTCGGCCGGCAAACCCAGCCACGTGGTAGTTATTGTAGCGTTAGATGCTTGTCGAGAGCTCCTCTGAACACCTCGTGGGCAAAAAGTGGCAAATATGAGTACTGTCACCAATTTAGTAGCAGCAAAATCGAGAGCAAATTGCCTCCTTTGAGCGATTCGAAGAGGTTGAAAGCCGTCAAACGCCCTTTAAAGGGGGTTATATAAATTGATTTTGAGCCCGTTTTTGCTCAGAACAGGCCGAAAAATATGACACCTCTTTTGCAGCAGTACTCATATTTGGCATTTTTTGACCACGGGGTCCAAAACCATGCCCCAAAACACAAAAGGAGGGGCCTCGTAAGGCCCCTCCTTAGGAAAGGGAACCGATTTATTCCACAGCCGTAGATTAATCCTAGCCGCTACTCCATCATGTCGAGGACGGAGGGGCGCAGCTCGCTCTCGGCGGCCTCGGGATCGGTCTCGCGCAGGCGGTTGATATAGCGGTTGTACCACATCACGGCAAGGCCCAGGAAGACAACCACACCGCCAACGTTGTAGACCAGCGTCAGCCACAGCGGCTGATCGAGCGGGATGGTGCCGCAGACAAGCACAAAGCAGAAGACCACAAGCAGGAATGCGGCAACGACCAGACCAAAGCTGCGCGAGCCCATGCGGAAGTCACGGGGAGCGGCGTCGAAGTTCTTGCGCAGCATAAAGTAGGCAAGCAGGATCAGCAGCGGCGGGAGCAGAGCAGTGGCAGCCGTCATGTTGGTGACGATCATGAGCAGGTCGTCGAGGTTACCAGATCCCAAGGCCGGGATGATCAGGATGGGGACGACGATGGCGAACTGCAGCCAAGCGGCGCGGGCGGGAATGCCGTGCTCGTTGAGCTCGACGATCTTGCTACCAAAGACGCCCTTGGGGATCTCGGTGAAGAAGACCTTGATGGGAGCAGAGGTCCACATCATGAGGGAGCCCAGCGTGGCAGCGAGAAGGATCAGGCCAATGACGCGCGTGGACACTTCCATGGGAATGCCAAAGTGGGCAAAGACAGCGCCGAATACGTCGAAGATACCGGTGGAGATGGCAACACCGCCCTCGGGAATGAACAGGTTGACCAGCAGCGAAGCACCTGCGTACAGAAGGCCGATGGTCAGGCCGGCGATAACGACGGTGCGCACGAAGGCCTTGACGCCGCCCTTAAGGTCGTTAAGGAACACGCCGACAGACTCAGCGCCGCCAACGCCCTGGATGATCCAGGCAAGCGTACCGAAGAAGCCCCACATAGTTGCGAAGTTGCTCATGTCGGGAGCCATGTTAGCGGGGGTAGGAGCCGTAGCGAACTCGACGCCGCCAAAGGCAGCAGCCAGGGACAGCAAGATGAACACGGCAGTCAGGCCGAGAGCCGCGGTCGAGCCGAAGGAGGAAATGGAGCCGATCCACTTAGCGCCCTTGGTCGAAACCCACGTGGCGATAGCAAAGACGACGATCTCGATAATGGTGATCCACAGCTGCGAGAGCTCGGCATTGGCACCAAAGAACACGTAGCTCGCGTAAATGATGACGTTGGGCAGGACGGACGCAAAGTAGAACAGGTTAACGAACCAGTAGCTAAATGCCGTCAGGAACGCCCAGCGACCACCCATCGAGGTCTTAACCCATGCGTACACGCCAGACTCGGAGTCCCTGTTGAGGCCGACGAACTCAGCGGTAACCAGGGTATAGGGGACAAAGTACAAAAGCGTGGCGAAGAAGAACGACGGCGCAGCTGCCAAGCCGATGGCCGCGTTGTTGTTGATGATGTTCTTGATACCGAACACGGCGGCGACCGTCATGCCCAGCAGAGCGAACGAACCGATCGTTCCTCGTTTTTCAGAGCTCATAAGCCCTCCCAATCATCCGTTATATCTCATCTAAAACCGTCCGGACTGCAAGCGCAATCGTGGACGGCGCACCTGCTAAGGGGAATGGGGAAAAGGGAGTCAACAAAGCCATCCCCCTTAACGGCGCGAAGCAAACGTCCAAACGGACGAATACTACTTGTTGGGGAAGGAATAACCTTCAACCGTCACGTGCAGTACCACGACGCGGGGATCCGCGGCATCGGCCACGACACGGTAGGCCTCGTCGATCTCGACGACGGCAACGCCGCCGGCGGGAATCGTCACGGTCTCCCCCGTACCCTCAAAGCGCTCGCGATCGTCGATATCGCTGTAGGCGCGCGTGCAGGTAAGATCCGTCTTGGAAGCCACCTCGACGGTCAGGTCGCCATCGAGCGGGGCGAGCACGGCATGGTAGCGACGGTGACCGACCAGATCGGCGGTAGCTGCCTCGTGGGCGTTCACCCACCAGTACACCAACGAGTCGCCGATGGAGTACGCCACGTCGTGCTGCAGGTCGGCAACACCATCGAGCGCCTGGCCGGTGCGCATCCACTTCTTGACAGACTTCATCTGAGCGTCGAAGTCGGCGCGCGAGTTAAAGACGTGCATGACTTATGCCTCCTTAATGGGTGCCAGCGCCTGAGCCAGATCGGCAGACGTCAGCGGTCGCAGGGACACCTCAAAGCTGAAGCTCTCAAAACGGGTGCGGTAGGAATCGAGTACCTCGGAACCCCAAGAGTTCGAGCCAAGGCCGAGCAGCTGGTCGTTGATGTTGACCGTGACCGTATCGCCCTTGACAAGGTCGTAGACGTGCTTGGCGTTATCGATTGCCTCGCAGCTATAGGGCCATGCCGAGAACGAGAACGGGTTGGAGGCGGCATCAGCCGGACGAGTCACCAACACGCCGTCACCGTGACTGGAGCGCAGGGCAACCCAGCGGGTACCCTCACGGTTGGCGCAGTCCTGAGGCATAACGTAGGGCGTGAACATGTCGTCGACCGTAGTGCGGTAATGACCGACCGGGTTGGCGCGCAGCGAGTCCGGATAGTTCTCGCCCGGGCCGTGGCCATACCACTCGACGGCACGATTGCAACCGGGGACCTCGAAGGAGATGCCGATGCGCGGGATGATATCCGAGTAATCGCCGTAGGGCTCGCCGGAAACCTTGAGGTCGACGCGACCGCTCGGAAGCACGGTGTAGACGAGCTCGACGCGCATGCCGAACGCGCGGACGGGAGGAGCGATACGCTGGCTCACGGTAACGACGACCGCATTGCCGTCCTGCTTCCAAGAAACCTTGCGGGTAGACGTCTGCATCACATCGATGAAGTTGTCCTTCCACAGGGAGTCATACTCCTGGGCGTGGTTGTCGACGAGCGGATGCCAAAAACCAACCTGGGGACCAGAGGCCATTACGTCGCGGCCGGATGCCTTCCACTCGCTCACGGTACCGTTGACTTTGCTGAAGGTCAGCTCGCCGTTGAGGGAGTGAATGTGGATCTCTTGCTCGGTCTCCTCGACCGTAAGCTCAGGACGAGCGGGGGCGGCGATGGCCGGCGCCGGATGGTTGGCGATGGCAAACTGGCTAGCGCCCAACTGGAACATCGGCTCGCACCAGGCGTGAGCCGCCATGGTGTAGGCGCGCACGGTCAGCAGGGTCTCGCCTACCGCGGCCTCGCGAATCACCAGTGGCAGCTGGACGGATTCGCCGGGAGCCACCGCGCCGGGCATAAGCGTCTTGCGGCACACTACATCGCCGTCTACCAGGGTCTCCGCCGACAGGCAGACATCCTCGAGGGTAGTAAACCAGCGCTTGTTCGTGACGGTCAGCTCGCCCGCCTCGGTGTCATAAGCCATGCGAACCGGGCAGATGACCTGGCCATACTCAGTGAGGCCCGGGCTCGGCTGCTGCCAAGGGAACACCATGCCATCGATGCAGAAGTTGCTGTTGTTGGGGTAATCGCCGTTGTCGCCACCATACATATCGTAGGCAACGCCGTCCTCGGTCACAGCAGCCAAACCGTGGTCGCACCATTCCCAGATAAACTGGCCTTGGATGCAATCCCAGCGATCGAAGACCTCCTGGTACTCGGACAGGCCTCCGGGGCCATTGCCCATGGAGTGGCCGTACTCGCAGTTGATGCGCGGCTTGGGGAAGGGATGCTCACCAAAGTCGTTCATCTGCGACACACGGGAGTACATCGTGGAAATGACATCGACGGTATCGGCGTTGCGGTCCTCCTCGTAGTGGACCGGACGACCGTCGAGCTCGTGAGCCTTGGCGTACATCGCGCGGATGTTGCAGCCATAGCCGCTCTCGTTGCCCATCGACCACATAATGATGCAGGCGTGGTTGCGCTCCTGCATCACCAGGCGCTCAATGCGGTCGACGTAGGCCGGCTCCCATGCCGGGTCGTCGGTGACCAGGGCGATATTGCCGATATTCTCGAAGCCGTGACTCTCCATATCGGTCTCGGCGACCAGCATGATGCCATACTCATCGCACAGCTCGTAGAAGCGCGGGTCATTGGCATAGTGAGAGGTGCGCACCGCGTTGATGTTGTGTCGCTTCATGAGCTCCAGGTCACGGCGCATGCGATCGAGGCCCACGGCGCGGCCCTTGTGATCGTCGTGATCGTGGCGGTTGACGCCATGCATCTTAAAGTAGGTGCCGTTGAGGTAGATATGATTGCCCTCGACCGTCACCTCGGCAAGGCCCTGGCGATGCGGAACGTACTCGCTGACCTCGTCACCGTCGTAGACCTCAAACGTAAGGTCATAGAGGAAGGGGTCCTCGGGGTTCCAGAAGTGGGCATCGGCAACGCTGCACTCGGCATGGCCGTCGACGCACTCGCCCGTAGCGACCACGTTCTCGCCATCGCTGAGCGTAAACACGACGCGGGTAGCGCCCTCGGCCACCGTATCGAGCGTGATCAGAGCGGCATCGCCCTCGCGGTGCGTGCGGAACCTAAAGTCGACCAGGTGCGCGGCGGGACGCTGCATAAGGTACACATCGCGGAAGATGCCCGAAGCCCACCACATGTCCTGATCCTCGATATAGCTGCCATCGCTGTACTGCAGGACCTTGACCGCAAACAGGTTGTCGCCCTCGACGAGCGCGTCGGTCACGTCGAACTCGGCGGACAGACGCGAGCCCTTGGTCATGCCGATAAACTGGCCGTTGACGTACAGCTCGCCATAGCTCTCGATGCCGTCGAAGCGAATGATCTCGCGGGCGCCGGCAGGAACGGCGGGAAGGTTGACGATGCGCTGGTAGACGCCCGTGGGGTCGTCGGAGGGAACGAACGGCTGATCCACCGGAAACGGGAAACCCTCGTCGGTATAGGCAAGGTTGCCATAGCCGTCTACCTGCCACAGGTGCGGAACCTCCACGTGATCCCACTCGGACTTGTACGTGGAGAGATCCTCGTTGGAGACGGCAGCAGGCCCCTCAAAGAGGCGGAACTGCCACGAGCCAGACAGCTGGACAAACCCGCGCGACAGCTCGCGGCTGTACGTAGCAGCGAGATCGGCGGTCTCATAACCCATAAAGTACGCATGGGGTGCCAGGCGGTTCCTGTGGGTGAGCGCTTGGTTTTCCCAATCGTTAATGGCGTCCATGGTGATGCTCCTTCGTCATCGTAGTGATTCTTGTGCAACCGGTTGTCCTTATCTTACGGGCGATGCAAAAAACTGTGCAACCGGTTGTCCGCTGAACGGTCGATTTGGCCGGATTAACGGTGCAACCGGTTGTACAACCGCGACACTTATGTCACCCTGAATATTGAAACTCAACGCAAAACATCGTTCTTAAGCTCGTAGGCAACCGCCACGCCCGCTGATATCTCACCCACACGAGACGTATTCGATTGCGGCTTGGTTGCAAAACGACACCTGTCACCGGATATCATGAACGCTGTTCAGGTGCACTATAGTAAGCTGTATCCGCACCAGCCCGTATCAGTGACAACATCGACCGCATTTTCCAGGAGACGCCATGACCCAGCCAGTTCGCACCGCACCTACGCTTGCCGAGGTTGCCGCAGCTGCCGGCGTGTCGCGCTCCACGGCATCGCGCGCCCTCAACGATTCGCCCCGCATTAGCGAGGAAACCAAAAAACGCGTCCGTGCGGCAGCCAAGAAAGTCAATTTTGTCCCCAACGCTCGCGGCCGAGCGCTCGCTGTCGGGCGCACGGAAATCATCGCCGTGCTCGTGACCGAGCCCCTGAGTGAGCTCTTCAGCGACCCCACCTATAGCGAATTTTTGAGCGGCATTACCGAGGAACTGTCGGAGTCGTCCTATCTGCCCGTTATCTTGCAGGCGTCTTCTACGCATGAGCGCAACCGCGCACGCGAGCACTTTGAGCGCCGCTCGTTCGACGCCGTGATCGACGTCTCCCCTTACAAGGGCAGCGAGCTGCTCGAGGTGCTGCGCGAGCTGGGCGTACCCACCGTGTTGTGCGGCCAGCTCGAGGGCCACCCCTATCGCGACGTGTTCTCGACAGTCTACTCTGACGACGAAGAGGGCGGACGCTTTGCAGCGCTCGCTATGAAAGAGCGCGGGCGCAAAGATATCGTCGCCGTGTTGGGACCGCAAGACAACCCCGCTGTTGTCGACCGCCTGCGCGGCTACCGCACCGTCCTGGGCGAAGACCTCCCAGGCGCAAACGTTATCTATACCGGCTGGAACAGCGGAGACGGCTATCAGGCCATGCACCAGATCCTCGCGCGCGAGATTGCTTTCGATGGCGTGCTCTGCGGATCGGACCGTATCGCGGCTGGCGTCATCACCGCACTCAACGAGGCAGGCCTATCTGTTCCGGCGGACGTTTCCGTCGTCGGCTTCGACGATCACGAGATTGCGGCGCGCTGCGTCCCCGCGCTCACGACCGTCCGCCAGCCCCTGCGCGAAGAAGGCCACATGGCCGCCAACATTGCGCTCGACATGATCAAGGGCGCCGAGCCCACCACCTCCGTGATGCACATGCAGCTAATCCAGAGAGACTCGCTATAAGAAACTAGGACAGGCTTTCCGCCAGACAGTTGTTGCGGAAAGCCTGCCCCGTTTTGAGTGCTCATTCTGGGGCACAGTTTCCGTTAGACCGCTCAACCGGAAACTGTGCCCCATTATTTTGCCGAATTCTGGGTCGCGCTTTCCCAGAGGATTCCCTTTGGGAAAGCGCGACCCGTTCTGGACACAGATTCCGGGTCGCAGTTTCCGCGACGTCCGGTCACCCCATGCCCTCACAATCTCGGCGTATAAAAAACGAGGGAAGGCACGCGTCCTTCCCTCGTTGCAAGCAATATGTAGCCGCTCGCCTACATCAAGCGCAGGCTGACATCCTTGAGCTGGGCGCCAGAAACGGCACTCGGAGCGCCCGACATGAGGTCGGAGCCGCTGGCCGTCTTGGGGAACGCCATGACGTCGCGGATGGAGTCGGAACCGGTGAGCAGCATGCACACGCGGTCCAGGCCCAGAGCGAAACCACCCATCGGGGGCGCACCAAACTTGAGCGCCTCCATGAGGAAGCCAAACTGAGACTCGGCGCGCTCCTCGGTAAAGCCCAGGAGCTTAAGCATGGACATCTGCATCTCGGCGTTGTGGATACGCATACCGCCGCCACCGGCCTCAAAGCCGTCCATGACAAAGTCGTAGGTGCAAGAACCGGCTGCCAACGGATTGGCCTCGATCTTGGCGATGTCGGTCTCGGTCGGCAGGGTGAAGGGCTGGTGCTCGGCTGCGTAGGCCTTGCGGTCCTCATCCCAGTGGAACAGCGGGAAGTTGACGACCCACAGGAAGTCGTGGCCCTCGCGCTTGATCTCAAGCGCGTTGGCCATGTGGGAACGCATGCCGCCCAGGATCTCGTCGGAAAGCAGGCGCGGGCCGGCGGCGAACATCACAAGGTCGCCGGGCTCGACATCCATGCGCTCGCGCAGAGCCGCCATCTCCTCGTCCGAGAAGAACTTGACGATGGGGCTGTTGATGGAGCCGTCCTCGCGGAAAGCGATCCACGCCAGACCCTTGGCGCCAAACGTGGAGGCCACGCCGGCAAGCTTATCGATCTTGGCACGTGCCCAGGCACCGGCGCCCTTGGCGTTGATGGCCTTGACGACAGAGCCCTCCTCGTTTGCCGCAGTCGCAAAGACCTTGAACTTGGAGTTGGCAAAGATGTCGGTCAGGTCGACCAGATGCATGCCATAGCGGGTATCGGGCTTGTCGGAGCCATAGGTGTCCATGGCCTCCCAGTAGTTCATGCGACGCAGCGGCGTGGGCATCTCGACACCCATGCGGCCGAAGGCATCGGCCAGGACCTCTTCGAGCGCGCTCATAACGTCGTTCTGGTCCACGAAGGACATCTCGATATCGACCTGAGTGAACTCGGGCTGACGGTCGGCACGCAGGTCCTCGTCGCGGAAGCACTTGGCAACCTGATAGTAGCGCTCGACGCCACCGACCATAAGCAGCTGCTTCAGGAGCTGCGGGGACTGCGGCAGGGCGTAGAAGTTGCCCGGCTGAATACGGCTGGGAACGATGAAGTCACGAGCGCCCTCGGGCGTGGACTTAAACAGGGAGGGCGTCTCGACCTCCATGAACTCACGGTTGTGCAGCGCCTCGCGAATGGCAAAGGTAAAGTCGGAGCGCAGCTTGAGGTTGGCCATCATCTCGGGACGACGGAGGTCCAGATAGCGATAGCGCAGGCGGGTGTCCTCGCTGGTCTCGATGCCGTCCTCGATCTGGAACGGCGGGGTGACGGAAGTGTTGAGCACCTCGGCATGATCGGTCAGGACCTCGATCTCGCCGGTCGCGAGCTTGGTGTTGGTGGTCTCCTCGCCACGGGCGCGCACGACGCCGTGAATCTTGATGGGCCACTCGGGACGCATGGTCTCGGCGATCTTAAAGGCATCGCCGTCGGAATGCTCGGGGTCGAAGGTGAGCTGCGTGATGCCCTCGCGATCGCGAAGGTCGCAGAAGATAAGGCCGCCGTGGTCGCGGCGACGGCTCACCCAACCGGTGAGGGTGACTTCTTCGCCCACGTTCTCGAAGCGAAGCTCGCCGCAGGTACGGGTGTGCATGGAATGCTCGTCAATGGGACGGGTCTGGCTCATACCAGTGATCCTCCTTTATGGATCTGTGCCGCCCCGTGTCGTTCCGGGCGGCGTCGTACAGATTTGCCCGGCCTGCGTAAACCGCGCAGCCAGACATGGCGTTCTATCTTATCGCACCTGTGTCGATGTGCCGCGGAAAAGTAGCTCCTGCCCAAAGACTTGACGGAGACGAAACAATTGGCGCACCGCGGCCGTCGCCGAGGCACGCCGCGTGCGACAATGTGCCCCAATACAACCGCGCTCGGAAAGGCCCAACATGACTGCACGCCTCATCGTTATGGATATCGACTCCACCCTCATCAATCAGGAGGTTATCGATCTTTTGGGCGAAGAGGCAGGCGCGGGCGAGCAGGTAGCACAAATTACCGAGCGTGCGATGCGCGGCGAACTCGATTTTAAGCAGGCACTCGAGGAGCGCGTGGGGCTGCTTGCCGGCTTGGACGAGAGCGTGTTCGAGCGCACCTTTGAGCGCGTGACGTTTACTCCCGGCGCGCTGGAGCTTGTGCGCTCGGCGCGCAGCAAGGGCTGGAAGGTCGGCGTGGTGAGCGGCGGCTTCCACGAGGTCGCCGATAAGATCGTAGCCGCCGCGGGCATCGACTTTTGCCTGGCCAATCGTCTGGAGGTCGTGGACGGCAAGCTCACGGGTAAGCTGGCGGCAGACATCGTGACCAAGGAATCCAAGCTTATCCAGCTGCTGGACTGGGCAGTTGAGTGCGGTGTCGATATGGCCCATACCGTCGCGATCGGCGACGGCGCCAACGACATCCCCATGATCCAGGCCGCAGGCACGGGCATCGCGTTTTGCGCCAAGCCCAAGACGCGCGAGGCCGCCCCGTTTACCATCGACGAGCGCAACCTGATGCTCGCCATGGACATCATCCTGCGCGACTAGTCGATCCGTCCAACAATTGGATCAGTCTGTCCTATAGTTTCCGAACAATTTTGTCTTAGTGTTCGGAAACATACCCTTTGAGTGCTAGACTTTGCGCCGTCGAAGGGAACATATATGGATAAGCGAGATCTTGAGCAATTGCTGAGCGATGTTGCCGGCGGAGCAGTCACCCCTGCCGACGCCCTCACGCGCATCCAGACGGCTCCGACCGCCGATTTGGGCTTTGCGCAGCTCGATCTTTCGCGCGGGGTGCGCCAGGGGGCCGGCGAGGTTGTCTACGGGGCCGGTAAAACCGCCGATCAGATTGCCGCCATTATCGAAGCACTGCGCGATGCCGGCCAGGAGCGCATCCTGGTCACACGCCTGGACAGCGAAAAAGCAGCCCGCATCTCGGAGCTCCTCGACAACGGCATCGACCTGGGATATGTCCCGGACGCGCAGCTCGCCCTCGTGGGCGGCAAGCCCTCCCCCACCGGTAACGGACGCATCGTCGTCGCCTGCGCCGGCACGAGCGACTTGCCCGTCGCCGAGGAAACCGCGTTGACGGCCGAGTTCTATGGCAACGAGGTCGACCGCCTCTACGACGTAGGCGTCGCCGGCCTGCACCGCTTGCTCGCGCATGCCGAGGAACTTGCCCAGGCGCAGGTGGTCATCGCCATCGCCGGCATGGAAGGCGCGCTGGCGAGCGTTATCGGCGGCCTGGTGAGCTGTCCGGTCATTGCCGTTCCCACCAGCGTGGGCTACGGCGCGAGCTTTGGTGGCGTAGCCGCACTGCTCGCCATGCTCAACTCCTGCGCCAGCGGCGTTTCGGTCGTCAATATCGACAACGGCTTTGGTGCCGCATACCAGGCAAGTCTTATCAATCATCTGAGCGCCGGCACACCCCGCGCCCGCTAAGGAGCATTCCATGTCCAACCATCAGCATACGCTTATCATCGACGGCACCTCGGGCATCAGCGGCGATATGACCGTCGCGGCCCTGCTCGACCTGGGCGCCAACGAGGAACACCTGCGCGAACAGCTCGCCACGCTGCCGGTCGACGGCTTTTCGATCGCCGTGACGCGCGTAAACAAGCATGGCATCGACGCCTGCGATTTCGACGTCCAGCTTGCAGAGGAGCTCGAGAACCACGATCACGATATGGCCTGGCTCTACGGCAACGAAGCAGCTGCCGAGCACACACATGAGCATGAGCACCACCATCATGATCATGACGAACACGAGCACGAACACTGCCACGAGCATGACCATGAGGGCCACGGTCATGGCCACGAGGGTCACCATCACGCCCACCACCATCACCACCGTTCTTTGGCGGACGTCACCGCCATCATCGATGGCTCGCAGCTGAGCGATGGCGCCAAGCGTCGTGCGCTCGCCATCTTTACTGCGCTCGCCGCCGCCGAAGCCAAGGCCCACGGCAAAACGCCCGAGACCGTCATGTTCCACGAGGTGGGCGCCGTCGACTCTATCGTCGACGTCTGCTCTGTCGCCATCTGCCTCGATAACCTGGGTGTTGAGGACATCGTGGTTGAGTCGCTCTCCGAGGGCCACGGCTCCATCCGCTGCGCCCACGGCCTTATGCCCATTCCCGTGCCCGCCGTCGTCAACCTGTGCCAGGCAGGCAACATCGCCCTCACGCCTGCACCGGTCGCCGGCGAGCTCGTGACGCCCACGGGCGCCGCCATCGTCACCGCGCTGCGCACGTCCGAGCATCTTCCGGCCCGCTACCGCATCGAAGCCGTCGGCTACGGCGCCGGCAAGCGTCCCTACGAGGGCTGCTCCGGCACGCTCCGCTGCCTGCTCGTTCACGCGGACGCATAGCCATGGATGCCCGCAAGGCAAAAAGCCGCGCTGCCATCGTTGCGGCGTTCTCCGAGCTGCTGCGCGAAGAGGACTACGGCAAGATTACCGTCGGCGACATCATCGCTCGAGCCCATGTGGGTCGGGCCACGTTCTACGGCCTCTTCAAGAGCAAAGATGACCTATTGTCCGAGCTCGTGAGCGACATCTGCACCCACGCCCTCGATGACGATGGCACACCGCTCGACGACCCACTCGTGCAGGTCGAGCATATCCTCAACAACCTCTGGGAGCGCCGCCAGGGCGTACGCGCCCTCGTAGCCGGCGCCGGCTCACGCGTCTTTGCCGACTGCTTACGCAAGACCATCATGTCACGAGCAGCCGAAACCGTCCCTACCGACCCAAACGGCCCCGCCGCCACCATGGACCGAAGCTTCCTACTACACCACATAGCCTCAAGCTTCGTAGGAATGGTCCAATGGTGGGCCTGGCACAACTTCGAAGCCAACAAAGCCAACGTAGCCAAAAACTACCTCTC
Source organism: uncultured bacterium (assembly GCA_905214105.1). GTDB lineage: Bacteria > Actinomycetota > Coriobacteriia > Coriobacteriales > Coriobacteriaceae > Collinsella. The sequence goes on from CAJMKK010000004.1 coordinate 195,523, forward strand.
AGCCATAGCGCCCCTCTTCAACTAAGTAAGAAGCTCATCCCAAAGCATCGCCCCACCCCAAGGCGCCACGCATCCCAAAGTGTCACTCGCACCTCAAAGCGCCTAACAACAAAGTGCCCACCACATCCAAATTCAGATATATATGTTGGTTGCTTGTTCGAACGCAACTGGATTCCCGCAGGGTCCGGCATAGGTTATCTTTCCGCCGCACTCCGCAGGTCGCAAGAAGCTCCCGCCGCACGAAGTGCGCAGCGGGAGCTTCTTGCATGTCCGAGGACGCGGCGGAAAGATAACCTATGCCGGACCCGGGCGTTATGTCAATTGTCTTGGACTAGAACATGCCCAAGAAACCATGCACAAACAGCGCGGCCACGATAGCACCGACAAACGGCGCGATACCAGGAACAAGCAGACCGTACTTCCAGTTGTTGTCAGCCTTGTTCTTAATCGGCAGCACCTGATAGGCCATGCGAGGACCAAGGTCACGAGCCTGGTTCATGGCGAAGCCGGTGATGCCGCCCATGCCCATGCCAACGGCCCAAACGATCAGGCCGACGCAGATGGCGAGCATCAGAACGTTCTCGCCGGCGCGGCTAGCGGCAGCAAGGATGGCGCTGATGAACACGAAGGTGCAGATAGCCTCGCAGAAGAAGTTGCGGGCATAGTTGGTGCCCTCGGTGGTGGGGTTGGTCGAGAAGATGTTGCGCTGGGCAATGGGGTCGACGACGCCCTCGGAAGCCTTGAACTCATCGGCATACATAAGCCAAGCGATTACGGCGCCCACAAAGCCGCCGAGCATATCGGCAATCATGAAGGGGATGCAGCTGCTCCACGGCACCAGGCCTACGATGCACTGGGCAAGCACCATAGCCGGGTTCATGCACGCGGCGCCGCCAAAGACAAACAGGCAGACCGAGATGCCAAAAGACCAGGTGGTGATGGCAAACATATGGCCGGAGCCCTGATACTTAGTGCCCTTGAGCACGGTATCGCAGTGCACGCCCACGCCAAAGATGATCATGAGGGCCGTTGCGCCGAATTCACAGAGGAGTTTGGTAAGCATAAAACCTTATCTTTCTTGTCGGTTATAAACGATTCGTTTAGGCCGCGTACTAGTGCTGCGCGACGACAACGCCCAGGCCATCGGGAATGACGGCAACCTTGGCATCGGCACCCTTCATCTCAAAGGCGAGCTTGAGCGCCTCCTCGAGGGTGTTGACCGGCGTCATGTGCATATCCTTGATCATCTGGTGATCGCACAGGTCGGTGACCATGATCACGGGGTGATGCGCCAGGATGCGGGCAAAGATCTGACTCGTCCACTGGTCGGGCAGGGTCTCGTCCTTAGGACGGTCGATGCAGGCGCGCTCAAACTCCGCCGGATCGTTGTCGGCGATGTTGTGATAGAAGCCCTCGCCACCGTGACCGTCGGCGCAACCGGCGACATCGATGATCACGCCGCCCTCGGGAAGCGTGGCCTCGGCAGCGCACATGCCCTTCACGGCCTGGTAGATGTTCTGGTCGAGCGGGTAGCCGCCGTTGGTGGTGATGGCAATCTCGCACTCGACGGGCTCAACGCCGGCAAGGCTCTTCACGAACTCGCAGCCGGCCTCGTGCGCCTTGTGGATGTCGCCGGCAAAGGAGCCGATGACCTCGTGCTTGCCGTTGAGCACCACGTTAAGCACAAAGGCAAGGTGAGCCATCTCGGCAGCGGCAAACATATCCTCGTTCACGTGGTTGTGGCACAGGTTGCCGGCACGCGAATGGGAATCGTTCACAAACTGACCGTTGTGGTTGTACATGATGGTCTTGTAGCTGGCAATGCCGGGCAGCACGGACTTGCGGCTGCCAGAGAAACCGGCAAAGAAGTGCGGCTCAATAAAGCCCTCGGCAAGCAGCAGATCACAATCGGCGGCAATCTTGTTGATGATGCACTCGCCGCCAGAAGGCAGGGTGCCGATCTTTTTCATCATGCTGTCGTCAGTCGCGACGTGCATAACGATTTCCTCGTTGGCAACGATCTCCTCGCCGTACTTGTTGACGAGCTCCTCGTGCGTCGACGGACGATGCATACCCGTAGCAACCAGAATGCGAACGCGTGCCTCAGGCGCAGCGGAGTGGATGTGATGCAGCAGAATAGGCATCGTCACACGCGAGGGAACGGGGCGCGTATGGTCGGAGCTAATGATGACGATATCCTTCTTGCCAGCACAAAGCTCCTCGAGCGAAGGTGAGCCATAAGGGTTGGCAAGCGACTCCTCTACCAGCTCTTCCTGCGATTTTGTAGTCTTAAACTCGTTTTGATGGCCTTCCATCACACCCGCGAAGTTCTTATCCTCGAGCTCTAGATGCAACGTCTTATGGTCAAACGGTAGTTCACATTCAAACAATGACGAGCGCCCTCTTCCTTTCAACTGACACACTAGATAAACCGTTGGAAGGATACGCCGCTCACCGAAAAACACCACCGTCCACCGAGTCGTTAACACAACGTTCATATTTGACCCACAACAAAACGGCCGCGATCCCAAACGGGACCGCGGCCGCAACAGTCATAAGGCGAGAAGCGCCAAATGCGCCACCGAGATAAACCCCATCCAAAACGCGCGTAGCGCACTTTATTTTCATCAGCTTTAATCCCCGAAGACCGAGGACGAAGGGACCCGATGGGTTTCCCTCCGAATGCATTCCGCAGCACGAAGCCCTTTCCAAACGCGCGAAGCGCGCCATTATTCCCCCAGCAGTAATCCGCCGAAGACCGGACATCGCAGGGCCCGCCATCAGTTTACTTTTAGGCACACTCCGCAGGACGCAAGAAGCCCTCGCCGCACAAAGTGCGCAGCGAGGGCTTCTTGCATGTCCGAGGACGTGCCTAAAAGTAAACTGATGGCGGGCCCGGACGACTACAGGGCTATCGATTACCCCGTGTTCTGCAATCCTGCCGAGACGCCAGTCACAGTCGAAAGAATCAGGCTCATGTACTCGGCCTTCTTCTCCTCGGCCATCTCGTCCTGGTTCATACGCACCTCACGAAGGGCGCGGACCTGGGCGATGGACAGGGCGTCGACATAGGGGTTACGCACGCGAACGGCGCAGCCGAGCACGCGACGACGCTGCAGCGGCCACTCGTCACCGACGATGGCAAGGACCCACTTACGCGTGAGCTGCATCTCGGTGAAGACCTTCTCGGACAAATCCTGGCGATCGCCCAGGTGTAGATACATCTTGGCAATGCGCTGATCGGTCTTAGCAATCGACATCTCGATGTTGTCGATGAACGTGCGGAAGAACGGCCACTCCTGGTAGGCAGCCTTGAGCTGGTCAAGGTCACCAAGCTGCTCGCAGGCGGTGCCCAGGCCGTACCAAGCGGCCAGGTTAATGCGTGCCTGGCTCCAGCTGAAGATCCACGGAATGGTACGCAGGTCGTCGAGCGACTTGGCGCCCAGGCCGCGCTTAGCGGGACGCGAGCCGATCGGCAGCAGACCGACTTCGGTCAGCGGCGTCACGGTCGAGAACCACGGTGTAAAGTCCTCGGTGTTCAGCAGGTCCAGATAGCGCTCGTGGCTTGCAGCGTTAAGCTTCTCGGCCATATCCCAGAACTTCTGCGTGGTCTCTGTGTTGGTCTTCTCGACACTCGGGGCCGACTGCAAAAGCGTTGCGGCGGCAACGGACTCAACATGGCGCTGAGCCAGCGTGCGGTTGCCGTAACGGGCAAAGATGACCTCGCCCTGCTCGGTGAGCTTAAAGAAGCAGTTGACCGAACCCTTGGGCTGCGCCAGCACGGCCTTGTTGGCCGGGCCGCCGCCACGGCCAACGGCACCGCCGCGACCGTGCATGAGCACCAGGTCGATATCGTTCTTCTCGGCCCACTTGGCAATGCGCTCCTGCGCGGAATGCAGCGCGAGCATGGCCGTGGTAGGACCGGCGTCCTTGGAGGAGTCGGAATAGCCCAGCATAACCTCCATGCGGCGGTTGGTCTGGGCAAGACGCTTCTGCACCACGGGCAGCGTAAGCATCTGGTCGAGCACGTCGACGCAGCCCTCGAGGTCCTCGAGCTGCTCGAATAGCGGGATCACGTCGAGCTCGGGGACATCTTCCTCGTGTGCGAAGGACAGGTGGGCCAGCTCGAAGACGTCAGCCACATGCTGGGCGCTCTTGGTAAACGAGATGATGTAGCGGTGCGCCATCTTCTTGCCGTAGCGCTTTTGGATGGAGCCGATGGCACGGAAGGTATCGATGACTTCGCGCGTCATGGGCTGCAGGTCGCCATGGATACCGTTCTCGTGGATATCCTTGAGGGCGCGGGCATGCACCACGGAGTGCTGACGGAACTCCATCTCGACCATATGGAAGCCGAAGGACTCGACTTGCCAGATGATGGTCTGGACCGGGCCGTAGGCGGCACGGACGGCACCGCAGGCGGCCAGCGAACGCTGGACGACGCGCAGGTCATCCAGGAACTCGTCGGCGCTGTGGTACATGGTGTCGGTGATACGGCGCACGGTGGCGTTCAGACGGTCGGCCATGACGAGCATGACGGCGCGATGCGGCTCGTGCTCGGAGATCAGCTCGGCGCGGGCCGTGTACCGAGGGCTCATCTCGACCTGATGGTTCCACAAGTTAATGAGCTCGGCCGACGGCTTGCTGTAGGTAGCCTCGAGCGTGAGGTTGCGGCCGATGTGGCGGCACTTGTCCTCGAGCTTGAGCACCATGTGCGTAAAGTACTTGGCGGCGACCTCACGGCTCACCTTGGCGGTGACGTTGGGGTTACCGTCGCGGTCGGAACCGATCCAGCTGCCGGGATGGAAGAACGCCGGGCACAGCGGCGGCACAGTACCGGCCTTGTCGCCCAGCACCCAATCGTCAAAACGACGATAGATAACGGGGATAACGTCGAACAGCGTGTTATCGAAGATGTCGATGATGGTATCGGCTTCCTCGACCGGCGTGGGCTTCTTGAGCGCGATGGGGCTCGTACGCACCAGGGCGTCGATCTCCTGCAGCATATGGCGCTCGTTCTCCACCAGGTCGGAGCCGCCCAGACGCGGACGCTCCTCCAGCAGGTTGGAGATACGGCGGATCTTGCCCTCGACGGCCTTACGACGGGCCTCGGTGGGATGTGCGGTAAAGACAGGGTGGAACTCGAGCTTGTCGAGCAGCTCGTTGGCACCCTCGACACCCAGCTCATTCACCAGCTGGTGATAGGCAACGGTAAGCTCGTTGGCAGGATCGACCTCGGTATCGGTCGACGCACCGGCCTCGCGCTCGCGCAGCTGCGCCACACGGTAGTTCTCCTCCGACAGGTTTGCCAGATGGAAAAAGCTCGTAAAGGCGCGGACAATGACCTGCTGCTTATCGAGCGGCAGGCTGTCGATCAAATCGACGACCTCACGAAATGCCACGGCAGTGGGCTCGTCGGCGGTGGGCACGCCCTGCTCGTCGACGGCTTCGTCGGCAGCGCAGGTACCGGGGTTGCCGGCATTGACCACAATCTCGGCTGTCAAAATCTTGTCGAACAGGTCCGCGATCTCGGGATCATACTCGCTAAGCACACGGCGCTCCAGGCGCAAGAACAGCGCCAGATTGTCGCGCAGCTCCTCGGGGATCTCGATCTCGGCGAGACGCTCCCTGGACTCGGCATTCGAGCCGATTCGGTTAACGAGGCGGTTGACCACGGCAGCGACGCGCGCCGCGGCTTCGGGTACAGACTGGTTGCTTAGGTTCTCAGCCACGTTTCCTCCCATTCCTCCTTCTATGCACGTAACATGCGGTATTCATTATAGGCGCTTGAGAAATACTTTCGACACTGATTGCGCTTTACCACACAAAAGTATTTTCTGCATTGCAAAGGTTTTTGCCCTAAATGGTCGTATTTCTCGGTGGGCGGCATACGTAAACGGAGGCATTCCGCATAAAAGCGAAACACCCCCGTAACAATCGCTCTCCATGAGCTGAGCGCTTTAGTGAGTCCACAGCTCAAAAATCATGCGCTACAGGCGCTCACGAACCGCCTCGACCACGTTGGCCAGATCGACGAGGGCCTCGTCATGGCTCTCCATGTCGCGCACCTTGACCTTGCCGGCGGCAAGCTCGTCGCCGCCCAAGACCAAAATGAGCTTAGCGCCCACCTTGTCGGCCTGCTTAAACTGAGCCTTAAGCGAACGACCCTGATAGTCTGCCTCGGTCACGATACCTGCGGCGCGAAGCTCCTGCGTAATGGCAAAGACGTTCTGGCGCAACTCCTTGCCGGCATTGGCGACGTAGACACACGGGGTCTCCTCGGCGCCCAGGTCGCTGCCAAAGGCCTGCAGGGCCAGCAGGGCGCGCTCAAAACCGACGGCGAAGCCGACGCCGGCCGTGGGCTTGCCGCCCTCGAGCTCGACCAGGCCATCGTAGCGGCCGCCGCCACCGATGGAGCCGACGCCGGCGCCAGGGGCCTCGACCTCAAAGACGGTACGGGTGTAGTAGTCCAGGCCGCGCACCAGGGTGGGATCCTCGACGTACTCGATACCGGCGACGTCCAGATAGCGCTTGACCTGCTCGTAGTGCTCGCGGCACTCATCGCACAGGTTGTCGCCCATCAGCGGGGCGTCGGCCATGATCTCGCGGCAGTGGTCGTTCTTGCAGTCGAAGGCGCGCAGCGGGTTAAGCTCGGCGCGCTCGCGGCACTCGTCGCACATCTCATCGGCGTGGTCGAGAATGAACTGCTTAACCTGCTCGCGATAGGCCGGACGGCATTGGGCATCGCCCATCGAGTTAATGAGCAGACGGAGCTTGGACAGATCGAAGCCCAGGCGCTTGTAAAACTCCATGAGCATAATGATGCACTCGGCGTCTGCCGCCGGATCGGGAGCGCCGAGCCACTCGATGCCCACCTGATGGAACTGGCGCAAGCGGCCCTTCTGGGGACGCTCGCCACGGAACATGGCCTCGGCGTAGTAAGCCTTAAACGGCGTGGAGCCCTGGGGCACCAAGTTGTTCTCCACGACGGCGCGCACCACGCCAGCCGTGCCCTCGGGACGAAGCGCCAGGCGCTGCTTGGGCTTGAGCTTGGTATCGGTGCCCTCGGTAAAGACGCGCTCCAGGTTGGCGCCGCTAAACACGCGGAACATCTCCTTGCGCACGACGTCGGTCGACTGGCCGATGCCGTGGACAAACACGTCCACCTGCTCGATGGCGGGCGTCTCGATGGGCTTAAAGCCAAACGGCTCGAACACGCCGGCAGCAATCTGCTGCATCTTTTGCCAGGCGCGCATCTCAGCGCCGATAAGGTCGCGGGTTCCCTCCGCCTTCTGTGCCTGCATGGGCAAACACCTTTCTTTTGTATCGCGTCATAGGTAGTGGACATTATACGGCACAAAGCAGCAACGCGCCGGCGCGTCTGACCGAACGAGGGTATGGGGACTCGTTCGGCCAGACGCGCCGGCGCGGCAGCCGATTCGTTTTCCTCCGTCCCCAGGGGATCATCACGTGATCCGTAGGGGACGGAGGAAAGCAGATCATTTTTGTGCGCCCGTGGCCGCCGTGGAAACCGAACGATGGTACGAGCAGCCATTCGGCTCCCAGGGCGGCCGCAGACAAACGGACAAGCGGCGATGCGCTTTGGCCTACCTACTCCCCTGCCACGCTCGCGCGCAGCTTGGCAGCGATGGGCTCGGACGCCAGCAGGAACACGAGCATGACCACGGAGCACGCCAGGCACACAATCCAGGTGCTCGCAAAGGAGCCCGTGGCATCGAACAGCACGCCCGAGACAATGGCGCCCACGGTGCCGCCGACCATCTCGAGCGAGGTAATGGTGCCCGTGACCTTACCCAGGTCGGCCATGCCAAACTGCTTAGACGCAGCGATCGTGGGCGTTGGAGATGGTGTACTGCGCAAGGGAAATGCCCAGGTCGCTGACGATCAACGGCTGGAACAGGCTCATGCAGTTGACGAAAATCGTGTAGCACGTGGCCATGATCACGAAGCCAGAGGCCACCACGAGCCAGCCGGGGAAGAGCTTACGTTGCTGAGACATGCTGTTCCTTTTTTAAACAAACGAGTAGCAAGATTGGGTGCTACCGGTGGTCGGCGATGTAGCCCAAAGCGACGGCGGCATAAGCCGCGGCGCCAAGGGGAAGCTCGGCATCGCTAAAACGTGCCTTGGGATGATGCTGAGCAAAATGCTCGTCCGTATCAGTCACGGCAGCGCCCACGGTAAAGTACGCACTCGGGATCTCGCTCGAGATCAACGCGAAGTCCTCGCTCGCCATGGCGTGGAACAGCGGCAGGAAGGCGGACTTGGGCAGCACCGCGCCCACGTAGCCAAGCGACGCCTGCGTCATGCCGTCGTCGAGTACCAGCGGCGGAACATCCGAAAGCGTCTCGATAGTCGCCGGCGTGCGATACGTTGCGGCCACACCGTTGACGACCTCGGCGATGCGGGTCTTGAGGTGCTCCATGAGCTCGACGTCGAAGCCGCGCAACGTTCCCTCGAGCACGCAGGTGTCGGGGATGACGTTGGCCGCCAAGCCGCCAGCGAACTTACCCACGGTAAGCGCGACCTCCTTGGCCGCCGGCACCTCACGGGAGATAAGCTCCTGAAGCGCCAGGTGCACATGCACGCCGGCCGTGATGGGGTCGATGCAGATCTCGGGGCTCGAGCCATGGCCGCCCTTGCCCTGAAGCGTGATGCGAAAACCGTACACGCCCGAGAGCGCCGGGCTGCCGTAGAGCACCAGGCCAAGCGGCGATTGGCTGTTAACGTGCATGGCGAAGGCGGCCTGGGGACGCGGGTTCTGCAGCAGACCGTCGGCGATGGCGGCGCGGGCACCCTCAAAAGTTTCCTCGCCCGGTTGGAACAGCAACTTAATCGTGGCGTTGGCGTCGACAAGCTCGGACTCGCGGGCCTTGAGCAGGCGCGCCGCACCAAGCAGCGCCGTCGCGTGCATATCGTGGCCACAAGCGTGCATGCAGCCGTTCGTAGAGGCGAAAGGCTCGCCTGACTCTTCAGCAACAGGCAGGGCATCCATGTCGCCACGGAGCATGATGACCGTACCGGCCTGTTTGTCCGTGCACGTACCGTTACCCCGAGCAGCAGCTGCCGCGCCGGCACCGATTAGGCCAACGACACAGGTGCCGTCAACAAGCACGGCATAGGGAATATCCATCTCGTCCAGACGCGCCTGGATAAAGGCGGACGTCTGCGGAAGGTTGTTACCGAGCTCAGGCGTTTGATGGAGATCATGGCGCCATGCGGCAAGCTCGTTGGCAAACGCCTGAGCTTCTGCAACAAGACCGTCACCGATAGCGGCCTGCGCCGCCGCGGTGGCCTTGGGCGCTGATTGCGGTTGAAGATCGGACTGAGCTGGTGCCATAAATGCCCTCCAGTAACGTTTTTGCAGTAAGCACTTTGATAGCGTAAAGCGCAAGGTACAACTTTAAGGGCGAGGTATAAAAAATGCCGCCCCAGGAGGGCGGCGCAACAAGTTGTTTACAATTGCGGGCGCGGCTTTCGACGCAAAAAATCGAAGTGAGTCTCGCTCAAGATAATCGACAGGAAGATAAGCACAAAGCCGGCGAGCAGGCGCGAGGTGAGCGCCTCCCCCATCAGCAGCACCGAAAACAACACGCCCGAAGGCGACTCCATCGAAAGGAGCAGCGAGCCCGTCGAAGCCGGGACATGCGCCAGGCCGACGTTTTGGATGAGCAGAGCCACGCATGTGCAGCCCACCGAGAGAAACGCCATCACACAGATAAAATTCGGCGTCCACACGGACAGAGGCGCCTGGGTCTCGAATAGCAGCGACGAGATCAGGCTCAGCACGCCATTGCCCACAAACATCCAAAACGTGATGACGTTGATGTCCATTTTGCGACCGTACTTGGCGGTCACCGCCATCTGGATGGCGAAGAAAACCGCGCCGCCCAGCGTAATGGCATCGCCGATGTTGAACTCGACGCTATCAAGCGCCACCAGGCCAATGCCCGCCAAGCACAGCAGTGCCGCGCCCAGATTATAGCGGGTGAGTTTTTCGCCGCTCAGAAAATAGCTCGCAAAGGGCACGAGGATGCAGTACGTACCCGTCAAAAACGCGTTCTTGCCCGCCGTGGTGTGCGCCAGACCGACCGTCTGCAGGACGTAGGCGGCCCACATAAGTGTGCCCATTCCAAGTCCGACGATAAGATTGCGGGCGTTGAGGTGCGCGATGATGCGCTTGTGGAAGATGACAAACATGACCAACGCCGCAGGCAGAAAGCGCACGTAGAGCAGTTCAAACACCGGAATGGTGTCGAGCGCGTCCTTCATAGTGGTAAAGGAGTAACCCCAGATAATCGCCACCGAAAGCAGTAGAACTTTCCAGAACAACGGCGAACGAGCACCGGCACCACGGGAGGTGCCGCCCGCACCCAGGTCCTCGCGAGCCACAGGGCCATCGGGCATCATTTCGATATTGTCAGTGACATGCTGGGGCATAGGGCATCCTCGCGCTCAATCTGGGCGTGGTGTCCGCACGCGCGTGACCGCATGCCGCCTCATGGTCAAATAAAAACAGGGCGCACCGGACCCCCGGCACGCCCCGCTACTGTAGCAACAACCAAGCAGCCCATGCAATTCACTCAACTAAAGCGTCGGAACAGAAATCCTCGATGTTCCGACGGCGTTTACGTTGCTGTATTAAATCAATTTGGTCGACTCCAGCTTTTCGATAATCCAGTCGTTGGCTTTGATGACCGGACGGCGGAAGACGACGCCCAGGGCCAGCGACGGAATCAGATAGCTCGCCAGAATACCCAGCTCAACCCAGTACTCCATATGGTAGGCGCCAGCCATGGCGGCATGCATGGCGTTGATGCCGTGAGTAAACGGCAGGAACGGATAGATCGCCTGGAACACGGGGCCGGTCATCTCGATGGGGAACGTGCCGCCCGAACCGCCGACCTGCATGACCAACAGCACGACAGCGAGCGCCTTGCCGATATCGCCAAACGAAACCGTAAGCGTGTAGACGATATTGGAGAACACGAGACTCGCGACCCAGCCCGCCAGCACAAACTGCAGCGGGTTGTCGCACTGAATGCCAAAGAACAGAATGTCGCCCGCGCACACGAGCGTTGCCTGCAGCAGGGCCAAACCGCCAAAGAACAGGTAACGGCCCAGATAGATCTCGTGCAGGCGTACGGGGATGAGCTCGTTGATGAGCTCGTCGTCGACCGAGACCTTCATCATGGCCGCCAGTACGATCGAGCCGACCCAGAGCGACAGAATCGTATAGAACGGCGCCATGGCCGAACCGTAGTTGCGGATCGGATAGACCGGCTTGCGGTCGAGCGCAACGGGGCCGGAAAGCGACACGGCCAGGCCCTCGGGGTCGTTGCCGATCATCGTCTTGATCGTCGCCAGGTCACCCGACATCAGGGCGCCGTCGAGCTCGTCCTTGAACGCGCTGATCTTGTCCGACGCCTCGCCCAGCTGATCGGAAGCCTTGTTGACCAGCTTTGCGGCCTTGGAGAGACCCTTTGCCAGCGAACCGGATGCGTCGGTCAGGCCGGCAACAGCGCTATCCAGATCGCCCGAGATACCGTTGAGCGAATCCAAAACGCCCGAAATAGTCTTCTTGAGTTCTTTGGCCTTGACCGAAAACGTAGAGTCGTAGTCAGTCTTGGCGCCCGAGATACCAGCCTTGGCATCCGCGATTGCCTGATCGACCTCGGCACGCGACTTGTTAACCTCTGCCATGCTGTCCGAGAGGGACTTTGCGGTTGCCTTCAGGTCCTTGGCGTTGTTGCGATACTCCGTCGCGATCCTGCCCAGCGATGTCGCCACAGACTTAAGACTGTCCTGGAGCTTTTCGTCACTCACCTGCTCGGCAAAACTGCGAAGCTGGTTAGCCACGTCATCGATATCGTTGGCACGCGATTCGAGTGCCGACGCGGCTTTGTTGAGCTGGGTCACCGTAACGTCGACATGCTGGTTCGCGGCGTCAAACGCCTTCGCAAGCTCGGTGGACACGTTGTCGAATGAGCCCGCGCTTCCGTCGATCGCGGTGTTGATGGCGTCGTTGGCTGCCTTTAGCGCTTCCTCGGAATCGCTCACACCGTTCTTTGCGTGCTCCATCAGCTGCTTCGTCGACTCATCAACAGTGCCCGTCTGCTTGAGCATGCCGCCCGCCGATGTCAGTGAATCGGACGTAGAGCTCAAAATGCCCGCGAGCGACGTCGCGCTCGCCTGAACGTCCTGCAGGTCCTCGACCGAATCGCCCAGCGTAGAGGAAAGATTGGCGATAAAGTTGCTCACCTGGTCGGTGCTCATATAGTCGAGCAGGCTGGACACGGTCTTAAGGCCGATGGTCGTGATGGTCTTGGTAAAGGTCTCATTCACCTGGCTCTGGACGGCGCTCGAACCCTTTTCGGTCACGATCTGGGCGATGGCGTTAGCCTTCTGGTTTTCGTAGAACTCGATGTCGGCGTGCTTCACGTTGGTCGAGAAAAGCGTCATCATGTCGGCGCTAAACGTCTTGGGGATAACGACGGCGGCATAGTATGTGCCCGACTTAACGCCCTCAATCGCCTTATCGCGGTCGTTGAGGACGACCCAGTCAAAGTTCTCGTTACCGCGCAGGGTCGCCGTCACGTTTTCGCCCACGTTGACCTCGACGGGAATCAGATCGCTCTCGTAGCCCTCATCGGTGTTGACCACTGCAATCTTAAGGTTGCCGGTATTGCCGTACGGATCCCAGCTGCCGGCGATGTTAAACCACGCGTACAGGCACGGCACGATAATGAGGCCCATCACGACAATCAAGCCGATCACGGAGCGAGACACGTTTTGGACATCACGCTTAAACAGGTGCAGGATGTTTTTCATTTATGCCTCACCTCCTTTAGAGTGCTTGCCAAGCGGGGTGGTATCTCCATCATTTGTAGCTGTGCTGTCGCTGCCCTGAGATTTACGATGCGCACCGATATGCGGCAGACGGCTCGTGGGCTGTTCGCTGTCCTTAGTGCCCCGCTCGCTGGCGTTGAGACCAAACATGCGACGGGCGGCAGGGATGGCAGCCGTGTGCTCGCGCATCTCGCGGCGCAAGTCCTCGTCCGAAAGCGCCGAGATGCGCATCTGGGTGTTGAGGCTTGCACGGATGTACTCGATGTTGATGAGCCAGCCGCAGATGGCAATGACCGAGATAATCCAGATAACCAGCAGAATGATCTTGCCATTGTTGTCGATATCGAGAACCGTCGACAGAATGAAGAGCAGCACCTGCACGCCGACTACAGCAGCGAAACCGCCCTTGATGTAGTACGGGTAGCGATGCTCAAAGGCGACCGCATGATCGAGCAGTTCGCGACGGTATGAATCGGAATCGAGCATGACGCGCATGGCCGTACGCAGCGAATAACGTTGGCGCGGCAGGTCGTTGGACTCGCAGATCATGAGGCCCGTCGTGGAAAGCTGCTTATCAAAGAGCAGATTGAGGTTGAGCAGCAACGGGCGCAGCTGCAGACCGATAAAGAGCGCGATGATAAGGAACACGCCCAGGATGCACAGGTTGAACAGGTAGTTGAACGAATACATGCCACCGACGGTCTCGCGCAGCAGGTTGATGCCATAGGTGAAGGGAAGCAGCGGATGCAGCCATTGGAAGAAGCCGGGCATCATCTCGATGGGATACATGCCCGACGAGCCGGGGATCTGCACAATGACGAGGATGACGCCAATGGCTTTACCGATATGCTTAAAGGTGGTGGACAGCGCATAGATGATGTTGACGTAGGCGAACGAGATTGCGACGCCGCCCAGCACAAAGAGCAGCGGATTGACGCACTGCACGCCAATGACCAGGTCGCCCACCGTAACGATAATGGCCTGGAACGCGCCCAGGATCACCAGCAGCAGCCAGCGGCCAAAGTAGCCCTGACGCGCCGTAAAGCTACCGATGCCCTCACGGTCGACCTCGAGTTTGTAGATGGCGATGAGCACATAGCCGCCTACCCACAGCGCCAGATTGGTGTAGAAGGGCGCGATGCCCGAGCCAAAGCTCTTGACCGGATAGATTGACTTGGACGTCAGCTCAACCGGAGATGCCATGAAATCTGCCACGTCATTGACGTCGACGTCCATGAGGTCGGCTAACTCGCCCATAGACTCAGAGGTCTGCAGCGCCGCAATGTCATTGGCGGCGGTCGCGAGCTTGTCCTGAACCTTGGCAAGGGAGGCGTCGGTTTGGGACAGCGTGGTCTTTGCCTGCTCGAGCGTGGCATCGAGCTGCGCCAGCGTGCCGCGCGCGCTCGCTATCGTGGGGGTCATACCCGATACAATGCCGGTCAAATCGCCCGAAACGGCGGCAAAGGAGTCAAGCGCGCTCGAAGCCTTCGGCAGCGCGTTTTGACCCAGATCTGCCTGGGCCTGGCCAAGGTTGGTTGCCCCGGTCTGAATTGCGTTATTGATAGCGTCGCTGGCACCCGAGACAGCCGCGGCATCATTTGCCATGGCGCTCGACTGCGCGGACAGACTGTTCTTGATACTCTGCAGCTGGTCGTTCTGCTTCTTGAGCGTATCGATCGTCGAGGCGATCAGTGCGTCGATCTGATCCGATCCCGTCGAGGTATCGCCGGCAAGAATCTGCAGGTGGCCGATAACTGCGGTGTTGTGATCGATCGTTGCCTGGAGAGACTCGAGCGAGTTGTCGATGCGGGTGGTCGTAGATGTGACCGTGCCCGTCAACTTGCCGATGGCAGCATTCGCAGAAGCCGACGTCTTGGTTAGCGCAAGGCTGCCCTCCGAAAGTGCCTTGGAGAGCGAGGTGATGGACTTGCCAGCCGTGGTACGAGCTTCGACCAGCAGATCATTACCCTGAGCGATTGCCTGCGTTAGCGAAGGCGCCTGTCCCTGCAGGCCCGCCAACGCAGCATCGGCCGAAGCAATCGAGCTGCTCGTCTTGTCGATGGCGGTGTTCATGTCGCCGATGGAATCACGTACCTCGCCCAAGGTATCGGATGCCTCGGACACCGAGCTTGCCAGCGAATCCTGCGTCTGGGTTGCCTTGTCCTTTAGATCGACTCCGGCATCTTTGGCAATGCCGGCAACGGTCTCGCCCACCGTAGAGACAAATTCCGAGTTTATCTGCTCCTCGATGGTGTTGGCACCGGTATCGGTAACCTTGGGCGCAATGGCGCTCTTTTTCTCGTTGACGTAATAGGTGAGCTTCGGCTGATGGTAATTGCCGTCGAGCATCGAGACGAGATTGTCAGAGAAGTTCTTGGGAATCACGATGGCAGCATAGTATTCGCCACTTTCGACGCCCTCTTTGGCATCTGCCGCCGAGTCGACGAAGGTCCAGCCAAGCTGGTCGTTCTTCTTGAGCTGGTCGACCACCTTATCGCCTGCGTTGAGCTCGCCCACTAGGTCGTTCTGGGTGCCCTGATCGTTGTTGGCGATGGCGATTTTAATGCCTTGGGTATTTCCGTACGGATCCCAGTTGGCAACGATGTTGTACCAGGCATACAGCGAGGGAATGACGCACACGCCCAGGGTAACCACCAGGGCGACGGGGTTCACGATCAATCGCTTGATGTCGCGTTTAAAGATTGCAAAGGAGACCTTTGCGTTGGATAGTTTGCTGCCGAGACTCACGCTTGGACCATCCATCCTGTCGTTGAATCGAATCGTACTATCGACAACCATTGTACGTAGGCGCTTTAGTGCCTCGCGGCACAATGGTGCTGAGTTTTGCGGGTAGCAATATACTACGAAGATAAGTTAACGTACAGATGTACAGTATCTTTAATTTCAGCAGGTCACAAAACCACAACCCGCACAAATTAGCAAGCAGACTAGTCGTTTAAGAACGTCCCCAATGACTACTTTGGACCAAAAAACGTCGCAGGTTGAGCATAAGTCAGACACTATGACCCAATCCAGGGGCACGGAAACGACAGGAGCCCCCGCTC
>CAJMKK010000005.1 GCA_905214105.1 uncultured bacterium
GAGATCAAGGCGACGCTTGCTGCCGCTTCGTCGCTGGGCTACAAGCACGTCGACGTCGTGTTCCAGCCGCACCGCTATTCGCGCCTGCAGGCCCTGTGCGACGACTTTGCCGATGCATTTGCCAATGCCGATAAACTGCTGTTGATCGATGTGTTCTCGGCTGGCGAGATGCCCATTCCGGGTGTCACCTCTAAGATGCTCGCCGATACCGTGCGCGCCAAGCATCCTGGCAAGGAGGTCGTGTACTGTTCCAGCCGTCTTGAGCTCAATCAGGAGCTCGAGCAGATGGTGGGCGAGGGCGACCTGCTGCTCACTATGGGTGCCGGTGACGTTACGACCGTCGGTCCCGAGTTCATTGAGTATCTGACTGCCAAGAAAGACGCTTAAGTCTAATGGGTCTGTTTAACGCCGTCATGGCGCTCTCGGGCATGATCGACACGGATGTGATCGAGGACGAGCGCCTTGCGCGTCATACGAGCTATCGTATCGGCGGCAAGGCCGACCTCTTTGTGACGTGCCATAGCTATCATGCCCTTCGCCGCGCCGTGGCGGTGCTCGATCGCGAGCAGGTGCCGTGGGTCATCATCGGCAAGGGCTCCAATCTGCTGGTTGCCGATGGCGGTTATCGCGGCGCCGTCATTTCGCTCGGACGTGAGTTTCAGCGCACGGTTGTTGCCGATGACGGTTGTACGCTGACGGTCGGTGCGGGCGTGATGTTTGCGCGCCTGGTCAACGATGCCCTGTCGCGTAGCCTTTCGGGCCTTGAGTTTGCCGTTGGCATCCCTGGTTCGGTCGGCGGTGCGATATCTATGAATGCCGGCACACGGACCGAGTGGATTGGCTCGCTGGTTGAGGATGTCGTAACGTTTGACCCGGCATCCGGTATCAAGCATTATGCGGGGTCCGAGATCACTTGGGGCTACCGCGAATGTAGCCTTCCCCGCAATGAGATCATCCTCGAGTGCGTGCTCAAGCTTAAACCGGCGCCCAAGGCCGACATTCGCGAGCGCATGGAACGGTACCTGACGAGGCGCAAGCGTACGCAGCCCATGGGTCGCGCATCCTGCGGGTCGGTCTTTCGTAACCCGCCCGATGCGAGTGTGGGCAAGCTTATCGAGGATTGTGGATTAAAGGGTTTTTCGATTGGCGGCGCGGAAGTTTCGCCCGTTCACGCTAATTTTATCGTTAATAACGGAACTGCCTCGGCCGATGACGTTGCCGCGGTTATCAGACATGTGCACGGAAAGGTGAGGGAGGCGTATGGCATCGAGCTCAGACCGGAAGTTAAATTCCTCGGCTTCTAGAGCATCGAAACCCACCTTCCGCCGCGCCGGAGGGCGTTCCGGCGCGCCTGCCAAACCTCAACGCAATACCGTCGCGCACTCTAAGTCTGTCGGGCATGCTCGACAGACCAGTCGTCCGGTCGTCGGCTCGCAGCTCGGTAATCGTCCGGCCGCAAAAAAGTCCTCGCGTCCCTCGGTGACGTCAAAGCCTGTTATGGGCGCCAAGCCTGCCCGTCCCATGGCAACTCCTAAGCCCTCGACGGGAACTAAAGCGCCGCGTCCGGGTCGCACGCTGGGCGCATCGAAACCGCGCTCGCTGACATCGGTGCCGGTTACCGTCAAGAAGCCTTCGGGTAAAAAAAGCGTCAACCCGTTGTCTTCACTTGGGGCGATGGTAAATAAAACATCAGACGCCGCTTCTGTCGTTACAGGCAAAGGCAAAATCGTGGGCGGCGTTCTGGCCGTCTTGGCCGTGCTCGTCGTCGTTGCCATCGTGGTGATTAACTCTGGATTGTTTACCGCCACTGATATTCAGATTCAAGGCAGCGAGCATGTGACGAAGCACGATGCTATCCAGCTGATCGATTTGCCCGAGGGAACGTCGCTTTTTAACGTCGATCCCGACCAGATTACCGAGGATCTCAAGCAGAACCCGTGGGTCTCGGGCGTGGATGTCCAGCGTCAGTTCCCGCATACGCTCATCATTACGCCGATGGAGCGCAAGGTCATCGCAATTGCCTATATCAGCTCCGATGACCTTGCCTGGGCCATCGGGGATGATGACACCTGGATCGCCCCACTGTCGACGTCGGTCGAAGTGGACGACCAGGGCAACGTCATCACGACAGGGCAGGGCTCAAATACCTTGACCGGAATCGATGCCGCGCTGGCGCTCGCTAAGCATTTTGGCGCGGTGCTGTTGACTGATGTCTCGGCGGATGTCGCTCCGGTTTCCGGCCAGGCGGTGAGCTCCAAAGCCGTTAAGGCCGGCCTGGATTATGTGCGTGGTTTTTCGAGCGAGTTCTTGGGACAAGTCAAGGATATTTCCACGCCTTCGGTCGAAGCCATCTCGGCAAACCTCAATAACGGCATTGAGGTGTCGCTGGGCGATTCGAACGATATCGCCAAGAAGGAACGCGTAGTCACCAAGTTGCTTTCGCAGGTAGAGGGCGTAACGTATATCAATGTGCGCTCTCCGGGCAACTACACATTTAGGAATGCTCCGACCTCGTAGCGCTGGTTGATGCTTTGTTGAGGGGCCATACCACGCCGTTTATCTGGTTTGTTTGGTTTTCACGGTCAATTATTTGACTGATACGTTCATAATGTGCAAACATAATACGGTTTACCTTTGCATTTACTTTCAACCTGAAGGTTAATGTGCGCAGGGGTCGACCCATGCTATGGCTATAACCTTTGTTCGGAGGACCGACATGCACGAGACAGAGATCAACAACTACCTTGCCGTCATTAAGGTGGTCGGCGTCGGCGGCGGCGGTACCAACGCGGTCAATCGAATGATCGAAGAGGGCATCCGCGGCGTCGAGTTTGTTGCCATCAACACCGATGCTCAGGCACTCGCGATCTCTGATGCCGATATCAAGGTGCACATCGGCACCGACCTTACCCGCGGCCTGGGCGCCGGCGCCAACCCCGAGGTTGGCCGCAAGGCTGCCGATGAGTCCCGCGACGACATTGCCGAGGCGCTTGCTGGCGCCGACATGGTGTTCATCACCTGCGGCGAGGGCGGTGGCACTGGTACCGGCGCTGCTCCTATCGTTGCCGATATCGCGATGAACGAGGTCGGTGCACTGACCGTCGCCGTCGTGACCAAGCCCTTCACCTTCGAGGGCCGCAAGCGCAAGAAGAGCGCCGAGGAGGGCATTAAGACCCTCTCCGATTGCGTCGACACCATGATTGTCATCCCTAACGATAAGCTGCTCGACATCGCCGAGAAGAAGACCACCATGCTCGAGGCCTTCGCGATTGCCGATGGCGTCCTTTCCCAGGGCACCCAGGGCATCACCGACCTCATCACCGTCCCCGGTATCATCAACCTGGACTTCGCCGATGTTAAGACCATCATGAAGCAGGCCGGTACCGCCATGATGGGTATTGGTACCTCTTCTGGGGATACCCGTGCCGTCGACGCAGCCCAGCAGGCCATCTCCAGCCCGCTGCTCGAGAGCTCCATCGATGGTGCCACACGCGTGCTGCTCTCCATCGCCGGTTCCAAGGACCTGGGCATCCAGGAGATCAGCGACGCCGCCGACGTTGTCGCCAACGCCGTCGACCCCGAGGCCAACATCATCTTCGGTACCGTTGTCGACGAGTCCCTGGGCGATCAGGTGCGTATCACCGTCATCGCTACGGGCTTCTCCGACTCCAACGTCAATCGTCAGGACGAGCTCTTTGCTGCTCAGCAGTCTCAGAGCAAGGCAGCTGCCTCCGCCGAGCCGCAGCGCACCGCTCCGGCCGCCAGTCCGGCTCAGGCCGCTCCGACCCGCAACGTCGGTGGCACCGAGCTTCCTAACTTCGGCAACGATCAGTTCGAGCTTCCCGACTTCCTGAAGCGCGGTAGCTTCTAGTTCGTTTTTCTCAACGACCTGCACGGGGTGTGTCCATTTGGATGCACCCCGTTTTGTTTCTCGTTTGTAAACGAAAGCCTCCAATCTCCTTACGTTCCCTTTACGTTTGGTCCCTACCGCTGCGGGTATCCTTTTAAGGAAGTATGACAGCCGTATAAACGCGGACTGCGCGGCGACGCCGCGGTACTTGTGTTATTAGGAGGCTTTAGTATGGCAACACGTGCGGACAAAGTTTCGCGTGTCGACCATGATGGAGTTACGTTGGTGGAGGGCGCGACATCCGATGTTCGCTTTGCCTTCACCGAGCGCGCCGGTGGTGTTTCCGAAGATGCGTACTCCTCACTCAACTTGGGCTCGCATGTTGGCGATGATCCCTTTGCTGTTCAAGAAAATCGTCGTCGCGCGCTCGAGGCTATGGGTGCCGCCGAGTGCGAGCACAACCTGCTCGTTCCCAATCAGGTCCATGGTGACCATATCGTTGCGGTGACCTCGAACGGCGCCGATGACCTTGAGGACGTCCGCGAGCAGATTGCCGAGGGCTGCGATGCCATCGTCTGTACGGCGCATAACGTACCCGTGCTGCTCTGCTTTGCCGACTGCGTCCCCGTGGTGCTGGTGGCCCCTGGCGGATTTGCCGTGGTGCACTCCGGTTGGAAGGGCACGATTGCACGTATTTCTGCCAAGGCGTGCCAGGCGCTTTGCGATGCTGCCGGCTGCGATGCGAGCGACGTTTCCGCCTATATCGGCCCACATATCTTGGGTGACGAATATGAGGTATCCCAGGAACTTATGGATCGCTTTGCCGCCGAGTTCTCGTGCGTCGATGCGAGCACCTCTCGCATGCTCGATCTTTCCGCTGCCATTTGCGAGGCGCTGGTAGATGTCGGTGTCGACGCGGATAATATCGTGGATACCCAGCTTTCGACTGTGCGTCAGAACGACCGCTTTTATTCCTACCGTAACGAGGGCGGCACCTGTGGGCGCCATGCTGCGATCGGCGTGATGCTATGAGAAAGATCGTATCGGTCCTGAGCGCCGCTGTGCTTACGCTTACGCTGTGTGCCTGTTCTTCGGGATCTTCTACCTCTTCCATTACCGTCGCCGGCTCCACGACCTGCCTTCCTATCGCTGAGATTGCGGCCGAGGGCTTTAAGGAGGAGACCGGCATTGACGTGCTCGTTTCCGGTTTGGGTTCTTCCGCTGGCATCGAGGCCGTCAGCGCCGGTACCGCTGATATCGCCAGCTCGTCCCGTAGCCTCAATGCCGACGAACAAGACCTGGGCCTGACTCCCATCGTCATTGCCCACGACGGCATTGCGGTCATCGTGAACGACGATAACCCGGTCGATAACCTCTCGACTGAGCAGCTCCGCGATATCTACGCCGGCAAGATTACCAATTGGAAAGAGGTCGGTGGCGAGGACCTGAGGATTCAGGTCATCAATCGAGATGAGGCGTCCGGCACGCGTGAGGCCTTTCGTACCATCGTGATGGACGGCGCCCCCTTCGATCGCCGCTCGGCCGTTCTTTCGGGCACGGGCCAGGTGCGCGACGTGGTGTCTCGTTCGCGCGGTGCCATTGGCTACATTTCGCTGGGCTTCGTCGATAGCCTCAACGCCAAGACCTCGGTCAAGGCCGTCTCGGTCAATCATGTTGAGGCGTCCGAGAAGACGGTCGCGAGTGGCGGCTATCCCATCTCGCGCGACCTTTACTTCTTTGTGAAGGGTGCGCCTTCGCAGCAGGCGCAGGATTACATCGACTACGTGACGTCCGAAAAGATGGACAAGCAGATTCGCGAGGCGGGCTTTATTCCCGTCACCAACGACGAGAAGGGGAGTGAGTAGCATGAAAACACAGGAAAACTCCCAGACTGAGCAGAATGTTCAGACGCCCAAGAAGCGCGAGCTGGCGCTCGTATCGCGCAGTACCTATATCAAGGAGAAGGCGCTGCAGTGGATCTTCTTTGCCTGCGCGTTCTTGGCGGTCGTTACCGTCATCCTGATTTTTGTCTTTACCACGTACTCGGCGCTGCCCGTCTTTACCGACATCGGTCTGGCGGACTTCTTTAGCTTTACGTGGGCGCCCTCCGAGGGCCACTACGGCATCATGTCGCTGCTTGCCGGCTCAGGTCTGGTGACCGTCGGTGCGCTCGCCATGGGCGTGCCGCTAGGTGTGGGTACGGCCGTATACCTGGTCGAGATCGCCGGCAAGCGCGTGCGCAAGCTCATCAGCCCTGCCGTCGACCTGCTGGCCGGCATCCCTTCTATCATCTACGGCTTTTTCGGCATGATCATCATCCGCCCGTTTATCGCACAGCTGACCGGTGGTCTTGGTTTTGGTGCGCTGACGGCGTGGTTCGTGCTTGCCATCATGATCGTCCCTACCATCACCACGCTCACCATCGATGCCCTCAATTCCATTCCCATGGGTATTCGCGAGGCATCGTATGCCATGGGTGCTACTAAGTGGCAGACCATCTATAAGGTCGTGCTACCTGCCGCCAAGCTGGGTATCGTGGATGCCATCGTGCTGGGTATGGGCCGTGCCATCGGCGAGACCATGGCCGTGCTCATGGTCGTGGGTAACGCCCCGGTTATTCCCGACAGCATTGCGAGCCCCATCTCGACGCTCACGAGCCAGATCGCGCTCGACATGAGCTATTCCTCGGGTCTGCACCGCTCGGCGCTGTTCGGCATGGGCGTGGTCCTGTTTATCATCTCCGCCACGCTGGTGGGCATCGTCCGTCTGATTTCCAAGAAGAAGAGGGGGTAGGCTATGTCCGATTCCGTTGACACGACGGTCGATACGACCTCGTCGCGCGAGCGCATCAAGCGTGCCCTTTCCCATGGCAAGAAGGGCCGCATCAACAAGGACCTGTCCAACAAGATCATGCTTGGCGTGTTCCGTGCCGCGGCATACATCACCACGCTGGTGCTTGTCGCTATCATTGCCTATGTGGTCATTAACGGCCTGCCGCATATCTCGCTCGACTTTATCTTCGGTTGGCCCCAGGGCGTCAACGCCGAGGGCGGAATTTGGCCCACGATCGTCTCGACCGTCTATGTGACGGCGCTCGCCATGCTTATCTGCACGCCGATTGCTGTGCTGGCAGCCGTCTATCTGGCCGAGTACGCCAAGCAGGGCAAGGTCGTCGAGCTCATTCGCTACGCTGCTGACGCTTTGGCCTCGGTGCCCTCCATCGTTATGGGCCTGTTTGGCTACGCCTTGTTTGTCGAGGCCATGGGCCTGGGCCTTTCGATGGTCTCGGCCGCTCTGGCGCTCGCGCTCTTGATGCTTCCCATTGTCATGCGCACCACCGAAGAGGCCATTCGCGCCGTCCCGCGCTATATCCGTTGGGGCGCGTACGGCCTGGGCGCCACCAAGTGGCAGGTTGTCTCCAAGATTGTGCTTCCTTCTGCCTTTGGCCGTATTGCCACGGGCATCGTCCTCGCCATCGGTCGCGCCATTGGCGAGACCGCGGTGGTGCTCTACACCATGGGCCAAGCCATCAATCTACCTATTTCGCCGCTCGATTCCGGCCGCCCCATGACGGTTCACCTGTACCTGCTTGCCAACGACGGCATCAACATGAACGCAGCCTACGGCACCGCGCTCTTGCTGATGGTGATCATTCTTGCCTTCAACCTGTTTGCGCGCTTCCTGTCGCGCAAGCGTCGCTAGTTAAGGAGTCCCATGTCCGTTTATCAGTCCGCTCCCACGCTGGAGCAAGCGGCCATTACGGCCAAGGATTTCAACTTTTGGTACGGTGACTTTCATGCGCTGACGGGGCTTGACCTCAACATCGCCAAAAACGCCATCACCGCCTTCATTGGCCCTTCGGGCTGCGGCAAGTCGACGTTTTTGCGCTGCATCAACCGCATGAATGATCTGATCGAGGGTACGCGCGTCGAGGGCACCATGACGCTCGACGGCAACGATATCTATGCCGAGGGCGTCGACCCGGTCGACCTCCGTCGTCGCGTGGGCATGATCTTTCAGCAGCCCAACCCGTTTCCCAAATCCATCTACGAGAATGTCGCCTTTGGCCCTCGTCTACAGGGCGTGACTAGCAAAAGCGACCTCGATGACATCGTGGAAGAATCGCTCAAGCGCGCCAACCTCTGGAAAGAGGTATCCAATCAGCTCAACAAGGATGGTTTGGCGCTCTCGGGCGGTCAGCAGCAGCGTCTGTGCATCGCGCGCGTGCTTGCGGTGCAACCCGATGTTCTTCTGATGGACGAGCCCTGCTCCGCCATCGACCCCACGTCCGTCTCTAAGGTCGAGGATCTGATGGCCGAGCTGGCGCCCGAGATGACGATCATCATCGTCACGCATTCAATGCAGCAGGCAGCTCGTATCAGCGACTACACCGCATTCTTCTTGCAGGAAGTTGCCGGCGAGCCCGCCACGCTCATCGAGTATGGTCAAACCGACGCGATCTTCACCAGCCCGGTGGACTCGCGGACGGAAGACTATATCACCGGCCGCTTTGGCTGATCGGTGCGACTAGTCCCAAGCCGTCGGACCTGGTCCGGTGCGTATTCACTGTGCGGGCTGCATGACCGCACCCAACTGATTGGAGTGAACCATGCGCAAACTGTTTTCCCGTCAGCTCGTCGAGGCCCGTCACGAGATGCTGAGCATCTATGAGGCCGTCGATCTGGCTCT
This sequence comes from uncultured bacterium, assembly GCA_905214105.1. Lineage (GTDB taxonomy): Bacteria > Actinomycetota > Coriobacteriia > Coriobacteriales > Coriobacteriaceae > Collinsella. Next base: position 8,540 of record CAJMKK010000005.1, read on the forward strand.
CCACGATGCCGTGAAGGCCTATGTGACCGACGACCGCAAGCTCGCCACCAAGACCAAGAAACGCACGCTTTCGATTGACGCGCGCTGCGCCAACCTGGAGGCCGTCTGCTACAACCTGATCGCCACGCAGTCACCGGTCGCCTCCGACTTCCGCCTGCTTCAGACGATCATCTACGTCGACTTTAACCTGCAGCGCATGACCGATAAGGTCCGTCAGATCTGCCGTGCCACGCGTCATATGATCAAGGCCGACATCTCGCTGCCCAAGGAGCTTGTCGGCACGGTTGAGGCCGAGGCTGAGGCCGTCTACCAGGTGCTGGGCTCTTCGCTTTCTGCGCTCGTCACCAATGATATGTCCATCATCTGCAACCTGGCCGTCGAGGACGAGCCAGTGCACGCTGCCTACGAGAAGTTCTTCCGCACCTTTAACCGTATGGATACGGGCGACTTTATGGACGACGACAGCAACTATGACGACCTGCGCCGCGCCATCATGGTTTCGCGCTACCTCGATCGCATCGCTTCCATTTCCATCGATGCCGCTTGCCGTCTGACCTTCCTGTTGACTGGTCAGCGTATGAACGCCGGCGATATCGCCCGCACTGATGAGGACGAGCTCGAGAGCATGCGCGTGCCTTCGGGCGAGGGTGTTATCATGAGGCCCGCCGTCGACGCGCGCTACGTTGCCAAGGTGCCCGCCAACGAGGTCAGCGAGGGTCTTCGCTACCTGCTCGATCATCTTGAGGACGAGGACGATGGCGAGGACGACGAGGAGTAAGTAGCCCCGTTCGTCGAAAGATTGTAAATACCTAAGTGAGCGCGGCCTTGCACATGCGGGGCCGCGCTCTTGCGTTAGCATGGGACTACTTGTTTGGCTGTCAGCGGAGGCGATTGGCAATGGATAACTATTTGGATTTGATGCGCGCTCGCCGCGAGCAGATTCTGGAACGTTTTTATGCGGCGCTCGATCGCGCGGGCCGCCCCCACGACGCCGCGCGCCTCATTGCCGTGTCCAAGACCGTTGGTGTCGATGAGACCGCTGCCGCCATCCAGGCGGGGTATCGCCATTTTGCCGAGAACCGCCCGCAGGAGCTGGTTCGCAAGCTCACGGGTCTGGCGGAGCATCCGGAGCTGCCCGAGGTGCGCTTCGATATGATCGGCAACCTGCAGACCAATAAGATCAATGCGGTGCTGGGCTCAGCCGAGCTGATTCACTCGGTGGGTTCGCTGCATCTGGCACAGGCGATCTCGAGCCGTGCTGTCCGCAAGATTGAGGCAGGCGAGCTCGCCGGCCCCCAGCGTGTGCTCATCGAGGTCAATGTGAGTGGTGAGGAGTCGAAGGGAGGCTTTTCGCCCGATGAGATTCGCGCCGCCGCGGGTGAGCTTGCGGAACTTGAGGGAATTTGCGTACAGGGGCTTATGACTATGGCGCCCCGGGGGAATAAGGATGTGGCACGCCGCACCTTTGCGGGGCTTCGTGAGCTGAGGGATGAGCTGGAGGCGGCGCATCCCGATTTGAACCTGCCTGAGCTTTCCTGCGGCATGAGCGAGGACTTTGAGCCTGCCCTTGAGGAGGGCTCTACGCTCGTTCGCCTGGGCAGGGTAGTATTTAGCCCGGAGTTTGCAGTAAAATAAGGCTCTGAAGTGCGCACTGATTATCGGGGCGCCTGCACTAAACCGCGAGAGGACACAACCATGGGCTTCCTTGATGAGATTAAAAATAAGATGCACCTGGGCGGCCAGCAGGGTTACGACCAGGGTTATGGCCAGGACGACGACTACGGCTACGATGACGGCTATGACGATAGTTATCAGGGCAACGGCTACAGCGGTGCTTCGGGCGAGGGCTTCTACACCCAAGACGAGCCGAGCAACGGCCTGCTTGGCCAGACGCGCCGCGGTGAAGCTGAGTCGGTTGCCGTGTATACGCGCTCCGGTCAGCTTGTCGGCGATGACTCCCGTCATGCCACGACGTATAACCCGCCTTCGCGCTCGCAGGACAGCGTTGCGAGCGGTTATCGTCCTGGTGCCTATGACACGCCGTCGAGCTACGCCGAGAACACCCGCGCCCGTGCCGCCGCTGCGCCCGCGCCTGCACCGAGCGATGCCTCGGCCTATGCGAGCAATATCATCAACGCCACGCCGCAGCTGCCGGCCTATGTCCTGCGCCCCGAGAGCTATGACGACGTGGAGACCGTAGTGCGCCGCGTTCGCACCAAGCAGCCTGTCGCACTGATTTTTGTGGGCGTACGCACCGAAGTTGCTAAGCGCGTCTTGGACTTCTCTTACGGCTTTGCCTGCGGTCTGGGTGCCACGGTCAAGGAGGTGGGCGACCGCGTGTTCATGGTGCTGCCCGCCGGCTGCGAGGTCAAAGATTCCGATCTCAAGAAGCTTCGTGCCGACGGCTACCTTAAGTAAAGACAAGACGAGGAGATTCCCATCAACATCTACACTATCGTCCAGCTGGTCAACACGCTGTTCAACTTCTATTCCACGCTCATTGTCGTCTACTGCTTTATGACGTGGATTCCCATGAAGCAGGGTGGTTTGCTTCAGGATATTGCTGCGGTGCTCGATAGCGTGTGCGGTCCGTGGCTCAACCTGTTCCGTCGTTTCATCCCGCCGATGGGCAGTATCGATTTTTCGCCGGTCGTTGCGATTATTGCGTTGCAGTTGGTGCAGAGGCTGGTTCTGCAGCTTCTTATAGGTATACTCGTATAGAACTGACTTAGTAACTTGCGTCGGGCGTGTAGCGCCGAGGCGATGAAAAAGGAGACTTGTTATGGCTATTACCCCTGCAGACATCCAGGCTCAGACTTTCTCTGAGGCCAAGCGTGGCTACGATCCCGCCGAGGTCGACGTCTTCTTGGAGACGCTGTCCTCCGAGGTTGACGCTATGCTCGCTAAGATCGTCGACCTTAAGGGTCGCCTGACTGCTACCGAGCAGCAGCTTGCCGATGCGCAGGCTCAGCTTGCCCAGGCTCAGGATGCCACCGCCCAAGCCGTTCCTGCCGCCCCCGTGGCTGCTCCCGCCCCTGACTTCTCCGCTCAGGAGCGCCAGATTTCCGCTGCCCTGATCGCTGCCCAGCAGACCGCTGAGACCATCGTCAACGATGCCAACGAGAACGCTGAGCGTATCCGCAACGAGGCTGACGCCAAGGCCCGCGAGGTTATCCGCCAGGCTCTGACCGAGAAGCAGGCCGAGCTCGAGGAAATCGATCGTCTCAAGGCTTCCCGCGAGGAGTTCAAGGCCGAGTACCTCAAGCTCATCCAGCACTTCATGGACGATGCCCAGAACTCCTTCCCGGCCGACCTCATGGCCTCCACGCCGGTCGGTTCTGCCGCTTCTCCTGCGGTGACTGTTCCCGCCGAGCCGCTGCCCGTCGCTGACCCGGTTGTCCCCGTGGCCGATCCCTTCGCCCCGATCGACAACTTTGCCGCCGACGACCTGGACTAGCATCAGAGCTACAATCTAGTGTCCTTAAGAGGAGCTCGCACCTGCGGGCTCCTTTTTTGTGGCTGTATACGGGTTGGGAAACAAAACGCCGAGCTCTGCATGCGATAGGACAGAACTCGGCGAAGGGCGCGTGGTAAAAGGTAGATTTTAAGGTATGTCTAAAAACTACTTGAGGAGGAAGTTGGAGAGGGGAATAGTGCGGGCCTCGCGATGCTCGGGGTCTGCGATGTGGTCGGCAGGATAGCCACAGACGAGCATGTGATAGGGATAGACGCCCTCGGGCAGGTTGAACTGCTCGCGGGCTAGCTCGGGCTTAAAATGGCATACCCAGCACGTTCCCAGACCTTGCTCCTCGGCCTCCATCATCATCTGATCGCAAACAATCGAGGTGTCGATGGCACTCGAGTTTATCTGGTCATAGGGGCGAACCCAAGCGTCGCCGGTAACGCTGCAAATAAGGAAGACAAGCGGAGCCCCAAAGATGGACCCATCACGAGCAAACCGAGGCTGACAAGCAGCAGCCTTCTCCAACAGCTCAGGCGTATCCAGCACCATCACACGGGCTGGATGATTATTACAAGCAGAAGGAGCAATACGCCCAGCCTCAACAATGGCATCCACCACAGCCTGCTCCACAGCCCGATCTTCAAACTTACGACAAGAATACCGACCCCGAGCCAGATCCAAATACGACATACAAGCCCTCCAACAAATTAATAACGAAATAAAAGATAACCAAAGGTTACCCAGAGCAACATCCAGCCAAACGTTCAGCGCTGCCCAAAGTCATGACTGATGCCAAAGGCGCTTTCAACCAAAGCCACCATGCATTCCGCCTATTAGCCAGGGTTCCCAATGGTGGTACGCAAGGCGAAGGCCCGACACCTATTTACTTTCGAACGACTCTGCCGTGCAGCCGGAGTGAGAAAGCAAATAGGTGCCGGGCCTTCGCCGGTGGGATGTGTACCGCTAATTAACTGTTCTTCATGACAATCGAATCCACGACATCGGCCACATTCTCGCAGCAGTCGGCGCAGTACTCCAGGAAGGCGTACACGTCACGCCAAGCGATGACCTCGAGCGGGTCCTTGCCGTTAACGTGCAGGTTACGCATGGCGTTGATATAGAGCTCGTCGGCCTCGGACTCGATGGTGTTGATCTGGATGACGAGCTCGCGCAGCGTCTTGGACTTGCGGTAGTTGGGCAGCTCGACCATCAGGTCCTTCATGGCGCGGCAGGCGTCGGTCACCTTGTGGGCGATGACGATGGCGTCGGGATGGATGCTCTGGATGTTGGTGAAGTAGACGCGCTGCACGACGCCCTCGATACGGTCGAGCACGGTGTCGAGCGAGCAGCTCATCAGATCCAGGTCCTCGCGCTCAAGCGGGGTGATAAAGGCCGTGAGCAGGGCGTCCTCAAGCTCATGGTGCTTCTTGTCGGCCGCATGCTCGATCGCGTGCATCTTGTCGAGCATATCGTGAATCTTCGCGGGATCGAAGTTCTCGAAAATCTTGGTAAGCAGCTCGGCGGCCTGGACGGCAAGGTCGGCGCAGGCGACGTAGTTGTCAAAGTAGAATGAATCGGGTTTCTTTGCCATGAGTGGGTCCTTTCGAGGCGAAGACGGGTGGGCGAAGTTTTGCGGTCCGGATGGACGCTCGGTGTGGCTAGAGGAACATCATGAACAGCTTGGCCATGACAAAGCTGATGAGTCCGCAGGCGGGGAAGGTGAAGAACCAGGTGAACATCATGTCCTTGACGACGCCGAAGTTGATGGCCGAGAGGCGTTTGACGGCACCGACGCCCATGATGGCGCAGGTCTTGATGTGCGTGGAGGACACGGGGATGCCGGTAAGGGTGGCAAGCAGCAGGTTTGCGGCGCCCGCCAGGTCGGCGGAGAAGCCCTGGTACTTCTCGAGCTTAACCATGCTCTGGCCGACGGACTTGATGATGCGCTCACCGCCCACGCTGGTGCCGATACCCATAGTGGCCGAGCACAGCAGCATAATCCAGATGGGGATGCCGGCATCGCCGACGCTAGTCTGGCCGTTTGCGAAGGCGACACCTAAAAAGAGCACGCCGATGAACTTCTGTCCATCCTGCGCGCCGTGCATAAAGCTCATGGCCGCAGCGCTCGCGATCTGAGCGTATTTAAAGAAGACATTGGCACGTCGCCTGTTGGCGGCGGCGAAAAGAATCGAGACGAGTTTGCACAGGACCCAGCCCATGACAAAGCCCAGGCCGATGGAGAGTGCCAGGCCGTAGATGACCTTCATCCACTCGTGGACGTTGACGCTGCTCGCGCCGCCGAGGGCGATAGCGGCACCGGTCAGGCCGGCGATAAGGCTGTGGCTTTGCGAGGTGGGGATGCCGAAACGCGATGCTGTGGCGCCGTAGACGACGATGGAGAACAGGGCCGCGCACAGGCAGGCGAGCGCCATGGTGCTGTTTCCGCCAAAGTCAACGATATGCGAGATGGTATTGGCGACGCTCGCGTTAAAGTGCGTCATGATGAGCACGCCGAGGAAGTTGAATGCGGCGCTCATGAGAATGGCGGCGCGGGCGGGCATGCAACGCGTAGTGACGCAGGTCGCGATGGCGTTGGGCGCGTCGGTCCATCCGTTGACGAAGATGGCGCCCAACGCGAGGATCACGGTGACGGCAAGGACTGGGTTCGACACAATTTGGCCGAGGAAGGTTGAGAACGTTACGTCCATATATGGGCTTTCTCGAAGTTTGCAGGCACGTTACAAAAACATGATAAATCGTATCACCTCCTGCGGGTTTCTTTGCCGAGTTCTGATGGGAGAAGTAATTATTTGGCACTAAAATTGAATATTAGCCCTGTTGACCGCGGGTGTTCTTTTTGCTATCACGCCATGCGGACACGTGCGATTGCTACGACACTCCAAAACCACAGTCTGTTCGCTTTACAATATGCAAACATGCGTTCGATAATAGGAGACATGGAATATCGACAGACAGATGGCAAAACTCGGCGCGTGCACAAGCAGTATGTGGACGTCGTGGCTCGCATCCTCGCGGGCGGACAAGTCGTGCCGGTCACCGTCTGCTGGGTCGACGGTCGCTGCTTTACAATTGACGAGATTGTCTCGTCCACGGGCTTTGGCTTAACGGTTCACGGTGTTCGTACGGCAACGTATAAGGTTCGTTTTGGCGGGCATGCGACCGAGTTGTATCTGGAGGACCAGGCGTGCGGACGGCCGGACGGCTCGCAGGCCCACGTGATGCGTTGGTGGGTCTGGGCGTTTGACCGCACCCTCGAGGGCGAGCGCCGTAAGTAGGGACGCACGGCGTTCGGGTACAATGGTAGGAATCTTGTCATCTGCTGCGCCGTCATTCGCGGCGCTTTTTGAAAGGACGAAACTATGAACGATATCCAGGGCTATCAGAACGGCCCCATCGAGACCGGCGCAAGCCGTGCCAAGGAGATGTCGCCGCGCGCGTACAATCTCGCCATGTCCGCCCTGATCTTTTTGGGCTTTTGCGCCATGGGCGCCGGCGCCTACTTTACGAGCACCATGGCGTTTGCCCGCATGATGATGAGCGGCGCCGCTTTGCCGCTGGTCTTTGGCTCGTTTATTTTGACTATCGTCGGCATGGTCATGATGTCGGCCGCCGCGGGCAAGCAGTCTGTGGGCCTGTCCCTCGTGGGTTACGTGGTCTTTGCGAGCACTTTTGGCCTGACCGCGTCATTTGGCCTTGCCAACTACGACCTGCCCACCATCAACACTGCCTTTATCGCCACGGCCGCCATCACCTTTGTCTTTGGCGCTTTGGGCGTGACGTTCCCCAAGTTTTTCCAGCGCGTATATGGCATCGGTTTTGGCATTCTGCTTGCCACGATTCTGGTCGAGATCGTGCTGATGTTCATGGGCGTTTCGCAGTCCATCACCGACCTGATCGTGATCGTGGTGTTCGCCGGCTTCATCGGCTACGACACCTATGTGGCAACGACGGTGCCGCCCACGCTGCCCAACGCCGTGCTCATGGCATCCAACCTGTTCGTGGACATTATCAACGTGTTCCTGCGCATTCTGAACATCCTCGGCCGTCGCGATTAAAGCGCGGCATTGCGATGCTTCCTGCCGGACACGGTAAAACGATGCGAAAGGCGGTCCTTCGGGGCCGTCTTTTTTGTGCGCGGCGGGGTATCATGGATGGGAAAAGCCGATAGCGGCAGCGACAGGAAAGGTGGCCACGTATGGCAGACGTCGACAACAGGAACCGTAACCGCAGGTCCAACCGAGCGGGTCAGCCCAATCCCAAGCGCGAGGCCCGTGCCAAGGCCGCCGAGCGTCACGTGGCAACTGTGTCCGAAGCGTGCGCCAAGGATATCGAGCGTTCGCTTGCCGGTGTTCGCGAGTTTGACGGTATGCCTGCCGGCTTTGTCGCGGCGATGAAGGCCAAGGTTCAGAGTGCTGTGGCCCCCGAAGAGCAGGTCGCCGAGGACGTCGAGAACGCGGAGACTGCCGAGGTCGAGGCAGCGCCCGAGACCGAGGCGGCGCCCGAGCCCGTCGAGGAGCCTGCCGAGGAAATCGCCGAAGCTGAGTCCGCGCCTGCTGAGGAGCCCGCTCCGGTCCTGCCCGAGGTCACTGTGCTTGATGCCTCCGCCACGCAGGCAATCCTCGATAACGGTCGCGGCTATGCGCAGTTCTGCGACATGGCCGTGCTCGCCTTTGCCTCGTTTACCAATCCGGGCGGTGGATATATTCAGGGTTATCTGGGCCAGGAGGCCACGCTGTGCGCCGATTCGTATCTGTACAACGTTCTCGATAGGCAGCGTAAGTGGTACGGCGAGAACCGTCGCCGCAACATCAACTGCGAGCTCTATCGTAACCGTGCCCTAGTGGTGCCTGCGGTGCGCTTCGACCGCAACCACGTGCATGCATACGCCGACGTGATCGTGGCCGCCGCGCCCAACGTTAAGCGCGCCCGCCAGGAGTATCGCGTGAGCGACGATGCTCTGCTGGATGCCCTGCGCGACCGCATTCGCTTTGTGCTCGCCATCTGCGACGAGTTGGGTCGCGAGAAGCTCGTGCTGGGCGCATGGGGCTGCGACAACAACGGCTTTGATGCCGAGGCCGTGGCCGAGCTCTTCCGCAAGGAGCTCGCATCGGGCGACTTCAAGGTCAAGCAGGTCTTCTTTGCCGTGCCCTCTACGCGCTGGGACGAGGACTTCGCCAAATTCGAGCACGTGCTGGCAAACTTCCCCGAGCGAAACGAGGAGTCCTATGCTCAGGTTGCCGCCCGCGCCGCAGCCGCCCGTGCCGCCGAGCAGGCTCAGGCCGCTGCCGAGGATGACGAGGATGACGACGACTGGCGCAAGTACCTGTAAACGGTGCTCGTGATGCGATATACCGAGCCGACGGGAGAGGCTGCTCCTGTCGGCTTTTTATTGAGTGGGGAGCTTACGATGAAAAACGTTCTGTGCTTTGGTGACAGCAACACCTATGGTTACGATCCGGCGGGCATGCGCGACGGTACCGCGGTGCGCTATGCGCAGGATGTGCGCTGGTGTGGCGTGGTCCAACGTGACTTAGGCGAGGGCTGGCATGTAATTGAAGAAGGCCTCAACGGCCGCACGACGGTACGCGACGACATGTGCCATCTGGACACTAACCTCAACGGCATTCGCGCGCTTCCGATGCTGCTCGAGGCTCATAAGCCGCTGGACGCCATTGTGATCATGCTGGGCACCAACGACTGTAAGACGGTCTTTAACGTGACAGCTTCCGATATCGCCCGTGGCGCCATGGCGCTGGTTCGCGCCGTCCGCGCGTTTCCGTGGACCGACGCTGCGCCTTGCCCGCGCATCCTGCTGATGGCTCCTATCAAGATCAAGCCGCAGATCGCCGATGTATATATGACCGATTTTGACGAGCGTTCCGTCGAGGCATCTGAACATTTTGGCGAGTACTATGCGCACGTGGCCGAGCAGTTTGGCTGCGACTTTTTGAATGCCGCCGAGTTTGCCGAGCCGGGCGATATCGACTATCTGCATATGATGCCCGAAAGCCACGAGAGCTTGGGACATGCCGTGGCAGCCAAGCTCCAAGAGATGCTCGGTGAGTAGCGCGACCCCAAGCCACCGCAAAGGGGACAGGCACCTTTGTGGTGGTTTTGCCCGGGTAAACGAACGGATTGGCTGCCATATGGGCATGGACGAGCTCATCGACCTCTTTGCCGAGGGCGATGAGCTCGTCTCCAATACCGCTTTTGAGGATTTGGATCTTGCCTACGACGTGGCGAACGGCGCGACCTTCGATGGCGTTGTGTTCCGATCTTGCGAGTTCGATAGCGTTGACTGGAGCGGCTCGACGTTTCGCGACGTGGTGTTTCGCGGTTGCCGCTTTATCCGCTGCAACATGGAAGGCTGCTGGCTCAGCCGCTGCGACTTCGTTGACTGCTCGGCACCGGGACTCAACTTGCTCAAGGCGCGCCTGTCGAGCGTGTCGTTTGGATCGTGCGATTTGAGCTATGCGAACCTTTCGGAGGGACGCATTGGCCCTATGACAGCATGCGATACACGTCTGAGAGAGGCTGCGTTTCAGGGTGCCAAGCTGGGTCAGATACGCCTGGATGGCTGTGACCTGACGCGTGTTGATGTGTTCAAGACGTCGCTTTCCGGCGTTGATGTGTCGCGCTGTACATTTGCAGCGCCCGTTGTTTCGGGCGATTACCATGAGTTGCGTGGCTTGACGGTCAATGCCGAGCAGGCGCTGGCACTCTCGGGTTTGTTGGGAATTCAACTCGCCGACGACTAGACGCCCCGGCCCTTTGCTCGACCGCTATCTAAAATCAAACCGTCGCAACATCCGATGATTTTTCGCGTTTGCACGATTTTCATCGAATGTTGCGACGGTTTTTGGTGCAAGGTAGCCTGTCTCTTTTTGGCAGGTTACTGGCTATTTAGTACTGCCACATGTGGTTGACGGGGCCAGAGCCTTTGCCCATGTCAAAGCCGGCGGCGAGAGCGCCCGTTAGGTAGGCCTTGCCGGCGTTGACGGCGTCGGCAAGATCCATGCCCTGTGCCAGCGCGCAGGCGATGGCGGACGAGAGCGTGCAGCCGGTGCCGTGCGTGTTGTCGGTCTCGATGCGCTTGTGGCGGAACCACGTGGTGAGTGGATCTCCCAGATGGTTGCCCTCGTCATCGAGTGGCGCGGGTTCGGCCAGTACATCGTTGGCCTCGTTGACAAGATGCCCGCCCTTAACGAGGGATGCGCAACCGAAGCGGCGGGTGAGGAGCATGGCAGCATTTTGCTGCGTGCGCTCGGAGTCGACCTCGTAGTTGAGCAGGGCCATGGCCTCGGGAATATTGGGCGTGATAACCGTCGCTAGTGGGAACAGGCGGCGGGTGAGCGCCTCGGCGGCATCTTCGGCAATCAGCCGTGCGCCCGAGGTGGCTACCATGACGGGGTCGACTACCACGTTTGTCGCGTTCCAGGCGCTCAGGCGGTCGGCGATGACTTCGATAATCTCGGCAGAGGAAACCATGCCGATTTTGACTGCGTTGGGGCGGATATCGTCAAAAACGGCATCGATCTGCGCCGCGACAATATCCGGGGAGATGTTCTGCACGGCGGTGACGCCTAGGGTGTTCTGTGCGGTTATGGCTGTGATGGCCGTCTCGGCATACAGGCGGTGCGCCGTGATGGTCTTGATGTCGGCCTGAATGCCGGCACCACCGCTGGAATCTGATCCTGCGATGGACAGGACGGCGGGTACCTTACTGCGATCCATGTTCGCTCCCTTGTTCGGTCGGAATCAAATGGGTCTATAAGCCAGCATTATAAAGATGCCCGGGCCGACTCTATGTCGAACCCGGGCGGGCGATGCAATCTTTACGCAAATGCAAGCAAATGTTCACACGTCAACAATTGACAGGCACCAGCTCGCCGCCAGAAGCGGCCGCGGCGACAGGGCTAGTCCTCCATGCCGAGGTCGATCGTCGTGCCCTCGAACACCTTGTTGACAGTGCGGACGGCGCACATCTTGCCACACATGGTGCAAGTGCCCTCGGTGGCGGCGGGGGACTCCTCGTAGCGCTTCTTGCCCGTAACCGGGTCGAGTGCGCACTTCCACATGGCGTCCCAGTCGAGCTTGCGGCGTGCCTGGCCCATCTTGTCGTCCATGTCGCGGGCGTGGGGCACCTTTTTGGCGATGTCGGCGGCGTGTGCGGCGATCTTGGTGGCCATGAGGCCGTCGAGCACATCCTGGGCGTTAGGCAGGCATAGGTGCTCTGCCGGTGTCACGTAGCACAGGAAGTCGGCACCGGAGCTGGCGGAGATGGCGCCGCCGATGGCAGCGGTGATGTGGTCGTAACCCACGCCGATATCGGTCACCAGCGGCCCGAGCACATAGAACGGGGCGTTGTGGCACAGGCGCTTCTGTAGCTTCATGTTGGCAGCGATCTCGTCGAGCGCCATGTGACCCGGGCCCTCGACCATGACCTGGACGCCGGCGGCCCAAGCGCGCTTGCACAGCTTGCCCAGCTCGATCATCTCGGCGGTCTCGGTGGCGTCGTTGGAGTCGTAGAGGCAGCCCGGGCGGCAGGAGTCGCCGAGCGAAATCGTCACGTCGTACTCGTGGCAGATCTCGAGCAACTCGTCGTAGAACTCATAGAACGGGTTCTCGTTACCGGTGACCTCCATCCAGCCAAACAGCAGTGAGCCGCCGCGGCTCACGATGTTCATCAGGCGGCCGGTCTCCTTAAAGGTCTTGGTGACCGACTTGTTGATGCCGCAGTGGATAGTCATAAAGTCAACGCCGTCCTCGGCGTGCGCGCGCACGACTTCGAACAGGTCGTCCTTGGTGAGCTTGACCAGCGGCTTTTCCATGTAGCCGATGGCGTCGTACATGGGGACGGTACCTACCATGAGCGGCGTCTCGTCGATGAGCTGCTGGCGGAACTGGCGCGTCTTGCCCGAGTTGGAGAGGTCCATGATGGCGTCGGCGCCAAAGTCCTCGGCGATCTTGACCTTCTTCCATTCTTCGGCGGCATCGGCCTTGTCGCCCGAGATGCCCAAGTTCACGTTGACCTTGGTGGACAGCCCTTCACCGACGCCAAAGGCGCGCATGCCCTTTTTGATATGCACAATATTGGCGGGAATGGCGATGCGGCCGTCGGCCACGCGCTCGCGGATGTACTCGGGGTCGCGATGCTCGCGCTCGGCGACTTCCTTCATCTGCGGCGTGATCTGCCCGGCACGGGCGAAGTCGATTTGCGTGACGAGCTTGGGCTCGGTCTGTGTGCTCATTGGCACGGCTCCCTTCGTTGGCATTACCCATATCAGGTTTGCGGGTCAGGGCGGGCGCGCCCAATCTCAGCCTGCCGTCTTGTCCTGCTAGCTCCCCGTTATGTCATGGGCTCAAGTATAGCCTGAATGGGTACGATTGGGCCAACGAGCGTGCCTGTGGGGAGGCGAACATGGAAGACAAGCATCTATATCGAGAGACGCAATGGGACGTATCGGCCGAGGAGGGCCGTGCGCACCATGGGTTGGTCGCGATTGGCTTTGCGGTGCTTGCCGTGCTGGTGATTGCCTTTTGTATTTGGACGTTTGGCGGTCGCGGCGGCGCTGCCTGGGAGTTCGAGACTGATGATGCCCTGCCGATCATGACGGTGAGGAGTACCGGCGGTAATGCCAATACGCTCGCCATTCCGGGCGACTACTGGTATCCGCGCGACGAGTTTGTGCAGCTGCAGTTGAGCGGCGGGTCTATTCCGGGTGAAGAAATCGAACGCGTGACGTTTGATGAGGCACTCAAAACACTCACGGTGAAGCTCAAAGATCAGGGCGATGTGCCCACGACCATGGATATCGCTCTGACGGAGTGGCGTCTGGAACCTCCGTCGGGCGTTGCGGTATCCGACGTAGGGCACGTTAAGATTACCTACCAAGATGGCTCGACGAGCGAGATTGCAAAGGCCGATGGCTTGGCGGAGTAATGGGGTGTTTGGAAACGGTGGGCCTATTGTGCCTGCGCGTTCATGAAAACCAGGGTGTTTTTGTCTGAAAGCTCGGGGATGTGCCGATAGCCGATGTTGAATGCGGTAAGTTCGCTTGCATCCTCGAGCTTGTTTTCTGCCATCCACCGCACCATGGAGCCGCGCGCCTTTTTGCTGGCGGTCGACCGTTGGATGGGCTTCCCGTTGCGGATACCCTCGCCAAAGAGGCATGTGACGGCCGTGGCGTCGTCCGCGAGGTGGGGCAGAACGGCTTTGGCATACTCTACGCTGGCGAGGTTGACGATCGTGGTGTTTGAGCCTGCCGGGGCGGTAGCCCGTGCGAGCTTGTCGCCCCAAAACGCGTAGAGGTCTCGGGCATCGTCGACGGCGAGCTTCGCGCCCATCTCCAACCGATGCGGTTCGACGGCATGAAAGGGACGAACGCACCCGTAGAGGCCGGAGAGGATCCACAGGTGGCTTTGCAGCCAGGCGAGCTGTTCGGCATCCATTACCTCGGGTGCCATGCTCTGGTACTGAATGCCGTGATAGGACATGATGGCAGGGGAGATGCGGCGCGCGATATCGGGATCGGCAAGATCGCCGTTTCCCAAGATGGGCTCGAACTCATGCAAAATGTCGAGACAAGGGGCCAGCAGCTTGTCGCTGACGTTCCACAGAGCTTGTAGACCGCTGTCGCCTTCGGTTCGTTCGATGTCCAAGAGCGCATGGTGCAGCTGGGCGGTCTCGCGCGCAAAGGGCGGAATCCCCTGAACTTCAAAAGCATCTTGTGCCGCGCGCATTTGCTTGGCGGGTGAAACGATGACCTGGAGCATGAACTCTCCTCTGCCAAAAAAGAAATTGCGGTGGAATACGGTCTGTTTGGGCTATTGAAAGACCAAATCAATCCGTATTCCACCGCAAGTTATGGGTGGGGTGGATTAGGCGCGCTTGAGGAAGGCCTTGTAGCCGCGATAGGCCTCGTAGATGTCGGCCTTGTTGGCGACCTCCCACAGGGCGTGCATGGACAAGACGGCAACGCCGGAGTCGATGACGTTCATGCCGTACTTGGCCATGATGTAGGCGATGGTGCCGCCGCCGCCCGCGTTGACGCGACCGAGCTCACAGGTCTGGAAGTCCACGCCGGCCTCGTCCATGATGTCGCGGACGAGGGCCATGTACTCGGCATCGGCGTCGTTGGAGCCGCCCTTGCCGCGGCTGCCCGTGTACTTGTTAAAGCACAGGCCGCGACCCATAAAGGCCGCGTTCTTGGTCTCGAACTTGCCGGCATAGCCCGGGTCGAAGCCGGCGGACACGTCAGAGGAGAGCATACGGCTGCGGGCGAGCGCGCGGCGCAGGGCCAGCGGGCTATCCTCGCCGGCGAGCGTCATGATCTCGGCGACGGTGTTCTCGAAGAAGCGACTCGTCATGCCGGTGGCACCCACGGAACCGATCTCCTCCTTGTCGACGATGAGCGTGATGCTCGTGCGCTCGACATTGGCCACATTAATCTGGGCGAGCATGGACGGATAGGCGCAGACGCGGTCGTCGTGGCCATAGCCCAGAATCATGGAGCGGTCGAGGCCCATGTCGCGGGCGGGGCCGGCGGGCACGACCTCGATCTCGGCGGAGAGGAAGTCCTCCTCCTCGACGTCGTACTGCTCCTTGAGGATGTCCA
This sequence comes from uncultured bacterium, assembly GCA_905214105.1. Lineage (GTDB taxonomy): Bacteria > Actinomycetota > Coriobacteriia > Coriobacteriales > Coriobacteriaceae > Collinsella. The sequence continues at coordinate 23,642 of CAJMKK010000005.1, forward strand.
GGAACATCTGCTTGACGGGCTCCTTGGGGGCGTCCTTGTCGTCCTCATCGAACTTGACGGGACGACCGCCCACGATCACGTCGAGGATCTCGGCGTCGACGGCGTCCTTGGCGGGCTTGGACATCTGCTCGCTCGAGAGGTGGATCAGCAGGTCGGAGATGGTAAAGACCGGATCGTCTGCCTTGTCGCCGATATTGATGTCGACGGTGGTACCGTCCTTTTTGCAGATGACGCCCACGAGTGCGAGCGGGGAGGCTACCCAGTGGTAGCTCTTGACGCCGCCGTAGTAGTGCGTGTCGAGGTAGGCCATGTCGCCGGCCTCGAAGGCGGGATTCTGCTTAAGGTCCAGGCGCGGCGAGTCCACGTGGGCGCCCAGGATGTTAAAGCCCTGCTCGAGCGGGGCGGTGCCCAGGTTGACGAGCATAAGGTCCTTGCCGTGGTTGGCGGCGTACACCTTGTCGCCTGCCTTGAGCTCGCGGCCTTCGGCGATCACGGTCTTCAGGTCGACGTATCCCGCCTCCTCGGCCATCTTGATGCCGGCCTTGACGCACAGGCGCTCGGTCTTGTTCTCGCTCAAAAACTGCTTATAGCCGCGGCAAAGCTCCTCGAGCTCCTCGACTTGCTGTGGCGTGTACTTTTTCCATGCGCAGGGACGCTCCATGACGCAGGCTCCTTTCGGATCGATCGTGCTGGTTGATGTACCGTGAGCCATCGTATCACGCGCGGGCTCACGGTGGCGGGGGAGCTTGATGTGCGGTGGCCGCGGGGCAGGGAGCGTGTAAACTGGTGTGAGCAAACCGTGCCCAGCCCAAAGCGAGGTATTCAATATGTCTGACAAGCGCCGCACTTTTGCCGTTATCGACGGCAACTCGCTCATGCACCGCGCCTTCCACGCCGTGCCGCCCACCATGAACGCGCCGGACGGTCGCCCCACCAACGCGATCTTTGGCTTTCTGAACATGTTTCTTAAGATGATCGATGCCTTTAACCCCGACGGTGTGGTCGTGGCGTTTGACAAGGGCAAACCGCGCGTGCGCATGGAGATGCTGCCGCAGTATAAGGCGCAACGCCCGCCCATGGACCCCGATCTGCATGCGCAGTTCCCTATGATTAAGGAGCTGCTCACCGCGCTCAACGTGCCGATTCTGCAGTCCGAGGGCTGGGAAGGCGACGATATCCTGGGAACCATGGCGCGCCTGGGTGAAGAGGCCGGCTGCGACATGCTACTGGTGACCGGCGACCGCGACATGTATCAACTCGTGACCGAGCACGTCAACGTGGTTTCGACCCGCAAGGGCCTGTCCGACGTGGCGATCATGACGCCCGAGAGCGTGGACGACCTGTATCACGGCATTACGCCGGCGCTCGTGCCCGATTTTTACGGTCTAAAGGGCGATACGTCGGACAACATTCCCGGCGTACCGGGCATCGGCCCCAAAAAGGCGAGTGCGCTCATCGCACAGTACGGCAGCTTGGACGAGGTCATCGCGCATGCCGACGAGGTCAAGGGCAAGATGGGCGAGAACCTGCGTGCGCACATCGACGATGCGCTGCTGAGCCGCAAGGTCGCAACCATTCGCACCGATGCGCCCGTCGAGCTCGACTTTGACGAAACGTCCTTCCCGGCGTTTTCTGCCGATGAGGTTTCCGCGGCGCTGGGCACGCTTGGTATCACCGCCATGCAGAACCGTTTCTTGGCGCTGATCGGCGGCGAGGGCGGGGCTGCTGCCTCCAGTGTGTTTGAGATACCTGCGATGGTTCGCGCAGCCGCCGGCGATGCTGACGCGCTTGGTGCCGTTGCGGCTGAGGTCTCCCGCGCGATTGATGCCGGCGAGTGGGTCGCCGCCGTGGTGGACGACGACAAGGAAGAGGGCGCGCTCTTTGGACTGACGCGCACGCTGTGGTTGGCGACGTCCAAGGGCCTGTTCGCGCTCGAGGAGGGCGACGGCGCCTCCACTGCCGTAGTCGATGGCTTCAACTTCGCTCACGGTGTGATCGCCGGCGTGCTTGCGCGTCTGTTTATGGAGGGCCGCGTGGCGAGCCCGGATATGAAGGCGCTGCTGCACGAGCTTTCGCCCATCGATTCTTCTGAGCCCGAGCTCATGGATCCGCTCGCTGCCGATTCCACGCGTATCTTCGATACCGTGGTCGCTGCCTATCTGCTGGATTCCGATCGCTCCGAGTTCGATGAGGCATATCTTGCCGATACGTATCTGCAGATGGCGCTGCCTGCGGCGCGCGGCGCAGAGGGTGCCGGTGAGGACGCTCCGGCGCCCGCCGCTCGCACGGCGGCCTTGACGCTGGCGCTGGTCGCACCGCTGCGCGAGTGCATGGCCCGTGAGAATGCCGCCAACGTGTTCGACGGCATCGAGATGCCGCTCGTTCCGGTGCTTGCCAAGATGGAGCGCGCGGGCATGCTCGTGGATCCCGACCGCCTGCGCAGTCTGTCCGAGGGTCTGGCGACCCAGATCACCGAGGTCGAGCGAAGCATTCGCGACCTTGCCGGTGATGAGACCTTTAATATTGGCAGTCCCATGCAGCTGTCGCATGTGCTCTTTGATGTGATGGGGCTTCCGACCAAGGGCCTCAAGAAGACTAAGCGCGGCTATTATTCGACCAACGCCAAGGTGCTGAGCGACCTTGCGCGTGACCACGAAATCGTGCGTCTGATCTTGGACTGGCGTGAGAAGTCTAAGATCAAGTCCACCTATCTGGACACCCTGGGCCCGCTACGCCGTGGTGACGGTCGCGTACACACTACGTACAACCAGACCATCACGGCAACGGGGCGTTTGTCCTCGAGCGACCCGAACCTGCAGAACATCCCGACGCGCTCGGAGCTGGGTCGTACCGTCAAGACGGCGTTTTCGGCAGGCGAGGGAAGCGTCTTTTTGGCGGTGGACTACTCGCAGATAGAGCTGCGTCTGCTGGCACATCTCTCGGGTGACGAGCACTTGGTGCGCGCCTTTAACGAGGGCGAGGACTTCCATGCCGAGACGGCGGCGCGCGTATTTGGTGTGCCGGTGTCCGAGGTAACGCCCGACCTGCGCAGTCGCGCCAAGGCCGTGAACTTTGGCATCGTGTATGGCCAGCAGGCCTACGGCCTGTCGCAGTCGCTGCATATCTCGATGGCCGAGGCGCGCGATATGATCGATCGCTACTACGAGGCCTACCCGGGCGTGCGCACGTTCCTCGACAACGTGGTGGCACGTGCCAAGCAGACGGGCTACGCCGAGACCATGTACGGCCGCCGTCGCCATATTCCGGAGCTCAAGGCCAAAAATCCGCAGCTCCGCGGTTTTGGTGAACGCACGGCCATGAACCACCCCATGCAGGGAACCGCGGCCGACATCATCAAGATCGCGATGGCCCGCGTAAGCCGCCGCCTGGAAGAAGAAGGCTTTGCCGCCCACATGATCCTGCAGGTACACGACGAACTGGACTTTGAGTGCCCCGTCGACGAAGTCGAGCGCCTCACCGCCATGGTCCGCGACGTCATGGAGCACGTAGTGGACCTCCGCGTCCCCCTAATCGCCGAAGCCAGCACCGGCATAACCTGGGCCGACGCGAAATAGGAAAGCACTCGGTAAGGCAGGCTCGCCCAAGACGCAAGCCCCCACATACTTAAGATTTGGGACAAACACTACTGATTAATTTGTCCCACAGTAACCAAAACAGAGGGGAGCCCCTTCCAACAAGGAGCTCCCCTCTGCTCAAATCATTTCAGCTAAGTATCTAGACACTCAAGACGCCATCCTGGCGGCAAGTAAGTAAACCTAGGGCCTGACCGGGCGGCACGGGTTAACTTTTCGTAGATTCCGCACGCAAAGAAAGCCACTTAATGTGGCTTTCGTCTTGCGCAGGACCTGACCGAGCGAAAAGTTAACCCGTGCCGCCCGGCCAGGCCCGATGGGACGGCTACCGAGCCGCCAAGATGGCGTCGATGAGCGTCAGTACGCCCCCGTCGTTGTTGCTCGGAATGCGCCACTTGGCGTGCGCGTTCATATGCTCTTCGGCATTGTCCACGATAAAGCTGTGCCCGACGCGCTCCAGCATGGGGATGTCGTTGTAGGTGTCGCCCACGGCGGCAGCATCGGCAATATCGATGCCCAGGTGCTCGCACAGGTGAGCGACGCCGGCGCCCTTGTCGACGCCCAGGTTCATAAAGTCGATCCACTCGCGCCCGGCGTTGGTGACGTAGAGCTTGTCCGAGAACTCGGGGCTATAGGTCTCGCGGAAAGCGGGCTCGGCGTCGTAGCCGGGGAAGAAGACCGAAATCTTGTTGGACTCGAAATCAATGCCCTCAAAGCTGTCGACGTAGTTGATTGTGTTGTAGTAGACGCTGATCTCGTCGTGGTATTGATGGTCGCGGGCAAGCACGTAGAACTCGTCGAAGCAGCACAGGACGGGGACAGCGCGAGGATCCTCCGAGGCACGGCTCAAGACCTGCTGATACAGCTCCACGTCAATATTGCTCTTATAGATATAGCTGCCGCGATAGATCACGCACGCTCCGTTGTCGGGACAAAAGGCGAGGCGGTTCTTGATGCCCTCGAACATCTCCTCGAGCTTGGGGGCGGGACGTCCGCTGGCGGGGCAGAATACGATGCCGGCGTCGGCGAGCTTGTCCAGGCGCTCGTCGAGACCCTGGGGCAGCACACGCTCGTCGGTCAGCAGCGTCTTGTCCATATCGACGGCGAGAATCTTAATGTTGCCGATGTTGGCGTCCGATTCGTAAGTTTGCATAAAAGCGAGCCTTTCGTTTCGAAATTGTTTCAGACGTTATAACCATCAACTCGTAGTCAGGCGTATTTTCGCAGGATTGGCGCGCGTTTGCATCATCATTCACAAAGTAATGAAAAAACTTTTCAGAAATTTGAATTTGTCGCTTGCGCAGCGTGCACTTTATCGTAATATAGCGAACATCGAAAACGGAGACGGCAAAAGAGCCGCTTACCGAGGAAAAGGTACCGTTTGCGATATTTGAATTGCGCCCGGCGATACGTGAAAGGAGAGGCAGATGCAGTTCGTAAAGATCATCACCACTGCAGACAATGCCATCCGACGCCAGCGCGCAATTTCCCGACGACGATAACAATCGTCTCTGTCCCCATGGGGCGCAATGCCTCAACAGAGTCATTTTGAGGTCGTTGGGTTTAAGCACGACATAGCCGCATGTTTCTAGGGCATGCCTGTGATGCATTCTGCTGAATAACCTGATATTGCACAGTTTTTGACCTCAAGGTGACTTGCAACTGACCGATGTTCTAACTAGCTACCAAGGGCGAAAGGAAACAGCCATGAGCAAGGAAAAAGTCGTTCTCGCATATTCCGGCGGTCTTGATACATCCGTATGTGTCAAGTGGCTCCAGGACGAGAAGAATCTCGATGTCGTTTGTGTCTGCGGCAATGTGGGCCAGGAAGAGACCGGACTGGATGCCAAGAAGCAGAAGGCGCTCGACTTGGGCGTTCTCGATTGCCAGGTGCTCGACCTGCGCGACGAGTTCTCCGATGAGTTCCTGACCAAGGCCATCGCTGCCAACTCCATGTACGAGAACAAGTATCCGCTGCTCTCCGCTCTGTCCCGTCCGCTGCTCGCCAAGAAGCTTGTTGAGGTCGCCCACGAGTTTGGCGCGACCTACGTCGCCCACGGCTGCACCGGCAAGGGTAACGACCAGGTTCGTTTTGAGGCCGCCGTCAAGGCCCTCGACCCCGAGCTCAAGGTTATCGCCCCGGTTCGCGAGTGGGACCTGAAGTGCCGTCCCGACGAGGTCGCCTATGCCCACGCCCACAACGTGCCGGTTCCCGAGGGTGCCAACGACAACCCCTACTCCATCGACGACAACCTGTGGGGTCGTGCCATCGAGTGCGGTCACCTGGAGGATCCCTGGAACGAGCCGCTCGACGACGCTTGGGTTATGACCAAGAACCCCGAGGACACGCCGGACACCCCGACCTACACCGAGATTGAGTTTGAGGCCGGCAAGCCCGTCGCCGTCGACGGCAAGAAGATGAAGCTCTCCGAGATCGTCATCGCCCTCAACAAGATTTCGGGCGACAACGGCTTTGGCCGTCTTGACCTGGTTGAGGACCGTCTGGTGGGCCTTAAGAGCCGCGAGTGCTACGAGGTTCCCGGCGCCCTGACGCTTATCACCGCCCACAAGGCGCTCGAGGACATTTGCGTCGAGGGCGACCTGCTCAAGACCAAGATCAAGCTCGAGCAGGATTGGGCCACCGCCGTGTACAATGGCCAGTGGTACAGCCCGCTCAAAAACGCGCTCGATGCCTTTATGGCCGATACCCAGAAGTTCGTGACCGGCACTGTCCGTCTGAAGTTCTTTAAGGGCAACTGCCATGTCGTCGGCCGCAAGAGCCCCTTCAGCCTCTACGACTACGGTTTGGCTACCTACGACCGCGACACCACGTTTGACGAGAAGGCCAGCGCCGGCTTTATCGAGATCGATACGCTGTCGCTCAAGACGTGGGCAAAGGTCCAGGGCCCCAGCTCTGCTGCCGCCCAGGCCTAGCGCCTCCTTCCCTTGGTATCCGCGCGGCCCATCCGCGTGATACATAACGGGCGCACGGGGTCCCTACCTTTCGTTATGCTTGCTGACACTTCTTAACATCGGTGGCCCCTACGTTCCGCCCGCATATATGATGCCGCGTCTGCGGCTGAGTCCGAGCCCCGCCGGGGTTGTCCGGCGGGGCTCCTTCTATCAATTTGGCGGCTCTGCGCCTATATACCTATATATGAGGAGTATCCATTATGTTCAATGCTATCGCGCATGCTTTACTTGCCCTCGCGCCCGAGTTCGATGCTGCAAGGGTCGAGGACGTCCCTATGAGCCTGAAGGCCTGGATCGATGGTTCGCAGGGCAACATCCGGAGGGAGACGTTGGGCGCCAAGTGCATGGCGCGTCACTTCTTTGCAAATTAGCTACATGGCTCCGCACACGGTGGGGAATGTGTAAAACTAGCGGTTGAAAAATCGCTTTAGCGATATGGCGCATTGCTTTGGGCGCTTGTTTTGGTATTTGGAGAAAGGGGACGGTTCCATGGCTCTTTGGGGCGGTCGTTTTGAGGCAGGCGTGGCCGAGGTCACGCAGGAGTTTGGTGCGTCGTTGCCGGTCGACAAACATCTCTATAAGCAGGACATCGCCGGATCTAAGGCACATGCCAAGATGCTGGCGGCCCAGGGCATTATCAGCGCCGAGGACGAGCAAGCGATTGCCGAGGGTCTGACCGGAATCGAACAGGATATCGATGCCGGCAACTTCACCTTCGACATCAACGACGAGGACATTCATATGTCCATCGAGAGCGAGCTGACGCGTCGCATCGGCGAGGCTGGCAAGCGCTTGCATACCGGACGTTCGCGCAACGACCAGGTGGCGACCGACACACGTCTGGGCGTCAAGGCGCTGGCCAAGGAGCTCATGGGGGCCAATCTTGAGCTGCGCCATGTGCTGGTGGATGCGGCTAAGAAGTACGACAAGGTGATTCTGCCGGGCTACACGCACATGCAGCACGCTCAGCCCGTGCTGCTGTCGCATCATCTGCTGGCGTATTCCTGGATGTTCGCGCGCGACTTTACACGCCTGAAGGCAGCCTTTGATGCCGCCGACAACTGTCCGCTGGGCGCTGCCGCGCTTGCCGGCACGAGCTATCCGCTCGATCGTCAGATGACGGCTGCCGAACTTGGCTTTGCGGGCGTGATTCCCAACTCGCTCGATGCGGTTTCCGACCGTGATTTCCTCCTCGACCTGCATTACGCCGGCTCCGTCATGGCGATGCACCTGTCGCGTCTTTCCGAGGAGATCGTGCTGTGGTCGAGCTCCGAATTTGGCTTTATCACGCTTTCCGACTCTTACTCCACCGGTTCGTCCATCATGCCGCAGAAGAAGAACCCCGACTTTGCCGAGCTTATCCGCGGCAAGAGCGGCCGAGTCTATGGCAACCTGGTGCAGCTGCTCGTGACCATGAAGGGCTTGCCGCTCGCTTATAACAAGGACTTGCAGGAGGACAAGGAGGGTGCGCTCGATACTGCCCATACGCTCATGCAGTGCCTGTCCGTCATGGCCGGCATGATTTCGACCTGGACTGTCAACGAGGATGCCATGGCGCGCGAGTGCGGCGTGGGTCACCTTGCGGCTACCGACGTTGCCGATTACCTGGCTAAGCGCGGCCTGCCGTTCCGCGAGGCGCACGCCGTGGTGGGCCATCTAGTCCTGATGTGCGAGAAGCGCGGCTGCAATCTTGAGGACCTGCCGTTTGAGGTGTTCCAGGAGGCAAGCCCGCTCTTTGAACGCGATATTACCGAGGCGCTCGACATCCCCTCAATTGTCGCCGCGCGTACGACCGAGGGCGGTACCGCCCCTGCCGCCGTTGCCGTGCAGCTTGAGCGCGCCGAGGCACAGCTCGTGACCGACGAGGGCGTGTTTGGATCGCTGACCAAGGTCGTCGAGATGGGCCACGGGGTAAAGTAAGGGTTTGGCCGAAGCCGTTTTGCCATTTATTGAGGAATCGTTTTTTGCTTTACGGGCGTCTGCTGATGTGGGCGTCCGTATTTTGTTGCTATGGGGGAGGGGCTTGTCGAGAAGTTCTGTAGGACCTTTGGGCAGGTTGTGAAGGGGGTACGTTTGCGGGCGGCAACCGACCGTCTGCTCTGCTCGATGCGGTTGATGGGCAGTCGGATGGTACTCTAATCGAGCTTCGAAACAGAAGTGACACATATGGAGCGCTTTAATAAATTGTAGCGTTTCAAGAAACAGCTTTTTGTTTAACTGCAGCTAAAACTCTGTTACGATGCAGTCCAGGCGGGTGCCGGAATGGGACTTGGGCACGCGCGAACCTACTTGAAAGGCTACCTTATGGCTATCGAGAAGACCTTCATCATGATTAAGCCCGACGCGGTGCGCGATCGCAAAATCGGCGAGATTGTTGCTCGCATTGAGCGCAGCGGCCTTGTCATCGAGCGCATGGAGATGACCACGCTCGAGCGCGCTACCGTAGAGGAGCACTACGCCCATCTGGCCGACAAGCCCTTCTTTGGCGGTCTCTGTGACTTTATGACGAGCGGTCCGGTCGTCAAGATGGTCGTTTCCGGTCTCTCCGCTGTTGCTAAGATGCGCACCCTCATGGGCGCTACTAATCCGCTTGACGCTGCTCCTGGTACCATCCGCGGCGACTTTGCCGTCGATGTCAACGCCAACGTGATCCACGGCTCCGACTGCCTGGAGAACGCCGAGATCGAGATCAAGCGCTTCTTTGGCTAAACCAGCTTTGACTCCTTAAAGCTGTTAGCGTGTGGCTTGGGCGCCGCGGAACTCCATCCGCGGCGCCCTTTTATTCCATAATCTATGAAGGGGCCCGCTCGGTCATGAGTTCCGAGCGGGCCCCTGCTGTTAGCTTGTGGCACTGAGTGGTTTAGGCCTCGTCGACGACCTTGAGGCCGCGCGTGTGGTCGATCTCGTTGAGGAGGTTAACGCGACGCTCGTGACGACCGCCCTCAAACTCGGCGTCGAGCCACTCGTCGACAATCATCTTGGCGAGCTCGGAGCCCACGACGCGGGCGCCAAAGGCGAGCACGTTGGTGTTGTTGTGCATACGGGAGAGCTTGGCGCTGAAGGGCTCGGAGCACACGACGGCGCGCACGCCCTCTACCTTGTTAGCAGCCAGGCTGATACCGACGCCGGTGCCGCAGATCAGGATGCCCAGGTCGACGTCGCCGTTGGCAACGGCCTTACCCACCTTGTAGCCGGCGATGGGGTAGTCAAAGCTCTCGGAGGTGTCGGTGCCAAAGTTCACGACCTCGCAGCCGCGCTCCTTCAGGTGCTCGGAAATGATGTTCTTGAGCTCGACGGCGGCGTGGTCGTTACCGATACCGATCTTCATGGATGGTTCCTCTCTGGTCTGTGCGGCGCAAATGCTAAAGGTGTTTACCGCGTTCGACTGCATGATAGCGCGACTTTTGCGTAAACGCTCGAGCGTTTTTTGGTCAAACGCTTTAGCAGGCAACAAGACTGGCTTCTCGTGAATGAATGTCGTCAGTTTGCGCTTGAGCGCCGTCCGCCGGAACCATGGTTGCGGTTTTTGATGCATTGTTATCAAATAAAGGAGCTAACATTTTTGAGAGCCTAGCCCGTTATGCAAGCAGGAGATACCTATGCCTACCGATTCCATCCGTGATGCCGCGTTTTGCGATGTTTTGAACCGCGAACTTGTCTGTGCACTCGGCTGCACCGAGCCCATTGCCGTTGCCTATGCAGCGGCGCTGGCGAGTCAGACGCTCGGTTGCGAACCCGATCATATGGATGTTGCATGCTCGGGCAATATCATCAAGAACGTTAAGAGCGTGACCGTGCCCAACTCGGGCGGTATGCACGGTATTGAGGCCGCGGCCGTGCTGGGTGCCGTGGGCGGCGACGCTAAGAGCGCTCTCGAGGTGCTCGAGAGCGTTGACGATGAAGACCGTGCTCGCGTGACCGAGCTCCTCGCCGACGCCGGCTACTGCGATGTGTCGCTTGTCGAGGGTGTGCCCAACCTCTACATCAAGGTGACTGCGACGGCCGGGGGCCATACCGCGGTCGTCGAGATTACCGATCACCACACCAACGTCACGTGCCATACGCTCGACGGTATTCCGGTATGCGGCAAGTCGGCGGGGGAGTGTGCTGCATGCGCCGAGCGCGTGGTGGCCGAGCGGGCGGCGGATAAGGCCGACACGTCCATGTCGATTGAGTCCATCATCGACTTTATCGAGGACGGCGACATTGAGGACGCCCGCGCTGCCGTTGAGCGTCAGATTGAGCTGAATGGCGCGATCAGTGCTGAGGGCCTTGCGCACGCTTGGGGCGCCGAGGTGGGTCGTACGCTGCTGGGTGCTCGTGCCGATGACGTCGCCTGCCGTGCCCGTGCCCGTGCGGCCGCCGGATCCGACGCTCGCATGAACGGCTGCGCGCTGCCGGTCGCCATTGTGTGCGGCTCGGGCAATCAGGGCATTACCTGCGCATTGCCCGTCATGGAGTATGCCGAGTACCTGCGTTGCGACCACGAGCGCCTGGTGCGCGCCGTGATGCTGTCCGATCTTATCGCCGTGCATATCAAGAGCTATATTGGTGCGCTCTCGGCGTTTTGCGGTGCTATTTGCGCTGCGTGCGGCGCCGGCGCTGCGATTACCTGGCTGTGCGGTGGCACGCGCGAACAGATTGGCGCGACGGTCTCGAATACGCTTGGCAACGTGGGCGGCATCGTGTGCGACGGCGCCAAGGCGAGTTGTGCCGCCAAGATCTCGGCTGCCGTTGATGCGGCGATTCTGGGCCATGATATGGCTATGCAGGGTCGCGGCTTCCGCGCCGGCGAGGGCCTGATCCAGGATACCGTTGAGCAGACAATCGCCAGCATGGGCTACGTGGGCCGTGTGGGTATGAAAGATACCGACGTCGAGATCCTCAACATCATGATTGGCAAAACCCAGGTTTGTTAAGACAGTTCGTCGGCTACTTGGTGTTCGTAGAAAGCTTCTACTACGGCGTTGAAGTCGCGGGCGAAGTCTTCCATGGTTCCGCGCCAGGTGGCTCGGCCGGGTTTTCCCTGGCCAACATAGGCAGTTTGAATGCCGCAGGCGGGACTGGGGAAGTCGCGTTTGGGATCGTTGCCCACCATAAGGACCTCGTGCGGCTCGAGCCCCATCACCTGAAGCTGCTCTAGATAGTAGGTGGCATCGGGCTTGCAGCGGGTGGTGTTTCCCATGTGCGTGACGAGTTCAAAGGGGGCGTCGGCCAGGTCGCCCCAGCCCATGCGGCACTCGATGGCCCCCTGGGGAAAGCTGGGGTTGGTAAAGAGCGCGCAACGCAGTCCAGCGTCCTGTACGGCCTGGAGCGCGGCGTGCGCGCCCGGCATAGCGTGGGCGTTAATGACATCGTCGTTCTTGTACGGAAGAACTTCGCGGTCGTAGTAGGTAAACGCCTCGTAGATGATGGGGTCGGAGAGGCAGATACCGCATCGGCGCTCGACCTCTTCTTGGTAAAACTCAAGATTGGTGCGATTGTCCGTGCCGCTGCGGCGATTGGCGTTGAGGTCGACCAGGATGGTGCCGAGGCGTGCCATCGTGCCACCGCGGCTGCGGCGCCCGATATCCGCGAGCATCGAAGAGACATCCTTAAAATAGCGAAGGATGAACGCGTTGAGGTTGATGCTGAGAAGCGTCTCGTCCATATCGAAAACGACTGCTTTGAGCACGCGGGCACCTTTCTCGAAAAATCGATCTAGAATCGTTGGCTCCGGATACTTTACCCCAAAGCCGAATGCCTGGCTGGTTATCGTCAAGTTGCGGAGACGTGTGTTCATAAGATTACGAAAAAGTCTCCACACGAGTAAAAAATCGCAGTTCACGCTTGAAATCGAACTCATTTCCCCGTAACCTATACGAACGTGATTGCATAAGCGTCACATTAGTATCTGTCGGCTCCCGAGTGTTCCTAAACGTTGTGTGCTTGTCGCACCCTTCTGTAGGTCCTAGCAATCGGGGCCCCGTAGTTCGAAAGGGGTCCACCTTTGAGTGAGATTCAGAACTCGTCCATTTTCTCTCTTGACGATGTCAATGAGGAGGAGATGAACAACCTCATCGACGGTACGATTACCGACTTTGATGAGGGCGATCTCGTTAACGGCACTGTCGTTAAGATCGAGCATGACGAGGTGCTCGTTGACATCGGATTCAAGTCCGAGGGCGTTATCCCGGTCCGCGAGCTGTCCATCCGCAAGGACGCTAACCCTGCAGACATCGTTGCACTCGGTGATCCCATCGAGGCTCTGGTTCTCCAGAAGGAGGACAAGGACGGTCGTCTGGTCCTGTCCAAGAAGCGTGCCGAGTACGAGCGTGCTTGGAACCGCATCGAGGAGAAGTTCAACTCCGGCGAGAACGTCGAGGGCGAGGTTATCGAGGTTGTCAAGGGCGGCCTGATCCTCGACATCGGCCTGCGTGGCTTCCTGCCCGCTTCCCTCGTCGACCTCCGTCGCGTCAAGGACCTCACCTCCTACATGGGCACCCGCATCGAGGCTCGCGTCATCGAGATGGACCGTAACCGCAACAACGTCGTCCTCTCCCGTCGTGTCGTGCTCGAGGAGTCCCGTAAGGCCGAGCGCTCCGAGATCCTGTCCAAGCTCAAGTCTGGTATGCGTCTCCAGGGCACCGTTTCCTCCATCGTCGACTTCGGCGCCTTCGTCGACCTCGGCGGTATCGACGGCCTCATCCACATCTCCGAGCTCTCCTGGAACCACGTCAACCATCCTTCCGAGGTTGTCAAGGTCGGCCAGGAGGTCGAGGTCGAGGTTCTCGACGTCGATCTCAACCGCGAGCGCATCTCCCTGGGTCTCAAGCAGACCACCGAGGATCCGTGGCGCGCACTGGTCAAGAAGTACCCCGTTGGCGCTATCGTCGAGGGCACTGTGACCAAGCTTGTCCCGTTCGGCGCTTTCGTCGATCTGGGCGAGGGCATCGAGGGCCTGGTGCACATCTCCGAGATGGCCAACAAGCACGTCGATCAGCCTTCTCAGGTCACCCACGTGGGCGACAAGGTTCAGGTCAAGGTCATGGAGATCGACCTCGACCGTCGTCGTATCTCCCTGTCCATGAAGTCCGCTGCTGAGACTCTGGGCGTCGAGATCGAGGTTACCCCGCTTCCTTCCGAGAAGAAGGACGAGGAGACCGACGCCGAGTAAATCGGTTTGACGGTCACTTGTTTTAAGGGATCCGTCCGTAATGGACGGGTCCCTTTTTGCATTTGCTTCTGATGCACGCGATGCTACCCGGGCTGTCCACAGGCTATTGAGTTGTCGGTGCATGAAAAAACGCCGACATCCCGCCTCGGGGAGGAGGCGGGAACGCACCGAGTAGACGGAGGGGTGCGGAGCGCGGTCGCGTCTCGACTGACGACGTTGCCCATCGACAGGACCATTGTAGCGCATGGCGGTTCTTGGTTTATCGTGTCGAGCGTTTGCGTTGTGCCATTGCCTGCGGCAACGGTGTGTTACACTCTTGCACTGCTGAGTGGGCCAGACGGTCGCGCGATGTGCTGCTTGCAGTACGCGTGAGGAAAGTCCGGGCTCCAGAGGGCGGGATGCCGGCTAACGGCCGGGCGGAGTGATCCGACGGAAAGCGCCGCAGAAAAGAAGACTCCCACCTGCGCCGCAAGGCGTAAAGGGAAAAGCTGAAACGGTGGTGTAAGAGACCACCAGCGTCGTGGCAACACGGCGGCTTGGCAAGCCCCATCCGGAGCAAGCGCGAATAGGAACGCTATGGGCCGGCCCGGTCCGCGTTCGGGTAGCGTGCGTGGAGCTGCATGGTAACGTGCAGACAAGATAAATGACCGTTCACGACAGAACCCGGCTTACAAGCCCACTCAGCACTTTGTTGACGCTGCGAACCCGTCTGCGCGGCAATCTGCCTTTCAAGCCTTCGGGCATGACCATAAGGTCAATGCCCTCGTCTTTCAAGGCACCTTGCTCGCGCTGACGGGTTCTCGCTTTCGTTGACGGATTCATCGGCGGCTCCATTCTTTTCGCCGGGGTTATCGGTACGGCCTTTGCCGTATTATTGAGGCTGTTTGTTGCCGCGCTTAGTTTTGTTGAGGGGCTTTGTTGGACAGCTATTTTACTCTGCAATCGAATATCGAGGCTTCGGGCGAGTTTGTGGACCGCAAGAGCCGGTTTATTGCCCAGCTGGTCCATATTGAGTCCGAGGACGAGGCAAACGCCTTTATCGAGATGGTTCGCAAGCGTCATTATGACGCTCGACATAATGTTCCCGCGTGGATTTTGGTCGATGGACGCGAGCGCCAGAGCGATGACGGTGAGCCGAGCCGCACGAGCGGTATGCCGACGCTCGAGGTGTTGCGCGGCGCAGAACTCAAAAATGTTTGCTGCGTGGTAACGCGCTATTTTGGTGGCACGCTGTTGGGGGCTGGTGGCTTGGTGCGCGCCTATACCGCGGCGACGCAGGCGGCGGTGGCCGCGGCTCATGAGGCCGCTCAGATCGTCGAGATGACGAGTGTCGTGCCTGTTGACGTGCGTGTGGCCTATCCGCAGTACGAGCAGGTGCTTCGTTTGGCGCAGGATTCGGGTGCCAAGGTTTCTGATACCGATTACGCGGATGCCGTGACGATTCATTTGGTGTTCAAAGCGGGGGAGCAGGAGCCGTTTTGCGCTAAGATGCGCGAGATTATGGCGGGGCGTGAGGAGATTGAGGCCGGCGCTCCCGAATTTGCCGAGTTCTAACGGCGACGACCGGCGTGCTTTTGGATGGATCCTAAGCGCGCCGGCCGTCGTTTTACTGTTGCTGTCGATTACTCGGCGAGCTGCTTTAGTACATCACAGGCGATTTCGACGGCATCGTCGATGCAACCGGGACAGCTGCGGAGCGGACCCTTGTCCGATCCGATGCCCTTGAGCGTGCCGCAGACGGTCGTCGTGTTCTTCTCGCCGAAGCGCTTGGCAATCTCGCGCGACAGCTTGTAGGTCTGGCCCTTGGTCTTCGGGTTTTCCATGCCATCGCTCATTACAAAGCCCATGATGGCCACGGCGCCCGAGATGGCGCCGCAGGTCTCGGTCATACCGCCCATGCCGGCGCCAAAGCCCTCGGTGAGGGTAAAGGCGACCTGGGGGTCGAGCCCGACAGCGGGCGCGAGCGTGCAGGCGACGGCCTGGGCGCAGTTAAAGCCACGGGCGTGGTATTCGGCAGCCTGAGCCTGACAGGCGGTGATGTCGAGCTGGGCCGTATCGATTTGCTTCATCGTTGTCTCCTTGGTTACGGTGTACCCGCCTATGGTACCCGTGACGGGGCATGTAATCATCGAGAGCTTCATGTATGCCTCGTTTTTATCTATCGAGCAAATGCCCAAGGCTTGAGATAAATACCTCTGATCAATTTGTCCATTAACCTACCTTGGGGATGGGTTGAGAGGTGTGCGGGGTAGCGGTATCGTGAACCG
The DNA here is from genome assembly GCA_905214105.1 of uncultured bacterium. Classification (GTDB taxonomy): domain Bacteria; phylum Actinomycetota; class Coriobacteriia; order Coriobacteriales; family Coriobacteriaceae; genus Collinsella. Next base: position 39,631 of record CAJMKK010000005.1, read on the forward strand.
AATAAAACGTAACCCAGGCAAGGGAGCTAGATATGAGTGAGCAGACCATCGGAACTACATGTGTTCAGGGCGGCTATCACCCGGGAGATGCCGAGCCGCGCCAGGTGCCCATCTACCAGTCCACCACGTGGAAGTACGACACGTCCGAGCACATGGGTAAGCTGTTTGACCTAGAGGAGTCGGGCTACTTCTACAGCCGTTTGCAGAACCCCACGTGCGATCTCGTTGCCGCCAAGATCTGCGAGATGGAGGGCGGCACCGCTGCGATGCTCACGAGCTCGGGCATGGCTGCGAATTTCCTCGCGATCTTTAACGTGGTCGGTGCCGGCGATCATGTGGTCGCGAGCTCTGCCATTTACGGCGGTACGTATAACCTGCTCGCCCACACCATGGGCCGCATGGGCGTGACCTGCACGTTCGTTGCCCCCGACTGCACCGACGAGGAGCTCGAGGCGGCATTTGAGCCCAATACCAAGCTCGTCTTTGGCGAGACGATCGCCAACCCCGCCCTCGCCGTGCTCGATATTGAGCGCTTTGCCAAGGCCGCACATGACCACGGCGTGCCGCTGATGGTCGACAACACCTTCCCGACGCCCGTGATGTGCCGTCCCTTTGAGTGGGGCGCCGACATCGTTACGCACTCTACCACCAAGTACATGGATGGACATGCTGCCTACCTGGGCGGCGTGATCGTCGACCACGGCCAGTTTGACTGGATGGCCCATGCAGACAAGTTCCCGGGTCTCACCACGCCCGACGAGAGCTACCACGGCGTGACGTATGCCGAGAAGTTCGGTCGCGAGGGTGCCTTCATTACCAAGGCAACCGCTCAGCTCATGCGCGACCTCGGCCCCATGCAGAACCCGCAGGCGGCCTTCTTCCTGAACAGCTCGCTCGAGAGCCTGCATGTACGCATGCCGCGTCATTGTGAGAACGGCCTGGCCGTTGCCAAGTTCCTGCAGAGCCATCCCAAGGTACGCTTCGTGAGCTTTCCGGGCCTGGAGGGCGATAAGTACTATGACATCGCTCAGAAGTACATGCCCAACGGTACCTGCGGCGTTGTGAGCTTTGGCTTTAACGGTGGTCGCGCGGCGGCCGAGACCTTTATGAAGAGCCTCAAGCTCGCCCAGATCGCCACGCACGTGGCCGACGCCCGCACCTGCTGCCTGCATCCCGCTAATGCCACGCATCGCCAGATGAACGATGAGGAGCTCATCGCCTGTGGCATCTCCGCCGACATGGTGCGCCTGTCGTGCGGCCTCGAGGATACGGCCGATCTGATTGCCGACCTTGAGCAGGCACTCGAGCAGTGCTAGGCTAGCGTTCGTATAAGGCGCCGATGCTGGCAGAAAGCTTCGGCGACCTTTCGTTCCGATTCCGTAGGCGGGACCCCAATCGCGACTGTTTGTAGGCGATTGGGGCCCCGTTTTTGCGTTGCGCCACTCGAAAGGATGGATATGGAGAAAACCGCAGAGCAGCTGCGCCGCGAGCGCATTGCCCTTGAGGGCGACACCCATGGCAAGAACAAATGGGCGATTCTGTTTACCGTGCTCATCATGACGTTTATGGTGTGTCTGGATTCGACCGTCGTGACCGTGGCGCTGCCCGTGATGCAAAAGGAGCTGGGCGTGGGCCTCGATCGCATTCAGCTGGTGAGCTCGGTGTATCTGCTTGCGACATGCGTGGCTATGCTGCCGTTTGGCCGCTTGGGCGACGTGCGCGGCAAGGTGGGCGTATTCCAGCTGGGCGTAATCGTTTTTACGGTCGGCTCGCTGCTTTGCGGCCTTTCGAGTTCGCTCGAAGTTCTTATTCTGGCACGCATTGTGCAGGGCGTCGGCTGCGCGGCGGCCATGGCTAACAACATGGGTATCATCACCGAGTCGTTTCCGGCGCGCGAGCGCGGTCGTGCCATGGGTATTCTCGCGACCTTCGTGGCCCTCGGCATGATGTGTGGCCCCGTGCTCGGCGGCATGCTGGTGGCAAGCTTTCCTTGGGAGAGCATCTTCCTCATCAACCTGCCCATTGGCGTCATCTCGTTTATCGTGGGGCTCTACACGCTGCCGCATGTTAAGCCGGAGGCCGGCGAGCGCCCCATGTCGCTGGCGGAGGCCGCGCGTCGCTGCTTTGCAAATTCGGCCTTCACCATCAATCTTGCCTGCATGCTCATCGTGTTTGTTGGCATTGGCGCATCCGAGTTTATCCTGCCGTTCTATTTTCAGGACGCCCACGGCTTTGGTTCCGACATTTCCGGACTGCTCTTTTTGGCGCTGCCAATGGTGAATGCCTTTATCGGCCCGCTTTCGGGAACGGTTTCGGACCGTGTTGGCTGCGAGGGTCCCACGGCGGTCGGCCTGGGCGTGTACGTGTGCGGTCTCTTTGCAGTAAGCACGCTCGACGAGCACTCTTCTATCCCTGTGATCGTGTGCTGCGTCGCATTTATGTCGTGCGGTACGTCGATTTTCCAGAGCCCCAACAACTCGCTGTACATGGGCTCGGCTCCGCGCGAGGCGCTTGGCTTTGCAGGTAGCTTGGGCAGCTTGGCGCGCTATGCGGGCATGGCGCTGGGTATTACGGCAGGTTCGCATATCCTTTATGGGCAGATGAGCGTGGCGATGGGCGAGGCCGTGACCAGTTTTGTTACAGGCCGTCCGGATGTATTCCTATTCGGCTTTCGCTCGGTGTTCTACGTGCTTATGGCTGTGGCCGCCGTGGGCTTTGCGCTTGCCATGGTGCGTTTGGTGAAGATGCGCGCCCGCCATTAGCGTGTTGGGAGGCTGTCTGCCACGTATTCGCGCCGTCTCAAAAACTGGTTTGTGGTGCGATGCGGCTTGTGGGGCGGGCGGGGGTCGGTCCGTGGTAGACTATCGAACAACGTTTATTAATCGCGCGGTATCGTTGCCGCGAGAAGGGGTTGCGCCATGCAGGAGCTTGAGGATCGTATTCGCCATGACGGCATCGTAAAGGCCGGTAACGTCCTTAAGGTTGATGCCTTCCTCAACCACCAGTGCGACGTTGAGCTGTTCGACCACATGGGCGCCGAGTGGGCCCGTCTGTTCAAGGATGTCGAGATCAACAAGATCCTGACGATTGAGGCTTCGGGCATTGGCATGGCTTGCATCGCAGCTCAGCATTTTGGCGGCGTACCAGTGGTCTTTGCCAAGAAGGCCCAGTCCATCAACCTCGACGGCGAGCAGTATGCTACGACCATCTACTCCTTTACCAAGCAGAAGGAGTACCCGGTCATCGTCGGCAAGCGCTTCCTGTCCGAGGGCGACAAGGTCCTGATCATCGACGACTTCCTGGCCAACGGCTGCGCGCTTGAGGGCCTTATTAAGATCTGCGAGGCTGCGGGTGCCGAGGTTGCCGGCATTGGCATCGCCGTTGAGAAGGGCTTCCAGGGCGGTGGCGATAAGCTTCGCGAGCGCGGCTTCCGCGTCGAGAGCCTGGCCCGTATCGCCGATATGGACTGCGAGACCGGCGAGATCACCTTCGCCTAAGCGCGCAGCACAAGCGATTGGTATGCGATGTGACAAAGGGACTTTCCCTTTGTCACATTTTTTGTATGAGGGGAGGTGTTGATATGGATGAGAACAAGATGGGATGGCGTGAGTATGCGCACTATGCCGAGATGTCGGTCGAGGAGTTGGCGCGCGATTGCGAGGTGCAGGTGTTTCGCGCGACGGGCCCGGGCGGCCAGGGTGTGAACACGACAGACTCTGCGGTGCGCATGAAACATGGGCCCACGGGAATTGTCGTGACGGCGCGCGAGAGCCGTAGTCAGTTTCAGAATCGTGCGAGTTGTCTGCGCAAGCTGAGGGCAGAGCTTGAGCGTCGTGGCCGTCCGCCGCGCCGTCGCGTCAAGACCAAGGTGCCTCAGCGCTCTCGCCAGCGCAGGCTCAACGACAAGCACTTCAACGCCATTAAAAAGGCCAACCGTCGCAAACCGGGCAGCGACGAATAGCCTCCTCATAAGTTGCGGTGAAATAGGGACTGTTTTGCGGCTTTAGCTGCATAAACAGTCCCTATTTCACCGCAACTTAGGGGTGGTTAGCGGGTTGGGTGCCAGACCTCGAGGGCGGCGGGAATGATGTCCACCTCGATGCGCGAGGCGACAACGGGCTCGCCGTCGGCTTGGATGGGGTAGTCGGGCTCCTCAAAGGTGAGCTCGGCATGGCGACAGCGGCGCATACGTACCGGCGGCAACTTGGTATGGTGGCCGTCCTTGGCCGAAAGAAACATAGGCAGGGCAGCCGCGCGAGGGACAGGGCCGCATGCGTAGCAGACGTCGAGCATGCCGTCGCAGGGGTCGGCATCGGGGCAGATACGATAGCCCGAGCCATATGTGGGACCCAGCTGAATCGCCATGATAATCGCCCGCACGCGCTCGGCGGGCGCGCCGTCAAAGCTGACTGTCATGGGGTAGTTGCGATAGCGCAGACCAAACTGCTCAAGTCCCGAGAGGGTGTAGAGCGGAGCGCCCGTCAAGCCGGTCTTTTTGCGCAGTTCGGTGGTGCCAAGGCCGATGGCGGCATCGATGCCGACCGAAAGCGTCTGGTCATAATACTCGACCGTCGCCTCGCCGCTACCGCTTGCGGGGTTCCATGAGTGAATGCGCCCGATGTCCTGACGTTGCAGCTCGCAGGTGAGCAGCGCGCCAAAATCCTTGCCGGAGAAATCGTCGATACCGAGCGTTTGGGCAAAATCGTTGCCGGAGCCCACGGGCAGGACGGCAAGGGCGGGGCGGGCGTCCTGCTTGTGCTTCATAAGCCCATTGACGACCTCGTGGATCACGCCGTCGCCGCCAAGAGCGATAACGGTGCGGTAGCCCTGGGCCTGTGCGGCAAGTTCCTTGGCATGCCCCATGCGCTCGGTCAGTACCAAGTCAAACTGGGATGAGCGCGCGGTCATGTCTAAAAAGCGCTGCAGGCGCTCAGCGACCTCGCGCGCCGCACCCGACTGGGCGGCTGGGTTGGCGATGATGAGCGTGCGACCAAAATCAGTTGCGTGCATGGGGCGACTCCCGGCGTGTGACATGACAGTGCGGTCGCGCTCAGGTCGAATTACCCCCGATTGTGGCTGCACGGCGAATACTAACGTCTACTCTATCAGGTCGTTGTGGCGCTCGATAGCATCCGCTACCGTTCCGCCCTCGTCCACAATAAGCGAACGGCGCTTGGGTGAGATGATGCGCTGGGCGGGGTACACGCCGCGGTGTCCGCCGGCTAGGTAGCTGATAAAGGCCACGATGACAAAGAACCCGGCGGCCGTGCCGTGGAACAGGTCGATGGCCATCATGCAGGTGGTGATGGGCACGTTGAGGCCGGCGCAGAACACGCCTAGCATGCCGAGAGCCGCCAGAAAACTGGGGTCGAGCCCGGTAAGGCAACCGATCCAGCCACCGAGTGCCGCACCGATGCCAAACAGGGGCGTGACCTCGCCGCCTTGGAAACCCGCGCCCAGGGTAAGCGCTGTGACGACCAACTTGATGACTGCGTCCGCCAGGGTGGTGTTGCCTGCAAATCCAGCGCCCGAAAGCCACGTGGAAAGGCCGGCGTAGTCCCAGGCGTCGAGGAGGGCATAGGCGGCCAAAACCACGAGTGCGCCTATGAGTGCGCGAACGAGGTAATTGGTGATAAAGCGACCGTACAGGCTCTTGACGGTTCGAACCGACCAGGCAAAGAGGCGTGCCGTCAGACCGAAGATAATGGCGCTGATAACAACGATGACAACCGTCCGTGGTGTCATGTTGGGAACGCTGGCGATGACATTCGCCTCGTACTCGGTTCCCAAGGCAAGCGACGTAAAGTAGCCGGTAAACGAGGCGACCAGGCAGTAGATGCCTGCGGTGTAGTCGATCTTGCCGATAAAGCACATCTCCATACCAAAGAAAGCTCCGGCAAGGGGCGAACCGAATACGGCGCCAAAGGCCGACGAGATGCCGGCGAGCATGAGGTCGTGGTGGTCGTGCTTTTTGAGGTGGGCGAGGCTCGAGATGTTGCTGGCGATGGTGCCACCAATCTGCACCGCAGCTCCCTCGCGACCGGCCGACCCGCCCGTGAGATGCGTGAGCGTGGAGCAGACGAAGGTGAGGACGGCCATGCGCATATGGATGAGGCGTGTGCCCAGAGCGGAGTCGATGACCAGGTTGTTACCTCGTTTGGCAGCAAGGCCGTGGTTTTTGTACACCCATGCGGTGGCAACGCCCACAACGGGAAGCAGTGCGTAAATCCATACATGGTGTTCGCGATAGTCGGTCGCGATATTCAGCGAGGCCAAAAACGCCCAAGCGGCAACGCCCATGGCGAGCGAGACGATGACGACGAGCACGAGCAACTTGGCGCTCGCGAGTAGGTTGCGGGCGTTGCGGCGCGTGTCGGCAGCCAAGAGATGCTCGGAGCGGGTGAGCTGTTGCCTGCCTGCCATGATGACGTCGTTCAGGGAGAAAAAGCCGCCGTCGTCGAGCGGCTGGGAATGATCCTGCGCCTCGTTTGCGCTTTCGGGTTTGTCGGTAAAAGCCATACGTTCCTCTTTTAGGTTGCAACACGAGCATTATAAAACGCGGTAAACGCGACGAGCCGGTGGGTTGGTTTCCATTCTGTTTCGCGGCTTGCGGCCGACAGGTGTATTTGCGGGTACAGGCCAAGTCGCGGTCGCGCGTCAGGGGATTATACTGAGACAAGCATAAAGAATCGGCGCTTCTGTTGTGCGCCGTGGCATTAAGAGGTGCATATGGCAGAGAAACTCATTCTGCTGGAGGACGCGCAGGCGATTGTTCTGTCGCACGTTGCTCCGACCGATCTCATCGAGATTCCCGTGTGGCAGGCGGCTGGTTTTCCCTTGGCCGAGGACGCGGTGGCCGATATCGACATCTCGCCGTTTGCCAACAGCGCTATGGACGGATATGCCGTGCGGTCGGCGGATTTGGCGCAGGCGTTTGGCGAGGCGCCGGTGACGCTCGACGTTATCGGACACGAGGCCGCGGGCCATGTGTTTGAGGGCGCAATCGGCGCGGGCGAGACGGTCCGCATTATGACGGGCGCGCCGGTGCCCGAGGGTGCCGACGCCGTAGTGAAATACGAGATCGTCGACGTGCTCGATGGCGACGGCAACGAGGGCTCGCGTGTGAGGTTCTCGGCGCCTGCCAAGGTAGGGGAGAACGTTCGCTCTGCCGCCGAGGAGGCCCATGCCGGCGATGTTGTGATGCACGCCGGCGAGGTTGTGGCTCCGGCGGGCGCGGGTTTGCTGGCAAGCGCCGGATACGCGAGCGTGAAGGTGCACGCTGCCCCGCGTGTGGGCATCATCTCGCTGGGCACGGAACTGGTCGCACCGAGTAACGTGCCGGCGCGCGGTCAGATTCGCGACTCCAACTCCTCGGCGCTGATGGCCGAAGCACTCGATGCCGGCGCCGAGCCCGTTTTCTACGGCATTGCACCCGATGATGAGCAGGCGATTGCCGAGCTGGTGCATCGTGCCGTGCAGGAGTGCGATTTTGTCATTACGAGCGGTGGCGCCTCGGCGGGCGATTACGATTTCGTGACGGCGCTCGTCCGGCGCGAGGGCGAGGTGCTGTTTGACCGAATCTCGATGCGTCCGGGCAAGGCCATTACGTTTGGCTTGCTCGGGGGTAAGCCCTACCTGGGGCTTTCAGGCAATCCGGCCGCGGCGTATGTGGGCTTTGAGATGCTCGCCCGCCCGGCGATCCGCAAGATGCGCGGCTTTGCCGAGGGTGCGCGTCCCGTGCAACAGGCGACGCTCACACACGGCGTGAAAAAGCGACAGCATCGCCGCTTCTTCGATCGCGCCACGGTTTTGCGCGACTCCGAGACCGGTGAGCTGTTGGTGACCGAGGCCAAGTCGCAGAATTCGGCGCTGCTCGGCACGATGCAGCGGGCCAACTGCCTGCTGCGTATTGACGAAGGACCGTGCGAGCTCAAGGCGGGCGACGTCGTGGATGTCGTGCGTGTCGACCTGCCTGAGGGCACGGTGCTATAGGAGGAATACTATGGACTTGAAGATTTCGATCGTGACGTGCTCGGATACGCGCGATCTTACCCAGGACGAGGCTGGAGCTGCACTCGAGGAGCTTATCGAGGCGCAGGGCTGGACGGTCGCCTCACATGTGGTCGTGCGCGACGACGTCAGCGAAATCGGTGATGCCATTGTGGAAGCCGCCGATGAGTGCCACGCCAATGTCGTGCTCACCTGCGGCGGCACGGGGCTTTCGATGCGCGATGTGACGCCCGAGGCGACGCGTGCCGTCTGCGACCGCGATGTGCCGGGTATTGCCGAGGCAATCCGTGCATACTCCATGACCAAGACGCGCCGCGCCATGCTCTCGCGCGCCGTGTGCATGCAGCGTGGGTATACGCTTGTCATCAATTTTCCGGGATCTACGAAAGCCGCCCGCGAAAGCTGGGAGGCCGTGAGCGACCAGCTGGAGCATGCGGTCCAAATGACGGCGGGCGGCGGGCACACCAAATAAGCGTGCTACCTGCGGCGGAGCAACTTTGCGAGTCGCTCCGCCTTTTTATGCAGCGACAGCGCGGAACGTCCTGAGACTATCGGCGAAAGAGAATTATCAGACGAGAAATCTTTATCACTGATATTATTCGCGCGGAAGTATAATCTAATTACAGAATAAAGCTCGCGGCGGGCGCCCGGGCGTAGCCTTCGAAAGGGTTGAACATGTTCGATATGGTTTCTCGCCGCGGATTCGTCTCGCTTTCTGCTGTCGTCGCTGCCGGCCTTGGGCTTGCCGGCTGCTCCGGCAACAAGGGGCCTGAGCCGGCTGGCTCCGATGCCGGTTCTGCCAAGATTTCGTCCAAGAAGGCTGTCGAGCTTCAGGTCTTCGCTGCCAACTCGCTCGAGAAGGCCCTGCCCGAGGTTCAGGAGCTCTACACCGACCAGACCGGTATCACCTTTGCCGACACGCAGTTTAAGGGCTCCGGCGACCTCGTCGAGCAGATGCGTGCCGGCGCCACGGTCGACGTGCTCATCACCGCTTCCAAGGGCACTATGGATGACGCCGAGGCCGTCGAGCTCGTCGATACAGGCACGCGAGAGGACATGTTTGTCAACGACCTTGTGATCGTTCGCGCCGAGGGCTCCGATACCAAGGTCGAGGCCATCGCGGACGTTGCGAACCTGGATGGCAAAATTGCCATTGGCGACGCTAAGACCGTCCCCGCCGGCAAGTACGCCAACCAGGCGCTGGCTTCCGTGGGCCTCTATACCGGCACCGAGGGCGACGACGGCGAGTATGCGCCCGAGATCGCCGACAAGGTTGCACTGGCAGACAAAGTTGGTACCGCCGCCGTCTATGTGTCCACAGGCGACTGCGTGGCCGGTTTTGTCTACAGCTCTGACATCTACCGCTACGACGGCATCGAGGAGGCCTTCGTGTGCCCCGAGGACTCGCACAAGCCCATCGTGTACCCGGGTGCCGTTGCCGAGAGCTCCGAGCACGCCGACGAGGCCAAGGCGTTCATTGACTTCTGTCTGACCAACAAGAAGGCTCAGAAGATTTGGGCTAAGTACGGCTTTGAGCTTTCCGAGTAGTGCGGCTTGGCGCGATAATTCCATCGTTTTGTGTTTCACTCCGTCCTTGTATTCGCTTGGAGCTTTTCGTGCTTAATAGATTCCGCATGCTTGTCGCCTGTGCTTTGACCTTCGCGCTTTGCTGGATGCCGGGATTTGCGTTTGCTGGGGACGCTGAGGACGGGGCCCAGGTTACTGCGACCGCTCATGGGCTTTCCTATGGGATCGAGGGTTTTGAGCGGTTGGCCAAGGGGACCGCTCGTGCCATGGAGGGCCAGCCTGAGGGCTACCGGTTTCCCGTTGACGAGGACGTGGACCTTGTAGTGGCGCCTGCTGCCGATCGCGTTGTGGTGTGGATATCGCCCAAGGCGGTCGAGAAGTTTGGATTGGATCCGCAGGACAACGAGTGCGTATCGGGTCTCAAAGCCCTCGTCTGTGAGCTCGACAGCGCAAACTGCATGGGAGGTGCGCAGCTAGGGGACGTGGATCTTCCTTGGTATGTCACGGCGAAAACAACGTTTGATGCCGGCGGGTATACCTATGGTTTTGACGAGCGCGGTGCGGATGGAGACCGCTATGTGGTGATTGCATCAGCCTCGGGTGATGCCAAGGGCGGCGCGCGTTGGCTTGATAGCGCTCAAATGGTAGAGGCATCGTCTGTCGCGTTGCGGGATGAGCAGGGCCCCTTGACCTCTCTGGCTTCCTTTTTGGGCGACATCGACTATCGCCCGTTTTGGGTGTCCGTTAAAACGAGCGGTCTTGCCCTGCTGATCTCCTTTGCGCTGGGCCTGTTCGCCGCGTGGAAGACTATGGGTACCTCGAGTCGCATCAAGGGCCTGCTCGATTCGGTCTTTACGATTCCTATGGTGCTGCCGCCCACGGTCTGCGGCTTTCTGCTCCTCATGCTGTTTGGGCGCTCGACCGGGGTCGGCCAGTGGCTCATCGCGCATGGCGTCTCGATCGTCTTTACGTGGCCCGCGGCGGTGATATCTGCCGTGGTGGTGTCGTTTCCCCTGGTCTACCGTACGGCGCTCGGAGCCTTCGAGAGCCTCGACACGCAGATGCTCGATGCGGCGCGCACGCTGGGCTGGTCCGAGCGTTGCATCTTTACCAAGCTTATGATGCCCCTTGGGTGGTCTTCTATTGCCGCCGGTACGGTCCTCGCCTTCGCTCGCGCGATGGGCGAGTTTGGCTGCACCCTGTTCTTTGCGGGTAACTACGCCGGCATTACGCAGACCATCCCTATCGCCATCTACTTTGAGTGGATGGGCGGCAACACGTCGGTAGCCCTCTTTTGGGTCGTGGTCGTAATAGCGTTCAGCTTCCTGGTCATCCTGTTCATCAACATGTACACGGCGCATTCGCAAAAGTATCGCGAGCGTGGTCTCTCCCGTGCGGAGCGCAAACAGGCCAAGCAGCTGTGTGGCCAGGCCGATCCGCTCGACCCAGTCGGCGGCGATGCGCTGCGTATCGATCGCGAGGCGTTGGCCGAACTCATGCGCGATGATGTCGCTTTGCAGGGAGGTCGATAGGCCATGTCGCTCGTTCTGGATATCAAAAAGCGCTATCCCGGGTTTATGCTCGACATACAGCTTGAGGCCGGCGAGGAGCGCGTGGCGCTGCTCGGTGCCTCAGGTTGCGGCAAGAGCTGTACGCTGCGCTGCATTGCCGGTGTGGAGACGCCCGACGAGGGCAAGATCGTTGTCAACGGCGTTACCTTTTTTGACTCGGCGGCGGGCATCAACCTGTCGCCCCAGGAGCGCAAATGCGCTCTGCTGTTCCAAAACTATCAGCTGTTTCCTAACATGACAGTGGCCGATAACGTATGCGCCGGTGTAAAGGACGCGGGTGACGCCGCCGCGCGCAAAAAGCTCGCCGAGCGCTATCTGGGCATTTTCGGTCTGGCCGATTTTGCCGAACGCTATCCCGCGCGGCTCTCGGGCGGGCAGCAGCAACGTGTGGCGCTTGCTCGCATGGTGGCGGCGCACCCGGGCATCTTTATGTTCGACGAGCCCATGAGCGCACTCGATTCCTATCTTAAGAGCGCGCTCGAACAGAACATGCTCGACCTGTTCGATGTGTGCAACCGCACCGTGCTCTACGTGAGCCACGACATCGACGAGGCGTGCCGCCTGTGCCAGCGCATCTGCGTGATGCACGACGGGCATGTTGAGGAGATCGGCTCCGTCGGGGACGTGGTCCGCCGTCCGCAGACGCTGGCGGCGCTGCGCCTGACGGGCTGCAAGAACACAAGCCGGGCGCGCAAGATCGGCGACGAAGAAGTTGAAGCCCTCGACTGGGGCATGACTTTTAACGTGGGTCGCGAGGTTCCCGATAATGTGGCGTACCTGGGCATTCGCGCAAGCTACTTCCATGTTGACAATCGCGCTGAGCGGGGTCGCAACAGCTACGACCTGCACGTGGCGCGCGTGAGCGATTCACGTTTTGAGCGCCTGGTGCTGTTGGATGCGCCGCGCATCGATGCGCCCACGCGTCTGCAGTGGAAGGTCAACAAGGTGGGCATGCCTGTCGACGAGCTGCCGCAAGCAGGCGAGACGCTGCGCATGCATTTTGATGCCAGTAGGATCCATTTGGTTTGTCGATAGCGCCGGTTAATGCCGTCGGGGATATAAGCCTCGGCGTCTTTGTCTCGCCGTTCGCCGAATGAGGGATGACAAACTCTTATCAATCAAGATAATTATTTATTAAACGACGGCACACGACGCTGTCGTACGAATGTCAACGGTGTTCGCATGGTCGATGACCGTTGATATAGTTGACTTCAACTTGTTAAGGAGGGTGCGCACATGCCGCAGACGACATACATTCGCCGCGTTGCCGCGCGTGCCCTATATATCGCTCGGAGCCGCATATGAGCAGGTATGTTCACGGCTCCGGGAGAGACGACGCACAACTAAATAGTCAACCGCAAAGCAGGTTCCCCAAAATTCCGGGTTTGAGCACGGCAGGGCAATCGCCGCCCGTCGTGCACCGATACCGCTGTTATCCGTTTTTGGTTCGAGAGGGGAACCGTTATGGCTGAAGAATTTGATTTCCATCCGATGTGGGAGAGCCTCGGCATGAATCTTGCCGACCACGACATGCTGCTGGGCGCCGTGGGCCAGATGTACGGCGATATGTTCTTGACGCAGAACAATCGCCCCAAGTCCACGTCCTACCTGGACTTTGTGGCCACCAACATCCACAGCGGCCGTATTAAGGAGATGCTCGACAAGAAGGAGGCCGGCGAGGCCACCAAGATCGTCGGTTCGTTCTGCGTGTACGTGCCCGAGGAGATTGTGCTCGCCTGCGACGGTATTCCCGTGGGCTTGTGCTCGGGTGCCGATTGGGCAACCGATAAGGTCGAGGAGCATCTGCCGCGCAACACCTGCCCGCTTATCAAGAGCTTTGCCGGCTTTAAACTGGGCGAGGTCTGCCCCTACATTGAGTCGAGTGACTTGGTGGTAGGTGAGAACACCTGCGATGGCAAGAAGAAAGCCTACGAGTTTTTTGCCACGCAAAAGAACATGTACGTCATGGATATTCCCAACGTACACGACGAGTCGACGCTCGTGACCTGGAAGGCCGAGGTCAAGAAGCTCGCCGTCAAGATCGAGGGAGAGTGCGGCGTCACGATCACGCCTGAGCGTCTGAAGGCCGCCATCCACGCCGTCAATGAGAAGCGTCGCGCCCTGCAGCGCCTCGCTGCCACGCGCGCTGCCGACCCGGCGCCCATCAGCGGTCTCGACAGCCTGCTGACCGTGCAGGCAGCCTTTATGGACGACACGCCGCGTCTGACCGGAGCCATTAACGATATGGCGGCCGAGTGCGAGCAACGTGTCGAGGCCGGCGAGGGTGTGGCGCCCAAGGGGACCAAGCGCATCCTATACACCGGTACGCCCATGGCCGTGCCCAACTGGAAGCTGTTCAACCTCATCGAGAAGGCCGGCGGCGTCGTGGTGGGCGAGGAGTCCTGCACGGGCTCGCGCTACTACAAGGACCTAGTCGACGAGTCCGGCGAGACGGTCGACGAGATGCTCGACGCCATCGCCGAGCGCTACTTTAAGATCAACTGCGCCGTCTTTACGCCCAACGACCAGCGTATGAAGGACATTGTCCAGATGGCCAAGGACCTGCATGCCGACGGCATCGTTGACGTGGCCCTGCAGTTCTGCACGCTCTATGAGATGGAGTCGTTTGCCGTGGAGAAGGCCGCCGAGGAAGCCGACATTCCGTTTATGCACATCACGACCGACTACGCCGGTGAGGATGCAGGCCAACTGCAAACCAGGATCGAGGCCTTCTTGGAAACCATTTAGGGCTATCCGTCCCGGCGGCTTTCCCAGGCACCCGATCTTGCCGTTCAAACCGTCGCTTGCGTGCGAAAGTACGCGGCGCGCCTCTTTCACGGCAACCTCGGGCACCTGGGAAAGCCGCTTCCTTGGTTGGTTAAAAGGTTTAGGAGTTATATGTCGGAAAATATTGAGCAGCCGTTGCCCAGCACGTTTGAGGAGTTTAACGAGCAGCGCAAGGCGGCGTTTATTCGCGTCAAGGATTACAAGCAGGCGGGTAATCGCCTGATCGGTTTTCTGTGCAGCTACACGCCGCTCGAGATTATCGATGCCGCGGGGGCTGCGAGCGTGGCGCTGTGCGGCACGTCCGACGAGGTGATTCCCGAGGCCGAGAAGGTGCTGCCGGCAAACCTCTGCCCGCTCATCAAGTCGACGTACGGCTTTGCCTACTCGCAAAAGTGCCCGTTTACGTACTTTAGCGACATGATCATCGGCGAGACCACCTGCGACGGCAAGAAGAAGATGTACGAGCTACTCAACGAACTCAAGCGCACACACATTCTGCATCTTCCACAGGGTCGCGATCGCGCCTACGAGCGTGAAGGCTGGTACGAGGAATGCCGCCTGCTCAAGGAGGAGCTCGAGAACTTCTACGGCATTACGATTACTGATGACGACCTGCGCGCCGCCGTCCGACGCCGCAACCGTCTGCGTGCGGCACAGCTCGATATGTTCGCGCTGCAGGCCAACCAGCCTGCGGCCATGAGCGGCGTCGACCTGATGAGCACCATGTTTGCCGGTACGTTCAGCTTTGATATCGAGGCCTATACGCAGCAGCTGGAGCAAAAGGTTGTCAAGCTGCGCGAGGCTTACGACGCGGGCGAGCGCCCGGTTGCGGCGGATGCCAAGCGCATTCTGATTACCGGCTGCCCGGTGGGCGGCGTGATTAACAAGATCGGCCGCACCATCGAGTCCAACGGCGGCGTGGTCGTGTGTATGGATGACTGCTCGGGCGAGCGTACGGCGGCCATGATGATCGACCCCGACGCACCCGACATTCTGCGCGCTATCGCCGATCGCTACCTGGACATCAACTGCTCGGTCATGACGCCCAACGACGGTCGTATGGAAAACACGCTGGCCATGTGCGAGAAGTATCATGTCGATGGCGTAGCGGAGAGCGTGCTGCAGGCGTGCCACACCTTTAACGTGGAGAGTGCGCGCATGCAGGAGGCCGTCGAGGGTGCGGGTATTCCGTATATGAAGATCGAGACCGACTACAGCAACGGCGACATGGGCCAGATTGAGACCCGCATCGCCGCCTTCATCGAAACCCTCTAGCTTCCTCAGGCACCGGATCTTGCCTCTCAAACCGTCGCTTGCGTACCAAAGTACGCCGCGCTCCTCTTTCGGGGCAACCTCAGGCACCTGAGAAACCTAGAGCTAAGGCGCCTGAACGCGCCGCTGTCTTTGATGTTTGGATTAGGAGAGAGCCATGATAGGGATCGGGATCGATATCGGGTCTACGGCGGCTAAGGCTGCCGTGGTCGATGGGGAGGGTTCGGTGGCGTGGACGTGCGTGCAGCCCACCGGGTTCTCCTCGGTCGATGCTTCCGAGCGGCTGCGCGAGGCACTGGCAGCGGCCGGCTATGACGTGTGCGCCGACGATGCTCGCGTGGTCGCGACTGGCTACGGCCGTGTTGCCGTGCCCTATGCGCACAAGGTCGTGACCGAGATTACCTGCCATGGTGCCGGTGCCGTGCGCCTGTTTGGCGAGCAGGGCACGGTGATCGACGTGGGCGGTCAGGATACCAAGGTCATCCAACTCAAGGGTGGCCGCGTGGCCAAGTTTGCCATGAACGACAAGTGCGCCGCCGGCACGGGGCGCTTTTTGGAGATCATGGCCGACCGCCTGGGCATTTCCCAGCAGCAGATGGCCGACCTGGCGCGTTCCGGCGAGCCTACCAAGATCAGCAGCATGTGCACGGTCTTTGCCGAAAGCGAGGTCATCAGCCTGATCGGTCGCGGTGAGCCGCGCGAGAACATCGCCCGTGGCGTGATCGACAGCGTCGTGTCGCGCGTGGCGACCATGGCCGGGCAGGCGGCGGGCGCCCCGTACTATCTGACCGGTGGTCTGTGCGAGAACGCTTACGTTGTGGAGCGGTTGGCCGCGCTGCTGGGGTCGTTGGTGACTACGTCGCCCCAGGCCCGCTTTGCAGGTGCCATCGGTGCGGCGATTCGCGCGCAGGCGCTCAATTAATGCATCCGTCCCAGGCTCGCATTCATGCGTATACTGGGAGAAAATGAATGACCGATGAGAGGAGGAATCGATGGCTGACGATCAGATTAAGCTCACGTCTATGACTGCCGCGAGCGGTTGAGCCGCTAAGTTGGCTCCCGGAGCCCTCGCCCAGGTCCTGGGCGACTTACCCAATGTGCATAACGACAACCTGCTCGTGGGGTTCGATACCTCCGACGATGCGAGCGTCTTTCGCGTAGGGGAGAACCTTGGCCTCGTGCAGTCCATCGACTTCTTCCCGCCGATGGTCGACGACCCGTTTCTGTTTGGCCAGATCGCCGCGGCCAACTCGCTTTCGGACATCTACGCCATGGGTGGGCGGCCGAGCCATGCCATGAACCTGCTGTGCATACCCAGCTGCCTGGGCGTTGAGGTTGCGGGGCAGATTTTGGCGGGCGGCGCCGACAAGTGCGTCGAGGCCGGCTGCGCCATCGCGGGCGGCCACACCATCAACGACGACGAGCCCAAGTACGGCCTGTCTGTGAGCGGCTTTGTCGCGCTCGACCGCATGCTCGCCAACAGCGGTGCGCACGCGGGCGATGTCCTGTTGCTGACCAAGGCGATCGGCTCTGGCATCATCACCACGGCCATTAAGGGTGAGCTCATCGGGCAGGACGAGGCCGCAGCCATGTTTGACTCGATGCGCACCCTCAACGAGGCGCCGATTCGTCTGGCAGAGGGACTTGAGCTTCACGGCTGCACCGACATCACGGGCTTTGGCCTGATCGGGCATGCGTGCGAGATGGCTGAGGGCTCGGGTGTGCAGGTTGAGCTTGCGTCGGGGGCGGTGCCGCTCTTTGACCAGGTGCTCGACATGGCGCGTCTGGGCATTATCCCCGCGGGCTCCTACCGCAACCAGGACTTCTTTGGCCCGCGCGTGGCTGCCGACGAGGACCTGGAGCCGGGCATGCTTGACGCGCTGTACGATCCGCAGACCTCGGGTGGTTTGCTCATCGCGGCGCCCGCGTGGGATGTGGATGAGCTTGCGCGCCGTCTGCATGCCGAGGGGCGCGTTGCCTCCGCCGTCGGTCGCGTGTGCGAGCCGGTGCCAGGCGGTCCTGCCGTCCACGTTGTCCGCTAGCCCGCACGTTTATGTAACTGTTTACCGTTCTCTAGAACGGTTCTTTCGAAAGGAATTTGCTATGTCTACCAAGATTGAAGTCAATGCCATGGGCGATGCCTGCCCGCTGCCCGTCGTCAAGACGCTTAAGGCGCTCAAACAGCTTGATGGCGAGGGTGCCGTCGTGACCTCGGTCGATAACGAGACCGCCGTCAAGAACATCTCCAAGATGGCGCAGGAAAAGGGCTGCACGGCCTCGGTCGAGAAGATCTCGGATGCCGAGTGGCACGTGACCGTCACGACCGCCGGTGCCGTGGCCGTTGCGGACCCCGAGCAGGACGGTGCCGCTTTCTGCGACGCCAGCGCCGGCAAGGGCAAACTCGTCATTTCCGTCTACACCGACTGCATGGGCCGCGGCGACGACGAGCTGGGCCACAAGCTCATGAAGGCCTTCATCTTTGCCGTGACGCAGCAGGAGGAGCTGCCCGCGACTATGCTGTTCTACAACGGCGGTGCCAAGCTCACCGTCGAGGGCTCTCCGGTGCTCGACGACCTGAAGGGCCTGGCCGAGCAGGGTGTCGAGATTCTCACCTGCGGTACCTGCCTCGACCACTATGGCATTAAAGACCAGCTTGCGGTGGGCGAGGTCACCAACATGTACGTGATCGTGGAGAAGATGGAGCAGGCCGTGCGCGTCGTGCGCCCGTAGCGTATTGGTTGGAGTTGCCATGAGGGAGAAGCGCGCGGCGCTTGTCATCACGTTTCCCACCACGGCGGCCGCCATGGGCTGCGAGTCCCTGTGCATTGAGCGCGGCCTTCCCGGGCGAACGATTCCCGTGCCCGGGGAGATCGCTGCCGGCTGCGGTCTGGCGTGGAAGGCGTTGCCTGCCGATGAGGAGCTGCTGCGCAGCGAGCTTGCCGCGGCGGGCGTTCCCACCGAGGGCTATACCGTGATTGATATGTGGGAGGTCGTGCGATGATCTACCTGGATAACGCGGCGACGACCATGCACAAGCCGCAGACGGTCATCGATGCCGTGGTGCAGGCGATGTGCTCGCTCGGCAATGCCGGGCGCGGCGCCACGTCGGGCGCCCTCGATGCCGCTCGTACGATTCACGGTTGCCGTGCCAAGCTCGCGCGCCTTTTAGGTTGCCCGAGGGCGGACCATGTGTGCTTTACGCCCAACTCCACCGCGGCGCTCAACACCGTCATCAATGGCGTGGTGCGCCCCGGCGACCGCGTGGTCACAACGGTGCTTGAGCACAACTCCGTGCTACGTCCGCTCAACCGCCTGGCGGCAGAGCAGGGCGTGACCGTTGAGCATGCGGGCTGCGACGCGAACGGCGTGCTCGACTACGACGATCTCGGTCGGTTGGTCACGCCGGGCACGCGTGCTGTGGTGGTGACGCACGCCTCCAATGTGACCGGCAACGCGGTCGACGTTTCGCGTGTGGCTGCCATCGCGCATGCGGCCGGCGCGCTGGTGATCGTCGACGCCTCGCAGTCTGCCGGCACGGCGCATATCGATATGCAGGCCATGGGGCTCGATGTGGTGTGTTTTACCGGCCACAAGGGGCTCATGGGTCCGCAGGGGACCGGCGGCCTGGCCGTGGCGGAGGGCATTGACGTGGCTCCGTGGGCCATGGGCGGCACGGGCGTGCACAGCTTCGATGCGCTGCAGCCGCTTGGGTGGCCCACGCGCCTTGAGGCGGGCACGCTCAACGGCCACGGCATCGCGGGACTTTCCGCAGGTCTCGACTTTATCGAGGCGCAAGGCGGGGTCGAGGCGATTGCGGCGCATGAGCGTGCGCTCGCTGATCGCTTTCACGCCGGTGTACGCGAGATTCCAGGGATTAAGCTCTACGGTGCGTTTGACCAGCCCGTGCGCTCGGCGATCGTCTCACTCAACGTGGGTGATATCGACTCTGCCGAGATCTCGGACGCGCTCATGCAAGGGTGGGGGATTGCGACGCGCCCCGGCGCCCATTGCGCTCCGCTCATGCACCGCGCGCTCGGGACCGAGCGCCAGGGTGTCGTTCGCTTCTCGTTTGGGTATTTCAACACGGACGAGGAAGTCGACACCGCGATTGACGCTTTGCGCGATTTAGCCTGCTAGAGCGTATATACTTGCGGGACGGGTCTTTTGCCCGTCCCGTTTTTGTTTCGACCCGAAAGGTGTGCCTATGGCTTCATCCGCCCCGCGCGGTCTGCGTTCCGACCATGTCGTTACCGTCGGCATTGCGCTGTTCTCGATGCTCTTTGGCGCCGGTAACCTCATCATTCCGCCGCTGCTGGCACTTCAGGCCGGCACGGCCACGCCGCTTGCCATGATCGGCTTTTTGATTGCCGCTATCGGTCTGCCCGTCATGGGCTTTATCGCCGTCGCGCTCGCCGGAACGGCGCGCGAGCTTGCCGGTCGCGTGCACCCAAAGTTTGGCGAATTCTTTGTTGCAGCGGTCTACCTGGCCATCGGTCCGTGCCTGGCCATTCCGCGCACAAGCTCTACGGCGTTTGAAATGCTGGTGCCGCTGCTACCCGAGGGTGTTTCGCTCGGCACGGCACGTCTGGTGTTTGCGATTGGGTTCTTCGTCGTCGCGTTTGTGCTCACGCTGCGCCCGGGTGTCATCACACGCGTGCTCGGTCGCATTACGGGTCCCGCGCTCATTGCGCTCATCGTGCTGGTCGTGGGCGCTGCCGTGATCTCGCCGCTGGGATCGGCTGCCGCGCCTCAGGCTCCCTACGATGCAGGCGCCGCCGTGCAGGGCTTTCTGACTGGCTATCAGACCATGGACCTGCTCGCGTCGCTCGCCTTCGGCATCATCATCGCCGAGACCATCCACGAGTTGGGTGTTACCGATGACAAGCGCGTGGCCTTTGAAATTTCGCGCTCCGGTGTGATCGCCGGCGTGCTCATGGCCATCATCTATTGCGGCTTGGCACTTGCCGGTATGCAGCTCGGCACCGTGATGCCCGACGCCACCAACGGCGCTGCAATCCTTGCTCGTTCGGCCTCCATGCACTTTGGCCTTGCCGGCACGGTTGTGGTATTTGCGATTTTCTTCCTCGCCTGCATGAACGTGTGCATCGGCCTCATCAGCTGCTGCTCGCGCTACTTCTGCGAGACGTATGTGGTCGAAGGGGGAGCAGAGGCTTCTGAGGAGGCCATGCGCCGCCCCTTTGCGGTTCTCGCCTTTGTGTTCGCGGCGTTTTCGTGCGTGCTCTCCAACGTGGGCCTCGACGTGATTCTTATGTTCTCGGTGCCTATGCTCAATGCTTTGTATCCCGTTGCCATCGTGCTGGTACTGATGGGCCTGGTGCACGGCTTTTGCGACGCTCATCCGCAGGTGTGGGTCTGGGTCGGCGGCGTGGTCGCGGTGCAGAGCGTGATCACTTCGGTCCGCGATGCATTCTTTGCGGGCGCGTGGCTGCCGTTCGATGCATTGCCCCTGGCAGATATCGGTGCTGCGTGGGCACCGGTTGCCGTGGTGGCGTTTGTGATCGGTTTGCTCCATAGTCGTTTTGTCGCACATTCGAGGAGCTAGGGTTTCTGCGCTTGCACAGGTGGGGAGTCTCCCCTATAATTTCCTTCGCTTTGGGACACGCAAGGTTTAGACCTTAGCTGCTCAACACCTTCGGGACGTGGCGCAGTTTGGTAGCGCGCCTGCTTTGGGAGCAGGATGTCGCAGGTTCAAATCCTGTCGTCCCGACCATATCTTGCGGGCGTAGTTCAATGGTAGAACCCCAGCCTTCCAAGCTGATGACGCGGGTTCGATTCCCGTCGCCCGCTCCATTAGATAGACGAACGGCTCTGGCTCCTTTTGGGATCAGAGCTGTTTTCATATACATGCCGGGACCCCACATCCCCTCCTAAGTTGCGGTGAAATAGTTCCTGGATTAGCCACAAAAGCTGTTATCCAGGAACTATTTCACCGCAACTTATTGAGGCCGAGCGGGCTGGGTCGATGATGGGTTCTGTTGTCGAGATGATGAGGGCAGCCGGTCAGGAGTCTGCGTAGGGTTTTGTGGTTGGTATACCGTAGCCGCGCATCATGGAGCCGAGCGCTTTGACATCGTAGGTGTCTGAGAGTTTGAAATGAATGACGTTGTGGCCCATGGCACGTAGGTTCGCGTCGCGCATGAGGGCAGCTCGATAGGTTTTTGCCGCAGTATGTTCCGGATCATTTTGGGCATCGTCCTCAAACTTGCCTAGTCCATGCAGCTCAGCCAGCACCCAAGAGCCGTTTGGCATCTGCCAGCCGTAATCGGCCAAATAATAGCCGGCGTTTCCCGGTCGAGTGATTTCAACCTGAAGTTCGGGAGCGGCAACTCCCGCCAGAATCATTGCCGCCCGTGCCTCGGATTCTCCACCGTTATCCGATCTGCCATCCATGTGTTCAAAAACGTCAAATGCGCGCGCGATGCCGTGCAGTCCGCGGCAGTTCGCTTGTGCATATGCACGCAATTCTTCACGCTCGACACCGTACTCACGAGCCAACCCGTCGACATAGCCTAGTGCATATCGAAAAGCGCTCGTTCGGGCGATGTCGACCACCGTGCGATATGGATCCGTTAACGAAAACGGGCCGAGCTGCCATACGTCGCCCGACCGCCAGCGTCGGTATTCAACGAATTCGTACATATCGCGTCTGGTGGAACGCGGCAGCAGCACTTGCACCTTGTCGAGAAGCGAATATGCAGAACCGATGCCATAGAGCAGTGCCGCCGTTGCTCCACAAAATACGGCATCCGGTTCAACGACCGCAATAGCGGATGCCAGCTGAAAGATTCGATCTTCTATACCAAGGTCATTCCAATATGCAGGGTCGGCATATACGTGGTTATAGAGTCGAACGACCAATTGTTTTTTCATGAGTGCGTAGGCGCAACGTTCATCCCATTTTTCCGTAGCTACAAACAGTCGTCCGTCATGATGAGCCTCGAATATCGAGAAGAATAGCTTTACCTGTGGTTTAGTACAGCGGTCATCGTTACTCATTGGCGACCCCAAGGCATTGAGAGGGAACGAATGACATCAAGCTATCGCATATTCATTCTGTCGGACCTTGCCATGAACTGACCAAAAGCTTGACGGTGCAGGTCAGGAGCTTATAACGGAGCTGGGCACATCGGCAAACGGTCGATAATGGCCTTTCGACGGTATTAAAACCTGCCCTTAAAAAAAGTTGCGGTGAAATAGTTCCTGAAAAGCTCGAATAAGCCTAAATCTAGGAACTATTTCACCGCAACCTAGGTAGGGGATGAGGCTGAGGGGCGGGCGATGCCGTTGCCTGCCGGTTAGTGGCGACCGTGGTGGCGGAGCTTGTCGATGGTGGCGTCGGTGCCGTGGCCTCGGGCGTCGGCAGCGGTTTGGCGCTTGCGGCGGTAATCGATCATGCCTTGGATGATGGGCTTGCCAAAGCTCACGACATCATCGTTGTAGATGGCGGTTCGGGCTGCGAGGAGGCAGTCGGAAAAGTCCATATGGGTCTTGCCAAAGAGTTTGACGGCAAGGGCGACAACGGTGGGCTCGTCGACCATGACGTCATCGAGCAGCCTTTTCATGGCCGCAGCAATCTCAACGCGGGGAACCTTATAGACGTCGCGCAGCGTGACCACGACGCGCGTGATGATTTCGGGGTAGACGCGAGCAGTGCGCGTGGCGATGACCTTGGCGGCGCGCGGTGACAGAACTTCGTCGTCGTCAAGCAGGTAGCGTAGGATGACGGTCTCGTCGATGATGGTGCTACTCATGGATATCTACTTCCTCGGGACCCAAAATCGATTCGTCGCTTTCTGTAGCAAGGTACTCAATCCAGGCATTGCGCTCCTCGGAGCGGCGATTGGGATCTCCATATGCTTTGAGCGATCCATAGGCGGCGGTGCCGTCCTTTGAGCGCACGGCGACCGGCTGAAAGGGAAGCTTGCGCATCAAAATGCTCTGCGCGACAAAAAGGCGCACGGCCTCGGCGAGCGATGTGCCCATGGCGTCGTAGAGACGCTCGGCATGCTGCTTATCTTCCTCGCGAATGCGCACCTGCAGGATGGCTCGTTTTTGAGTCGATGACATCACTGGCCTCCCTTAATGAGCGTGCAATTTGAATAGTCAAATACAGCATCGGCTAATAATAGCCAATCTTACAACCACTACTTTATTGCACTAGAGTAATTGAGTGTAAACGATATTACAAACGTACTACATCCTTTATAAACGAGCGTGAAATCTCCCCTGGATTTACGCATGTAATACACTCACCTTTATAGCTTCTAGAGAATAATTCCAACCTGCCAAAACCCCTGCAATACACCCGTATTGCAGGGCCTATACTCAAGTTTGCCCCCTGCAACTGCGTATATTTAACCTGTATATCGTTGGAGGAATTCTATCGAAGTGCCTGTTTCGCCGCATGCACTCGATACGCCGATGCCGGACCACGGGCGGTCCGGGGCAACGTCGACAGGGTCTCTCCGGCATGGGATTCAGGAGGGAGTGAACAACATGGGCAATAAACGAGTCGTAGCCGATTCCTCACGCTGCATTGGGTGCCAAACCTGTATGGCGGCGTGCATCGAGGCACACGATATTCCCGGCAACATCGCCGCACCTCGCTTGCGCGTAACGCGCACCTACGAGATCTCCGCGCCGGTGGCATGTCACCACTGCGAGGACGCTCCGTGCGCGAAGGCCTGTCCTACGGGCGCCTTGTTCTTTGATCCAAAGAACCATCGTATCGGCGTCAACGAGGACAACTGCATCGGCTGCAAGAGCTGCGTTATGGCATGCCCCTTTGGCGCCGTGAGCGTGGCGACCACGCAGGTCCCCGTCTTGATGGGCGACGTTCGCGTGGGTTCGCAGACTAAGAGCTTCGTGCTCAAGTGCGACCTGTGCGTGGACCGTCCCGGCGGTCCGGCGTGTGCCGAGGCGTGCCCGACCAAGGGCCTCACCCTGGTAGATGAGGAGCGCCTGGCAGAACTGACTGCCGAGCGTGCCCGCGCCACCATCGAAAACGAGGCGTAAGTGTTGGGGCGACAGGCCCAATGATTGTCAAATAAGTACCGAGTATTCGGTAGCAGAGAAAGGAAGGAGGGTGTCATGGAGAAGCATAAAGTGATCTGCCCGTATTGCGGCGCCGGTTGCCAGTTTAACCTCTTGGTCCAAAACGGCCAGGTCGTGGGTACCGAACCGCTCAACGGCATCACCAACCAGAGCGAGCTGTGCCTTAAGGGCATGAGCGGCTACGACTTCATCAACGACACCAAGATCTTGACTCCTCGCGTACTGCACCCGATGATCCGCCGCACTAAGGGCGCGGATCTTGAGCGCGTAAGCTGGGACGAGGCACTGGATTTCACCGCATCTAAGATGCAGGCCATAATTGACGAATATGGTCCTAACGCTGTCATGACCACCGGCTCTTCGCGAGGCGGCGGCAATGAGGCGAACTACGTCATGCAGAAGTTTACGCGTGCGTGCATCGGCACCCACAGCGTGGACAACTGCGCCCGTACTTGACACGGCCCTACTGTCCTCGGTCTGATGGACACGGTTGGTTCAGGTTGCATGTCATGCTCCATCCCCGGTATGGAGGATGCGGGCTGCATTTTCCTCTTCGGCTATAACCCTGCCGATTCGCACCCCATCGTCGCAAGGCGTATCGTGCGAGCCAAAGAAAAGGGTTGCAAGATCATCGTCGCCGACCCGCGCCATATTGAAACCGCGCGTATCGCCGATCTCTACCTTCCGATCAAGAACGGTTGCAACGTCGCGTTCCTCAACGCCTTTGCCAACTGCTTGGTCAACGATGGCCTCTACGACAAGGAATTCGTCGCCGAGCACACGAACGGCTTTGACGAGTGGTGGGAGACCATCAAGAACTACACTCCCGAATCCGTACAGGACATCACGGGTGTCGAGCCCGCGCTGATCCACCAAGCTGCCGAGATGTACGCCACGGCGAAGCCCTCTGCCATCATTGGCTGGGGCATGGGCGTATGCCAGCAGAAGCAGAACCTGAAGACGGTGCACACCATCGCCTCCATCGCCTGCGTTGCCGGCCAGATCGGCAAACCCAATTCCGGCCTCGCGCCCGTGCGCGGTCAGAACAACGTCCAGGGCTCCTGCGATATGGGCATGCTGCCCAACCTGTACCCTGGCTACCAGAAAGTCACCGACCCGGCAGTGCGTGCCAAGTTTGCCAAGGCTTGGGGCGTGCCCGAGGAAAAGCTCCCGCTCGAGGAGGGCTACAAGCTCACCGACCTGGGCCACCTGGTCGACGAGGGCAAGGTGCACTGCTTCTACAACTACGGCGAGGACCCGGTGCAGACCGAGCCCGATTCGGCCGGTATGCGCAAGACGCTCTCCGAGCTGGACCTGTTCATTTGCCAGGACATCTTTATGACGCAGACGACCATGCTCGCCGACGTCATCCTGCCCGCCACCTCTTGGGGCGAGCACGAGGGTGTCTTTACCGCATCCGACCGTAGCTTCCAGCACTTTGACGCGGCCGTTCCGCCCAAGGGCGAGTGCCGCCACGACTGGGAGATCTTCGCGGACCTGTCCACGCGCATGGGCTATCCCATGCACTACGACAACACCGAGCAGATCTGGAACGAGTGCATTAGCCTGTGCCCCAACTTTGTGGGCGCGACCTACGAGAAGATGGCTCCCGAGGGCGGCTACGCCCAGTGGCCCGTCAAGAGCACCGATGTGAACGACCACGGCACGGCCGACATGTTCGCTGGTGGCAAGTTCACCACCAAGGACGGCCGCGCCAACCTGATGGCGCACGACTGGGAGGCGCCCTCCGAGCTTCCCGACGATGAGTACCCGCTCATCCTGTGCACCGTCCGCGAGGTCGGCCACTACAGCTGCCGCTCGATGACCGGCAACTGCAAGACGCTGGCGTTGCTTGCCGACGAGCCCGGCTTTGTCCGCATGAATCCCGCGGACGCCCAGGCGCGCGGCATCAAGAACGGCGACATCGTCTCGATTCACAGCCGCCGCGGCCAGGTATACAGCCGCGCCGACGTGAGCGACCGTATCAACAAGGGCACGGTCTATATGACCTACCAGTGGTGGATCGGCAAGTGCAACGAGCTGACCATGCACAAGGTCGACCCGGTCTCGCATACGCCCGAGGACAAGTTCTCCGCCTGCCAGGTCGACGCTATCGCCGACCAGGTCTGGGCCGAGGGCGAGGTCGAGCGTCAGTACACCGAGCTCAAGCAGGCTCTGGTCGACGCCGCCGCTCCCCAGGACGTTGAGCCCGGCGCCGCCAAGTTCGACGACGAGACGCACGTGAATCAAATCGTGTAGTCCCGTTCTCGTTGGCTTTTTGGGCCGGGCGTCCCGTACGTTCGGGAGCCCGGCCCGTTATTTTGAAAGGAAGTGGGGATGAACCGCTTCATCGACATCAACCCGGAGAGGTGCATCGGCTGCGGAACATGCCAGTCCGCCTGTGCCGACGCCCACCGGATGCAGGGTCTTCAGGATACGCCGCGCCTGGCGCTCGTGAAGACCGGCGGTATTTCGGCCGCCCTTGCCTGCCACCATTGCGAGGGTGCCCCCTGCGCCGAGGTTTGCCCGGTGAATGCCATCGAGCACGATGGCGATCGCATCCACGTTAAGGAGCAGGAGTGCATCGGGTGCAGGCTGTGCGCCATCGCGTGCCCCTTCGGAGCCATCCATCCCGATGGCACGTCTATCGCCGGTGTCGCAGGCATGTGCGACCCGACGCCTTCGTATCCTAAGTCCCTGAGCAGCCTGCTTACGTGGGCTCCCGGCCAGTACACCTGTGCTGTCAAGTGCGACCTGTGCGCCTTCGATCCGGACGGCCCGCATTGTGTGGCGGCGTGCCCCACCAAGGCGCTGACCGTCATGGGCGGCGCGGCCGATCGCGAGCTCGACGAGGCCAAGCGCCTGCGCTCGATCGAAAACGGTCCGGCCGTCGACGTTACCGCTGTGGCCCAGGGCCTGTCCGAGAAAGCAGAAGGGAGCGTAAACAATGGATAGCATGACGCTGTTTATCGCATCGCTTGCCGTCTCGTGCATCGGTGCGCTCGCCTCGGTTCTGCTGATTAAGGCCGACAACGCCGCCAAGACCGCCGGCTGCCTGATCGGCGCCGTCGCGGCCGTGCTGTCGTTCATCGCGGGCCTCGAGGCCGTGCTTGGCGACGTTTCGTCCCTCAACACGGTCTTCTTCTTCCCGTTCGCCCGTCTCGAGCTCTTGCTCAACGGCCTTGCGGGACTGATCGTGGTCCTCATCTCGATTCTCGCCTTTGCGGGCTTCATCTACGGTCTGTCCTACTTCGACGAGTACCCGGGCAAGGTCGGGCGCGCCGGCTTCTTTATGAACACCTTCGTCGCCTCGATGATGCTCGTCATCACCGCCGACAACGTGTTCTGGTTCCTGGTCGCCTTTGAGCTCATGTCCCTTACGAGCTACTTCCTTGTCGTTATCGAGGAGAACAAGAACTCCATTAGGGGCGGTTGGCTCTACTTCGTCATCGCGCACGTCGGCTTCGTTCTCATCATGGCGAGCTTCCTGCTCATGACCAACGGCGTGGGCGGTTCCTTCAGCTTCAGTGATTTCCGTACGCATGACTTTGGACCCGCCGTCTCCTCCGCGTGCTTCGTCCTCGCGTTCTTCGGATTTGGCGCGAAGGCCGGTATCATTCCGCTGCACTCCTGGCTGCCCCAGGCGCACCCCGAGGCGCCGTCCAACGTGTCCGCCCTCATGTCCGGCGGCATGATCAAGATCGGCATCCTGGGAATCCTCAAGGTCGGTCTCGACCTGCTCGCGGGTTCGGGCGTCCAGCTCTGGTGGGGCCTCATGGTCTTGGTCTTCGGATCCATCTCGTCGGTCCTGGGTGTCGTCTACGCCCTCCACGAGCACGACATCAAGCGCCTGCTTGCCTATCACTCCGTCGAGAACATCGGCATCATCTTGCTCGGTGTCGGCGCGTCCATGACGGCGCACGCCCTGGGCAACGACGTCATCGCGACGATCGCGCTCATGGCCGCCCTCTACCACACGCTCAACCACGCCATGTTCAAGGGCGAGCTGTTCCTCGGCGCGGGCTCCCTGCTCTATGCCACGGGTACGCGCAACATGGAGAAGATGGGCGGTCTGTTCCGCCGCATGCCGGTCACGGCCGTCTGCTTCCTCATCGGTGCCCTTGCCATCTCGGCCATCCCGCCGCTCAACGGCTTCGTTTCCGAGTGGTTCACCTACCAGTCCCTGTTCAACATCTCGACGCTCTCCGACCCGGTCGTCATGGTGTTCGCCGTCGCCTCCGCGGCCGCCCTCGCCATCACCGGTGCCCTGGCCGTCACGTGCTTCGTGAAGGCCTACGGCGTCTCGTTCGCGAGCAGCCCTCGTTCCCAGGAGGCCGCGAACGCCAAGGAGTCCCCGGCTCCGATGTTGTTCTCGCAGATGCTCCTCGCGACCATCTGCGTGGTACTGGGAATCGGCTCCCCGGTCATCGCCCCGGTTCTGGGCGACGTCGCCCAGAGCGTGCTTGCCGGCTCCGCCGTCACAGCCACCTCGGGCGTGTCTCTCGTGAACGAGATTTCCGGTGCCGCCACCTCCACCCCCGCGATCGCCATCGCGCTCGTGGTCCTCACCGGCCTCGCGTTCGCGTTGAGGTCCTGCCTCGGCGCCAAGGCCCCCGCTAAGAAGACCGACCCTTGGGCGTGCGGCTACGAGCCCAACGAGCACATGCCCGTCGTCGCCACGAGCTTCGCGTCCGACGTCGAACTCTTCATGGGCCCGCTCTACACCCTGCGCGAGGTATGCACCAAGATCTGCTGGTCCATCGCGCACATGTTCCAGAAGCTCACCGGTGTCGCCCAGGGCGTCGAGCCCCTGCCCGACCGTTTCCTGGTCGATGCACCGAGCGAGGGTGCCGACAAGCTGGCCGGCCTCGCCTCCAAGATCGAGGGCGGCAACTACTCCGTATACATCTGCTACATCGTCGCGGCGCTCGTGGTCTTCCTCGTGCTCGCCGTGGTCATGGTCTAGAGAGGGGAGAGGATATTATGAACATCGTTCTTGCGATGGCGCAGGGCCTCGTGGTCATGCTGGCCGCGCCCTTCTTCTCCGGCCTCGCCCGTGTGATTCGCGCGAAGATGCACAATCGCCGCGGTCCGTCCATCCTTCAGGATTACCGGGACCTCGCGAAGCTCATGGCGCGTCCCGAGTCCGTGAGTTCCGACTCGAGCTTCGTGCTGCGCATCATGCCGCCGCTGTTCCTCGCGGTGTCGTTTATGCTCGCCATGGGCCTGCCCATGTTCACGCTCCAGAGCCCCATGCCCGTCTTTGGTGACGCCATCACCATCATGTACGCGCTCGCGCTGTCCCGCTTCTTCTTCGCGCTGTCCGGCGTGGATTCCTCCAACGCCTACGCGGGCTTCGGCGGAATCCGCGAGCTCCTCATGAGCGTGCTCATCGAGCCGTCCATGCTCATCGCGCTGTTCACCGTCGCCATCGTGTGCGGCTCCACGGACATTGCGACCATGGGTCAGCACATCGTTACGGGCAACGTCTCGAGCGTCGTCGCCGTTATCCTCGCCGGCGTCGCCTTCGCGGCCGCCTGTTACATGGAGCTCGGCAAGCTTCCGTTCGATCAGGCCGAAGCCGAGCAGGAGCTCCAGGAGGGCCCGCTCGCCGAGCTCTCCGGCCCGTCCCTGGCCATGATGAAGCTCGCCATGGGCATGAAGCAGGTCGTGGTCGTCGCTTGGTTCACCTCCATCTTCATCCCCTGGGGAGAGCCCGCGACCATCGGTGTCACCGCTCTCGTGGGCGCCGTCGTCTTCCTCGTCAAGTGCCTGGTCGATTTCGTCGTCTGCGGCGTGCTCGAGAACTCCGTTTCCCGTTCGCGCTTCAAGGTGCTCGGTAACCAGACCTGGGCCGTCGTCGGCATCGCGGTCCTCGCGTTCGTCTTCGTCGTCGTAGGCGTGTAGGGAGAAGGGAGAAACTATGTCAATCGAATCGAGCTTGTCCCTCTTTGCCATGGTGGCGATCGCCGTCCCCATGCTGGGCTCCCTGCTCATCGTCATGCTGCCGCGTCCCTACGCTAAATGGATCTGCGCCTTTGCCGGCGGCATCGCCACGGTCGCTTCCGTTGGCTTGGCCGCGACGTTTGCCGGAAACGGCATGAACGCGGTCGATGTAACCTGGGCGAGTATGGGCCAGACCTTGGTCATGGGCTTCATATTCGACCGGATGAGCACGCTGCTCGCACCTGCGTTCGTCGCTATCGGCCTGCTCGTCGTCATCTATTCGTTCCCGTACATGAGCGATAAGAATAAGGAGCATCCCGACGCGCCCCGTCGTCGCTTCTACGTGTACTTCTCCACGTTCATCGGCGCCATGGCCGGTCTCGCCTACAGCTCCACCATCGTCGGCCAGCTCGTTTTCTTCGAGATCACCGGTGTGTGCTCCTGGGGCCTCATCAGCTACTACATGACGCCCACGGCCAAGAAGGCCGGTATGAAGGCGCTCATCATCACCCATATCGGCGCTCTGGGACTCTACATCGGCGCGGCCTTCCTGTTCGCCGGAACCGGCACGTTCGCGCTGAGCGCGATCTCCCAGCTCGATTCCGGTATGAAGACCGTCGTGCTGCTGCTCATCCTGTTCGCTGCTTGGGCCAAGTCCGCCCAGTTCCCGCTCTACATGTGGCTGCCCTCCGCAATGGAGGCCCCCACGCCCGTTTCCGCCTACCTTCATGGCGCGTCCATGGTTAAGGTCGGCGTGTGCGTGTTCGCCCGCGCTCTTGCGAGCGCCGGCGATATCCCCGAGATCGTCGGTTGGGTCGCCATCATCGACGCCGTCGTGACCATGCTCTTCGGCTTCCTCATGTACCTGCCCCAGAAGGATATGAAGCGCCTGCTCGCCTTCTCGACGATCGCGCAGCTCGCCTACGTGTTCTTTGGCCTGGGCCTCTCCGTGTTCGGAAGCCAGATGGCGTTTAACGGCGCCGTCGAGCACATCTTCAACCACGCGTTCACCAAGACCCTGTTCTTCCTCATCGCTGGCTCTCTCAGCTTCACGCTGGGAACCCGTATGCTGCCCAAGATCCAGGGCCTCATGAAGAAGTACCCGGTCTCGGGCGTGGGCTTTGCGGTCGCCGCGACCGCTATCGCCGGCGTGCCCCCCATGAGCACGTTCTTTTCCAAGTTCCAGATCATTTCCGGTGGCTTCGCGGTTGGTGCTACCAACACGGTCATCTTTGTCCTCGTGTGCGTCATGGTCGTCGAGACCGTCGCCACTTTCGCATGGTTCCTGCGTTGGATGGGTAAGGTCCTGCCCGGTGAGCCGAGCGAGACCGTGGCCGCCGGCCAGCCCCTTCCGCGCGCCATGGCGTTCGTGTTCGTCGTCCTCATGATCATGGTCGTCGTCGCCGGTCCTCTGTCCTCTAGTTGGATGGGTTAGGAGGTAGGACATGGGTTATTCGTTAGTCAATATCCTGGGCGGTCTTCTGATCGTGACCTCCACCATGGTGGTCGTCTCGAAGACCATCCCGTCCGCCATCAAGTGGTACGCGATCCAGTCGGTTGTCCTGGTGGGCGTGCTGCTCACCCTGGGCCTCACCACCGGTGCCACCGAGCTTCTCATGTGGGCCGCGTCGGCCTTCGTCACCAAGGTGATCCTCGTTCCGTTCATTCTCAACCGTGCCTACAAGAAGATGGGTTCGCCTGCCGATAGCACGCTGACCTCCTCCATCAAGCCGGCCTGGACCATCATCCTCACCGGTCTGGAGGTGGCCGTCTGCTTCGCGGTGGTC
The DNA here is from genome assembly GCA_905214105.1 of uncultured bacterium. Lineage (GTDB taxonomy): Bacteria > Actinomycetota > Coriobacteriia > Coriobacteriales > Coriobacteriaceae > Collinsella. The sequence continues at coordinate 71,606 of CAJMKK010000005.1, forward strand.
ACGCGCCTGAGCCTGCCCACCGCCGAGGTGGCCACTCCGGCCCTCGCCATCAGCTTCGCGCACTTCTTCGTCGGCCTCACGTGCATCATCTCCCAGCGCAACATCCTCAAGCAGATCTTCGGGTACTGCCTTATGGAGAACGGTAGCCACGTGACGCTCGCTCTGCTCGCGCCCACGGCCCCCGAGATCATCGAGATCGGCATCGCCACCGACGCCATCTTCGCCGTCATCATCATGTCCGCCGTCGTCGTGAGGATTTGGAACGACACCAAGTCGCTCGACTCCCACGACCTGACCGAATTGAAGGGGTAGGCCATGGATGTTTCAATGCTGACGGTCGCCCTGCTCGCTTGTCCTCTCGTGTTCTCCCTGATTATGGCTGCGCTCCCCAAGACGACGTCCTACAACGTCTTCGCGGGGCTCAACACCATCTCCGTCGCGGCGACCCTTGTCCTTTCGGTCGTCACCGCGGGAACCATGCTCTCGAGCGGGCAGAATATCGACGCTTTGGGCCTGTGGCTCCATCTCGATTCGCTCTCGTCGATCTTCGTCCTTCTGGTAGGCATCATCGGGTTCATCACCGGCGTGTACTCCATCTCCTATATCAAGATCGATATCGAGGAGAAGACCATGCCGGCCGAGCGCACCAAGCAGTACTACGCGCTGTTCAGCCTGTTCGTCTTCACGATGCTGCTCGCCTGCCTGTCCAACAACATCATCCTCACCTGGGCGGCGGTCGAGGCCACTACGCTGTCGACCGTGTTCCTCGTGGGCATCTACAAGAACAAGCAGGCGCTCGAGGCGTCTTGGAAGTACGCGATGGTCTGCACCGCCGGTGTGGCCTTCGGCCTGTTCGGCACGCTGCTCATCTACGCGAACGCCGCCGATATCATGCCCAACGCGCATGAGGCCGCCTTCCTCACCTCCATCATGCCCTACGCCGACCAGTTCGACCCGATGCTCGTGCGCCTCGCGTTCGCGTTCATCGTCATCGGCTTCGGCACCAAGGCGGGCCTGTTCCCCATGCACACCTGGCTGCCCGACGCGCACTCCCAGGCTCCGAGCCCGGTCTCCGCGCTGCTCTCGGGCGTGCTGCTCAAGTGCGCCATGCTGGTGATCATCCGCTTCTACTCCCTGTCCATCATCACGGTGGGCGACACCTATCCGCGAACGCTCCTGCTCATCCTGGGCACGCTGTCCATCCTGGTGGCTGCCCTGTGCATCTTCAAGCAGGACGATATCAAGCGCCGCTTCGCGTACTCCTCCGTCGACAACGTCGGCGTGGTCGCGCTGTGCCTGGGTATCGGTGGCCCGCTCGGTATCGCCGCCTGCCTGCTGCACTGCATCTTCCACGGCTTCACGAAGGCGCTCGCCTTCTGCATGGCCGGTAACATCCAGCACATCTACCACACCCGCGACCTGAACAAGATCAAGGGCGTCGTCGAGATCGCTCCCGTCACGGCAGCGCTCACCATCATCGCCCTGCTCGCGCTCGCCGCCTTCCCGCCGTTCGCCCTGTTCATCTCTGAGTTCCTCACCTTCGTGGCCGGCGTTCAGTCCGGTCCCATCTGGGTGGTCGTGCTCGTGGCCATCGGCCTCACCGGCGTGTACTTCGCCCTTACCGGCATCGCGCTCAAGTCCATCTTCGGCAAGGCGCCCGAGGGCATGAAGCGCCACGAGGTGCCCGCCCTCATGATCATCCCCGAGATCGCCCTCGCGATCGTGGTCATGTGGTTCGGTATCGCCACCCCGGTCGCCATCACAAGCGGCGTCGAGGATGCAACGTCCGTCGTTTTGAACCAGAGCGCCGAAGAGCTCCACGAGGCCCCTCTCTACCGCATGGTGTTCAGTTCCCAGACCAAGACAAGTGAGGTGAATTAGCACCATGGCAGAACCTGAAAAGAAGGACTACGCTCGTCGCTGCGAAAGCCACGTCGAGGCCCTGCGTGCTGCAGTGCCGGGCGCTATCGAGAAGGTCGAGTGGCAGTGCGAGGACCAGCTGACGATTACCGTCAAGCAGGACCGTCTGCCCGAGGCCGTCCACTACCTGTATTACGAGCGCTACGGCTGGATTCCTGTGATTGTCGGCAACGACGAGCGCAGCCTGTGCGGCCGCTACGCCGTGTACTACGTCATCTCTATGGAGGGGGAGGATCCCGGCTGGGTGACCGTGCGTACCGAGGTCGATCCCGCCAAGATGACGTTCCCGTCCGTGACGCCGTTCGTCCCCGCCTGCGTGTGGGGCGAGCGTGAGCTGCGCGATATGTTCGGTCTGATCCCCGAGGGTCTGCCCGACCGTCGCCGCCTGGTGCTGCCCGATGACTGGCCCAGCGGCCTGTACCCGCTGCGCAAGGACTCCATGGACTACCGCTTCCGTCCCGCTCCCGCGAGCGACATGGAAAACTACGAGTTCTTGGCCGATACCAAGGGCAAGGAGACGACGCTCGTCCCCATGGGCCCGTTGCACATCACCTCCGACGAGCCCGGCCACTTCCGCCTGTTCGTTGAGGGCGAGACGATCGTCGACGCCGACTACCGTCTGTTCTACGTGCACCGCGGTATGGAGAAGGTCGCCGAGACGCGCCTGAACTATGATGCCGTGACGTTCCTCGCCGACCGCATCTGCGGCATCTGCGGCTGCGCCCACTCGGTGGCCTATGCCGAGGCCGTCGAGCGCGCCCAGGGCATCCATGTCCCGCCGCGCGCCCAGTACATCCGCGCCATCATGCTCGAGGTCGAGCGCCTGCACTCGCATCTGCTCAACATTGGCCTCGCATCGCACTACACTGGCTTCGATTCGGGCTTCCAGCAGTTCTTCCGCGTTCGCGAGAAGTCCATGGACCTGGCCGAGAAGCTCTCCGGTCACCGCAAGACCTACGGCCTCAATGTGATCGGTGGCGTGCGTCGCGACATCTTGGCCGAGCAGAAACTCTCCACGCTCACGACCATCCACCAGCTGCGCTCCGAGGTCCAGGAGCTCGTCGACGTTTTGCTCTCCACGCCCAACTTTATTGAGCGTACGAGCGGTATCGGCATCCTGGACCGCAAGATCGCACGTGACTTCTCGCCGGTCGGCCCGCTCATGCGTGGCTCGGGCTATGCCCGCGACGTGCGCTTCGACCATCCCTTCGACGGCTACGCCGATCCGGATATTCAGAAGATGCACGCCGCTACGGCCGACACCTGCGATGCCTTCGGCCGTACCGCCGTGCGTATCCAGGAGGTCTACGATTCGATCGACATGATCGAGACCATGCTCGAGAACTGCCCGTCGGGCTCCATCCTCACCACGGATTGGGAGTACACCCCGCACAAGTACGCCATCGGCGCCACCGAGGCTCCGCGCGGCGAGGACGTGCACTGGGCCATGCTCGGCAATAACCAGAAGTGCTACCGCTGGCGCGCCAAGGCCGCCACGTACAGCAACTGGCCGGTCCTGCGCTACATGTTCCGCGGCAACACCGTGGGCGACGCGGCGCTGATCGTCGGCTCGCTTGACCCGTGCTACTCCTGCACCGACCGCGTAACGGTGACCGATGTCGCCGCCAAGCGCGACCACGTGCTCGACAAGGAGCAGTTCGAGAACGTCTGGCGCGACAAGTCGCCGCTTGCGGGCGAGGGCACCATGGCCGCTCCGCTCGATGAGGAGGCGCTCTAATATGCTGAAGCTTTGGAAGGTCAACGCCAAGGCCGGCGACGCGACGGTCAAGTACCCGTTTGCGCCGTTCCCCACCAACAAGGACATGCGCGGCAAGCCCGAGCACAATGCCGAGCTCTGCATCGCCTGCGGTGCCTGCGGCGTGGCGTGCCCGGCCGATGCCATTCGCATGGACACCGACCTTGCGGCCGATACCATTACCTGGTCGATCGACTACGGCCGCTGCATCTTTTGCGGCCGCTGTGAGGAAGCCTGCCCCATGGAGGCCATCAAGCTCACCGAGGAGTTTGAGCTGGCCGTCATGAGCAAGGACGACCTTACCAGCAAGAGCGTCTATACGCTCGAGCACTGCTCGCGTTGCGGCAAGCCGTTTGCCCCGCACAAGGAGATCGACTACGCTAAGCGCCTGCTGCAAAAGGCCGGCGGCATGGAGGCCGAGCAGGCTGCCCGTACCGTCGGTATGTGCCAGGAGTGCAAGCGCGAGCTCGACGCCCTGCGCGCCGCCTCGGCCGTAAAGACCGGCAACGCTGCCGGCATGGCTGCCAACGAGACGCTCGCGTCCGGCGAGCCCCAGGGCCCCGGCATGGAGTATCTGGGCGGCCACGGCGTGAACCCGGAGTATATCGACCGCGAGCTCAACCCCGATGCGCCCGAGATTCCCGCCGGTCCTGCACCGGTCGAGGGCATCATCATGGATTTTGATACGAAGGAGGAGTAACCATGGCCGAACCCACGCTTTTGCCCGAGCGGCTTCAGTACCGCCCGACCAAGATCGAGCTCGACGAGAGCATCGAGAAGGCCAAGGCGACCCTTCTTAAGAAGATCAAGCGCTCGGTGTACGTCTACCGTGTTGACTGCGGCGGCTGCAACGGCTGCGAGATCGAGATCTTTGGTTCCATCACGCCCGTCTTCGACGTCGAGCGCTTTGGCATCAAGGTCGTGCCTTCGCCCCGTCACGCCGATGTGCTGCTGTACACCGGTGCCGTGACGCGTGCCATGCGCATGCCGGCCCTGCGCGCCTTTGAGGCCGCACCCGATCCCAAGATCGTGGTGTCCTATGGCGCGTGCGGCTGCACCGGCGGCATCTTCTACGACAACTACTGCGTTTGGGGCGGCACGGATAAGATTCTGCCGGTCGATGTCTACATCCCCGGCTGCCCGCCCAGCCCCGCGCAGACCGTCTACGGCTTTGCCATGGCACTTGGCCTGCTGGACCAAAAGCTCCATGCCGAGACCACGGTGGAGGCTGCCGGCGAGCAGGCCGATATTCTGCACCCCGGCGTGCCGTACAAGCTGCGCGTTGCCATCGAGCGCGAGGCTCGCGCCATGAGCGGCTACCGTTACGGCCGCGACCTGGCCAACGAGTTTATGGACACGCTCGAGGGCGCGCCCAAGGGCGATATCCGCGGTGCCATGGCGCTGCTCATCGACAAGCAGGACGATCCGCGCCGCGTTGAGGTCTACTCGGCGTTGCAGGATCTGGTGCTGGCCGGAGGTCGCTAGATGGAGCTCACGGACCGCTCTGGTTACTTTGCGGGTCCCGGTATGCTCGGCGGCTCCTTTGGCGATGCCTCGCGCGCAAGCGACGAGGCCGCCGAGGGCGTCGCCGACCCCTGCTTGGGCCATGCGCCCGACCAGGTGGTCTTCTACGAGCTCACGCGTAAGTTTGTGGAGACCGAGGAAGACGTTCCCCAGGAGGCCTGCGACGTGCTGTACTACACGCTCGCCGTGGGCCACCACACCGGCGTGCTCGACTGCTTTGAGCCGCGCCTGTCGGTGCCGGTGGATGTGTTTTATTCGCTTATCGACGCGCTGCCGGAGGGGGAGGCCCGGACTAAGTTTGAGGCCATCCGCTCCTTTGGCGAGTGCCAGCTCGACAAGGCGGCGGTGCCGTCGCTGCTCGAGGCCTGCGATGCGCTGCTCGACGAGCGCGGTTTTCGCGGGTCGGCCAAGGCCGGCATCTCGGTGTTCGACGACGACTTTGGCCTGCATGCCCAGCAGGTCGCGTTCTTAATGAAGTTCCGCGATTTGGTGGAGCGCGTGCGCGATGTTTCGGGCGTGTATCTGACGGGAAGGTTGCAGTAATGGGTCGCGTTGTGGATGGACGTGTGAACGGCGCCCCGTTTGCGGGTATCGTGCTCACGGCGGGAAGCGTGCTGCGTGCCGACGATGCCGCCGGCCCCGTGCTCTCCAAAAAGATGGAGGACGCGCCCATCGCCGGTTGGTACACCATCGACGGCGGGCAAACGCCCGAGGACGACATCATCGAGGTTAAGCGTGAGCGTCCGCCGCGTTTGGTTTTGGTCGATGCCGCCGACATGGCGCTGCCCGTCGGCGCCATCCGCTTGCTCGACAAACGTGACGTGGCCCGCAAGTCGATGTTCACCACGCATTCGCTCCCTTTGTCGATTCTGATCGAGGAAATCGAGCAATCGTGCGAAGATATCGTCTTCATAGGGATTCAGCCGGGCGATACGGAGTTTTACAACCCTATGTCCCCGGAGGTCTTTGACGCCGTCGACGCCGTGTACGACGCCGTGGCCGCCAACGACTTTTCCCACTTTGTCCGCTTGGGGCAAGAGCAATAGGAGCGCTTGTCCCTGCTGATTAGGAAAGAAGTGATTGACATGGCAGATTCCAAGGTGGAGTACCCCGCTCCCGATTGCCTGGTGCCCGCCGCGATCGAGGCCAAGACCGAGACCGCCGGCGTGACCAAGGCTAACCTGCCGGTCGCTAAGGCCTTTCTGTTGGCAATGTTCGCCGGCGCGTTTATCGCCTTCGGCGGCCTGTTCTTTACGGTGTTTTTGAGCGACAGCACGCTGGGCTGGGGCGCCCAGCGCGTCGTGGGCGGTCTGTGCTTTTGCCTGGGCCTGGTGCTGGTGCTGGTGTGCGGCGCCGAGCTGTTTACCGGTAATTCGCTCATGGTCTGCGCGCTCAAGAGCAAAAAGATCACCCTGGCTCAGATGCTCAAGGCTTGGGTCGTCGTGTGGATCGGTAACTTTGTCGGTGCCCTGTTCATCGTCTTTTTGGTGTACATGGCCGGCATTTACAAGCTCAACGGCGAGGCGGTCGCCAACTCCATGGTGAGCGTCGCCGCCGGCAAGGTGACGATCGACTGGGTGACGATCTTCTTCCGCGGCATCCTGTGCAACATCTTTGTGTGCCTTGCCGTGTGGATCGGTACCGCCGGCAAGACCGTGGTCGATAAGGTTGTGGGCATTCTGCTGCCCATCGCCGCCTTTGTGGCCTGCGGTTTTGAGCACTGCGTTGCCAACATGTACTTTTTGCCCATGGGTGCCGTGATGCACGCGTGCGGCTATGGTGCCGACGTCGCCGGCGCCGACGCGCTCAACGCTGCGGGCATTGCGTTTAACTTGTCCGCCGCCACGCTGGGCAACATCGTGGGCGGCGCGGTCCTGATCGCGCTCGGCTACTGGTTTATCTACGCCAAGAAGTCCGAGGCGTAAGGTACCGTCTGTTTGACGTTGGGCCTCCCGCGGGGCGTTGCCGTGCGGGAGGCTTTTTGGGTCTGGGGCTCGTTGCCGGGCTTTTGGCCTGTTGTGTTTGGCTGATGAAAGGGGTAATCGAGATGGCATCTGCTGTGAAGCGTGACGGTCGCGCCGTGGTGACCACATGCGGGGGATGCTATGCCGATTGCGCCTTTGCGGCCCATGTTGAGGATGGGCGCGTGGTGGCCGAGTTGCCGGTGCCGGGGCATCCGTGCGCGGCGCGTGCCCTGTGCGCCCGCGGACGGCATCGTCTGGCAATGCCGTTTGACGAGCGCGACCGCATCGTGCACCCCATGCGACGCCGCCGGGATGGCTCGGGGTTCGATGCGATTTCCTGGGACGAGGCGTTTGCCCAGATTGCCGAGCGTCTTTTGGGGATTGTTGACGAGCGCGGGCCCCGTGCGCTGGGCATGACGCTCGGCGTGCCCTCGTTCGACCGTTACTGGGCGTATCGTTTTATGCATGCGCTGGGCTCGCCCAACGTATACGGGGCTGACGGTGCCTGCGAGGTAAGTCGACTTACCGGTTGGGAGCACAGCCTAGGTTATAGTCCCGCCTCCGACCTTGCGCATACCGACTGCATCATGTACCTGGGGCGTTCCATTGTCGATTCGTCGACGATGGGCGCCGTTGATGCACTCAATGATGCGCGCCGGCGCGGGGCGAAAATCATCGTGGTCGACCCCCGGCGCAGCGGCTCGGCTGCGCTTGCCGACCGCTGGCTGCGCGTACGCCCGGGCTGCGACCTGGCCTTGCTGCTTGGCATTACGCATCTGCTCATTGCCGAGGACCTGTATGACCACGAGTTCGTGACCCGCTATACCACGGGCTTTGACGAGCTGGCGCAGGCGGCCAGCGCTTGGACGCCCGAGTGGGCTGAGTCGATGTGCGACGTGCCGGCCGCAGAGATCGCCGCCACGGCGCGCGATCTAGCTGCCGCGGCGCCTGCTGCGGTGGTGGACGCCGGCTTTCATGGCGGCATTGGCATCGCGTATGCCAACAGCACCCAGACCGCGCGCGCGATTTGTCTGGTCGATGTGCTGCTGGGCTGCATCGGACACGCGGGCGGTGCCCTCAACCCGCCCACGCCGCTTGTGTTGGGCGACCTCGATCCCGCACGCTTTGCGACGCCGTCGGTGCCGCGCAGGCCCAAGCTGGGGTCCGAGCGCTATCCACTGGTCGATCCGGTGCGCGGCCTGTGCACGACCATCGGTCAGTCGATTCTTGCCGGTGATTTGCGCGGACTCATCGTCTATGCCAGTAACCCCGGTGCGGGCTATGGCAATGCACAGGCTTGGTTGAGTATTTTGCAGCAGCTCGACTTGCTCGTGACGATTGATATTCGCTGGTCCGAGACGGCGCGTGCTTCCGACTTCGTGCTGCCCGACGTGACGTATCTGGAGGCCGACCGCGGCGTGGGAACGGTGATAGGCACCAACGATGCGCGCGTGTTCTACCGCAACGCCGTCCTGCCCGTGTTGCATGACGACACGCGTCCCGGTCGGGAGATTTTTGCCGGTCTGGCGCAGGCGTGTGGCGTGGGCGAGTACTTCCAGTTTACGTCTGACGATCTGGCGGCTGCCCAGGTGGTGCCTTTTGGGATCGATCTGGACGAGCTCAAGGAGCGCGGCTGGGCCGATACGGGCATGGCGCTGCCGACGCGCACGGGTGAGCCGGTGATTCCGCTTGCCGGCGGCAAGATTGCGCTTGCAAGCGACATATGGGAGCGAGCCGGCATGGGTCGTGTGCCCAACTGGATCGCTCCCATGGTGGAGCCCGGCCCGGGGATGTTTCGCCTCATTAGCGGCAACCGTCCCTTTGAGTCGCACACCTCGCGAAGGCTTGCAGCCCAAGGTGCCGCCGAGGCTGGGTCGGACCTGGATGCCGTGCAGATGAATGCCGATGCTGCTGCGCACATGGGCATCGCCGACGGCGAGGTCGTCGAGCTTGTGAGCGATATGGGCCGCGACCGCGTGCGCGTGGAGACGACGCCCTATCTGCATCCGGCGTGCATCTTTACGTCGGCTGCTCCCGGTGGGCGTTCGTTTGGCACCGGCGCGGATGGCGCCCAAGCGCTCGGCGTTGGCCCGCTCGACCATACGCCGTTACGTTGGGACCCGTTGACGGGCGCCGCGCTCACCCAGGAAAACGCCGTTCGCGTGGAAAAGATTGTCGCGCGCGGGGATAATGACGAGTAATTGACTCAGCTGATGTATTCGACTGATCCACGTTTCTTTTGAAAGGCTGCACATGAGCGATAGCCGGAACATGTCCGATGAGGTGCGCGCCCGCCTGCGCGCCATTCCTTCCGTCAACGAGCTGCTCGCAGAGTGGCCGGTTGTGAAGGCGGCGGGGGAGACCTGCGACGCGGTGGTGCATGCCGCCGTCACGGCCGAGCTTGACGAGGAGCGCGCCGCCATTCGCGCCGGCGCCGCCCCGCGCTCTAAGCGCGACCTGGCTTCGGCCATCGAGTGGCGTGCGCACCGCTCTGCGCTGCCGAGCCTGCGCCCCGCCGTCAACGCCACGGGTGTGGTTATCCATACCAACTTGGGTCGCGCCCCGCTCGCGGAGTCGGCGGCAAAGGCCGTGGCCGAGGTCGCGCGCGGGTACAGCACGCTCGAGTACAGCGTGGGCACCTGCTCGCGTGGGTCGCGCAAGGAACATGCCGCGCAGCTGATCCGCTCGCTTACCGGTGCCGAGGACGCGCTGGTTGTTAACAACAACGCCGCCGCGGTGCTGCTGGTGCTGGCGACCCATGCCGCGGGCAAAGAAGTTATCGTCAGCCGCGGCGAGCTTGTCGAGATCGGTGGCAGCTTCCGTATCCCCGATGTCATGGCGGCTTCGGGCGCCAAACTCGTCGAGGTCGGCGCTACCAACCGCACACATCTGGGCGACTACGAGCGCACCATCACGCCCGAAACGGCCATGATCCTCAAGGTCCATCCTTCCAACTATCGCATCGAGGGTTTTCACGAGGAAGTGAGCTCAAAGGAGCTCGCCGCGCTGGCCCATAAGCACGGCCTGCTGTTCTATGAAGACCAGGGGTCGGGGGCGCTGTTGCCTGACGACATCCTGGTTCGTGGCGGCGAGGAGACTACGCCGGCTTCGGTTTCGGCAGGGCTCGATCTGGTGTCGTGCTCGGGCGATAAGCTGTTGGGCGCGGCGCAGGCCGGCATTATCATGGGGCGTCGCGATCTGGTCCAGGCCTGTGGGTCGCATCCGCTTATGCGCGCCCTGCGCCCGGGCAAGTTGGCGCTCACGGCGCTCGAGGCCACGCTGCGTATCTACATGGACGGCGCCGATGTCGCCCATCGCGATATTCCGGTGCTCAGCATGCTCACGCTTCCGCAGGCCCATTTGGAGCGACGTGCCCGCAAGCTGCGCGATCGTATGGTCGCCGGGCTCGATAAGGCCGGTTGCCCGTGCGCCGTTCAGGTGGAGATTGTCGAGGAATCGTCGACCCCCGGTGGCGGTTCGCTGCCTACCGTTGAGCTGCCGACGATGTGCGTTGCCGTGCGTCTTGTTGATGAGCGCCTGACGGTCGACGCGCTCAAGCGCTCACTTGTCCAGGACTTCGACACGCCGGTCGTCACGCGAACCTCGCACGATCGCATTTTGTTTGATGTGCGCACACTCGTGGGCGACCGCGATATCGAGACGGCGGCATCGACGCTTGCCGCATGTGTAGAGAAGGCGATTGCTCGATGAGTGAGGTCCAAGCGCTGGTGGAGTGTCCCGTTATCGTTGGCACGGCGGGCCATGTCGACCACGGTAAGTCGGCGCTCATCGAGGCACTGACGGGCAAAAACCCCGACCGCCTGGAAGTTGAGCGTCGTCGCGGCATGACCGTTGAGCTTGGCTTTGGCGAACTGGCGCTGCCGAGTGGCAAGATCGTTGGTCTGGTCGACGTGCCAGGGCATGCGCATTATCTGCGCGCCATGGTGCAGGGCGCCACGGGCATCGACGTTGCTGTGCTGGTGGTATCGGCCGTCGAAGGCGTGATGCCGCAGACCCGCGAGCACGTGCATGTGCTGGAGCTGCTGGGCGTCACGCATATGGTGGTGGCGCTGACGATGTGTGACCTGGCCGATACCGAGATGACCGAGCTTGCCGAGCTCGACGTCGATGATTTTTTGTCGGACACCGTGTTTGCGGACGCGCCGATCGTGCCCGTGTCATCCAAGACCGGCGCGGGAATCGATGACCTACTGGCTGCGCTCGACGAGCAGGTTGCCGCTTGCTGGGATTCCTGCCGTGCCCGTGCCGAGCTCACCAATGCCGCACCGCGTCTGCCCATCGACCGCTGCTTTACGATCAAGGGCGCCGGTACCGTGGTGACGGGAACGTTGCACGATGCGCCCGTCGCGGTGGGGGATGAGCTCGTCGCGCTGCCGTCGCGTACGGTCTGCCGCGTGCGCGGGATCCAAGTGCATGGTGACACGCAGCAGGCACTGCCCGGTCAGCGTGTGGCGCTCAACTTGGTGGGCGATGCCGTCTCCACGCTCGATCGCGGTGAGATGCTCGGCGTGGCGGGCCGCTTTGGCCAGACGATGCGCTTTATGATGACGTTTACGTATTTGGGTCGCGAGGGAGCTAAGCCGCGTGTGCTCGAGTCGGGTGCGCGTGTGCACGTGATGGCGGGTACGGCCGAGGTTGTCGGTCGCATCATGTTCATGGAGGGCGAGGCCCCCATGGCGGTGGGCGAGACCCGTATCGTTCAGGTGCGCCTGGATGATCCGCTGCCGCTGCGTGCTGGAGACCGTGCCGTGGTGCTGTCCTATTCGCCCGTGATGCTTATTGGCGGCGGGAGCGTGCTGCTTTCGCGCTGCCGTCGCTCGCGCGAGCTTTCGGCCGGCGAGCGTACGCTGTATGCGGCGCTCGAGTCCGGCGATATCGCGGGCGGTGTGGGCGCTTGGCTAGCGCTGCAGACGCTGCCGGTTACGGCGGTTGATGTTGCCGAGGCTTTGGATTTTGGTGTCGGCGAGGTCGATGCCGCACTGCGCGAGTTGGTGTCGCAGGGCTCCGTTCGCAAGCTTGCCGTGGGCGATGCGGACCTCTATGCGGACGCCGTGGTGCTGGACGCCGCGATGGATGCACTGGCGGCGACCCTGTCAGCCATGCATGCGGCGTCTCCCAAGGAGACGGGCTTTACGCCCGGCGCCGTTTCCCATGCTGCGTGGCCTGCCGCTGATGATACAGTTGCCGCGGCTCTGATTGCCGAGGGCTGCTCGCGTGGCGTATGCGCTGCCGAGGGCGCCGAGGTGTTCGATCCACACTCCGCTGCCGCCGCGGCGCGTGTGGTGCGCGAGGCCTGCGAACGTATCGTTGCCTTGCTGGACGAAGCCGGCCTCGATGCACCGACATTGCCCGAGGTGGGCGAGCAACTGCAGCTCGATCGCGACACCATGACGCGCGCCCTGCGCGAGCTTTCGCTCAACCGTTCCATCGTGAAGGTCGAGCGCGACGTGGCCCTGTCTGCTGCCGCTGAGGCCCGCGCGCGTGAGCTCGTCGCTTCCGCCATTGCCGACGCCGGTGGCGCTGCCACCACGAGCGTGCTGCGCGAGGCCCTGGTCGTGTCGCGTAAACGCGCCATCAGCATCTTGGAGCACCTGGATGCCGTGCGCTTTACGGTGCTCGACAAGGACGCCGGCGGCCTGAGGTCCCTGCGCTAGGCCGGTCACTCGCTCCCGCCTCCTCAGTTGCGGTGAAATAGTTCCTATTTGGAGGCTTTGGCAGCAAATACAGGAACTATTCCACCGCAACTTCTTGTTCGTCTTTTTGGGATGGAGCCGTTTCGGTTTGGTAAAATACCGCCGCACTTGGGAACGGATGGGCTCCGGTGGGCTCCGCGGTCCTCAAAACCGTTGCGAGGCGTGCAAAACGTCTTGGATGTGTTCGATTCACATACGTTCCCGCCATACGCTACCAGCGCTTTTGTGCTCGCGGTCTTACTGCGTGCCGCAAAGGCGCTGTTTTGTTTTTGTACGGGTCCGCCGTGTCGTCTGTCATGTCGTCTACGGTATTTGCCCCGTGCGCTGGATTTTGAACGTGCCGATGGAGGTGTTTTGCCGTATGACTACCGTAAGACGTGCCGATCTTTCTTGTGTCGTCCAGGCGGGCGGGCTGTCCTCGCGCATGGGCTGCGATAAGGCCCGCATGGCGTTTTGCGGCGAGCCGCTCATCGAGCGCGTGCTGGGTCGGCTGGCGCCAGTTGCCGGCGAGCTGGTCGTGACGACGTCGCGCCCTTGCGAGCTTGCCTATCTTGAGGAGCGCACGTTTGGCGGCCTGGTGCCGCGTGTGGTGGCGGACCTTGAAGGATCGGCGGGCGCCATGCGCGGCATCGCGAGCTCGTTGGTTGCGGCTCGGCTGACTCTCGTGGCGATCGTTGCCTGCGATATGCCGTTTGTCTCGCCGGAACTCATCGGCGCGCTTGCCGATCATGTTGAGGCCGAGGCGCTCGATGTGTGCGTGCCGCGCGAGGAGCGGGGGATTGAGCCGCTTTGCGCCGTCTGGCGCCGTGACGCGTGTGCGCCGGTTGCCCAAGAGCTGCTCTCTTGCGACCGACAGCGCATTCGCTGCCTGATCAATCGCGTTCAGGCCGGTTATATGGATGAGCCGCAGATCGTTAAGGCCGCCGGCTCGACGCTCTGCTTCGAGAACGTCAATACGCCCGAGGAGTTTGCGGCGGCCGAGTTACTCGCCTAGACGATTGGAGTTGCCATGTCTCACGATATCTGTCCCGATACTGGGGAACCTTGCACTTGCGATGGGTCTGAGCCTTGTACTTGCGGCTGCGGAGGCTGCGGGCATACCGCGGAAGAGGAAGCGGCCGCCGCGGCGTATCGTGAGGCACACCGTGAAGGCCCGACCGGTGATGCCCTCGACCACGAACGCAAGATCATCGTGTCGTTCGACAGCACCTTCGATGTGATGGAATGCGAGCAGCTGTGTCTTGCCGCCGGTGTGCCCGGGCGCATCATGCCGCTGCCCGGCTCCATCACCGCCGGTTGCGGCCTGTGCTGGGCCATGCCGTTCTCGGGCGATGCCCTCGCCGCCTTCCGCGCTGCCACCGAAGACCGCATAACCCCCGCCGACTACCACCAGCTCGTCCTCTAATCACCAACACCACCACAAAGGTACCTGTCCCCAATGTGGTGGTTCGGAACATGTAGACGAAACAGCTTCGAAACACGCGATTTGTGCGTCGGGTGCTCAAAAACGCTTCTACCTGCATCGTAATCAAAACGAAACATCTGCTCGTCGGCTTATGCGAAACTTTGCCGCAACAGTGCGATATTATCCATACACGATAAAGTTCGCGGCGCATAGGGTGCCGCGACCGACATTTTTCGTTTCCCGTCATTGGAGGAAGCATGAGCTACACGCAGAAAGTTCTCGAAGAGCTCAAGGCCCGCTATCCCGAGCAGCCTGAGTTCATCCAGGCCGCGACCGAGATCCTCGGCACCATTCAGCCGGCGCTCGACGCCCACCCCGAGTACGAGGAGGCCGCCCTGCTGGAGCGCCTCGTCGAGCCCGAGCGCATCGTCATGTTCCGTGTTCCCTGGGTCGACGACCAGGGCAAGGTTCAGGTCAACCGCGGCTATCGCGTCGAGTTCAACTCTGCCATTGGACCCTACAAGGGCGGCCTGCGCTTTAACCCGACGGTCACCCTGGGTATGCTCAAGTTCCTGGGCCTGGAGCAGATCCTCAAGAACAGCCTGACCACCCTTCCCATGGGCGGCGGCAAGGGCGGCTCCGACTTTGACCCCAAGGGCAAGTCCAACAACGAGATCATGCAGTTCTGCCAGTCTTTCATGACCGAGCTCTATCGCCACATTGGCCCCAACACCGACGTTCCCGCCGGCGACCTGGGCGTTGGCGGCCGCGAGGTTGCCTACCTGTTCGGTCAGTACAAGCGCCTGACCAACGAGTGGACCGGCGTCCTTACCGGCAAGGGCCTTTCCTTTGGCGGCTCGCTCGCCCGTACCGAGGCCACCGGTTACGGTCTGGTCTACTTTGTGGACGAGTACCTCAAGAGCCGCGGCGACTCCTTCGAGGGCAAGAACGTCGTCGTTCATGGCTCCGGTAACGTCGCCATCTACGCGGTCCAGAAGGTCTCCCAGCTCGGCGGCAAGGTGCTGGCCTGCTCCGATACTCACGGCTGGGTCGAGGATCCCGACGGTATCGACTACACCGTGCTCGAGCACGTCTACAACAAGAAGCGTTCCGGCCACGACAAGGGCGTTACGCTCGCTATGTACGTTGACGAGAAGCCCGACGCCGTGTGGCACGAGGGCGACGGCCGTGGCGTTTGGCAGCTGCCCTGCGACATCGCGCTGCCCTGCGCTCGCGAGAACACGCTGCTGCTCGAGGACGCCCAGGCGCTCGTCTCCAACGGCTGCAAGGTGGTCGGCGAGGGCGCGAACATGCCCACGACCATCGAGGCCACGACCTACTTCCAGGAGAACGGCGTCGCCTTTATGCCCGGCAAGGCTGCCAACGCCGGCGGCGTGCTCGTGTCCGGCCTGGAGATGAGCCAGAACGCCGAGCACCTGTCTTGGACCTTCGAGGAGGTCGACGGCAAGCTCGAGCAGCTCATGCGCGGCATGTTCCACAACGTGGACGACACCGCCAAGGAGTACGGCGAGGAGGGCAACTTCGTCATGGGTGCCAACATCGCCGGCTTCCTGAAGGTCGCCGATGCCATGCTCGCCCAGGGCGTCTGCTAAATCCAGCTCAACAGAGCTCCGTACAGCACCAGCTGATGCGTCTAAGGCTTCCGGCAATTCCTGCCGGGAGCCTTTTTCTATGGTGGTGAGGGTCGTGCGCTCTCGTTTGGTACACTTAGAGGTACTGGACAAGTGAAGAGATGGGGGAGAACGTGCTCAAGTTCGGTACCTACGTCCGTGTTGGAAACGCGGCCGAAGCCTATGAGCTCTTGCAGAAGAACCGCAACAACAAGATTGTGGGCGGCGGCATCTGGATGCGCCTGGGTTCGCGTCGTGTGGCGACGGCGATTGACCTTTCGGCCTGCGGACTCGATCAGATCGAGGAGACCGAGACCGAGTTTCGCATCGGTGCCATGTGCACCCTGCGCCAGCTCGAGCGTCATGCCGGGCTCAACGCGCTTGTCAACAATGTTTTTGAGTTTGCCGTCCACGACATCGTGGGCGTGCAGTTACGCAATACCGCCACGGTGGGCGGCAGCATCTACGGCCGCTTTGGCTTCTCGGATGTGCTCTCCGCCTTCCTCGCGCTCGATTCCTATGTTGAGCTGACGGGCGCCGGCCGCGTGCCGCTCGCGGAGTTCGTTGACATGGGCTACGTGCGTGACGTTATCGAGCATGTCGTGGTCGTCAAGCACGACTACCGCGCGAGCTATGAGGCCGTGCGTAAAGCCGCGACCGACTTCCCCTCGCTGAACGTTACCGCCGCCTGGTGGGACGGCTCCTGGCATGTCACCGTGGGTGCCCGCCCTCTGCGTGCGGCTCTGCTGCAGGGCGAGGCATGCGGCCTTGTCGGCAAGCAGCCTTCCGAGGACGAGCTGCGCGCCCTGGCCGCGTCCGTGCGCGCGCTGAGTTATGGCACCAACATGTGGGGCTCGGCTGAGTACCGCCGCCGCATCTCGGCCCCGCTGGCGATTCAGGCCGTGCGCCGCGCCGCCGGCATCGAGCTTTCGGCCGCGCTTGCCCGCGAGCTCGAGACCGTGCAAGTCCCCAAATATGCCACGGACGAGTATTCCTGCCGCCGCGTGCCCGGCGTCGATTCTAGCGAGGTGCGCTAATGGCTGCCAAACTCATCGATCTTTCCTTTACGCTCAACGGCCGTAAGGTCAAGGTTCAGATTGCCCCCGACACCATGCTCTTTGCGCTGTTGCGCGAGCAGGGTTGTGCGTCGGTGCGCTGCGCCTGTGAGACCACCAACTGCGGCCTGTGCACGGTGTGGCTCGACGGCGACCCGGTGCTGAGCTGCTCGGTTCCCGCCGCCCGTGTTGAGGGCCGTTCGGTCACCACGCTCGAGGGCCTCAAGGCCGAGTCAGAGGCGCTCGCCCGTGCCATGGCCGCCGAAGGTGCCGAGCAGTGCGGTTTTTGCGCCCCCGGCCTCATCATGAACGTGCTGGCGCTTGCCCGCGCCGCCAAGGAGGACCCGAGCCTCGTCGCCACGCGCGAGGAGCTGTCGCGCCAGCTTGCCGGTAACCTGTGCCGTTGCAGCGGCTATGAGAGCCAGCTGCGCGCCATCGTCCGCTTCCTCAACGAATCTGGCGTACAGGTGGGCTTTGAGATGCCCGAGCTGCCCGTCAACGACACCAGCTCTGACGGGGTCTCCTACAAGCAGATCACCCACAAGCAGCCCAAGAAGGACTCGAAGGCCCTGCTCGAGGGCCGTCCCGTCTACACGGGCGATATGGTGCCCGTCGGCGCGGTCATCGTCAAACTCAAGCGCAGTCCCTATGCGCGCGCCAAGATTCGCTCTATCGATACGTCGCGCGCCCTGAAGGTGCCCGGCGTGGTGGGCGTATACACCTACGAGGACGTGCCCAAGCGCCGCTTTACTATCGCCGGCCAGAGCTATCCGCAGCCGAGTCCCTACGACCGCCTGATTCTCGAGAACCTCGTGCGTTACCAAAACGAGGAGGTGGCGATCGTCGCTGCCGAGACCGAGGAGGCCGCCGACAAGGCGCTCAAGCTCATCAAGGTCGACTACGAGGTGCTCGAGCCCCTGCTCGACTTTACCCAGGCACTCGATAATGACATCGTGGTCCACCCCGAGGGCGACGTGACCTTTATGTTCCCGCAGGGCGGCGACGTTGCTCGCAACCTGGTGTGCAGCGGTACCAGCGATTTTGGCGACCTTGATGAGGCGTTCGCCCAGAGCGACATCGTCTTTGAGCGCACCTACACCAGCCAGGCCACGCAGACCGCGCCCATGGAGACCTTCCGCGCCTTCGCGACGACCGACGCGTTCGGCCGCATCTCGGTGACCACCTCTACGCAGGTGCCCTTCCACGTGCGCCGCATGGTCGCGCAGTCGCTCGACATCCCGCAGTCGCAGGTGCAAGTCATTAAGCCGCGCATCGGTGGCGGCTTTGGCTCCAAGCAGACGGGCTGCTGCGAGATCTTCGTGGCGTTCGTGACGCAGCAGACCGGCCGTCCGAGCTATTGCTGCTACACCCGCGAGGAGACCATCACCGCGGGCAACTCGCGCCACCAGATGCAGATGACCGTTAAGCTGGGCGCCATGAACGACGGCACCATCACGGCCATCGACTTGCATACGCTGTCCAACGCCGGCGCGTACGGCGAGCACGCTACCACGACGATCGGACTCTCGGGCCACAAGAGCCTGCCCATCTACAACCACGTGAAGGCGAGCCGCTTTAGCTGGGACGCCGTCTACACCAACACTAACCGCGGCGGCGCGTATCGCGGCTACGGTGCCACCCAGGGGCAGTTTGCCGTGGAGAGCGCCGTCAACGAGCTCGCCGACATGCTGCACATGGACCCCGCCGACCTGCGCCTTAAGAACATCGTGCGCGAGGGCGAGATCATGCCGCAGTATTACAACGAGAAGCTCAACGCCTGTGCACTCGACCACTGCCTGCTGCGCGCGATGGACATGATTGGCTGGCGCGACAAGCCGCTGGCCGTGGACCTGGGCGACCGCGTGCGCGCCCTGGGCTGCGCGCTCACCATGCAGGGCTCGGGCATCTCCAACGTGGACATCGCCGGCATCGACATGCGCCTGGAAGAGGACGGCTTCATTACCATCGGCACCGGCGCCACCGATAACGGCATGGGCGTCGACACGATCCTGGCGCAGATTGCCGCCGAGGAGCTGGGCGTGGAGAGCTCGCTGATCGTGGTGCGCGGCGTGGACACCGACGTGTCGCCGTTCGACGCCGGCTCGTACGCGAGCTCCGGTACCTACGTGACGGGCCTTGCCGCCAAGAACGCCGCGACCGAGCTGCGTGAGAAGATTTGCGCCAAGGCCGCTCAGATGTGGGATGTGGACGCCGCCGACGTGGTCTTCGATGGCCAGTACGTGCGCCTGTCCGACGAGCGTGCCGCACGCGAGCAGAACCGCTACCTCACGCTGCGCGACTTTGCCAACTTGTGCGTCAAGAACATCGCGGGCGGCGACGCGCTCACCTCGCATGCCTCTGCCTGCCTGCCCGTTTCGCCTCCGCCGTTTATGGCCGGCATTGCCGAGGTCGAGGTCGACAAGGCCACCGGCAAGGTGACCGTGGTGGACTACGCGGCGGCCGTTGACTGCGGCACCGTGATCAACGAGGCGCTCGCGCGCGTCCAGGCCGAGGGCGGCATTGCCCAGGGTATCGGCCACGCGCTCTACGAGATTGTCGAGCACGATGAGCGCGGCCGTCTGCGCACCGACAACTTTATGAGCTACAAGCTGCCCACGCGCCTGGATATCGGCAGCATTCGCGTGGCCTTTGAGCCGAGCTACGAGCCGACGGGCCCGTTTGGCGCCAAGTCGATCGGCGAGGTCGTCATCAACACGCCGCTCGCCGCCGTGGCCTCAGCCGTGGCACACGCCACCGGCCACCAGGTTCGCTCGCTGCCCATCACGCCCGAGAAGGCCCTGCTGGGGGAGTAGCGGGTCGGCGAACAAGTCGTAATTGGCGGGGCGGGGCAACTCGCCCCGCCTTTTGCACTCGTGGTGAGGTCGTGAGCCTGTAAAAGGTGTGCGTGCGCTTGCCGTTCGTATCTGCTATCATTCCTAGTCTGTGCGCTCATGCGGGCGTGGCGGAATTGGTAGACGCGCCAGATTTAGGTTCTGGTGGGATTCCCGTGAAGGTTCGAGTCCTTTCGCCCGCACCAACGCACCCGCGTTGGCTTATGCCTTCGCGACGCTTGTTGCATAAAGGTACCAGCACCTCAGATAAGCTGGGCAGTATGAGGAGGAACGTGTTGAACATCACCGCTTCTGACGTCAAGGACGCCAAGCTCACCGCTACGGTCACCATCCCGGCCGCCGACGTCGACGCCGCGATCAAGAAGGCTTACAAGGACACTGCCAAGAAGTACCGCTTCCCGGGCTTCCGCGCCGGTAAGGCCCCCCGTCCGGTCATCGACTCCGCCCTGGGCGCCGAGGCTACCCTCGCTCAGGCTACCAACGACCTGATCGCCGCCAACGAGCCCGCCGTCCTCAACGAGCTGGACATCGTCCCCACCAAGAACGGTGACTACAAGGACCTCGACCTAGCCAAGGATCACGAGGACTACACCTACACCGTCGAGTTCTCCCTGCGTCCCGCCGCTGAGCTCTCCTCCTTCGACGCCGTCGAGATCGAGATGCCCCCTGCGGAGGTCACCGAGTCCGAGATCAACAACCAGGTCGAGATGCTCCTCAACTACCGTGCCACCTTCGAGGACGTCGAGGGTCGCGCCGTCGAGGCCGAGGACTATGTGACCGTCGACCTCAAGGCCGTCGAGAACGCCGACAACTTTGCCGCCGAGGGCCGCATGCTCATTGCCGGTAGCGACAGTAACCCCAAGGAGTTCAACGAGGCCCTGATCGGCGCTAACGTTGACGACGTCAAGACCGTCACCTGGACCGACGAGGTCGAGGAGGGCGAGGAGGCCGAGACTCACACCGTCGAGGTCACCGTCAAGGGCATCAAGGTCCGCAACACCCCCGAGCTCACCGACGAGCTCGTCAAGTCCGACTTTGGCTTCGACAGCATCGACGCTATGCGCGACGCCATCAAGCTCGAGATCGAGCAGGACAAGGCTTCCCGCCTCCCGGCCGAGAAGGAGAACCGTTGCGTCTCCGCTCTCGCCGAGCGCCTGCAGCTCGACGAGATGGACGCCGACTACGAGCAGTCCGTCTTTGAGGAGCTTGGCCAGAACTTCCTGTCCAACCTCGCTGCCCGCGGCATGACCCTGGACACCTGGCTGCCCGCTTCCGGTCTGACCATGGAGCAGTTCATCGGCGACCTGCACAAGCAGGCCAACGACGTTGCCCGTGAGTCCCTGGCTCTGGACGCCCTCGCCCGCGAGCTCAAGATTGAGGTCACCGAGGACGACATCAACGCCGAGTTCGAGAAGGCCGGCGTCAAGGACGTCGAGGCTTCCAAGGCTGAGTTCATCGCCGATGGCCGCATGCCTGCCGTCCGCGAGTCCATCCGTCGCTCCAAGGCCGTCGACCACCTGGTCGAGAACGCCAAGGTGACCGAGGTCGACGAGACCGTCAAGGACGCCGAGTAATTCTCGCCACCTTGCCCGCGAGCGCATGCGTGCGCCCGTGATGGGGTAAAGTTATACACCGGTTATCCGGTTGCTTCGTACGGTGCCAGCCAATGCATAGCATGCGGGCACCGTACGTTTATCTAGAACCAATTTGGTCCGCAAGAGAGAAATGGAGATGCGTATGATCGCCAAGTTCGATTCCGCCCTCGTGCCATACGTTATCGAGCAGACGCCGCGCGGCGAGCGCAGCTACGATATCTATTCGCGCCTGCTCAACGACCGCATCATCTTCTTGGGCGAGGAGATCAACTCCGTCAGCGCCAACCTGGTCGTTGCCCAGCTGCTGCATCTTGAGAGCCAGGATGCCGAGAAGGATATCTCGCTCTACATCAATTCGCCCGGCGGCGAGGTCTACTCCGGCCTGGCGATTCTGGACACCATGAACTTCATCAAGCCGCAGGTCTCCACCATCTGCGTCGGTATGGCCGCGTCCATGGCCGCCGTGCTGCTTTCGGCCGGCGCCAAGGGCAAGCGCTTCTGCCTGCCGCACTCCAAGGTCATGATTCACCAGCCCAGCGGCGGTGCCCAGGGCCAGCAGACCGAGATCGAGATCGTTGCCGAGGAGATCAAGAAGACCCGTCGCGAGCTCAACCAGATCCTGTCCGACGCCTCGGGCCAGCCCATCGAGAAGGTCCAGGCCGATACCGAGCGCGACAACTACCTGACCGCTTCCGAGGCCCTCGACTACGGTCTGATCGACCGTATCGTCACCTCGCGCGATATCGCCGCGAAGGACGCCTAGGATGGCAGGAAACATGCAGGACAACTTTGACGAGAACGGCAACCCCATCCGCTGCTCCTTCTGCGGAAAAGAGCAGGGCCAGGTCCGTCGCCTCGTAAAGGGTCCGACCAACATCTTTATCTGTGACGAGTGCGTCGCCGCCTGCTCTGAGATTTTGGAGGAGTCGCTGGCTTCGGACTTTATGGATGCTGCCCGCAACGGCAAGCTGCCGGGCTTCCTCAACGACCACGGCCAGGCTGCATCCCAGCCCGCTGTGGACCCCGAGACCGAGGGCTTTGAGCTCGAGGACGACCGCCAGGTCATCACGCACGTGCCGACGCCGCACGAGATCTATGACGAGCTTTCGGCCTATGTTATGGGTCAGGAGGACGCCAAGCGCGCCATGTCGGTGGCCGTGTACAACCACTACCGCCGCGTGATCGAGGGCGGTGCTGCGGTGTCTGCCTTTGATGACGGTTTGGGCTCGCAGTTCGATGACGATATGGACGAGGTAGAGCTCGCCAAGTCCAACATCCTGCTGCTCGGTCCCACCGGTACCGGTAAGACCCTGCTCGCCCAGACGCTCGCGCGCATCCTCGAGGTGCCGTTTGCCATCGCCGACGCTACCGCGCTCACCGAGGCCGGCTATGTGGGCGAGGACGTGGAGAACATCCTGCTCAAGCTCATCAACGCTGCCGATGGCGACATTGAGCGCGCGCAGGTTGGCATTATCTACGTGGACGAGATCGACAAGATCGCCCGCAAGGCCGAGAACCTCTCCATCACCCGCGATGTTTCGGGCGAGGGCGTTCAGCAGGCGCTGCTTAAGATTCTTGAGGGCACGGTGGCAAGCGTTCCGCCCACCGGCGGCCGCAAGCATCCCCAGCAGGAGCTGCTGCAGATCGACACGACCAACATCCTGTTCATCTGCGGCGGTGCCTTTGTGGGTCTGGACAAGATCATCGCCGATCGCGTGGGCAACAAGGGCGTGGGCTTTAACTCCGAGATCGCCGGCCCCACCTCGGTCGACGAGAACGATCTGCTGCGCCAGGTGCTCCCGCAGGACCTCAACGCCTTTGGCATGATTCCCGAGTTTGTGGGCCGTACGCCCGTCGTCACCCAGACGCAGGCGCTCGACGAGGACGACCTGGTGTCGATCCTGACCGAGCCCAAGAACGCCGTGGTGCGTCAGTACCGCAAGATGTTCCAGCTCGAGGACGTTGAGCTTGAGTTTGAGGACGCTGCTCTGCACGAGATCGCCCGCATGGCGCTTGCCCGCAAGACCGGCGCCCGCGGCCTGCGCTCCATCTGCGAGGACGTGCTGCAGCAGACGATGTTCGACCTCCCCAGCGAGGAGGGCGTCACCAAGGTCATCGTGACCGAAGCCTCCGTAAAGGGCACCGAACAGCCCAAACGCATCTACGGGTAAACCAGCCTAAAACGTGTTTCTAAATAGCCTCCGACCATCCACGGTCGGAGGCTATTTTATATATACGCAATAACCCCAACTACCTGTGTTATTCTGTGTGTTTGTTTAAGCCTCAGCGAAGTCATTCAGACTGAAGTAATCGATACCTAAGGGGAGGAATGTAGGCCCGATTTTCGTAGATTCCGCACGAGCCGAAGACCACTTAATGTGGTCTTCGAGCGAGCCCAGGACCTGACCGAGCGAAAATCGGGCCTACATTCCTCCCCGACGGGCAAGGGAGAGATATATGGAAGAAATGCCCAAGAACTACGATCCGTCGACCAACGAGCCGGCGATCCTGCAGAAGTGGCTCGACGGCGGCTACTACAAGCGCCGTGAGGGTGTGGGCGACTGCACCGTCACCATTCCGCCTCCCAACGTGACTGGTAAGCTCCACATGGGTCACGCCACCGACGACTCCATCCAGGACGCCATTATTCGTATGGCCCGCATGCGCGGCAAGTCCACGCGCTGGGTACTCGGCACCGATCACGCCGGTATCGCCACGCAGACCAAGGTCGACAAGAAGCTCAAGAGCGAGGGCATCAGCCGCCTGGAGATCGGTCGCGACAAGTTTGTCGACGCCTGCTGGGACTGGACCCACGAGTACGGCGGGATCATCGTCGAGCAGATCAAGCGCATGGGCTGCTCCGTCGACTTCGATAACGAGCGCTTCACCATGGACGAGGACTATGCCCAGGCCGTGCGCAAGGTCTTCTGCGACTGGTACCACGACGGCCTGATCTACCGCGGCAAGCGCATCGTCAACTGGTGCCCCAACTGCACTACCGCTATCTCGGACGACGAGGCCGAGTACAAGGACGAGAAGGGCCACCTGTGGCACCTGCGCTATCCGCTGACCGAGCCGGTCAACGGCCAGGACTACATCGTCGTCGCCACCACGCGCCCCGAGACCATGCTCGGCGACACGGGCGTCGCCGTCTCCCCGAAGGACCCCGAGAAGGCCGCCTTTGTGGGTAAGACCGTCATGCTGCCGATTGTCAACCGCGAGATTCCCATCTTCTCCGACTACCACGTCGACGCCAATTTTGGCTCCGGCTTCGTCAAGGTCACCCCGGCCCACGACCCCAACGACTACGCCATGGGTCAGGCCCACGACCTGCCGCAGATTAACATCTTCGACGAGCACGCGGTGGTCGTCGAGGGCTACGGCGAGTTTACCGGCATGAACCGCGACGAGTGCCGCGAGGCCGTTATCAAGTGGTTCGACGAGCACGGTCTGCTCGACCACGTCGAGGACCATGACCACTCCGTCATGCACTGCTACCGTTGCGATTCCGCCCTGGAGCCGTGGCTGTCTGAGCAGTGGTTTGTGGCCGTCGACAAGCTCAAGGGGCCGGCGCTGGACGCCGTCAACTCCGGCAAGGTCACCTTCCACCCCGCGCGCTGGACGCAGACCTACACCACCTGGATGGAGAACCTTAAGGACTGGTGCATCAGCCGCCAGCTGTGGTGGGGCCATCGCATCCCCGTGTTCTACTGCGAGGATTGCGGCTGGGAGGACGCCCTTACCGAGGACACCGACGTGTGCCCCAAGTGCGGCGGCCATCACGTGCACCAGGACGAGAACGTGCTGGACACCTGGTTCAGCTCACAGCTGTGGACCTTCGCCACGCAGGGCTGGCCGCAAAAGCCGGAGCTGCTCGAGGGCCATCACCCCACGACGGCGCTCGTCACCGCGCGCGACATCATCGCGCTGTGGGTCGCCCGCATGGTCATGAGCTCGCTATATTTCTTGGACGAGGTGCCGTTTAAGGACGTCGTTATCTACCCGACGATTCTGGCCAAGGACGGCAGCCGCATGTCCAAGTCCAAGGGCAACGGCGTAGACCCCATGGACCTCATTGGCATGTACGGCGCCGACGCCATGCGCTTCAACCTGCTCACGCTGTGCACCAACAACCAGGACGTCAAGTTCGACGCGAACATCGACAAGAAGACCAAGAAGCTCATCGATAGCCCGCGCACCGAGCAGGCCAAGTCGTTTGTGACCAAGATCTGGAACGCCAGCCGCTTCCTGCTTATGAACATGGAGGGCTACACGCCCGGCGAGCCCGTCGTGGAGACGCCGGCAGACGCCTGGATGTTCAGCCGTCTGGCCAAGGCCGTAAAGATGGTCACCGAGGGTATTGAGAACTACACCTTTGGCGATATGGCCCGCGGCGTGCAGCAGTTCTTCTGGAACGAGGTCTGTGACTGGTATGTCGAGGTCACCAAGGCCCGTCTGAAGGGCGAGGGACGTCTGCAAGCGCAGCGTAACCTGATCTTTGTGCTCGACACCTCCATTCGCCTGATGCACCCGCTCATGCCGTTTGTCACCGAGGAAATTTGGGACAACATGCCGGCGAGCGTGCTCGACCTGGATGCAGAGGGCAACGTGGATCGCGCCGAGGCGCTCATGATCGCCAAGTGGCCCGAGCCCGCCGACTATGCTAAGTATGTTGACGAGGATGCCGAGCGCGCGTTTGAGCTGTGCCGCACCGTTGTGTCCGCCGCCCGCGCCACGCGTTCGCGTTATCGCTTGAGCCCCAAGGCCGAGCTCGACGTGGTCGTGCGCGCCGGTGCCGAGGACATCGAGAAGCTCGAGAGCCTGCGCTCGACCATCGAGCCGCTGGCGAACACCGCCTCGCTGGTCATGGGTACCGACGTTGAGAAGCCGGCTGCGAGCATCGCCGTGGTCGACAGCGGCGTCGAGGCCTTTGTGGTGCTCGAGGGCAAGGTTGACCTTTCGGCTGAGAAGGCACGCCTGGAGAAGGAGATCGCCGCGGCCCAGAAGGAGCTCGCCGGCTGCGAGAAGACGCTCGCCAACGAGGGCTTTGTGGCTAAGGCCGCGCCCGCGGTGGTTCAGAAGAAGAGGGACCGTGCAGCTGAGCTCAAGGAGATCCTGGCGGCGCTGACTGCTCAGGTTGCTGACTTCTCGTAGGCGGTACTGAGGGACGCGGTTTGGGGCTTTGCTCGCTACTGCGGACAGTCCTGCTCGCACGAAGGCCACATTAAGTGGCCTTCGGCTCGTGCGGAACTTGTATCGAGCAAAGCCCCAAACCGCTCCCATGGCGGTTACGGGGGCGTCTGCTGCCTGGTGAGGTCACTTGGTTGTGGCCTTGATCTTGCTGCAAGCGGGTAAAGGCTGATATTGTCAACGCGAGGGGCTCATTCTTTTTGGTGGGCCTCTTTTTCTGTTATGGGAGACTTTGGGTTATGGCTAAGCGTTCTGGGTCGTATGTCGTTCCTTTCTCGTTTGATTTGCTTTCGTTTGATGAGGCTGTTGGACTTGCTGCTGATACGGGGCGGATTTCTGGGGATGCTGGTCCTCTGCTCGAGACGGTTGTCGATATGCTCGATGAGTTGGGACGTCCGGATGAGTATTTCGATTGCATTCAGGTCGCCGGTACCAATGGCAAGACTTCGACCACGCGTTTTTCGGCTGCCATCCTTCGTGGTGAGGGGTTAAAGACCGCGCTGTATACGTCGCCGCAGCTTGTGCGCTATCCCGAGCGCATGGAGGTCGATGGGCGCGTTGTGAGCGATGAGGCGTTTGCCCGTGGCGTTTCTGCCGCCGTCGAGGCGGGGCATCGCGTGAATGCTCGTCGTGTGGCGGCGGGAGAGCGCGCCTATTCCATCACGCCGTTTGACCTGCTGACGGCTGCCGCATTGGTAGTGTTTGCCGAGGCTGCGGTGGATGTTGCCGTGCTTGAGGTTGGCATGGGCGGGCGTTGGGACGCCACAAGTGCGACCGATCCCGTCGCCGTTGCCATTACGGGCATTGGGCTCGACCATACGCGCATTTTGGGCGACACGCTCGAGGCCATTGCGGGGGAGAAGGCTGCGGTTATCAAACCCGGGCGCTTGGTTGTTTTGGGCGAGGGCACGCACGAGGCGAGCGTTCAGCGCGTGATGGATGCCCGTTGCCGCGCGTGCGGCGTCGTGCCGCTCGTGGTGAGCCACGCCACGACTAAGGTGCCTGCGCATGTGGGCGACACGGTTGAGTTTAGCTGCACCACGCCGCGTGCGATCTATACGACGGGCATGGTTAAGCCGGCATATCAGCCGCAGAATGCAGCGTGCGCGATTATGCTCTGCGAGGGGTATCTGGGTCGTGAGCTCGACCACGAGGCACTGGATGCTTCGCTTATGGGTTGCCCCACACCGGGTCGTTTTGACGTGTTGGGGACCGATCCGCTCAAGCTGATTGATGCCTGCCATAACCCTCAGAGCTGCGAGAACTTTGTGAGCGCGCTGGACGAGATCGATCCGTGCGTGGAGAATCGCCCCACGCTGCTGTGCGCTGCGCTGGCCGACAAGGACGTGGCGGGCATCGTCGACGTGCTGATTCCTGCCTTTCCGCGCGTGGTCGTGACCCAGACCGATTCCGATCGTGCCCTGCCGGCAGAGGAGCTCGCCGCCCTCGTTGATGCCGATAAGCTCGCAGGCGTATACCCGAGCGTGTCCGAGGCCCTCGCTGCCTTCGATGCCGCGGGTGAGTCCTTCGTAGCAGCCGGCACCATCACCCTAGCCGGCGAAGTAGCCGGCCTGCTGCGCTAACCCATTCCCTCATCAGCTGCGGTGAAAAACGGACTGTTTTACAAGCCAGAAGCCTCAAACGGTCCGTATATCACCGCAACTCAAAAGCAGTCAATTTGGGACGGGGCTTTTTTGACTGCCCTCTGCTCCGAGTTGACTCGCTTGCCACGAAGTGGGCCTATCTACTACGTTTGACCGGTTACCCCCGACCATACGGAACATCGCGAAATTAAAACCGCAGGTAGACGGCTTGCGTTTTTTGCGAAAACTCGGTTATGGTCGACCCATGCGGGTTAAACGTAGTAGATAGCCCGTTTTCGTGGCGCGACGTAATCGCAATGTGACAAAGGGACCGCCCCGTTGTCACATAGATACGTCACCTGATTTCTCCCGTTTAGGAAGCCATTTATGCCGCTTAACCTGTAGCATATTGCAAACCTCCATCGGCGAAGGATACGCTCAACTTAACTTGCCAATCGGACCCGTGCTATTTGGTCCGTTGAGCGTGTCGGGAGGAAACATGAACAGAAGGCATGTCAACGCGGCTATTACCGCGGGTCTGGCTCTGACGATGACGGTCGGCTCGGTGCCGCCGCAGGCGTTCGCCGAGATGATGCAGGGTGATACCACCCAAGTCGTTGCCGAGCAAAGCGATGCGACGGGTGCGGCTGCCGCGTCTGCGGACACCGGCCAGGCAACCTCGGAAGATCAGAGTGAAGACAAGATCGCCTCTTTTGCCAGCCTGAACGAGCTACATGTTGCCGAGGGATCCGACGCCACGCTGCCCCAAACTGTAACGGCAACCTACGAGAGCGGTACCACCAAGCAGGAAAACGTCATCTGGAAGCTGAACGGCGCCGATGCTCCGGCAACCTTGGCGCAGCTGCCTGCCGGCTCGTATGAGTTTGAGGGTACCGTCGACGGCACCACGCAGACGGTCAAGCAGCGCGTGGTTGTCGAAGCTGTTACGGCGGACCCGGCAGTGGTAGATCCGGCGGCAGTAAACGCCCCTGATGTCACAGAGACGAGCAACGAAAGTGGCATTACGGTCGAGTCGATCGACGCCAACCCGATTCTGGAAAAATATGTCGGTGCCGATTACTACGGCCAGATCCAATCTTCGAGCGTTAAGGTAAAGCTGTCGGATGGCACCGAGACCTCGGCGTATGTTGATTGGGACGAAAAGTCGCAGACGGCATTTGATACGGCGACGGAGGAATCCGAAGTCCCCATTACCGGACAGATTACCGGCGTTAGCGTGAACAACAACTGGATCACGCTCGCGGAGCCGTACGAAGTGAGCGGTGTACTTAAGGTGTACGTTCCCCGTTCAACCAGTAATGGCTCATGGGTATGGACTGCAGCTGGTATTGCTCCCGCGCTTCCGTCCAGCATTTCGGTCAATTATTCAAATGGTCAATCTTATACATGCCCTGTTGAGTGGAATGAGATCTCGGCTGATCAGTACCAAAAGGAAGGAACCTTTGTTGTCGAGGGACATTTGAAGAGCTATCCCTCTATGCTCGCACAGTGCACGGTCGCAGTCCGCTCTGTTAAGAGCGTCCAGACCGAGTTGACGTGTACGACCCTAACTGGTGAGGTCCCGTCTCTGCCGTATTCTGCTTCGGTTGTCTTTGATAGCGGGGCCACCGAGCAGATCCCGGTGTCTTGGGATTCTTTCGACGCGTCGCTTTACTCTAAGGTGGGCTCGTTTACGGTTAAAGGTAAACTAAACGGTTTTGATTACCGTGAGGTTACCTGCACCGTTACCGTCAAAGATCCTAAGGACGTACTCGATCTTAATTCTCTGAGGTTCGAGCGCGTGGTCGGCGACATTTCTCCTCTTAGCACGTATGTCTATTTCCCGTTTACGCAGTCAAATAACACTACATACACCCAAGGTTATCAGGTTAACTGGGACAACGCCGACGTGTCTCAATTC
Source organism: uncultured bacterium (assembly GCA_905214105.1). Lineage (GTDB taxonomy): Bacteria > Actinomycetota > Coriobacteriia > Coriobacteriales > Coriobacteriaceae > Collinsella. The sequence goes on from CAJMKK010000005.1 coordinate 101,716, forward strand.
CAAAAGGCAGGCACCTATACGGTCACGGGCACGCTTGTGACATATAACGAATCTTCAGCCGCTAATGGCCTAAAGGTAACTGCTCAGGTCGAGGTCAAAGAAGTTGCCTCTATCGACGCTCTTGCTCCCGTTAACACGCCCGTCGGCGTACGTCCTACAACGGGCGGCGGTCTTCCCTACAGCGTTGAGGTTGCATTCACCGACGGTACAAAGAAGCAGTGCAACATTGCGTGGGACCCTATTTTGGACACGCAGGTGGCAAGTGAGGGGTCGTTTAAGCTTTCCGGTTCGCTGTCGTATTGGACCAATACCTCATCTTCATCGTCTACTCAGGTGGAGCTGGGTGACAGCAACCGAGTCACGGCGACCATCTCCGTCCGCGCCCTGCAGATGCCTTCCTCGACATCGACAAGCACGCTTATTGGATGCCAGCCCAATATGCCCGATTCAATCGAGGCCACGATGTGGAATGGTTCGCGAGGAAGTTTCCCCGTTCAGTGGTCGACGATTAGCCAGGACGCCCTAAAGAACCTTGGCCAGATTACGGTCAACGGATACTTTACCGGTTCCAGCATTTCGGTTACGGCGACGGTCAATATCTGTGATCTCGAAGATAACAACATCGGCAAGATTCCCTATATTCCCGGCGCCGGACTTCTGGCTCCGCGCTATCTGTCCGATCTGTATTTGTCTGACGGTAGCTCCTACTACCCCAGGTATTCCTCGGGACAGCCTTATAGCTGGGATGAGTTTCCTCAAGAGCTGCTGGACGGCAAACCGGGCGAGTACGAAATTACCGGTACGGTCGCCGACTCGCTGGCAAAGATCCATGCGACTGCGGTGTGCGGCGAGGTCAAGGGTGTCAACAACTACAGCGATAACGGCGTGACGCTTGGACAGTCGTACGAGGACTGGCGCGTTATCTATCCCGGTGAGGAAGTCAATCTGGACTACTTCTACGTGTCCGGCGCATTGCAGGACGGAACGACTTTTGACAGTCTCGGCGTCAACTGGGATACCTACGATAGGTGCCCCCAGAAGGACTGCACGATTACCGGAACGGTCGCCGGAACGAAAATCCCCGTGAAGGTCCATGTCATCGTGACTAAAAACTGGGAGGCTCAGCCGCAAACCATTACGGTGATCAAGGGCAGCGACGGCACCGCCATGCTTCCCAGCTATGTCGATCTTGTCAGTCCCGATGCGGTCGAGCATCCGGATTATTCGCACAAATACGCCGAGGCCAAGTGGAACACGAAGGGCTTCGATTGGACCCAGGGCGGCGTGGTCCGCGGCACTGCAACAATTAGCATTAGCACGGGGAACGGCATGCAGACGGTCGACGTTCCGATCACTGCCACCGTTAAGATCGCGAGTAAGGCGACCTCGGTGCAGGGCGGAACCACATGGACCGTCCCCGGCACCAAGCCGATGCTGCCGGAATACCTTGAGGTTCGATACGACAACGATGTGTCTTCTGAGCCCCAGCGCGAAAAGGTCACATGGGACCGCGTTGCCGAAGACGCGTATGCCAAGGACGGTTCGTTTAAGGTGAAGGGCAAACTCCAGGGTGGTGCCGAGGCAACGATCACTGTTGACGTCTGTTCCGTCACCTCCGTTGCCGTTCCTGAGCGCATTGCCACGGCCAATGGCGTCGTCCCTGAGCTACCGTGGAATGTCTCAGTTGCCACGAGCGACGGTAAAACTCACAATGCCCAGGTTCGGTGGGATTACGTTCGTCCCTCGGTTTATACCGGAGAGCCGGGTCAGGTCACGACGCTGTCCGGCACGTTGCTTGCAAGCGGCCTTAACGGATACGTCGACGGCACCAACACGGGCCTCACTGTTCAGACTAAGATCGTTATCCAAGGCGTTGAGAAGGCTATAGATAACGGTGAGACCGCAGTGACCACTAAGGCGGGCACTGCGCCTGCTATGCCGGCCAAGATGGCGGTCGAGTTGAGTGACGGCTCCGTTTCGACGGCGGCTATTGATTGGGATCCGATTGCGCCCGAGAAGTACGAGCAGCCCGGCACGTTCTATGCAACGGGTCATGTGGTCGGCTTCGATGCCGCTGCCGTCATGGCGCTTGTGGACGATGAGGGCCAGAAGGTCGGCGTGGATGAGAACGGTAACGTGACCGCCAAGGTGACGGTTGCCGACAAGAAGGCGAAGAAGGTGGCGCTGCAGCCCGAGGCCGTCGTGGTCAACACCACGGTCGGATCGATGCTGGAGCTGCCCGATGCCGTGTCCGTATATTACTCGGATGGCTCAGCGCGGGATACTCGGGGCAGTTTAGGCGGCATCGAGATCGAAAAGTGGACCGACACTGATGGCCTCGACCTTTCCAAGCCGCTCGCCAAGAAGGGCACGTACAAACTCGTTGGCAAGCTCAAGGATGTCGACAACGTCAACGCCATCGCGTACGTCAACGTCTCCGAGGCGCCGCGAACCATCACCAAGCTCGAGGCCAAGTCGTTTAGCGTTGCCAGTGGTACGTCCAAGCAGGAACTGTACGCCCAGATGCCCAAGCAGGTTGTGGCGACCTATTCCGATGGCTCGACCGATCTGCTCGACATTGACGTGTGGGATCTTTCTAACGTTACGGACGAGCTGCTCAACGGAACCGGTACCGTTAAGATCACGGGTACGGTTAAGCTCAACGGCGCCAAGGTGACCTGCAATGTGACCGTGGTGGATCAGAAGGCCCAGACGCCCGACTACGTCGAGCCGATTCCTGACATCCAGATTGTGGACAACGCCAAGGTCGCGGACCTGATGGCCATGTTGCCGTCCAAGGTTACGGTAGTCATGAAGGACGGCAAGACTAAGAACGAGACGCCCGTTGAGTGGACGCAGGTCGACAGCCTGGGCCGCGCCGGTAACGAGTTTGAGGTCACGGGCCTGACGGATAACGGCATGACCGTGAAGGTCAAGGTCAAGGTGACTGCGCATATCGTGAGCCTTGACGCTGCCGATGACATTGAAGTCGAGCGCGACACGAAGGCATCGGAAGCTTTAGCTAAGCTGCCTAAAAAGGTTACGGCTGTCTATTCTGATGGCTCTGACGCCGAAGTCGACGTGAAGTGGGACACCAAGGGCCTCTCCGACAAGGACTTTGCCAAGGAGGGCAAGGTCACGGTTAAGGGCACGGTCGCCGGCACGGACCAGAAGGCGGAGTGCACCATTAAGGTCGTTAAGCCGCTGCGCGAGATTCCCGACCATCTGGCCGGTTCCGTTGACGCCGTGACGGTCGATGACGGCGCGAAGCCCGACGCGGTTGTGGCGGCGCTGCCCAAGACCGTGAAGGTTGCCATGAAGGACGGCTCCGAGGTCGATTCAAAGATTGACTGGACCGCTCCCAAAAAGGCCCTCACCATTAAGAACGACGGCACGAGTGTCGTCATTACGGGTAAAACCGCGGTTGGCAGCTTTGAGGTCAAGGCTACGGTCAACCTAGTGCCGGTCGTCGAGAGCATCGCTGGCGTCAAACTTTCGGTTGCCCGCAACACGGCTGCTGCTGACATCGTGCTTCCTGCCCAGGTGACCCTCAACATGTCCGACGGTTCAACGAAGACTGCCACCGTTACGTGGGATAAGGCTCCGCTCACGATGGATGCCTTGGGCAAGCTGGGTGATATCACGCTTGTGGGCACGGTCGAGGGCACTTCGGTCAAGGCTAAATGCACCGTCACGGTCGTGAAGAGCGATGCCGAGATTCCGGCCTCTGTTGAGTCTGTCGCGGGCGTTAGCGTTCCCGAGAATTCGTCCGCCGATGTCGTGCGTGATGCGCTCAAGGGCGTGAAGGCGACCGTTCGCATGAAGGACGGAAAGGCGACGGCGGAGTCTGAGATTACGTGGACCGAGGTCCCCGCCGCTGCCGCCACCTATGGCAAAACCGTTGTCGCCAAGGGCGTGACGGTGAACGGCAACCTGCCGGTCGAAGTTGTCGTTACCTCCACGACGACGATCAACAAGGTAGCCGAGGTGCCGCGGATTACGGTCGAGCGCGACGTGAAGGTCGATGCGGTGACGGGCCAGCTGCCCAAGACCGTTAGCGTGACCTATACCGACGGTCATACGGATGCGGCCACGGTTGCGTGGAACACGGACGGCCTGGACAAGCAACTTGCCGCTGTCGGCGAGCACACGATCGAGGGGTCCGTTGAGGGCACGACGCTCAAGGCGGTCTGCAAGCTGGTCGTCGAGACGCCGGCAAGCGAGGTTCCCGTGAAACCTGCGACGTTCGCTCCCGTTGAGGTGTTTGAGGCAAGCTCTGCCGCCGAAGTGCTGAAGGCGCTGCCCAAGAAGGTCGCCGTGACCATGAAAGACGGCAGCCAGAAGGACTACGACATCGATTGGGAGAATGTTCCCGCATTGGAGTGGGGTGCCGATGACGTGACCGTGACCGGTAAGGTGCACGGTACGGAGATGACGGTGCGTTGCGATGTGGTCGTTAAGCCGCGCCCAGCTGCTAAAGGTATGGTGATCGTTGACCAGAACGGTAAGGCCACGACTGCCGAAACCGTGCTCAAGGTAGAGCGCGGCAAGGAAATCGACCTTGCCGCCGCAGCAGAAAACGCAGGCGACGGCGCAATGCTTCGCGGTTCCGTGACGTGGACCTCGTCCGATCCGACGATCGCGACGGTCGAGAACGGCAAGGTCAAGGCCCTCAAGAACGGCACCGTTGTCATTACGGCGACGTTGGACGTGAATGGCGGGGCTGTGGCGATCTCGCTGGCTGACGAAGATAGCGTCGCGGAGGCGCCGGCAGCCCAGCAGTTCACCGCTTCGGTGACCGTTGAGGTTGTTGAGCCGGTCGTTGAGCAGAAGCCGACGGACGGCAAGGACAACGGCGGCAAGCCCGCTGGCAAACCGGCTTCGGATGCGAAGAAGGACGGCAAGAAGGTTGCCTCGGGAAGCCTGGCCCAGACGGGTGACAACACGGCTGTGACCGTCGCCGCACTGGGCGGAGCTGGCCTGTTGGCACTGATCGCCGCCGCGATTGAAAAGCTGCGCCATCGCGCTGAGTAGCGCCGAGGGTACAGAGCTCTAGGGCATAAGAAGGCCTCCCGGTCCTCGTAAACCACGAGAACCGGGAGGCCTTTCGTTTGGCTGCCCTGCTCCTTAGAGTGATCTGCTCGCCACGAAATGGGCCTATCTACTACGTTTGACCGGCTACCCTCAACTATGCCGAGAATCGCAAAATCAAAACCGCATGTAGATGGCTTGCCAGTTTTGAGAAAACGCGGGTGTGGTCGACCCATGTGGGTTAAACGTAGTAGATTGCCCATTTTCGTGGCGCATCTCTAGACTGTCAAATTGGTCGACTTGGCCCCATGGCAGTTGCGGTGAAATAGTTCCTGGATTATGCCTCTGTGGGCCAATCTGGGAACTATTCCACCGCAACTTATTGAAGGGCTATTGGGAAGGGGCTAGTCTAGGCGGACTGGGTCGTGGGGGTAGGCGTTGAGGATCTCGACGCCGGACTCGGTAACCAGGGCAAGGTCCTCGATGCGGACGCCGGTGCGGCCGGGGAGGTAGATGCCCGGCTCAATGGAGAACGTCATGCCTGGCTCTACGACCTGTTCGTTGGCGAGCGAGACGTCGCCCGGCTCGTGGTCCTGCAGACCGATCGAGTGTCCCAGGCGGTGCGTAAAGTACTGTCCATAGCCCGCATCCTCAATCACGTCGCGTGCGGCGCGGTCCAGGTCGCACATACGCACGCCCGGGGCGATAAGCGATTCGGCGGCCTCGTTGGCGCGGCGCACGATGTCGTAGATGCGTGCCGTCTCCTCTTCCGGCTCGCCCCAAAAGAACGTGCGCGTCATGTCCGAGCAGTAGTTGCGGCGGCGCCCGCCAATGTCGAACAGCACCACGTCGCCGCGCTTGAGTACGGTGTCGTCAGGCTCGTGGTGCGGGTCGCCGGCGTTGGCGCCAAAGCTTACGATGGGCGGAAAGCTAAAGCCCTCGCAGCCGTGATTGCGGTACAGACCGAGCATCTGGTCGGCAATTTCGCGCTCCGTTACGCCCTCGTGGACGAGCTTGATGGCGTCGGCCATTACGGCGTCGTTAGCGGCCGAGGACGCGCGCATCAGCTCCTGCTCGGCTTCGTCCTTGTGGGCGCGTGCGGCGGTGACGGCAAAGTCGCCCAGGAAGAACTCGCTTGCGGCGTGACAATCCATAAGGGGCATCAAAAAGCCGGAGCGCATAACGGTGTCGATGCCGAGTGGTTTGGTCGGATCGACCTCGCGAGCGATGGCGTCGGCCACGACGTCGGTATCGGTGTGGTAGGCGACGCGGGCATTGTCATACTCGGGCAGCTGATGCAGGGCATTGACCAAGATCACGGGCTCGCAATTGCGTGCGAGCAGCACGCCACAAAAACGCTCGAACATATCGGCATAAAAGCCGGTCAGGTAATAAATCGACCACGGGTCGTTTACGAGCAGCTGCGCGCCGGGGTGCTGAGCCTCGAGCGCATCGAGCACGCGCGCCACACGCTGGTTATCGACATGCGCCATGAAACATCCTTTCGCTAGGGTGCCACCATGGTATCCCATGCCCGGCAGATATGGACGTTCCTTTTATGCCGGCGCTTTGGGACATTCCTTGGCATGGCCAGCCTGGCAAGCGTGCAGGAAAAAAGGAGTCAAAAGAGGCCCGTCCCAAATGGGCTGGTTTCAAAAGAATGGCGGATTACGGGGCTGGACCTGTATTACATGACCATAGGAAAAATCGCGAAATTAAAACCGCAGGTAGAAGGCTTATCAAAAATCGAAAATTGCCGGTATGGATGGGGGTCTCCGAATCAGCCCCGTAATCCGGCATAGTTTTGAAATGACACTAAAGTAGGCACAAGATAAATACCGATCCCAAGGCAAGTTGCGGTGGAATAGTTCCTGGATGCCGGGGTTTGGCGGAAATCAGGAACTATTTCACCGCAATTGAGGAGGGGCGGGGTGGATGGCGGGGTAGCTAAAAGAGCCCCGCCCCAAATGGACTGCTTAGTCTGGGTCGATGTCCATGCTGGCGATGAGGTCGATGCCCGTGTGGAGGAGGTCTTCCAACACGACGTCGCCCATGCGGATGGGGGCTTCGACGCCCAGGCCACGGATGAGGTCCATGGCCTGGGCGTGGAGTGCCAGCGGGATGGCTTCGGCCGTGCGCACGGGCAGCAGCGCCTCATCGCCGCCGTATACGGCCACGGTGGTGGTGAGCACGCGCATGGGGCAGGTGAGTTCCTGGTGTGCGAACTTGTCGCCGCGCGGGCAGCTGTTGCCGGTCACGGAGCGCACCTCTGCCACGGCGCCGTCTGCGTCGCGCTCCACCTCCACGGTCAGAAGGCATTCGGATGGGCAGGTGGTGCAGTTGAACTGCAGCGTTTCGATCGCGTTCATGCTCATAGCCTTACGCCTCCTCAACGGGATCGACGGACAGGACAATCTCGCGAACACCCAGGTTGATTGCGCGTTGAATCACCTTTGCCGGTAGCGGTAAACTTTCCATAACGCTCGGTTTAAACGGGCGGACCTTGCCTGCAAACAGTTCTTCGTCGCCTGCCAGAATGCGCACGCGGGCGGCGTCAACCGGTCGGCGCACGCGGAAGTTGAGTTTGGTGAGTGCCACAGCCGTAATGCGTCCCGGCAGTGCGTAGCCAGCGATACCGGCAGGGGAGACCGTGAGCTGGCAGCCCAGGCCCGCGGCGCCCGCATCGGCCCCAGCACCACAGCCCGACGCGTACGCCGCCGCAGCCGCACCGGCACGCTCGGACTCGGTCGTCACGTTGTCTGCCAGGTCGTGCACGTGCAGCACGTTTCCGCAGGCAAAGATGCCAGGCACGCTTGTTTGCAGGCTTTGGTCCACCACGGCGCCGCGCGTGCGCGGGTCAAGTTCAACGCCCGCGCCCACCGAAAGCTCGTTCTCGGGAATCAGGCCCACCGAAAGCAGCAGCGTGTCGCACGGAACAACGCGCTCGGTTCCCGGAATGGGCGTCAGGCGCTCGTCGACCTGACTCACCTCGACGGCCTCCACGCGATCGTGTCCAATCACGCGCGTGACGGTGGTGGACAGGTGCAACGGAATGCCAAAGTCGTCCAGGCAGTTCTTGACGTTGCGGCGCAGACCGTTGGCGTACGGCATGAGCTCGTACACGCCCTCGACCGAAATTCCCTCGAGCGTACAGCGGCGCGCCATGATCAGCCCGATGTCGCCCGAGCCCAAAATGACGGCGCGCGAGCCGGGCTTGAGGTTTTCGATATTGATATATCGCTGCGCCAGGCCCGCCGTAAACACGCCGGCGGGACGGCTGCCAGGGATCTTGATCTCGCTGCGCGTGCGCTCGCGGCATCCCATAGCAAGGACGACCGCACGCCCGGTGAGCTGAAGCATGCCGGTACGGCTCATGAGCGTGACGGTATGGACTGCGGCATCTCCTGTACCTTCGTCCGTGTCCGGGTCGCCCACACACGCGCCCTCGCTCGAATCAATCCCAAGCACCATGCTGCCCAGGAACAGCGCAATGTTGGTTGCGCGCACCTGGTCGATAAAGCGTTGGGCGTACTCGGGGCCGGTGAGTTCCTGCTTAAAGTGCGAAAGGCCAAAACCGGGGTGGATGCACTGGCGGAGGATTCCGCCCAGATGCTGCTCGCGCTCCACGATGGCCACGTGCGCGCCGGTCTTATGCGCGGCAAGTGCGGCTGCCATACCGGCGGGGCCGCCGCCGATAACGACAACGTCGAAGGCCTGCGTCGACACCGACGCTACAGCTCCGGCTTCCGCGCATCCGTCGCGCATATCCAACGTCGCCATCCTAGCGCACCCCCTTCAGCTGTCCCTCGACCAGCCAAGATCCGGCATCCTCCAACAGCACCTCGCTGGGGTTGCAGCCCAGCTCGCGCGTCAGGATCGCCACCACGCGGCTCTGGCAGAAGCCGCTCTGGCACCGACCCATGCCCGCGCGGCAGCGGCGTTTGACGCCCTCGACCGAAACCGCGCCCGGGCGGCGTCGAATTGCGGCAACAATCTCGGCTTCGGGCACCGTCTCGCAACGGCAGACGATCTGTCCCCATGCAGGGTCGGACTCAATGAGCTCCTCCTTGCGCGCAAGCGGCGCACGGTCGAAGTCGTCCGGCGCGCGGCGAATCGGATCCCAATCGGCCCGTTCGCGCAAAGCAACGCCCGCCTCGCGCATCACGTGCTCCATGCGCTCGGCAATGGCCGGCGCGCTCGCCACGCCTGGCGACTGAATGCCCGCCGCCTGGAACAGCCCCGGCACCACGGCCGACTGCCCAATAAAGAAGTCGTTTGTTCCCTTGATGACCGGACGTCCGCCGGCAAACGCGCGCACCACGCGACGCGTGTCCAGATCGGGCACCAGGTTGCGCGCACCGGTCAGGAGCGCGTTGACATCGGTCGCGTAGGTCTGCGTGTCGCCTGGCTCGCGCACAGCGGCGGTTGCGGTGATTACGGTATTGCCGTGCACGGTGCCCGTCACAATGACGCCCTTGGACACAGGCGTCGGAACGGGGTAGAGCGGCATCAGCGCGCGCGGCTCCTTGTCCAGTACCACGATGTTTCCCTGGCGCCAGACCATCTGGAACTCCTCGGCGCCGGCCATATGCGAGATGTCCGCGGCTCCGTTGCCTGCGGCGTTGATCAGATAGCGACAGTGCACGTCGCCGGCGGGCGTTGCCAGCGTAAAGCGCGCGGCTTTGGCATCCGAGCCGACAGCTTCAATTGCCTCCACCGGTGCGGAGCGCATAAACGTTACGCCGTTGGCGACCGAGTTCTCCAGCGCAGCAATGGCTACTTCAAACGGGTCAACGTAACCGGTCGAAGGGCACCATAGTGCGCACGTGGCTCGAGCACTCGCGCGCGTCTCCAGCTCGTGGATGCGCTCGGGGCTGATAATCGCCAGTTCGGGAACGCCGTTCGCCAGGCCATTCTGGCGCAGCTTCTCCAGGTGTGCGCGGTCTTCTTCGTTAAACCCCAGCACCATCGATCCGGTGCGGCGGAATAAAAAGCCCAGCTCCTGGGCCCAAGTGCCATACAGCTCGCAGCCACGGGCGTTGACCTGCGCCTTTACGGTGCCAGGGGCCGGATCGTAGCCGGCGTGCACCAGACCGCCGTTGGCCTTCGATGCGCCCAGTGCGATATCGTTCGCCGCCTCGACTACGCAAATGGACAGGTCAAACCGTGCGAGCTGCCGCGCAATGGCGCACCCGATGATGCCCGCGCCGACAATCGCGATATCAAACGTTTCTGCCACGGTGCCTCCCAGACAAGTTGACAGGATGTCAATAAGACCATCCTACGGTCTGAACACCCCCAGCGCAGCGGCAATGCGGCGAACAGCCCTGCAACACCCGCCAACGGCAGACGAGGGGAGACCCGGCACGGATGTCGGCCTCGTTAGATCGCGAGATCTTCCCGCCCAACCTCGCGGTCTATGCCGTTATCTGTTATAGATCGAGACGTTAGCCCGTCGGGTTATTCGTATGTCTCGATCTGTAACAGCTGGCAGGGTTTTTGGGTCCTTTTTGTTACAGGTTGAGACAATCTTTCCAACGGATTCTGGTTGTCTCGATCTGTAACAGTAAGAACTGTTTTTGGGTTCTAGATGTTACAGATCAAGATCTAAGTCGGGGAGAGAGTAGTTTGTCTAAATCTGTAACATCTGGGACTGTTTTTGCCGAGTAACTGTTACAGATTGAGACATTCGGCCAGGACGTTTTCCTTTGTCTCAATCTGTAACAGTTGGCTGAGGTTTTTGGCTCCAGATGTTACAGATCGAGACAAACCTTCCGGCGGATTTTGAATGTCTCGATCTGTAACAGTAAGAGGGGTTTTGGGACCCTAGATGTTACAGATCGAGATTGAAGTCGGGGAGGGACCCCTGTGTCTCGATCTGTAACATCTAGACCCGGATTCCGCCCTCCACCTGTTACAGATTGAGATGTTTGTGTCCGCACCAGCCCCGTACCCAGCCGTGGTCCCATATAAACAAACCCCGTGGTAAACTTGACCAGACTGTAAATATTCCGAAAGGTACACCCCAATGTCCAAGTACATCTCTGAGCTCATGTCGCCGCAGCTTATGGGCGTCATCTATGCCTTTGTTGGCTTTATCATCGCCCTGTACGTGCTGTCGGTCGTTTATGTGTTCATCGACGCTCGCCGCCGCGGCGCCAGCGCCTACGTGGCATGGGGCATCATCGCCCTCATTCCGTTTGTGGGCCTCATCGCCTATCTGGTCTTGCGTCCGCATTCCTACGCGGCCGACCGCGAGGAGCAGGAGCTGGACATGGCCCTGCGCGAGCGCCAGCTTGCCCAGTACGGCACCTGCCCGCAGTGCGGCGCGCCCATCGAGAAGGACTTTGTGGTCTGCCCCGTGTGCGATACCCAGGTTCGCAACGTGTGTCCCAGCTGCCATCGCCCGCTCGATGCGCACTGGAAGGTCTGCCCCTACTGCCGAACTCGCATCCAGTAACGCATCCATCGCCGGGCCGGCCGCAAGCTAGGGGCACCGCGCGTCCCGCGCAAGCCACGCGCACCCCACACCCCGCGCCCACACGATGAAGCATGCGTAGAAAATCGCCCGCCGTGCCATTAAGGTGCGGCGGGCGCTTGTATACCAAGGCAACCTGCCTATAATGATGCAAGTCAAAAACGCCGAGCGCATCGCACGCACTTGCATCAGGCATCCGAGAGGAGAAAACATACCCATGAAGGCACTCTACAATGACGGTTCGGTGGCCGAGCTCCCGCAGGACGAGGTCACGCACGTCATCCGCCACTCCGCCGCGCACATCATGGCGCAGGCCATCAAGCGCCTCTATCCCGAGGCCGACTTTGCCTACGGTCCCGCGACCGACAACGGTTTTTACTACGACATCGACCTGCCCGAGGGCGTCAAGATCAGCGAGGACGACTTCCCCGCGATCGAGGCCGAGATGAAGAAGATCGTCAAGGAGAACCTCAAGTTCTCCGTGTACGAGAAGCCCCGTGCCGAGGCCATCGCCCTTATGGAGGAGCGCGGCGAGAAGTACAAGGTCGAGCACATCGGCGACCTGGACGACGACGCCCGCATCACCTTCTACCAGCAGGGCGACTACATTGACATGTGCGTCGGCCCCCACATCTGCTACACCAAGGCCCTCAAGGCCTTTATGCTCACCGGCGTCTCGGGCGCTTACTGGAAGGGCGACAAGGACAACAAGATGCTCACCCGCATCAACGGCGTCGCCTTTGCCACCAAGGAAGAGCTTGACGAGCACATGCACATGCTGGAGGAGGCCAAGAAGCGCGACCACCGCAAGATCGGCCGCGAGATGGACCTCTTTATGATGCGCGACGAGGCCCCCGGCTTCCCGTTCTTCTTGCCCAACGGCATGATCCTTAAGAACACGCTGCTGGACTACTGGCGCGAGATCCACCACAAGGCCGGCTACGTGGAGATCTCCACGCCGCTCATCATGAACAAGCAGCTGTGGAAGACCTCGGGCCACTGGGACCACTACAAGGACAACATGTACTCCACCGTCATCGACGACGAAGAGTACTGCATTAAGCCCATGAACTGCCCGGGCGGCGTGCTGGTGTACGCCTCCAAGCCGCACTCCTACCGCGAGCTGCCCATCCGCGCCGGCGAGATTGGCCTGGTGCACCGCCACGAGCTGCGCGGCGCCCTGCACGGCCTGTTCCGCGTGCGTTGCTTTAACCAGGACGACGCCCACCTGTTTGTGCGTCCCGACCAGCTGACCGACGAGATCGTGGGCGTGGTCAACCTCATCGACTCCGTGTACCAAAAGTTTGGCTTTAAGTATCACGTTGAGCTTTCCACCCGCCCCGAGGACTCCATGGGCTCGGACGAGGACTGGGCGCGCGCCGAGGAGGGCCTGCGCACCGCTCTGGAGAAGCTGGGCATGGACTACGAGGTCAACGAGGGCGACGGCGCCTTCTACGGCCCCAAGATCGACTTCCACCTGGAGGACTCGCTCGGCCGTACCTGGCAGTGCGGTACCGTGCAGCTCGACTTCCAGATGCCGCTCAACTTTGATTTGGAGTACGTGGACGCCGACGGCACCAAGAAACGCCCCATCATGCTGCACCGCGTATGCTTTGGCTCCATCGAGCGCTTCATCGGCATTCTGATTGAGCACTTTGCGGGCAAGTTCCCCACCTGGCTGGCACCCGTGCAGGTCAAGGCACTTCCGGTTTCCGAGAAGAGCCGCGACTACGCCCACGAGGTATGCGCCAAGCTGGAGGAGGCCGGCATTCGCGTGGTCTGCGACGACCGCGATGAGAAGATCGGCTACAAGATCCGCGAGGCTCGCTCCATTGACCGCGTGCCCTACATGCTCATCCTGGGCGAGAAGGAGGTCGAGGCCGGTAACATTTCCGTCCGCGATCGCTCCAACGAGACCGTTCAGATGAGCGTCGACGAGTTTGTGGCCAAGGTGACCGAGGAGATCAAGACCCGCGCCTAGCACAAACTATACAAGAATTAACAAAGGCGATCGTCCTATGGGGCGGTCGCCTTTTTTGTTGTCTATAGAAGAAAAGCCGCTGGTTAGAGCGGCTTTTTTTGTTGTGCAAAAAGGTACAGGTTTTTGTATCTTTCGACGAAGCTCATTATACGAGCAAACTGCTCGCGTTTTCCCAGATTGCACAAAATGCGCCGCGAATGGGTGCATCTCCATACGCCTCTACAAAAACCTGTACTTTTGCGACTGCGCCTAGCTGCGAGCGAGAAGTCTGTTCTTAACGCCCCTGCATCCGCGTGTGTCGCGGATGCAAGTTAAGGGGGCGAGAGATGGAACAGACAATGCGGCGCCAAGAGCAGCTGCCCGGTGCTTTTAACGGCGCCACCGCCAACAGCCAGCATGGCCGCGTCCACTGGTATCTGGTCCATACCCCCAACGGTAAAGAGAGCGAGACCTGCGATAAGGTCCGCCGCATTATCCCGCGCGAGCTGATGCAGGACGCTTTTGTGATGCAAAAGGAGTTCTGGTTTAAGCGGGACGGCGCTTGGTCGCTCCAAACCAAACCCATGTACAAGGAATACTTCTTCGTCGCCACGCGCGATGCCGCCGCGCTCGATAGGGCCCTGGCCCAGTTGAGCTTTGGCTGTCGCATCGCCGGTAGTAGGGAGCGGGCGTACATGCCCATGCCGGACGATGCGCAGGATTGGTACCGCAGCGTGCTCGACGACGACGGCGTGGTGCGCAACAGCGTAGCGCGCATAGAAGACGGTGTGCTGCACATAGAACAGGGGCCATTGGTGGGGCAAGAGGCCCGTGTAAAGAAGATCGACCGTCATAAGCGCTGGTGCCTGGTGGACGTGGGCGAAGGCGACTCCGCATTTAGGGAGCTGCTTGCACTCGACGTGCCCAGCAAAACGTAAGGGAGACGTTGTACCGGCAAATCATTCGTTTTTTGAATTCATGGACGGGGGGGGGTTCCTGGGGACAGGGACGTAAGTTTTATCGTGACTGCTAATAAAGAAGTGACAGGGAGCCGTGCATCTATGGGGGACGCACTGCTTTTCGATCAGATAAAGCCGAGCGGCACGCTTGGGTATCGCATTGTTAAGAGGCTGTTCGACCTGGTGTTCAGTCTTTTGATGAGTGTTCTGCTGCTAATTCCTGTTGCTGCGGTGTGTGCACTCATTAGCCTTGAATCGTCTGGTAGCCCTATGTATGCACAAGAGCGCGTTGGCAAGGGCGGAAGGACAATCAAGATTTTTAAGCTTCGCAGTATGGTCTCAGATGCAAACGACGTGAGTAAGTACCTTAGTCCTGAGCAGCTACATCAGTGGGAAGTCGAGCGCAAGGTCGACGATGATCCTCGCATTACCAGGGTTGGTCAGTTTATTCGTAAGTGCTCCATTGACGAGGTGCCGCAGTTCCTCAATGTGCTGAATGGCGACCTCTCCGTTATTGGACCGCGTCCCATTACAAGGGATGAGCTTGAGCAGCACTTTTCCGACGAGGAAAAGGCTGAGCTGCTCTCTGTCCAGCCTGGTATCACGGGCCTGTGGCAGGCAACCGACCGAAACGCCGCAACCTTTGAGAGCGGCCTTCGTCAGAAGATCGAGCTCCGCTACGTGCGTAATCGCTGCTTCCGTATGGACTGGAAATGCTTCACCGGCACCTTCAGTGCCATGTTCGGCAAGAAGAGAACGGGGCGATAGATGGCTAATCCTATTCGTGTCGCACAGATAGTTGGAAAAATGAACGGCGGTGGCGTTGAGGCCGTCGTCATGAATTACTACCGCCATATTGATCGCAGCAAAGTGCAGTTCGATTTTCTTGTCGATTCCGATTCGACGCTTGTTCCGCGCGAAGAAATTGAATCCCTCGGTGGCAGAGTTTTTGAGGTTCCGCCCTACCAGCATGTAATTGAATACCAGCGAGAGCTTCAACGTATCTTTAAACAAGAGGGCTGGAAGATTGTGCACAGTCACATTAATGCACTTTCGGTCTTCCCTCTTCGTGCCGCTGCGAAGGCCGGTGTTCCGGTGCGCATCGCCCACAGTCATTCTACGAGTGGTAAGGGTGAGTATGCCAAGAATGCTCTTAAGGCTGTGCTGAAAACGCAATCTAACCGGTATCCGACGCATCGCTTTGCATGTAGTCGGTTTGCCGGTGAGTGGCTTTTCGGCAAAGATGCTAACTTCGAGGTTGTATACAACGCTATTGATTTGAACAGCTTCCGCTTCAATGCGGAGGCTCGCGAACAAGCACGAGCCGACCTGGGCCTTGTTGGCGGTCGGTTTGTAATTGGGCATGTTGGTCGGTTTATGGCGCAGAAGAATCATCCGTTCTTGATTGATGTTTTCGCCGAAGTCGCAAAACGCCGCGACGACGCTGTGCTGTTGCTTGTCGGCTCCGGTGAAGACGAGGACTCCATAAAGGCATTGGTGGATGAACACGGCCTTTCAGACTGCGTTAAATTCTTGGGACAGAGAAACGATGTAAATCGACTATACCAGGCTTTTGATGTGTTCGTTCTTCCAAGCCTTTATGAAGGCCTGGGCCTCGTTGGTGTCGAGGCTCAGGTGTCTGGTTTGCCATGTCTGCTAAGTGATGCTATTCCGCGTGAGGTGGATGTAACAGGGGAGTGTACGTTTCTGCCCATTGATACTCCTGTCGAATGGGCTGATGCGATTTGCTCTCTTTCAAAAAAGTCTTATGAGGGACGTAAATCCACTTCTCTTGATTCATTTGCAAATTACAGCATTGATCAACAGGCTGATTGGCTTTCAAGGCGATATTTGCAGCTAGCAAACGGAGATATAATTTGATGGACAAAAGAGTCAAAAACGTCATTATTGTTGATGACACTGCTGATAATTTTGGTGGAACTGCCCAAATCGCCTATATCACTGCCGTGGTTCTTCGTGACTGCGGATATAACGTTGTTTACTTTGCTGGTTGCGGGCCAATACATAGCCGCCTTAACGGTTTTAGGGTTGTTGTCGCAAATGCAAGGCCGTTTCTCGAATCGGCTAATAAGGTTTCCGGTGCCATTAATGGGCTGCACAGCGGTAAAACTTATAAGAAGTTTTGCTCTCTATTAAACGAATTTAATCCTGATGACACTGTCGTACATGTCCATTCATGGACTCATGCGCTTTCATCTTCAATTTTTGATGCTATTGCCGATTTAGGCTTTAACGTGCTCGTTACGCTCCATGAATATTTTCTTGTATGCCCTAATGGTGGGTTTTATGATTTTAAGAAGCATGAAATCTGCCATTTGAAACCATGTTCCGCAAAGTGCATCCAATGCAATTGTGATAAGAGAAGCTATGGACAGAAGCTGTATCGAGTGGCTCGCATTGCTTTTCAAAATCGCTCAATCAGGCGTGCTCATCCAAAGTTCTGTTACCTTTCGGATTTTACCTACGATATTATGCGCGGGAGTGAATTCGATGATGGTATGCCATGTATTCTTCCAAACCCTATTTCTGTTGAAGGGGAGTTTTCGCCTGGCATACCGTCTGAAAAGTGCGGCTACTTGTTCGTGGGCCGTTTCGATAAGGAGAAGAACCCTGAGTTGTTTTGCAGAGCTCTCACTTCGTTGGGTCTGCCAGGAACGTTATGCGGATCTGGCCCTGAGTTCGAGAGGCTAAGAGACGCTTATCCAAATCTAAATTTTTTGGGTTGGTGTGATAAGGATATTCTCGCTGAACAGTTCAAAACAGCTAAAGCTTTGGTGATGACTTCATCTTGGTATGAAGCTTCGCCTTTGGTGTGCCTTGAAGCCATGCTCACCTCTGGTATTCCATCAATCGTTCCGGATACCTGTGGAGCTATTGCATATATCAAGGATGGTGAAAATGGTCTCCTATTTAAAAATGGCGATGTTTCCTCTCTTTGCGAGGCGATTTCCAAGCTAGAAGACGGCAGATATTACGAAAAGCTTTGTAAATCAACCAGCCTCTCGGTGCCTTCTCTCCAAGAAGACCGAAGCTACGAGACTTACGCAAAGAGGGTTATCAATCTTTACGAGGGGTTATATGTTTAAGAGGATTATATATATCGTTAAGTCGGACTTAGCGTTCTATCCCCCCTGCATGTCACAAATAAGAATGATTAAAGATTTGGGTGTGCAGATTGAAGTCTGGTTTGGTTCCAGCAAGGATACGGCTAAGGAAATTCTAAAAGGCGAGGGCATTCCTTTTACGGAGCTCGTTGATCCGCATCTGAGCGTTGGCGGAAAACTGGATACATTGAATAACTGGACTCATTTCCGCAAAGCCGTTCTCGCTCGCCTAAAAAAAGAGCCAATGGATTATCTTGTCTGGTTTGGAACTGCTGAATCTGCGCTTCCGCTTTACGGGGCACTTTCCGGTATTCCCTATGTGGCCACGGCGCTTGAGCTGTGTGATGATCAACCGACAAAAGAACGACTATTTGCGGCGGTTTGTCGCAAGGCTCTTGCAGTTACGTGTTGCGAGTTAAATCGTGCCTACTATATGAAAATTAAATGGGGGCTGAATTCGCTCCCCTCAGTTTTTCCGAATAAGCCATACGGGCTCAAAGCGGGTGAAATCCCCTCTGTTTCGACAAACGTCACAAAGCAGATCTTGGATGAGCTTGTCGGACGAAAGATCCTTCTTTACCAGGGGCTATTCCAGCGTCCTGAATATGTTGCGCCCATCGCTGAGGCTCTTCGTATGATGGAGTCTGATTACGCTTTCGTTCTTATGGGAAAAGATCGTTACGGTACGACTGAACGAATGAAGGAGATTTACCCGGATACTTTTGTGTATGGTTTTGTTCCAGCGCCAAAGCATTTGGAAATTACTGCAAGGTCGCGAATTGGCGTCGTGCTTTATGATGACACATCGCTTAATAAGGCCTTTTGCGCGCCTAATAAAATATATGAGTATGCAGCATTTGGTCTCCCCACGCTTGCTAATCGTTTACCTGGTTTGGTTTCAACTGTCGAGGCTAGCGGTAGCGGTATGTGTGTTGACTTTCAGCCAGATAAAATCGCTGATGCAATTAAGCAATTCGATCAGAATTATGAAAAATATTCGGCATCTGCTTTTAATTTCTTCAATTCGACTGATAACACGCAGACTATGTGCTCACTGCTTGTAAAGTTGGGCTGTGTAAAATAGTGGAAAAATGTTTTAAGAGCAGCCTGAGTTATGCTAAAGCAAATGCGCATCTTAAGGCTAGTGAAATTAAACTATCAGATCTTTGTATTTACATTGGTATTCTGTATGTTTTTAAGCTGGGCTCAATCTCATATTTAATTCCGAAATTTGGCGTTATTTACTATGGTCTTGCCGCAATTCAATTACTGCTCGCTCTGTTTGTTTATGCTCGGGGCGATGTTCGGCTGAATAAGGTGCATTTTGGAATTGCTGGATATTGTGCCACTCTTTTATTTTCAACATACGTAAATGATGTATCGATGCAGATATCACTCAATGAGGTGTTTTGTTTGTTGCCTCTATTGGTGACAGCAGACATGTTGTTTTATAGAAGAGATATAAAGGTAGTTCGACGTGTATCAAGATTTTCAATATTAATGATTTCGCTCAATACCTTTACTGCCCTTATTTTCCGAAATGCAATGTTTCGAGATGTGACTGGCGCTCCCACGATATTTCTACTGGGTGCGGACAACTCTCTTATCCCCATTTATATGGTTTCCTCTGTTTTGGAAATGTATAAAAGAAATCTAGAGGATGCGGCTTGTTGCATTCCAGTCGTTTCGCTCAGCAATTTGCTCCTCTTTTCAATGCTAAGGGATATTGCGTCTGGCAAGTTGGTGGGTGTTTTACTGGTTCTGCTTCTAACTCTAGCTTTCTTCAATAAGTCTTTTAAGTTCTCTTTTTCGCTTGCTCTAGGTATTAATATTGCCTTTTTTGCGATTTTCGTTTATGGACAAAGCACAATTAGTGGCTTAACTGGGATTTTTGAACTATTGGGGAGAAATTCTACCTTTACCGAGCGTTCATTTTTATGGGCATTTGGTTTTAGGCTATTTGCCATGAGTCCTTTGCTCGGCTTAGGCAGCTACAGTGCTGTTAGTTTCAATAATCTTGTTAGGGCGTTAACAATTACTGGACTGTTTAATACCGGCAATCCTCATAACAGCTATTTGTCTATATTAATTTCCGGCGGGTTGCTTGCATTTTCCTTTGTTGTCTTTACTGTCCTTCAGGCGAGGGTTAAACCTTCGGATTCCTTTTTTAACATTTTTTTATTCACCTTTTTATTGCATGCGCAAGTGGAGGGGCGCGATATCGTCTATATCTTCTTCATCGTGATTGTCATTTATAGGTTTTTCCATTCTGATAATCAGCTTTCGGTGCGAGAAGATAGCCGGGCTGCAATTCAATCGTTTATATAGGATATCGATTATTAGGATGGTTAAAGTGAAAGATCTATGGGCCGTAAAGCTAATATACAACCGCTTGAGGCGTGCTTTGTTTGCTTCGAGAATAAATCGTCTACTGGGAAATGAAGATCAGAAGAACTTGAATACGCTATATCGCGATGCTCTTCTTATTGCTCATTCATTTGAGAAAGCTCTTTGTATTGAAGGCTGTCGCGATGATTTTGGAACACAAAAGGCCGACCGTCTCCTTGATTATTTAACGCTTGCAGCAAAAGATCCTTCTTTTGATAATCATTCATATGCTTTTATCGAGTCCATGGCGGCACTTGAGAACTGGCTTGTTCGTCGAGTTCAGCTTGGACTTGATTGCTCTAAATGGCAGCCTGGTTTTGAATTGCTCGCTGAACAAACTTCATATGAAGTTGGCCGAATTGACTTGAGTGATAGGGCTGGAATCGTTTCCGATTCTTTTGCTTCTGTCTCTGATTGCAATAAGAATGCGATCAATTTTATTAACGGTAGACATAGTGTTCGGTCATTTGATTCAGCCCCTGTTCCCCAGGAAACGCTGACGCAAGTTGTTGAGCTTGCGCAGAGCGCGCCTTCGGCGTGCAACCGTCAGCCAAGTCGTGTGTATTTTTCCGGGCCAAAATCTGCCCAGGTTGTCTCTGCTGCCGTGCGTGGCAATAAAGGGTTTGAGCAATCAATTTTCCAATGGGCCGTTATTACTGCTGACACTTCTCTGTTTTCCTGCGCCGAATATGACCAATGGTTTATCAACGGCGGTATCTATCTCCAGTCCTTTGTTTTGGCCTTAAAGGCCTATGGGATTGGTTCATGTATTTTCCAGTGGGTGGTCGGTGACTTTGGAAAAGAAATGCGTTCGTCCTTAGGCATTTCAGCAAATGAAGTGATCATTGCGGTCGTCGGATTTGGCTATCCAAAAGAAACGTTCGCGAGACCTGTTGCTCGGAGAATGCCTGTTTCCGAAGTCGCGTGTTGGGCAGATTAACGTTGGAATGCTCGCTGGAGTATTATTTGATTGGGAATTATTAAATGAAAATTGGAATCATTACCTACCATTTTGCCCGCAACTACGGTGCGATCTTGCAGTGCTACGCACTGCAAGAGCAGCTTTGCTCCATGGGTCATGATGTTTGGGTGCTTAACTATCAAAATGTTCGTCAGGAGCGCAATAACTCCCTTCATCACAAAAGGGATGGTTTTCTATCAAATTTAGCGGTTAATGTCGCGTTGCTTCCTTTTGAACTTAAAAGGCGCTCTAAGGAGCGTAAATTTGCTGAATACGAGTCGTCTCACCTTCACTTGACGCCTCGGTTTTACGCTATTGAAGAGATGCGCGACTTTGTTAATAAGGAAGGTTTTGACCTTCTTATCTCTGGCAGTGACCAAGTTTTCAATCCTAATATTGCGGATTTCGATGAAGCTTTCTTATTTCCCTTCGAAACGTCAGCTCGTAAGGGTAGTTTTGCGGCAAGTCTCGGCAGCGCTACTGAAACTGAATTAGCTCCCTTTTCAGATGACCTAGCTTCTTTCGATGTCCTCTGTGTAAGAGAGAATACTGATGCGCCCGTGGTTAATCGCTTATGTGGGCGGTCGCCCGAGGTGGTTGACGACCCCGTGTTCCTTTTGGATTCAAAGCGTTGGGCTCAAGCTGTTGATACTTCGGTTGAAGACCGTGGGTATGTTTTGGGCTACTACATTAATAAAGAGGCTTCTGTTCGATATTTGGAGCTTACTGAGCAGGTTGCATCTGAGCTTGGATTGCCCTTGAAGGTTATAAATGTGCGTTATGGGCGGGACTCATTTAAGCCCGAGATGATTACTGATGCTGGCCCTGAGGATTTCCTTAAGCTATTCGCGGGCGCTTCTTTTGTCTGTACGGACTCTTTCCATGGAACGGCGTTTTCACTGCTATTCGGAAAGCGTTTTGTGTCTTTTGAACCCAAATCAAATTCTAGCGACTTCCGCAAGAGAGATCTATTAAGCAAGGTAGGAGAACCTTGGAGAAGCGTTGCGGTCGATTCTACTTCTGCGAGCGCCCTTGTCAGTGAGTTGTGTGGGCGTTCTGCTCCCGCTGCTCAAGATGGAATCGGGTGTGTTCGCGAGGCACAACTGCTATTCCTCGAGAAGATGACGAAGGAGAATTAGTTTGGCATTTAAAGAGAAAAAGCTTCTCCAGAATACTGGCTGGTTGCTTGCGCTGCAGGCAATTAACATAGTGTTGCCTTTTGTTACGGTGCCTTACGTTACCCGCGTGTTTGGCGCTGAGCGGTATGGCGTATTCTCTATTGCTCTTAATTGGATAACTTATTTTCAGCTTGTTGTTGAGTTTGGTTTCAACCTGAGCGCAACGAAAAAGGTCGTTGAGGTTAAAGATGGGGAAGAGCTTAACGACCTCGTGTCCGCTGTCGTTATTGCTCGACTGGGACTTGTTGCCGCCTGCTTTGTCGTAATAATAATTCTCGGTATTACGTCGGCTGCAACCGGGGACCAGCTATCCTGTATGCTTGCGTTATTTTCTATGCTTGTTGGCATTGCTTTACAGCTCAACTGGCTTTTTCAGGGTTTGCAGGACATGAAGGTCATCACTATAGCCACGGCGGCTGCGCGAGGGCTTTCTGTCATTCTGATTTTCCTCCTTATAAATAACCCCGGTCAATTGATGCTTTACTCGTTCCTGTATTCAATTACTTTCCTTGCTTCGGGTGTTATTACTCATGTATTTGCTTGGAAGCGCTATGGGATCAAAATGGGTTTTGCATCTATAAAGCAGATACTTGGTGAGATGCGAGACGGAATGCCGATTTTTCTTTCATCTGCCGCCGGCAAGATCATTGGAAATGTTGGCGTTACGGTGCTCGGCGGTTGCCAGCCAAGTGCGGTCGTTGGCTCGTATGCTGCCATTTTGAAGGTGCCGCAAATGGCGAGCCTGATGTTTACTCCTGTTGGCCAAGCGCTGTATCCGCGTGTAAACGAAGAACGAATGAAATCTCGGCGCTCCGCGGCGCGGCTTGTTGCTAAGTTTGGTATTCCCGTGGTCGTATTGTTTGCGGCTGGTTTATTTGGTAAGGCGATCCTTCGCAATCCGGTAGTCGAGATTCTCTATGGCAAAGAGTATCTAGTTTGCGCCGATACGCTCATTCCGCTTGCTATTTGGGTGTTGCTGGGCATCGTAAACAATTTTCTCGGTGTTCAGCTTCTCATTCCTTTTGGATATCAGTCCCTATATAGCTTGCTTATGATTGTCGATTCCGTTCTTTCGTTGGTGCTTAACGTTTGGCTTGGCCATGCTTGGGGCGCCATGGGTGTTGCGTCAGCTATTGCGATATCCGAGGCTGTCCTTACGGTAGCTTTGTTTTTGGCTCTTCTTTCTGTAGTGAGGCAATCGTCCGCTGTTTCTTATAGCTCTCATGCCCATAAGGCTCAGCACATGAGAAAGGACCGATAATGAAAAAAATCATGCTCGTCTTCGGCACCCGCCCGGAGGCGATCAAGATGTGCCCGCTCGTCAACGAGCTAAAGGCGCGCAGGGATGAGTTCGAGACCGTCGTGACAGTGACAGGCCAGCACCGCGAGATGCTCGACCAGGTGCTGCGCGTCTTCGACGTGACTCCCGACCACGACCTTGCGATCATGAAGCCGGGCCAGACGCTGTTCGACGTGACGTGCGACGTGCTGCTCAAGCTCAAGGCCGTCCTCGAGGACGAGAGGCCCGACGTCGTCCTGGTCCACGGCGACACCACGACCAGCTTCGCCGCTGCGCTCGCGTGCTTCTACCTGCAGATCCCCGTGGGGCACGTCGAGGCTGGTCTGCGAACCCACGACATCTACAGCCCCTGGCCGGAGGAGTTCAACCGCCAGGCGGTCGATATCGTGAGCGAGTACTACTTCGCCCCGACGGAGGCGAGCAAGGAGAACCTGCTCGGCGAGGGCAAGCCCGCGTCCAAGATCTGGGTCACCGGCAACACCGGCATCGACGCCCTGCGCACCACCGTGCGCGAGGGCTACTCCCACCCCGAGCTTGACTGGGCCGAGGGCTCCCGCCTCATCCTCATCACGGCTCACCGCCGCGAGAACCTGGGCGAGCCCATGCATCGCATGTTCCGCGCCATCCGCCGCGTGATGGAGGAGCACCCCGACACCAAGGCGATCTACCCCATCCACATGAACCCACTCGTCCGCAAGGCGGCACATGAGGAGCTGGACGGCTTCGACCGCCTTCACATCATCGACCCGCTCGAGGTTCTCGACTTCCACAACTTCATGGCGGCGAGCCACCTCATCCTCACCGACTCTGGCGGTATCCAGGAGGAGGCCCCGAGCCTGGGTAAGCCGGTGCTCGTCATGCGCGACACCACCGAACGCCCCGAGGGCGTTGCCGCCGGCACGCTGAAGCTCGTCGGCACCGAGGAGGACGTCATCTACCGCGAGTTCAGCCGCCTGCTCAGCGATCAGGCCGAGTACGAGGCCATGAGTCATGCGTCGAATCCCTACGGTGACGGACATGCGAGTGAGCGAATTGCGGACGTGCTTGCGCGGTAGTTTTCTCTGGGCTGTTTTATGAAGCTGCTCTTTTGGAACATAAATAGTAAAGACAATGCCGACCTTGTCCTCGCGTGCATGCGAGAGAAAGAGGTCGGCATTGCGGTTTTTGCTGAGCTTTTTTAACAGACTTTTCAGATGAGCTGTTAAATAGAACTGGTTGAGGCGCCGTCAAGAATCTTTCGCAAATTGATTTTACCGGCCTCAGCCTCGTTCTCTTCTGGCCCTCCGTCTTTCCCTTCGGCCTGTCCATCTCCTCCAGCTTGGACATGTCCAGGTACCTCCTATTGCCCCACTCGTGCTCCACTATGTACTTCAGCCTCGCTGTCACCAGCATGAGGGCCGAGTTGCCGTCCGGGAAGGTCCCGGCGATCCTTGTCCTCCTCCTGATCTTGCGGTTTATGCGCTCGATCCCGTTGTTCATTCTGATTTGGCGCCAGTGCTCGGGCGGGAACTCCGTGTAGGCCAGTGTCTCGACGAACCCGTCGCGCACCGTCCTCGCGGCCGCTCCGAAGGGCTTCGGCACGCTGAGATCAACTACCCCGGCGCCCGTGACGATCCATCTCGCGTACTAGCCGCTGTGGTAGGTCTCCCGGCCCGCCGTCTTTTCATAGCGCTCGGCCCGATAAGCTCGGACGCTCCTCGTTGAGCAGCGCGTCGAGCGACCCCTCGTCTACCGATGCGATGTTCGCAGACGCGGCCCGTGCCCCCTTTCGTCGGTGATTTGTTGTTTAGCCGCTAAAAATCAAATGACAGGGCGCGCGCCGTGTTCCGCTATGCGGTTGTCAAATTGCGAAAGTAATTTTGCGTCACCGCTGTGTTCCAAACAGTTCGATCATCGGGCTACCGTTTGGCGGAAAATAATAGGCTGATGCGCTCTTCTAAAGTGTCGGGGAGTAATATTGTTTCAGGCGTTCACTGCCTGGTGCATGACGTTAGCGTCCACTTGTTGACCATTGAATTTGGTCGACTGATTATTGGGGGTTGTCATGTCGCTAAACAATAGAGCTATACAAAATACCGTAGGTAATAAGTGGTTGTTGGCACGTCCGATTGATTGCACAGATCGGCACACTGTTATCTTTTGAAATGGTGGCCCGGCATGCTTGTGCTTTTGAGAGGCGCGTTACTCATATTGTTTGTTTTGCGTTAGGGGAGACAATGGCTGATAAAGATTCCATTTCTAAAGAGTCTCGATTTTATGCTAAACATCCGGTCATTTTCGGTATCCTGTTTGCAATAATTCCGTGCCTCCTGACAGCGTATCTTGGCGACTTGCATGGTCAGTCTGAGATAGTTGATGAGTTGTCCAAGCGCTTCGATTCCGTGGAAGAAAGCATGAGCCTTAATGATGCGCTCGAAAGCGCGTATAAAGATTATGCGAATGTCGAGGCTGAACTAAATGCTCTTAAGGATGAGGAAGCGGGTAAACAGGTTCTTGCGAACGCTCGTGCTGCCTGGGATTCTGGTAAACATGAGGAAGCTTTGACTTCGCTGCAAAAGGCTTCTAAGAAATCTGGAGACTGTGCTGTTGCTTTTGCTGACTACTCTTCCGCTTACACCGATGAGGTTTTAGCCAAGGCTGACGAGCTGGTCTCATCAAAAAAGTATGATGAAGCGAAGAGCGTTTTGAAAGCTGCTTCGAAGATTGTGAAAGATCCGGCAAGAATCAATGATCTCCTGGATGAACTTGATGGTGTTTCCGAAGTGGCGTTGACCTCTCTTACGGTTGCTTCTTCCGATCGTTTTGAGTTGATTGAAGGTTCCCAGAAAGACACTGCCGGGAATAGTTATTCATCCGACGATACTTGGGTTGGTCGCCCTCTTAGTGCCGATTCTCCTTCGGTCATATCATTTTATATCGGTAAGAAGTACCGTTCGTTGAATGGCAAAATTGCTGTTGAATACGTAGAGGACACGAGCATCTTGAAGGACTATGAGGCGAGACTTGAACTAAGGGGCTCTGTCGATGGGTCCGATTCAAAAGTAATTTGGCAAAAGGACCACATTACGATGAATACCGCACCTACTGACATTCCGTCGAATGAAATTGATCTATCTGATTTCGATTGGCTTGAGTTCAGGGTTTACTCCACTAAGGGATATACCGGTAATGGTATTCCGGTTTTGCTTAGTAGCGTCAAACTGATTAAAGAATGAGTGGCCGCTTGAGCTGGCATTGCGTATTTGTTTATTTGAGTGACGCACTATAACGAATGGAGTATTGTCGGTATTGCTTATGGGCACTGGGGCTAATGCGGTCCCCAGTGCCCTTTCTTTGCTCTAACTCATTTCGACCATGTCGGTCGTGGTCCTACTCCAGATTATTGAATGGTTCGGTGTGCGCGTGTCCATTATTGTGTATCTAGACGATGGGCAATTCGGTTTAATCAGTGGGGCTATATATAAATCAGCGCATAGGCATGTTTGATTCAATGCTTCGACGCTCCCTTCGCCTGCCGGGCGGACTGATTGAGTCCAGCCCCCAAGTCGTGTTTCGGCAGTTTGATTTATAGACTACCGTTTGACGAAAAGAGTTAGACCAATGCCCTTTACAAAAGTACCAGGGAGTACCATTGCTTCAGGCGTTTACTGCCTGGTGCATGACGTTTCTCGTGGACACAGGTCCCTTCCTGCCAAGGGGATAGGGACTTGTGTTTGCATCGACAATGGATACGGAGTCGCGTACTCATTGCGCTAGATGACTTCAACATTGAAGTGATATTAATACTTAGGGCTAATCCGTTCTGGTTGCAAAGGGATTTGTGTGATGAAAACTCAGATATTGGTCTATAAAAAACCGAATTGCGGTTTTACGGAAACAAGCGACTTGACGATAAGGGAATTCGGTAAAGCGCTCGCGTTCGGTGCCTTTGATCTAACGGTTATCGACTTGCAGGATAAGTATTTATGGAAAAGCGATTACACCAACGATAAAATTCTGCAAGATCATGCGGACATTTCCTCTATTCGGCAAATGATGCTGCAGTCAAATAAGGCTAAGTGCATTGTTGTGCTTCCGCAAAACTATTCGTTTTTATATTCTTATGGATACAATCTAGAGACTCATTCTGAGGGATATAAGAAAAAGAAGCCTCTAAAGGATTTTATTAAAGATTTCGCTGTCTCTCCGATAGGCGAGTTGTTTTCCTTCTCACTTCGTATTTGTTTTGGGAAGTCGATAACTCTTGTTTCTAATAAAGAGCTTCATTCTGATTTTTCGTTCAGTATGCCAATCGCCTCTCCCCTCAAGCCACTATTAACTTCGAACGCTTCTACGATCTCAACGGTACTGATATCTGAGACCCTCGCAGCTACAACCCTTGAGATAAACACCAATGAGGATTTATCGGCGGTTATTGATGCTATATTCCCGGCAGTAGTTCAGTCCGTTCTGATTCCAGATTGGCTTGACGAAGTCGAATATCATGATGAAACGGCCCAAAGAGCGCGAATAAAAGAGATAGACGAAGAAATGGCTCTTCTGGACAAGGAAAAGAAAGAAATCGAGGGAGTCCTCTCTAATTATCAAGATATTAAATCAGTCCTCTGCTCCAAGGATTTTGAACTTGAAAAAATGACTCGTCATCTTTTGGCAAAGATCGTTGAGGTGGATGAGGACTTTGAAGACTGCAAGGAAGAGGATTTTAGGTTCTCATACAATGACACTCTCTATTTAATTGAAATTAAAGGTAGTAAGGGTGGATTGAAGCGACAGCATATTTCGAAGACATATGATCATGTCCAAATAAAAGCGGACGCGATGGAAGACGAAGGCAGCACCAGCAAGTTAAAAGGCGTCCTAATTTTTGCATCACAGATTGAATTAAAACCTGAAGAGCGAGATCCTTTCCCTGAAACCCAGATTACCATTGCCCGTAAAAACGACATTGCGGTTCTTTCGACTGAGACGTTGCTTCGTTGCTATGAAGCCTATATAGAGAAACGTTTGACTTCGACTTCTTTTAAGGAGACTTTGAGCCAAACGTCTGGGCTTGTAAGCTTGGATTTGTTTGGCTTGGATGCTTAGTCTCTTAACTGAAGCGGAATAGAACGCGGCCTTACGAGCAAAGATGTCCTTGTGATGGCCTTTGCGCGAGTAATAACGAACATCTGTTGGTGTCCGCTTAGCACAACACGAGGCGTGCTAGATTATTGGTAGCCATAAACCCTAACGGTCAGGAGGCTGCATGAGGATCTCTAAACTGAGGATTGAGAACTATCGGAATCTCGATGGTGTTGCGATTAGTTTTGACGAGGACGTGACCTATATTGTCGGCGAGAACAATCTCGGCAAAACGAATGTACTCGACTTGCTCAATACAATCTTCAATCAGGCGACGATTGGCGAAGAGGATTTCGCGGACACCGAAAAGCGTTCAGGTGCTGTAGTAACTTTAAAGATGGACGAGGACGAGATCGGAATATCGGGGCCCGACATCGATCCTACGACCGGAAACACTATTACCGTCTGCGCCTTTGCTGACGATCCGGATTCTCGTATAGAGTTTGTGGCCGAAGAAAGCGGGGAAAAGATCTCCCCTTCTTTTATGAGATCCGTTCACATGTTTAGGTACTCTACTGCATCTTTCAATAGGGGAGACTTGGCGTTTGACGGTACGCGCGGCGTCGGTAAAGTTCTCTCCAAAGGCATCGCTCTTTACCTAGATAGGGAGGGCAAAGAGGTCTCCGACTTTCTAGACGGGAATGAGCTCGAAGGTCTGGTTGCAGATCTCGGTACGATTGTCGGTGACGTACCCATCTTGTCATCATATGGTGTGAGGACGGGCGTCGACTCATCGGATGGCGGAACGCTTGGAAGTTTGGTTACCTTGCTTGATAAGAGAGGCGTTCATTTTAAAAAGGCGGGGGTAGGCTTGCAGTATCTTGCCATTGCTTCGCTTTCGATAATCGAGAGCATTGTGCGACTATCGCCTAAACGCCTTCAAGAGAGCCTCTGCTCGGATGGCGATGACAAGCGCGTGCTGCATGCCGTGCTGGTTTATGACGAACCCGAAGCTCATCTTCACCCATATATGCAAAGACGGCTCTCGAAGAGCTTGC
Source organism: uncultured bacterium (assembly GCA_905214105.1). Lineage (GTDB taxonomy): Bacteria > Actinomycetota > Coriobacteriia > Coriobacteriales > Coriobacteriaceae > Collinsella. Next base: position 131,215 of record CAJMKK010000005.1, read on the forward strand.
ATAGGATTTGCGAAGGGGAGGATGCCAAGTTCAACGCCCTTCTAAAGGAGTATTTCGGGATTGATTCAATCAAAGCTCAGCTGATCATGGTGACGCATTCGCCAAACATTCTGGCTCGCGGCTATAAGAACATCGTGCGATTTGGGCAGGGCGAAGATTCTCCAAGGGTCATGTGCGGAAAAGATATTGACCTGTCTGATAAGATTGAAAAGCATCTTATGCTGAACTTTGAGTCAATACGAGAGGCTTTTTTCGCGCGGTCGGTTTTGGCTTTTGAGGGCCAGACGGAGTCTGGGGCCATTCCGGTCTTTGCATGCAACCTTGGGATAGATCTGGATGATTATGGAGTTGTGCCTATCAGGGCCGGCGGGAAAAAGAACGTTAAACCACTCTGTGAACTTCTGGGCAAGTTCGAGATTCCAAATTATTCAATTGTCGACAGAGATGAGGATGAGCTGCAAGAAACTTCTGAAGACCATATAACGACAACCGAACGGGATTTCGAAGGTGAGGTCGTTGACTCGTTCTTCGCTAGCGATAACCAGGGTGCGTTTATTGCGCTTCTTGAGTCGATTGATCCTTTTCAGAGGGCAACTTGCATCAAGGGGAATAGTAAAGCTTTGAAAAGCGCCTGTGCTGTCTATGGCGTTAACTTGCGGGACCCTGAATACGATTTCCGGGGATCGGAGTTTGACGGGTTATTCGCAGACACGCCCAAATCACGTGCGCTTATGTATGCATGGCTTTCATCGAACAAGGGCGTCGTGTCTGGCGTCGCCCTCGCGGAGGCTCTTGGTGCTAATGGCGTTCCCACATGTTACAAAAGTATTATTCGCAAGGCCGTGGGGCTCGAATGCTGATGAGTCAGACTGACCTGCGGGATAGTGTTAGAGCCGAGATTGAGGCGCGCTGTGGTGGGGATGCATCGCAGTGCTCCGCAATTTTCTCGCCATCAAAGAGGGTTTTCGTGGAGGCGCCGGCAGGCTACGGGAAGACCACGGTGATGACTGGGCGGGCTTGCTGGCTGCTGGCATCTGGCGAAGTCCATCCGCCAAAAAGGATTTTGGCCCTGACCTTTAGCGTTGCCGCCGCGCGGAGGATGCGTATGGATTTGGGCATCACTATGTCGGCACTTCCTGGTCCCGTGGCCAAGCGTTTTGAGGACAGCGTCATGGCGACCAACTTCCACGGCTTTGCTTGGGCTCTGCTACGCAGATACTGGAAATCGCTCTCGCTCCCAGTGAACGTTGACGAGCTCTCTATGTTTGATGACAACAGCGCCGTTAGCGAGCTGGTTTTGCGAGGTGGCAGGCTGACCTGGGATGAAAAGAATGCCGTTGACGACTTCCTACGCTTCATGAGAAACGGTCAGGAAATGGACTTGAGGCGTGTGATGTTTTCCTTTAATAGGATCATCAAGGAAAGGTTTGCATCGAACGGTCTCTTGCCATACTCCGCAATGATTTCCCTTGCAATTGAATTGCTCGCTCATTTTCCCAAGTTAAGGTCCTATCTGTCGGCAGCATATCCTGTCGTGCTTGTCGACGAGGCGCAGGACACGAATGCGTTGTGCTATGTCTTCCTAAGGGGTCTGATTTCTGATGAGTCGGGGATCTGCATGTTCGGCGACCCCATTCAGCGTGTTTATGGTTTTATTGGTGCAATGGAAGGCTTAAAGGCAAAGGCCACTACCGACCTGCGTCTAACGCCGTTGGAACTCGAGCATAACCATAGGTTTTCTGGGAGATCTATCGTCGGAGAGCTCGGTGCTGCGATTCGCTCCAACATGAAGGGCACCATTGCCGGCGGTACGCCCCGACTTCCCATATTTGTTGGCTCTACTCAGCAAGACGAAGCGACTGCCATCGTTTCCAAGGTTACGGCGCTTGCTCAAAGCAGTGGCGGGAGGATTGCGATTCTTGTTCGTAAGCGTGGTGCCCTTGCCGATCTCATTATGGAAGAGCTTGCTAAAGAAGGTATCTCTTACTTCAACGGACTCTTCTCGGATACAAGTCGGGGGTTCATCGAATTCAATGCGTTTGCTTTATCCAGGATTACCGATGCAGTGTCTGGAGAAAAGGGCGTCAGCCGGTCTGCTGCGGACAAAATAATCGACTCCATCTCTGATGAACTGCTGACTGGCTCCAAGTGGTTCGAGTATGGGCGGTCCTATGCCATGCTTCTAGGAGCGCTGCGGAAACACCTTAAAAATGACCGCGTCGCGATGGGACCTTCGGAGCGCTTCGACTATATCGTTAGTATCTTTTCCGAGGGCTCCCTGCGACGTTTCTCCGATTACCTTGATGTGGGCATCTCCATGATGACCGTTCACTCCGCTAAGGGGCTCGAGTGGGACACCGTTTTCATTCCGGGCGTTACGCGTTTCGATTGGCCTGGAGGGATTTGCTCTCGTTGTGAAAATGCTGGTATATGCTTACGTTCTGCGCGAGGTCGCCAGATTGCTGATGCGAAGAAAATGCCAGATGGGCTTATTGAGGAAATAGGCCTGCTGTACGTCGGCGTCACTCGCGCCCGCAAAGCGGTATACGTCTCCGCTTCGATGCAGCGCAGAACAAATTACGGGAACTATCAGGTTGCCTGCCCCTCTTGCCTAACGTCTCTTCCGGGCATTGAACCTGTGAGCTGGTCGGTCATGGACGGGGAGGTGTGATTTGTGGCGGTATGGAGTGTGCCCACTATTGTCGCGAGGTTCGGTCGGTGGCTCTGGCCGGACCTCGCTTGGCGTGAAGAGGCCGTTTAGTGCGAAATATAGTGTCTTAGGGCTTCGGAAAGTTCGTCTCTCAGGTCACCTTCCAACAAGGAAATTGCTCGATCGACATATATTTTGTTATCAATGCCAAAGTAATGTCCTACGCTTGTTACAAGAGACTTGTCGTTAAATAGCCCCAGAATCTCATTGTAATCATGGTCTTCTACGGCCTGTTGATATCTGTCGTTAACGTTCTTTTCTATGCTCGCAATATCAATTAAGGATGCGATGCCATCGGCAGTCAGCTGCTCATTATCCGAAATAGTTATTCCGGAAAGGGCTTCCTTTACACCTGCTACAAGCGCTTCCGATGCCTGCTTCTTTGCTTGTTTGCTGAATCTTTCAATTACATTTGTCTTAATACTGGAAAAGGTCTTATCTGCATCGGCACCGAAACGCTGAGATAGAATCCGCACCGTCTCTTTGGTGAGAAAGAGATTTTCAACTTCTGCGACCTTGAGGTGGAAGATCCCCTTTTCCTCAAGAACGTTAAGCTGTTCCTTGGTTTTAAAGTCTCTGTCTATGATGCCCCAGGCCTTTATGGCATGAAGACTTTGGGTGCGATTATATGCTTTTACATTATTGATGACCTGCTCGCAACCGCCGGAAGGGACTACATAACAATCGGGAAAGAGTGCGGAGTAGATCCGCTTGTCGTAACTTCCTTCGGTTCCTTCAACGAATAGGACCTCTTTCCTGTTGCCAAGGAGCTCTATTAAGAGCTCCTTTGGAAGGTCGCTATCGGGAAGGGGTTCTAGTTGCCATTCGCTGCCATCGAAATTCTTAACCCAGATGATATCCGAGCTTCGGTGCGTTGAGGCGAAGTTAACATCGTGGGTTATATAGATAAAAAGGCAATCTTGGCGCGACTGCTCCAAGGAGGTCCAGAGGCGCGCCATAAGCGATGGGTGCAAATGGACTTCAGGCTCATCCATGATAATTATTTTGTCTTTTGGGACACAAAGAACCTGCGCGGCAAGATATAACACTGAGCGTTCGCCATCGCTCATTTGCGTTGCGCTGTAGCGATTCGTTTTACTTTGGGTGTACGCGTAGAAGGCCGCGTCTTCCTGCTCGATCTTTCGTTGAGGAAATACTTCATTCCAAATAAGTTTAAGTTTGTCCAAGGCTGTTTCAGGCAGAGGAGGCCTTTCTGCCGAAATAGACTCTGCATGTTTGCATCTATCAATGAAACGCTGGTTTTCAAGATTAACTTGGGCGATAAGGGCCGCTAGAACATCATCAAAATCATCAAGAAGCCTTGTCGTGTAGCTCTTGCCCCATTCCCATCGTCCGTATTTGTTTTCCTTATATTGAGAGCCCCCGTAAATTACTGTATCCTCTGCTTCGGCATAACTTTTCAAAGGAATTCTCTCGGAAAAATTGATATTGCGCTGCGCGGAAATTCTATGTACCTTTTCTAAATCTTGCTGCTCTATCCAGGCACCGAGCTTTGATTTGCCGGAGCCATTTGCTCCGATAATAAGAACGGAGTTGACTTGTGCTTCACGGCAGATCTTTATGTTGCCGGTATTGGGTAGCCAATACTCATATTTTGGTTTGCCTTCTGTCAATTGCCTCACCTAGTTAAAGACGATTAGAGATTGATTTAATAATAGTATTTAAAAAGTCGTTAGTCCGCATGGGCCTAGTGCCGTGGTGCTGTGCGTTTCGAGATCGCAGTGAGTTTTCCCATCGGGGTTAAGGTGACTATCGGGTCCGAGGCCGTTCTACGTTATGACGTACTCCGGCAGTCCGATTTTCAGGCTACCGTTTGACGAAAATAAATAGACCAATGTACTTCGTTAAAGCGTTAGGGAGTACCATTGCCTTAGGCGTTCACTGCCTGTTGCATGACGTTAATTTCCGTTCGTTGACCTTGCATTTTGGCTGACTGTTTACTTGGAATTGTCATGCTGCCTGTCGATATTGTTTCTCATTGCTGCAAAGATAATAGTTCCTCCCTTGTGAATTACTTCGAGTCATGCATGGGGTATCGCTAAAGTCACTGAAGGCGCATCAATATTTGTGACCGTATGCCCGTTATTGCCTGCCGAAGAGCATTGGGGCAGTTTGGCTCTGTTTGTTTTAGCGTCGTTTTATGAAGAACCAGTCGTTCCTTTCTTATAAGGATGACAGATATGAGTGATACCACCGAAGATGACAATCAGGAAGTGCTCGAGTGGCTGTTGTTTGAGCTTGACCAAGCCCGCGAGGACCATAGGGTGTCTCTGGATCATATCGTTCAAGTTCTCTTTGCCTGTATTGCAGCTCTTGCCATTCTGTATTCGGTTGCCGCTGGATTTGGTGGTACCGAAAGTACCATTCCCTGGAAGAGCAAGGGAATCGCAACGATTGCGGCCTGCGTGATTCTTGTAGCGGGATTTTATGGCTCTAGCATTGGCTAGGAGCGCATGTTTCGCTATCACTATATGGAAATGATCGAAAAAAGGATTTCCGAGATAGTGCCAAAAGGCGATAGGACTATTGCGTTGGGCTGGAACCAGTTTTTCCTCTCGTTTAATCACTGCCAACATTCATCATCTAACAAATATGGGTGCACGTAGGCACTATGTGCATTTTGCACTTGCGCTCGTATCGCTTGTCATCGGATGTATTCTGCTTTCTTTGCTACTGCTGCTTACCGTGCACAACAAATGGGTCTGGCTTCTTTTGCCGCTGGCCGTTCTGGGTTTATTCGGTAATACCAGGAAGGACAGGGGCGATCAGTACGCCCAGCCTCGTTATGTTCTCAATATACGAAGATCCCTCGTTGATGTCCTTTAGGGTGTTCCCTGGCGACTTTAGTATTGACGGATTAGGTTGCGTGTTTTTCGTTCGCCTCAATGGTCCTTCTAGCGCCGGCGTGTTGGCACCACCAGCGTAGTAGCGGCGGGGAGGCGCGGTGGTCATTATTCAGTGATCGAAATTGGTCAAAATCGTTTGACTATCAGTGGCTATAATCGCCCGTCGCTAACAATTTTTTTGATGGGTGTGGATGAAACTTTACACCATCTCTTTAAGATGGTGCAAAGTTTCATCCGCAAATACAAAAGTTCTTTGAGGGCTTTATGGGTGATTCTTTCAGTTGGAGAGTGTTGCCCTTTTTCGTGTAATGTCCGACATATTTCCCAAGTGTCACTTCATTTGGTTGATAAGAAGGGTGTCTGAATTAGGGTTATATGGTTTGTTGTTTGCCTCAAATTTTAGCGTTGATTTAATAACCGATAATCAGTAGACTATCCAAACAGCGGTATTGACGCGGATAACCTACGGGTCCCGCGTCCTGCAGAAAGGCGGCTGTCCTTCTTGGGATGGTCGCCTTTCTTCATTTAAGGAGCCCCGATGACAGCAAAGCCTTTCTTGCCTATTGACGATCAGGTCAGATTGCTCGGGCAAAGGGGCTTAGCTGTTGACGCCAACACGACACGTATTCTGATGTGCGAGGGCTATTACTCAATTGTCAATGGCTATAAAGATCCGTTCATTGATAAGAGCCTAAGTTCGGAGTTCAATGAGGACCGGTATCGCAGCGGTGCATCATTTTCAGACCTATATTCATTGTTTACGTTCGATAGGGAACTGAGATCTCTAACTTTTAAGTTTCTTATTTTGGCTGAGGCCAAAATAAAGACCGCGATCGCTTACACCTTTTCGAATGTTCATCGTGGTCCCAATGACTATTACTTGCAGTCTTCATTTTGTACCCAAGACGAATATTCTGTGACGGGAAAAGACGAGGCTAAGTACGCTCGCGAGATTTCTAATCTGACGAGCATACTTAGCCGCAGGGCATTAAATAGTAAATCTGAATTTGTTGTCCACTATCGCAATGAATATGGTTCAGTGCCGCTGTGGGTTCTGGTCAATGATTTGACGTTTGGAAACATGGAGCATTTCTACAATCTGATGAAGCCCGGCGAGCGGCGTGCTTTTTGCAAAATGATTGTAGATGCAACTGGGAAAATCGGATCGAAGAAAAGCGGTTTCTTTAGCGAAAAGGCCGCTCAACTTTCAATTGAAACACTCGTTAAATTCCGTAACGTTTGCGCCCATGACGAGCGTCTTTATTGTGCTAGGGTCGGAGGGCGCAAGAACATTAACTACATCCAGATGGTGTGGATGCTCAAACGTTATCTGACCGAGATTGAATTCAGAACGTTTGTCGAAGAGTTAACGGCTCTATTGAGTAGGTATTTGAAAACCTATGCGATAAAGCACATACTCGACCAAATTGGATTTGTTGAGCTGCTTCAAAAGTCACAAGATGGCACCCTGTTCGATTGAGGCTGAGGGCGTCGATACGGCTGAGTTGTCCTGTAATTGATATCCAAATGATTGCACGACAATCTCTATCGAGTATCCAACTTTGCAGAATTATGAGCTTTGATCAATGAGATGGTCGATGAGTTCGACGGTGGAGTGGTCACTATCTTTTACATTTAAGCCTAAGGCGATGGACACGCTTTAGATGGGACCGTTCTCACGTGCTGCTGGTTCATGAAGAGTTTTAGACAATTAGAATTAGTTTAGACATGGCTTATTTATCAAGGGGGGCTGGCAAGAATGCGTCGCAATATCTTTCTGGGTTTTGGTTGTAGCGGCTATCGCTCCTTTTTCGGAAGTGAAGACTCGCGCTTCGGTCCATTTGATAAAGTCCAAGTCCTAGCGGGACAGAATAACTGCGGAAAATCGTCTCTTGTTGATTTTGTTATTAAGGCAATGACATCCATTGACCAAAGAGGGGAGATCGCCCGCAATCGCTATCCCTTTACCAGGGAAGATGCGCCCTTGCTGCTGAAATCAGCGGGGGCAAATGGCCCGTTGACTATTTCCCTGTGTATAGATCGATCTGTTTTATTGGAGTCGTCCAGTTTAAAGCGACCTTCTGGAGATGAGTGGATGGCAGAGCTTTCTGAGTTATTTTCCCGTCCGCCGTATATATCAACCGATGGAGATGGCGTTTGGCTTGACTTTCTAACGGCGTCGCCGGCTGCAGGGTCGTCTTTAGTAAATGATCTGACTGCGTCTTTCTCGCAGTATAAAAGTGCAGGCTTGTCTATGGACCTGAATCGCTGCTTCCTTGATCCTCTCCAACATGGTGGTGATGACGAATCATGCTATGCCGACATAATCCGCAGTATTGTTCCGTGGGGGAATATCCCTCGCTTTGTTAAGGTCGATGCAATTAGGTCGGTTGAAGACGATGATTTTCCAGATCGCGATGTCGATCTTTGCAGCGGACGCGGTCTTCCAACAGCTTTGCTTCGCTTGTTTAATCCGGAGCGTTCAAATCATGCTCGGGCAGAAGCGCGGCTGAATAAGCTGCAAGGATTCGTGCGCGATGTCATGAACGACCCCCGTGCCTCTCTGCTTGTTTCGCATGAAAGCCATGAGATATCTCTTAAGACTTCCGATGCCGATTACCTGCCGCTTGAATCTTTGGGTACGGGAGTCACGGAGCTCGTAATTCTCGCTTCGATTATTGCTTGCAACGACAACAGCATTATCTGTATTGAAGAACCCGAAATTCATCTGCACCCGGCTCTGCAGGCGAGGTTTATGAAATACCTTCTCGAGGACGATTCAAACCGATTTATCATCACTACGCATTCTCCAACTGTTATTAACTATCCTGGCGTTCAGGTTGCCCATGTGTCTAAGAGAAATGGAGTTTCTGGATGCAGACAGCTTGACGGTCTGGGTTGTGCTCGCGATTTGCTTGATGATTTGGGGGTCAAGGCCTCCGATCTGTTGCAAGCTAACTTTGTAGTGTGGGTTGAGGGACCCTCGGACCGCGTGTACCTGAATTATTGGATTAAGAGATGGTCTGATGAACATAACATTTCGCTCGAAGAAGGTATTCATTACAGTGCAATGATTTACGGTGGCAAGTTGCTGAATGCACTAGATGCAAGTGCTGGCGAAGAAATCCCCGCGGAGCTGATATCCCTCTTTAGAATCAATACTCATTTCTGCGTGCTGATGGATTCTGATAAGAAATCCTCTCATTCGAGACTCAATTCAACCAAGCGACGCATTGTTGACGAGTGTACACAGAGCGGCGCAATGTCGTGGGTTACCTGGGGCGCAACAATTGAGAACTATGTTCCAGAAGATGTGCTTGCAGCTTCGATTGAGAAATGTTATTCGGGTAAAAAATGGGAGCATCCCCTTGGTGACAGATTTATTTGCCCGCTGAGCTTTACGTTTAAGGGTGGGAAGACGCATCCAGATAAAATCAGGATTGCAAGGACTGCCTGTGAGGCTGGATTTTCTCCGCTGGGCGATGCAGTGAAACACGTAGCTGAGTTGTGCGATCTGATATGTGCGGCCAATGACGTTGATATGGGATAGGTGGATTATTGGGTTGTCAACCACGATTGAGAGGAATACCGGTTTTGGATAATAGCGTTGCGTATGAGCTGTATCTATACACGATTGATGCTTACAAGAGACTTGCCAATATGCTTCCACTTGATGAGAGGCTGGCTCGTTTCGATTCGCATTGCTTCTCGAAAATAGGTGAACTTGAGCTCGGGGATGAAGCCTTTGCTGCGGTCTCATTGCGTCTTATGCTGCAGCGCAAGTATTTTGTGCGTGGGAAGGACTTGTTTCTCAGGGGGCTGCTCAAGTCTGCCGAACATGATTTCGCTTCTAGTAAGGATGCGATTGAATCCTTACTGGATAGTCTTGATGTTCTAAATAATCAATCTATTGAGTTTGCCTTTGGAGACGGTAGGGTTGTCGAGGGGGCCCATGCAAACGTTGAAGATGCAATGTACGGAGTGTTGATGCATGCGGATATAACGCGGGCGGAGAACCTCGTCTCTGTCCCTGAGCATATGAGGCTAGTAGCACTGGCACCGTATATCGCGGCGAGAGAGCAGATTTTACTGCAGTTCTCTGAGTTCCTTCATAATGCTGGGATCAAGCCGCTATCGAGGAAAGAAGATGCATCGGCAACTGTTTCGTTTGAATCAGAAGGTGCTTCTCGCCAGGTTGAAAACTTGCCATTTTGGCGAAATCTTCGCGGCAGGGATCTTGGGGATGAGGACATTGGGAAACCGTTCAGCAGGCTTCGCGCGATGATTTAGAGATAATCGCCACTGTCCTACGATTCAAAGAGGCGCTTGGCAGAAGGCCCCTGGACCTCAGTGAGCTTAATTTCCTTGTTGCCCGGGAGACGACTCGCAGATGGGGTGATTATTTGCAAGCTGCTGAGCTTTTGGAAGGGGATTATGGAATGAGTACTCTTGTTCGGTATCAAGAGGACGGCTCGGCCCTTGTAAAGCTTCTCCCGAACGTTCTAGAACCGTTTCTGATTGAGGGGCCGCAGCTAATCGAGGGTGGGCATGAAATAGTCCTGGTGAAGCGGAGCGGCATTTGGAAGATATGGGCCATGAGGTGACTCCTTTCATCTGGCGTGGCCGGCCGTTTATCTTTTGGTGGTCGCAAATAATATCTTGCGCAAATTGACAACCGCATAGCGGAATATGGTCCGCATCCCGTCACATGATTTCTAGCGGCAAAACAACGAATCATTGACGAGGGGCGGACCGTGTTTACGAACATCGCGACAGTCGATGAGGAGAAACTGTGTGAGGATATAAGGAGTCTAGCGAGCGAGTTAGCCGAAGATGGCTTTACCGGGTTGCAGGCGGTGAGTTCACGCGCTGGAAAAGTTCCTTGTCTCGTGTCGATATATTAAGATCGATACCGTTTAGTTCACGGATGCGCGGATCAGTGTAGTCGGCGGTGTAGATTGCTGCACATACGTCTTCAACAAAGCGGCTTCGCCTGTTTTCGGTTTCTTGATGGTATGGAAGCTCATCTTTTCTTGCTCCCCAGGTCTCTTCAATTGCTTCATCGAGAAGATCTACAAAGAGTCTGCTGTGACTTGCCTCGCCGCTAAAAACTCTTACCGCATCATTAAGCATGTCTGCTGCAAAATCCGATGACTATATGTGATAAGTTCTCTTATCCTTAATTTGTTGTTTCATCGCGGTGATGATTGAAGGTTGCTGCATATGGTCTTCCAAGGATTTCCCGTTTCCGATCCTCCGGAAAGTTGGAAGGAGATGGAGAAGTCCGTTGCGCAGATTCTGACAGCTTCTGGAATGGACGCTGAGATTCAAAAAACTATTAACTTGGCACGAGGAACTGTGACCGTTGATGTTTTTGCTCAGCCTAAGAAGAGCTTATATGGGCCAATTATATGCGAATGCAAATATTGGAACACGGCTGTTCCTCAGGAAAAAGTGTTTGCATTTAGCAAGGTGGTTGGTGATAGTGGTGCTTCTCTTGGGTTGTTGATTTCGCGACATGGGTTTCAAGAGGGAGCCATTAATGCTGCGCGTTACAGCAATCTTAAATTGCTTTCATGGCCTGAGTTCATTGAGTATATAAAGCCCTTCTGGCTCTGTGAGACGACAAGGCGTTGTTTAGGCTTTGGGCAGATTTTGCTGAGATATGCGGATCCCCTGGATGTTCCGACTCATCTTATCGGCGATCAAGGGCGTGCGGAATATAAAAAACTCCTTTCGAAATATCGCGGGCTTGTTCAACTGCTGGCTTCGTTGAATATCGAGGTTGTTTCTCAGGTAGAGTATCCTGCAATGTTGCGAGATGGTGACATAGTGTGCGCTGCTGATGCTTTTGTAAACAACTATGCGGACATGCTTCAGGTAAGGACTGCGGATCAATTGTTCACTTTCCTTGTCGATGCTTGCGAGCAGGCAGTTAATGAATTTGATAAGGTATTTAACGGATTCGATTTGGATGATACCCCCTATGATGAAGTCTCTAAATATGCGGGCGATCTGATTGATGGCCTATTCCCGGAAGGGCATTCTTCGTCCAGTAGCTCTAGCGAAAACGAAATCTCGCGTATTCAATTTGAGCACCAAAATGCACGAGCGGATTTAATTAAATGGATAAGAAAGGCTGTAAGGACTGGGTGACGCATAATCTCTTCCGCAAATTGACTACCGCATAGCGGCCCACGGCCCGCCCTTCGTCATATGATTTCCCGCGGCTAAAAACAAAAAATCATTGACGAAGGGGGTGCGGGTCGTGTCCGCGAACGTCGTGATGGTCGGCGAGGAGTCGCTGCGCAAGGACATAGAGTATCTGGCTAGGAAAGCCGTCGAGGAAACGCTCAACGCGCTGCTCGACGAGGCGGCGTTCGAGTCTGTCGGGGCCGAGTCTAGATTCAACATGGCTAAGGAGGGGCTTGGTTGATCTTCAGTAGAGTCCAATGGGTGGTTGCAACTCTCATTGGACAAATGGATAACCGTGAATATGCGTCAATAATATTGATAGGTCTTTTTTCGATTTACCTTCTGGCTAAGGGTAAGTTGTTAAGTGTTATTAAATCGTTTGATGATGTTGCCAAGCTTGCGCTAAATCCTAAAATTCTGATTCCTGCACTCATTCTTGTGTCGTACTCTTCACTTTTGATATACGGTGCGTTTGTATGCGGTTTTTGGAATGCAGACATCTTGCTGGACACGATTCTTGAGGTTGTATTTGTCGGGCTTCCCTCCATGCTAGTTGCGTCTGGGGCCACTTCGGTTACTTCTATTAAAAATGAATTGATTGTGCCCGAGGTCGGTTTTGGCGCACTAGCGTCTTTCTATATCAACTTGGTTTGTTTCCCGATTCTGGTTGAGATTGTTCTTCAACTAGTCATTTTGTTTTTGGGTATTGGTCATGTTCTATTTTCATCCAAGCGTGATCTATCCAATTTACGCCTGTTTGAAAACGCGAGAGCTATTTTGGGCATCATAGTTTTTGTTGCTGCAACGTTTCTGCTCTTAAATACTTGGTTTTCTATGGACTGGGGCGATGAATTAAGTTCGTTGTTTCTTTCAATCTGGTACCCAATATTCATTGTGCCTTATGTTCTCGCCCTTGCCTATTATGCCTCGCTAGAATCGATGTCCACGCGGATTAACGTTGTGGGGGAGAATCTGCCTGTAAAGGAGTTTGTTAATATCGCAGCGGCGTTGCTTCCTAACTTTCGATACATCAAACATTTCAACGGATGGAATGCCCATGAGTATCTAGAGTGTTTAAACCCGCCTGAAAAGGCTTCTTACTTGGACGCTTTTAAGCGTGAGATTGATACGGTCGCCGCTAACGCCAACGTTAAGGTTAAGCGATTTGAATCGGGTAAGGATAGGAGTGGGTTTGATGAAGATGGGATATTGCTTGACTGGACATATCTGGAAGAGATGAAGTCCTTTCTTTGGACAATTGCTAGCTTGGAGAATCGGAGTTGGATGGAATCCGGCGCCTATTCGTCTTTGGACGAGGCGTTTGACTGCTTCTTGCCCAAAGGCTGCAACGGGTCGCTGCTGCTTACTCGCGGAAAGGATGCATATGTCTGTTGGGTAATCGATCCATCAGGTTTTGTGTTTGCTGCCGGTTCCAGAGACGGTGCTTTTCCTTTTAAGAAATACGAGGGCGATCGCTGCCCGATTACCGACGGTGTGGATATGCTCTCTGAGTTTGTTGATGATAACGGGGATGCTGATACGCGGCTTAAAAACTGGCACTTCAGCTTTTATATCGATAGATCTTACTTGTGATTACGCTTGAGGCTGTATGATTTAACGATGCTTCTCTCTGCGGTGACGCATAATTTCTTTCGCAAATTGACAACCGCATAGCGGAACACGGCGCGCGCCCCGTCCTATGATTTCCAGCGGCTTTTCCTAAGATCCTTCCCAATATATTGAGGCCGACAATCGGCGGCGTACGCGCGCTGCTCTTTATTGTGCGGGACTCAGGGAAGTGGGCGGCGTGATGGTCGAGATGTTACTGGCGAATGGGGACGAAGCTGGTTGCGGCCGTTATCGAAGGCCATTGTTTTTGTACGCTCCCGCTGTCACGCTGTTTTGCTTCCTCTGAAAACCCGTAGACATCATTTTTTTCAAATTATAAACAGAAAAACTGTTTATAATTGAATTGTCTAAGAGGAGGTCGCTGTGAAACTTCTTAAATTAAGAATCGATGGGGTTACGCTGTTTAAAGACAAACGTTTGGAGCTTGATTTTATTGCCGCTGATCGCGTTTTGAGCGATGAAGAAGGTAATTTCGCTGATGTGTTCCCGCTGCCGGTGGGGTCCTCGATCTATTCTCTGAATGTAATGGGCGTTGTTGGCGTAAACGCATCCGGTAAGACAACGACTCTCAACCTTGTGCGCTTTGTGCTTGGCTATATGTCTGGCAGCTTTGTTATGCGACGCTTTGCAACTGGTTCCGATGTTCTCGGAAACTTGGAGCGTCAGGTCAATGTTACCTGTGTTTTTTTCGAAAAAGGTTCGGTATATCTTATTGAGTCTCAGCTTCGCAAAGTGGATGGCGAAGCTGCAGATGATACTTCTTTTGCGGAATCGCTTGCATTTGAAAACGAATGGCTTTGGAGATGCCCCGCATCACGCGTCTCTAGAAAGGTCGTTTTGAATATCGAGCGTCTGAAGGATGTCTCTGAGCCTATTCTGGTTCGTGAGGGGCCTGCTGATAGCGATCTCGTTCTTAACGATGCCCAACGAACTTTCTTGGATGACAACATGTCGATCGTGTCTGTCATCACGGGCAAAAAAATCGTTTCGGTGGAGTCTCCCGAGCGTACGCTGCCTTTGACGAGCTTGCCAACTCCCGTTGTTCAGGCTTTTGATCCAAGCGTCGAATATCTTGTCTGGAACAAGGAAAACCAAGTGTTCCATCTTAAGTTTAAGGGAGAACGAGCGGAGCGGGTGATGAATGTCGCGATCGCGACTTCTGTTCTGTCAAATGGTACGGTTTTGGGCGCTGAGCTGGTCAATCAGGCGATAACCGCTCTCAGAAATGGGGGCTATCTGATTGTGGACGAGATTGAAACGGGTCTTAACAGGTCGCTCGTAGGTACAGTGATTGAGCTTTTTGCTTCTCCCGTTACGAACCCCCATGGGGCAACTTTGCTCTTTTCGACTCATTACTCGGAGCTCCTTGATGTGCTGAGACGTAAAGACAATGTCTTTGTTCTTGTACGCGACGATTCGTTTAAGACGGAACTCGTCAAGTATTCTGAGCGCATCAATCGGATTGAGAACAAAAAGAGCGATGTGATCATCAACAATGTGATCAAGGGGTCGATGCCTAAGTACCCCGACGTTCAAGCGATGCGCGAATATGTTTGCGAGCACATCAATGGGTAATCAGGCAAAAGACATTCTATCAAGTCGTTTTGTCTTGTTTAGCTGTGAAGGAACTGCAGAGGGTGTCGTTATTCAGGTGCTGTATGACAACGATTTGTTGATTGTTCCAAGAGAACGGGTGGTCAAAGATGCTCTCATTGTCGATCGTCCTTACACGCGAAAACGCAAAGCGTCCGAAATTGCAAACGACTATTTCGCGATGAACTACGAGACTGCTGGGGCTGAAGGACTTGCGGTCGCACGGATTGTGGATAGCAACGCTCCCAAGTTTGAGTTTCCAAAGCGCAGGCAGAACGGCACTAAAGTTCTGAATTTTGTTACGCGGCCGGAGATCGAGATGCTTGTGATTCACGCCGAGGGTGCCTATCGGGATTGGGGGAATGCGACCAGAAGGGACAGGCAACTTAGGCCTAACGAATTCTGCAAACAGCGTCTTGGACTAGGCAAAATTAAAGAGAAGGACTTTCTTGAGGAATATTGGGACAACGGCGAAAAACTTGTAAAAGCAATTAAAGCTCATGCGGAGACGAGCAAGCGAAAGAACGAAGAGCTTCTGCTGGTTGACTTGTTGAAATAGCAGTTGAGCGCCCGACGGAAGTATGCGGCAAATTTTGGAACTCTCGAGCACATCGCCCTTTTCCTGTAAAGAAATCGCAGGTAGAAGCGTTGTCGCTATACGGTGTGGTCGGCATGTCAAGAATTTGCCGCATACTTCTGGATTGAGCGCCCATTTAGCATCCTCGATGTCCCCACATTCCCTAAAAAAGTTCTTAAAACAGCCTTAAAGGCGCTCCAGCTCGCGTTGACAGCGTAAAATACGCATGTTTGACTATGACAAAAGTGGTTATTAGGGGAGGAGTGCGCCATGGAGGTGCTGGTTGTTGGCAACACCGCATATGTTGACGATGACTTTTGTGCCAAGGCGTTCCCCGGGGATCATGTGCAGGTCGTAGCCGCGCAGGACACGCGCCGCGATGAGTCGTCGCCCCATGCCTCGTGGAAAGAGCTGCTCCAGCACTTGGAGCAGGCCTACGAGTTCGACCGCGTGGTCTACCTGTCTAATTACCTTACCCCGCATACCGATACCGTGGGCGATATCGAGCTACTGCGCTCGGTCTTTCGTTCGTGCATGGGTCGCCGGGTCCAACTGCTGTATGTAGCGGGGCCCGCGGGTGCCGAGGGTGCCGCCGATGCCGCGGGGCGAACGGGCAAGGGAATTATCGCCCGTGCGTCAAACGACCTGTGCCGCTACTATGCTGCTCGCGAGGGCGTTCAAACCAAGATCCTGCGCGTGCCGTTCCTGTATACCGCGTCTGCCGCGCTGGAGGACCCGTTTTTGGTGCCGCTGTTCGACGCGTGCTCAACCGGATCGGTCGCTCTGCAGGGCGCGCAAGCTGCGGCGTTTCCCCTGCTGTGTGCCGAGGAGCTTGCGGTGCTGGTACGCCGTATCTTCGACAGCTGGGATGGTAACTTTGAGACGCTCGACGTTGCCGATGCCTTCCATCACACGTCAGGTGAGGTGGGCGAGGCCCTCAAGGCGCTGTTCCCAGGGCTTGACGTTGCCTATGGCGATTCTGCCGGCTATGCTCTGCCCGCCAGCGACTTCGTTCGCGTGCGCTATGGCTGGTTTCAGCGTTACGACTTGCTGCGCGATCTTTCGACCATTCAAGCTCGCTGGGGCGCTGGACGCATCAAAAAGGTCAATCCGCTGCGTGCCGCCATCGACCGTATCCAGATGCGCTCGCTGCCCATCAAATGCCTGGAGACGGGCGTTGCTTGGGTTTTGTTCGAGGTACTGGAGCATCTGTTCTCCCAATCTGCCCAGCTCAACGTGCTCGAATATCGCCTGCTCTACGTTGTGCTGATCGGCACATTGTATGGCTTGGACTTTGGCCTGGTTGCGGCGCTGCTGGCGTCGGTGGGTTTGGCCGCGAGCTACTTTACTCAGTACGGCTATACCTTCCAGGGCCTGTTCTATGAGCCGTCCAACTGGCTGCCGTTTATCGCGTACTTTGTGGTGGGTGCCGTGTGCGGCTATGTGCAGCTGCGTAACAGCGAGGCCATTAGGGCGGAGCGTGATCAAAACGAGCTCGTGCGCAACCGCAATACGTTTCTTGCGCAGCTCTACCACGATGCCATCGAGGACAAGCGCACATACAAGCGCCAGATTGTGGGGCGTCAGGATAGCTTTGGCAAGATCTTTGCCGTGACGCAAGAGCTCGACGTGCTCAATCCGCGCGACATCTATCGCAAGTGCTGCGAGCTTCTGGGCGAGATTCTCGAGAACGATTCGGTGGCGATCTACCATGTTTCGGGCGGGGCATTTGCACGCCTGGTGGCGGCAAGTCCCGCGATTGCCGAAGATGCCGCACGCTCGCTCACGCTTGAGCAGCTTGCACCTCTTTTGGGCGACGGGGATCGTTCGAACCTGTGGGTGAACCGCGAGCTGACGCCGGGGCTTCCCATGTTTGGATACACGATCGAGCGCGACGGGGCACCCGCCGTGTTGATCTTTGTGCGTAGTGCGGCCGAAAACCAAATGACCCTCTATTATCAAAACCTGTTCCGCATCTTGTGCGGGCTGGTCGAAAGCGCGCTGGGCCGTGCCTTTGACTATGAGGCGGTGGCGCAGGATAAACGCTGCGTTGACGGCACTTGCGTGCTCAAGCAGGCGGCCTTTGGCCAAGAGCTCGCGGCGGAGCAGGCGCTGGCAGATAGCAAGATGGGGAGTTTTTTGCTCCTGCGCGTGGTACCGGGCATGGAGCCTGTCGGCGAGCTGGTGGGCGCAATTGGGTCGGCAATCCGCGAGAGCGACGCGGCGGGCTTGGTCGACGGCAACGTGCTCTACCTGCTTATGCGCCAGGCAAAGGCGTGCGATTTTCCCATTATCCGCGAGCGCCTGAGCGCAAAGCAGATTGCGGTGGAGACCGTCGATGGCGAGGACATCGTGGCGTTGCTGCAGCACATCTCTTACACCGGTGACGGTGAGGGGGGTGCCGCTTGATCTCGCTTGTCGTTGCTGCCGTCTTGCTGCTGATTCATGCGCTGGTTTGCCTGATGCTGTGGACGCTCATGAAGCTGGGCCTGCTGCCGGCGCGCGGGCACATGCTGGCTGTGATAGTGTTGGTGCCGCTGTGGGGCCCGTTGCTGGTGGTTCTGCTATCGGTCCGCAGCGCGGTGTTTGGCGAGGGACTGAAAGAGTCTGCGCTGGAGTCGCTGCGCTTCAACGACGACCTGCATCGCAGCATCCTAGTGCACGAACGTGATGCCGATGCGGGCGTAGTGCCGCTCGAGGAGGCGCTCATCGTCAACGACCCGGCATACCGGCGCCGCCTAATGCTTTCTATGCTCACCGAGGAGCCCGACGCGTACCTGGCGCAGCTGCAGGCGGCTAAGCTTAACGACGACGTTGAGGTGGCGCACTATGCCGCGACGGCGGTGGCGCAGATCTCCAAGAACTCTGACCTTAAACTGCAGCAGCTGGAGCGTGCCTTTAAGACGGACCCGAGCGCGCAAAACCTCAACGAATACTGCGATTATCTTGGTGAATACTTGGGCTCGGGCTTGGCTGAGGGGCATGTGGCTCAGATTCAGCGCCAACAGTACGCGCGCCTGCTTGCGCGTCGCTGCGAACGCGAGGATACCCTTAAGCTGCGCATTCGATACGCGACGGCGCTGGCCGATGTCGGACAGATCGACGAGGCGCAGGCCGTGACCGACCAGCTGGTGCTCGACGTGCCCGAGGAGCAGGAGGTTTGGATGCTTTGTCTGCGCCTGGCCGTGATGCGCCGCGACGGTGACGAGGTCCACCGTGTGATCGATGCGATCGACAATCAGCATGTGTATTTGAGTGCCGCCAACCGCGAACAGTTGGCGTTTTGGCGCGACGGGGAGGAGGCCAGATGAGCGTGGTGCAACATATCCGCGACCGTGCAGACCGCTTTCGTTGGATGGGGCTGCTCGTAGTGTGGGCTGTTTTTATCGTCATGGCCGCCGTGCTGCTGATCGAACGCGCCGGCGTGCAGTACAGCGCTGGACAGCACAAGCTGGGCATGCTCGCCGCCAACGACGCGGTGCCGGCCTCCTCGGCAATCTTTGGCCAAAAGCCCACGTGCCTGGTCATTACCGATTCCGATCAAGCTGGCGTCGAGGACGTAAAGGAACAGTTCGACCAGATCCTGCTCGACATGAAGATCGCGCACCGCGACGTGGACCTTGCCCTGGATGGTGCGGATGCCATTCCCTCGCTGACCTCCTTCGATCGCGTGATCTTGCTCATGCCGTCGCTCGATGGGCTCGGTACGCACCTGAGCGACATTATGAGTTGGGTGAGTGCCGGCGGTTCGCTTATGCTCGCCATGCCGCCGGATAACTCGAGCTATCTGCAAGTGATTGCCTCCAAGCTTGGCATTGAATCGGCCGGATATGACTATGTAAAAGCCGAAAGCATTGTGCCGAGCGAGGACTTTATGTTGGGCGGGGGAGAGCGCTACGAGCTCTCGGACCCCTTCGATTCTTCGCTCTCGGTTTCATTGCGCGAGACGGCGCACGTATGGGCAAAGACCGGTGACAAGGGCACGCCGCTCATTTGGTCTAACGCTTGCGGCAGTGGTCACACCGTGGTGTGCAACATTGGCATCTACGACAAGGTTATGCGTGGGTTCTATGCATCGGCCATAAGCTTACTGGGTGATACCACGGCCTATCCGGTCATCAACAGCGCCGTGTTCTATTTGGACGACTTTCCTAGCCCCGTGCCCTCGGGCGATGGTACTTATATCAAGCGTGACTACGGCCTTTCCATTGCGGATTTTTACAACAAGGTCTGGTGGCCCGATCTGCAAAAGCTCGCGCAAAAATATGGCATTCGCTATACCGGCGTGATGATCGAAAACTACGAGGACGCGGTCAACCAGACCGAGCCCGCGCGACAGGCCGATACCACGCAGTTCCGCTATTTTGGCGGCATGCTGCTGCAGATGGGCGGCGAGCTGGGCTTTCACGGTTACAACCATCAGCCGCTTGCGCTCTGGGACACCGACTATGGTACGTTGTACGTCTACAAGACCTGGAAGAACAAAGAGACGCTCGTCGCTTCGCTCAACGAACTTATCGCGTTTCAGGACGAGGTCCTGCCCAATGCTCATGGCTCGGTTTACGTGCCGCCGTCAAATATCCTTTCGGCCCGCGCGCGCAAGCTTATCGGTACCGATGTTCCGCGCATTAAGACCATTGCCAGTACGTATTTTGAGGATGGCACCGACCTGCCGTACGTGCAGGAGTTTGGCGTGGCGAGCGATGGCATTGTGGAGCAGCCACGTATTGTTTCGGGCGGCATGGTCAACGATTCCTATATGCGCCTGGCAGCCGTGTCCGAGCTCAACATGCACTACGTGAGCACGCACTTTATGCACCCGGACGACCTTTTGGACCCCGATCGCGGAGCCAAGGAGGGCTGGGAGGTCTACAAGGGCGGCCTGGTCGACTTCCTGGAGTGGCTTACCAAATCCGCGCCCGACCTGCGGCGCCAGACGGCGTCGGAGTGCTCCGGTGCCATCCAACGCTTTTCGTCCGTGACGGTGAGCGTGGATACCAGCGCGGATGCCTGGACGCTCAGCCTGGGCAATTTCCACGACGAGGCGTGGCTCATGTTCCGCGCCAATAATGGCGAGCCGGGTGCGGTGACGGGTGGCGAACTGACGCACCTTACGGGCAATCTGTATCTGCTCAAGGCAAATGATAAGACCGTGACGATCGAGCGCAAGGAGGGTGGCGACAAATGAGAATCTGCTTGGTGCTCGAGGGTTGCTACCCCTATGTGCACGGCGGCGTATCTACCTGGATGCACGGCTATATCCAGGCCATGCCCGAGCACGAGTTTGTGCTGTGGGTGATCGGCGCGCATGTTGCCGACCGCGGCAAGTTTGTCTACGAGCTGCCCGGCAACGTGGTAGAGGTGCACGAGGTGTTCCTGGACGATGCCCTGCGGCTTTCGGGCGAGCAACATGAAGCCAGTTTTAACGACCGTGAGCGCGATGCGCTACGCCGTCTGGTGTCGCTCTCCAATCCGGACTGGGACGTGTTATTCGATATCTTCCACCGCCGTCGCGTGCATCCGCTCTCGTTTTTGCAGAGCCGCACGTTTATGGATATCTTTCGCGACGTGTGCCTGGCCGAGTATCCCTACACGCCCTTTGCCGATGCATTTCACACCATGCGCTCCATGTTGCTGCCCGTGCTCTACCTGTTGGGCAGCGAGGTGCCGGTGGCCGATGTGTACCATGCCATCTCGACCGGCTACGGTGGCCTGCTCGCCTGCCTGGGCTCAAGCGTTCACCATGCGCCGGTGCTGCTGACCGAGCATGGCATCTATACCCGCGAGCGCGAGGAAGAGATCATTCGCGCCGATTGGGTGGTGCCGTCGTTTAAGGACCGCTGGATTCGCTTTTTCTACCTGCTTTCGGAGGAGATCTACCGCCGCGCCTTCCGCGTGACGAGTTTGTTCCATAACGCCCGCAAGACGCAGATTGATATGGGCTGCGATGCGGACAAATGCCTGGTCATCCCCAACGGCATCCAGTTCGACCGCTTTAAGGATATTCCCTTAAAGACCGATGACGGCTGGGTGGACATTGGCGCGGTGGTGCGTCTGGCGCCCATCAAGGATGTCAAGACCATGATTTATGCCTTCTTTGAGCTGCACGAGCGCCTGCCCAAGGTGCGCCTGCACATCATGGGCGGCGTGGACGACGAGGAGTACGGCGCCGAGTGCCACGCGCTGGTCGAAACCCTGGGCGTGCGCGACCTGATCTTTACCGGCCGCGTCAACGTGGTCGAGTACATGGAAAAGCTCGACTTTACCATTTTGACGAGCATCTCCGAGGGCCAGCCGCTCAGCGTGCTGGAGTCGCTTGCAGCGCGCCGTCCCTGCGTGACGACTGAGGTGGGCTGCTGTCGCGAGCTTCTCGAAGGCGCCCCGGGAGACGACTTTGGCGTGGCGGGTTTTGTGACGCCGCCCATGTATCGCAAGGGCTTGGCCGATGCCATGGAACGCATGTGCACAAGCCGCGCTCGTCGCATTGAGATGGGGGAGCGCGGCCAGCGTCGCGTTTCCACGTACTTCTTGCACGAGCAGATGCTCGCCAACTATCGCGCGCTGTACGACGAGACGGCGCAAGCGTTTGACCTGCCCAGAGAGGGGGAGTAGCCGGTGGCCGGAATCGGTTTTGAGCTCAAGCGCCTGTTTAGTCGCAAGGGTCTGTTTGCCACGATGCGCGCTTACGGCTACGCCGGCATTGTGTGCACGGGCCCCATGCTGTTGGGCGTTCTGCTCCAGGTGGGTATCTTGGTGCTGTGCGGTCTGTGGGGTGTGGGCCGTGCCAACCAGGATCTGCTGGTGTGCATGGTGACCTACACACTGCTGGCCTCGCTTACGCTCACGAGCTTTTTCTCCATGCCGGTCACGCGCTTTTTGGCTGATATGTTGTTTGCCGAGCGCGAGGACGAGATTCTGCCCTCGTTTTGGGGCTCCAATGCTGTCATGCTCGTTGCGGGCACGGTGCTCTACGGTGTCTTTCTGCTGTTCTCGGGCGCCACGCTGCTGCAGGGGCTGCTATGCCTGTGGCTGTTCAACATTATGATCGTCAACTGGAACGGCATGAGCTATCTCACCGCTATTAAGGATTACCGCGGTATCCTATGCAGCTTTGCGGCTGCCATTGGCGTGGCGTGCCTGTGCGCCCTGGCCACGCTGGCGCTGGGGCTGCCGCCGGTCGAGGGCCTTTTGGCGTCAATTGCTCTGGGCTACGGCGTCATGCTCGCCTGGGACGTGGTGCTGCTGTACCGATATTTTCCGCAGAGCGAACGCAGCCCCTGGCTCTTTTTGCAGTGGCTCGATCAGTTTATTCCGCTGGCGCTCACGGGCTTGTTCACCAACCTGGGCCTCTTTGCGCACTTGGTGATAATTTGGGCCGGTCCCATTGGCGTGCAGGTCAAGGGCTTGTTTTATGGTGCGCCCTACTACGATGTGCCGGCGCTCATCGCGTTTTTGACGATCCTGGTCACGTCCGTCAACTTTGTGGTCTCGGTCGAGGTCAATTTCTATCCGCGCTACCGCGACTACTACAGCCTGTTCAACGACGGTGGCGTGGTGGGCGACATTGTGGTGGCCGAGGAGGAAATGCTTGCCACGCTCAACCGAGAACTACGGTTTTGTGCGCTCAAGCAGCTGTTTGTGACGGCGGCGGTCATCTCGCTTGAGACCACGGTGCTCTCGGCCCTGCCGCTGGGCTTTAACAACCTGATGCACGGGTATTTTCGCACGCTGTGCGTGGGCTACGGCCTGTATGCCGTGGGCAACACGATCCTGCTGATCTTGCTGTACTTTACCGACTACAAGGGGGCCGTTCTGGCTTCGGGCCTGTTTGCTGGTGTGGCCGGGCTGGCGACTGCCGTTTCTCTGCTCTTGCCGCAGCAGTTTTACGGCTTTGGCTTTTTGTTGGGTGCGGCGGTGTTTTTTATCGTGGCGCTGCTGCGACTCGATACCTATACCGCCAACTTGCCTTATCGTATCCTGAGCCAGCAGCCCATTGTGGCGACCGACAAGACGGGCTGGTTTACACAGCTGGGCCGCTTGCTCGACCGTGCCGAGCAGCGCTATGAGGAAGGTCGCCATAAGGGTGAGCCACATGGCGCGTTTGAGCGCGCAGTAGTTCACGTGTATCGCAAGCATTGGGGAGGTTCTGATGACCGATAGGATGATGTCTCGCCGCTGCCTGGTCGAGGCGGCTGCCGGCGCGCTGTTGCTTTCGGGCTGCTCGGTGCAGGAAGACTCCTCGACTAAAAAGGTCAAAAAGCAGGGCAAGATTAAAAAGGCCGAGTCCTCGGACGGTACCAAGCATCTACGCGATAAAGATGAGCTGTACGAGGTCTACGACGACTCGGGTATTGTGACCATGTACCTGACGGTCTCACGCGGCAACAGCTCCGAGAACACCGACCACAGCTGGGCCGAGATCAACACGTACTCGGTGTATGACTATGCCGACATGGGCGTGGCGCGCTATCAGGTTATGGGCTTGCTGCAGGCGGGCGACGAAGACGGCCCGGAGGCCGGCGAGGTTGGCTATGGCGAGGAAGCGCCCAATGCCACCGTGCAGGTGCGTGGCCAGACGTCGAGCTCCTACACGCAAAAGAATTACAAGGTGGAGCTCAAAAAAGGAAAAGGTACCTGGCGCCAGCAGCGTGCGATTGCGCTCAACAAGCACATGGGCGAGGGTATGCGTTTTCGCAACAAGATGGCCTACGATCTTATCCGCGGGATTCCCCAGATGATGGGCCTGCGCACGCAGTTTGTGCATCTGTGGGTGTGCGACCAGACCGAAAAGTCCAACGATACCTTTGAGGACTACGGCCTGTTTACGCAGGTGGAGCAGCTCAACAAGACGGCGCTTAAGGCACATGGCCTGGATAAGAGCGGGCACCTGTATAAGGTGAACAGCTTTGATTTCCATCGCTACGAGGACACCATTAAGCTTGCCGATGATCCCGACTACAACCAGGTAAACTTTGAGGGCATGCTCGAGATTAAGGGCGATTCGGACCACACCAAGCTCATCGAGATGCTCGATGCGCTCAACGACGAATCGCAAAAGATCGATAACGTGCTCGACACCTACTTTGATACCGAGAATCTGGTCTATTGGCTGGCGTTTCAGATCCTGACGGGCAACTGCGATACGCAGAACCGTAACTGCTATCTGTACAGCCCTCTCAACTCAAATACCTGGTACTTTTTGGATTGGGATAACGACGGCATGCTGCGTAAGCTGGAGCTTTCTCTTACCGGGTTTTCGGACTACGCGAGCTGGGAGCGCGGCGCAAGCAACTACTGGGGCAACGTGCTGTTTAACCGCGCGTTGCGCAGCAAGTCGTTCCGCAGCGAACTCGACCGTGCCGTCAAGGACTTGCGCTCGTATTTGACCGAGACTCGCCTGACCAAGATGATCAAGCACTACCGCGAGGTGACTGAATCCCTGGTCTTTGCTTCGCCCGATATCGACAATCTGCCTGTCACCAAGGACCAATACGAGCAGATCGCCGCGGCGATTCCCTCCGAGATCGAGGAGAACTACAAGAGCTTTCGCGAGAGTTTTAAAAAGCCCATGCCGTTCTACATCGGCGTGCCGCAGATCGATAACGGTAAGCTGCGCATTAACTGGGATGCGTCCTACGACTTTGAGGCGCGCGACATTCGCTACACCGTAGAGCTTGCGCGCGACTATGCCATAAGCGACGTAGTCTTTAAGGCCGAGGACGTGCTGCTTCCCGAAGTGACCTGCGATGCGCCCGATTCCGGCCAGTATTTTGTGCGCGTGCGCGCCACCAACTCCGACGGCTATACGCAAGATGCGTTTGACTACTATGTGACCGACGACGGCAAGCACTACGGCATGAAGTGTTTTTACGTGCAAGACGGCGGTAAGGTCGTGGAGGACACGTATGAGGAGGGCTAGCGCGCTGCTTGAGCGCTTGGCGGCCCCGCCTGTCCGTACCACGCAGGAGCGTTACCGCCACGAGCTCAAATATCTCATTAACGAGGGCGAGCACGCCGCGCTTGCCTGTCGCATGGCGCCGGTGTTTAAGCTGGACAAGCATGCGCGCTCGGGTGGTTACACCATTCGCAGCCTGTACTTTGACGACTACTGCAACTCGGCCTACGAGGAAAAAGATGCCGGCATTCTCATGCGCAAAAAGTATCGCGTGCGCATCTATAACGGCAGCGACAAGGTGATTAAGCTCGAGCGCAAAAAGAAGTACGGCAGCTGGATCTACAAGGAGGACGCGCCGCTTACGCGCGACGAGTTTGAGCAGATCCTGGCCGGAGACTACGACTTTTTGCTGAGGAGCCCGCACCAACTCTGCCGCGAGTTCTACATCGAGTGCATCTGCAACATGATGCGCCCACGGACCATTGTGGACTACGAGCGCGAGCCGTGGGCGATGGATGAGGGCACCGTGCGCATTACGTTTGACATGAACGTGCGTGCCGCGGTGGGAAGCTTCGATATCTTTGACGCGACGCTGCCCGCGTTGCCGGTCCTGGAGCCCGGTAAGCTGGTGATGGAGGTCAAGTTTACGGAGTTTTGTCCGCAGCTGGTGCGCGATATGGTGCCGCCGGGCGCGGCCGAACTCACGGCGGTCTCTAAGTACTGCCTGTGTTATGCCAAGACCGCTTACCTGCGCGGATTTAACTACTGGGAATCGGATTTTGAGAACCGAGGGGATATTTAGACCATGAGCACCAGGGACTTTTTTAAGAACTCCGTTTTTGGAGGCGTTTGGTCAGGTCGACCCTGCCAAAATTGGCCTTTCGCTGCTCGTGGCGCTCGCCATGGGCATCCTGATCTATTACGTGTACAAGCGCTTTTTTACCGGCGTGGTGTATTCGCGCAGCTTTGCCGTGACGCTCGTGGGCATGTGCGTGCTCACCTGCATGGTCACGCTCGCGATCTCGACGAACGTGGTCATCTCGCTCGGTATGGTCGGTGCTCTGTCTATCGTCCGCTACCGTACGGCGGTCAAGGACCCGCTCGACCTCCTGTATCTGTTTTGGGCCATTACCACGGGCATTACGGCCGGCGCCGGCATGTATGCGCTCGTGGGGCTCACGGCGGTGGTGATCGTGGTGATGATCGCCGGCTTTGCGAGCCACCAGGACAAGGCGCGCGTGTACATGATGGTCATCCACTACACGGGCCAGACCACCGGCGACGATATCGTGCGCGCATTTGGGCGCACCAAGTTCACCGTCAAGTCTAAGACCATGTGCGGCGACAAGGTCGAGATGGCCGTCGAGGTGTTCTCGGACGGTGTGGATATGCCCTATGCCGATGCGATTCGCGCGCTCGACGGCGTTGAGGACCTGACGCTCATCCAGTACAACGGCGAATACCACGGCTAACTATGTTCCGGCGTTTTAACAAACGCCGGACCGCTCGACGCTGCGCGGGCATCTGCCGGGCGATCTGTCGCTCAAACCGTTGCTCGCGTACATAAAGTACGCTTCGCTCCTCTTTCGCGGCACCTCGCCACGGCAGCTGCCCGCTCGCTGGCGTACGATCTTTATGGATGGTTTATTCGGTTCGGTTTTTGGGGACGGTGTCGCGTGGACGTGCAACAGCTAGAAGAAATCTGGGCTGCAAGGGCCGGCGCGCGTGAGGTGCGTTTTGTTGCGGCCTCGCATGTGCCGGCGGCGCTGTCGCTGCTGGGGATTGTGCAGCCCGCCGATCGCCTGGTGGCCTTTGCGGATGACTTTGCCGAAGCGTTTGCGCGCGGCTTTGATGGCTGCGATGTTGTGATGGTGGGGGAGCCCTCGGTTGCAGCGTTTGCCGCCGCGTCCAAGGGCTTTGTTGCTTCGTTTGATGCCGAGGGTCCGCACCTGTGGTGGTTCGTCAACTCCATCGGCGGGTTTGGTCTGCGCGTGCCCGATCTTCGTGCTCTGGGTCGCGCGGCTCGCGAGGCCCATGCGCTGCTCGTGGTTGATAACACTGTGGCAAGCGTCTTTGGATGCGATCCGCTGCGCTTAGGCGCCGTGCTGTCGCTCGAGGCACTCGACCGCGTGTGTGCCGGTAAGGCTCCGCGTAAGCTCGTTGCCGCTTCGGTGGCGCGCTCGCAGCTCAAGCGCCATCGTGTGGATGCTGCTGCCGAGTGCGCGCACGCGTTGCTCGAAGGGTGTGGATTGGCCGCGCTCGACTTGTCCTCCGTTGAGTCCGAGGTTCTAGAGCACGGGCTCGAAACGCTCGACACCCGCATGCAGGCGCACTTCGACCGCGCCCGTGCGCTGGCCGAGTATCTTGCTGCCAACGAGATGGTGCGCAACGTGCGCTATCCCGGGCTGACCTCGCATTCCGACCATGCCATCTCGACCGGCATCCTGGAGCATGGTTTTGGCCCGGCAGTAGAGTTTGACCTGATGGACTACACCGCGGGCGAATTCTTCAGCATGCTGCCGGACGAATTCCGCGCATCACCCGCCGGCGGCTCAGCAACGCGCCTTTCGGCCCCACGCGGCAAGCAGGGGAGCACTATCCGCCTCTTCGCCGGCACTGATGATCCCCTGGTAGTGGCTGCCACCCTAGACACCGCCCTCCGGAACTAGCTAAATCATCCTCAACTCCATAAGTTGCGGTGAAATATGGATTGATTTACGGCTTTAACCGCATAAACAGTCCCTATTTCACCGCAACTTAATAGGAAGGGGTTGCGTAGCTAAAAAAGCCCGGTCCCAAATTGGCTACTCTTTGATGCTGGCGATGAGGGCGTCGGCTTTGGTGGCAATGACGTTGTTGATGTCGGCCTGCAGCTCTTCGTAGACCGCTATGGCTCGCTCGCCGGCGGGGGGTGAGGCTGGACCCGCGGGCGCCGTCGCGCTCGATGAGCTTGCAGCCCAGCTGACCTTCGGCCTCGTTCACGATGCGCCAGGCCTTGGAATACGCCATGCCCATGCTCTTGGCGGAACGGTTGAGCGAGTGCTCGCGGGCGATACCTTGCAGCAGCAAGACACAGCCGTGGCCGAAGACGCCCGGCAGATCTTTGTCGCACGCTTGAATGACCAACTTTGCCGTCGTCTTGTACTTCATACGCTCCACGTCTCCCCGCTAAAGTGTTTGCTGGGCAAACGCAAAGCCTGCGTCAAGCCCTCGTGTGCTCTTCTTAAATCATGCATTGTAGCAGTCAAAGTGCGTTAAGATACTTCCCCAGTATTGGGCGCCCAAGGTTGGGCTGGGTCCTACGAGGCCTGCAGCCGACCGGTCGCATGGAAAAAGGAGAAACATGGCTACGTTCTTTCCCGGTGAGTCCCACACGTTTTCGGAGTATCTGCTGGTCCCTGGTTACTCGTCCTCGCAGTGCATCCCCAACAACGTCTCTCTTAAGACGCCGCTGACCCGCTTTAAGCGCGGTGAGAAGCCGGCAATCACCCTGAACATCCCCATGGTTTCCGCCATCATGCAGTCCGTCTCGGGCGTCGACATGGGTGTCGCGCTCGCTACCGAGGGTGGCCTGTCCTTCATTTACGGTTCCCAGAGCGCCGAGTCCGAGGCCGCTATGGTCAAGGCCGTCAAGGATCACAAGGCCGGCTTCGTTCAGTCCGATTCCACGCTGACCCCCGACATGACCATGGAGCAGGTCATTGAGCTCAAGGAGAAGACCGGCCACTCCACCATGCCGGTTACCGATGACGGCACTCCCAAGGGCAAGCTCCTGGGCATCGTCACCAGCCGTGACTATCGTCCCAGTCGCGATGACCACCAGACGAAGGTCTCCGAGTTCATGACCCCGCGTGAGCAGCTCATCGTGGGCGACAAGAACATCAGCCTCAAGGTTGCCAACGATGTCATCTGGGACAACAAGCTCAACGCCCTGCCCATCGTCGACGACAACGATCACCTCATGGGCATTGTCTTCCGCAAGGACTACGACAGCCACAAGACCAACCCCAACGAGCTGCTCGATAACGACAAGCGCTACATGGTTGGCGCCGGTATCAACACCCGCGACTATGCCGAGCGCGTGCCGCTGCTCATCGAGGCCGGCGCCGATGTCCTGTGCATCGACTCGTCCGAGGGCTTCAGCGAGTGGCAGAAGCGCACCATCGAGTGGATTCGCGCCAACTACGGCGAGGACGTCAAGGTCGGTGCCGGTAACGTCGTCGACGCCGAGGGCTTCCGCTTTTTGGCAGACTGCGGTGCCGACTTCATCAAGGTCGGTATCGGCGGCGGTTCCATCTGCATCACCCGCGAGACCAAGGGCATCGGTCGTGGCCAGGCCACCGCGCTGATCGACGTCTGCCGTGCTCGCGACGAGTACTACGAGGAGACCGGCGTCTATGTGCCCGTGTGCTCCGACGGCGGTATCGTCTACGACTACCACATGACGCTCGCCCTGGCCATGGGTGCAGACTTTATGATGCTGGGTCGCTACTTCGCTCGCTTCGACGAGAGCCCGACCGAGCGCGTCAACGTTAACGGTCAGTACATGAAGGAGTACTGGGGCGAGGGTTCTGCGCGTGCCCGCAACTGGCAGCGCTACGACCTGGGCGGCGCCGCGAAGCTCAGCTTCGTCGAGGGCGTCGACTCCTACGTTCCCTACGCCGGTTCCCTCAAGGACGGCGTGGGCGGCACGCTCTACAAGGTCAAGTCCACGATGTGCAACTGCGGTGCCCTCTCGATCCCCGAGCTCCAGGAAAAGGCACGCCTGACCCTGGTGAGCTCCACCTCCATCGTCGAAGGCGGCGCCCACGACGTAGTCGTGAAGGACTCCCAGCAGAGCGTTTCCTATCGATAAGCGGCTTTCCCAAGCACCGCACCTTGCCGTTCAAACCGTCGCTCGCGTACCAAAGTACGCGTCGCTCCTCTTTCACGGCAATCTGCGGCACTTGGAAAACCCGTCCATGCTAGGACGATTAACAAACAGCGGTTGAATAGCAACGACGTAATTTAGATAAAGCGAGATGCCTGCAAGTCGCAGGCATCTCGCTTGTTGTATTTGCTATTATCATGCGAGTCAACCTTAGGGTCGGGCGGCTTAGCTTTGTTCGCTACAAGTTCCGCACGCAAAGAAGAGCACTTAATGTGCTCTTCGTCTTGCGCAGGACTGTCCGCAGTAGCGAATAAAGCTAAGCCGACCGACCCCAGCTAAGATTAAAGGAGCTGATATGTGCGATTGCACAGATCATAAGGACGAGATTCCTGCCTACGACGCGCAGGCGATTGAGTCCAGGTGGATGAAGGCCTGGGAGGACTCCAACCTCTTTGCCGTCGACACCGACGACAGCAAGCCCAAGAAGTATGTGCTCGAGATGTTCCCGTATCCGTCGGGCGACCTGCACATGGGCCACGCGCGCAACTATACCATCGGCGATGCCATGGCCCGTCAGGCCCGCATGCGCGGCTACGACGTGCTGCATCCCATCGGCTTTGACGCCTTTGGCCTGCCCGCCGAGAACGCCGCCATCAAGCACAACACGCAGGCTGCCGCCTGGACGTATAAGAACATGGACCAGGCGCTCGCCACGATGAAGCGCATGGGCTTCTCCTACGATCTGGATCGCATGGTCAAGACCTGCAGCCCCGACTACTACCGCTGGGGTCAGTGGATCTTTGAGAAGATGTGGGAAAAGGGCCTGGTCTACCGCAAGAAGAACCCGGTCAACTGGTGCCCCACCTGCAAGACCGTTCTGGCCAACGAGCAGGTCACCGAGGGCAAGTGCTGGCGCTGCGGCACCGAGCCCGAGAAGCGCGACCTTGAGCAGTGGTACTACAAGATCACCGACTACTCCCAGGAGCTGCTCGACGACCTGGAGAAGCTCCCCGGCTGGCCCGAGCGCGTCAAGCAGATGCAGGCCAACTGGATCGGTCGCTCCGAGGGCGCCGAGGTCGACTTTACCCTGTGCGACCGGGATGGCGAGCCCATCGAGGGCGACGAGGGCAAGATCACCGTCTTCACCACGCGTGCCGATACGCTCTTTGGCGTTTCCTTCTTTGTCCTGGCTCCCGAGTACGCCGGCCTGCACGAGCTCGTCGAGGGCACGGAGTACGAGGAGGCCGTCACCAAGATCGTCGAGGACTCCAAGCATATCTCTGCCGTCGAGCGTGCCCAGGGCACCCTCGAGAAGCACGGTGCCTTCACGGGCCGCTATGTGGTAAACCCCGTCAACGGCGAGAAGGTCCCCGTGTGGGTTGCCGATTATGTCGTTGCCGACTACGGTACCGGTGCCGTCATGGCCGTTCCCTGTGGCGACCAGCGCGACTTTGAGTTTGCCCGTAAGTACGACCTGCCGATCGTGCCGATCATCCTGGACGATGACGATCGCGCTGCCGTCGAGGCCAGCGGCGAGACCATCGATACCTTCCATGCCGAGACCGTCGACTGGGATTGCGCTCACGCTGCCGAGGGCACGCTCGTCCAGTCCGGCAAGTACACCGGCATGCGCGGCGGCAAGCACTCCGAGGGCGAGGCTGCGATCGTGGCCGACCTCGAGGCCATGGGCTGTGGCCGTCGCAAGGTCGAGTTCCGTCTGCGCGACTGGCTCATCAGCCGCCAGCGCTATTGGGGCAATCCCATCCCGGCCATCCACTGCGAGCACTGCGGCATCGTGCCCGTGCCCGAGGATCAGCTGCCTGTGACGCTGCCCGAGAACCTGGACCTGGGCGCCGGCGAAACCCTCGCCGAGTGCAAGGAGTTCTACGAGACTACCTGCCCGATCTGCGGCCGCCCGGCCAAGCGTGAGACCGATACCATGGATACCTTCACCTGCTCCAGCTGGTATTACCTGCGCTATACCGACCCGCACAACACCGAGCTGCCCTTCTCCCGCGAGGCGGCCGACCGTTGGATGCCCGTCGATAACTACATCGGTGGCATCGAGCACGCTATTCTGCACCTGCTCTACAGCCGTTTCTTTACCAAGGCACTGCGCGACCTGGGTCTGCTGAGTGTGGACGAGCCCTTCACCAACCTGCTGTGCCAGGGCATGGTCAAGGACGAGAACGGCGACACCATGTCCAAGTCCAAGGGCAACGTCGTGCCCCCGAGCTCGGTTATCGAGCCCTACGGTGCCGACACCATGCGTTTGGCGATCCTGTTTATCGCCCCGCCCGAGAAGGACTTCGACTGGGATCCCAAGGCCGTTGAGGGCGCCAACCGCTTCATCAAGCGCGCATGGCGTATCGTTTGGCAGCTCGTCCAGTCCGGCGACGCCAACGTGGCCTTCGACAAGTCCGCGCTCGACGAGGTTGCGATGAAGCTCTATCGCGAGCGTCACCGCACCATCGCCAAGTGCACCGAGGACTTCGATCGCGGCCAGTTCAACACCGCGATCTCGGCCGTCATGGAGCTCGTCAACGCGGCGAGCGCCTATCTCAACGCCACCGAGGGCACCGCCCGCGACAAGGCGCTGTGCTACGGCGTGGCTAAGGATATCGTGAGCGTCCTTGCCCCCATCTGCCCGTTCTGGGCCGACGAGCTGTGGCACGAGGCCCTCGGCTGCGAGGGCAACGCCTACACCGCCGCCTGGCCCGAGTTCGACCTGGCCGAGTCCGTTGAGGACACGGTGCAGATCGTGGTCCAGGTGCTCGGCAAGGTCCGCGGCCGCGTCGACGTTGCCCGCGATGCCTCCAATGAGGATATGCAGGCTGCCGCCGAGGCCGCCGTCGCCAAGTGGCTCGAGGGCAAGACGGTCGTCAAGGCCATCTGCGTGCCCGGCAAGCTGGTCAACCTGGTGGTCAAGTAAACCTCGCGCACATAGTTGACGCACAAAAGACGAGGGGCGACCCGGCTGGGTTGCCCCCCGTTTTGTTTTGTCTGCCCAAAGCGCCTGCGGTCAATTGTCCTATTCTTGTGGAGAAGCTGTGCGCACGCTGACCTGCAGATTCGTACTGTGCTTGCACGTTTCCGCAGCTATTGGTATAGTTTACTTGCAAATGAAGTTGTAATTGAAAGAAGTGGGGTTTCGGCCCCGCTTCTTTTTTGTATGGATGGAGGTGCCGCAATGGTCAAGACCAAGACCGAGCAGGCGATCATCGACGCGCTCGAGGCCGTCGCTCCCCAGCACGATGTCGACATCGTCGACGTTGAGCTCGTGGGTGCCACCAAGGCCCCCTGCGTGCGCGTGCGTATCGAGGGTGCCGAGGGTCAGAGCCTGTCGCTCAACGACGTCACGGCCAACACCAAGTGGGTCGGCGATGTGATTGAGGAGCTCGACCCCATCTCTTCGAGCTATACGCTCGAGGTATCGAGCCCGGGCATGGCGCGCCCGCTGCGCCGTCCGCGCGACTTTGCCCGCTTTGTGGGCGAGAACTGTGAGCTCACCTCCACCGCGACCGAGGGCCGTCGCAAGTACGCCGGCAAGATTGCCGCCGCCACCGAGACGAACGTGACCCTCGAGCTCGAGGGCGGCGAGTCCGTCACCCTCGATTTCTCTGATGTTAAGAAGTGCAAGTTGAAGCCCACCTACGACTTCAAGCCCGCGAAGGAAGGAAAGTAAGATGGCAGCATCCGACATGATGTCCGCCCTGATGGAGCTTTGCCAGGAGAAGCACATCGACCAGCTCTACCTGATCGACCGCCTGGAGCAGTCGCTCGCCAAGAGCTATGCCGAGATCCTGCATCTTGAGTGGGGCGCCAAGGTGACCATCGACCGCACCACCGGCAAGATCTACGTCTACCGCCTGGAGCCGATCGACGATTCCATGGACGAGGAGGGCAACTTCACCGAGTTCGAGGAGATCGACGTCACCCCCAAGAACACGAGCCGCATCGCCGCCCAGCACGCCAAGGCCGAGATCAACGCCATCGTGCGTAACTCCGCCCGAGAGCAGATCTACGAGGAGTTCTCCGGCCGCATCGGTGACCTCATCAGCGGTACCGTGCTGCAGTCCACGCCCGACTTCACGATCGTCAAGATCCGCGAGGGCGTCGAGGCCGAGCTTCCGCACTTCGACCAGCGCCGTTACGAGAACGAGCGCAACGAGCGTCCGATGGGCGAGCGCTACCTGCACAACCAGCACATCAAGGCCGTGATCATCGACGTTCGCGACCCCAACTCCAACCTGCAGCCGGTTCGTGGCGAGCACAGCCGTCCGCCGATTGTCATCTCCCGTACCCACCCCGAGCTCATGCGTCGTCTGTTTGAGCAGGAGGTGCCCGAGATCTATGAGGGCACCGTCCAGATCAAGTCGATTGCCCGCGAGCCCGGTCAGCGCTCCAAGGTCGCCGTCCACTCGCTCGACGACCGTCTGGATCCCGTGGGCGCCTGCGTCGGCCCCAAGGGCAGCCGTGTTCGCGCCGTCGTGGGCGAGCTCCGTGGCGAGCGCGTCGACGTCATCCTGTGGGATGCCGATCCTGCCGTCTACGTCGCCAACGCCCTGTCGCCCGCTAAGGTCACCCGCGTCCTCATCGACGAGGAGAAGGCCTACGCTGGCGTCATCGTGCCTGACGACCAGCTGTCCCTCGCCATCGGCAAGGAGGGCCAGAACGCCCGCCTCGCCGCGCGCCTGACCGGCTGGCACATCGACATCAAGTCCGAGACGCTTGCCGCCGACATCCTCAAGAACGTTCCCGTTCACGAGGAGCCCGCCGCCGACCTGATCGGTGACGAGGAGGACGAGGACGTCCGCCGCTGCGAGTACGTGTCCGAGGACGGCATCCAGTGCCGCAACCAGGCTCGTCCCGGCTCCCGTTTCTGCGGTGTCCACGACACCGACGCCTTCGATGATGCGGAGGACCTGATCTAGCGCGCGGTCGCGCCGGGCGGGTCCCGGCGCGTCTCCCACGCTCGTTCAGTCTCTAGGCACCCAAGGTGCCAGAAAGGGTAGGTGAAGTCATATGGCAAAAGTCCGTGTGTCCACCCTGGCCAAAGAGTTCGGCATGACCTCCAAGGAACTGATGGGTCATCTCGCCGAAATGAAGATTCCCGCTAAGTCCGCTTCCTCCACCTTGGAGGACGCCTATGTCGCCATGGTCCGCAAGCAGCTCGCCTCGGTGATCGAGGCCCGCGCTCAGGAAGTCGAGGCCGCCAAGCAGGCCGAGGAGCAGGCAGCTGCCGCCGAGGAGGCCGCACGCGCCGCCGAGGCCGAGCGCGAGCGCATCGCCGCCGAGAAGGCCCGCGAGGAGGAGCGCCGCCAGTTTGCCGCAGCCCAGGCTGCCGAGGAGGCTGCCCGCGCCGAGGCCGAGGCCAAGAAGAAGGCCGAGCAGGAGCGCCTTGCCCGCGAGAAGGAGGAGGCTGCCCGCGAGGCCCAGCGCCGCGCCGTTCCCGCTTCCGACTCCGGTTCGCGCTTCCGCTCGCTGCTCGACCAGATCGCCGCACAGGAGACCGTGCTCAAGGAGAAGAAGGACGCCGAGGACAAGGCCAAGGCCGAGCGCGCCGCCGAGCGCGGTAACCGTCGTGGCGGCAACAACGACCGCCGCGGTGGCCGTCGTAACGATCGCAACGCTTCCGACAACAACTCCGAGCGCAACGCCTCCGAGAGCCGTCCGCACAGCCATCGCACCAACGCCAGCA
Source organism: uncultured bacterium (assembly GCA_905214105.1). Taxonomy (GTDB): domain Bacteria; phylum Actinomycetota; class Coriobacteriia; order Coriobacteriales; family Coriobacteriaceae; genus Collinsella. The sequence continues at coordinate 167,252 of CAJMKK010000005.1, forward strand.
ACAACGTCGCTGCTGGCATGGACTTCCCCAACCCTGATAAGCAGGGCAAGGGCAAGAAGCGCAAGGGCGGTCACAACAACGAAGAGGACCACTACAGCCGCATGGCTCGCGAGGCCGAGGAGTACAGCCGCGAGAAGGTGCTCGAGGAGGCTCGTGCTGCCGTCGAGGAGGCCTCTCGCGAGTCCACCGGTCGCCGCAAGAAGCGCAAGGAGAAGCGTGAGCGCGAGGCTGCCAAGGCTCAGGAGGAGCGCAAGATAGAGGAGGCATTGGCCCAGGGCGTGAACCCCGAGGACCTCGACGCCATCAAGGTCTCCCAGGGCGTTACCGTCCAGGAGCTTGCCGAGGCGCTCGACGTTCCGGCCAACGACATCATCAAGAGCCTGTTCCTGCTGGGTACGCCGCTCACCATGACGCAGTCCATGTCCGATGACCTCGTCGAGCTCGTCGCCGACGACCTTGGTCGTCAGATCAAGATCATCACCCCCGAGGAGGAGAACACCTTCTCGTTCTACGACGATCCCGCCGACCTTAAGCCGCGCGCCCCGGTCGTTACCGTCATGGGCCACGTCGACCACGGTAAGACGTCGCTGCTCGACGCCATCCGTCACACCGGCGTTGCTGCCGGCGAGGCGGGCGGCATTACGCAGGCCATCGGCGCTTCGCAGGTCATGATCAACGACCGCAAGATCACCTTCATCGATACCCCGGGTCACGCCACCTTTACGGCCATGCGTGCCCGTGGCGCCAAGGTGACCGACATCGTCATCCTGATCGTCGCCGCCGACGACGGCGTCATGCCCCAGACGGTCGAGTCGATCAACCACGCCAAGGCCGCCGGCGTACCCATCGTCGTTGCCGTCAACAAGATCGATAAGCCCGGCGCCAACCCCGACCGTGTGCGTCAGGAGCTCACCGAGTACGGCGTCATCCCCGAGGAGTGGGGCGGACAGAACATGTTCGTAAACATCTCGGCCAAGCAGAAGATCGGTATCGACGACCTTCTGGAGACCGTGCTGCTCCAGGCAGACGTGCTCGAGCTCAAGGCTAACCCGGACACCTTTGCCTCCGGCAATGTCCTCGAGGCCAAGCTCGACAAGGGCCGCGGCTCGGTCGCTACCGTGCTCGTGACCCGCGGTACCCTGCACGTGGGCGATACGCTGGTCGCCGGCCTCACCTACGGCCGCGTCCGCGCCATGCTTGACCCCAAGGGTCGCGCCGTCACCGAGGCCGGTCCCTCTGACGCTGTCGAGATCCTGGGTCTGCAGTCCGTGCCCAACGCCGGTGACGAGTTCCGCGTGTTCGAGGACGAGCGCGAGGCTCGCGCCCTTGCCGACGAGCGTTCGCTCAAGGCCCGTATCGAGGAGCAGAGCCGCGTCAAGCACGTCACGCTCGAGAACCTCTTCGAGACCATTGCCGACGCCGAGGTCAAGGAGCTCAACCTGATCATCAAGGCCGACGTCCAGGGTTCTATCGAGGCCCTTCAGGACTCGCTCGACAAGATGGATCAGTCCGAGGTCCGCATCAACACGATTCACTCCGCCGTTGGCGCCATCAACGAGACCGACGTCGTCCTGGCCGACGCCTCCAACGCCATCATTATCGGCTTTGGCGTCCGTCCCGACGGTAAGGCCCGCTCCGCCGCCGAGCGCGAGGGCGTCGAGATTCGTTGCTACGACGTCATCTACAAGTGCCTCGAGGAGCTCGACGCCGCCCGTATCGGCATGCTCAAGCCCACCGAGGTCGAGGTCGCCACGGGTACCGCGACTGTCCTGGACACCTTCAAGGTGCCCAAAGTCGGTATCGCCGCCGGTGTCCGCGTCGAAGAGGGCGAGATCGCCGCGACCGATTCCGTGCGCCTGGTGCGCGACGGTATCGTGGTCTTCAACGGCAAGATCGCCTCGATGCGCCACTACAAGGACGAGGCCAAGAGCCTCAAGAGCGGTTCCGAGGGCGGCATTGGCCTGGAGAACTTCCAGGACATCAAGCCCGGCGACCAGATCGAGGGTTACCGTATCGACCAGGTTGCCCGTACCGAGTAAGGGGTAGCGCTATGAAGCAAACGCAGGCAACCCGCCGTCTGGGCGAGCAGCTTCGCGAGAAGCTCGGTTATATCCTGCTCTTTGAGGTTTCCGATCCGCGTCTCGACTTGGTTACTTTGACCGCGGTCGAGGTCGCGGTGGACCGTTCGTTCGCGCGTGTGTACGTGTCGTGCGATGCGAGCCGCTACGACGAGGTCATGGAGGCACTCGCAAGCGCCAAGGGCCGTATTCGCAGCCTGTTGGCTCGCTCGCTCGATTGGCGTGTCACGCCCGAGCTCGATTTTCGCATCGATCGCTCGACCGATGAGGCCGAGCGCATCACGCGTGCGCTGGAAAACGTTCCCGCCACGCTTGCGATCGAAAAGGACGAGGACGGCTATCCGATAGCGGATGCCGCCCAGGAGGCAGCTTTAGATGACTAATTCCGCCGACCTCGCCTCGTGCGAGTCTGCAGATATTCAGCGACGCATCCTCGAGCTCATCGAGGGTGCGTCCTCCATTGCGATTTCGGGACATACTTCTCCCGATGGCGACGCCCTGGGCTCAGTGCTGGGTCTGGGTCTCTCGCTTATGAAGTTTTTCCCCAACAAGAACATTGCGCTGCTGCTGGCAGACGATGACCCGGTTCCGCGCATCTACCGCTTTATGGAAGGCTCCGATCGCCTGGTGCCGGCATCTGCGTACACCGGCAATCCGGACCTGTTCATTTCGGTGGACGTACCGGTCGTCGAGCGTCTCAATAATTCCGCCGAGGTGCTTCGTCGCTCCAAGCATGTGGTGTGCTTCGATCACCATCCGGCGCGCGAGGAGTTTGCCGAGCTGAGCCTGAGGCGCGTCGAAGCTGCAGCCTGCGCCATGATTATCGACCGCTTCTTGGACAATTGCGGCATTGTCGCACGTGATGGCGTTGCGACCTGCCTGCTTTGTGGCTTGGTTACCGATACCGGCCGTTTTCAGTACCAAAACGCCGATGCCGCCGCGTTCCATGCGGCCTCGCGTCTGGTTGCCCACGGTGCCGATCCGGCGCGCGTTGCGCTCGAGGTATACCAGAGCATGCGCGTTGAGTTTTTGCACCTCAAGTCCATCGTTATGGGCCGCATCAAGACGGTGGCCCACGGGCGTGTCGCGTATAGCTACGCGTATCAGAGTGACCTTGAGGCTTGCGGTGTCACCTCGGATGAGTGCGACGGCCTGGTCGATGTGGTGCGCTCGGTGATGGGCGTGGAGGTCTGCCTGTTCCTGAAGGGCATTGAGGGCGATACCAAGGTGCGCGGCAACCTGCGCTCCAAGGGCGACCTTAACGTGTCCGAGATCGCTGCTGCCTTTGGCGGAGGCGGACATCCCGCTGCCGCCGGTTTCTCCAACAACGGAACGATTCTCGAGACGCTCACCGTGGCACTTCCCATGCTGGCCGAACTGGTTGGGGAGGATCCCACTTCGGTGACCGTCGAGCTTTAACTTTTTGGATGGTACATGGCTCGTCGTACGCCTTCTCAACTGAATATGCTGCTCGCCGTCGATAAGCCGGTGGGCTGCACGTCCCACGATGTGGTCTCGCAATGCCGACGCGCCCTCCATGAGCGGCGCGTCGGCCATGCCGGCACGCTCGACCCTATGGCATCGGGTGTCATGGTGGTGGGCGTGGGTCAGGCCACCCGTCTGCTGGGCATGCTCACGCTTGATACCAAAAGCTACGTCGCCGACATCTCGTTTGGCGCCGAGACCAATACCGATGATGCGGAGGGCGAGGCCGTCCGCACGGTGGCTGTTGCCAACGAGCTCCGCGATCCTGCCTATGCCCGTGAGCACTTGGCCGCCATGCTGGGTCCGCAGATGCAGGTGCCGCCGGCGTTTTCGGCTATCTCGGTCAATGGCGTTCGCGCCTATAAGTCTGCTCGCGAGGGCAATGCGGTGGACCTACCTCCGCGCCCCGTCGAGGTCTATGCCGCCGACCTGATCGCCGTGGGCGGCGAGGGCGATTCGTGTGTGTGGACCGTGGCGTTCTCGGTGAGCAAGGGCACCTACATTCGTGCGCTCGCTCGCGACCTGGGCCGCGCCTGCGAGAGCGCCGCGCACATTTCCGCGCTGCGCCGCACGGCCTCCGGTGTTGTTTCCATTGGCGCCTGTCATGCGGTCGAGGAGCTTTCTCCCGAGTCCGCCGCTGGCTTTGCCCTGGATCCCATTGTGGCCCTGGGCGCCACTCGCGTTGACTTGCCGGGCAATCTTGCCGACGACCTGCTCTGCGGCCGACGCATTCCCGTTGAGCGTGCGCTTGCCGATTTCGATGCCTCGAAGGCGCCGTTTGCGTTGGTGCTCGATGGGGGACTCAAGGCGCTCGCCCGCATTGAGGGTGGCCGCTTTGTCATGGAGCACGTTTTTCCGCAGGCAATCGGCGGTGTTCGATGATGTTGTCCGCTCGCGAGCTCGCGCGTATCTTTTTCGCGGGCGAGTCGGACGAGGCTCGCATCGTTACTGCCGATGCGTTTGATGAGTGCGAGCACCTGGGTGCCACATCAATTGCCATCGGCGTGTTCGACGGCGTGCACCGTGGACACCAGGAACTCATCGAAGCGCTTGTCTGTGATGCCCGTGCCCATGGCTGTAAGGCGGTCGTGGTTACCTTCGATCCCGACCCGGATGTTGTGGTGAGCCCTTCGCCCGCTCAAAAATTGATGACGACGGCCGACCGTCTGCATGCCTTGGCTCAAACCGGGGTTGATGCGGTGGTGGCCGTTCCCTTTACGCCAGAGGTTGCGGCACTCGATCATGTTGGTTTTCTTGCGCTGCTGTCGCGCGTGGTTGACATTCGTTCGATTCGCGTTGGCAGTGACTTTAGACTGGGTCGTGGCGGTGCTTCTGGTGTTGCCGAGATGCGCGCCTGGGGTTCCGAGCACGGCGTTGACGTGTATGGTCACGACCTGCTTTGCGAGGGCGGTGAGGCTATTTGTGCCACCCGCATTCGTCATGAGCTGGGACAGGGCCATGTGGAGCTTGCTGCTGAGTTGCTCGGCCGCCCGTATATGGTGCGTGGCGGTGTTATTCGCGGCCGTCACGAGGGGTCTGGCATGGGCTTTCCCACGGCAAACCTGCAAGTTCCCGATGGTATTCAGGTGCCAGCCGACGGCGTGTATGAGGGTCTGGTGCTGGTCGATGACACCGTGTGGCCCGCTGCCGTGAACGTCGGCCTGCCGCCAACGTATGCCGACGATGCCGCTTCGGCGCATCTCGAGGCTAATTTAATTGGTTATACGGGCGACCTGTACGGCGCTTCCGTTTCGCTGGCGTTTACGCGCTGGCTGCGCCCGTCGCGCGTGTTCGATTCGCTGGATGAGTTGATCGCGACCGTCGAGGGTAATATCGAAGATATTCGTCACAACTTGGGCGAGCAGGGGGTGAGCATCCGTGATTAGCGATGAGGAAAAAGACCAGGTACGCGCTGCGTCCGACCTAGTCGCCATCGTGCAGGAAACGGTTGAGCTCAAGCCCCGCGGCCATGAGTTTTGGGGATGCTGCCCCTTTCATGGCGAAAAGACTCCGTCCTTCCACATTATTCCCGCCACGCAGGTGTGGCATTGCTTTGGCTGCGGCGAGGGTGGCGACGTCTTCACCTATATCATGAAGCGCGAGAACCTGAGCTTTCCCGAGTCAATCCGTTATTTGGCCGATCGCGCGGGTATTGAGCTGCATGACACCGGAGATCGCCGCGAGCGCGGCACCAAGCGTGCCCGCATCTACGATCTGTGCGCCGAGACCGCCCAGTTCTACCACACCATGCTTATGCGCGGTAAGGACGGCCGTCCGCGCGAGTATTTTGCCAGTCGCGGCATGGGCGGCGACGTCTGCCGCCGCTACTGCCTGGGCTTTGCGCCGGGCCGCAACGCGCTGGTGTCGCATCTGTCTCAGGCGGGCTTTACCCCGCAGGAGATGATCGACGCCAATGTTGCCGTGAGCCGCGGGCGCGGGCAGCTTGCCGACCGCTTCTACGACCGCGTGATGTTTCCCATCTTTGACGAGCAGGGTCACAACATCGCCTTTGGCGGTCGCATCATGGGAGACGGCCAACCCAAGTACCTCAACACCGCCGAGACGAGCGTGTTTCATAAAAAGCGAAACCTCTACGGCTTTAATTGGGCCAAGGAGTTTATCGTCGCGCAGGATACCGCCATCGTGGTAGAGGGCTATACCGACTGCATCGCCTGTTGGGAGGCGGGGATTAAAAACGTCGTCGCTACGCTGGGCACCGCGCTCACGGAGCATCACGTCAAGACGCTCACCCGCTTTGCCAAACGCATCGTGTATATGTTTGACGGCGATGCCGCGGGCCAGAAGGCCGCCCGTCGCGCGATTCAGTTTATCGAGCAGGATTCGATGGACCTGCGCTGCGTGGTACTGCCCGACGGCAACGATCCCATGGAGTTCATCACGGCGCACGGCGGAGAGGAGCTGCAGAAACGTATTGACGCCGCCGAGCCGCTTATGGACTTTGTCTACCGTTCGCTGCAGGAGTCGAGCGACATCACTACGCCGGGCGGCCGCGCCAAGGCGCTGGAAGATGCACTGACGCTTATCTATCCGCTGCGCGATAGCTATATGATCGACACGTACTTTATCCAGATTGCCGATCTGCTGGGTTTGGATTTGGAGACGGTGCGCGCGAGTTCGGGTCGCGTGTTTCGCGATGTCGCTAAACGCGAGGATGCGGAGCGTCGCCGTGAGCGGAACTATGAACGCCAGCGGGCACAGGCTGAGCGGTCCGGTAGCGCGGGCGGTCGGTCGTCTGGTTCGCAGGGAACATCTCGTGGTGCTTGGGCGTCGGGCGCGACGCCGCCGGTGTCCGCGCCGGTCGAAGAAGAGCCGTACGACTACGTCCCACTCGATGCCTACGGTGCCGCGCCGGTCGAGGTCGTCGACGACCTGCCGCCGATCGATGTGCCTGACGGTATGGGCTCTACGCCCGCCAGTGCCCCGGCAGACGCCTCGGCCCCTATGGTTTTGACAGATCTAGAGCGCAAGTCCTTGGCGGGGGAGCGTGAGCTGCTGACCATGCTCACGAGCTACCCCGACCTGTTCCGCACGTATGCCGACCGCATCTGCTCCATCGAGTGGGTTGACCCACGTCACGAGTCCATCGCATGGGCCGTTCTGGCAACGCCGCCGGGAACCGATCCTGCAGCCTGCATGGATGCGGCACGCTCGGTGTGTCCCGAGGCGGCAACGCTTGTGAGTGCCGGGCGCATCTCGGCGACGAGCAAGCACCCCACCGAGACGAACATCGTGTTTATGCTCGATACGCTCGAGCTCTACACCATCAAGCGCCGCATGCGTGCCGCACAGGCCAAGCTGCGCCAGGACCGTTCGCTCGATGATGAGGCCCGTCGTGCGCTGACCGTGCAGGCCGCGCAGGACTCGCAGCGTCAGCGCGAACTGCAAAAGTCGATCGGCGGCGTGGCGGACCCGTTCCGTTTGATCGGTCTGGAGGCCGCAGGCGCCGAACAGGCCTAGATGTTGTGGTCAACCAGCGTATTCTCGCCTATATCCAGTCCTCTTTTTGGGTATAGACGTCAATGTGTGTGCTAAAGTATTGAGTCCTGTGGACTATGAAGGGAGAATCTGTGCCAAAAAAGACTGAGAGCACGGGTACTGGGCTGGAATCCTACGTTGCAAAGCTCATGGGCAACGGCTCAAACAGGACTTCGGTAACCGAGGACGAGATTCAGGTCGCCCTGAAGGATATCGATGTTTCTGACGAGCAGCTCACCGCGGTGTATTCCGCGCTGCGCAACAGCGGCATCCAGATTATCTCCGCGAGCGGTAACGACGACGCCCCCATGGACGTCGACGATGACGATAACGATACCGATACCGACGATTTCGATGACGACGACGAGCACGATTCCGGCTCGCTCGACGATCATGAGCTCAAGATGGCCCGTCAGGCCGACGCCGAGATGGGTTCTTCCAAGAGCAAGAAGAAGCGCACCGTGCGCACGTCCCGTTCGCGTTCGCGCGTGCGCGGTATCGATGCCTCCACGGTGATGCTGACCGGCGACCCAGTTCGTATGTACCTCAAGGAGATCGGCAAGGTCGACCTGCTGACCGCCTCCGAAGAGGTCGATCTGGCCATGAAGATCGAGGCCGGTCTCGAGGCCACCGAGAAGCTCGAGGCTGCCGAGTCAGGCGAGCTCGAGCTCACGCGTGCCGAGATGCGTCGTCTTACGCGCATTGAGAACGTGGGCCTCGAAGCCAAGCAGGCACTCATCAGCGCAAACCTGCGTCTGGTCGTTTCCATCGCCAAGCGCTATGTCGGTCGCGGCATGCTGTTCCTGGACCTGATCCAGGAGGGTAACCTCGGTCTGATCCGCGCCGTCGAGAAGTTCGACTACCAGAAGGGCTTTAAGTTCTCCACGTACGCCACGTGGTGGATCCGTCAGGCCATTACGCGCGCTATCGCCGACCAGGCCCGTACCATCCGTATTCCCGTGCACATGGTCGAGACCATCAACAAGCTCGTCCGCGTGCAGCGTCAGCTCCTTCAGGACCTGGGCCGCGACCCGACCCCCGAGGAGATCGGTGCCGAGATGGACATGAGCGCCGACCGCGTCCGCGAGATCCAGAAGATCTCGCAGGAGCCCGTGTCGCTCGAGACCCCCATCGGCGAGGAAGAGGATTCCCAGCTGGGCGACTTCATCGAGGACTCCCAGGCCATCGTTCCGCCCGATGCGGCCAGCTTCTCCATGCTGCAGGAGCAGCTCACCCAGGTGCTCGACTCGCTTGCCGATCGTGAGCGCAAGGTTATCGAGCTGCGCTTTGGCCTTGTCGACGGACATCCCCGTACGCTCGAGGAAGTCGGCCGCGAGTTTGGCGTCACGCGCGAGCGCATCCGCCAGATCGAGTCCAAGACCCTGGCCAAGCTTCGCCACCCGAGCCGCTCGAGCAAGCTGAAAGACTATATTGAGTCTTAACCTCGCAAGCAAGAAGCGCCCTCAAGCACATCCGCTTGAGGGCGCTTTCATGTAGTCATTGGGGACGTCCCCAATGACCACTCATTGGGGACAGACTTAAATGAGTGCCCGCAAAATGAGAGTGAACCTGGCAGTTGGGGACGTTCCTTTTTTGCCGGCACTTTGGGACACTCCTTGCCGCAACGGTTGGGTCGGAAAATTTCTCAAAAAAGTTCTTGCCCTCCGCCCGATCGTCCGTATAATAAACTTCGTTGCTTGAGAGCACGCACCTATTCCTCGGTAGCTCAATGGTAGAGCACGCGGCTGTTAACCGCGCTGTTGTAGGTTCGAGTCCTACCCGGGGAGCCAGAATTTTTCAGCCCATTCCGCTGGGCTTTTAAATTCCTCGGTAGCTCAATGGTAGAGCACGCGGCTGTTAACCGCGCTGTTGTAGGT
>CAJMKK010000006.1 GCA_905214105.1 uncultured bacterium
GGCCAGCCCGTGGGAGGCCAGGGCGCCGCTGACCGGTGGACGGCACCGAGCCGTCGCAAGACTTGAAGAAGGGGGAGGCCTCGCGGCCTCCCCCTTTTTGCGTTATATACAAGCTGTGTCTTGTGAACGGGCTCTTCTCCTGACTCTCTTACTGTTTGGCTGTTTTTTGAACTGTCGCTTTGTATTTGCGCGATAATAACTCGCATTGACGTTAGGGAGGGCTTGATGTTTACCGTTTTTGTTTTGGGCAATATTGCTTCGGGTAAATCGACTGCCTGCCGCTATCTGGAATCTCGCGGAGCCCTGCTTATCGATTTAGACGTTCTTGCCAAATCGCTGTACGTGCCGGGGTCGGATATCGTCAATGCTCTTGCTGAAGAGTTTGGCTGGGATATTTTGGACGAGGAGGGCGGCGTTCGACGTAACATCCTCGCTTCTCGAGCTTTTGTCTCTCCTGATGCGGTTGCAAGGCTCAATAGCATTGTGCACCCCGTTCTCATTGAGCAGCTTTCGCTGAGGATTCTCGATCCTGTCTGCTGCACGGTTTCGTCTCCCCGCTATCCCTTTGCTGCAGTCGAAGTATCTGCTCCGACTGGCTTTGAGGACGCCTTTGGCCTTGCTGATGAAATTATGGTTGTTAGTGCTCCTTTGGCGGTCCGTCGCGAACGTGCCATTCACCGTGGTATGGAGCCATCCGATTTTGACGCTCGCTGCGCTTGCCAACTCGATGAGTCTTCGCTTTGCCGTCTCGCCACAACCGTGATTGATAACGCAGCGGGTGACAACACGCTCTTTGAACAACTGGATGCATGGCTTGCTCGCCATGGCCTTATGGACGCTACGAATAAGGGGGCGACAGATGCCTAAGACGCGTTTCTTTACGTGGTATCGCCTTGTACCGCTGGCTGTCGTATTCGTCTTTGGCCTTATCTCGCTCGTTTACTCGTGTGCTCCCGCCGCTTTCTTTAAACCGCTCTATCCGATTGACTATGAGGCGTATGTAAAGCAGTCCAGTATTTCGCATAATCTCGATCCGTATCTGGTGTGTGCCGTCATCAAGTCGGAATCAAACTGGGATCCCGAGGCGGAATCAAACCAGGGCGCCCAAGGTCTCATGCAGCTAATGCCCGAAACCGCTGAGGACATGATCGCCAAGGGCCTTGTCGATGGGGACGAGTATTCTGCCGATAACCTGAATAACCCCGCTACGAATATCGAATTTGGGTGCGCGTACCTTTCGTACCTGCTGACATATTTCAATGGCTCGACGGATAGCGCTATTGCTGCTTACAATGCCGGAATGGGCAATGTCGATGGGTGGGCGCAGCAGAGCACGTCGCTTCATAATGCAATCACCTTTCCCGAGACGCAGGCGTATCTGATTCGTGTCAATAATGCTTGGGTTCGCTACAAGACCCTCTATCCCGATCGGTTCGTATAGGACTATGCCTGCCGCCTGCGTATACTGCAGATATATGAGTTAGGAGTATCCATGGCGGAATTTGAAGTTGAGCGTGTTGGAGGAGAGCTCAAACGTTTTGGCGTTGAGGGCTCTGAGGTGCCGTTTGAGGTCGTGTCTCCATACGAGCCCGCTGGTTCCCAGCCTAAGGCCATTGAGTCGCTTGTGCAGGGTGTGAGGGACGGAGATCGCTATCAGGTTTTGCTGGGCGTGACTGGTTCGGGCAAGACCTTCACGATGGCTAAGACTATTGAGGCCTTGGGGAAGCCGACGCTGGTCATGGCTCCCAATAAAACGCTTGCCGCTCAGCTCGCGAGCGAGCTCAAGGAATTCTTCCCTAACAACGCCGTGGTCTATTTTGTGTCGTACTACGATTACTATCAGCCCGAGGCATATGTGCCGCAAAGCGATACGTATATCGAGAAAGACTCCTCGATTAACGAAGAGGTCGAGATGCTGCGCCATCAGGCGACGGCATCGCTGCTATCTCGACGCGATGTGATCGTCGTCGCATCGGTCTCGTGTATCTATGGCATTGGCTCCCCCGAGGACTATGCGGGCCTAGCTCCGAACGTCGACAAGAAGGTGCCGCTCGAGCGCGATGACTTTATCCATGCGCTTATCGATATCCAGTACGATCGCAATGACTATGATTTGGCACGTGGCACCTTCCGCGTGCGCGGCGATGTCGTCGACGTGTATCCGCCCTATGCCGAGCATCCGTTGCGGTTTGAGTTCTTTGGCGACGAGGTCGAGCTGATTGCCGAGATCGACGAGGTCACCGGCGAGATGCTGCGTGAGTACGAGGCTATTCCCGTGTGGCCGGCCTCCCACTACGTGACCGAGAAGCCAAAGGTGAAGGCGGCCCTGAAATCGATCAGCGAAGAATGCGAAAAGCGTGTGGCGGAGCTCAAGGCGACCGACAAGTTGCTCGAGGCACAGCGCCTGCAGCAGCGGACCGATTATGACCTCGAGATGCTCGAGACGATGGGCTTTTGCAACGGCATCGAGAACTACTCGCGCCATCTGGATGGACGTAAACCGGGCGAGCCGCCGTTTACCTTGATTGACTACTTTCCCAAGGACATGCTCTGCATCATCGACGAGAGCCATGTGACGGTGCCGCAGATTCGCGGTATGCACGAAGGCGACCGATCGCGCAAAGTTACGCTTGTTGAGCATGGTTTTCGTCTTCCGTCGGCACTCGATAACCGTCCGCTCCGTTTCGATGAGTTTGAGGCGAGGATTCCGCAGTTCATTTACGTCTCGGCCACGCCAGGCGACTATGAGCTGCGGGTTAGCCAGAACGACGTTGAGCAGATCATTCGTCCGACCGGCCTGCTCGACCCCAAGATCGATGTGCGTCCGGTTCGTGGGCAGATTGACGATCTTGAGGACGAGATTCGCGAGCGCGTTGCCCGCAAGGAGCGCGTGCTGGTGACCACGCTCACCAAGCGCATGGCCGAGGACCTGACCGACCATCTGCTTGATGCCGGCATTAAGGTCAATTACATGCACTCCGATACAGCGACGATGGACCGTGTCGAGATCCTGCGAACGCTGCGCGAGGGCAAGATCGATGTTCTCGTTGGCATCAACCTGCTCCGCGAGGGCCTAGACCTTCCCGAGGTCTCACTGGTGGCAATTCTCGATGCCGATAAGGAAGGCTTCTTGCGCAATCGCCGTTCGTTGATTCAAACGATTGGTCGTGCGGCCCGTAATGCCGACGGCGAGGTCATCATGTACGCAGACGTTGTGACCGATTCGATGAAAGAAGCCATCGAAGAGACGCAGCGCCGTCGCGAGATTCAGATGGCATATAACGAAGAACATGGCATTGTGCCCAAGACGGTCCGCAAGGCCATTAACGACATTTCGAGCTTTATTGCCGAGGCCGAAAAGACTGTGGGCTCGAAGGGACGCTCGAGAGGCGATTCGCTGGGTCACGGTGCGTTCTATACACCCGACGAAAACGGCGAGGGCGCCGCGCCGGAGACGGTGGCACCCGAGCAGACGCTTGCCGAGCAGCTGGAAGGGCTACCGCATGACGAGCTCGTACGGATTGTCGAGACCATGGAGGAAGACATGCGTAACGCTTCCGCCGCCATGGACTTTGAGGAGGCGGCACGTCTGCGCGATGCCGTCGTTCAGATTCGGGCGATGCTTGAGGGCGCATCTGAGGACGAAACGATCGAGCGTTTGCGTTCGCAGGCTCGCAAGGGCTCTACCTTTGCTTCGGGCAGAAAACGCCAGGGTTCACGATTCAGGAAGTAGCGAACAGGCCCCGAGTTCCCTGTGGAGCTCGGGGCCCGTGTCATTCGGACGCGGGAGTTCGTGCACTAGAGGTCTGCTATCAGCGCCTCAGCGCAACGGATGCCGTCAGTGGCGGCACTCATGATGCCGCCGGCATATCCGGCACCCTCGCCGCAAGGGTAAAGGCCCGGAGTCGACGCGGCGTGGCATGTTCGATCGCGGGTGATAGTGACCGGGGAGCTCGAACGCGTCTCCACGCCAGTGAGAACCGCATCGGGGCGGTCATAGCCACGCAGTTTCTTGCCGAGCAGGGGGATTCCCAAACGAAGCGATTCGACGATATGCTGCGGGAGGGCATCGTCGATCGCCGTCCAGGTCACGCCAAGTGGATAGGTTGGTTTTACCTTTCCGGGTGCCGTGCTGGCGCGTCTAGCAAGGAAATCTCCGACGAGCTGAGCCGGCGCGTTCCAGTTGGAGCCGCCCAGGCGATAGGCGGCTCGCTCGCAGGCACGCTGGAGCTCGATGCCTGCGAGCGGGTCATCGCCGGGAAGGTCGTCAGGTGTGACGTTAACGAGTAGGGCGGCATTCGCGTTGTGCCCGTCGCGGGCATTGAGGCTGGCGCCGTTGACGCACAGATGGCCCTGCTCGGAAGAAGCCGCGACAACCTGTCCGCCGGGGCACATGCAAAACGAGAACACGCTGCGGCCGTTGGGGAGATGGGCGACAAGCTTGTAAGGGGCTGCCCCGAGTGCCGGGTGCCCCGCCGAAGGGCCATATTGGGCACGGTCGATGTCGCGCTGTGGATGCTCGATGCGCACACCCATGGCAAAGGTCTTTTGCGCGAGGGCAACGTTATGTTCCTTGAGAAGCTCGAATACGTCGCGGGCGGAATGGCCGCAGGCGAGAATGAGGCGCTTTGTGGCGATTGTCTCGCTTGCGGTTTCTTGGGGCGTTTGGACATCGACGCCGGTGATGGCGCCAGATCCATCGGTTCGAATATTGACGAGCTTTGTTCGATAGCGGACGGTTCCGCCGAGTTGCTCGATGCGCCGAGAAATGTTGGTGACGACGGTGGGGAGGATGTCGGAGCCAATGTGCGGCTTGGCGTCCCACAGGATGTCGCGAGGTGAGCCCGCTGCGACGAAGGTCTCGAGAATCAGTCGATGGGCAGGATTCTTGGTTCCCGTGTTGAGCTTGCCGTCCGAGAAGGTCCCTGCGCCGCCCAGGCCAAATTGGATATTGCTTTCGGGGTCGAGGATACGCTCCTTCAGGAAGAGGTCGATTGCCTGCGAGCGGCGAAGCGCCGGGTCGCCCCGTTCGATAAGCAAGGGCTTCAGACCCGCTTCGGCAAGGGTGAGTGCGGCGAAAAGGCCAGCGCATCCGGCACCGACGACGACAGGGCGCTCTTTGGGTGCGCCGGAAACGGGGGAGGGGAATGAAGGCTCATTGTCGTCTATCGTGCGCATGCGTGAACGGTCGCGCTCGGCCACGCTGCCGAGCACTGTCTGCTCGATGTCTGGGCTCGTCAGCTCAACACGAAAGCTCAGGATGAAATGAACGTCTCGTTTTTTGCGGGCATCGATGGACTTGCGGTGGAGCTCGATGGACTTGATCTCGGAGTCTTTGCAACGTAGGACGCGTTTGACGACTCGCTTGCCAACGATGAGGCAAGCTTTTTCATCGCCGGCCTCATCGAGCGACGCGTGGACTTGGGTGATTTCGATCATCGAGGTCTCCTTAGATGCAAGAAAGAGGCCACCCGGTGTCCCAGACGGCCCGAATGCGTTTTGATTATAGACTGCGCGGCTATAGGCTGCTTGCAGCGCGAATACCCGAGATCCAAGCCCACGCAAGGTTGAAACCGCCGCAATCGGCATCGATGTCGAGCGCCTCGCCACAGATGTAAAGTGGGGTGCCTGCCGCGTTGCTCACGCAGAGATCGGGAGCTGAGACGCTCTCGATGGGCACACCGCCGCGCGTGGCCTGGGCCGAACGCTCCTCTGTCGTTCCCTCGACGAGCAGCTTAAAGTGCTTGAGGATTGAGACCAGATGGATGACGTCGTGCGACCCGGGGTGGCACTGTTCGAATGCGGTGCAGACAACGTGAGAGAACTGCGGGGCGAGCATACCGTCGAGCCAGCGGGGGTCGCGGGACGAAAAACCGCCGAGCAACGCAACTCGCTGGTTGAGCATATCGAGCAATTCGTCTTTGGAGAGGTCGGGGAAAACGTCGAGCAGAATCGTGTCGCCGCGCTGGACGCGACGGGAGAGGTTAAAGGCGGCAACGCCCGAGATGCCAAAGGTTCGGAAGAGCACTTCGCCGTCTTCGCGCCAGAGCTCCTCGTGATTGCTGGTGAGCGTCAAACGGGCGCGGACGCGCAAGCCATCCAGCGTCTTGAGCGCAGTCTGGTCGCCGAAGACCGATGCCGACACGGGGCAGAGGACGGGGCGCTGCGGTGTGAGGGAAAGATTGAACGTCTTCGCGATGTCGGCAGGGCTGCCGCCCGTAGCGATAATTACGGCCTTTGCCTGCAGCGTCTCGTTCGTGCGAGGGGTATCGGCGAGCGCCTTCCGAAGCGAGCGGAGTTCCGATTTTCGGTCGTCGTGCTTTTTTGCCTTGAGTGCTCGCGCGGGACGGTCTATTTGGAGTGCCCAGCCCTCGGGGGCTTTGAATGCCGAGGCAACGTTTGCTCCACATACCAAGGTGATACACAGGCGATTGCAAGCGTTGAGAAGCGCATCGCGCACCGATTCGGCACGAAGGGAGCGCGGATACAGCCGGCCCTCCTCGGAGGTCGTCATGATGCCCAGCGAGGAGAAGAAACTGCCGAGCTCTTGCTCAGGCTGGGGACCCATGACGGATTCGACGAATTCGGGGTGGTTGTACCGCTGGAAATCAATTGATTCGTTGGAAAGGTTGCAGCGGCCGTTGCCGGTCGCAAGGAGTTTAAGGCCGCAGGCAACATCGCGCTCAACGATGCAGGCGCTTTTGCCTGCGCGTGCGGCCGTAATGGCGGCGGCGAGACCCGAGGCCCCGCCGCCGATTACCAAGACGTCATAGGAGGCGTTTGTGTTCACTTAGGCCTCGGCGGTCTCGTGCGGGGCGATGGCCTCGACGGCAGAGACGGCCTTGGGCAGCATGCCATCGGGCAGCGCGGTCTCAACCTCGCCCTTATCGCAGGCCTCGGCGAGTGACGGATTGATGGGAAGCTGACCCAAGATGTCGAGGTTGTAACGCTCGGCGACCTCGGGGAGCTTGCTCTTGCCAAAGACCTCGATCTTCTTGCCGCAATCGGGGCACTCGATATAGCTCATGTTTTCGACGATTCCCAGAATGGGGACGTTCATCTTCTCGGCCATGTTGACCGCCTTGGCGACGATCATCGAGACCAGATCCTGCGGGCTCGTGACGATGACGATGCCATCGACGGGCAGCGACTGGAAGACCGTGAGGGCGACGTCGCCCGTTCCCGGAGGCATGTCGACCAGCAGGTAGTCGATGGGGCCCCATGAGGTTTCGCTCCAGAACTGCCTGATGGCACCCGCGATAACCGGACCGCGCCAGAGGACGGGGTCGGTTTCGTTTTGGAGCAGCAGGTTAGAGCTCATAACCTTAACGCCGTGCTCGGAGATTTCGGGCAGCATAAGGTTGCCGAGGGCATGGACGTGACGTCCGCTCATGCCGAACATCTTAGGGATAGAGGGGCCGGTAATATCGGCATCGAGGACGCCGACCTTGTGACCGTGGCGGGAAAGCTCCGTGGCGATGGCGCCGGTGACGAATGACTTGCCGACGCCGCCCTTACCGGAAAGCACGGCGATAACGCGCTTGACCTCGGACAGCGTATTCTCCTCAAATTGCGACGGCGACGTTTGCCCGCCGGCTGCCTGTGCGTGCTCGCAACCCATGTAAGACTCCTTATGAATGATATTGGGACCAGGATCCCACGATGTGACACGAGCGTCATTGTACCCTCGTTTGCGAGCGGGAGTCATTCATGATGCGTGGTAGGCGATCGACGGTATTCGAAAGTACGGACCGAGCGTGCAGTCTGCGGCGTCAGGCAACGCAAAAGGTCTGCGAATCTTGAATTACGAACATCTGTGCGCGTCGAGTGCGCTAAACTCATCGTCAGTGTGATTTGAAGTTGTAGGAGGCAAGGAGCTTCCATGTCTGATTCTTCTATCGTTATTCGCGGCGCGCGCGAGCATAACCTGCGCGATATCGATGTTTCCATTCCTCGTGACCAGCTCGTGGTCATAACCGGTCTTTCCGGATCGGGCAAGAGCTCGCTGGCGTTCGATACCATCTATGCCGAGGGCCAGCGCCGTTACGTCGAGAGCCTTTCGAGCTATGCACGTCAGTTTTTGGGCCAGATGGACAAGCCCGATCTGGACTCGATTGACGGCCTGTCGCCGGCTGTGTCGATCGATCAGAAGACGACGTCCAAAAACCCACGCTCGACGGTGGGCACCGTAACCGAGATTTACGACTATCTGCGTCTGCTGTTTGCTCGCGTGGGAACGCCGCACTGTCCTGAGTGCGGTCGTGTCATTGAACGTCAGACGACCGATCAGGTCGCCGATAAGGTGCTGGCGGCGGGGGAGGGCCGTCGCGCGTTTGTGTTGGCGCCGGTGGTTCGTGGACGCAAGGGCGAATATGCCAAGCTGTTTGAGGACCTGCGTGCGGAGGGCTTTAGCCGCGTGCGCGTCGACGGCGAGGTGCGCTCGCTTGACGACCCTATCGACCTGGACAAGAAGTTCAAACACGACATTGAGGTCGTGGTCGACCGTATCGTGATTCGACAGAACTCCCTGGGTCGCATCGCCGAGTCCGTTGAGCAGGCGACGGCACTGGCGCACGGTAACGTGAACGTGTACATGCTGCCCGACCGCGACGCTCCCGAGGGAACCGAGGGCGAGCTGCTGGAGTATTCGCTGGCACTGGCGTGCCCGGAGCACGGGCATTCCATCGACGACCTGCAGCCGCGCGATTTCTCGTTCAACGCGCCCTATGGCGCATGTCCCGAGTGCGATGGCCTGGGCTTTAAAAAGACAGTCGATGCCGAGGCGCTGATTGAAGACCCCTCAAAGTCGATTGCCGACGGAGTCTTTGGCAGCCTGTTCGGAAATTCCAACTATTATCCGCAGATTTTTGCCGCGGTCTGCAAACACTTTAAGGTGAGTGCCGATACGCCATGGGAAGACCTGCCCCCGCGGGTGCGTCGTGCGTTTTTGGATGGCATGGGCGACACGAAGATTTCGGTCGACTATCAAAAGCTCGACGGGCGTCGCAGCCAGTGGGACACTAAGTTCTCGGGTGTGCGCAACATCCTGTACGAGCGCTACAGCGAGACGACGAACGAGAACACCAAGGCTCGCTTGGAGAAATACATTCGCGAAGAGCCATGCTCGAGCTGTCACGGTGCTCGCCTGCGTCCCGAGATGCTTGCCGTCACCGTAGGCGGCAAGTCCATTTACGATGTCTGCTGCCTGTCGTGTCGCGAGTCGCTCGAGTTTTTTGAGGGCCTGGAGCTTACCGAGCGTCAGCGGTTTATCGGCGGGCGCATCGTCAAGGAGATCCTGGAGCGCCTGCGTTTTCTGGTCGACGTCGGACTCGACTATCTGACGCTCGATCGTGCCTCGGCGACGCTTTCCGGCGGTGAGGCCCAGCGCATTCGCCTGGCAACGCAGATCGGCGCCGGCCTCATGGGCGTTCTGTACATTCTGGACGAGCCGTCGATCGGCCTTCACCAACGCGATAACGAGCGCCTGATCAAGACGCTCGAGCGCTTGCGCGATATCGGTAATACCGTTATCGTCGTCGAGCACGACGAAGATACAATTCGCGCTGCCGACTACGTGATCGATATGGGTCCCGGTGCGGGCGTTAACGGTGGACACGTGGTCGCCGCGGGAACGCCTGCCGATATCATGGCGTGCCCCGATTCCATGACGGGTGCCTATTTGACCGGCAAGCGGATGATCCGCGTGCCCGATGAGCGCCGCAAGCCCGGCCGTGGCTGTCTTAAGATCACGGGTGCCCGCGCTAACAACCTCAAAAACGTTACCGCCAAGATTGAGTTCGGTACGCTCACGGTCGTTACCGGTGTTTCGGGATCGGGCAAGAGCTCCCTGGTCACCGATACGATTGCGCCCGCTCTTACGAATGCCATTCATCGTTCGACGCGTCCCGTGGGGCCGTACAAGAAGATTGAGAGCATCGAGTGCATCGATAAGGTAATCGATATCGACCAGTCACCGATCGGTCGCACGCCGCGTTCGAACCCTGCGACCTATATTGGCCTGTGGGATGATCTGCGTGCGCTATTTGCAAGCACGCCGGAGTCGAAGGCGCGCGGCTACTCGCCGGGACGTTTCTCCTTTAACGTAAGCGGCGGTCGCTGCGAGGCGTGCAAGGGCGATGGCCAGATCAAGATCGAGATGCACTTCCTTCCCGATATCTATGTCCCCTGTGAGGTATGTGGCGGTAAGCGTTATAACCGCGAGACACTCGAGGTTACCTACCGCGGCAAGACAATCTCGGACGTGCTCGACATGAGTGTCACCGAAGCACTGGCTTTCTTTGGGAATATCCCGCAGATTAAGCGCAAGCTGCAGACCCTATATGACGTGGGTCTGGGCTACGTGAGCTTGGGCCAGCCCGCTACGACGCTTTCGGGCGGCGAGGCGCAGCGCGTGAAGCTCGCCAAGGAGCTTCATCGTCGCCAGACAGGCAAGACGTTCTACATTTTGGACGAGCCCACAACCGGCCTTCATTTTGAGGATGTTCGCCAGCTGCTCGACGTGTTGCAGCGCCTAGTCGATGCGGGCAACACTGTTCTGGTGATCGAGCACAACCTTGATGTCATCAAGGTTGCCGACCGCCTGATCGATATGGGTCCCGAGGGCGGCAATGGCGGCGGTACCGTCGTGGTCTCAGGCACGCCGGAACAAGTCGCGGCATGTTCGCAGAGCTACACGGGCAAGTTCTTGGCGCCGCTGCTCAAGCGTGACCGTGAGCGTCAGGCGCAGCTCGACGCGCAGTAAAGAGACGTTGTAGTACCTACGCGCCGCCGATTCCTTCTGATTCGGTGGCGCTTCTGTGTGTCGAGATGGCATATGCAGCGGAATTGGCCCTATACTTAATCCTTGCGTCGCTCTGCGAGGGAAAGGATGTGCCATGGCAAAGGCTGTTAAGACGCCAAAAACCAATGCGATGCGCGAGCTGGAAAGCGCCGGTATCTCCTATATTCTCCATACGTACGAAGACGATGGCGATGAATCGTCAGGTCTGGGCGTCGCGATTTCTGAGCAGCTTGGCGAGGAGCCCGGTCAGGGATTTAAGACCCTGGTCTGCACGACGCCGTCCAACGACCATGTCGTGTGCTGCATTCCTGTTGCCGACGAGCTCGACCTCAAGGCCGCCGCGCGCGCTGCAGGCGAAAAGTCGCTGACCATGATGCATGTCAAAGATTTGCTTGCCGCGACGGGGTATGTCCGCGGCGGTTGCAGCCCGGTCGGTATGAAAAAACGCTTCCGGACGCTTATCGATGAGACATGCGTCCTTTGGGATACCATTTTTATCTCGGGCGGCAAGCGAGGCTATCAGCTTGAGCTTGCTCCCGATGACTTAGTTGCATTTTGCGGGGCGACGGTTGCCCCGATCACGAGAGAGGACTGAGCGATGCCGCAGGAAGAACCAAAGTCCGGCGCTCACTTTGCAAAAGGGTCGGCTCCTCAGGCGCCCGCGCCCGAGGCCGCTTCGATCGATAACGAGATTCGAAACGCCTGGTCTGCTGCCGCTGACCCGGGCGAGACGGCCGTGTACTTGCGTGCCGCCGGTGCCGGCACGGCGCTTCCCCGTACGGTTCTTTCTTCGGCTCGTCCCGATGAGACGGCTGTCTTTTTGGCCGCCGCTCAATCTAGCGCCAGCGTGATGCCGATCGCCTCCGAGGCTCCTCGTGCGCCGCGTCCCGATGAGACGGCGGTGTTTTTGATGGCGGCCCAGGGAAAGAGCGCGCCGCAGAGCGCCCCTGCCGTTCGTTCCGCCAAACCCGCGGCTCATGATGATGGCGAACCGCTTCTTTCGGATGACGAATGGTCGCCGCTTGGTTCGACCGATCCCGTCGAGGGCGTGGCCATCGACGGTGATGACGACTGGGACCCTCTGTCGTTTTCTGCCCGAACCGTCGCCGCCAAAGAAGTTGACACGGTGTTTGGCGACCATGCCATATTCGATGATGATGCCGTATCCGGTAACAACATGCCGAACAGCGATGACGCCGCACCTGCTGATGACGCCGTTTTGGTTGACGACCCCTTTGCGATGACCGGCTCCTTTGCCGTCGTGGACGATTTACTGCCACAAGATGAGGTTCATGAGGACTCTCAGGACGACGTAGACGATATGGGTTCGTCGGACTACTCCACGGTTGGTCGTTCTGCTGGCCTCATGACCGTGCTGACCATCGTGTCGCGCGTCACCGGGTTTATCCGCACGTGGGCCATGGCGGCCGCCATCGGCATGTCGCTGCTCTCGTCCTCCTATCAGGTTGCCAACAACCTGCCCAACATGCTCTACGAGCTCGTGATGGGCGGCATGCTCGTTACGGCGTTTTTGCCGGTGTATATGGGCGTGAGGCGCGAGCAGGGCCGCGAGGCATCGAACGAGTATGTCGGCAACCTGCTCGGTATTCTGCTTCTGCTGCTGGGCGGCATCTCGCTGCTGGGCACCGTGTTTGCTCCCGGCTTTATTTGGACGCAGTCGTTCCTTTCGGGCGATGGGGGCAGCATGGATACCGCTGCGTTCATGTTCCGCTTCTTTGCTATCCAAATTCTGTTTTATGGCTTGGGCTCGGTGTTCTCGGGCGTTCTCAACGCACACCGCGACTACTTCTGGTCGACGTTTGCCCCGGTTCTCAACAATGTCATCGTCATCGCCAGCTTTATGGGCTTTGCTCCCGTGTCTGCACAATTTGGCGAGCAGGCCGGTATTATCTTGATCGCAGCTGGTACGACCCTCGGCGTTTTTGTCCAGATGGCCTGCCAGATTCCCGCGCTTGGCAAGCATGGCGTACATCCTCATATCCATATCGACTTTAAGGACCCCGCGCTGCGACAGACGATTGCGCTTGGTATCCCGACGCTGCTCGCCACGGTGTGCATGTTTGTCTCGACCTCCATTACCAATGCCGCCGCGCTGGTGGTGCAGCCCGAGACCGGCCCTTCCGTCATCGCATATGCGCGCCTGTGGTACACATTGCCCTATGCGCTGATCGCCGCCTCGCTTTCGACGGCGCTCTATACCGAACTGTCTCACGATGCACAGGAGAAGGATTACGACAGCGTCCGCACGGGCATTTCGCGCGGTGTCGCCCAGATGCTCTTTTTCCTGATTCCGTTTGCGCTGTACCTGATCGTCTTCGCCCGTCCGCTCAACATGATCTACTGCGCCGGCAAGTTCGATGAATCCGGTGTGGCGCTGGTGTCGGAGTTCCTTATCTATCTGGCACTTTCCCTGCCGCTCTACGGCGTGGTCGTGCTGATGCAGAAGAGCTTCTCGGCCCTGCTCGATATGAAACCTTATAGCCGCTATTGCCTGTACTCCGCTATCGGTCAGGCCGGTTCGGTGCTGTTGTTTGGCGTGGTGCTGGGCTACGGCATGCCGGCAATTGCGCTTTCGTACGTCGTTGACTACGTGGTTTTGGTCGGATGCTCACTGTGGTGGCTGCGCCGTCGTCTGCATGGCCTTCAGGTCAAGTCTATCCTGCACGGCGGTTTCTTCGGCCTACTGTTCGGTGGCTTGGGCGCTGCCGCGGGCGCCGGCGTCATGTGGGCACTCGAGCACTTTTTCGGAGTGCTTGGCAGCTCGATCCTAATTACCCTGGGCTACGTTTGTGTTGCAGGCGTCGTCTCGCTCGCTGTAACTTTTGGCCTTGCCTTCGTCTTTAAGATGCCCGAGGTCTCGGCGCTGCTTCGTCGCAAGTAGGTGCGCGTGGCAGGTCACGACAACATTCCAACACTTGCCGAACAGGTTTCGCGCGTTCCCACGCAACCCGGCTGCTACCTTTGGAAAGATGCCAAGGGCGATGTCATCTATGTGGGCAAGGCAAAAAACTTGCGTGCCCGTATGCGTCAATACGTGACGCTGCAGGACGAGCGTCAAAAGATCCCGCTCATGATGCAGCTGGTGGCGAGCTTCGACTATATCGTGGTGGAGACCGAGCACGAGGCACTGGTGCTCGAGCGCAATCTGATTGGCCAGTACCATCCGTACTTTAACGTCGATCTCAAAGACGATAAAAGCTATCCCTTTATCGCCATTACCAAGGGCGACCTGTTTCCGGCTATTAAATACACGCGAGAGCGTCATAAACCGGGAACGCGCTATTTTGGCCCCTATACCGATAGCCGTGCGGCACGTGAGACCATCGATACGCTACGCAAGGTTATTCCTATTTGCTCGGCATCCTGTGCGGAATGGCGCCGCTGCCGCCGCATCGTCGAATCTCATAAGGGCGAAGAAGACATCGTCAATATGATTTGCGCGCAAAACGGGCGTCCCTGCTTTGACTACCATGTCGGGCGCGGGCCGGGCGCATGCGTCGGCGCGATTTCCCCTGCCGACTATGCCAAGAACGTCAAGCGTGTCGAACGTTTCTTGTCGGGCCATCGCAAGGATGTCGTCGACGAGCTTACGTCCGAGATGACGGAGGCAGCCGAGACGCTCGATTTTGAGCGTGCAGCGCGCGTCAAGCGTCGTCTGGAAGTCATTAGAGGCCTGGACGATCGCCAACAGGTCGTTTTTCCATCAAGCGTCGATATCGATGTCATCGGCTTCTATCGCGAAGAGACTATCTCTGCCGCCTGCGTCTTTGTCGTTCGCGAGGGCCGAACGGTTCGAACTTGTGAGTTCATCCTCGATAAAGGCCTAGACGTCGATGAGGAAGAGCTTCAATCGGGCTTTCTTAAGCGCTATTACGACGAGACGGCTGATATTCCAGCCGAGATCAATCTCTCTGTCGAGCTTGAGGATGCCGAAGCGTTGGGGGAGTGGCTTGCGGGCAAGCGCGAGCGCTCTTGCCATCTCCATAGGCCGCAGCGTGGCGAAAAGCACCGCCTGCTCGATATGGCTTCCAAAAATGCGCGCCATGCCCTCATGCGCTACATGATGCGTACGGGGTATGCTGACGATCGCACCAATCAGGCGCTCCTGGAGCTCGAAAGTGCGCTGGCGCTGCCTGCGCCGCCGTTGCGCATCGAGTGCTTCGATATCTCGACGCTGCACGGCACCTTTACCGTCGCTTCTATGGTGGTATTTACCAACGGCCGTGCCGACAAGGGCCAGTATCGTCGCTTTAAAATTCAGGCCGAATTGGACGAGGCGAACGACTTCGTATCGATGTCCGAGGTTCTGGGACGTCGCTATGCTCCTGAGCGCATGGCGGACGAGCGCTTTGGCTCGCGCCCCGATTTACTCGTTGTCGATGGCGGCAAGCCGCAATTGACCGCTGCAATTAAGCAACTTGAGGCGCTCGGCCTCGATATACCAGTTTGTGGCTTGGCAAAGGCCGATGAGGAGGTTTTCGTGCCGTGGGACGAGACTCCCGTCGTGCTGCCGACCGGCTCCGCTTCGCTTTATCTAATCAAGCAGGTTCGCGATGAATCCCACCGATTTGCGATTACGTTCCACCGCGAGTTGCGCGATAAGGCTATGACGGTTTCGGTGCTTGACGATGTTCCAGGCGTGGGACCCACCAGAAAACGTGCCATTATGCGCCATTTTGGCTCGATGAAGCGTTTGCGCGCGGCAAGCGAGCAGGAGATTGCAGAAGTTCGAGGCGTTCCGGCCGATGTCGCCAAAGCGGTCCACGAGGCACTTGTTGCATGGAATGCCGAGCGCGTCCAGGCACCGGCCAACCGTTCCGAAAGCTAAGCGCGCTTCTAAACAACTGATATACATGATTGGCCGATTATCAATCATTTGTTTCGCGGTGATTACCTGCCGATTTCGGGTTTTATTAACGCTAAAACGTTTGACTAACCATGGTGAACAACACTGCTATCCTGCGGGTTGACGAAGACTGATATCTCACCTCGTCGATACATACTGTCTGTCGAATCATTTGTCAATGAATTCGGCGAACGGTAGTAAATACCGTTCAAGCGGATGTATGTATCGGTCGCCGAGCGCGGCACCTCACTTGGGTTCGTCGGTAGGTAAGGTATATATCGTCCGCAAGTTGCGCGGGGGCACGTCTAGGTGCTCCCGGGTAAGATTCTCTATTGATAGGAGAAGACATGGCCATCATCAACAAGGGTATGTCCAGGCGTTCGTTCCTCGGCCTCACCGGCAGCGTCGCTGCTGTCGCAGGGCTTGGTCTCACCGGCTGCGGTGGCAGCTCTAGCGACGAGGGTTCCGCTTCCGGTTCCACCGATTCCGCCAACCGTGGCGGCGGCGTGATCACCGCTGGTTCCGCTTACGCTCCGTCCAGCTTCGATCCCGCCAGCACCGGCTCCGCTGTGGGCCTGGGTGCTAACTGGCACGTCGTCGAGGGCCTCTACGGCATCGATTACCACGACTACAGCACCTTCAACGAGCTCGCCACCGACGATCCCAAGTCTGTGGACGACACCACTTTCGAGGTCACCATCCGCAAGGGCGCCAAGTTCTCCGATGGCACCGAGGTCACCGCTGACGATGTCGTCGCTTCCTACACCGCTTGCGCCGCTTCTGCTACGTATGCTCCGTTCTTCCAGCCCTTCGAGTCCATCGAGGCCAAGGACGCCAGCACCGTGACGGTCAAGACCAAGGTCCCCAACTTCTCCCTGCTCAAGGATCGTCTGGCCATCGTCCGCGTTACCCCGGCCACCCAGACCGAGGAGGATCGCGCCAAGCAGCCGATCGGCTCCGGCCCCTGGATGTACGACTCTATCTCCGATACCGAGATCACCCTGGTTCCCAACCCCGAGTACAACGGTGAGTATGCTGCCGAGGATAAGAAGATCCAGTACAGCATCCTGACCGACCCCACCGCTCGCGTTACCGCTCAGCAGGAGGGCTCCACGCTCGTTATGGAGCTCGTTACCGCTGACGCCGTCGACCAGCTCGAGAGCGCCGGCTGCAAGATCGATAACGTTCAGGGTTTCGGCACCCGCTTCATCATGTTCAACGTCGCCAAGGAGCCTTGGAACAACGTCAAGGTCCGTCAGGCTGTCATGTATGCACTCGACACCGAGAAGATGGTCAGCAACACCTTCGCCGGCCTTGCCACCGCTGCCAGCTGCTACCTGCCCAAGAGCTTCACCAACTATCATGAGGCTTCCACGGTGTACAAGACCGACGCCAAGAAGGCCAAGAAGCTCATCGAGGAGTCTGGCATCACCCCGGGTGCCATCACCCTGCGCACCACCGACAACGAGCAGATCAAGGGCATGGCCGCCCAGGTCAAGAACGACCTCGACGCTCTCGGCTTCGATGTGACCATCCAGACCGATACCTCGCCGGCCACCTACGCTGCCATCGACGGCGGCGAGGCCTACGATATCCTCCTTGCCCCTGGCGATCCTTCCTGCTTCGGCGCCGACCCCGACCTGCTGCTTAACTGGTGGTACGGCGACAACGTCTGGATGCAGACCCGTTGCCCGTGGAAGGAGTCCGCTGAGTGGCAGAAGCTCCACAGTCTCATGGACGAGGCTCTTGCCGCCGAGGGCGACGAGCAACAGAAGAAGTGGAACGAGTGCTTCGACATCATTGCCGACAACGCTGTTCTGTACCCCGTTGTCCACGTCAAGACCGTCTCCGCTTCCTGGGACGATCCGTCCACTGCGCCCAACGGCGAGGCCCTCGATGGCTTCAAGGGCATCGGCACGACGAGCATGTCCTTCAGGGGCGTCGCGACCGTCAAGGCGTAAGGCTCGCTTGAGTCTGTATGCAGGATGTCGGTCGTTGGGACCGTATCCTCATAGTTGAAACAAAGACCCGGGCGGCAACGATGTCGCTCGGGTCTTGTAATGAGTATCCGTACTCATATACCAGTTGGTCCTACCGACAAAAGAAAGGGGAGAGAACGTGAACAACTTGCTACGTTTGATTGGAAGGCGTCTCGTGGCGCTGCCGATCATGGCATTGGGCGTCACCGTCCTGGTGTTCTTCCTTATGTCGTTCTCCAAGACCGACCCCGCCTATACGGCGTTGGGTGACGGTGCCTCGCCCGAGGCGGTTGCCGAGTACCATGAGAAGTATGGTCTGGACGACCCCTGGCCCGTGCGCTACGTGCGCTACATGGGCGATCTGATCCATGGCGACATGGGCACCTATGGTGCTGCTCGCAACTCCGTTGCCAAGCGCATCTCCACTGCCCTGCCCGTCACGATGCAGCTGACCTTCATCGGTCTTGCCATCGGCGCGGTCGTTTCGTTTTTACTCGGCGTCATCGCGGCACTGTATCGCGATAAATGGCCGGACCAAGTGATCCGCGTCTTTTCCATCGCCGGCTTGGCAACCCCGTCGTTCTGGCTTGCCGTTCTGTTGATTCTGCTGTTCTCTTCCTACCTTAAGGTGCTTCCGGCGTCCGGTGCTCTGCCTCACTTCACCACCAACCCGGCTGGCTATCTGGGACGTATGATCATGCCCGCCATTGCTCTTGCCTTCCCGCTTACGGGTCAGATGACTCGTATCGTGCGTACGGCCATGGTCGAGGAGCTCGACAAGGACTATGTCCGTATGGCTCGCGGCGCCGGCGTTCCCGAGAAGGTCGTCGTCGGCATCAACGTACTTCGCAATGCGCTGATCACCCCGGTTACCACCCTCGGTCTTAAGATCGGTTACCTCATGGGCGGCGCCGTCGTCATCGAGGTTATCTTCAACCTCCCCGGCATGGGCACCGCGATCCTGCAGGGCGTTCAGGGCAACGAGGCGAACCTGGTTCAGGGCGTCGTCATCGTCGTTGCTCTTGCCTTCATCATCATCAACATCGTGGTTGACATGCTCTACCTGCTCATCAACCCGCGCATCAGGACGGTGTAGATTATGGTAAAGATTCGAGAGAAGCAAACCGAGCAGCTCGAGAAGGCTGCCTCCAAGGGGCTCAAGCTCGGTGGCTGGAAGAAGATGACGCTGTCTTCTAAGATTGCCGCCGTCGTGCTGGCGCTGGTCGCCCTGACCGCGATTCTGGCGCCCCTTCTTGCCCCCTATAGCCCGGTCGAGATCTTTACGGCTCGCCAGGCTCCCGGCAACGGATTTATCTTCGGTACCGACGATAAGGGTCGCGACATTCTGTCGCGCATGCTCTACGGTGGTCGTTACTCGCTGATTATCGGCTTTGGCGCCACTGCCATGGCTCTGGTCTGCGGCTCGGTCGTGGGCGCCCTTGCGGCGGTTTCGCGCAAGGCCGTTTCCGAGACGATCATGCGTATCCTGGACATCATCATGTCTATCCCGGGCATCGCCCTCGCGGCCGTCTTCGTCTCCATCCTGGGCAACTCCGTGCCGTCGATCATCTTCGCCATCGGCTTTATGTACACTCCGCAGATTGCCCGTATCGTGCGCGCCAACATCGTGTCCGAGTACGGAGAGGACTATGTCCGCGCGGTCATCGTTTCCGGCGCCAAGGCTCCGTGGATTTTGATCAAGCATGTTCTGCGTAACTGCATCGCCCCGATCATGGTCTTCACCGTTACCCTGGTCGCCGACGCCATCATCTTCGAGGCCTCGCTGACCTTCATCGGCGCTGGTATCCAGGAGCCCACCGCTACCTGGGGCAACATCCTCGCCGACGCCCGCGGCGGCGTGCTCGCCGGCCGTTGGTGGCAGGCGCTGTTCCCGGGCTTGGCCATCATGATCACCTGCCTGGCGCTCAACATCCTCTCCGAGGGCATTACCGACGCCATGGCCGCTGCTCCCTCTGCCGCCCTGGATCCGACCGATTCCTCCAAGCGTCGCGAGGCCGACCTGCTGGTCTCCGACCCCGTTCGCGCCTACAAGGAGCAGGCCCAGTCCCTCTCCGCTCGCCTTGGCGCCCTGCGCGATGTCGAGCTCAAGCGTGACGATCGCCATGTGCCTGACGAGTCTGTCGAACCGATTCTCTCGGTCCGTGACTTCTGCATTCAGTTTGAGCACCACGGCGATATCAACGTCGTCGACCACGTCAACTTTGACGTCCGTCCTGGTCAGACCATGGGCCTGGTGGGCGAGTCCGGTTGCGGTAAGTCCATCACCACGCTGGCCATCATGGGCCTGACCGACGATGACGAGCACCTTTCCGGCGAGGTCCTCTGGGAGGGCCGCGACCTGCTCAAGATGAGCAAGAAGGAGTGGTTCGGCCTGCGCGGTACCGATATCGCTATGGTCTATCAGGACGCCCTGTCCTCGCTCAACCCCTCCATGCTCATCTCTGCCCAGATGAAGCAGCTCACCAAGCGCGGCGGCACCCGCAGCGCCGAGGAACTCTTGGAGCTCGTGGGCCTCGACCCCAAGCGTACGCTCGAGAGCTACCCGCATGAGCTTTCCGGTGGCCAGCGTCAGCGTGTTCTGATTGCTATGGCCCTTACCCGCGACCCCAAGCTGGTCATCTGCGACGAGCCCACGACCGCTCTGGACGTTACCGTCCAGAAGCAGGTCATCAAGCTGCTCAACGACCTTCAGGCCAAGCTCGGCTTTGCCATGATCTTCGTCTCGCATGACCTGGCGCTGGTCGCCGAGGTCGCCCATAACATCACGGTTATGTATGCCGGTCAGGTCATCGAGCAGGCGCCCACCAAGGAGCTGCTCACCAACCCGATTCACGAGTACACCCGCGGTCTTCTGGGTTCCGTTCTGTCCATCGAGAGCGGTTCGGGCCGCCTTCACCAGGTGCCCGGCGCCGTTCCGAGCCCGCGCGATTTCCCCAAGGGCGATCGCTTCGCGCCCCGCTCGAGCCATCCGCGTATTGGCCTGGACACCCGTCCGGTCTTCAAGCGCGTGCCCGGCACCGAGCACTTCTATTCCGAGCTCCCCGACGAGGTGCTCAAGGCAAATGGTTTGACCCCTCACGCGGAGGTGATGTAGATGAGCGAGACAGCAGTCAACGGCGTCGAGCCGATCATCTTCCTTGATGACGTCCACGTCACCTTTAGGACCCGTACCGGCTCGATTCTGCACCCCAACCTGGTTCACGCCGTCCAGGGTGTAACGATTAAGCTCATGCCCGGTCAGACGATCGGCATCGTCGGCGAGTCCGGTTGCGGTAAGTCCACCACCGCCAACGTCATGTGCGGCCTGCAGGCCCCCACGAGCGGCAAGGTCTACTTTAAGGGCAAGGACGTTACCAAGCGTACCGCCGAGGACCGTCGCCACATGGGTCGCGTCATCTCGGTCGTGTTCCAGAACCCGGCCACGGCGCTCAACCCCCGCATGGTCGTTCGCGAACAGCTGCTCGACCCCATGCGCGTCCACAATCTGGGCACCGAAGCCGAGCAGGAGAAGCGCGTCAAGGAACTCCTGGAGCTCACCGGTCTGCCCAGCTCCGCCGCCGAGGTTCTTCCCGGCCAGCTTTCGGGCGGCCAGCGCCAGCGCGTCGCAATTGCCCGTGCCCTGTCGCTGAACCCCGATGCCATCATCGCCGACGAGCCCACCTCGGCTCTGGACGTTTCGGTCCGCGCGCAGATTCTGAACCTGCTGACCGACCTTAAGAAGGAGCTCGGCCTGGCCATGGTGTTCATCAGCCATGACATCCAGACGGTCCGCTATATCTCTGACGACATCATCGTTATGAATGGCGGCAAGATCGTCGAGCAGGGCGAGGCCAAGCAGGTCTTCCAGCATCCCCAGGACCCCTACACCAAGATGCTGCTCGGCGCTGCGCCGTCGCTGCTGCATCCCAAGCTCGGCGAGTAGTCTCGCTTTCCCTCCCGTGCGCCCGGTTCCCTTGCCGGGCGCACCTCCGTTGCGATTTCGAAAGGTTGGGTTCACGAGCCATGCCAAGTGCTCAGGAGCTACAACATCAATTTGGTGAATATCGAGGCGCCATGCCCCGTCCATCAGATTTCGATCTCTTTTGGAAGGACCGCATGGCCGAGGCCGACGCCGTCGGGCTTGACTATGCGATCGAGACGGCATCGGTCACCGATGCCGTGACCTGCCAGCTTTTCGACCTCTGGTATACCGGCATGTGTGGCGCTCGCCTGCATGCCAAGTACCTTAAACCCGTCTCGGACGAGCCCGTGCCATTGGTACTTCAGTTCCATGGATATCCGGGTGCAAGCCGCAGCTGGTTTGAGCAGGCGTCGTTTGCGGGCATGGGCATGGCGCTCATCGCCCTCGACTGCCCCGGTCAAGGAGGTCCCTCCGAGGACATTGGTGGATTTGAGGGCACAACGGTCGCGGGCCATATCGTCGCCGGTATCGACGGCGACCCGGCCAACCTCTACTATGTCCGCTTGCACCAAGATATTCGCATCCTGTGCCGCATCGTTCGCGAGCTTGAGGGCATCGATCTTGCCCACGTATTTGTGAACGGCGCGTCGCAGGGCGGCGGTTTGGGCATTGCGACCTGTGCGCTTAACGGCGAGCTTATCAATCGCGCCGCCATCCTCTATCCCTTCCTGTCGGATTTCCGCCTGGTCTGGGATTTGGACGCCGACGATATTGCCTACGAGGGTCTGCGCTATTGGTCGCGTTGGTTTGACGAGGACTCGACTCGTATCGAGGAAGCCTATGCCAAGCTGGCGTACTTCGATTCCAAGAATTTTGCCCCCATGGTCAAGTGCCCCGTGCTGTTTGGCACGGGCACGGCCGATACCGTCTGTCCGCCGGCAACGCAGTTTGCGGTGTACAACAACCTGTCCTGCGATAAGCGTCATGAGTTCTTTGAGGGCTTTGGCCACGAGGAGATTCAGGATTTTGACGATCTGATCATTCCGTTTTTCTGTGAGGGAGGGGAGGCTCATGTCTAAGTGCGAGAGCAATGTTGACGAGCTGATAGTCCCCGGGCTCGTGGGAATTCCCGGAACGGTTTCATCAAGGCTCGCAGAATATCGGGACTGGCACGGCGATGTCCGAGCAGATGTTTCTGATTTAGAGACATGCGCTTCGAATCTTGAGATTCAAGGCCAGGCCATTACGGCGATTGACTTTGTTAACCCCTGCGCCCGTTACTCGGAGGTCTCCTTTGAGCTCGGTGACGATGCGGTCCACGCTCGCTTGATTGAGCCTGTTGATCGTGCCCGAGTATCTGAGCGCGTGCCGCTGTGCCTGATGTTCCACGACATCGATCGGCCTGTGCGCGGCTGGCATCACATGACGAGATTTGCCGCCATGGGGTATGCCGTCCTCGCGCTGGATGACGATGTCGCTGGTGCGGACGACCTGCAGCGGGGGATCGCTTCGCCCGCTTTTGTCGAGCGCGTCCGTTGGGGTTGCGCGATGGCGAAGGTGGCGCGCAATCTTGATGGCATGGACCCCGACCGCATCTTTGCATGGGGTGAGGGTCTTGGCGGCGGAGTCGCGCTGGCGGTTTCTGCTCTGGAAGAGCGGGGCCTCGCCTGCACGGCGGTTGCCAATCCGCTTCCTGGCGGCCTCGAGGCGCTGTCGTCTCGGGTGCGCGGATCGGTGCTCATGGGCACATCGCTTATGGATACCGTGAGCGATCCCAAGGATCAGTTTGCCGCATTCAACGGTCTTGAGTGTGACCGGAGGCATATCATCTATGCAAAATACGCTCATGAGCGCATCAATGCGTTCGAAAACGAAGTCGTCGACTTCTTTAACCAAACGTTCTACTCGTGTTCTTTGGCCTAGACGGCCTGGACACTGCCAGCAAGAGTGGGTGGCATAGGGCCGCCCGCCAGACAACTAAGGAGATTCTTGTGGCAACTCAGAAATTCACCGGCGTTATCCCTCCCGTCGTTGTTCCCGATACCGAAGACCACCAGCTCGACGTTGCCTCCTTTGAGCGCAGCATCAACCGCATGATCGATGCCGGCGTCGATGGCCTGTTCTTCCTGGGATCCTCGGGCGAGGTCGTCTTCTCCACCGACGAGCGCCGTCGCCAGATTATCGCCGAGGCCGTTCGTATCGTCGACCACCGTGTGCCTGTTCTGGTCGGCATCATCGATACCGAGACCGAGCGAATGATTGAGCACGGCAAGGTCGCTCAGGAGCTGGGCGCCGATGCCCTCGTCGCCACCTGCCCGTTCTATGCCCTGCAGGGCATGACCGAGGTCGAGGAGCACTTCCGCATCCTGCACGAGGAGCTTGACCTGCCCATCTTTGCCTATGACATTCCCGTCTGCGTTCACACCAAGCTCCCCTGGAAGCTCCTTGCCAAGCTCGGCGCCGAGGGCGTCCTTGCTGGCGTCAAGGATTCCTCGGGTGATGACATCTCGTTCCGCTATCTCGTTCAGGAGAACGAGAAGAACGGCCATCCGATGAGCATCCTCACCGGTCACGAGGTTGTTGTCGACGGCGCTTACCTCGGTGGCGCCGACGGTTCTGTCCCGGGCCTTGCCAACGTTGAGCCCGAGGGCTACGTGCGCCAGTGGAAGGCCGCTCAGGCCGGTGACTGGGCTACCGTCAAGGCCGAGCAGGATCGCCTCAATGAGATTTCGCACATCTGGGATGTCACCTCGGGCGTCCAGGGCTATGCCGGTGGCGTCGGCGCCTTCAAGACCGCTATGAACCTCATGGGCATCTTCGACAGCCCGACCATGCCGCGCCCGGTGAAGGCCATGACCGGCGAGAACGTCGAGGCTATTAAGAAGGTCCTCCAGGACAACGGTCTCCTGTAAAGCTTTCCCAGGCACCCGACCTCGCCGTTCAACCGTGTGGCCATGACCCATTAGGTCAATGGCCACACGGTTTCTCGGCGATCTCGGGCACCTGGATAACCTTTACTGCGCTGTGACGGCTAGCCTGACGGCGCATTTCCTGTAGTTGTTTTTATCTCCGAAGGAGAGCGACATGGAGAACAAGTACGTCTGCTCTGTCGATATCGGCGGAACTAAGATTGCGACTGCCATTATGGAGTATCCGGCTGATGGCAGCGTGCCCCATCCGGTCTTTGAAGCTGAGGTTCCCACCGAGGCCCAAGAGGGCGGTGAGGCCGTCTTCCAGCGTATCGAGGCGTCCGTCAAGGCTGCTCTCGAGGCGAATCCCGATGTCGAGGTCCTTGGCGTCGGTATCGGTGCCGCCGGCGTCGTCGATCCCAAGACGGGCGCCATCGCGTATGCCAATGAGATCATGCCCGGCTGGTCCGGCGTTCAGTTGGGGCCGCGTCTGCGCGAGGATCTCGGTCTTCCCGTTGCCGTTGTAGGCGACGTGCAGGCTCATGCTCTGGGCGAGGCCCACTGGGGCGTCGGCAAGGGCAAGTTCTCCGTCTTGTGTCTTGGCATCGGTACGGGCATCGGCGGCGCATATGTCGAGAACGGCCGCGTAATGCAGGGCTTCCATGGTGCTGCCGGCCATATGGGCCACATCGAGTGCTCGGCTGCCGCCGGCATTCCCTGCGCCTGCGGGCGTTCTGGTCATCTTGAGTCGGTAGCCTCGGGCACCTCGATTGGCCGTATGTACGACGAGCGCTTCGGTCGAGTTGACCCCAGCCGTCCTTCGGTCGGTCGCGACGTGAACGACCTGTGCCGTGCTGGCGACGCAAAGGCGACCGAGGTCATCCATGACGCTGGCTTTGCGCTGGGCGCCAGCTTGGGCTCGCTCGCCAATATCCTTGACCCGGAGGTCATCGTGCTTTCGGGCGGTGTGATTCACCAGGGTCCCGATTGGCGCTCGCAGACGTGGAAGGACTCGGTGCACGAGGGCTATGCCAGCCAGGCGCTCGACCCGCTTCAGGACACGCCGATCCTCATCGGCTCTCTGGAGGGCGACGCACCGCTTATCGGTGCCGCCGAACACCTTCTTGCGTCGTTGAAGTAAACATAACTACCAAGTGCGCCTTCTGAGGTGCCGCAGATTGACGTGAAAGAGGAGCGAAGCGTACTTCGGTACGCGAGCGACGGTTTGAACGTCAAGGTGCGGTGTCTCAGAAGGCTATTTTGAGAAAGGTTGAGTCGAACATGACCGTTGATCCTTTGATTCAATCCCTGAAGGGCAAGCTCGTCGTGAGCGTTCAGGCCTATATGGGCGAGCCGCTTCGTACGCCCGAAACCATGGCTCAGATGTCTCGCGCCTGCGAGCTTGGCGGCGCCGCCGCTATTCGCTGCCAGGGTCTTGCCGACATCGCCGCCATTAAGGGCCGCTGCGAGGTTCCCGTCATCGGCTTGTGGAAGGATGGACACGAGGGCGTCTACATCACGCCGACGCTGCGTCATGCTCGCGCCTGCGTTGCCGCCGGTGCCGACATCGTGGCAATTGACGCCACTGATCGCCCGCGTCCCGATGGCAAGACCGTCGAGGACACCTTCCGTCCGCTGCACGAGGAGGGCGTGCTCCTGATGGCCGACTGTGCCACCATCGAGGACATTCGCCGTGCTGTCGACATGGGCTTCGACCTGGTGTCCACCACGCTTTCCCATGGTGTTGCCGCTATCGATTGCACCATGGCCGACGGTCCCGATCTGCCGCTCCTGCGCCAGGCGACCGAGGAGTTTCCCGGCCTTCCCATCATCTGCGAGGGCCGCGTGCATACGCCCGAGGAGGCCCGCGCCGCAATTGATGCGGGCGCCTGGGCAGTTGTCGTGGGCACTGCCATCACGCACCCCACGAGTATTACGAGTTGGTTCAAAGCCGCGCTTGAGGCGTAAGACGGAC
Organism: uncultured bacterium; assembly: GCA_905214105.1. Classification (GTDB taxonomy): domain Bacteria; phylum Actinomycetota; class Coriobacteriia; order Coriobacteriales; family Coriobacteriaceae; genus Collinsella. The sequence continues at coordinate 26,454 of CAJMKK010000006.1, forward strand.
CTTGTATCCGCTCAGGGCGGTATACTCATTAAAGGCAATTGACCGCGCGGGATCCGGGTTGCTGGGTCCCGCGCTTGTTTTTAGGAGGCAGCACATGCAAAAGGGAGATGCCATGGATGCGGCGGAGCGCTCGGAGCGCATCCCCGATATCGTCATCATCACCGGAATGTCCGGATCGGGCCGAACGCAGGCCATGCATGTGTTCGAGGACATGGGCTATTTTTGTATCGATAACCTGCCCCCGCGTCTGATTGCCCAGCTTGCTGAGCTCGTTGGCATCAATACGGGTGTGGGTAGGCACCTTGCCGTCACCTGCGACCTGCGCAGCCAAGGCTTGTTCGATGAGTTGCTCGATGCCGTTGCCGCACTCGAGGAGCGCGAGATGAGCTGCGACATCGTTTTTCTCGAGGCCTCTGACGAGGTACTGATCCGTCGTTATAGCGAAAATCGCCGCCGTCATCCCATTGCCAAGCCGGGGGAGACTACGGCCGATGCGATTCAGCGCGAGCGCCTTCAGCTGCAGGGCGTGCGCGATCGAGCCGATATGATTATCGACACGAGCCGTCTGCGCACCTCTGCGCTGCGCAACAAATTGCGCATGGCGTTCTCCGAGCTGTCCGACCAGCAGCTCATGGACGTTCACGTGTTCTCGTTTGGCTTTAAGCACGGTATGCCCGTCGAGGCGGACATTATGATCGACGTTCGCTTTCTGCCCAATCCGTTCTACGATCCCGAGATGCGCACCATGACCGGTCTCGATAAGAAAGTCTCCGACTTTGTTCTGGACCATCCCAAGACCCAGGAGTTCTGGAAGGTCTGGACGCAGCTGCTCGATACGGTCATGCCCGGCTATATCGCGGAGGGCAAGCCGCAGCTTTCTATTGCCATCGGTTGCACGGGCGGTCAACACCGCAGCGTTGCCATCGCCGAGGCCACGGCACGTTATTTGGAAGGTGCCCAGTATCACGTGAGCATTTCCCATCGCGACTTGTCACGCGCCAACACGAAAGCATAGGCCTGCATGTCGTTTACCGCCGAGGTGCGTGACGAGCTCGCGCGCTGCGAACCCGAATGTGAATACTGCGATTTGTCGACGCTTGCCGCCCTGACGCGTGTGAGCGGTACACTTTCGCTGGCCGGCTCCGGGCGGTATCGTTTGACGGTCGCGACCGAGACGGGCGCCGTCGCGCGCACGATGATCACGCTGACGCATCGCATCCTTAAGCTCAAAACGGAATTCACCGTTCGTAAATCGGTCTTGCATAAGGTCCGTAACTATCTCATTACCCTGCCCGATCAACCCGACCTGGACAAGGCTCTGGTGCTGCTGGGCATTCTCGACCGCAGGGGAGGGCTCGTCGCCGGTGTTCCCCGGCACATCGTTGCCCGCCCCTGCTGCAGGCTTGCCTACATCCGCGGCGCGCTCATCGCCGGCGGTTTCGTGGCCGATCCCCGCGGCGACTTTCATTTGGAGATCGCGGTGCAGGGCGAGCAATATGCCAAGGGGCTCTGCGATCTGCTGGAGCAGATTGGGGTCCATGCGCGCGTCAACGCGCGGCGCGGGTCCTATGCCGTGTACATTAAGAGCGCCGAGGAGATCGAGCAGCTCCTAAAGCTGGTCGGAGCCAAGCGCAGCGTTGCCGAGATCGAGGAAGCGCGCGCGGTCAAATTGGTTAAGAACGACGTAAACCGTCGCGTGAATGCCGAGCTGGCCAATCAGACCAGAAGCGCGGGTGCCGCCCAGCATCAGCTTGCGCTGATCGATGAGCTCGAACTGCGGGGTTTGCGCGACACGCTTCCGGACGCCTTGGCGGTCTTTTGCGACCTGCGCGAGCGCTATCCCGATCTGTCACTGCGCGATTTGGGGGAGATGGCTGACCCTCCCTTGTCGAAGTCGGCCCTCTACCATCGAGTTTTGAGACTTGAAAAGCTCATTGAAGCAAACAGGTAGTTTAAAGTATCGACTTATATACGGATTTAGCTGCTATTTTATTCTTTAAAACGTTTTAACGTAAATTTGATTTTCAATTTCGAGCATTCTCGTGAAATTCAAGTCAAAAAAAAGGTATATTAGGCGAGTGGTTAGTTTGTGGGCCTCAACGGCGGGCGCTGTAGCTTGCGGGGGCCTTACGAAAGGAGACACAATGGCAGTAAAGGTTGCTATTAACGGCTTCGGTCGCATCGGTCGTCTGGCTTTCCGTCAGATGTTCGGTCATGAGGGCTCCGAGATCGTCGCTATCAACGACCTCACCTCTCCCGATATGCTCGCTTACCTGCTGAAGTACGACTCCACGCAGGGCAACTACGCTCGCGATCACGAGGTCGTTGCTGGCGAGGATTCCATCACCGTTGACGGCAAGGAGATCAAGATCTACAAGGAGGCCGACGCCAACAACCTGCCTTGGGGCGACCTCGACGTCGACGTCGTTCTCGAGTGCACCGGCTTCTACACCAGCAAGGCTAAGGCTCAGGCCCACATCAACGCTGGCGCCAAGAAGGTCGTCATCTCCGCTCCGGCCGGCAGCGATCTGCCCACCATCGTGTACAACGTCAACCACGAGACGCTGACCGCTGAGGACAACATCATCTCCGCTGCTTCCTGCACCACCAACTGCCTCGCCCCGATGGCCAAGGGTCTGAACGACTTCGCTCCCATCGTGTCCGGCATCATGACCACCATTCACGCCTGGACCGGCGACCAGATGCCGCTCGACGGCCCGCAGCGCAAGGGCAACAAGCGTCGTAGCCGCGCCTGCGCCGTCAACATCGTCCCCAACACCACCGGTGCTGCCAAGGCTATCGGCCTGGTTCTCCCCGAGCTCAACGGCAAGCTCATCGGTGCCGCCCAGCGCGTCCCGACGCCGACCGGCTCCATCACCAACCTCTACGCCGTCGTTGACAAGAAGGTCACCGTCGACGAGGTCAACGCCGCTATGAAGGCCTACGCTGCCACCATCTCCGAGACCTTCGGTTACAACGAGGACGACATCGTCTCCACCGACATCATCGGCGAGACCCATGGCTCCATCTTCGACGCCACTCAGACCATGTGCTCTGACCTCGGCAACGGCCAGACCCTCGTTCAGGTCACCTCTTGGTACGACAACGAGAACTCTTACACCTCTCAGATGGTCCGCACCATCAAGTACTTCGAGAAGTTCGTTGCTTAATTTAGCTTTTAGCGAATAGCTCGTTGAGCGTCTAAAGAAGGGCGCGGCCTTATAGGGCTTACACCCTAGGGTCGCGCCCTTTTTATAGGAAATCGTCTGCCGTAATGGGAGGCAGACACGTACGAAAGGTAGAAGCAAACATGGCCTTTACCAAGAAGACCGTCCGCGACATCGATGTCGACGGCAAGCGCGTTCTCGTCCGCGTTGACTTCAACGTGCCTATCAAGGATGGCGTCGTTGGCGACACCACCCGTATCAAGGCTGCCCTGCCCACCATCAACTATCTCGTTGAGCACAACGCTCGCGTCATCCTCATGAGCCACCTCGGCCGTCCCGATGGCACCGGCTTCCAGCCCGAGCTGTCCCTCGAGCCCGTCGCCAAGAAGCTCGCAGAGCTCTCTGGTCTCGACGTTGCCTTTGTCGCCGACACCTACGGCGAGAAGGCTGCCGAGGCTGTCGCTGCCGTCGAGCCGGGCAAGGTCCTCGTTCTCGAGAACGTCCGCTTCGATAAGCGTGAGAAGAAGAACGATCCCGAGATCGCCAAGAAGCTCGCTTCCTATGGTGACGTCTTCGTTCTCGATGCGTTCGGCACCGCTCACCGCGCCCAGGGTTCCGTTGTGGGCCCCGCCGCTTACCTGCCTGCCGTCGCCGGTTTCCTGCTCGAGAAGGAGGTCGACACGCTGACCGGCATCTTCGCCGAGCCCGAGCGCCCCTTCGTCGCTATCGTCGGCGGTTCCAAGGTTTCCTCCAAGATCGGCGTTCTCGATCACCTCATCGACTCCGCTGACACCCTGATCATCGGTGGCGGTATGGCCTACACCTTCTTCCTGGCTCAGGGCATGTCCGTCGGTCAGTCCCTCAAGGAAGAGGACTGGGTCGAGCGCGCTGGCGAGATGCTTAAGAAGGCCGAGGAGAAGGGCGTCAAGATCCTGCTCCCCATCGACAACCGCGTTGCCGATCACTTTGGCGAGGACGCTGTCCCCGAGGTTGTCGCTTCCGACGCTATCCCCGACGATCGTGAGGGCATGGACATCGGCCCCAAGACCGAGGAGCTCTACGCCGAGGCTGTCAAGGGCGCTAAGACCGTGTTCTGGAATGGCCCCATGGGCGTCTTCGAGTTCGATAACTTCGCTCATGGCACCCAGGCTATCGCCGAGGCTGTCGCCGAGGCCGACTGCACCTCGATCATCGGCGGCGGCGATTCTGTCGCAGCTGTCAACAAGTTCAACCTGGCCGACAAGATGAGCTGGATCTCCACCGGTGGTGGCGCTTCCATGGAGCTCGTCGAGGGTAAGGCCCTGCCCGGAGTGGAGGCGCTTCTCGATGCCTAATCGCACCCTTCTTATCGCTGGTAACTGGAAGATGAACAACGACGTCGCCGAGGCTGCCAAGCTCGCCGACGAGCTGGCTCAGGCTCTGCCCGAGGTTCCGGCTGGCGTCGAGGTGCTCGTCTGCCCCCCGACCATTGACATCACCACGGTTCATGACCGCATTCAGGCTGCCCCCATCGCCCTCGGTGCACAGAACGTGTACTGGGAGGCCAAGGGTGCCTTCACCGGTGAGTCCTCTTGCGACATGCTCAAGTCCGCTGGCTGCACCTACTGCATCATCGGTCACTCCGAGCGTCGCGACTACTTCCACGAGACCGACGAGGACCAGAATAAGAAGGCCAAGGCCCTCGTTGCCGCCGGTCTTGTCCCCGTCTTCTGCTGCGGCGAGTCCCTCGAGGTCCGCGAGGCCGGTACCTATGTCGAGCACGTCGTGAACCAGGTCAAGGCTGGTCTCGAGGGTCTCGAGATCACCTGCCCCAAGCAGGTCGTCGTCGCCTACGAGCCCATCTGGGCTATCGGCACCGGCAAGACCGCTACCGCCGAGGACGCTCAGGAGGTCTGCGGCGCTATCCGTGAGACCCTCAAGGAGATGTTCGGCGAGGAGCTCGCAAACGGCATCCGCGTTCTCTATGGTGGCTCTGCCAAGCCCGGCAACATCGCCGAGCTCGTCGCCAAGCCCGACGTTGACGGCGCACTCGTGGGCGGCGCTTCGCTCAAGGCTGCCGACTTCACCTCTATGGTCGTTAAGGCAGGCGAGTAGGACATATGGCACAGCGTCATCTTCCTGCACTCCTGATCATCATGGACGGGTGTGGTTTGGCTCCGGCCGATGGCGAGAACGCCGTCGCCGCTGCCAAGACGCCCTTCCTTGATAGCCTGTACGAGAAGTATCCCCACACCACACTCGGCGCTTCGGGCGAGGACGTGGGCCTTCCCGACGGTCAGATGGGAAACTCCGAGGTAGGCCACCTCAACATCGGTGCCGGCCGCATCGTGTTCCAGGAGCTTTCGCGCATCAATAACGCTATCAAGGACGGCTCCATCGCCAAGAACGAGGTCTTCGTTAAGGCTATGGACGATGTCAAGGCCGAAGGCAAGACCCTGCACCTCATGGGCCTTATGAGCCCCGGCGGCGTTCATTCTCACATGAACCATGTCGAGGCCCTGGTCAAGATGGCTGCCCAGCATGGCGTCAAGACCGTTCGCGTCCACGCCTTCATGGATGGCCGCGACGTTGACCCGCAGTCCGGTGCTGGCTACATGAGCGAGTTCTGCGCCTTCCTGGCTAAGATCTCCGAGGAGACCGGTTGCGACGCTCGCGTTGCCACCGTTTCGGGCCGTTATTGGGCCATGGACCGCGATAACCGTTGGGAGCGCATCCAGCGTGCCTACGATGTCATGGTCAACGCGTCCGATGCCGATACCGACCCCGTGGCCGGTATCAAGGCCTACTACGAGAAGGATCCGCGCGGCGATGAGTTCGTCGAGCCCTTCGCTGCCCACAACGAGGGCATCCACGAGGGCGACGCGGCCATCTTCTTCAACTTCCGTCCCGACCGCGCTCGTCAGATGACCCGCGTGTTCACGGACAAGGAGTTCGACGGCTTCGAGCGCGAGCAGATCAAGCTTTCGCACTTTGTGACGATGACCGAGTACGATCCGACGTTTGACGTCGAGGTCGCCTTCCCCAAGACGTTCCCCGAGAACGTCCTGGCCGACGTTATCGCCGCCAATGGCCTGAAGCAGCTGCACACCGCCGAGACCGAGAAGTACGCCCACGTGACGTTCTTCCTCAACGGCGGCATCGAGGAGCCCAAGGAGGGCGAGGAGCGCGTGCTCGTCGCTTCTCCCAAGGTCGCTACCTACGATCTGCAGCCCGAGATGAGCGCTCCCGAGGTTACCGAGAAGCTCGTCGCCGCAATCAACGAGGATCGCGCTGATTTCTACATCGTGAACTTCGCGAACTGCGACATGGTTGGTCACACCGGTGTCTTCGACGCCGCCGTTAAGGCCGTCGAGGCTGTTGACGATGCTTTGTCCAAGGTTGTCCCGGCGATTCTCGCCAAGGGTGGCTTTGCGCTGATTACCGCCGACCATGGCAACGCCGATCACATGTTTGACGTTGCTTCCGACGGTTCCAAGCATCCGTTTACGGCTCACACCACCAACCGCGTGCCGTTCATCATCGTTGATGATAAGGCCAAGCTCACCGGTATCGAGGACGGCCGTCTTTCGGATATCGCTCCGACCATGCTCACCATGGCTGGTATTGAGCCTTCCGCCGAGATGACGGGTCGCGTGCTCGCCACCGAGGCCTAATAGAAAACAAATACCGTTTTCTAGTAAGGGGGTTGTCCACAACCGGACGACCCCCTTTTTTGGTATTTCTGCCATTTCTACCCCGTCCCTAAATGGCAGGTGGGGGAGTGTTGAAGGTTGTGGTACAGTACTGGAGTTTGAGTTGTTCTATTAAGGAGCTTATCTATGGGTCCGTTCCAGATTCTTCTGTTTGTCGTTTGGGCTGTTTCTGCCGTGGCGCTGACGATTCTCGTTCTGATGCATTCCGGTAAGGGCACCGGCGTTTCGGATATGATCGCTAGCTCGCTGTATAACTCCAGCTCTGCCACGGGCGTCATGGAGCAGAACCTCGATCGCCTGACGGTAATTATGGCCGTCGTTTTTGCCGTGTGTGTCGTTCTGTGCATGTTCTTCTTCCCGCAGGGTATCGTCGGCTACTAAGCATCGGCGTATATACGTTTGTAAAGGGTCCCGCATGTGCGGGGCCCTTTTTGTTTACAGACTTGTAACAGAGTCAAAATATCCCCACATACTTCGCCCAACTAAAGAAATTCTCGACCGTTAACCGGAATTAGCCCCAAATCGTGCATAAAATGCGCTACTGTATTGCAAAACGTTGGTCTGTTGTGCATAACCAGCCATAGCAGCGGGCGGCGTTTTGATGGTTCGGATCGGATTGTCTCGACATATGTCCGACTGAACATTTCTTTGTCCTATCTCATAAGGAGGATGGCATGGCTGATTCTATGTTCCACCAGCCCGTTATGGGTCGTCGCGCCTTTGTCGGCGGTACCCTTGCTGCGAGCTCCATGGCTTTTCTTGCCGCATGCGGCAAGAAGGGCGGCGACACTTCCGGTTCTGAGTCCGGTTCGACGCTGAACTTCTACATCAACAACCCGGTCTGCATCGACCCCTACAACGTCCAGGAGGATCAGGGCACTCAGGTCGAGTACCAGCTCTTCGACGCTCTGACGGAGTACGACCCCGAGAAGGGCGAGATCGTTCCGCTGGCTTGCGAGTCCTTTGAGGCTAACGACGACGCCACCGAGTTCACCTTCAAGATCAAGAAGGCTAAGTTCCACAACGGTGACGACGTTACCTCCAAGTCCTTCAAGCTCGGTTGGGAGCGTCTAGTCAACACCAAGTCGGCCATCGCCACCGAGTATGGTCCTTCCGAGGTCTCCTATCACCTTTCCATGGTTGAGGGCTATGACGATCTGCTTGCCGGCAACGCTACCGAGCTCAGCGGTGTTACCTGCCCCGACGATGAGACCCTCGTCGTCAAGCTGTCTTCCGCTTACGCCGACTTCCCCTTCGTCGCCTCTCACCCGGCTCTGTCCCCGGTTCCCGAGTGCGCCGAGTCCGATGTCAAGAGCTTCTACCTTGCCCCGGTCGGTAACGGCCCGTTCATGATGGACGGTAAGTGGGAGGATGGCCAGGAGATCAACCTCAAGAAGTTTGACGATTACTATGGCGACAAGGCCAAGATCGATGGCATCCACTTCCAGGTCATCAAGGACATGGAGACCGCTTACAAGGAGTTCCAGGCCGGTAACCTCGATGTCTGCGACGTTCCCGTTGCTCAGATCGACGCCGCCAAGAAGGACCGTGGCGAGTCCAAGGACGGCTACACCATGGGTGACGGCGAGCATATGCTGCTCGGTGCCGAGCCTTCCACGTACTATCTGACCTGCAACACCACGGCCGAGCCGTTCAATAACGCCGACCTGCGCAAGGGCATCTCCCTGGCCATCAACCGTGAGGCCATCTGCAAGACCATCTTCAAGGGTACCCGTACCCCCGCCGACGGTATTGTTCCTCCGGGAATCGCCGGCTACAAGGAGGGCGCATGGGAGTTCTGCGCCTATGACGTCGACAAGGCTAACGAGTACCTCGACAAAGTCGCTCCCGCTGGCGCTAACGGCGATCGTGGCATTAGCGTGACCCTTTCCTACAACCAGGACGGTGGTCACAAGGAGATCATGGAGTCCATCATCGGCGACCTCGCCAAGGTTGGCGTTACCGCTGTCTCCGATACCCCTGAGTGGTCTGCCCTGCTCGAGCAGTATCAGAACTTCAACTATCAGTTCGGCCGTCTGGGCTGGATCGCCGATTACCCGATCATGGACAACTTCTTGTACCCGCTGTTCCACTCCGACTCCCTCGGTGGCGACAACCGCTCCGGTTACAGCAACCCCGAGTTCGATGCCAAGGTCGACGAGGCCCGCACCACGGTTGATGACGAGGAGCGCATCGCCAAGATGCGGGAGGCCGACGCCATGGTCGCTGCCGACTGCCCGGTCATCCCGGTGATGTTCTACACGCACACCATCGCTGGCTCTGACCGCGTCAAGCATCTCTATGTTGATCCGCAGAAGCACGCCGATCTGGGTACCGCCGAGCTCGCCTAAGGGTTTTGCAGCTTCCGTGAGGGTCAAGTATTTACGTAGACCTCATGGGAAACATACAGTTCTCCCTAACCTGGGGTAAACTGGCTGATGGTAATTTTGGGATGCCGGTCTGGCGATCGGCATCCCATTTAGGTTAATCCCTAGATAGGGGAGTGGTATGGGTAAGTACATCGTTAAACGTGTGCTTCAGTTCATCCCGGTGTTTTTGGGCGTTACGCTGATTCTGTTCGCCCTCCAGAATATCGTGCCGGGAGATCCGATCAAGCTGATCGGTGGAGACAAGGCTCTGTCCCCCGAGGTGGAGCTTCAGCTTCGCGTTCGCTATCACCTGGTCCAGACGGACGAGGACGGCAACGCGATCCTTGACGAGAACGGCGACCCCGTTCAAACGTCGCTCGTGGACCGTTACTTGTATTACATGAACGGCCTGCTTCATGGCGATCTGGGCAATTCGTACCAGCGCAAGCTGCCGGTTACGGAAATCTTTGCCCAGAAGTATCCGTATACGGTCAAACTTGCCGCGTGCGCCATCGTGCTCGAGGCAATCATGGGTATCGGTGCGGGTATCATTTCGGCGGTTAAGCGTTATTCCTTCTGGGATATTTTGGTAACGCTCACCACGTCGATTCTCGTTGCCGTCCCAGCCTTCTGGCTCGGTATGTTGCTGCAGCTGTTCTTTGGCGTCATTCTCAAGGACGCCACGGGCGGTGCATTCTCCATGCCGATCTCGGGTGCCGGCGGTTCCAGCTCTCAGTATCAGGATTGGATGCACTATGTGCTTCCGACCATTACGCTGGCTTCGGTTTCGACCGCTTATGCCGCCCGCATTATGCGCTCGCAGCTGCTTGACGTCATGAACCAGGATTACATCCGTACGGCAAAGGCCAAGGGTCTCTCCAATCGCGCGATCATTATCAAGCATGCGCTTAAGAATGCACTCATCCCCGTCGTTACCTATATTGGTGTCGACTTCGGCGGCATGCTTTCGGGCGCCATCCTGACCGAGACGGTCTTTAACTGGCCCGGCATCGGCTTCGAGGTCTACCGCGCCATTAGCATGCGCGACTGGCCCATCGTTATGGGCGGCGTTACGCTCATTGTTGTCGTCGTTATGGTGATCAACCTGCTCGTCGACATTAGCTATGCATTCCTCGACCCGCGCATCCGCCTTGGCGGTCCGTCGGATAAGGCCTAAGGGAGGTACGTCTCATGCAGGAAACTGATTCTCAGTCTCAGGAGCAGGCTACCGCCACCAAGGCCGCATCTGCTCCCGCCAAGTCCCGCACGCTGTGGGGCGACGCTTTTAAGCGTCTTCGTAAGAACAAGCTCGCCGTTATCGGTGTCTGCTGGATCATCATCGTTGTTGTGGTCGCCCTGACCGCCGATCTGTGGGCTAAGCCCTGGCTCGGCTCTCCTACGGCTTCTGACTCGACGACCATGGCCGAGACTTCGCTGCTGGCTCCGTGTGCCGAGCACCCGTTTGGCACCGACTCTCTTGGTCGTGACATTCTCGTCCGTGTTATCTACGGTGCACGCGTTTCGCTTTCCGTCGGTATTATGGCCACCGCCATCTCCACGGTGATCGGTCTGGTCATGGGCGCCCTGGCCGGTTTCTATGGCGGCATCTGGGATACGATCATCATGCGCTGTGCGGACATCTTCCTGGCGTTCCCGTACGTGCTGTTCGTTGTTGCCATGATTGCCGTTATCGGTCGTGGTCTTCAGAATGTCTTTATCGCCATCGGCATTCTCGGCTGGCCTTCGATTGCGCGCGTCTTCCGATCCGCGATCCTGACGGTCAAAGAGAACGACTATGTTGACGCCGCTCGCGCTATGGGTGCATCCGATGCGCGTATCGTTATGCGCCATATCTTCCCGAACTCCGTTGCTTCTATCGTGGTCTATGCGACCATGAACATTGGTGGCGCTATTCTGACCGAGTCTGCCCTGTCCTTCCTCGGTATGGGCGTTATTCCGCCTACGCCTTCGTGGGGCTCTATGATTCAGGACGGTCAGCAGTATCTTCTGACTGCTCCCTGGATGATGATCATGCCCGGTCTGGCAATTCTCTCGACGGTGCTCGCCTTCACCCTGTTGGGTGACGGTCTGCGCGACGCCCTCGACGTCAAGATGAAGGACGCATAAGGATGAAGAAGAACAAGAACTATGTGGACCTGAAGGACCAGCCTGTTCCCGAGGGCCAGCATCTGCTCGAGGTCGATGACCTTAAGATGTATTTCCATACCGAGGATGGCGTCGTTCGCGCTGTCGACGGTGTCTCCTACACGCTCGATCGCGGCGAGACCTTGGGCGTCGTCGGTGAGTCCGGCTCCGGTAAGTCCGTGACCGCCATGACCATCATGGGCCTCATTTCGATGCCTCCGGGAAAGATCGAGGGCGGCGACGTTCGCTATCGCGGTCGTTCTATCCTCGAGATGACCGAGGAAGAGATGCAGCACATTCGCGGTAACGATATCGCGATGATCTTCCAGGATCCTATGACCTCTTTGAACCCGGTCTATAAGATCGGCAAGCAGGTGGGCGAGGGCCTTCGTCTGCACCGTGGCTACTCCAAGCAGGAGGCGCTCAAGCGCGCCACCGAGCTTTTGGACCTCGTCGGTATTCCCGAGCCCGAGAAGCGCGTCAATGAGTATCCGCACCAGTTCTCGGGCGGTATGCGTCAGCGCGTCATGATTGCTATGGCTCTTGCCTGCGATCCCGATATTCTGATTGCCGACGAGCCCACGACTGCCCTGGACGTTACCATTCAGGCTCAGATTATTGAGCTTATGCAGGAAATGCAGGAGAAGAACGGCAACGCCATCATCATGATTACCCATGACCTGGGCGTCGTCGCCGATATGGCCGACAAGATCATGGTTATGTACGCCGGCCGTCCCGTCGAGTTCGGTACTGCTGAGGAAATCTTCTACGAGAGCCGTCACCCCTATACCTGGGGTCTGATCCGCTCCATCCCGGAGCAGGCTATCGATGAGAAGAAACCGCTTACGCCGATTCACGGCAACCCGCCTTCGCTCATGAACCTGCCCGAGGGCTGCGTGTTCTCTCCTCGTTGCCCCTATGCGACGGACAAGTGCCGCAAGCAGCGCCCCGAGCGCGTTGTCACAGAGTCTGGTCATTACTCTGCGTGCCACTACTCCGGTGACCCCGAGTTCCTCAAGAACGCTCCTGAGACGTCCCGTACGCGTAAGGATTCCAAGAAGGGAGGCGAGGCGTAATGGCAGATACCAACGAGCGTACTCCGCTGCTGAAGGTTGAGCACCTCTCTAAGGAGTTTCCCGCTGAGTCCGGCATGTTCGCCAAGCGCTTCTCCAAGTGTGTCGTCTCTGCTGTGAATGACATTTCGTTCGAGATTTATCCGGGCGAGACCTTTGGCCTGGTTGGCGAGTCTGGTTGCGGTAAGTCCACCACGGGCCGCACCATCATGCGCCTCACCAAGCCGACCGCCGGTAAGGTGTTCTTCCAAGGCAAAGATGTTGCCGAGATGAGCAAACATGAGATCAAGGACATGCGTCGCGAGATGCAGTTTATCTTCCAAGATCCTTATGCTTCGCTCAACCCTCGCATGACCATCGGCGAGATTGTCTCTGAGCCCATGACCATTCATGGCGTGGGTACCAAGGAAGAGCGTATCGAGCGCGTCCGCGAGCTGCTGGACGTCGTCGGTCTGAACCCCGAGCACATCAACCGCTATCCGCACGAGTTCTCGGGCGGCCAGCGCCAGCGTGTCGGCATCGCCCGCGCGTTCGCTCTGAAGCCCAAGCTGATCATCTGTGACGAGCCCGTCTCTGCACTCGACGTGTCCATTCAGGCCCAGGTTCTGAACCTGCTGAAGGAGCTCCAGGACAAGTTCGGTACGGCTTATCTCTTCATTGCTCACGACCTCTCTGTCGTGCAGCACATCTCCGATCGCGTTGCCGTTATGTACCTGGGCAAGATGGTCGAGGTTTCGGACTGGAAGACGCTCTACAGTGAGCCGCACCACCCGTACACGCAGTCGCTGCTGTCTGCCGTGCCGGTGCCCGATCCGGATATCCAGAAGACTCGTAAGCGCATTATCCTTGCCGGCGATCCGCCGTCGCCGTTGGATCCTCCGACCGGCTGCCGTTTCCACACGCGCTGCCCAATCGCGCAGGGTATCTGCTCTGAGAAGCTTCCCGAGTTTAAGGAAGTTGCACCGGGTCACTGCTGTGCCTGCCACTTCGCCGAGCCGTTCCCGATCAAGGAATCGCACATCGACCTGTAGTCGGTTGTTCTCGTCCGGGCCCGCCCTGGCGTTGCTTTTCAGAACGTCCTCGGACATGCAGGAAACCCCCGCTGCGCACTTCGTGCGGCGGGGGTTTCTTGCGTCCTGCGGGATGTTCTGAAAAGCAACGCCAGGGCGGGCCCTGCGGTAACTCGGCAGGGGAGTGCGATTCCTCGATCGCTCACTTTATCTAATAAGAAATTGAGTGAGGCCGGAGCTTTAGCTCCGGCCTCCTTATATAAGGGCTCGGCAAAGCCGAGCCACTAAATTTATATCAGCCCCAGAACATGTTCGAGAACGGTGCCTGGAGTACGTGCCTCTAGGGCAGGAATGATGTTGCTTTCCAACGCATTCCGCAGGGGGCGGCATTATTTTGTAGCGCGAAGCGCGGATCAAAATAATGCCGCATGCCCGAGGACGCGTTGGAAAGCAACCTCATTCCTGCCCGAACAGGTCAGTCTACCTGCGCATCTACAAATTCGTAAACTTTTTTCAAAAAAGTGCTTGCACAGTTCTCGAAACATAGGTTATTATCTTCCTCGTTGAACGCGCGGGTCCAACAAAAAGAACTGCGAATCAACAACATAGCATGTCGGAGTGGCGGAATTGGCAGACGCGCTAGCTTGAGGTGCTAGTGACCGCTTTTTGGTCATGCGGGTTCAAGTCCCGCCTCCGACACCATCGCATTTGAGAGGCCTCTTCGGAGGCTTTTTTGTTACCGATAGACGGTGAGGTCCACGATGGAAACGCTTGAACGCAACGAGTGGGCAGACGTTGCCCAGCTAGTCGAGATCACGAGCGATGCTGTCATCATCTGCGAGCTCGACGGAACCATTCTGCATGTGAATAATCGCTTACTTGGTTTGATGTGCGAGGAACGCGCCGGCGTCATCGGTGGAGATGTTAAAGACGTCCTGTACTCGTCCGCTTTTGAACGTGCGACGGAACATCGTCTGCCATTTGAAACTGATGGCTCCGAGAACGAACTGATGCTCAAGCTGAGTGACGGCTCTTTTATCCCCGTCTTGGTTCGTGCGGGCTCCGTAACGCCTCCACGCATCTTTGGGCGCCGCGCACCACGTGTCCTGGTGGCGCTTCACAGTATCGAGGAACAGTATTCTCACGACCGTCAACTCAAGCGTGCGTTATCGGAGCTTAGAGTGGCGAACAAGCGTCTCTCTGGCACGCTCTCGGTCATTATGAGCACGGTGGGCTCCGATGAGTTACCCAGCCTGCTTGATACCGTTTTGAACCAGCTTGTTGGAACGCTCGATGCTTCGGGTGCCGCTATCTATTTTTCTGAGAGCGGCGGTTTTAAGCTACGCGGTGTTTCCAAGGAGCTGTGCGACAGCTACCTGCCCGAGTTTTTGCCGTATGGCGCTGGCATTCCGACGTATGTTCTTCGCGAGTCGCGTGCCTGTCGCTTGTCGATTCAACAGGACCTTGAGGGCGATAGGGCCGCCTCCGGTATGTTCATGGACCTGGACAATCGTTCTAAGCACCTGTTGCGCGTGCAGGATATGCCTCCGTACCGCAGCGAGATCTGTCTTCCCGTTTTTTACGGTACGCAGATCCTTGGCGTGCTGGAAGTTGGTTGGAAACGCCCCCAGGCACCGCTCGCCTATGACGTTAATGTACTCGAGGTCATTTGCGATTACCTGTCTATCCAGCTGGTCGGCATGGCATCGAGCCTTCGCTCTCGTCGCACGGCCGAGCTTGGCCGCTCGCTCAATGTCTTACGTGATGAGTTGTTTACCTTTCTAGACGATTCCGCCGCGGCTACCCAGGCGGTATCGTCCGAGATCTGCAATATGCTCAACTGCCATTTTTGCCCTGTTGAGTATGACGCCAGTCTGGACTCCTATGTCATAGATTTTGAAGGCGGCAGTCGCGTTGCCTTGCCGGACGATCCCGAGAAGCTTTTCTTTTCCACGACGGCGCCAGCGGCACGTCTGGGGGCTGGCCCTGATGGCTTTGAGGCATCTGTTTTGGGCGGCACGAGTGCCGAGGACCTTAAACACGTCCGTATAACTCGCGTTGACGAATCGATGCCTATGGGGGCCTGGCTTAGGGCGCATGGTCTGCCTTGCCAGGGCCTCTACGTCGACACCGGCATCGAGGCGGGGCGCCCGCGCTCTGAGGGTGATGGCAAGCACAGTAACGACGCGATTGTTCCTGCTTCTGTTGCGAAGAGCCCGACGACGCGCGCGCTGCTGCTTCGTGATGGTAGCCAAGAGCCGATTGATGACCTTGAATATGACTACTTGGTGCACTTGGCACATGACTTTGAACTAATCTATGAAGGCGAATCTCAAAAGCGCGAGGAGCGCCATATCGCTCAGACCCTCCAGATTGGCATGAGAAATTCCCTGGGGGATGTTCCGGGTATCGCCGCCGATTCGGTGTACCTGTCGGCCACGAATTCGGCGTTGGTCGGTGGCGATTTCTATACGCTCATCCGTCTTCCCGACGACTGCGCCGTCATGATTCTGGGTGATGTGTCTGGCAAAGGCATTGAGGCCGCATCGATGTCCGCGCTCGTCAAGACGGCTCTGACGGCATATGCCTGGGAGGGTGCGGGGCCTGCCCGCATGGCACGCTCGCTCAATAGCATGCTCATGGGCTTTTCGAGGGTCGAGACGTTCGTGACGGCGTTTATCGCCAAGATTGACCTTAAAGCCGGACGCGCAACGTATTGTTCGGCGGGCCATCCTCCGACCATGGTCATCAGGCCAGAGTCGATGCCGCTGGGTGGCGGCGAGTCCCGTGGGGGAGAGGTCGAGCTGCTTGGATGCCAATCGGGCGTAATCGGTGCCTTTGAGAGCATGGTGTACGAGACAGGCGTGTTTACGTTCGCCCCCGGCGACATGCTCTTCATGTATACGGATGGAACGATTGAGGCCCGCGACCGCACCGGAGCGTTCTTTGGCGAGCAGCGCTTGCGCGACCTTCTGCTTTCTGTTTCGGGGGAGGGCGTGTCGGGCATTTGCGGCAAGGTCTTGGGCGAGCTTGACCGATTTACCGAATCGGCGCTGGACGATGACATTGCATTGGTGTCCCTTGAGTTTTTACGGGGTCGTTCATAGACGACGCTGGGCGGGCTGAATCCGTACGGTTGCGGAAACGAATGCATCGAGTGGGCTTTTTTGGGGAACCATGGTCGTATGAATGAGTGGAATGACATAGCGGTTTTGACGCCACCAGGCGATATCGACATCGCCACGGTGCCTGCGCTGCGTCGGCGGTTGGATGCTTTGATTGGCCGCGGCGTGCGTCGTGTCGTCATCAACTGTCAGGCTGTTAGCTTTATCGATTCGACGGGCTTGGCATTCCTGCTTACGCGCGCTCGTGAGCTCATGAGGCGAGAAGGCCTGCTTTCGCTCGTCAATGCATCAGGTGAAGTTGTTCGCTTTTTGGAGATTGCTCGTCTTGTCGATATCCTTCATGTCGCGGGGCCGGCACGGGAGTCTATTCCCGCTATTCCGGTGGGGGAGCTGCCTCGCTGGAGTAAGAGCGTCGAGGTCCGTCAGGGTATCGAGAATCTTCCATACTACCGACATCGCATCGCCGAACTCCTTGAATCGCTTCCGTTGCGCCGTGACGAGCGCTACGATGTCGCATTGGCGTCGGGGGAGGCGCTGGGTAATGCCTATGACCATGCGGGCGGTATCGGGTGCGTCCTGACGGTTCAGGCCTATGGCGATCGCGTTGTGGTTGAGGTGCTTGATCGAGGTGCCGGCTATTCTATCGATGAAACGAGCGAGCCGGTTGCATCTGAGGAACGCGGCCGTGGTATCAAGCTTATGCGTATGCTCGTCGATAACGTGGAGGTTGCTCGTCGTACGGACGGCGCCGGCACGCGCGTGCAGATGGTGAAGCTGTTTAGCGGAGCGCTGGAATCGTGTGCCTAGCCAATCGCTTTAGCGCGTTTAGCTACTAAGAACATGCGGCAGACAAGTTTTTTGAAAAAAGTACTTGCGTCTTTTGGACAACTCGCGTAAATTAATAACCCGCAAGCGGACATGGCTCAGTTGGTAGAGCACAACCTTGCCAAGGTTGGGGTCGCGGGTTCGAGCCCCGTTGTCCGCTCCATTGCATTTCCGGACCGTTTAGGCGGTCCTTTTTCGGCGAAGTGGCCAAGTGGTAAGGCAGAGGCCTGCAAAGCCTTTACCCCCGGTTCGAATCCGGGCTTCGCCTCCAGGCAACATCCGGGCGCTCCGGCGCCCGTTTTGTTTTACATATGCGGACATGGCTCAGTTGGTAGAGCACAACCTTGCCAAGGTTGGGGTCGCGGGTTCGAGCCCCGTTGTCCGCTCCAAACGCAGCAGCCCGACTACTACGGTAGCCGGGCTTTTTCGTACCCATCGCCTGGGCTCGAACCCGAGAGGGAGCGAGCGGATTGGGTCGTGGCTGTGGTGTTGTTTGCCGCGAATGTCAGCTTTGGGCGTATTATCGTGGGCATCTCGCAAAACCTCGTTGCAAGGGAGGCTCACCCCATGGTTACAGAAAAGACCTCTTCGCGCCCATGGATGTCCGATGCCGCGATCTATCAGATCTACCCGCGCTCGTTTAAGGATTCGACTGGTTCGGGTCTGGGCGATATCGCGGGCATTACCCAGCAGATGGACTATCTTGAGCGGCTGGGTATCGAGGCCATCTGGCTGAGCCCGTTTTACCCATCGCCTCTTGTCGATGGCGGCTATGATGTGGCGGACTACTGCGATGTCGACCCACGTCTCGGCTCGCTTGACGACTTCGATGACATGATCGCTGCGGCTCACGCGCGCGGCATCAAGGTCATTGTCGACATCGTGCCCAACCATTCATCCAACCAGCACCCCTGGTTCAAAGCCGCTCTTGCCGCCGGCCCCGGATCGCCCGAGCGTGCCCGTTATATCTTCCGCGATGGTCGCGGCGAGCATGGCGAGCTGCCTCCTACCAATTGGAATGCCAACTTTGGCGGCCCCGCCTGGACGCGTGTTGCGGACGGTCAGTGGTATCTGCACATGTTTACGCCCGAGCAGCCGGACTTTGACTGGTCATGCCCCGAGGTTCACGCGTTCTTTTGCGATGTCCTGGCGTTTTGGAGCGATCGAGGCGTCGACGGCTTTCGTATTGATGTGGCGCACGGTCTCGCCAAGGATCTCGACCGCGATGACCTCGACCGGTGGCATCTCGCCGAGGGCGATGACATGGTTGACGACGGCACCCATCCGCTGTGGGATCGCAACGAGGTCCACGAGATCTATCGCGAGTGGCGCCGCGTGTTCGACTGCTATAACCCGCCGCGCAGCGCCGTTGCCGAGGCGTGGGTGCTGCCCGAGCGCCAGTATCTCTACGCGCGCCCCAGCGAGCTTGGCCAGACATTCAACTTTGAGTTCGCCAAGGCCACTTGGACCTATGATGACATGCACGCTGCAATCGAGGAGGGCTTGAAGGCAGCCATCGAATCCGATTCTGCCTCGACCTGGGTACTCTCCAACCACGACGTGCCGCGCGTGGCGACGCGCTATGCCCTGCCGCAGATCAAGGCGACGCGCTACCACCAGATTGCGCTCGACTGGCTCTTACGCGACGGGTCGTCTTATGACGAGGACCGTGAACTCGGCGAGCGCCGCGCGCGGGCGGCCCTTTTGCTTGAGTTGGCGCTTCCGGGCTCGGCATACGTGTATCAGGGTGAGGAGCTCGGCCTTTTTGAGGTGGCTGACATCCCGTGGGCTGCACTCGAAGATCCCACTGCGACCAATACGCACGGACCGAAGCGCGAGAAGGGGCGCGACGGCTGTCGTGTGCCCCTGCCTTGGGTGGCGGCGGACGATCCCGTGCAGGGCGGATCGTTTGGGTTTTCACCGGCGGACGCCGATGCGGCGCCCCATCTGCCGCAGCCTGCATGGTTTTCCGATTACGCTGCCGATAGGGAAGAAGCGGACCCGACATCGATGCTTGCGCTCTATCGCGACGCCCTCTGGCTGCGGCGCAAGCTGCGCAGGTGCGCCAACGATCTTGCGTGGCTCGATCTTGACGGGCGCACCGGCCTTGCGGATGGTGCCGAGGGTGCTGAGGGCGGCGTCATCGCCTATCGCCGCGACAACGGCTGGGCGTGTGTGACGAACTTCGGCGCAGCGCCCGTGGAACTGCCGCCGGGCAGGGTCCTGCTCACCTCATCACCGCTTGCAGACGGCAGGCTCGCGCAGGACAGCTCTGCCTGGATCATGCTCGGTGAGATGTAGAGGCCTCTTGCGGTGAGTTTGCGTTTGCCTGCGCTTTCCGTGGTGGCTGATGTCTTCGCGAGGTTCACGAGGGCGTCGCAAAACTTTTCAAAAAAAGTTCTTGCATAGGATGCGGGCATCACGTAAGATTAATCCTCGTAAGCGGACATGGCTCAGTTGGTAGAGCACAACCTTGCCAAGGTTGGGGTCGCGGGTTCGAGCCCCGTTGTCCGCTCCATTTGGGCGTTTAGCTCAGGGGGAGAGCGCTTCCCTGACACGGAAGAGGTCAGAAGTTCAAATCTTCTAACGCCCACCAAATGTTCGCAGCTCAGAGGCTATGTCCTCTGGGCTGTTTTGTTTTGCTACCAAGCACGCCGCCAAATAAGCCACCAAATATTGATCCAAGGTCCGTACGCGATGGTCTTCGCATCCCGTAGAGGTGCCGGCAGATTGCATACGTCCTGGCCGATCGTGACCGCAACATGTTGGTCAAGCATAATCTTTTGGATTCTTTTGGCGTGAGCGGCTTGGTTTTGGTAGGATTTGTCAGCGGCTTGACTAAGGGGGTTTTATAACTGCCATGCAGGTAGCCGTGTTGGTAACGTTTTACCGACTTGCCAAGAACCCCTCATAATTAATGCGTCTGCAAAATGACCAATTGCTTTGACCTGCTGAAACACTATATGTTGTGTTTGAACTAAAAAAAGAATACAGGATATAGATGCGTCTTTGTCGTATGATAGATGGCAGACAGAGAACGAAGACCTTATTCGTCCCATTTGGACACGCCTTTGAGCCGCTTGATCGGCCGCGAGGATTGTCCGCATGAGGACTTATGGTTTATCGAGAACACAGATTGCGCGACGGCGCCGCAAGACAGGGGCAAGCCCTGCCGGGCATCGTTTGGCTCTGAAGCGCAATGAGGCTACGACGCGAAAGAGGCAAGAGGATGAAGATCATCAAGCGCAGCGGCACCGAGGTTGTCTTTGACATCGATAAGATCGTCAATGCCATCCGCGCCGCCAACTTGGAGGTCGAGGAGAGCTCTCGTCTAACCGACCGCCAGGTGGTTTATGCGGCGCAAAACGTCGCCGAGGCATGCGAGAACGCGGGCCACACCGTGTCGGTCGAGGAGATTCAGGATCTGGTCGAGGACGAGATCATGCGTCTCGACTGCTACGAGGTTGCCCGCCACTACATCATCTATCGCTATGTTCAGAGCCTGAAGCGCCAGAAGAACACGACCGACGACAAGATTCTGTCGCTGATCGAGTGCAACAACGAAGAGGTCAAGCAGGAGAACTCCAACAAGAACCCGACCGTCAATTCCGTTCAGCGTGACTACATGGCCGGCGAGATCTCCAAGGACCTGACTCAGCGTGTGCTGCTGCCCCAAGAGATCGTGGATGCCCATAATGAGGGCCTGATTCATTTCCACGATTCGGATTACTTTGCCCAGCACATGCACAACTGCGATCTGGTGAACCTGGAGGACATGCTCCAGAACGGCACTGTTATCTCGGGTACGCTGATTGAGAAGCCGCACAGCTTCTCGACCGCCTGCAACATCGCGACGCAGATCATCGCTCAGGTTGCTTCCTCCCAGTACGGTGGCCAGTCGATTTCGCTGACCCATCTTGCCCCGTTCGTCGAGGTGAGCCGTCAAAAGATTCGCGGCGAGGTCGCCCGCGAGCTCGAGGAGCTCGGCGTTTCCGCATCTCCCGAAAAGGTCCGCGAGGTTGTTGAGGACCGCCTGCGTGACGAGATTCGTCGCGGCGTCCAGACGATCCAGTATCAGGTCGTGACGCTTATGACCACGAACGGCCAGGCGCCGTTCGTGACGGTCTTTATGTATCTTAACGAGGCCCGTACGCCTCAGGAGAAGCACGACCTTGCCATGATCGTGGAGGAGACGCTTCGCCAGCGCTACGAGGGCGTTAAGAACGAGGCCGGCGTGTGGATTACCCCGGCATTCCCCAAGCTCATCTATGTACTCGAGGACGATAACGTTCACGAGAATTCCCCGTACTTCTACCTGACCCAGCTGGCCGCTAAGTGCACCGCCAAGCGCATGGTGCCCGACTATATCTCTGAGAAGAAGATGCGCGAGCTCAAGCTGTCTAAGGGCGAGACCGCCGGCAACGGCGATTGCTATACCTGCATGGGCTGCCGCAGCTTCCTGACGCCCGATCGCTCCGGTAACGGATTTAACAACGTGGCCAACGCGCTGAATTATGACCCGAACAAGCCCAAGTACTACGGTCGCTTTAACCAGGGCGTTGTGACCATCAACCTGCCTGATGTCGCACTGAGCTCGCATCAGGATATGGACAAGTTCTGGAAGATCTTCGATGAGCGCCTTGAGCTGTGCCACCGTGCCCTGCTGTGCCGTCATGAGCGCCTGATGGGTACGCTTTCGGATGCCGCACCGATTCTTTGGCAGTACGGTGCCCTCGCCCGCCTGAAGAAGGGCGAGACAATCGACAAGCTGCTCGTGGGCGGATACTCCACCATCAGCCTGGGCTATGCCGGCCTGTATGAGTGCGTCAAGTACATGACGGGCCACAGCCACACCGAGAAGGAGGGCACGCCCTTTGCCATGGCCGTCATGCAGCGCATGAACGACAAGTGCGCGGAGTGGAAGGCCGAAAGCGATATTGACTTCTCGCTGTACGGTACCCCGCTTGAGTCGACGACCTACAAGTTCGCCAAGTGCCTGCAGCGTCGTTTTGGCATCATCCCGGGCGTGACGGACAAGGGCTACATCACCAACAGCTACCACGTCCACGTGTCCGAGGAGATCGACGCATTCGACAAGCTCAAGTTCGAGGGTATGTTCCAGCAACTTTCGCCGGGCGGTGCCATCTCCTACGTCGAGGTTCCCAACATGCAGGACAACCTCAAGGCTGTCATCCGCGTGATGCAGTACATCTACGACAACATCATGTACGCCGAGCTCAACACCAAGAGCGATTATTGCCAGGTGTGCGGTTACGACGGCGAGATCAAGATTGTCGAGGATGACGGCAAGCTGGTGTGGGAGTGCCCCAATTGCGGCAACCGCGATCAGGAGAAGATGAACGTCGCCCGCCGTACGTGTGGCTACATCGGTACCCAGTTCTGGAACCAGGGTCGAACCGAGGAGATCCGCGACCGCGTGCTGCATCTCTAATAGTCATCCCAGGCCGCCCCGTAGCGAGGCCCCGGACCTTTACTCGCTATTTCGGACAGTCCTGGCTCACGACGGAGGCGCCACTGGCGCCTCCTGTTCGTGCGGAACTCATATCGAGCAAAGGTCCGGGGCCTCGCTACGGGGCGGCCAAGTTGACGTAGCTGAGATGCAGTATGCGGTCTGCTCACTCCTCGAAGTTCTTAGCGGAAATAATTCGAGCTGCAGCTGCGATTTGCTTGCGATAGCGGTTGAGCTGCAACAAAGTTTTTATTAGACCTCGAACCCTATACTCGATGTTCGCTTCGTTCACCGAGTATCGCTCGCGAGGGGTCTGGAGCATATCGTCCCGCCCGCAGTTTCGCAGGCCGAAGGCCGAGAATGTTTGAGGACGGGATGATATGCTCCAGACCCCCAGGAAGGTTACTTATGAACTACGCGAACATTAAGTATTTCGACATTGCTGATGGGGAAGGTGTTCGTACTTCTCTGTTTGTGAGCGGGTGCCGTCGTGGGTGCAAGAACTGCTTTAACTCTGTCGCGTGGGACTTTGCTGCGGGCAAGCCGTTCGATCGTGCCGTCGAGGACAAAATCATCGAGAGTCTCGATCATCCCTTTATTGATGGCCTGACGATTCTGGGCGGGGAGCCCATGGAACCCGAGAACCAGGCGGGGCTCGTTGATTTCATTGAGCGTGTTCGCGCGGCCTATCCAGTGGGGTCGGGGAAGACTATTTGGTGCTTTACTGGCGACGTACTCGAGGAGCTTATGCCGAGCGGCCGTCATCATACCGAAGTGACGGACCGTATCCTTGCCTGCCTCGATATGTTGGTGGACGGCCCGTTCGTTCAAGACCTGTACGATATCTCCTTGCGTTTTAGGGGTTCGAGTAATCAGCGGGTGATCGACATGAACGCCACGCGCGCTCGTGCCGCGCGCGAGGGCGTTGCGCTTTGCGACGCTGTGGAGCTTTGGCGAGACGATCCGGTCTATTCGACCCATACTATGTAGCTTGTGGCCGATGCCGGAGGGCGTGGTACCATAGCGCGAACGCAAAATCGGAAGAGTGAGGCCTAGATGGTCGATCAGGAAAAAGTTGAGACCGCCATAAAGCTGTTGCTTGAGGGCATAGGCGAGGACCCAACTCGTGAGGGCCTGCTGGAGACGCCGGCACGCGTCGCCCGTATGTATGGCGAGATTGCCGGCGGCATGGACCAGAGCGCTGAGGAGCACCTGTCCAAAACTTTTGCCGTCGCTTCGAATGATTTAGTTATCGAGCGCGACATCACGTTTTACTCGCTGTGCGAGCACCATCTGCTGCCGTTTTATGGCAAGGCTGCGATCGGCTATATCCCTAACGGCCGCGTGGCGGGTCTGTCTAAGCTTGCTCGCACGGTTGAGGTCTATGCCCGTCGTCTGCAGCTGCAGGAGCAGCTGTGTACACAGGTTGCCGATGCCCTCATGGAATATCTTGCCCCCCAAGGGGCAATCGTGCTGATGGAAGCCGAGCATATGTGCATGACCATGCGCGGCGTGCAAAAGCCCGGTACCAAGACCGTAACGCTTGCTCGTCGCGGTGTCTTTGAGACCGATCCGTCGCTCGAGGAGCGATTCTTTAGGATGCTGGGCCGCTAACCATGAGAGTCGTCAACGACTTTGCATCGAAGACCGATGAAGGAACGTCGCGTCGCGGCTTTATGGCTTCGGGCCTGGCTCCCTTTGGTGCCATGCCTCGCATTGATTACATCTGTGCCAACGGACTGTTCCGGCGGCATCTGGGAAACATTGCGCAGTTGGAATCGGGGCGCATCTTTTGCCGCCACGGTATCGACCATCTGCTGGATGTCGCCCGTATTATGTGGATCAAGAATCTCGAGGAAGAGCTCAAATTTGACCGCGAGGTCATCTATGCCACGGCACTTCTTCACGATATCGGCAAAGATGAACAGTATGAATCGGGTATATCCCATGATGTTGCAAGCGAACGCGTCGCTGATGCGATTCTCGGCGGCATGCCCGAAGACGTGGCGTTTGAGCCGGCAGATGCCGCAGCCATTAAGACGGCCATCCTGGGCCATCGAAAGCTGCGTGTGAACAGCCAGCCGCTTGAGCGTCTGCTCTATGCAGCCGACAAAGCGTCGCGCGCCTGCTTTGCATGCCCCGCGCGCAATGCCTGCAACTGGAGCGATGATAAAAAGAACCTGTCGATTCGCGTGTAGTCGGTATGCGCGGTCGGGGTTCTGAACGAAGGAGACGATCGCGATGACTAACAAAAAGCTGCCCGAGAATGCAACCAAGACCGAGGGTGCCGAGCTCGCCCGTCGTGGCAGGGGCGAGATTTCCGCCGCAACGGCGGTGCCTCACGTGAGCTATGACGATCTGCGCCATGCCGACCGCATTACTATCGACGGTCTCGAGGTCTTTGCCAACCACGGCGTGTATCCCGAGGAGAACGCCCTGGGGCAGAAGTTTGTCGTGTCCTTGGTGCTCTATGTCGACCTGCGCGCGGCGGGGGAGCACGACAACCTGGATGCCTCGATTGATTACGGCTCGGTGTGCCACGATGTCGACGGCTATCTGCGCGAGCACACGTTTAAGCTCATCGAGGCTGCAGCCGAGGGCGTGGCCCAGATGCTGCTACGTCGTTACCCCTTGCTGCTTGGCGTGCGTGTTAAGCTCGATAAGCCTTGGGCGCCCGTCGGTCTTCCCCTGGCAAGCTGCGGCGTCGAGATCGAGCGCGTGCGCTAGCCGACGCTAGAGCTCGTTGGCGGGCGGTTTTTTGAGCCGCTGCGACAGGGCTCTATTGTTGGGGCAGTACGTGTCGAGCAGGGCGTGGAACCGCTGATTGTGGCTTGGCTCGAGCAAGTGGACGAGCTCGTGGGCGACAACCATGTCGAGGCATTCGACGGGGTAGGTGGCAAGCTCGCGTGCGATGCGAATGGCGCCGGTTTTGGGCGTGCACGAGCCCCAGCGCGTTTTCATGCTGCGTACGGAAACGCGGGAAACGGCGACACCCATTGCGATTTCGTATGCGTGCACAATATCGCGTAGCGCCGATGTGACCTCGGACGTATAGAGCTGGTCGATATGGACTTGGAGCTCGTCGGACGTTAGGCCGTCGAGGATTGCGCGCCGCTTGGCCTGTGGGCCTCCGTTCGATTCGTCGGTACCCATAAAACTTGCGAAGGTGGCCTGTTTGGGTCGCGGTGCGGGTGATGCAAAGTTGTGATCGAGTGCGTCCTGTACCGTGATGGGCTTGCCCCAAAGCGCAATGATCGAGAGGGGACTGAGCGGTTCTCGCGCCGTCGCCTGACGTTGCTTGCGCTGGGCAAGTCGGCTGATAATCCAGCCGTTATTGCGCTTTACAAACGCTTCGATACGCTCGCGGCTGGCGTCGAGCGGTGCGCTGGCGTGGACCTCACCGCTCGATGTGACGCGCAGGTTGAAGTTCTTGACGCGCTTTTTGGTAACGACGACGGGGATAGGCGTCCCATCCGGTCGGGGTAGGAAAATCGTAAATTGCTGCGTCAAAAGTTATCCTTTGGATTGGGGACGGGCCGGCATGTCGATCGCTCGGCATACCGGCCCGCTCAAGGGATGTGAAATTAATAACGCTCGAAGAAGGCAAGGGCGTTGTCGCTGCAGAGCTTTTGCATCACGGTCTTGCCAAAGTGCTTGGAAAGCATGTTCTGGAACTCGGGCATCTTGCTGGCATCGGAGAGGAAGTCGGGTACCTTGGCGCCGTCCCAGTCGCCGCCGAGCGCGATGACATCTTCGCCGCCCAGGTCGAGCCAGTGTTCGATATGGGCTGCCAGCTGGTCGAAGGTGACATCTGCGGCGGTCTCGTCGGTTGCTTCGTTGGAGAGGAACTCGCTGCAGTAGTTGAGGCCGACGATGCCGCCCATGTCGCGAATGGTACGGAACTGTTCGTCGGTGAGGTTGCGCTTGACGCCGCAAACCGCACGGGAGTTTGAGTGGCTGGCGACGAAGGGGCGCGTGGCGTGGGCGACAACCTCGTCAAAGCACTCATCGTTGAGGTGGGAGACGTCGAGTATCATGCCGGCGTGCTCCATCTGCGTAAGTGCCTCGATGCCGGCGGCGGTGAGGCCGGCGTGGGTGTCGTGGCCGCTCGCGAGCGGTCCCTGCGCGTTCCAGCTGAGCGATGACATGAGTACGCCCAGGCTCTTGAGCGCCTCGATCAGCGCGGGGTCCTCGGCAAAGAACGTGGCGTTTTCGATGGTGTGGATGCAGGCGACCTTGCCGTCTTTGAGTGCAGGGCGAATGTCAGCGGCGCTGCGTACGTTGACCATGCGGTCGTGGTTGAGCATTACCTGGCCGCTCATGTGCGCCATGATCTGTGCTTGGAAGCGTGCGGCGTGGGCGGTGGGAATCTCGTCGGGGACAAACGTGGCGAAGCACTGTGCCCACGGCGTGTTGCCGATCTTTGCGAGCGAGATGGCGCAGGCGTTGCCCTCGATGAGGTCGAAATCTTGCGGATGCGTTTTGTCGCCGGGGAAATAACCGTCGGTGCCGGCGGTAAAGCGCAGGTCGAGATCGAGCGTGGCCCAGCCGATGCGGTCGGCGGTGTCGCAGTGCAAGTCAAATACGGGATATGCCATGGTTCCTCCGGTTGCAGCGTTTCTTTGCAAACTGTCTTTGAATTGTATGACTAGGGTATAGTTAGCGCCATATGTTCATGGCGGCCCGCGTTGTGCGCCGCCCTTATTACGGAGGTTACCATGTCCAACAAGGGCAAGAAGGTCAAGACCCATTATCGCG
This sequence comes from uncultured bacterium, assembly GCA_905214105.1. Lineage (GTDB taxonomy): Bacteria > Actinomycetota > Coriobacteriia > Coriobacteriales > Coriobacteriaceae > Collinsella. Next base: position 54,088 of record CAJMKK010000006.1, read on the forward strand.
GCACGCTCGACGACGGCACGCAGTTCGATAGCTCCTACGATCGCGGTGAGCCGCTGGAGTTCACCTGCGGTGCCGGTCAGATGATCAAAGGCTTCGATGCCGCCGTTATCGATATGCAGGTGGGCGAGAAGAAGTCCGTACACATTCCTGCGGCCGATGCCTACGGTGAGCACAATCCCGAGATGGTTATCACCTTCCCGGCCGAGCAGGTTCCCAATATCGAGCAGATCGAGAAGGGCATGAAGCTCTTCCTGTCCACGCCGAGCGGCATGCCCGTCCCCGCCGTGGTCATCGATGTGACGCCCGAGGCTGTGACGCTCGACGCCAACCACGAGCTCGCCGGCAAGGACCTCAACTTTGATATCGAGCTCGTCGAGGTCGAGGACTAGTTGATGTCCGTGGACCTGGTAGCTACGGAGCGCTTGGGAAATCTCAACGACCCGTCCTATGAACTCCTGCTTCGTCGGGAGCTGGGTGGCGTCTTTGAGGTTGACGAGCTGCTACTCGATTGGGACCAGGCTGATGCGCGCCTGTTTGTGGGCGTGACGGAGCTGGGGCGCACGGTGAATGCTCGGCTGGATGCCACTGATGGCGAGCGTCTTGCCGACGGTGACGTGCTCGCTGTCGACCGCACGGGCACGGTGCCCGTAGCGGTTGTCGTGCGCCTGCGCAGCGCCGAGGTTTATTTGGTCGAAGTCGACCGCATGGATCCGATTGCGCTCGCGCATGCGTGCTGGGAAATCGGCAACATGCATGCGCCGCTCTTCCGGGGCGACTCGGACGAGCATACCGTGCGCATGTATACGCCGGTGCGGCCTGTTTTGGGCCGCATGCTCCGGGATGTCGAGGGTGTTCGGCTCTCGGTGGCCACACGCGAGCTCGATGCCAGTCGACGCTTTGCATCGAGCGCGGCGGATGTTGTTGTGAGTATGGCTCCAGACTTTACGATCGTAAAGAAGGCGCGCGGCTAACGTGCGTATGCGTAAGACGGACTTTGAGAGGCAACTATTCAAAGTCCGTCTTACTTTTGATGGGGTGCTTTGGGGGAAGCATATGGGTCTTGAGGGAATCAAACTGATCGCCTGCGATTTGGATGGCACGTTGCTGCATCCGGGGGAGCGCGAGCCGCGTCCTGAGGCATTTGAGCTCATCGACGAGCTGCATCGTCGCGGCATTGTGTTTATGCCGGCGAGTGGCCGTCAATATGCGAGCTTGCGCTACCTGTTTGCCCCGGTGGCCGATGAGCTCGCCTATGTATGCGAAAACGGAGCCCTGGTGATGAGCGATGGGCGTGCCGTTGTCAAACGTTCCATGGAACGTAGCCTTGCTATGGATATCGCGAATGCCGTGGTCGCCTACCCCCATGCCGACGTAACCCTTTCCTGCGAGGGGCACCTCTACACCATAAGCGGTAACGATGCGTTCATCGACCATTTGCGTTACGAGGTCCACTGCGATGTGGCGGTGGTCGACCGTCCCGAGGACATTGACGAGGATGTCATTAAGATTGCGTTTCAAACGCCCGAGACAGAGCAGCCGGCGGCGTTGGAGTATTTTGCGCGTCGCTTTAGCGACCGGGTCGATGTGATGACGTCGGGAACCGAATGGACCGACTTTATCGGCTTTGATTCGGGCAAGGGGTCCGCGCTTGCCGATTATGGTCGCGCACTGGGGATCTCACCTAACGAAATGATGGCGTTTGGCGATAACGAAAACGATCGCGACATGCTCAACGTGGTGGGCCATCCCTATCTGATGGAGAGCTGCAATCCCAGCATGCGCGGTGTCAATGACCGTGTCCGCTACGTGCGCACGGTCGAAGAAGAGCTGCGTCGTCTACTTGCTGAGTAGGCATGTCCCAAAATCTACCTACAGTTGGGGCAGAGGCCCTCGAAGATGGTGTAGTGCGAGGTGACGTTCCAGCCGATTTGCTCGGACGCCTTGGCGTCGAGCTGGGCATCGAAGGGGAGCGGTACGTCGATGACGCGGCTGCACGAGGTGCAGATGATATGCGCATGCGGCTCGATCGTGCGATCGAAGCGGCTGCCGCCCGGCGTCTTGATGGAGAGGATCTCGCCGGCGTCGGCTAAGAGATTGAGATTGCGGTAGACCGTACCGCGGCTGATTTTGTCATCCTGCGCGCGCACGGCGTTGTAGATCTCATCGGCGGTGGGGTGGTTATAGCTTTGGCGCACGGCGTCAAGAACCAGCTTCCGCTGCTTGGTGTTTCTTCTTTGCACCGCCATGCGCCTCGCTTCTTTTCTATCAACGGTCGTAGGTAAATGATACCGTATTTAGCACACAATACTAATAACGAGGACTGAAACCGTCTTCATTGGTAAGTGGGGCTCGGGCCTGGGCGTCTGCGAGGCGAAAACGCGTTCCCATGCGCTCGTAGGAGGCATGAAGCGCCTCGAGATGAGATAGGATGTTTGCCGGAGCCCCCTGTATCTCCATCTCGACGGAGCCGTCTTCCATGTTACGCACCCAGCCGGTGAGTGCGCGTGCCTGCGCGAGGTTGGTGTTGGTAAAGCGAAAACCAACGCCTTGGACTTGCCCCGTCCAGTGCAGGAAGTAGCGCAGGGGAGTGTCTTGAGTGGCCTCGTCGCTTGCGAGCACAGTAAGCCTGCGGCGCAGCTCGAGCTCGATGTTTGATGGTTTTTGAGGCTCTCGACTGCCACCGGTGACGCTGGAGAAGAACGTATCGAAGAGGCCCATCGCTAGGCCTGCTTGACTGAATCGGCGGGGAAGGTAATGCCGGCCTGCTGACGTACGGCATCCATGATGCGCAGCGAGACGAGCGTGACATCGCGGTAGTGGCCGAGCTCGTGGCGTCCCGCCGGGGTCTCCCAGATCTCTTCCTTAACGTTATCGATGCCGCCGATGGCGGTGATAAAGTCTGCGAGTTCGTATTCCATAGTGTTGCTCGATTTGGGCAGGTCGAGCGCGCGGCCGTTGTCTCCCTGTTCGCGCGGCGCCTCGGTCGCCGAGCCGCGTACGACGTCGCCGCGATAGTCGATGCGGACGTTGCGGGGCGTGGACAGATGGTCGATCTTGATAGTGCCACGCTCGCCTTCGATCTGCGAGGGCAGCAGGTCATTCGTAATTTTGGAGTGCGCGAGCTCGACGGAGATCCGGCCACCGCCGTAGCTGGCGAGGATGGAACCGCAGCCGTCGATGGGGCCGTGCGTGAGCTCTTGCGTTGAGGGGTCGAGCAGCGTGGTCATGCTGGTGAGACCAGAGGGCATGCCGAAAATCTCGACCATGGGCTCGACGGTGTAGACGCCAATGTCCATGAGGGAACCCGATGCCATATTGCAGTCGAAGATATTGGTGGCGCGCCCCGCGAGAACCTCGTTGTAGCGCGAAGAATACTTGCCAAAGCGCAGTGAGGCGCGGCGAATGGGCGCGATCTCGTCCAGGGCGTCCTCGACGGCGTGGAAAGCGGGGTCATGGAGGGGACGCATGGCCTCGAGGGCCACGACGCCTGCTGCCTCGGCAGCACGGAAGACCTCGAACGCTTGGGCCTCGGTAGCGCAGAAGGGCTTTTCGACGATAACGTGCTTGCCGCCGGCGATACAGGCGAGCGCCTGCTCGTAGTGGAGCGCATTGGGGCTGCCGATGTAGACGGCGTCGACGTCGTCGGCGGACGCAAGCTCGTCAAGCGCGGTGAAGTTACGCTCGCCGCCGTGCTCGGCGGTAAAGGCAGCACCGCGATTGGCATCGCGTGAAAGCGTGCCCACAAACACGGCTTGGTCGTTGGCGTTGACGACTTGGATAAAGTCGTCGGTGATCATGGATGTGCCGATGGTCGCTATACGCAGCATACGTCTCCCTTGCGTTGTTTGGTCTACAGGATGAGTGTAGCGCGTGGAGATATAAAGCTGCGCGAAAACGCTATTACAGGTCGCTCTCGTTAAAGCCGGCGTCGATATCGAGGTCGCTGCCGTCGGCCGCCGTGGTGGCGAGCTCATCGCAGCGCTCGTTGAGCTCGTGGCCGGCGTGACCCTTAACCCAGATGAACTCCACCTTATGCTTGCTCTTTGCGGCAAGCAGACGCTCCCACAGGTCGCGGTTCTTGACGGGCTGCTTGTTGGCAGTTTTCCACCCGCGCTTTTTCCAGCCGTCGATCCAGTGCTTGTTAAAGGCGTTGACGACGTACTGCGAATCGGAATGGACCTCGACCTCGCAGGGGCGGTTGAGTGCCTCGAGCGCCACGATAACGGCCATGAGCTCCATGCGGTTGTTGGTGGTCTTGGCGTAGCCGCGCGAAAGCTCGGAGGTAAAGGTCTTGCCGGCGGGGTTGGTGTATTTGAGCACGGCGCCGTAGCCGCCGCGTCCCGGATTTGATCGGGCCGAGCCGTCGGTATAGATGATGACCTTCACGGGCTTCCTTTCGTTGAGTGTGTTTCATGTGAGTGACCATTGTAGCGCCATGCCCGCCGGGGGCTAGCTATCTACGATTTCTACCCCGTCTTCCGACAGTTAGTTGGCATGGATGATGCGGTTGAGCTCGTCGAGGTATTGTTGCAAGAGGGGAGAGGGCTTGCGCTCGTCGTGCATGATATAGCCTACGTGCATCGTTGGGGCGTCTGCTAGCGGGATCGATGCCATACCCCATTGCATTTCATTGGAGAGGACACCGGTCGATAGGGTGTAACCGTTCGACGTGATAAGTAAGTTAGTGAGCGTCCCGCGGTCCGAGATTCGTATGTTGCGGTCGCAGGGGATATAACTAAAAGGTTCCTCGGCGTAATAGAAGGAGTTTGAGGTTCCCTGCTCAAAGCTGTAGCGCGTATAGGGTGTGAGGTCGGCAAGGGACAGCTGGGGGCGGCGTGCGAGCGGGTGGCGCTCGCTAACGAAGACGTGGACCGTCGCGTCGAAGAGGGGATGGAAGCTTGCGCGGGCATCGGCGAAGGCCTTCTGCAAGACACGGGTATTAAAGTCGTCCAGATAGAGGATGCCGATATCGCTGCGAAATGCGCGGACGTCGTCGATGATCTGCGAGGTGGTGGTCTCGCGCATGATGAACTCGAACTTACTGTCGCGGCAGCGCTCGACGACGTTGACAAAGGCCTCGACCGAAAAAGCGTAGTGCTGGGCCGAGATGGCAAGGCGCGCCTGGGGTGTGCCGCCGTCCTCGTAGCGGGCCTCGAGCATATCTGCCTGCTCCACGACTTGGCGCGCATAGCCTAAGAGCTCGGTACCGTCGTTGGTGAGCGTGACGCCGCGGCTGGAGCGCGTAAAGATTTCCAGATGGAGCTCCTGCTCGAGGCTTTTGACGGCGTTTGAGATGTTGGACTGAGCGGTATAGAGTCGCTGAGCTGCGGCGTTGATTGAGCCGGACTCTGCCACGGCAATCAGAAAACGAAGCTGCTGAAGGGTCATCGGCGCCCATCCTTTCGATAGCTATCTATATAACAGATAACAAGTTAGCGCTTTTAAGTGATTGACCGAGGGAGACAATGCCCGTACTATTCAAAACACACAAAGGCGGTAGGTAATTAAGCCGACCACGGAACCGGGACGCGAAAGGAGGCCCGCATATGAATTGCTTACCAAGACGAATGCCGGGCTCCTGTTTGCGCCCGTCGGCGTGATCAGGAGACAGCGACTTATTTCTCTCTTTTGTATTTACTTTCGTTCGATCAAGGAGATCATCATGAGCCAGTTCATCAACAACCCCGAGCATACCTTTGGTTTCGACACCCTGCAGCTTCACGTTGGCCAGGAGAGCGCCGATCCCGCATCCGATTCCCGTGCCGTGCCTATCTACCAGACAACGAGCTATGTGTTCCGAAACTCCCAGCACGCCGCCGACCGCTTTGGTCTTGCCGACGCCGGTAACATCTACGGCCGTCTGACCAACTCCACCCAGGGCGTCTTTGAGGACCGCATCGCTGCGCTCGAGGGCGGCGTTGCTGGCCTCGCCGTCGCCTCTGGCGCCGCCGCCATCACCTATACCCTGCAGGCCCTCGCCCAGGCCGGTGACCACGTGGTCGCCCAGAAGACCATCTACGGCGGTTCCTACAACCTGCTGGAGCACACGCTCTCCCAGTTTGGTGTCGAGACCACCTTCGTCGATGCCCACAACCTGGACGAGGTCGAGGGCGCCATCAAGGACAACACCACGGTCATTTACCTCGAGACGCTCGGTAACCCCAACTCCGACATTCCCAACATCGACGCTATCTCCGAGGTCGCCAAGAAGCATGGCCTTCCGGTTGTTGTCGATAACACCTTCGGCACCCCGTATCTGTTCCGTCCGCTGGAGCATGGCGCCAATATCGTCGTCCACTCCGCGACCAAGTTCATTTGCGGTCACGGAACCTCGCTGGGCGGCGTGATTGTCGATGGCGGCAACTTTGACTGGAAGGCGAGCGGCAAGTATGCGCAGATCGCCGAGCCCAATCCCTCCTACCATGGCGTCTCGTTTGCCGAGGCTGCCGGCCCTGCCGCCTTCGCGACCTATGTCCGCGCCATCCTGCTGCGTGACGAGGGCGCTTGCATTAGCCCGTTTAACGCCTGGATCCTGCTCCAGGGCACCGAGACCCTGTCGCTGCGCGTCGACCGCCATGTCGAGAACACCAAGAAGGTCGTTGAGTTCCTGGCTTGTGACAGCCACGTCGCCAAGGTGAACCACCCGAGCCTGCCTGAGCACCCCGATCACGAGCTCTACAAGCAGTATTTCCCCAACGGTGGTGCCTCGATCTTCACCTTCGAGATTAAGGGCGGCCAGGAGGCTGCCTGGAAGTTCATCGACCACTTGCAGGTGTTCTCGCTGCTCGCCAACGTGGCCGACGTCAAGTCGCTCGTCGTGCACCCGGCTACGACTACGCACTCCCAGCTCTCTGCCGAGGAGCTCGCCGAGCAGAACATCACGCCCTCCACGATCCGTCTTTCCATCGGTACCGAGAACGCTGAGGACATCATTTGGGACCTGAAGCAGGCCTTTGCCGCACTGGACGAGTAGGGCGACTTGTGCAAGGACCCCTTGCGACTCGATAGGTATAACTGCATAAAATGCCTGCTCAAGGCGCCTGCGCAAGCAATGGTTGCGCAGGCGCCTTTTTTGCATAGGGAGGGCGCTATTACAGGGTTTTTGACATGCTTTATGCAATCGAGATGTGGAAAACTCCTGTTGAGAGGATGTGAGTTTTACGCAAATGACGTGCACCTTTTGAGAAAAACCGCAGGTCACGATTTGCTCGGGGTACTATGCAGCGCGATCGAATCACACGCAGCTCAAACGCAGCAAAAACGCACTACGGAGGTTTCCAGCTACATGAGGATTGATTCGCGAAAACCGAAAGCCGCCGCCCTTTCCGCCGCTCTGACCGTGGCACTTTTGGCGGGCGCCGGCGCAACCGATGCCCACGCGGCAACACTGTCCGACACGGTCGGATCCACGCCGTCCGAGGCGACGCTGATGCAGCCCGTCGACTATCGCGGCGACGGCTTTGGCTCCATGCAGGAGTGGAATGCCTCTATGGGGGCCAAGCGCGATTCTCTGGAGGTCCGCGCCCAGATCATCATGAACATGTACGGTGACTATGCCACCGATGACGAGCGCGCTGTGCTGCAAGGTTGTATCGATGGTGCGGGCAGTCTTTTGACGATGGAGGAGGTCGACGCGAAGTCGGCCGAGCTCGACGAGCTGCGCACGACGCTCGAGGATGCTAAGCGCGAGGCGCTCGAGGCTGCGGCCGCCGAAGCCGAGGCCGCTGAGGCCGTTCAGGCTTTGTATTACAACGCCGGCTCCGGCTCGTCTTACGCGTCTGCTGCGTATTACGCGAACGGCTCGGGCCTGACGCGCTCGAGCGGCGTCAATAACTATAACGGTCGTCGTGAGACCTATTACAGCAGCAACGTGCTCTACCATCACCGCACGGGCGAGTGGACTCAGGATTCCGAGGGCTTTTGGCGCGATTCCGATGGTTACTACGTCGTTGCCGCGGGCGATAAGGCTCAGGGCTCCACGTTTACCGGTTCCAAGGGCGAGTGCAAGGTCTACGATTCGGGTTGCGCAGCCGGAACTACCGACTACTACACTGGCTGGTAATTTTTCTGCATCACGAATATTTGGCGGACGGGCGTCTTTACCGAGCTTTAGGGCAACGTAAGGGCGCCCGTTCTATGTATGCATTTGAGTTAACAGAGCGCTTACCGTGGCAGTACGCCGCGCATATGGGCGCGGGGCACACTAAGTCACGAGAAACAAAGTCTTTCTCGTGGAGGAAGTGGTTCCATGAACGCTCGAGATGTCGCTATTGCCGTCGTTGCCCTTTTGATCGGATGCCTTGGTCCGACGGCGGCGTTAACTGCCGGCTTGCAGTCCGCTACGGGCGCCGCTCCTGTGATTGTGGGCGCCTTGATTGCAGCGGCGTTGCTGGGAAGCGCCGGCGTGCTACTTTGCCGCGATGACGAGGACGAGGTTCCGGAATCGCAAAATAAGCCTCAGTTTTAGCCTCGAGCTAAATGCAACAGGCCTTCGCGAATGACGGAATCCTCGCGAAGGCCTGTCTGCTTGTATTGCGCACGTCGCGATGCGGCCGAGGCTACCAGCTGCTTTCTATTTCGCGAATCCTCTGGTAGAGCCAATCGTTTTGCGGCACTTGGATATCGTGTTTGGCGGCCAGGCGGCAAATGGTGCCCGCGAACTCCTCGACTTCGGTCTTTCGTTGTGCGATGCGGTCCTGCGCCATCGAGGGCATACCGGTGGGGTCGATTCCCTCGATGAGGTGCACCATCTGCGTCAGGTCTGCCTCGGTCAGCTCAATGCCCTCGGCATTGGCGACCGCAAGTGTCTCTCGCATGGCGGAGACAAAGCAGCGGCGCTGCTCGGAGCCGGCCTCTGTGGCGCTTCCATACGTTCCGCCGTAGGCCATGCACGTCTGGTTGATACCATCGTTGAGCATGAGTTTGGCCCACATGCGGTGCGCAATGTCGCTCTCGGCGGTATGGGCGATGCCGCAGCGTGTGTAGGGCTCGTCGATGGCGGTGACGGTTGCGGGCTCGGTGCCTGCTGCCGCGCCAAAGCGAATCTCGCCCGCATTGGTAAAGGTGAGCGCGCCGTCGAGGAACACGGCATCCATGCCCTGGCAAATACCAAGAACGGTATGCTTCCAGCCAAAGCGCTCGGCAATCTTCTGCTCGCTCGTAATGCCGTTGCACAGCGAGGCGATGAGCGTGTTGGGCCCCACGACGCGCTCCATAGTCTTGAGTGCTTGGTTGAGTCCCGTCGTCTTGACCGTGAGAATGACAAGATCGGCGGGCGTTGCCTCACTGACGCGCACGGACTTGAGTGCGCAGGGCTCGCCGTTGACCGTAAGGGCGTCGCCTGCGTGACGCTCGAAACGGGCGTCATCCATAACGTATTCGACGGCGTCATTGCCGAGGGCCGTGGCAATCATGCTACCGTAGAGCAGGCCGACGCCGCCCTTGCCGATAAAGGCGACCTTGTTGATCTGCATGTGAATCATCTCCCCATATAAAAGGCGCCCGCGTAAGGGGCGCCTGATGGATTGTATGCTGCCAGGGTGATTGGTGGATGCGCGGGACTGCTGTTACGAAAAAGAACTATTGCACTGTGCGCTTATGCCGCGGGACAGACCGCAAAAACGCGCACAGGATATCCAACGCCATCGCGCACCTTGGGGAAGGTGCAGATGATGCCTGCGCCCGTGGCGGGAAGCTCGTCCAGATGGTTCATGACCTCGATCTGGTAGCGGTCGACCGAGAGGATGTATTGCTCGCCGGGATAGGGGTAGGCGTCCTCACGCGTGGCCACGCTCGCCTCCTTTCATCGGGCTTTTTGCTGATGTTAAAGCGGTGCCGTGACGGCCTGATTTCTGCTGCGTTACGATACGTTCTCGATTGCGATTCCGATGTGCTTCGATGACGTGACAGGTTTGTTTCGCCTTATCAGGGCTTCGATGGGGGAGGAGGGGCCGTGCAATATCGCGTTGACCCCAAAAGCAGTAACCGTATCTCGGCGTTGGGGCTGGGCTGCATGAGGTTTCCCGGTGCGCCGGGACGCCCGGATGCGAAGACAGCCGACGCCATCATCTCCCGTGCGGTGGAGCAGGGGATTAACTACCTGGACACGGCCTATCTCTATCCCGGCAACGAGGCTTGCGTGGGCGCTTCGCTTGAGCGCCTAGGCCTACGCGACCAGGTTTTGCTCGCGACCAAGCTGCCGCATGCTTCGTGCAAATGCGCGGAGGATTTCGACCGGTTCTTCGACGAGCAACTGTGCCGCCTGCGGACCGACCATATCGACTATTACCTCATGCACAACATTACCTCGCCCGCCCAGTGGGAACGTGTGGTGGCGTTGGGCATCGAGGACTGGATCGCGCGTCAAAAGGCGGCGGGGCGCATTCGCCAGATTGGTTTTTCGTATCACGGCAGCGCGGCGGATTTCCTGACGGTGCTTGACGCATATGACTGGGATTTTTGCCAGATCCAGTACAACTATGCCGGCGAGCGTTACCAAGCGGGAACGGCAGGACTCATGGCGGCTGCGGAGCGCGGTCTTGCGGTGTTTGTGATGGAGCCACTGCTGGGCGGTCGTCTAGCGGGCAAACTGCCGCCGCGGGCACGCGCTGTGCTCGATGGCGCCCGTGACCCGCATTTGCGCACTCCGGCCGCCTGGGGGCTTTCGTGGGTGTGGAACCATCCTCAGGTGACGATGCTGCTTTCGGGTATGACCGATACCGCGCAAGTGGATGAGAACGCGGCGTTGGCCGATCGGGCCCTGCCGGATTCGATGACGGCTGCTCAGCTCGATGCCATCGCACGCGTGCTGAGGGAGTTTGAAAAATCGAATCGCGTGCCCTGCACGGGATGCGGCTATTGCATGCCGTGTCCTAAAGGCATCAATATCCCTGGGTGTTTTGCTGCCTACAACGCAAGCTATGCGCACAGCTGGTTTACGGGGCTGTCTCAATACTTTACGGCGAGCGCGGTGCGGACGAACGAGCCCAAGCTGGTGAGCAATTGCGTCAAGTGCGGCAAATGCGCGCGGCATTGCCCGCAGCACATCGATATCCCCGGGCGCTTGGACGACGTACGCCGCCGTTTTCAGCCTGGCCCCGTGACGGCGGTGCTTAAGGCCTTCGGCAAAACGCGCTCCTCGTGACCCTTTTATAACTTGCGGTGGAATAGTTCCTGCTTGCGGCAGAATAAGGCATCGACAGGAACTATTTCACCGCAACTGATGAGGGGGAGCTGGGGATGCTGACGATCGGGTGTCACCTATCCACAACGAAGGGCTATCGGGCAATGGGGGAGACGGCGCTGTCCATTGGCGCCAATACCTTTGCATTCTTTACGCGCAACCCGCGTGGCGGCAAGGCGAAAGACCTTGACATGGATGACGTGGCGGCCCTGCGCGAGCTTATGGAGCAAAACGACTTTGGCCCGCTCGTGGCTCATGCCCCGTATACCTATAACCCCTGCTCGGCCAAAGAGCGGGCGCGCGAGTTTGCCCTGGAGGCCATGGCGGAGGACCTGAGGCGCATGGAAGCGCTGCCCGGCAACTACTACAACTTCCATCCCGGTGCGCATGTGGGGCAGGGCTCCGACGCTGGCATTCAGATGATCGTCGACACCCTGTGCCAGGTGATGTTTGAGGGCCAACAGACGACGGTGCTGCTCGAGACCATGGCCGGCAAGGGCACCGAGGTGGGCCGCAGCTTTGAAGAACTGGCACTCATCATCCAGGGCGTTGCCGACAAGTGCCCCGAGCTGTCGGCCAAGTTGGGCGTTTGCTTGGACACCTGCCATGTGAATGACGCCGGCTACGACATCGTCCACGATCTTGAAGGCGTGCTCGACGAGTTCGATCGTGTGGTGGGTATCGAGCGCCTGCGCGCCGTGCATATCAATGACTCCAAGAACCCCTGCGGCGCCCATAAGGACCGCCACGAATGCATCGGTAAGGGCTACCTGGGTAGCGAAGAGTTTGGCGGCGGTATGCAGGTTATGCAGAATATTGTATCGAATGGCCGCTTGCGCGCATTGCCATTCATTTTGGAGACACCGAACGAACTTGCAGGTTATGCGGCTGAAATCAAATTGTTAAGGTCATTGCAGCAGTGATGACTGTCATAAAGTGGAGTGCTCCATTCACGTTATGGGTTTGTTTCAATCAGTTTTCTAATTGCGGATTCTTCCAAGCGGGTGCATAATAACCCTCAGTTTTTGCAGACCCCTGAATCACGTGGGGTCATTGGAAGGAGACTGATTATGAAGCTGAAGAAGCTTGGCGCATTTGCCGCCACGGGTGCTATGGCGCTCGCCCTTGCTCTGACGGGCTGCGGCTCGTCCAACGCCACCTCTGGTTCTGATGCCAGTTCCAGCAGCTCTGACGACGCTAAGGTCGAGAAGGTCGACGGTTCCAAGGAGTACGCGCTCGTCAAGGACGGTACGCTGACCGTCGGCACCTCTGCCGAGTACGCTCCGTTTGAGTACAAGGATGACAATGGCGACTACCAGGGCTTTGACCTTGAACTCATTAAGGCTATCGGCGATAAGCTGGGTCTGGATGTCGAGTATGTCAACAATGATTTTGACACGCTCGTCCCCGGCGTTGCTTCGGGCGCCAAGTACGACGTCGCCATCGCGGCTATCACCGACACGCCCGAGCGTGAGAAGGAAGTCACTTTCTCCGATTCCTACTACATGGACGATCAGGCTATCGTGACCAAGGTCGATAACACCGACATCACGGCCGACAACTTCAGCGAGAAGCTCAACAACGCCGACGCTACCATCATCGTCCAGTCTGGCTCGACCGCCGAGGCCTTTGCCCAGGAGAACTTCCCCAAGGCCAAGATTGTCCCCTACAAGGACGCCACCGAGTGCTTCAGCGCCCTGCAGTCCGATAAGGGCGACGCCGTAGTCACCAACCGCTCCGTTGCCAGCCAGCTGACCGCCGAGCAGTTCAACACCTGCCAGACCATCAAGCAGGTCAGCACCGGCGAGGAGTACGCCATCGCCATCAACCAGGGCAACACCAAGCTCAAGGACGACATCAACCAGGCCATCAAGGACCTGACTGACGACGGTACCGTCGACGCCCTCATGGCTAAGTACAACATCAAGTAAAATAGCTACTTGATTGCGCGCGGGCCCTTTCCGTTTTGGCGGAGAGGGCCTTTGCGCTTCTCTTGACGGAGAGTGTTTCCGTCTCGTTTTGCCGGCAACTTCTACGATAGGAGCCACCTTGTCTCGACTGAACAAAGGGGCTGCGGAGCAGCGTTTTCCACTGCCCGCCTTGCTCCAAAAGCTAGCCTGCGCCATGGCAGTGGCGCTCGCGCTGGTGTGCGTGGGGGCATATGCGCCCACGACCGCCCAGGCGCTTGAGACCGCGAAGATTACCGCCCGACCCAACACCGGTTCGGGCAGCGCTGTGGTCGGCGGCACCGAGACGCGCATTACCTGGGAAGTTCAGGCCGATGCCGACGAGGAGCTGAGCGGTCTTTCTCTGACGTTTGTCGACGGCACAACGTTTGGTACCGATGACACGCGATTGACGATGCTCTCGGGCGAGGACCTCATGGATCGTACGCCCATGAAGCCCACGTGCAAGGCTGACGGCCAGACGCTCAAGATTGACTTTGGCGAGACGGCGCCTGCCGGCGGCTTTTTCCGTGTCGAGGTTTACGGCGTGACGTTCCCCGTCGAGGGCGGCGATGAGGCCTTTAGCGGAACCTATACGCTCGCCGACGGTTCGACCAAGAAGATTTCCAAGATTCCTTCCGTCGAGATTAAGGGCGTGACGGCGTTCGATAACTTCCTGGCCGACCTTAAGGAACAGCCGTGGGTCGAGGCATGGAATTCCAACATGTTCCTTCGCCTGTTCCTGAACCCGGTCATTTTGGTCCAGAGCCTGCCGATCGTCTTCAAGGGCTTCCTTATGTCGCTCTCGATCGTGCTCGTGGCGTTTCCGCTGGCGATCCCCTTTGGCTTTGCCCTGTCGCTTATGCGCATATCCAAATCGCGCATCCTGCGTTGCCTTGCCGGCATCTACGTGAATGTCATCCGCGGTACGCCGGCGTTCCTGCAGATCTATATTGCATTCTTTGGCCTGCCGCTTGCCGGCGTCAAGGTGGACGACTATGTCTTGGGCGTTATCGTCATGGCCATGAACTCGTCTGCGTATCTGTGCGAGATTTTCCGTGCCGGTATTCAATCGATCCCCAAGGGCCAGAACGAGGCCGCTCGTTCGCTGGGTATGAATGCCTTCCAGACGCTGCTCTACGTTATGATTCCGCAGACGTTCCGCAATGTCCTGCCTACGCTGACCAGCGAGTTTATCCTGCTCTACAAGGATACGTCGCTGCTCGCCGCCGTGGGCGTGGTCGAGATCGTCATGAACGCCCGCACCATCGTGGCAACGACGGGCTCCATTACGCCGTATGTGGTTGCCGCCCTGTTCTATCTGGTCATTACCCTGCCGCTTGCGCGCTTGGTGAGCGGTCTTGAGGCGAGGCTGCTGGGTACGGCCGAAACCAAAAAGAAGCGTCCCACCAAGAGCGCCGGACAGGTTGTCGCGACGCCCGCCGACCATATCGCTGGTCTGTAAGGAGGTTCTATTATGAGCGAAACCAATAACTCGAACGAGGTCGTCGTCAGCATCAAGAATCTCCAGAAGGCCTTTGGCGATAACGTGGTCCTGCGCGACATCGACCTTGATGTGCACAAGGGCGAGGTCGTCGTAGTCCTGGGCCCTTCGGGTTCGGGCAAGTCGACGATGCTTCGCTGCATTAACCGTCTCGAGGAGCCCACGAGTGGTTCGATTGTCGTCGAGGGCGTGGATGTGTGCGCCAAGGGCGTTGACCTCAATAAGGTGCGTACGCACTTGGGCATGGTGTTTCAGCAGTTCAACTTGTTCCCGCACCTGTCGGTCAAAAAGAACGTCATGCTTGCGCAGCAAAAGGTGCTCAAGCGCAGCAAGGAAGAGGCCGAGAAGATTGCCATCGAGGAGCTGACCAAGGTCGGCCTGGCCGAGCGCATCGATTTTATGCCGAGTCAGCTTTCGGGCGGTCAGCAGCAGCGCGTGGCCATCGCCCGCGCCCTGTCGATGAATCCGCACGTGATGCTCTTTGACGAGGCCACGTCGGCGCTCGATCCTGAGCTTGTCCGCGATGTATTGGGCGTCATGCGCGATCTTGCGCATGACGGTATGACCATGATCGTGGTGACGCACGAGATGGGCTTTGCCCGCGACGTCGCCGACCGCGTCGTCTTTATGGACGGCGGCGTTATCGTGGAGGATGGCACGCCGAGCGAGGTCTTCGACCATCCTAAGAGCGAGCGCACCAAGGCGTTCTTGGGTAATATCTCGTAGCCGCTTTATATGACTGACACAGCAGAAAACGGGAGCCGGATGTGATCCGGCTCCCGTTTTTGTTGGGACGCGAATGTGTTTTGGTGCAGAGCGCGTTACGGGCGGAGCTCATTGCAGCTAGGCGAGCTCGGCTCCAAGGGCGCGGCAGGCCGCCTCGCCCTCATCGTCGGGGGCGTCGTAACAGATGACGGAGTCGACCACGTTGACGCCTGCCTCGTCGGCGTCCGCCTTCCAATTGTCCATCCATTCGCCTTCGGCCCACGAATAAGAGCCAAAGAGGACGACCTTCTTGTCGCCGAGGGTCTCCTTGACTTCGTCCCACATCGGTTGGAACTCATCGTATTCAAGCTCCTCGGAGCCCATGGCGGGGCAACCGAAGGCGAAGGCATCATAGTCGGCGGCCCTGTCGGCAGAGAAGTCGGCGCAGGGGATGACTTCGGCCTCGGCGCCCGCGGACGTGGTGCCCTCGGCAACGAGGTTTGCCATGGCCTCGGTGTTGCCCGTGCCGCTCCAGTAGACGACGGCGATCTTGCTCATGTTGAGTCCTTTCGGTTGTGCGGCGTGCGGTCGCGGTTTGTACGTTCTATCGGGTCGCCTGGGCAAGTTGCGCCAAGCTGCAGCCCTGCTGATAGATAAAGGTGAGGTGTTGGGTGCAGGCACGGTACGCATCAAACGTCGCAAGCGCCTGCTCGACATTCGTATAGACCTTCCAGGCTCCAAAGATCTTGTAGTTCTCGCCACGCTGAGCGATGAACTCGTATACGTCGTCGCAGGGGTACCCCAGGAAGTAGCCAATCTCGTGTGGAAATTCGCAGGCGCAGTCGTTGTTGCAGCAGACTTGCTGATCCAGTGCGCATCGAGTCTGGCCGCAGGCGCATTCCGCGGCGTTATTGCTCGCGAGCGTGATGCGTGATGCCAGGTGCACAAGACATGCCGAGAGGTTGCCGGTGTCGTAGCCCTTCTTGGCGAGTGCCGTTTTGGCGCGCGGGTCAGCAAGGTAAGTGGCGAGGCTATTGGGCCGATATGCGTATACGAGCGCCCCGCAGGGGCGCCAGACCAAAACGCTCAGATGGATACCGAACGGATTAAGCTCGCGGTTGCACCGGGCGATAACGTTGAGCAGGCGTGCTCGGCGATCCTCGATCGCCGCAGTTACGCTTGAGCCGTCTTGATCGGCATAGACTCCTGGATAGGTAAAGAGCGATGCCGGTTTGATGCCCGCGAGCGTGGGGGAGCAGTTGCGCACGACTGCCGCCTGAAACGTTGGGATGTCTATGGTTCGAGTCACGACGCTCCTTACGGATCTAAACTGTTAGCCTAGGAAAACTTATACACGAAAGTAAGCCTTGGTCAACTAAAAAGTTTGAAGAGGGAAACTAATTGACCGAACGGACATGATTTTGGGTTAAGATGGGAACACCCCATGGGGGTATCTAGATAGGGCTACTTGAAAGGGGAACGCATGAGTGACTTGCTCAACCCTGCGAATCTCATCGTGCTGGCCGTCATTGCCGTCGGCATGTTTTTTGGGCTGCGTCGCATTGCGGCGTCGACGCATGGAAAGAGCTGTTGCAGTGATGGCGCGAGCGGCAAGAAAGCCAAGAAGGTTGTGGTGGCAGACACCGACGAGTCCCACTATCCCTATAGCGATGAGCTGCTCATCGGCGGCATGAGCTGTGACGGCTGCGCTCAGAACGTAGCCAATGCCCTCAATGCACTGGACGGCGTGTGGGCTACGGTGACGTATGCGGACCACACAGCACGCGTACGCTCGAAGCTCCCGGTTGATCGCGACACACTCGAGACGGCGGTGAGGGGCGCGGGCTATTACGTTATGAAAATGTAGGCGTTGCCCTCTCCGGTGGATACCGGCCTCCTGCTCATTGCGACTATCGACATCCAAAAATTTGCGTAAAAAATAACCTTTAGATGCGGTAAAAGTGGAGTTTGGTGACGGTTTGCGCGGAATTCGCTACCAATCGAGCATCTATTAACCCGTCCAAAAAATTACAGGTGTATATTTATACGCTGATTATTGCTGTGCTCAGATTGCAATTAACCGTGGACAGAAATGAAGAATGCTAAAGCTGGGCTTTAGGACAGGGGAGGTTATAGCCTTATGAGACGAGTGGGAGCACTTGGCTTGGTGGCAGCGCTTGCCGCTATCTTGGTATCGCCGCTGCCGGCGCATGCCGAAGACGCTTCGGGTGCCGTTACCTACAATGCGGGAAATGGATATTCCTTTGAGAAGCTCTCGCATCCTACGGTAGGAACGTCGCAGCCGGATGGTATCGTCGACTACCAGGGTAACGGTGCCGTTGCCGTTCCGGGCGCCGATGGTAACACGGCCAACAACGAAGGCGATCGCGGCCAGAGCTACACTTGGGCGGCTGCGAGCTATGGTGACTGGCTTTATGTGGGCACCTGCTATGCGGCGATGGGCAACACACTGACGCTCATGAACGGCACGCTGGGCGATTCCTTTGATGCCGAGACCATGCGCCTGACGCTGGAGGCCATGTTTAACGGCACGTTCTTCTATGGACAGCAGAAGGAGGACGGCACGGCCGACAAGGACAGCGGCGGCATCTTGGTTAAGATCAATACCAAGACCGGTGAGACCAAGCTGCTACTCTCTGAATCGCTCAACGGCGTCGGTCCTTTGTTCCGCAATGCCGTGAGCTATAAGGGTAAGCTCTATTTCTGCGGCAGCGTCAGGACCAATGGCGGCAAAAGCGGCCTGCCTGCTGTATATGAGATCGATCCTAAGACGGATGATTGGAAAGTTGTCTATCAGGGCCTTTCGAGCGCGGACGATTACCGCGATGCCTACAAGCAGGGCATTTCTACCGGTATCCGCGGCATGTGCGTCCATGATGGCCAGCTCGTCATCAGTAATGTGGGTAAAGACGCGAACGGTAATTTTGTGTCGACAATCCTGACGTCGTCTGACCCCTCGAAGGGCCAGGACAGCTTCACCGAGATTGCCAACTCGGGCACGCTGTTTAACTATCCGGCGATTCGCTATAAGGACAGCATCTACGGCGGTGCCATTTGGGATATGGTCTCGTACAATGGCCATCTCTATGCCACCATCTGCACCGGTACGCCCGAGAACGCTCCCGATGATAATTCCATGCAGTCGTTCGCCATGGTCCGTGGCGACAAGAACGCCGACGGCAGCTATGAGTGGACTCCCATTGTTGGCGATAAGGCGGACGGTGCAAAGTACTGCTTTGGCATCGATCCTGCCCGCACCCGTTCTGGTGCTGCCAACCTCATCGTCTACAACGACTACCTCTATATCGGTGAATACAACGACGAGGAGATTGCTCTCGAGCGCATCCTGTTCAACAAGTCCAACACCGAAGAGGGCGGCAAGAGCGGCATGGGTGGCGTTGACTGCTCGTTTGTGAATGCCAATCTTGAGCAGTCGGTCAACATCTATCGCATGGACAAGAACGAGAACATGGAGCTCGTCGTTGGCGATCCCACCGAGATGTTCTCCGAGAAGAATGGCAACGGCCCTCTTTCCGGCCTGGCTTCGGGCTTTGGCCGAAACGAGAACCAGTACATTTGGCGCATGCAGAAGTTCGACGGCAAGCTGTATATCGGTACCTTTGATACCGCGAGCCTGCTCGAGCCGATCGGCCAGTTCTCCAATGGCGACATTATCGATATGACGCCCGAGGAGTGGAACTCTCAGGTTCAGCGCCTTAGGGACCTGCTCGATCACCTGCTCGACAAGAAATCGCCTGACGACCCCATCGTTCCCGTGAACACGCTTGCGGACGATGATTCAAACGAGGCCGTCGAGGTCGATGACGAGAAGGCTGAGGCCATCGAGGCCGATGACGAGAAGACCGAGGTCGCTAAGGGCTTTGGCGACCTGAGCGATGCGCTGGAGGATGCCGCGGGCGACCTTTGCGATCAGGCCGCGACGATGTCCCAGGACGTTGAGGACGACGCCGCTTACGTCCAGAAGATCGATGGCGAGATCGCGTACTTCAAGTCCTTTGCCGACCAGTATCAGGACATGCTCGATAGCTATGAGAGCCTGAAGCAGCAGTACGAGGATGCCTATGGCACCGAGCTGCCGGGCGATATTCAGGATGCGCTCGATAAGCTGCTGAGTAAGGAGAACCTCAAGAAGCTGCAGAGTGTCCTTACGTGCATGTCTTACCTTCGCAATGCCGAGCGTGGCTTTGATATGTATGTGACCGAGGACGGCGTGAACTTTACGACGCTGACGACCAATGGCTTTAACGATCCGTATAACCATGGTCTGCGCACCTTTGCGGTGACCAACCAGGGTCTGTGCCTCGGTACCGCCAACCCGTTCAATGGCTGCCAGGTTTGGATCCAGCGCAAGGAGAATTCTGAGAATCCGATTGATCCCGGTACTCCGGATCCGACGGAACCCACCAATCCTTCGCAGCCGGGTGGCGGCGATCAGCCTGGTGGCAGCCAGACGGGCGGCAACGGCCAGTCGAGCAGCACCACGACGACCGTTTCGACGACCACTAAGAAGACTCCGAAGGACGGCTCGCTGCCTCACGCTGGCGACTCGACCCTCACGCTGGTCTTGGGATTGCTGGTTGCAGCTGCCGCAGTGCTTGGCATTGCTCTCGTCTTGCGCAAGCGTTCTCGTCGCTAGGCTCGACCACGCAGCTCGATGCCTTGGATGTCGTCGAAGTTGATGGCGATATCCCTGAGTTTGAGCAGCTTGAATGCGGGTAACACTTCGTCGAGGATGCCCGTGCGGCTACGATAGCCGTACATATCGTAATAGGTGACGCGCACCAAGTCGCCGCGTTTGAGGCCCTCGAGCTTTTTCGAAAGCTCGAGGGCTTTTTCTTCCGTGAGTTCGCATTTGGGCTCAACAGTGATTTCTTGTTTGCGCACGAGCTCGTAGTATCCCGTGAGGGCGGCAAAGGGCATAAACTGCGCGGCACGGCCGGCGCGGACGGCGCCGTTGGCGGTGAGCTTGGGGTCGGAGGAGCGACGTCTTCCCTCGGGGTCCGCTAGACGTTCAAAAGGCGTCGGTGGCCGCATCGGCTGTTGTTGGGACTTAGGCACGATGTCCTCCTACCTGATCGTTGCGTTCGCGTGCGGTGGCGCTGGCGGTGAAGCTTAATCCCTTGACGAGCGCGTTCTTGCCGTACTTGCCCTTCACGGCCAGGACAGCGCGCGCCAGGTCGCGCTCGCGCTCATCGGCCTTAACATCGCTGAACAGGTCGATAGTGGTAAATTCCTCGGGCATGAGGTTGCCAAATCCCAGGTTGATGCGCTTGACCGGTCGTTTGGGATCGACAGTCTGCGCCCAGAGCTCATCGAAATAGCCCATGATCTTCTTAAACGAATTGGTGCGCTCGGGCAGCTTGCGCGAGGCGTTGGAGTGCGCAAAGAGCGCGGCATAGCCACCACGCGGCTTGCCGCCGTGTTCGCCCACAAAGATGCCGTCAATCGCCTGTGCCTCTCGCACCAAACGTCGGCGTTCGTCGTCGCGTTGGACGGGCTTGGGCGCGCGGGGCGTGAGCTCGGGGCCGTCGGTTGCGGCGGGTTCGATGCTCGACGTGCTCGAACGCAAATGCCCGCATCCGTCTACATATTGTGCTGTGCCGCTGGCGTCGAGGCGGCGTATGTCGGCGCGCTCGCTCGCGTAGCCTACAAAGAGCGAGATACTGTTGCACACCACGTGCTTATCGACTAAGTCCAGCACAGCGTTGTCGACCATCTCGCGCAAGACGGTGTAGGCCTGTTCATAGGCATAGCCTTTCGAGAGCACCTGTCCTGTGGTAGTTGAGGTTGCCTGCGGGCGATAGGCCTGAATATCGGCGATAGTTGTCGGCTCGCGCCCAAAGGCGTGGTCGATAAGATACTCGGCATTGACGCCGAGCTCGTCGTAGAGCAGGTTTTCGTCGAGCGCCGCGACGCCCATCAGATCGTAGACGCCGTATTTTTCGAGTCGTGCTGCCACGCCGGGCCCAATGCCCCAGATGTCGGTGATGGGGCGATGGGGCCAGATCTCCTTGCGAAAGGTCTCGTCATCGAGTATGCCGATGCGGCTGGGTACGTGCTTGGCGGTAATGTCGAGTGCCACCTTGGCCTGGAATAGGTTGGGGCCGATGCCAACCGTTGCCGTGATGCCGGTGCGCGCCAGGACCTCGTCGCGCAACATGCAGGCGAAGCCTTCAGCGTCGGTGTGATAGAGGTCCAGATAGGGCGTCACGTCGATAAAGCATTCGTCGATGGAGTAGACGTGCACGTCCTGTGGGCTGACGAATTCCAGATAGATACCGTAGATTTGCGCCGACACCTCCATGTAGTGCTGCATGCGCGGTACGGCCTTGATGTAGTCGATACCGTCGGGAATCTCGAACAGGCGACAGCGGTTATGGATTCCGAGGTCTTTCATGGCCTGTGTGATGGCAAGGCAGATGGTCGTGCGCCCGCGCGATTCGTCGGCAACGACCAGGTTGGTGGTGAGCGGGTCGAGACCGCGGTCGACGCACTCGACGCTGGCGTAGAACGTCTTGAGGTCGATGCAGATATAGGTGTGACGCTCGTGTCCCACGCGTCCTCCCATCAAACACATGTTCTTATCGAATACTTGTTCGATAATACCCGCTCGTCCGGACATCGTCAAAACCAACCAAAAAGGGACTGGTTTGTTTTGGTAGGTATGGTCGTGCGGCTGCATCGGGTTTTAACGCAGCCCTAAAGAGTGTGAAACAGCTCGGAAAACCTCGCTTCGTAGCATGGGTCTAACGATTGATACCGCCTATACGCACGGAAGGGTTGTGGGAAAGATGGTCAATTGTGGGTTTGGTATGCCGACGCGCCTTGTTGCGGATGGGGACGTGGCTCGCTGGTGCGGACGATTGGTCGCTCACTACGGTGGCACCAAGGCGCTGGTTGTGCTGGGTGGTGACAAGCACACGCGTGATGAGCTCGTTTCGGCGGCGCTGGGCTCGCTCGATCGCGCCCTGCTCGAACGCGTGCTCTTTCGCTGTGGCTCGGTTGGAGGCGATGGGGGAGGCGAGCTGGTCAACGAGGCCGTGGCCCTGGCGACCGACGAGGGTGTGGACTTTGTCCTGGCGATCGGTGATGCCGATACAGCCGGCTTTGCGCGCGAGCTCGCCCACCGCATGGCGGCGCTCGATGCCGGTGAGGACGGTTTTGTCCCCTATGGATGCATTGTCTCGGAGGGCAAGGTGCCCGCTACGGTGGGAGCCGGCGAGGCTCCCGTTTTTGCCATCATCGCGCCCGAGCTGCTGGAGGGCATCGGGTCTCCTCTGCGTGAGTTGCTCGGCAGTGTGTGCGCTGCGGCCTAATAATTGCCATAAAGGGATGGGTTATTTTTGATTGGTAAAGCGTTTGACCTGCCAAAATAAACCTGTCCCTTTTTGGTCGGTCGCCGTTTGGGGGCCGATTGGCAACGCTCGCTGATTGCAGTCTTGACCTGCGCTAGAATAGAGATATCTGAATATCCGGGCGTGCATGGAGGTGTGCGCCCGTATGCTGAGGAGGACTTTATGGCAACTGTTGCCGCACCTATCGACGCCACGTCGACTGACGCTTGGAAGGCGCTCGAGGCTCATCAGGAGAAGCTCGAGGCCGAGGGTATCGACCTCAAGGCCTGGTTCGCCGCCGATCCCGAGCGTGTGAACAAGCTGAGCTTTGACGCCGGTGACCTGCACTTCGACCTGTCCAAGAACCTGGTGACCGACGAGACCGTCAAGCTGCTGTGCGATCTTGCCCGCGAGGTGAAGCTCGAGGAGCGCCGTGACGCCATGTTCTCCGGCGAGCACATCAACACCACCGAGGACCGTGCCGTCCTGCACACCGCGCTGCGCCGCCCGGCTAGCGAGAAGGGGCAGCTCGTCGTCGACGGCCAGGACGTTGTCGCCGACGTGCACGAGGTCCTCGACCGCATGTACGCCTTCGCCGAGCGTGTGCGCTCCGGTGAGTGGAAGGGCGTTACCGGCAAGAAGATCGAGCACCTGGTGTCCATTGGCATCGGCGGCTCCGACCTGGGCCCGGTCATGGCGTACGAGGCCCTGCGTCCCTATGCCGACGCCGGTATCGATTGCCGCTACATCTCCAACATCGACCCCAACGATCAGGCAGAGAAGCTCAAGGGCCTGGACCCCGAGACCACGCTTGTGATCATCGTCTCCAAGACCTTCACCACGCTCGAGACCCTCACCAACGCCCGCGAGGTCAAGACCTGGATGCTCGAGCAGCTCAAGGCTCAGGGCGCCATCGACGGCTCCGATGAGCAGAACGCCGAGGCCGTGGCAAAGCACTTCGTCGCTGTCTCCACCGCACTCGAGAAGGTTGAGGCCTTCGGTATCGACCCCGCCAACGCCTTCGGTTTCTGGAACTGGGTCGGCGGCCGTTATTCCGTTGACTCCGCCGTGGGCCTGTCGCTGATCGTCGTGCTCGGCCCCGAGCGCTTCCAGCAGTTCCTCGAGGGCTTCCACGCCATCGACGAGTACTTCTGCAACACCCCGCTCGAGAACAACGCCGTCGCGCTGATGGGCCTGCTCAACGTCTGGTACGTCAACTTCTTCGGTTCCAAGAGCCACGCCGTACTTCCGTACTGCCAGTACCTGCATCGTTTCCCGGCCTACCTGCAGCAGCTCACCATGGAGTCCAACGGCAAGCACGTCCGCTGGGACGGCAGCGCCGTGACCTCCGATACCGGTGAGATCTTCTGGGGCGAGCCCGGCACCAACGGTCAGCACGCCTTCTACCAGCTGCTGCACCAGGGCACCGTGGTGGTCCCGGCCGATTTCATCGCCTTCGCCAATACTGCCAACCCTGCGACCGATAGTGGCCAGGACGTGCATGAGCTGTTCCTGGGCAACTTCCTGGCCCAGACCAAGGCGCTCGCCTTTGGCAAGACGGCCGACGAGGTTCGTGCCGAAGGCACGCCCGAGCAGATCGTTCCGGCCCGCTGCTTTGAGGGCAACCGTCCGACGACCTCGATCTTCGGCGATACGCTGACCCCGTTCGCGCTCGGCGAGCTCATCGCCCTGTACGAGCACATCACGTTTGTCGAGGGCACGGTCTGGGGCATCGACTCCTACGACCAGTGGGGCGTTGAGCTGGGCAAGCAGCTTGCCAAGCAGATTACCCCGGCCTTCCACGACGACGCCGCCAAGGCCGAGCAGGACGCTTCGACCCAGGCGCTCATCGAGTTCTACCGCGCTCACCGCAAGTAGGATTCGCTGCGATAAGTAACGCATAGCCGACAAGGGCCCGTATCCGTTGGGATGCGGGCCCTTGCTGTTTGTGGTCGAGCGTGGCGGACTGCGCGGCGTTGTTAATGGGCGAATTCGACCTGGGTGGTGTCTCGCTGCGCTTCGCGTAGTTCCCCGTACAGCGGATGGTCTTCGAGCCTAAAGCGTTCGACCTGCTCGGGGGCGCGACCGCGCACAAAGAGCCATGAGCGATCGATCGGCGTCGCCATAAGCGTGCTGGGCAATGCGTCGGCTCGGTCGGAAAACACTCGGGCGCTCTCGGGGTCTTGGAACGCCAGCACCAGATGCGCGTCGCAGTTGCCCATGATGGAGCGTGCGCGTGCCTCGCCGTAGAGCGAATCGAGCTGATTGGTCGACTGCAGCAGCAGCGTTGCCCAGATGTTGCGGCTTCGGATAATCGAGAGCACGTTGTCGATCTGGGGAATCTGCAGGTTTGCAAAGTCGTCGAGCATAAAGCGCACGGGCACGGGCAGGCTGCCGTCGGGCTGCTTGTCGGCCTCGCGTATGAGACCCATAAACGCCTGCGTAATAAAGAGGCTGGTCAGTGGGTCGAGATTGCGGTCGATATCGCTCACGGTTACAAACAGGGCACAAGGGGCGTGTCCCATGGAGGCGAAGTCCACCTGGTGGCATTCCTGATAGAGCTGCGCCGCGCCGTCGAACCCCAGGCACATGACCTTTTCGGCAAGAATGCCGATGATACTCGCATGCATGCGCTCGGCGCTTTGCGTAATGGCGTAGCGGCGCCAGAGCGATAGGGCATAGCTTTGGGGGTCGGTCGTGATCAGGTCGTCAAGCAATCGACCCGTGGCGCCATCCTCCAGGTGCTCGATGAGCTTGATGACCGAGCAGATCGTCTGCTCGTCGGCGGGCAGCTGCTCTGTGACGTAGGCGATGAAGCACGACAACAGGTTTGCTGCCGCATGGTCCCAAAATGGCTGGTTGTTGTCCTCGATAGGGCAGATTGCCTTTGCCACCGAGAGGATGTCCTGCTGGTTGGGCCTGCCGTCCGCCTTGCGGCGAATATGCCTCAGGGGATTGTAGCCGCAGCGCTCGACACTGTCGGGAAGGGCCGGGGCGTTGTTGAGGTCGGCAAAGTTGAGGCATTGCACATGGTAGCCGTGGGCCGCCAGCACGGGACCCACTTCGCGACAGAGCGTGCCCTTGGTATCGAGCACGATATAGCTCGCGTTCATCTGCAGCAGGTTGGGCTTGAGGACGTTTCGGGTCTTGCCGGCTCCCGAGGGGCCGATCACGAGCGCGTTGTTGTTGAGCCCCGTTTGGCGGGTGTCGCAGGACAGCGAACGACCTTTGGCGAGGATGGTGGTCGATGCGGACTCGGGTGCGGTGAGTCGGCTGGCGAGGTTAGACATGGGCGACCTCCTTGGTGGCCGAGAGGATTCCGTGGGCAAAGCCGAGCTCAACGGCGCGCTCGGCCGAAAGGTAGGTGTCTTTTGCGGTGAGGGATTGGATGCGCTTGAGCGGGAGGCCGCTGCGGTCCGAGAGGATCTGCGTGAGGGTCTTGCGGGTCTGCATGAGGCGCCGACTGGTCTCCTGCATCGCGAGCGCCGAGCCGCCTGCCCCTTGGGGGATCAACGGGTCGTGAATCATGAGCTCTGCATGGGGAGCCATACGGCGATCGTCGCCGCCCATAAAGATCACGGCGCCCATGGATGCGGCAAATTCGAGGCAGACGGTGTGGACGGGGCACGATGCGAGCTGCATGGTGTCATAGATCGCAAGACCCGCTCGCACACTTCCTCCGGTGCTGGCGATGAATATGGTGATGGGACGGAAGGGGTCAGTGGCATCGAGCAGGCGGATCTGCTGGCAAAGGTCGTGGGCCATCGGGGTTTCGATGTTTCCCGTGACGGAGAGTTCGCGGCGGGCGAGCATCTCGTCATAGATGCTGGTGAGCGTGATGCCTCGGGCGGATTCGCGCATGGTGAGGGGGCTGATGATGGGGGATTGACAAGTGTCCATGAGGACTCCTTTCTGGTTGGTTGTGTTGTGGGATGGGTTGCTGCCCGCCGAGGGCGGGCGAGCTATCGGGTTCGTCCGAGCCTGCGATCGAGCTCGGTTTCGGGACATGCCGCCTGTTCGTGCGGCTCTCGGATGTCAAGGGCTCCAAAGCGATGGAGCGTTGCGATGGGCGTGGTGTATGCGAGTCGTAGCTGATACTCCACTGGGGCGCGTTCGCCGTTTGTGTAATGGGCCTTGTAGTACCGCACGATGCTGGCGTTCATTTCCTCGTCGTTGCGATGGCGCCCAAACTGGTGCCGGCAGGTCTCGATGATTTTTGCCACCGACTTGGGTGCCGTCGCGGGGACAAGGGCGAGATAGCCCTCAAATAGCTCGTTGATGCTCAGGAGGCACAGCAGGTCGACCAGCGTCCTTATGGCTGCTCCCTCGGCGGAAAAGTGCGCGGTCATGCGGTTATATCGGTTGCGGTCGACGATGGCCGCATGGGGTCTTGGAGTTTTCTGCCCCGTGGTCCCGGGCTTTTGCCGCGCCTGTGTATTGAGCTCGACGTTGCAGCGCTTGAGGCCGTCCAATGGAAGGAACAGTGCGGTGCGCAGGGTGTTCCGCTTGCTTTCGAGTTCATGACGCTCGTCGGGTTCCCATTCGAGCTTGAGTTTCGTGTCGAGCGCCGTGAGCATATGGGCTAAGCAGCCCATAGTAAGGACGCGAGGCTCGTTATCTCGATTTGGGGCATAGGGATCTGTCAGCCTGCGAATGTCGGGGTCGCCCATGATCTTTGTGCAGCGCTTCAGCAGTTGAGGGTGGTCGGCCAAGATCGTCGCGAGCGGTAGCGACGCGTAGTTCTTGATGGTCGCGGCGGCAAAGGCGGCGTCATATTCGTTTGCATATGCTCGCTCAATGCGGGCATCCAGAATGCTTTTCTTATCGCCGTCTTCAGCGTGGTGGTTTGTCATAGCTTCTCCAATCGGTTGATGTTCGTGCTGTTTGTTGATGTGTTGGTTGTCGTGTGTGATGTGCTTGCCGTGGGTGATGTGCTGACGTTGGGGTGCTATGCGGTTTTCAATGAGCCCATGAGGCGGTTGCTGCAGGGGCGGGATGGGACTGCCCATGCAAGGCGGAGTGCATCGTGCTCAAAATCGAGACAGCAATGCCCTGGGTGCCTCACATGTGGCAGTTACCTCATTAAGTTGTCATTGCGTTTGGGGTTGTACTTTGCCGATCTTCCTTCTCTTACACGCTAAAACTCAAACTGAATATGCTCGATCTACTTAAAACCGCAACGGCGGTCCTTCTTAACTTAAATGTCGGGATGCGTCTTTGCAAGCACTTTTTTACTTCTTTCAAATGGGGTGGTTTTGCAACCGTCATGCGCTGCGCCGTGCGAACGTGCCCCGGCTCGGATAAGATGGTGCACGGAAAAACGATGCAAGGAGGCGCATATGGCAATTAAAGCCATCGCAATGGATATCGACGGTACGCTCACCAACGATCAAAAGGTTATCAGCCCGCGCACGCGCGAGACACTGCTCGCGGCGCAGGAGTCGGGTATTAAGCTCATCCTGGCTTCGGGTCGCCCCGCATGGGGGCTGCACGCCTTGGCGCAGGAGCTCGACCTTCAGAACCATGATGGTCTGCTAGTTGCCTTTAATGGCGCGCATGTGGTCGACGCTCAGACCGATGAGGTGCTGTTCGATCAGGCTATGCCTGCCGACGAATTGCATCGCCTGATTGATCATCTGCGCAATTTTGACGTGATCCCCATCATCTCGCTCGGTCGCGATTTGCACGTCGAGGACTCGTACCATTGCATGATCACACTGCCGGACGGTTCGCAGAAGAATATCGTCAAGTATGAGCGCGATGCCTGCGACCTTAAGATCCGTGAGGTCGAGAGCTTGCATGAGGTCGTGGATACTTATCCCGTGGACAAGCTGCTGACGGCGGGCGATCCGACCTATCTGCAGGCGCATTACGAGGAGATGTATGCGCCCTTTATCCAGACGCTTTCGGGCATGTTTACGGCCGACTGGTACTTTGAGTACACGGCGCCCGGTATCGACAAGGCCCGTGCGCTCGAGGGTGCTCTGCCCAAGCTCGGCATCGATGCCAGTGAGGTCGTATCGTTCGGCGACGGCCAGAACGACAAGACCATGATTGAGTGGGCTGGTACCGGCGTCGCCATGGGTAACGCTGTCGATGAAGTCAAGGCCGTGGCCCAGATGGTGACTGCCAACAACAACGAAGACGGTATCGCGGTAGCACTTGACCAGCTGCTGGGTTAGAATCGCCGATAGTGCATGGTTCGGGCGTCCGCTTGCGGGCGCCCTTTTGTTAGGGAGGGTGCCGTGTCCGCATTTCCGTTCGACGCCGTTATCTTCGACATGGACGGCGTTTTGGTCGATACCGAGTATTACTACCTGGGCGAGACTGCCGCGTTTGCCAAGGAGCTTGGGTTGAACCTAACCCAAGAGGAGCTGAACGGGCAGGTCGGTACCTCGCATCAGTTCTTTCTCCGCATGCTGGTCGATTGGTTTGAGCGTGCCGGTAAGGGGCATTTTACTGGCGAGGAAGCGTTGGCCCGTTGGGATGAGTGGGCGCATAAACGTCCGCGCGACTATCAGGCTTTGATTAACCCAGGCGCTGTGGATACGATTCGAGAGCTGCCCCGCCGCGGCGTTCGCGTGGCGCTTGCCAGCTCGTCGCCCATGGATAGCATCGAGGAAGTACTCAATGCGTGCGGGCTGTCGGATGCCTTTGAGTATGTGGTGAGTGGCGAGCAGTTTAAGGAGAGCAAGCCCGAGCCCGACATCTACCTGCATGCGCTGGACCTGCTGGGGCTGCCCGCGAATCGCTGTTGCTGCGTTGAGGATTCGGTGCCTGGCATCACTGCCGGCAAGCGCGCCGGTCTGACAGTAATCGCCAAGCGTGAGGAGCGCTTTGGCTTTAGCCAGGATGCCGCGGACAAGATTATCGACCAGCTGCCGGATTTGCTGGAACTCGCGTAGGGCCAGGGTGGCACGGCAGCCATTACAGCGATCTCGTTAGGACGAGAGGGGAGCGGTGCTATGACATTTAACGTTAGCGCTCTTGGGTTTGGCGATAACGTCGTCGATCGCTACGAGCATATCCACACTATGTATCCGGGTGGCAATGCGGTGAACTTTGCCGTGTATGCCAAGAAGTGCGGGGCTGCGCGCTCCGCGTATGTGGGTATCTTTGGAAACGACGCCGCGGCCGAGCATGTCATCGCGAGCCTTGAGGACGAGGGCGTCGAGCTCGCCAAATGTAAACAACTCATCGGCGAGAACGGCGCGGCTCGTGTTACCGTGGTCGATGGTGACCGCGTGTTTCTGGGATCTAACGAGGGCGGCATCCGTGGTGATGCGCGCTATGTGCTCGATCGTTTTGATCTGGCATATATGAAGCAGTTCGATGTGGTCCATTCGGGTAACTACTGCTTTACCGAGCGTGAGCTGCCTAAGCTGAAGGCGTCGGGTATTACCGTTTCGTTTGACTTCTCGGATGATTCGACCGATGAGTACTACGAGCAGATTGCTCCCTACGTTGACTTCGCGTTCTTTAGCGCGGCAGACGCTGCGAGCGAGGATGAGATTCGCGAGCGTCTGGCATGGGTGAAGAGCCTAGGTCCGCGTTTTGTATCGGCAACGGCTGGCGCTGAGGGCTGCATTGCCTACGATGGCGAGCGTTATTACCGCCAACTGGCTAAACCGGTAACGGATATGAAGGACACCATGGGTGCGGGTGACTCGTTCCTCACCTCGTTTTTGATGTGCTATCTCGATTCCGCCAAGCGTGGTGAGGATGGCGCCGAGGCCATCGAGCGCGCGCTCGACTTTGCTGCCGGGTTTGCCTCGACCGTGTGCGGCATGGAAGGCTCTTGGGGCCACGGAGCGCCGATTTTTGAATAGTTGAGCGGTCCCGGGAAGTCGAATTGTTGTCTTCCCGGGACCCTGTGGGCAAAAAATGCCAAATATGAGTACTGTAACTATTTTAGTAACAGCAAAATCAAGCCTTTGAGGCCCTAGCTGAGTGCCTGGGAGCGATAAAAGCCTGGATTAGACGGCTTTCGACATGTTAAAACGCCCTGATCATGAACGGCTGTACATTATCAGGGCGTTCTTTTACCGCAAAATAATGCTACTAGCATTGCAACAGTACTCATATTTGATGTTTTTTGCCCACCGGGGTCATTGGAAGTCAAATATGGAGCGCGAATTTGCCAAAACGATCGATTCGACGCCCTCCGCGGCGCATTTTTTAAGTTCGGTGATGTGCCGGGAGACGCTTTTTAGCGATGTGATGAGCTGCCGTGCGTTTATATCTGCTTGCGCTTCGGCTGGAGCGTCGGTTTCGAGTAGCAGGCGGTCGAGTGGGATCTGTCGGGCGTATTCACGACCGCGCTTGGTAGCGAGCATCCGCTCGTTCACGGAAAAAAAGCAGCCTGCGTTTCGCGCGCGGACGAACTCGTTCGAGGTGCCGCTAAACCAGTGGAAGATGATGGCGGGGGAGTTGGGGCTTAGGGTGAGTAATCCAAATGACTCAAGGGCGTCCAGTACGGTTCCTGCCGAACGAACAGCGTGAATTGATATCACGCGCCCGGCGAGAGGGTGCTGCACGAGCGCATCGCAGAGCCGGTCAAATGCCTGTATTTGTAGCGGCTCGCTTCCGGCAAAGCGCGCGGAAAAGTCGAGTCCAACCTCGCCAATTAAGCGCTCTTGCGCAGCGACCTCGCAAAGCAGATTGATTTCGGCGGTACCGCATCGCCCGTCGGCGAGCCACCAGGGGTGGAGGCCGATGCCGGCAAAGATATTTGAACGGTTGCAAGCGCGCTTCTTGGCGCGCGCAAAGTCGCGCGGATCGACGCCGCAGTCAAATAGACCCATGCCCAGTGCCGTCGCCTCGTCGGCAACGGCGTCCGGGTGAGCCATTAAATCAAGGTGACAGTGCGCGTCAAATAACTGCTGTGCCATTGCTGCGCGTCTCGTTAATCTAGGCGCTGGCCGTCGGCGCGCACATGCTCGCACCCGCGCCCGCTGACCTGGCGGATAACCTCGCCGGCGATCATCTGTCCCATGATGGGTGGCATAAAGCTCGCAGTTCCCAGCTCGGTGCGCTCGTGGATGTTGGAAGGGTCGCGGGGCTGGGTCTTAACCGATTCCTCGCAGCTAAATAGCACGTGCAGGCTCTTGATGCCGCGTTTTTTGCATTCTTTGCGCATGATGCGGCTCATGGGATCACGTACCGTATCGAAAATGTCGGCAAAGCGGAGGCACTCGGGATGGAGCTTGTTGGCCCCGCCCATGGAGCTAACCAAACGAATGCCGTGGTCCTGAGCATATTTGGCAATGGTGAGCTTGGCCGAGATGGTGTCGATGGCGTCGACGACATAGTCGAGCTTGCCGTCCGTCTGCTCCAAAACGCTCGCGAAGAAATCATCGATGTTGTCGCTCAGCAGGTATTCGGTACGTTTGATGACGGTGGCGGCAGGATTGATATCGTGGATCATGGCTTCCATCACGTCAACCTTGCGCTTGCCGATGGTGCTGTGAAAGGCGATGGCCTGGCGATTGATATTGCTGGGTGCGATGATGTCCTTGTCCAGAATTACAAAATGCCCGATGCCGCCGCGGGCGAGTGCCTCGCAGCAGTTGGAGCCCACGCCTCCGCAGCCGAGCACCAGCACCGTAGCATCGGCGAGCTTATCGAGTGCCTCGCGGCCCATGATGATCTCGAGCTTGGTGTCGCGTGTCTCGTTGGGAGTTGCGGCTGTGGTTTCGGTCATAGACATCCTCCGATGGGGAAGCGATTCGTGTTTTAGCTATCGCCATTATAGGTATTATCGCGATTCCATTTGAGCCCTAGGGGCTTGTTGAAATGAGGCAGTGATTCGCATAAGATGAAGCAGATGGCACCCGTTGCCGCGGGTTAGCCAACTCCGAAACACGTTTGTAGCGTGAGAAGTGGCCGTCTTCGCATTACGCGGGGGCGGCTATTTTTTGAGTGTAAAATTAGACAATTAGACAAACATCTAAATACCGAGTATAGTATGTGCGTCGAACGAAATGCTGAGAGGAGGCCCTATGCCGGGAGAGGGTTTTAAAGCGCTGGCCGATCCGACGCGGCGGCGCATTTTGGAACTGCTGCGCGAGGGCAATTGTACGGCCGGAGAGCTTGCCGAGCATTTTGACATCAGTAAACCGTCATTGAGCCATCATTTGGCGACACTCAAAAACGCCGGGCTGGTGACCGATGAGCGCCATGGCCAAAACATCGTTTACAGCTTAAACACCACCGTCATGCAGGACTTGATTGGCTGGTTTATGGGCTTTACAAACACGGAAGGTGATAAGGATGAATAACGAAAACAAGGGCATTCACCCCACGGGGGTATCGTCGCGCGTGTGGATTGCGCTGGTCGTTCTGTGCGTCGCCAATGTCGTAGCGCACCTCATGGTGATGCCGAGCTTGCCTGCACAGATTCCCACGCACTGGGGCGCGAACGGCGCCGTCGATGGTTGGGGTCCTAGCTGGATGGCCTCCGCGCTCGGCGTGCTGCCTCTGGCGCTTCTCGCAATGTTCTGCGTGGTGCCGCGCATCGATCCCAAAGGTGAGGCATATCGAACCTCGGGTAAGTTCTATCAGGGCTTCGTAATCGCCTTCACCTTGTTCATGTGCGCCATAAGCTGGCTGGGAGAGCTTACGGTCTGGGGCGTGGTGCCGGCGGTCGGTTCGGTTAACGTGCTGATTTCCGGTGCTGTCGGTTTGCTGTTCATCGGCGTAGGCAACTACTTGCCGCGTGTGAAGCAGAACTATACGCTCGGTATCAAGACGCCCTGGGCGCTTGCCGATCCCGAGAACTGGCGCCGTACGCAGCGTTTTGGCGGCGCCTGCTTTATGGTGCTGGGTATTGGCCTGATTGTGATGGGCGTGGCGGGTGCGGTGCTTTCGAGTGAAGTCGTTGCCGCGGTGATTGCGGTTCTGGCGTTTGGTTCAGCCGGAGCTGCCTACGTCTATTCGTATCTGCTGTGGCGTAAATCGCAGCGAGCCGTTCGCTAAGGTTGCGGAAAACTAGCGTACGCAGTTCATAGTATGTTCTGGGGGACTTTTCCCAGGTAGTATTAGGGGGTGTGGGCAACCATGCCCCTTTTTCGTTAAGTTTCAGAGCTGGTTTCCTCATTTCGTTTCCACTAAAGCGAATCAAGAATAGGAAAACGGCAGGTAGAAAGGATAAAACAGGCAAATGGCAGAGTTTATCTACCAGATGTATCAGGCTCGCAAGGCCCATGGCGACAAGGTAATCCTTGACGACGTGACCCTGAGCTTCTACCCCGGTGCCAAGATCGGCGTCGTGGGCCCCAACGGTATGGGCAAGTCGACCCTGCTCAAGATCATGGCCGGCATCGAGGAGGTCTCCAACGGCGATGCCAGGCTCACTCCCGGCTACACCGTGGGCATCCTGCAGCAGGAGCCGCCACTCGACGACGACAAGACCGTCATCGAGAACGTGCGCATGGCGTTTGGCGACATGATCGCCAAGGTCGATCGCTTCAACAAGATCGGCGAGGAGATGTGCGACCCGGATTGCGACATGGACGCCCTCATGGCCGAGATGGGCAAGCTCCAGGACGAGATCGACGCCGCCGACGGCTGGGATATCGATTCCAAGCTCGGCCAGGCCATGGACGCCCTGCAGCTGCCCGATTCTGACATGCCGGTTAACGTGCTTTCCGGCGGCGAGCGTCGTCGCGTAGCCCTGTGCAAGCTGCTGCTCGAGGCTCCCGACCTGCTGCTGCTCGACGAGCCCACGAACCACCTGGACGCCGAGTCGATCCTGTGGCTCGAGCATTTCCTGCACAACTACCAGGGCGCGGTGCTTGCTGTCACGCACGATCGCTACTTCCTGGACAACGTTGCCGAGTGGATCTGCGAGGTCGACCGTGGCCACCTTTATCCCTACAAGGGCAACTACTCCACGTATCTGGAGACCAAGGCCGCCCGTATCGAGGCTCAGGGTAACCGCGACGCCAAGCTCGCCAAGCGCATGGAGGCCGAGCTCGAGTGGGTGCGCAGCTCGCCCAAGGCCCGTCAGGCCAAAAACAAGGCCCGTCTGGCTCGCTATGAGGAGATGGAGGCCGAGGCGCGCGCCAGCCAGAAGCTCGACTGGACCGACATCCGCATCCCTGTGGGCCCGCGTTTGGGCAACAAGGTGCTCGAGGCCCATCATCTGCACAAGGAGTTCGATGGCCGCGTGCTCATCGACGACCTTTCGTTCACCCTGCCGCGCAACGGCATCGTGGGCGTCATCGGCCCCAACGGCGTCGGTAAGACCACGCTGTTCAAGACCATCGTGGGTCTGGAGCCGCTGACTTCGGGCGAGCTCGAGGTGGGCGAGACCGTCAAGATTTCTTACGTCGACCAGAACCGTTCCGGCATCGACCCCGATAAGAACCTATGGGAGGTCGTCTCGGACGGCCTGGACCACATGATGGTCGGCGAGACCGAGGTTCCGAGCCGTGCTTATGTGGCGAGCTTTGGCTTTAAGGGCCAGGACCAGCAGAAGCGCGCTGGCGTACTCTCCGGTGGCGAGCGCAACCGTCTGAACTTGGCGCTTACGCTCAAGCAGGGCGGCAACCTGCTGCTCCTGGACGAGCCCACGAACGACCTCGACGTCGAGACGCTGTCCTCGCTCGAGGCGGCGCTGCTCGAGTTCCCGGGCTGCTCGGTGGTCATTAGCCACGACCGTATGTTCCTGGACCGCGTTGCCACGCACATTTTGGCGTGGGAGGGCACCGACGAGAATCCGGGCAACTGGTATTGGTTCGAGGGCAACTTTGAGGCCTATCAGGCCAACCGCATCGAGCGCCTGGGCGAGGACGCAGCCCAGCCGCATCGTATTCACCGCAAGCTCACGCGTGACTAGTAGCAAGTAGAAAGGCCGCCAGCAAGGGCGGCCTTTCTTGTAGCAATTGCACTGCAGCTATGCCCTGGCTGCTGGTTTGATTCATAATCAAAGTCATCTCTTTGGGATTAAAGCCCGTTTTTGCTATGAGTGATTTTCTAATTCCGTTTAAAACGTAAAGACGTATTGGGTTACAAGGACATAAGCAAATCGAATTGAAATATAACCAGTGCTGTAACGTTACAAAAAAGGTTATAGAATAGGAGTATCTTAT
This sequence comes from uncultured bacterium, assembly GCA_905214105.1. Classification (GTDB taxonomy): domain Bacteria; phylum Actinomycetota; class Coriobacteriia; order Coriobacteriales; family Coriobacteriaceae; genus Collinsella. The sequence goes on from CAJMKK010000006.1 coordinate 89,895, forward strand.
AAGTCGCTCCTCTAGAAAGAAGAACATATGCTTTCGCGTCGTCGTTTTCTGCAACTTGTCGCGTCTTCAATTGTCGCCTTAGCCGCACGTCCGAAAGAGGTTTTTGCTTCGACGGGCAATATTGATGGTGAGCAGATACAATTTACTTCAGAAATTGCGCAAGAGCTTGCCGATAAATATATAAAGGGACTCCTCGGCTCTTCGTATACGCCTTCTGACCCTATTCCTTTTGTAGACGTTGATGGGTCCCCGCTTGGCTACATTGTTCCGGTTGTGACATTCAATAGAGCCGCGGGCTATTTGGTTTTAGATGCTTCAGATGATGAAATACTTACGGGATATCGTTTTGGAGACGGCTTAGTCAGCCCTATGGATCGGGGAGGAGATCTTGGTGTTGAGTCTTATTCTTTCAATAACCCAGTCGTAATGATCAATCCATTCGAATTCGGTGTGCAATCTTTGGACGGTTCAATAACAACAAATTGCGGAAGAACAATCCCGGCTGTTTCCATAGAAGGACGGCCTGTCGTTTTATCGAATAAACCTTCAAGCTGGAACGATGTCGTAATTTACGCAACTCAAATGCAGGATTACACAGTATCTGGATTTCGTTCCATTTCTCAGTTTATGTCATATGATGAAAGCGAGATTAAGAGGCTTACTGCCCACTATGCTTGTATGGTGACAGCTTTTTCGAACGTTGCGGAACTGTATGGCATTGCCAATTTATATAACGACCCTTCGCAATATATGCAGATATGGAATTACACCAATACCCATGCTCTTTCCGATGAAGAACAGACTGTTCCCGGCGTTGTTTTGGGCGGAACGCCGATATCAACCTGTGCAACGGGGTTTACAAATTACTGCGCAAGCAGAGGAAGTACTCTTATCGCCCGCACTGTCTCCTCTCCGGCTATCGCGAGCATTCAAAATGAGATTAACTCTAATAGACCGAATGTTTTACATGCGAGTTTGTACAACGGATCAGCCCATTCTGTAACAGCGGAGGCTTACGCCACACTTACTGGTAAGAAAACTGGAGAGACAAGGCAGATGATTGGCATAGCGGACGGCTGGAATTCATCTTTATCCTTCCTGAAGTATGATCAGAGCTATTATGCGTGGACTTATGGAACGACTTTTTCGAAGTAGGACGATTCGTCTAGCTCTGTCTTTGGTGCTGATGGCTTCATTGGTGGGCTGTTCAACAAAGGAAGAGATATCGCGCGGAGGTTCCGGAGAAGTGACTGCGACAGACTCAGGTTCATTAGAAATAGCTGGCGGGCATGCCGATGTGATGTTACAAGGAAAAGGCGTGCTTAGGTCGATTGATGCTGAAGACGCTGTCTGCTCAATAGAGGATTTGAAGACAGGTGAAACTGCATCGTACCGAGTTTCAGATAATGCTGCGAATATGATTGAGTCGATACCGACTGGAGCGCAGGTTTCTTTTAGATACTTTGCTCCGCAACTTGAGGATGAGCTTGCTTCTCTGGTGTCTATATGCGCCGATGACAACTAAAAGGCCTGAATTCAAACGGCCTCGGATGGTCAATTGGCTATCCGAGGCCGTTTTTTACTCGACCGGGGCTTCGACCCTGTCGATGGCCCAGGTGGCTCCGAGGCCGCCGGTGGTGTTGCGGCGAATGCGTACGGTGACTTCGTGGCGTTTGCCGGCCTGTGTGTAGCGCAGGGGGAAGCTCGCGCGGTTACGGCCGGCCTCGATGGTACCGCGCTCGCGAGCGATCCAGTAGTACTCGCCGACGATGCCGAGGGTGTCGGCGCCGTAGGGGAGATAAGTCGACAGCTGGTGCAGCAGCGGGCTAGGGCAGAAGACCTCGGTCGCGAAATCGATGGGGAAGTCCCCGGGGATGGTTGGTGCTGCGGAAGCGGGGGCCGGTGCTGAATTGGGGACCGGAGTCGGTGCAGGTGTGGGAGCCTGGTCACAGGCGGGTGCGGATGCGGACTCAATGACAGGTGCAGACTCAGATGCCGCTTCTGGCTTAGCTATGGAATCTGTCGGTTCCACGGAGACGGATGTGTCTTCAGTCTCGGCTTTGGCATCGGCTCGCGGGGCGTCCTCTGCCTCGACAGACGACTTTGTCTCGACCGGCGTGGAAGCCATGGTGGTGATACCTGCGTTGGCGTTTTCGGGGTCATAGACGACTGTGAGCGAGATGGCGGGCTGCGGCGCCTCGGGCTCCGGTGTCGCCTCGGCAGTATCTTGATCCGCGGGCTCGTCAGACTGATCGTCCTCGGCCTCGTCGCCAAAAACATCGCTGTTTTGGAACGCAGGCGTCTCGGGTTGGTTAGCGGCTTCTTCGGTTGTCGACTTGGGAGCCTCGTTGAGCTCCGCAGTGGCTTCCTGCTCTGACATAACTTCGGGATCGGTCGTGGCGGCGATTTCGGCTTCGGCTTCTGCCGTTACCTCAATAGCGACTTCGATCTCGGGCTTGGGCTCGGACACGGCTTCAACTACGGGCTTGGGACGTTTAACGTGCTTGGGACGCACGGCCTTGAGGTCCTTCTCGCCGCGCTTTTTCTTTTTTGTAGGACTGCTTGGCGCCCTTGGCAGCCTTGGGCTTGTCCTCGCCCTTGGCAAGGGCGGCATCCCAGGCCTCGTTGGCGATGACGGTGGCATACAGGCGACCGCCCTTAAAGACGGTCAGCTTAATGCAGTCGTCGAGCTCCTCGAGCAGCTCGCGCGTGGACTCGAAGCCCAGGTCATAAGCGGTCATGTCGCCGGCGGCGAGCGCCTCCTCGACCTGCGTCATAAACGTTTGCTTGCCGCATCCAATTGCATCGCGCAGCAGGCGATACAGATAGATGTGGTTGCCCAGTGAAAGTGTGGGCCTAACTATTGTCTTGCTCATGGCAAATCTCCTCTTTACACATGTAAAGCATCTTACCATCGCATGGCGCTCGCCATGGCGGCGCCCAAGGCAAACGGGCGCGAACCGCTGTCGATTCGCGCCCGTTGTACAGGTTGCCTATCTGGGGATGCAGTGCTTAGTTGCCCGATGCCGTGCCTTGGCTCGAGCTGTCAGATGTCGTGCCGGACGCGGTTCCACTCGAGCTGTTGGTGTTGCTGTTGTCGGTAGATCCCGTACTCGATGTATTGCCATTCGCCTGGTCGCCCGTGCTCGGTTGAGAGCCGTCAGTCGTTTGGCTTGAGCCGGTCGTGCCGGATTGCGTGCCGCTGTTGTTCGCAGAGGAATCGACGCCCTGCGATTGGTTTTGGGTGTTCGAGGACGAATCGGCAGAGGTAGAACTGTCTTGCGTATCGTCCGTCTGTGCCTGCTGATCCTGCGACTGGGTGTTGCCATTTGCATCGCTCTCGGTCGTGCGCGACGACAGGATTGGCTCGGGACGCTCGCCCAGACCCTCACCGGCAGTGGTGATAAGGATGGCGCCGGCGCAGGCGATGACCGCGACGATGGCGATAGCGATCGAGAAGACGATGACCTTCTTTTGCGTCTGGCTGCGCTCAGCCGCCGCCTTGGCGCGCAGGCTGTTGGGGGCGACGCGCGCCGTGGTCGCGCGTCCCGCAACCTGGCGCATCTCCTGCGTGGTTGCGGCGCCACCTAGGTGCTCCTCGACATTGGGCTCAACGGGCTCGTAGGCGCCGGTAGGGTAGTCGACAGCGGCATGCGTGCCCTTGATTGCTTCGGCGCTGGCGGAGATAAAGTGGCGATAGACCTGCGAGGACACAACAGTGATGACTGAGCTCACAGCGGCACCAATCACCGAGCCGGCAATGCCGATCTTTGAAGCAAGCGCCACGCTCGTTGCGGCAGCTGCGGCGCCGGCGATGATCTGGGGAATGGAAATGTCGTCGAACAGGCCCTTTTTGGGCGCGATGGCCATGGTCTGTCCGATGGAATGGTTCTCGTGCACGCCGTTGTTGAGTGATGCCGGCGTCATGACGCGCGTGCGCGGCGCGTCGGTGTACTTGGTTGTCATACGGGGTCCTCCCGGTGTAAATCTGCTTCGTTTCGTGTAGCCATCAGGGTACCCACCAGATGTGAATCGTACGTGACATTTAACAGATACCATCAACTCATCAAGGGGGCTTGCTGTCTTTGGTGCGATAGCTTGATGCTAAACTGGATTTATGTTTGCGAGGTGGTTTACGTGATGTACCCGTATATGACATTCGAAGATGGAACCGAGGTCATTCATTCTGACCTGATTACAGATGGCGATATCGAAAAGGTTATCGTGCATTTTGAACGACCGACGGCAGAGGGTTTCGACTCCGCTCGTTGTGAGTTGCCTTCCTGTTCGTGGACTGACTGGGAAGGGCATTTTACTCAGAGTGAAAAACGAGCTTTCGAAGAGTGTCTGAGCAAATTATTTAGATAAGTTCGAGTTTAGTTCGAATAAAGAAGCTGAATGCGATGACCTAAAGCGTATGCATTTTTAGTATTAGATGCGTATGAAATGGAGGATGTGAATGGATGAGCTAATAGACTTTAAAAAACGATTTCTCAAGAATGGCGAGCTGGTTTCAATTCCAAAAAAGGAAAGCTATAAAAGAATCATGCTGCTATGGGCCGTCTCTTTCTTTGAATTAAATACAAGTTATACGGAGCTTCAGGTTAATCGTGTGCTGTCACAGCTCTATCCTGATTATGCCGTGTTGAGGCGGTACTTGGTTGATTATGGATTCCTATTAAGGGATGAACGAGGCCTGAAATACGAGGTTAATCGTGATGTTCACGGTATTGAGAGCTAGCCGTCCGGTTCGGGTCCTATATATTGCTAGAGGGATAAGCGAAATAGGCAATTGGTGTGCGAATATTGCTTTGCCAATGCTAATTTACGAGGTAACTCACGATGTTTCTGCAACTGCTTTGATGGTCTGCTGCAGATTTGCCCCCTCTCTGTTTTCAGTTGCGCTCGCGCAGCTGCCTCAGAAGATGGGTATCGGGACACTGCAGGCCATGAGATTGGCAGACTTAATTCGCGCGGGATTATTCGTTTGCTATATTTTTGTTGATAGTAAATGGAGTATGTTTGCTATTACGTGCGCGGTATCGCTTTGCCGAACGGTAGAAATGCCCTGCTTTTACTCGTTGTTAAGAGCCAATACGAATAGTATCAATCGCGACGTAATTAATAATTCGTTTGGGTTCCTGCAGAATTTGATGATGGTTCTGGGGCCAGTTGCCGGCGGTTTTGTTGTCGCTCAATTTGGGGCGGAGGCTGTTCTTGCATTAGACGCGCTTTCTTTTGCCGCGTCGTTCTGGTTGCTGCGAGATGTTCCGTCGGTTATCGAGGTTAATGATAAAGAGGGAATAAGCAAAAATGAAAAAAACAGGACTGCATTTAGTGATCTTAGCGCGAAGCACTTGGCAATTGGTTTCCTATTAATCGATATTTCTAGTGGCGTGGCATTCGGCTCTCTGAATTCTCTTTTGCCAGCTATAGCGCAATTGCAATTTGACTCGTCATCGATACAATACGGATTCCTTCAGAGTAGTCTTACAATCGGACTGTTGTTCGGAAATACAATATATGGTCGTTTAATCAGTGGTTCCGATTGCGTTAAATCATATTGTTTTGTGACGTATCTTGCGCTCGGTGCGTATCTGGCGTTTGGCTATCGCTATGCGTCTGGGATATCGTTTATTTTCCTTTTTATCGTCGGTGCCGGAAACGCCATTCAAGATGTGCTTCTCATAACATCGCTGCAGGATTTGGCGAGAGACGGATCTGAATCGATAAGCCTGTTTTCAATTAGGGAGTCTTTGCAATCGGTTGCTGTTGTTATTTCAACACTTCTTGTTTCGCTGTTCACGAGCATCGCGATGTTCTCAATTCTCGTTACAGGACTTGGTGTATTTTCAATTATGATGGTAGTTGTGTTTCAATTGAATTATTTGCGAAAGATGTGACGTTGATATGCCTAAAACGCTTTTAGTATTTCCCCAGGATGGAGTCCAGTGGGGCCGTATCTTGCCTTGCCTGTTTTGAAGTCATATCTTCAAGAGGTTGAACAATACAAAGTTGACATTGTTGACTTAAACGTGGAATTTTACGATGACCTCCTATCTTTTAGACATGTCGAAGAGTGCTGTAAAAGGTATCGGGAATCAAAGGATTCGTTTAGTTCGAATGTCCAATTAACAATCGAGTTGATACAAAAGTCGGCACTTAATGTTGACGAGGCAAAAGATATTTTCAGATCGAAGAGATACTTTAATCTAAAAGAAAGACAATATGCTGAAAACATTTTTAGAAATGCACTCTATATCATAAATCACGTCTCATATGGAGTTAAATACACGTTCAACTCCATAGATCTGCCCTATGATTATTATTCGACACCAGAAATAATGAAATCGCTTGCGGATACCTTGCATAATCCGTTTATTTCCTTCTATGAAACTGCCTTTCTTAAGCGTATTCAGAGGGAAAAAATCGAGTTTATTGGGATTTCGGTGAGCGGCTGTTTCCAATTGATTTCTGCAGTTACGTTAGCGAAACTGATTAAAGAAGAATGTCCATCTGTTAAACACGTCTCATTGGGCGGCAATTACATTACTCGTTTAGCAGATGACTGCATGAAAGAATGGCATCCCTTTTTTGAATACATTGATTCGATAATGATGTATGACGGCGAAGAGCCGCTTGCACGTCTTCTTGAGGCTCTTGACTCTGGTGATGACAATCTCGACTGTGTTCCAAACCTTTGCCATGCTAAAGGTGGAAAGATATATAAAAACCATCGGATTGAGCAAACATTTATCAACGATACAGTTCCCGATTTCGATGGCTTCGCCCTTTCTAAATACTTCATGCCTGAGCTAATATTGCCGGTTTATTCCTCTAGGCAGTGTTTTAATCATTGCGCCTTCTGCACCATTCCCGGTGCTACCGGTGGTTGTTACCGAAAGATGCCTATATCGAGAGTATTTGAAATAATGTGTCGGTTAAATGAAAAATACGGCACGAGAGTTTTCTCTTTTGTGGATGAAACATTCGAAGGCAAAAGAATGGAGCAACTCGCGGATGAAATAAACGCATCGGGAAAAACGTTTTTCTGGCATGGAGAAACGAGGTTCTCTCCAACCCTAAGTACAGATGTTTTTAACAAGATATACCAAAGTGGATGTAGGCAGATTCAGTTTGGCCTCGAGTCATACAACCAAAGAGTTCTTGATCTAATGAAGAAGAACACGAGAGTTGATTGGATTGATCGCAATATCCATGATTGTCTCAATGCGGGTATTCCTGTTCATCTATTTTTTATGATTGGCTTTCCGACCGAAACTAAAGAAGAGGCTCTGAACACCTTAGCTTATACAGAGAATGTTTTGAATTATTCAAAACAGGTATGTGGTGTTCCATATTCCACGAGAGGATTTACGAATTTTGGTCTCGTTATGGGGTCGGATGTTTGGAATCATCCCGATAAGTATGGTGTCTCTGTAATGCCGAAGTCCCAATATGAGGATTTGCGCCTCGAAGTGGATTATGTTTCAGGCACTGGTTTAACTTTAAATGAAGCAAAATCCTTATCTGATGAGCATCATATTGATTTTTATATGCAAGAGGTCATAAACGGTAGCGACACAATTGACTTGCCCCAGCGGCTTCATATTTCAGAGGTGACCTGGATCCTAGATTCTATTCACGCTGTTAGGTATAAGGGACATTTGACCAAAGTAAAGCGACGGCTAACTAGTCTAAATCCAGCTGATCGAATCTGGCTGGATTCCAAGACCTCTGTCGTGCTCGTTGAGCCATTTGCCTACTTCTATAATTCTGAATACCATCATGTCTATGCTGTTTCCCAGTTGGTATACCTTAAGTTGGCCCGTTTATTGGAGGCAGATTGTAGCATTTCTCTTATTCTTGATCAGGGCGACCTCGAGCTGACAAGGGCGATAGAAGAACTGTTGCATTATGGATTGCTGAATACAAATATCGATGCCGATTATGTAATGCACGATAATGGTTTTCAATTGGTTAAAAGTTCGTTTGTTAAAGAAGTCGGACGCTCAAAAGAGGGGTTAAGAGTACTGCTGAGTTGTGCCACCCATAGAATGTGTGCGGTTAATGATTTTTCGTTCGCTTTGCTTTCGTTGTTTGAAAAGCCGATTACTAAGAACGAGGTGCGCGACATTTTGAAAAAAGAGGGACTATCGGCAAACGAGGAGCAATTAAACAAGTTGGTTGATAATTGCATGAAAGCAGATATACTACAATTAATTAGATAGAGGAGGTTTCTGCATGGACGTTATTAACAAAGATCTCTTGGAGCAACTGAAAGAGTTTCAGGAAGAGGGCGTCGTGGTAGAAGTGTTCGACTTTGAGGACTACATGGATAAATTCTGCCATTAGTTTCGGAATTTACTTGCCTCGCTTAAAGGAGAAGTCGATTATCGATTTCTCCTTTTTTAATTAAAGATATTTTTGGAATACATGCTCTTAGCACAGGTTGGCGTCTCAGTAAACTGGGAGGTTGCTTTGGCTAGTTAGAGATATGTGAACGTCCGTTAGACTGAATCTCAGGGTAGAAGGGGCCTCCAGTGTCCAGATCAACAAGGCAATGCTGCGTTTCGGCTAATAAGAACGACGGCTTTTTGCGTGTGGCGGCGGCGTCGCCGCGGATTCGCGTGGCCGATGTCGAGGGCAATGCCGAGGTTGCGCTGACGGCTGTTCGCGAGGCTGCCGAGCGCGGCGTTCGCGCGCTAGTGCTGCCCGAGCTTAATCTGACTGGCTATACCGCGGCCGATCTGTTCCATAACCGCACACTGCTGCATGCCTGCGAGGCGGCACTTGTGCACATCCTCGATGAAACCCGTGAGTTGCCGGTCGTCTTTACCATCGGTCTTCCCGTTGCAGTTGCCGAGAATATCTACAACTGCGCCGCCGTGTGCTGCGCGGGCGAGCTTTTGGGCCTCACGGCCAAGAAGTATCTGCCCAACTATGGCGAGTTCTATGAGCGCCGTTGGTTTGCTCCGGCGCCTGCGGATCCCGTGTGGGTTGAATTTGCCGGTCAGGGTCCGGTCCCGCTGGGTTCGGGGCTTGTCTACCGTTGCTGTGATGAGGGCGCCGAGGACCTGGTACTGGGCGTTGAAGTCTGTGAGGACCTGTGGGTGCCGGCACCCCCTTCGACCGAGATGGCGCTTGCCGGTACGACGGTGATTCTCAACCCGTCGGCCTCGGACGAGATTATCGGTAAGGCAGATTACCGCCGCAGCCTCATCTCCAACCAGAGCGCGCGCCTGTACTGCGCCTATGCCTACGCGGACGCGAGCGAGGGCGAGTCCACGACCGACATGGTCTTTGCGGGCGAGAACCTTATTTACGAAAATGGCTCCAAGCTCGCCGCGACGAAGCTCCTCACTTGCGATATGGCCGTCGCCGACGTCGATCTTGACCGTCTGGTGGCTGAGCGCCGTCGCTCGACGACGTGGACGCGCGCGGACGATGCGCCGGAGGCCACGACCGTTGAGTTTTCGTTTGAGGGCGTGCTTGCGAAGGATCCCGTCCTGCGCGATGCGCTCGACATCGACCGTGTCTTCCCCCGCGCACCCTTTGTGCCGGCCGACCACGGCGACCTGGCCGAGCGCTGCGAGACTATCCTCGACCTGCAGACCGCCGGCCTTAAGACCCGCCTTGCCCATACGGGCACCAAGGCTGCGGTCATCGGCCTTTCCGGCGGCCTCGATTCCACGCTGGCGCTCCTCGTGACCGTGCGTGCCTTCGATGCACTGGGGCTGCCGCGCACGGGTATCACGGCGGTCTCCATGCCTGGCTTTGGCACGACGCATCGCACCAAGTCCAATGCCGAGTCGCTTGCCCGCGACCTAGGCGTGAGCTTTCGCGAAGTTTCGATTCACGCGGCCGTGGAACAGCACTTTATGGATATTGAGCACGACCCGGCAGTTCAGGATGTGACCTACGAGAACAGCCAGGCGCGCGAGCGTACACAGATTCTGATGGACCTGGCCAACCAGGCCGGCGGTTTTGTCATCGGCACGGGCGATCTGTCGGAGCTGGCGCTCGGCTGGGCCACGTACAACGGCGACCACATGAGCATGTACGCCGTCAACGCGAGCGTGCCCAAGACGCTTGTGCGCCATCTGGTGCGCTATGCGGCTGATGTCTTTGGCGGGCGTATTGCCGAGGTCTTGCTCGATATCCTCGATACGCCGGTGTCCCCCGAGCTTCTGCCTCCCACGGGCGACGGCGAGATTGCGCAGAAGACCGAGGATTTGGTGGGCCCGTACGAGCTCCACGACTATTTCCTCTACTACCTGCTGCGTTTTGGCTTTGAGCCGGGTAAGATCTACCGCATGGCGCTCAAGAGCTTTGAGGGTGTCTACGATGCCAAGACCGTCCACACGTGGCTGCGTACGTTCTACCGTCGCTTCTTTGCCCAGCAGTTTAAGCGCAGCTGCCTGCCCGATGGTCCCAAGGTGGGCTCGGTGACGCTCAGTCCGCGCGGCGATTGGCGTATGCCGAGTGACGCCAGCTCGCATCTGTGGCTTGCGCAGATCGACGCGCTCAATCCAATTGACTAAGGTTGGCTAAATTGAACCAATACGGGGTTTGCAAGCGTTACACTTTTACAATCTGATGGCCCGTATCGCGCGGCGCTCTTGTCGGAGCGCCGCGTTTTTTATATCGAAAGGTGGCACCATGCAGGCATCGCAGCGTCTCGACCGCTTTGGCGCGGAGGTCTTCGCCTCGCTCAACAACAAGCTCCTCGCGCTGAAGGCTCAGGGTAAGACCATTTACAACATGAGCGTGGGAACGCCCGACTTTAAGCCGTACGACCACGTGGTCGAGGCACTCACGCAAGCAGCCCAAGATCCCGAGATGTGGAAGTATGCCCTGCGCGACCTGCCCGAGCTCAAGCAAGCCGTGTGCGATTACTATGAGCGCCGTTTTGGCGTTTCGGGCATTACGCCGTCCATGGTGCAGTCGTGCAACGGCACGCAGGAGGGCGTGGGCCATTTGGGCCTGGCCCTGCTCGATCCGGGTGACACCATTCTGGTTCCCGATCCGTGCTATCCGGTCTTTGAAGCGGGTGCCAAGATCGCCGATGCCAAGCTCGAGTACTATCCGTTGGTCGCCGAGCATAATTACCTGCCCTATGTGGCGGGTATCGATCCCGAGGTTGCCGATCGTGCCAAGTATATGATCGTGTCGCTGCCCGCGAACCCGGTCGGCTCGGTGGGCACGCCCGAGGTCTACGAGGAGATTATCGCCTTTGCTCGCGAGCACGACCTGCTCATCGTCCATGACAACGCGTACTCCGACATCGTGTTCGACGGCGAGCCGGGCGGAAGCTTTTTGCAGTATCCCGGCGCGCTCGAGGTGGGCGTTGAGTTCTTTTCGCTCTCTAAGTCGTTTAACGTCACCGGCGCGCGCATCGGCTTTTTGGTCGGTCGCGAGGATGTGGTCTCGGCTTTTGCCAAGCTGCGCGGCCAGATCGACTTCGGTATGTTCTTCCCGATCCAGAAGGCTGCCATCGCGTGCCTCAACGGTCCTCGCGATGAGGTCGAGGCGCAGCGTCTGAAGTACCAGGAGCGCCGCGATGCCCTGTGCGACGGTCTTGAGGGCTTGGGCTGGGAGCGTCCCAACGCGCATGGCTCCATGTTTGTGTGGGCCAAGCTTCCCGGTGGTCGCACCGATTCCATGGCGTTTTGCGAGGAGCTCATGGAGAAGGCCGGCGTTGTGGTGACGCCGGGTGCGAGCTTTGGTCCTTCGGGCGAGGGGCACGTGCGCATGGCGCTGGTCCTGCCGCCCGATCAGATCGCTTTGGCTGTCGAAGCCATTCGCGCGGCGGGCCTGTTTTAGAAAGCTATTTCGGCGCGTCAATAGCTCGAAACCGATTTCGTGCAGTTATTTTACGAATCCTGCAAATAATTTCGGTAAACGGTCGATATTTGGCTGCGAATAGGAGCATAATCAAAGTCCCGATTGGATGTATTGGGATTACGGCAAGCCGCTCGGGTCGTTCCCGGGCGGCTTGTTTGTGGAGAGAGATGGGAGTTTCTAATGGTTAACGAGAAGAAGGTCGCTATTGTCGGCTGCGGTTTCGTCGGCTCGTCTTCGGCGTTTGCGTTGATGCAGAGTGGTCTGTTCTCCGAGATGGTCCTCATCGACGTGGACAAGAACCGCGCCGAGGGTGAGGCCCTGGATATCGCGCACGGCATGACGTTTGCCGAGCCGATGAAGATCTACGCCGGCGATTATTCCGATGTCGCCGACGCTGCCATGATCGTCGTCACCGCTGGCGCTGCCCAGAAGCCCGGTGAGACCCGCCTGGACCTGGTCAACAAGAACGTCAGCATCTTTAAGTCCATTATTCCCGAGATTAAGAAGTCCGGCTTCGACGGCATCCTGCTCATCGTCTCCAACCCGGTCGATGTTCTGACCTACGCCGCCATCAAGATGTCCGGCCTGCCCGAGGGCCATGTCATCGGTTCGGGCACTGTACTCGACACCGGCCGTCTGCAGCAGATGCTCGGCGCCCACGTCGAGGTTGACCCGCGCGATGTCCAGGCCTACGTCATGGGCGAGCACGGCGATTCCGAGTTTGTCGCTTGGTCCAGCGCTCAGGTTGCCGGCGTGCCGCTGAACACCTTCTGCGAGCTTCACGGCCATCTGGAGCATGAGGCTGCCGAGAAGCGCATCGCCGAGGACGTCAAGAACTCCGCTTACACCATCATTGAGAAGAAGCACGCCACTTACTACGGTGTCGCCATGGCCGTCAAGCGCATCTGCACTGCCGTCATGCGCGACGAGCAGACCGTTCTGCCCGTCTCCTCGCTCATGGTGGGCGAGTATGGCCTGTCCGATCTTGCCATCTCCATGCCGACCGTCGTTGGCCGCGACGGCGTTGTCTGCCGCGTTCCCGTGCCGCTGAACGATGACGAGCAGCATGAGCTTACCGCCTCCGCCAAGGCCCTCAAGGACATCATCGACAGCGTCGACTTCTCCTGCTAAATCGAGCTCTTTTGGGCAGCAGGCTACAATGAAAGGCGTCCGGGCCACACGGTCCGGGCGCCTTTTTGGTGCGAGGGGGTCAGGTTACTTTGCACCACCCCAATGCACCATAGTTGATGGGAGGGCCATGTCGGATTCGCCTAATTTTTTGACCTATGCCCAGACGGCGTTTGATCCGTTTGAGGAACGGCCGTTCTGCGCGGTGGATAGCCTGGTCTTTGCGTGGTTGTCCTATTTGCGTTTGCCGGGTGATATGGCGGAGCTGACGAACTGGCAGGGCCTAGACGTACGCGAGCTGCTGCGCGCCGAGTGCTACCAAGACATGATTGGCGACCTGTGGGATCCGGAGGGGAGCCGTGCCCTGTTGGAGGCCGTGGCAGCAAGCCCTCGCTACCGTGGCGTGCACGTTTGCGGCTATCGTGCCGTGAGCGATGTGGTGGCGACAGAGCAGTTTGCAGCCATGGCGTTCCGGTTTCCGGCGGGGTTTAGCTATCTTTCCTTCCGGGGGACCGACAGCACGATTGTGGGCTGGAAAGAGGACTTCAACATGGCGTTCCGGTGTCCCGTGCCCTCCCAGGAATCTGCGGCGCGCTATGTGGACGAGGCGGCGGATGCGATTGACGGGCCGCTTTTGTGCGGAGGTCATTCCAAGGGTGGAAACCTTGCGGTGTACGGTGCGGCGATGTGCTCCGATGTCGCCCGTGAGCGAATCGAACGGGTGTATTCCCATGATGGTCCGGGCTTTGTCGAGGAGTTTCTGAACGGCAACGCCTTTGCCGATCTTTCCGGTCGAATCGACAAGACGCTACCTCGGTCGTCGATCTTTGGCATGATGTTCGAGACACAGGAGGACTACGCCATCGTTGAGAGCACCGAGTTCAGCCTGCTGCAGCATAATCCCTTTAGCTGGGTGGTTGATGATCGCGACTTCGTGTACTGTGAGCGCCTGTCCGCCGGTGCTCGATACGTTGATGGCTCCATTCGCGAGATGCTGCTTGCAGTGTCACCTAGCGAGCGCGAGCGTTTTGTAGATGCGTTGTTCTCCGTGTTTGAGGCTACGGGTGCTGAGCGGTTTGCGGATATCGCCGGGAATCTGCGCGAGAGCCTGCCCGTGATGCTCCAGGCTGCGCAAGGCTTTGACGAGGATACGCGACGCTTTGTCTCGCAGACCATCGTGGCAATCCTTAAATGCGCACTGCTGCCCAAACGACCCCAGATCGACATGCCCGCTGCCGGCAAGAGTTTGGCAGAACAGCTCGAGGCTTGGCAGTCCGAGCTCCTGCGCTAACCATTGGTGCAAAGCAACCTGTCCCCGATGCACCAAGCTTCGATGCGCCTGGGGCGGGCTCGACCGCTATACTGGTTCGTGCCGAAATCGATCTAGAACGGAATGCCGTATATGAAAATCAATCACGCGATTCTGCATATCCTGGACTTTGACTCTGCCGTCAACGTCATGAGCCAGCGCGAGCTCGATATCGAGAGCCGTACCGTGCGCAACTTTGTGACCACGCATCTGCGCCGCGCACGAACCTCGGCCGACAATAAGCGCGCCACGTTTGCCGAGAACTCTGCGTTTGGCGGCGAGCTCAAGGGCTATTTCTTTGGCGAGCGCGAGTTCGTAGACCTGTCGCAGCAGATTGCGGAGTTCATTTCCTCCGAGCTTACCAAGGCCGAAAAAGCCGAGTCCACCGATGTGCTCGTGGCCGACTTTGACGACGACGAGGATGCCCGCTGGTTTGCCGTGATGCTGCTGGGCTCCAAACAGGCCTTTATGCACGAGGTGGGCCGCGAGGAGGGCGAGGTACGCAACGACATCGCGCGCCACTATGCTATTCTGCCGAATCCTTCCCAAAAGGTGCCAAGCTATGCCATCGTGCGCGCGAGCACCATGGAGATCGGCTATGTGGACAAGAAGCGCAAGATTGCCGGCGAAGACCGTATGCTCATTCCCGACGGTCTGCTGCAGTGCGATACGGGCGTGTCGGGCAAGGAGGTCATCGACACCGTGACGCGCGTGGTCGAGGAAGTCGCCGAGGAGCACGGTGCCAATACAGCCGTAGCGCTCGCTAAGGTTAAGGCTGCCGTTGCCGAGAAGGTTGAGGACGATGAGGAACTGCCGCCCTGGGATATCGTCGATGAGGTCTTTGAGGACGAGCCGGTCATCAAGGAGAGCGTGCGTGCGGCGCTGACCGAAGAGAAGGTGCCCGAGCGTGTGCCCGTGGAGCGCAAGCAGGTCGAGCGTGCGGCCGTGCGCAACCACAAGATTCGTACCGATACGGGCATCGAGATCAGCTTTCCGGCCGAGATGGGCTCGAACTCCGAGTACATCGAGTTCGTCAACGAACCCAACGGCCTCATCTCCATCGAGCTCAAAAACATCGGCAGCATCGAGAATCGATAAGTTGCGCTTGGACACTGCAGAAAAACAAAGGTCGAAACCCTTCGGGACTTCGGCCTTTTTTGCTTGGGGCTGAATTACGTCGCCGGTTGAGCATAAGTCAGCGAAAACGCCCCAGAGCGAGCAAGGTGACGTGAAAGAGGAGGGCATTGACCTCCTGGTCATGCCCGACGATTGAACGTCAGATTGCCGCTCTGGGGCGTTTGTAGCGTCGGCCGGTCCGTCGTTCGTTAGAACGACGGAACCAAAGGTGTAGCGTCGAGCCGTTGTGCGGTTTGGTAAAACCGCGTAACCCTACAGCTGGCGCAGGCCTTCCTCGAGGCCGGTCTTGCTGTCGGTCTTCTCGTCGCGCATCTTGATGACGCGGGCGGGGACACCGGCCACGACGGCGCCGGCGGGGACGTCCTCGACGCACACGGCGCCGGCGGCGACAACAGCGCCCTTGCCCACGCGCACGCCTTCCAGGACCACGGCGTTTGCGCCGATCATGACATCGTCCTCGATGATGACGGGCGTGGCGCTGGCGGGCTCCACGACGCCTGCCAACACGGTTCCAGCGCCGATGTGGCAGTTATTGCCCACGGTGGCGCGGCCGCCCAGCACGGCGCCCATATCGATCATGGAACCCTCACCAATGACGGAGCCGATGTTGATGATGGCGCCCATCATGATGACGGCGCGATCGCCGATCTCGACGCGGTCGCGGATGATCGCGCCCGGCTCGATGCGGGCGTTGATGCCCTTGAGGTCGAGCATGGGCACGGCGGAGTTGCGGCAGTCGTTCTCTACGTCGTAGTAGTCGATGGAGCCGGCGTTGGCGTCGAGGATCGCCTTGAGCTCATCCCAGTCACCAAAGACGGTCTTGCCACGACGACCGCCGTAGACGTGCGCATTGCCCCACTGGACCTTCATGCCCGGCTTCTCGCGCACGTACAGCTTGACGGGCGTTTTCTTGGGCGCGGTGGCGATGTAGTTGATAATCTCCTGTGCATCCATCTCGGCTGCGTTGCTCATTTGCTATCTCTCCTTTGGGTGGATTCGGTTGATACCTGGTTAGGCAAACATGACCTGGTCGAACGTATAGAAGCCGGGTTCGCGGGTGACGAGCTTCTGCGCGGCTGCCAGGGCGCCGTTGACAAAGATCTGACGGCTCGTGGCGCGGTGGGTGAGTGTGACTTCCTCGTCTTGGCCAAAGAAACTCACTTCGTGCACGCCGGCGACAGTGCCACCGCGCAGCGAGTGCATGCCGATCTCCTTGGGATTACGCGCGCCGCACATGCCCTCGCGGCCATAGACGGGGTGGTAGCCTGCCTCGGGTTTAGCTTCGACGACGGCGTCGAGCAACAACTCGGCAGTGCCGCTGGGGGCGTCGACCTTTTGGTTATGGTGCGTCTCGACGATTTCACAGTCAAAGCCGGGCAGCTCGCGTGTGGCCTGGGCCACTAGGTGACGCAGGGCGGCGATGCCGATAGAGTAGTTGCCCGAGTGCATGACGCGGGCATTCTGGCCCAGCTCGCGCAGGCGGTCCATCTGCTCGGGGGTGTAGCCTGTGGTGCCCGAGACCAACGCCGCGCCCGTGCGCTCGACATAGGCGACAACGGCATCGAAGGTCACGACGTTCGAGAAGTCGATGATGACGTCGGTCGTCGGTGCGCTCTCGAGCTCGGACAAGTCGAAGCCGATCTGGGCGACGATGTCAAAAACGGGCTCTCCAGCGGCGTTGACAATGCCCTCGGCGGTAGTGCGGATCAGCGAGCCCATGCGGCCCGTTCCCATAATGACGGTCTTAATCAAGCAGACCAGCTCCCTTCAGAGCATCGGTAAGTGCAGCGCGCGTGTCGTCTGCCATGGGGCATAGCGGCATGCGGTAGTTGGCTTCGATCATACCCATCTGAGCGAGCGCTTCCTTGACGGGGATGGGGTTGACCTCGCTAAAGAGGGCGTTGATGAGCGGCTGGCCGGCAATCTGGATATCGCGGGCGCGCTCCACGTCGCCGTCCAGATAGGCGCGACACATGTCATGCACGAGCTGCGGCTGAACGTCTGCCCACACACTGATGGTGCCCGAGGCGCCCAGGCTCATGAGCGGTACGGTGAGGGCGTCCTCGCCCGAGTACATGCGGAAGTCATCGGACAGCAGGTGGGCGATCTTGGCCGCGTAGGCGACGTTGCCCGAGGCTTCCTTAATGCCCATGATGTTGGGGTGCGCGGCCAAGCGCTCTACGTTGCGCTCGCTGATGCCGCAGCCGCAGCGGCCGGGGATGTTGTACAGGATGCAGGGGATGTCCACGGCGTCGGCCACGGTCTTAAAGTGCTGGTAGATGCCCTCTTCGTTGGACTTGTTGTAGTAGGGGGTAATGAGCAGCAGACCGTCGGCGCCCAGTCCCTGATAGGTGAGCGACTTGGTGAGCATGGTCTGTGTGGAGTTGGAGCCCGAGCCGGCAATGACGGGGACGCGTCCCGCAACCTGCTTGACCACTGCGGCGACAACGGAGTTGTCCTCGTCGTCGGTCATCGTGGCGCTCTCGCCGGTGGTGCCCAGGGTGAGGATGGCGTCGGTACCGTTTTGCAGGTGGAAATCGATAAGGCGCTCGAGCGCGTCAAAGTCGACACTGCCGTCCTTTTTAAACGGCGTGACAAGGGCGACGATTGAACCCTCGAGATTGCGGATGTCCATGTTCTTCTCCTTCGCTTCCGCGATCTGGATGCGTTTGTTCCACTGAGCGGCGACGGCCAGGCGCTCGTCCTGAGCGCGGCGGCGGGCACTTTCGGCGCGCGATTTGGCCAGCAGCTCACGGCCGCACGGCAGCACGTCGAGTGTGGCAAAATAATCGCCCGGGCGCTCGGCGCGGCGGATGAGGTCGGCCGAGCCGTCGGGGCGCAGCAGCACCTCGGCGGAGCGTAACCGTCCGTTGTAGTTGTAGCCCATGGAGTAACCATGTGCGCCGGTATCGTGAATCACGAGCACATCACCCATGTCGATCCGCGGTAGCTCGCGGTCGATGGCGAACTTGTCGTTGTTCTCGCACAGATTGCCCGTAATGTCGTACGTGTTTGTGACAGGCGCCGCGGTCTTGTCGGAGCCACCCGGCTGGCCCATCACCGTAATGTGGTGGTAGGCGCCATACATGGCAGGGCGAATCAGGTCGACGGCGCTTGCGTCGACACCGATATAGTCCTTGTAGATTTGCTTCTCGTGGATGGCCTTGGTGACCAGGCACCCATAGGGGCCCATCATAAAGCGGCCCATCTCGGTACAGATCGCCACATCGCCCATGCCGGCGGGAACCAGGATCTCGTCGTAGGCCGTGTGTACCCCTTCACCGATGGCGTGGATGTCGTTGGCCTGCTGCTCGGGCAGGTAGGGGATACCGACGCCGCCGGACAGATTGATGAAGGCGACGTGTGCGCCGGTCTCGCGCTCCAGGCGCACGGCAAGCCCAAAGAGGATGCGCGCGAGCTTGGGGTAGTAGTCGTTGGTGACGGTGTTGCTGGCAAGGAATGCGTGGATACCAAAGCACTCGGCGCCCTTGGCCTTAAGCATACGGAAGGCCTCGAAGAGCTGCTCGGTGGTCATGCCATATTTGGAGTCGCCCGGGTTGTCCATGATGCCGTTGGAGAGCTGGAACAGGCCGCCTGGATTAAAGCGGCAGCTGACCGTCTTGGGGATGGGCCCCGCAACACGCTCAAAGAACTCAATGTGGCTGATGTCATCAAAGTTGACGATGGCGCCCAGCTTGTCGGCGAGCTCAAAGTCGGCAGCCGGCGTGTCGTTGGACGAGAACATGATGTCGTGTCCCGTGATACCCAGCGAGCGGGCGATCATAAGCTCGGTATAGCTCGAGCAATCGCAGCCGCAGCCGTATTCGTTGAGAATGGAGATGAGCGCCGGGTTGGGGTTGGCCTTGACGGCAAAGTATTCCTTAAAGCCCGGGTTCCATGCAAAGGCGTCGCGCACTTCTTGCATGTTGCGGCGGATGCCCGCCTCGTCGTATAGATGAAACGGCGTGGGGAACTGCTCGACGATATGCTCGAGTGTTTCCTTGTCCACAAACGGCTGCTTGGCCACATATGCCTCGTTGGGGGTCAATGCCATGTCCCGTAAACCTCGCTATCCAGACGGCGCCATCTGCGCATCGAATCCGCATAGCGTGGACCCAATGTCCGGATAGCGCTCCCGCATTGCTGCAGACAGTCCTGCGGGTGTTTCCCACAGGCCCACCAGGTTGTTCGTGCCCGAAAAACCCAGTTCGGCGGGTTTCGCCTCCCCACGGGGTCAAAGCCTGCCGGCTCGCCCGCGGCTCTTCGTACCCGCGCCTCTATCAAGTGGTAAAGACCCTATCACGTTGCACTTTACCAAACAAGAGTATTCGTATATAACGTTTAAAAAATGCAGGGATATGCTGGAAACATGTGCACCACAATCCTGTATCACAATAAGTTGCAACAGATGTGCCTCACGAAGGGATCCTCTATGACCGAGCTCCAAGAACTCCGTCGCTATCGCCGCGATCTCCATCGCATTCCAGAGCTCGATTTCGATCTTCCGCAGACGATCGCCTATATCGAGGGCGTGTTGGCGCCGCTCGCTTGCGAGGTGACCCATCCGTGCCCCAGCTGCGTCTGCGCTTTCTTCGACGCTGGCGTTGGTGCCGCGCATGCCACGGCGATTCGCGCCGATATGGATGCGCTGCCCATTGCCGAGACAACGGGGGCAGCGTTCGCTTCGACCCATCCCGGCAAGATGCATGCTTGCGGCCACGATGGACACATGGCCATGGCACTTGCCGCCGCGACGTATGTCGACCGTACAATTCGCGAGCAGCCGGGCGCCATTAAGCGCAATGTGCTCTTTGTGTTTCAGCCGGCCGAGGAAACGACCGGTGGTGCCAAGACGGTGTGCGAGAGCGGCGCGTTCGAGCGTTACGGGGCGGATCGCATCTTCGGCTTCCACGTGTGGCCCGATCTGCCCGCCGGCACGTTGGCGAGCTGCTCCGGTCCGCTGCTGGCGCGCTCAAGCGAGACACACATTCATATTCACGGGACGAGCATCCATATCGCTAAGACCTATGGCGTTCCGGTCGAGGAGTCGCACGATACGGCGCTGGCGGCTGCCAAGTTCTTGGTTGCCGAGCGCGAACTGATGGATGAGCTGGGTGCCGATGAGCCCTGCATTGGCAAGTTCGGCCTGCTGCAGGCAGGCACCGTCTGCAATGCGGTGGCGGGGGAGGCCCATGTTGCCGGCAGCCTACGTGTGTTTACGGACGACATGTTCGACCGCGCGCGCGAGGGCGTGCGCCGCGTGCTTGACGAGGCGTGCACCGCAACGGGCTGTACATATGACCTCGATTTTGCCGAGGGCTATCCGCCAGTCGATAACGACCCCGAGCTGTTCGCCCACATTGCGCCTGCCTTGTCCGAGCTGCAACTTGTGGACGAGCCGCTGCTAATTGCCGAGGACTTTGCTTTCTATCAGCGCCATCTGCCGGGCGTGTTCTTCTTGCTGGGCACGGGCGTGCCAGAGGGACAAGAAAACCCGAGCGATTCGGATGACTGCCCCGCCTATGCCACGAGCGCTCTGCATACCGATACCATGCTCTTCGACGAGGAAATCCTACTCAAAGGCCTCGATGCCTACAAACGATTGCTTAACTTGGAGTGACGATGAAGCGCCGACAGACTGCCGTGTATAGTCCGGGTGGGTGCGGGTGCGGTTTGCTGCTGCTTCCGGTCATCGCTGTGAGCATTGGCGTGATGTTTGTGCTTGCTGGGCTGGCTGCGGCGGCACTCGTACTGTTTATCACTGCCATCGACGTGACGATTTGGCTTTATCGCAGTCGCGGGCAGCGCCGCGCCGACGGTAAGACCAATGTTGGATGGACCATCTTTTTAGTCGTCGCCTACCTATTGAGCATCAGCTACCTGGTGTTCTTTGCCCTGTTGATGATCAGTGCCTTTACCGGGAAATCCGTCACGGTGGGTTGATGCGCTGCCAGCAGACGGTCGCGCAAAGTGTGTTTGCTCGGCGTCTGGATAGCTGCATTGGCCGTTTACCGCAACCTTAGCTCTCAGCTAATGAATTCAAGTTCAATCCTTCCTACGATGTGCTGTGTGCCGGCACGGTAGCCGGATCGTAGGAAGGATGAATAATGGCAAAAAAGGGAAAGAAGCCGATCGGCAAGATTATCCTAGGCGTCATCGTGGTGCTGGTTATCGTCGGTGCCGTGGGTTCTATGGGTGGTAATTCAACCGATTCGTCTGCGAGCGATTCGGCAAAACCTGCCGAGGCGACACAGCGGGCTGAGGAGCAAAAAGAACCGCAAGAACCGTATATCATTGCTGACGAGGCTGAAGACACCTCCAGTCAGTTTGCCTATAAGATCACGGGCACGCTGACCAATAACACGGACAAGGAAAAGAGCTACATTCAGATTGAGTATGTTCTGTATGATGCCGATGGCAACCAGGTTGGAACGGCTCTTGCAAACACCAATCATCTGAAGGCGGGCGGCTCCTGGAAGTTCGAGGCGCTGGGTACGGTGTCTCCCGACCAGGTTGCTAGCTGGGAGCGTTCGGACGTAAGCGGTTTCTAGCATGTTGCATGCACTGGGGGAGGTGAAGTCGTATGCCCGATAAAAAGCTGACCGAGGAGTTGCTCAATGAGCTTCTCGATGCGCCGAACATCGATGGCTATATCAGGGAGCACGACTTTGCCGCTCCGTCGCTTTCGGACTACCTGAAGCAGCTGCTGCAGGAAAAGGGCTTGGAGCGCTCGCGCGTGGTTCGTATGGCCGATCTCAATGAGACCTTTGGCTATCAGATCTTTACCGGTGCGCGTCACCCGAGTCGCAATAAGGTGCTGCAGATTGCCTTTGCGATGGCGCTGACGCTCAAAGAGGCCAACCGTGCACTGACGGCTGCCGGGGTAAGCGTCCTTAACTGCAAGGATCGCCGTGATGCGATTATCATCTTTTGCATCGATCGCGGGTGCAGCCTCCAAAAGGTCAACGAGGAGCTGTATCGCTTTGGCGAGGAGACGGTGAGTTAGCGACTGATATCTGAGCCGGCGGGGCTGCCGAACAACGATGCAAGCGAACGGGGCGCGGATGCCATGGGGTGTCTGCGCCCTGCGCTATGATGGAGGCTATGGATACTCAGACCCCAACATATTCCGATGACGAGCTGACCGCAGCACTTGCCGAACATCTGGCGTCGCTCGATCGCGACGACAGCTATCGCGTGGAGCGTGTGCTTAAGCGCTCGTCCGTTGAAACAACCGAGCTCGTGTACTTTGAAGGAACCGGCGGTGGTTCGCTCGGCCCCTTTGTTCGCAAGCGCATCGACGCGTCGGCCCAGATTGGCGGGGCGTATGAGCGCTTGTTTGCTGCCCAGCGCGCCGGGCGACGGTATGAGCACTTGCCTCGGATTGACGATTGCCGCCGCGTGGGCGACGAGCTTTGCGTGGTCATGGAATATATCGAAGGCGAGACACTCGAGGCCCTGGTGGGGCGTTTGGGAGCGACGCCCGATTATGCTTGCGAACTGTTTGGCGCCCTTTGCGATGCAGCCGCCGAGCTCCATGCCGGCTTCGCGGCGGCGGGGGAGATTGCTGCACCGGTGATTCACCGCGACCTGAAGCCCTCGAATATTATCGTGTCGGGCGTGAGGTATTCGGCTGAGGTCGGTATGACCTTTTCGTCGCTGGTGATTATTGACTTGGGGATCGCGCGCGTGTGGCGCGCTGGCGCCGATGCCGACACCGTCAAGTTCGGCACGCGACCCTATGCGCCACCCGAGCAGTATGGGTTTGGGCAGACGAGCGTGCGCAGCGACGTCTACGCACTTGGCGCCCTGTTGTTCTTCTGCTTGACGGGAGTCGACCCTAAACCAGGGCTCGACATGCGCGAGCAATGCGAGGCGCGTGGCATTCCCACTCCACTTGCCGATGCCGTCTGCATGTCGATGGCGCTCGACCCGGCCAAGCGTTTTGCGAGTGCGGAGGCATTGGGACGGGCGACGCGCGCGGCATACGACCTGAGTCGCCCCGTGCGGCCCCCTGCGCCTGCGCCTGTCCGTAATCCGGCATCGGAGACGGAGCTGACGCCCCAAGGGCTCCAGAACCCCGCAGGGCTTCCTAGGCCTGCCGCCTCCGCTGCATGCGGTCTGCTCTCTCGCGTTCCGGAGTCTCTGGGGCGCATTTGGAATACGCTCGTCTGCTTCTCGCTGCTTGTGTTCTTTGCCGGAAGTCACTTTGCCGTCTTTCACCCCACGGGAGCAAACCAAAGCTACCCGACGTGGTTTCTCATAATCGAGTATTTTTTCTTTGTCGATGGCCTTATGGTGCTTATGCATTTTGCGCTGCTCGATAAGCGCCGTCTTCGTTGGCGATTCGCACTGCTCGACAGCTATCGCGGCAAGAAACTCGCGAAACTCTGGCTCAAGGCATTGGGTGTGCTGCTCCTATGCATGATCGTCATAGTCGCGGTTGCCAATGCGACCGGCGTCGTCGATACCTCCGCTACCTAAAAGAAAAGGGCCCCATTGGGGCCCTTTGCAGTTGCGCTTAGATGCGGTTCATCTGAGCGGCGACTTTGTTGTACCAGTCCTGCCACGTGGGCGGGCAGTACTTTTTGGCCGCTGCCGGGGTAAGGGTGGAGCCGTAGTTGGCGCCCAGATAGGCAACGTGAGCGGAGATGCCCTCGCTCCAGCTGCCAAAGCTGCGCCAACCGCCGCCACGGGCACTCCAGCCCCAGGCGTTGTAAGAATTGGCGCAATAAGCACCCTTGGTGCTCTCGATGCAGGCGATGGCGGGGGACCAACGGGGGTCGACACCGGTATTCCAAGCGGCGACGGCAAAGTTATAGCCCTGGCCTGCCATGGGGGAGCCGGCGAGATAATTGTCGATGCGGCTCGTCCACTCATTAATGAACGAATCGTAATCGGAGCTACCGGTATTGGCGTTGTTCACCGTGGTGTCGATGGTGGTGTTGGTGTTGGTGGCCTGGCTGCTGGAATTGCTGCCGCTTACGCCCTCGCCCGAGAGCTTCTCGGCGGCAGCGGCCTTATCGGCCTCAAGCTTGGCAAGCTCGGCGGCATTTTCCTGCTCGGCTTTTGCCTGTGCCTCGCTGCGGAGCTGCTGGGCCTGAGCCAACGCATCCTCGGCGTTTTTCTGCTCTGCCTCAAGCTGAGACTTGGCCTGCTGGAGCTCAACCTTGTTCTGCTCGAGTTCGGTTTGCATGTTATTGAGCTGTTCGATCTCGTCGACGCTCGAGCTCGTGATCTGGTTGGTGTATTTGCAGGTCGTGATGAACTCACCCAGGCTCTGCGCGTTGACCAGGAAGCTCACGATGGGGTTGGTGCCCTTCTGATACTTGTACAGATCGCGCATGGCGGAGCTTGCCTTGGCCTGCTGCTCGGGAAGCTTAGCCTCGATTTCCTCGATGCTTGCCTCATTGGAGTCAATCTGCTTTTGCAGGTCATCGAGTTTGGTACGGGCGTCGTTGTAGGCGCTCGTGGCGGCTTCGATCTTCTGCTGGGCTGCGGAAAGCTGGTCCTGCGTTGCCTGCGAGGCGGCATACGCCGCAACGGGGGAGAGCATCGGCGTGGCCGTCAGCGCAACGGCGAGCGCGGCGCTCGTGATGATACGAGCCGGCTTCGACGCAATGAGCGCTGCGGCGCGATGATTCGAATGCTGCATCCAGTCCCTCTGCAATCAATCGTAGGTTATGGTTCGAACGGTATTCTACTACTGCTTTCGACCTCAACTTGAACCTTAAAGGTTCCAAAGGGTCAAGTTGAACTTGAGGCTTTGGCTTTGACCTGCAGTTATGATGAATTGTTGAGAAACCATAGAGTTCAACTTTAACGTTACAGAGCCCTGTTTGAGAGGTGTTTTGGGCTGTAAAAGCTATCTCAACGTGGGGTTTTACAACTACAGCGTGCCCTCCTGACGAGCCCGCTCAATCTCTTCGAGGGCCTCGGCAGGGGTGAACGAGCAAGTGCCGTCGCCGAACTTGACCACCTGGATGTCGTCGCCGATATGGACCTCTCCGCCCTTTAGTACCACGCCAAAAACGCCCTCGTGGGGAAAGATGCAGTCGCCGGCGAGATAGTAGATGGCACAGCGTGTGTGGCAGACCTTGCCGATTTGGCTGATTTCGACAAGCACCTCGCTGCCAAGCTTGAGCTGCGTGCCCAAGGGGAGCGAGAGCAGATTGATGCCTTGCGTGGTGAAATTCTCCCCAAAGTCACCCTCGTGCACATCGAGCCCGCGCTCCTGCGCCGTCTGGATGGACTCTGCAGCTAAAAAGGAAACCTGGCGGTGCCAATGCCCGGCGTGTGCGTCGGAGGTGAGGCCAAATTGCTCTATAACGGTGTCGTGTCCATCGGCGACGGGCGACTTGCGCGTGCCCTTGTGCGCCGACGTGTTGATCGAGACGATGCGGGCGGGCCTGTCGTAGGCATCGTTTGCCGTGCGTAGGGGAACGGCCGTTTGTGCGCGTTCCGCCAGCTCGCGTTTCGCGGCATTGAGGATGGGGTTATCGGTCGGATGGTCTTGGGGCACGTGCGCGCCTTTCGTTTGAGGATGTCAATACGTTGAATCCTACAACAATGGTAGGTTCATTGCCCATTGTCATACAACGGTGAGCGCCATCTGCGTGCTGGCCTTCGTGCCGGACGATTGCGTCGATTGCCATAGATACGGTGGAACTTTGGGCGCCGGCGGTTTGGCACGCTAGAATAAATCAGTTGCGCAAAGACCGCCCGTTGTGTGGGCAGTTCGTGATAGGAAGTTTCCATGGCATTGCAGTTTACAGAGCGCGAGTTCATTCCCGTGCTGCTCGGTGGCGACATCAACGCCTATTCGGTGGCGCGCGCCTTCTACGAGGAGTACCAGGTCAAGAGCCTGGTCTTTGGCAAGTACCAGACGGGTCCCGCGTACCGCAGCCAGATTATCGACTACACGCCCAACGTGGATATCGATACCATGCCCGTGATGCTCAGGACCGTCAACGGCATTGCCCAAGCGCATGCCGATAAGACGATTGTCCTTGTGGGCTGTGGCGATAACTATGTTGCCCTCGTGGCTCAGGCCAAGGATGCCCATGAGTTGGCGGATAACATCGTCGCGCCTTACGCTCCCTATAGCATGCTTGAGCAGTGTCAGAAGAAGGAGATCTTCTACGAGCTGTGCGAGAAGCACGGCGTGCCCTATCCGCATACCTTTACCTTCACCATGGCGATGCTGAACGACCAAGGCGAGGCACCTGCCGAAGTGCTCGACCAGATCGATTTTCCCTACCCGATGATTCTGAAGCCTTCTGACGGCATCATGTGGTGGCAGCACGAGTTCGAGGGCCAGAAAAAGGCCTATGAGATTGCCGACCGTGCCGAGCTGGAACAGGTCATTCGCGACTCGTATGCCAGCGGCTACACCGACGACCTGATCTTGCAGGATCGCGTGCCCGGCAACGACGAGTACATGCGCGTGCTCACCAGTTATTCCGACCGCAACGGCAAGGTGCGCATGATGTGCCTGGGTCACGTGCTGCTCGAGGAGCATCAGCCTCACGGTGTCGGCAACCACGCCTGTATCATCACCGAGCCCAATGATGAGCTCATGGGCGGTGTGCGCAAGTTGCTCGAGGACCTCCACTTTGTGGGCTATTCCAACTTTGACGTTAAGTACGACGAGCGCGACGGCTCGTTTAAGTTCTTCGATTTCAACACGCGCCAGGGCCGCAGCAACTACTACGTCACTAACAGCGGCTTTAACGTTGCCAAGTATGTGGTGGACGAGTATGTGTTCAACCGCCCGTTTGAGCCGGAGTTTGTGACGGCGCAGGACGAGGCGCTGTGGATGGTCGTCCCCATGGGCGTCGTCGACAAGTACGTCAAGGATCCCGAGCTGCGCGCTAAGGTGCATCGTCTGGACAAGGAAGGCAAGGGCGCCGACCCTTCGTTTATGAAGGGCGACTTTGTCTTTAACCGCTGGCTGCGCATGTGGCACACCAAGCTGCGCCACTTTAAGCTGTTCAAGACGTATTACAAGTAGATGAGTGCGGCGCCCGTCCGGTTTACATCGGGCGGGCGCGGGTATGATACGCGCAATTGCGCAAGCGTCACCAAGGAGGCGGCGATGGAAAAGCTGGGAGTTATCGGCGGCATGGGCGCCGAGGCCACGTCGTATTACTACGACCAGGTAGTGCGTCATACGGCTGCTGCCTGCGATCAGGAACATATCGACATGGTGGTGCTCTCCAAGTCGACCATGCCCGACCGCACGCTTGCCATTAAGACCGGCG
Organism: uncultured bacterium; assembly: GCA_905214105.1. Classification (GTDB taxonomy): domain Bacteria; phylum Actinomycetota; class Coriobacteriia; order Coriobacteriales; family Coriobacteriaceae; genus Collinsella. The sequence continues at coordinate 117,579 of CAJMKK010000006.1, forward strand.
AGCATGCCAAGCTGCTGGCGACCATGAAAGAGTGTGCCCAGGCACTCGAGTCGCTGGGCTGTGCGCACATTGCCATTCCCTGCAACACGTCGCACTACTTCTACGACCAGATCCAGTCGTTTACGAAGGTGCCGATTATTCACATGCCGCGTGAGTCGGTGCGCTATGCCCTTGCGGGTGCGGTGATGGGGGAGCGCGAGTTCGACCCCAACCTGAGTATGCCGGCCGAGTCGGTGCACAAGATTGGCATCATGGGCACCGACGGAACCGTGGGCGCGGGCGTCTACGGCCGCGAATGCGAGGCTGCGGGTGTTGAGGTCGTCTATCCCAGCGAGAAACGTCAGAACGATGTGATGTCGCTTATCTACGATGATGTGAAGGCCGGACGTGAGCCCGATATGGATAAGTTCGACCGCGTGATGTGGGAGTTCGCCCGTAGCGGCTGCGACCGTGTCATTCTGGCCTGCACCGAGCTATCGGTGCTGCAGAAGTATCGAGAGATGCCCGAGATCACCCTCGATGCCATGGATGTCCTGGTGCGCGAATCCATCATCCGCAGCGGCGCCCCCTACCGCCTCTAGCTTCCGACCTGTCAAAAAGGGACAGGTTAATTTTGGTAGGTTTTATCTGGTGAAACAGTAAAGGCCTCGGCTCGTTTGGTGCGAGCCGAGGCCTTTTGCGTTGGACGGTTGCTGTCGGTGGCGAACTAGAACAGGAAGCCGATGGCGATGAGGGCGATGCTGACGATGAGCACGGCGATGTCCAGGCCCTTGATGGGGTAGCGCTTGTACGAGCTGACGCGTGTGCGCAGATAGAAGCCGCGCTGTTCTGCCGCCAAGGCTGTGGCATCGGTCTTGCCCACGCTCGAGATGAGCAGTGGCACGCACAGTGGCAGCATGAGCTTAAGCTTCTTGATGGGGTTCTTGGTGTCGTACTCGACGCCGCGTGCGGTCTGCGCTTCCATGATGGCGTTCATCTCCTGACCAAACACCGGAACAAAGCGCAGCGCCGTGGTAAAGGTGAAGGCATAGCGATACGGTACGTGCAGCACCTCGACGCAGGCGTTGGCAAGGTCGTTGAGCTTGGTCACCATGAGCATGAGGATGAGTGGCAGCGCCACGCCCAGCAGGCGCAGACAGGCCTTCGATCCTGTGATGAGGCCCGTGTCGGTGATAAAGCCCCACACCACGTTGCCGTCGCGCATAAAGGCCAGCTGGAGCACCAGCATGATAAGCGCGAGCGGAATCAGCAACTTGAGCAACGAGAACAGACGGTCGACGACGCCGGCATAGGCACCCAGCGCAAGGGTGAGTACCAAAAAGCCCAGCAGCGCCACGTAGGTGTCGGACAAGAAGATGCCGACGATGATGGCGGCGGCGAGGCCCAATTTGACGACGGGGTTCAGGCGATGCAGTAGCGTATCGCCTGGCATGTAGTCGATGACGTTAACCACGGCGGACCATCTCCTTGGTAATGCGAACGACATCGCTGACCTCGCTCACCTGCGCAAAAGCGGGCGAGACGGAAGATGCCAGACGGCGCGAGAGTTCAATAACCTGGGGCGGCTCAACATAGGCACGCTGCATGAGATCGATGTTCGAGAATAGCTCGTGCGTGCGGCCGCGGTCGAGGATGCGACCGTCGGCCATTACCACAATGCGCTCGGCAAAATCCGAGACGACTTCCATATCGTGGCAGACCATAATCACGGCGCAGCCGCGCTCGGCCATGGTGCGCACCGTTTCCATGACGGTCATGCACTCGCGGTAATCAAGGCCGCTCGTGGGCTCGTCGAGCACGACGATCTTGGGCTCAACCACTACGACGGAGGCAAGCGCCACCATTTGTCGCTGGCCGCGCGAAAGTGAGAAAGGTGCCTCATCGGCAGGCAGGCCAAAGCGGTCGATAACAAGTTGAGCACGGCGCAGAGCCTCGGCACGGTCGATGCCGGCAAGCTCCAGGCCAAAAGCGACCTCGTCGAGTACGGTATCCTTGCAGATCTGGCGGTCGGGGTTTTGGAAGAGCGTTGCGACCTCGCGGGCAATGCGGCTCGTGGGAACGGCTGCGGTATCCAACCCCGTGACGCGCACGCTGCCCGAGGCGGGCTTAAGCAGGCCTGTGAGCAGCTTGGTGAGCGTGGTCTTGCCGGCACCGTTTTGGCCGACGATGCCCACGAGCTCGCCAGGATAGAGCGTCAGGCTTAGGTCGTGGACGGCGGCGCCGCCATTGGGATAGGCAAACTCAACGTGATCGAAGGTGAGCACGGGCTCGGCGTCCTTGGCATGAGGGCGCAACGACGGTGCATGCGGGGAGCCGGCGGGCGCCTGGGCTTCGCTGGCCGCGTGTGCGGGGTCGACGATGCCCGAAATCAGGCGCTCGGCCTCGTCGACATCCAAGCAAGGGGTACCGCTTACCAGGCCATCGGCCTCGAGGCTATTGAAGATACGCGTGACGCGAGGGCAGTCGACGCCGATGGCACGGAGCTCGTCGGTATGCGCGAAAACCTCGTGTGGCTCGCCCTGCAGCGCGATTTCGCCATGGTTGAGCACGAGCACGCGGTTGCAGTACTCCGAGAGCAGGGCGACCTTTTGCTCAACGACGACGATGGTGATTCCAAGTGCGCGGTTTGCCTCACGCAGCGTCTCGAAGACCAGCGTGGAGCTGGCAGGGTCGAGTGCCGCGGTGGGCTCGTCGAGAACCAAGACGCGCGGACGCATAGCGAGGATGGCGGCGATGGCTACCTTTTGCTTCTGTCCGCCCGAGAGGGTGGCAATCTCGCGGTCGCGCAGGTCGCTGATGCCGACGGTCTCGAGCGTTTCGCTCACGCGCTGCTCGATCTGGTCGTGGGGAACGCCAAAGTTCTCGAGGCCAAAGAGCATCTCGTCCTCGACGACCGAAGCGACCATCTGCGTGTCGATATCCTGCAGCACGCTGCCGACGATTTGCGACACGTCGGTGAGCGAGGCTTCGCAGGTGTCGTGGCCGTCAACCATGACGGACCCAAAGAACGTGCCGGTGTAGTGGTGGGGCACGGCACCTGACAGGCAGGCGGCAAGCGTGGACTTGCCGGCGCCCGAGGGTCCGATGATGCCGATGAAATCTCCCTTGTTCACGCTGAGCGAGATGTGGCTGAGCGCCCGCTCGGTTTGCGTGCCATAGGAGAACGAGACATCGTCGACGTTGATGATCGTTTCCATGGATACCTTTCATAGTCATTGGGGACGTTCTTACATGACTAGTCGTTTAAGAACGTCCCCAAGAGCTAGTTGTCTGGGACAGTCTTTGATGACGGGGCCGTGGAGTTGCGGCCCCGTCCATCATATCAGGCTATTTGTTGAGCACCTTGCGGAGGGGGAAGAAGAGGGCCTGGACCACGACGGCGTTGAAGACGGCAGTGCCGAGCACGATGGGCACCTTGGCGAGCGCCGTGGGCAGCGCGGCACCCATGATGACGGTGCCCAGGGCGGCGAAGAGGGCACCCGAGACCAGGGTGGTGAGCAGACCGGCGATGAAGGGGTTGACCTTGCTGCCGCCGATGTTTGACTTGACGAGCGCTGCCATCGTCAGCGCGCCGGCAAGCTCGGTGACAAAGTTGAGGCCAGGGATTGACGTGGTGATTTGGATAACGGCTGCCGACAGGATGCCAAAGATGGCGGCCTGGGCAAAGCTCGCCTGCGTGAGCGCGATGGCTAGGGCATAGGCGGCGATGATGAACTGAGGTTTAATTCCCGTAACCGCCAGAGCGTTGCCTACGGTCATGTTGAGGATAAAGCCGGCGGCAAGCAGGACGGCGAGCAGGACCAACGAGGTGATATCGAGGATGCCTTTGTCGGAAGCGGCGTTGGCAGAAATAGTACGAGCCTGAGTGCTGGTGGCCATGATGGGTTCCTTTCGGAGGGAATTTTGATATAGCAGTGCCTATGCCTTCAGATGAAGGTAGTCATTGGGGAAGTTTTTGAATGACTAGTCGTTTTTGAATAATGGAGCACGGAGACGGCTTTACGAGGGGCCACAGGTTGGCGCGAAAGAGGAGCGAAGCGTACTTGGGTACGCGAGCGACGAATGAACGCCAAGATGGGGTGGCTCGTAAAGCCGAGCGGGTTAGTTGAGCCTAAGGGCCTTCTGGATGGGCAGGTAGAGGGCGCCGACCAGAATGGCGTTAAAGACGGCGGTCATGGCGACGACGGGCAGCATGGTGGCGGCGAGCTCGCCTACCACGCCGAGCATGGCCATCTTGATGACCATGAAGATGACGCCGGAGACAAAGGTGGTCAGGAAGGTTGCGACAATAGCGATGGCGGGCTTTACCTGACCGTTCTTGCCGGCGGCGTTGACGATGCCGGCCATGAGCATGGCGGCGATGCCCTCGGCGGCAAAATCGACGAACGGCGAAGTGGTGGTGATCTGGATCACGGCAGCCGAGATGAGGCCAATGACGAGCGCCTGGCCGATGTTGGGGCGAACGACCAGGATGGTGAGGCAGAAGGCCGAGATGATGAACTCGGGGCTGATCATGCCGCCCGAGATGCCCGAGATGGCCTTGCCGACGGTGAAGTTGAGGATGAAGCCGGCGGCGAGCAGGATGGCGAGCAGGACGAGGGCGCGGACATCGAGTTTGCCGCGGTCGGCGGTCTGGACGGTGCGGGGCTGGGTGGCGGTGGTGTTCTGAGACATGGTGAAAATCCTTTCGGAAGGGGAGTGCAAGAGAAAAGCGGGGGCGCGTGATGCGAATGCGATCGGGCTCGAGATAGAAAAAGGCCCCCGGTCGAAACCGGAGGCCTTCTAATCACCTAGAGCGCAAAAACAGGCGTGAGGGACTCACTGTCGACCGATCGTATTCGCATCACGCCACCACCAGTTGTTAAGAGACGTCATCGTGTTCTTCATGTCGGTGGCTCCTTTCGTGATGCCATGGCGCGGTCGCACCTAGTTGCTGTTGCGCTGCACTATAGCACAGCAAAGTGTGTGCGGGGAAATCTTTTTTGAAAAGATTTCAGGCGGGTTTCCCGTCGGTCAAAAGGCGGGTTAAGCGGGCGAGGCTGCCATTGCTGCCTTGCCCGCTCAGCTAGGACGTTACTCCTTATTGCGACGGTAGAGGAAGTAACCGCCTGCGGAGATGACGACAACGCCAGCGATGGCGAATGCGGCCACCATGCGGCCATCAAAACGATCGCCAGTGGTGGGCAGGCCGCCCTTGGTGTTCGTCTTGTTGGTGGTTACCGTGGTCGTGGTGTCCGACTTGCCAGGCTTCTCGGGCTTGGTGGTGGGCTGCTCGGGCTTAGCGGGCTGCTCGGGCTTAGCGGGCTGCTCGGGAGTGCCAGGCTGCTCAGGAGTGCCGGGCTGATCCGGGGTGACCGGATCGGTGGCAAGAGCATCCTTGGCGTAGGTGATGGACACCTTGAGGCCGTTGGTCTCAGTGTTCAGATCGCTCGGAGTGAAGGGCTCGTCAAAGTTTCCGGCCTTCTGATAGGTGCGCATCTCCTGGAGCAGGGCCTTGCACTTGACGTAGGTGTTCTCGGTAGCAGCCTTGCCGGCCTTATTGGCCAGAGCGGTGCGGCCCTCGGTGGTCGTTTCGGCCAGCATGGCGGCGTCAACTTCCTTGTTCTGCTCGATGAGCTCATTCTGGAGCGCATCGAGGTAGGCACGGACGCTGATACCAAGGGTGTCAGGGTTCTCAAAGCAGAGCGAGCTGATGTCCATGAGAACGTAGTTGATTGAGTTCTCGGGCTCCTCGTTGTTTACGATGTCGGTCTCTTCGCAGTGCTCGAAGGAGACGGTCTGATCGCTGAAGTACGGGCTGACCTCAGTTATCAGAGCGGAGTACAACGGGATGGCGACGGAGTACGCAGCGCGGGAGAGCATCTCCCACTGGATGGTGGCAACCTGGGGATCAAGGCCGCGACGAATCTGGAAGAGGTTGATCTCGGTGTTGCGCTCGGTGCCGATGGCGTAGGCGCCGTCGGTGTTGGCGTTAAGGCCGGGGACATTTTCGCCGCGGTTGCCAAAGGCACGAATCAGCTCAAAGGTGCTCCAGCCAGACTTGCCAGGCTTGAAGAACAAGGGCTGGATCTCGCTGACGGATGCGCCGACGCTGCCGTTGTCGTTGACGATGGTGTAGTCGGCGTCCTTGGTAAGCGGGTTCATGAAGTAGTCTCGGCCCTGGACATAGCGAGTCCACTGATGCATGCCAGTCTTATCGAGTCTCTCGCCATAGGTTCTGGCAACATCGAACTTGCCGTCGGTGTACTCGGCGAAGCCCTTCTCCTCGGGCATGGACTGGATGGCCTTGGAGTGGAGGCAGTTCTCGGTGTCGTCGAGGTCGACATCGTAGTTGAGGCTCCCGATATTAGGGTTGAGCGACGCGACGTCATCAGCGAGCTTCATGGCAATCCACTGATGCCCGGAAAGTGCGGCGAACAGCCAGGTCTCGTTGCTGTCGGCGATGACAATCTGGTCGTTGGAGCAGACGCCCTGCTGGTCAATCAGACTGCCGATAAGCTCGACGCCCTCACGGGCCGTGGCGCTTTCGCCCAGGATAACGCTGGCGTAGCTGTACTCACCCAAGCCATTCGTCAGGGGGTCCACAGCTTTGACATCTGCATTCATGCTGGTGCTTAGCGTGGCGGAACAGGAGACGCCCTTCTCGTTGATGCCTGCTTCGGAGTAGGCATCCCAACGCTCATCCCACTGCGAGGGGTGATCGCGCACATAGCTGTAGCGATACGTGGTTTTGTTTGAGGTGTATACGAACCCGGACTCATCGGAGCTGTAGGTGAAGCCGGGGGCGTGCGAATCCTCGATGCCAAAGTGCTTGAGGTAGCGTTTGCCATAGTCCTCGGCGCGGCCATAATACGTATTGCCGTCGGCCGTAAGGTTCTTGCCCATGTACATCTGCGTGCAGGCGAGCGCAGACGTCGGCATGGACATGATGGTTGCAGCTCCAAAGGCTAGGCCTATGCCAAGCTTTTTGAGCGCGTTGACGGGGTGAGTTTTCCTCATTTTCCCTCCCAGCGTGCAAAAGCCCTCCGTTGCCAGAGGGCTTCAGCCAATAAAGACACCCCATTAGCGTAACGAACTGGAAACAATATTCATCTATGAAAGAAACTTACTCGATAAGCGTAATGAAATATGCGATGAGCGGTTAATTATACTCGGTTTGTAGCTTTACTTTAATAAAGACGCCCTGCAATTACTATACCTGAATAAAGCGCCTTGCACGGGGCGCAAAGAAAATCCCCCGCTGTTTGGCAAATGCATAAACAGCAGGGGAGACGATAATTGGATGAATATCATACCAATGTGGAATTACTTCTTCCGGCGGTGGATCACGTTGATCGCATAGCCGACGAGCATGGCCAAAACGATGATGATAAAGCCGATCAGGGGATTGTCGTTCATGGGGTCCTCCTATTTACCAAGCGGTGAGAATTCGTCGACGATGAGGTCGAGGCATTGCGGAAGCGCGCGGGCTCCAAAGACGCCCGAGTTGCTGGAGATGATCTCGCCATCGAACTGCATGCCCAGCGACGGCGTGCAGGTGATCTTGGCTTCCTTGGTCTGGATGATCTTGAACTGCGGGCGGCCTAGTACCTTGCCGGCGGGGTCGAGTGCGGCGGTGATCACAGTAGGCAACAGCTGCACGGTGCGCACGGGTTCGATGACCGCAATGTCGACCATGCCATCGTTCATGCGGCAGTCGGGGAACAGGTTGATGTCGTTTTGGATGACCGAGGTATTGCCCGCCATGCAGCAGATGCCGTCGAGCTCCTCGACAATGCCGTCGTGCTCAATCGTAAAGTGCGCCACCGTGGGGTTGGGCGTGGCGAGCGCGGAGAGGAAGTAGGCGATCTCGCCGATGTCGTTTTTGGTGGGAGCGGCCTTCATCATGATCTCGGCGTCGAAGCCCGAGCCGGCGATGATGATAAAGCCGTGGCGCTTCTCGTTGCCGTCCTCGTCGAGCCAAAAGAGCTCGCCCATGTCCACTTTGACCGTGCGACCGGCGCGGCAGGCCTTGGCGAGCGCCGCCGCCTCAGGGGCATTGCCGATGTTGTTGAAGAACAGGCAGGCCGTACCGGAGGGGAAGACGAGCGTGGGGACACCGCATCCGCGCATCTGATCGAGCACGTTGGAGACGGTGCCGTCGCCGCCCGAAACGACCACGCGGTCAAACTCGCGCACGTCTGCCACGGCGTCCTCGGGCTCCATGCCATCGCCGATAAAACGCATCACGACCTCGTCGCCGCCCTGCGCGAGGGCGTGCGTGAATGCGTAGATTTCATCTGAGCTGGGGCCCGATGCCGGGTTGTGGATGATAAGGCAGCGCATACTCACGTTCCCGTTCTGTGACTAACCGAGTATAGTTGTAAGGCAATGCCGATATCCTACCCGTGTTTTTCGGGCCTAACCTTATTCGATGGGTTGATATGTACATTTCCACACATCAGGCTCTACTCGACTTTTGCCAGCGCGCCCGTGAGTTTGACGCGATTGCCGTCGATACCGAGTTTTTGCGCGAGCGCACGTTCCATCCGCGTCTGTGTCTGGTTCAGATTGCCACCCCTGCCGAGAGCGTCGCGGTCGATCCTCTGGTGATCGACGACCTGTCGCCGCTGGCCGAGCTTATGGCCGACGAGAGCGTGACCAAGGTCTTCCACGCCTGCTCGCAGGATATGGAGGTCATGCTTTATACCGTAGGCGTGTTGCCGCGTCCGATTTTTGACACGCAGGTGGCCGCCGCCTTTTTGGGCGAGCGCCAGCAGATTTCCTACGGCGCGCTCGTGCAGACGTTTTGCGGCGTCTCGCTGCCCAAGACTGAGTCACTGACCGACTGGTCGCGTCGCCCACTGACCGATAAGCAGATTGAGTACGCGATCGATGACGTCAAGTACCTGATCGTCGCCTATACCGAGATGATGAGCCGCCTGCGCGAGCTGGGCCGCGTGGACTGGGTGCTCGACGAGCTGCGCCCGCTGGCTGACGAGTCGCACTATCGCGCCGATCGCCACGAGGCGTTCCGTAAGGTCAAACGCATCAATTCGTGCAGCCGTCACCAGTTGGGCATCGCGCGCGAGCTCGCCGCCTGGCGCGAGGACCGCGCCGAGCGCCGTAACATCCCGCGCAAGTGGGTCATGTCCGACGACACGCTGCTTGCGCTCGTTAAGCGCAATCCTGTGCGCGTTGAGGAGTTCCGTAGCATTCGCGGTACCGACCAGTTGGGGGAGCGCGACGTGGACGGTGCGCTCATGGCCATCAAGCGTGGCGCAAGCTGCCCTCACGATCGTCTGCCGCTCATGGTGCGTGGGCATCGCCAGATCTCGCCGGAGCTGGAGAGCGTGACGGACCTCATGTATGCGCTTATTCGCCTGGTTGCCGAACGATCGGGCGTGGCGACCTCGGTCATTGCCTCGCGCGATGATCTGGCCGACTATATTGAGCACCCCGAGCAGAGTCCCCTGCGCGAAGGCTGGCGTTTTGAGCTCGTGGGCTCGCGTCTGGACGATCTGCTTTCCGGCAATATGGGACTCACCGTGAAGGACGGCAAAATCGAGCTCCTGTAAGGAAGCCTAGCCGCTTGAGTGGGTAGAATGCCTCCAACGTGTAACTCGATTCGGAGGAATTCGCATGCCCTATTACTATGGATACGGCTTTGGCATCGACCCGCTGTACCTGCTGGTTGTTCTCGTCTGCACGGTGCTTGGCCTTGCCGCGCAGAGCTATATCAACTCGACGTACAAGACGTGGTCTAAGGTGCGCTCGGACGGCGATACGGGTGCCACGGTCGCTCGCCGCATGCTCGACGCCAACGGTTGCAGTGCCGTGGGTATCAAGGGTGTCGCCGGTGAGCTCACTGACCATTACAACCCGCAGGACAACAACCTGTATCTGTCGGCTTCCAACCGTTCGGGCGGCTCGGTCGCAAGTGTTGCTGTCGCTTGTCACGAGGCAGGCCATGCCGCGCAGCGTCAAAGCGGCTATGCCATGATGAAGGTGCGCACCGCCCTCGTGCCGGTCGTCAACTTTACCCAGAACACTTGGACCATCGTGCTGCTCATGGGCCTGTTCATGAACATCGCGGGGCTCACGACTCTCGCACTGATCTTCTTCTCGTTTAGCGTGCTGTTCCAGCTGGTTACGCTGCCGGTCGAGATCGATGCCAGTCGCCGCGCCGTGGCGTATATCGAGCAGTCGGGCATGAGTTCCAAGCAGGTCAACGGTGCCAAGAAGGTGCTGACGGCAGCCGCGCTCACCTACGTGGCGGCGGCGCTCACCTCGATTATTCAGCTGCTCTACCTTATGGCTCGTTACAACAGAAACTCCAACCGATAACAAATGGGACCGACGGGCGCCGCGGGGATTTGTGTCCCCGCGGCGCTGTACTATGTGTTGGACTTGAATTAGCGCAGGGCCGGAGCCCATGTGCACGATGACGAAAGGGGGCTGCGTGGCAGGCTGGAATCTAACCGGCAATGCCGTTTCCGCCGAGTTCGACGGTTCGGACGAGCAAGAGCGTAAAGAGCTCAGCGTGAGCCAGGCGGTAGAGATTGCCGCCGGCGCGCTTGATGCCATTCCGCAGCTGAGCGTTTTGGGTGAGGTCACGGGTTTCCGCGGCCCCAATGCCCGAAGCGGCCACTGCTACTTTCAGATCAAGGACGACTCGGCGGCCGTCGACTGCATCATCTGGAAGGGCGCCTACCTTAAGCGCACCTTCGACTTGCGCGACGGCATGCAGGTGAGCTTTAAGGGCAGCTTCAATCTCTACAAGCCCACGGGCCGCATGAGCTTCGTCGCCCGCTCGTTTTCGCTGGCGGGGGAGGGCCTGCTGCGTCAGCAAGTGGCTCAGTTGGCCGAAAAGCTGCGTCGCGAGGGTCTGATGGACGGGGCACGCAAACGTCGCATCCCGGTGTTTTGCTCGCGTGTGGCGGTCGTCACCTCGCTTTCGGGCGCCGTAATCGACGACGTCAAACGCACATTGCGTCGTCGCAACCCGCTCGTCGAGCTCGTCTGCGTGGGCGCCAAGGTGCAAGGCGAGGGCGCGCCGGCGGAGCTTATTGAAGGCTTGCGCCGCGCCGCTGCCATTACGCCGGCGCCCGACTGTATTTTGCTGGTGCGCGGCGGCGGCTCCTTTGAGGACCTCATGACCTTTAATGACGAGGAGCTTGCCCGCGCGGTGGCGGCTTGTCCTGTGCCCGTGGTGACCGGCATTGGCCATGAGCCCGATACCTCGATTTGCGACATGGTGAGCGACCGCCGCGCTTCCACGCCCACGGCGGCGGCCGAATCGGTGGCGCCGGCTATGACGGAGCTGGCAGATGTGCTCGAGGCGCGCCATCAGCGTCTGGGTGCCGCGATGGCATCGATGATTGGGTCGGCCCAGGCCGACCTGGAGATGCTCGATCAGCGCGGTCGCCGTGCCTGGGATACCTATACGGCTCGCTTGGGCGATGCACTCGATGCGGCTGCGTGCCGCCCGTGCCTCAACGACCCCACATTTATGGTCGAGCGTCGCGAATCGGAGCTTGCCCTGACGGCCGATCGCCTGTCGGGCGCCATAGTACGCTCGGTCGGGACATTCCGCTCCAACTTTGAGCGCTTGCCCGAGCGTCTGGTTACAAGCACCTCGGGGCTCGATGGTAAGCGCCATGCGCTCACGCTTGCGAGTTCCCGTCTAGAGCATCAGGGACGTTCGATGCTCAGCAAACCCGCGTCCGACCTGGGCCGAGCTGCCGCGTCGCTCGATGCCCTGTCGCCGCTCAAGGTGCTTGCTCGCGGCTATTCCATCGCGTACAGCGATGATGGTGTGGCTACGAGTGCCAAGACCTTTAAGCCTGGCGACGCCATTCGCGTGCGCATGGCAGACGGCAACGTGGCAGCAACGGTCGATACGGTCGAGTAGCCCGCGTTTCATAGCGATAAACCTTTAGGAAAGGAAACAGATATGGCAGAGAAGACCCCGGTCGAGCAGCTTACGTACAAGCAGGCCTCGCAGGAGCTGGAGCTCATCATCCGCAGCCTGGAGTCGGGTGATATGGAGCTCGAGGAGTCGCTTGAGAGCTATACCCGCGGCGTCGAGCTCCTCAAGAGCCTGCGCACCCGCCTGTCCGATGCCGAGCAGAAGGTCTCGGTGCTCCTTAAGGACGTCGACGGCAACGACGTGCTCGCCGACGGCGAAGCCGCCAACACCGACGACAACCTTTCGTTCTAGCCTTCCCGATCAAATATAATTACCTTGGTCTGTGAGAAAGGAATCAACCATGTGTGATTGCATCTTCTGCAAAATTGCCAACCACGAGATCCCCTCGACCGTTGTCTACGAGGACGATCAGGTCATCGCCTTCGACGACCTCAACCCCCAGGCGCCGGTCCACACGCTCGTGATCCCTAAGAAGCACTACAGCGACATCGTCGACAACGTGCCGGTCGAGACCATGGGCGCCATGGCTCACGCCATCCAGGAGGTCGCCAAGGCCAAGGGTCTGGAGGACGGCTTCCGCGTTATCTCCAACAAGGGCGTCAACGCCGGCCAGACCGTCATGCACTTCCACATGCACGTCCTCGGCGGCAAAAACCTGGGCGAGAACCTCATCTGAGGGCGCGTAGCCCGTCGACTTGGCTGCCTTTGGAGTAATCTATGCAGCTTTCTCAACTCGAATACCTTCAAGCGGTCGCGAACTATGGCGGCGTGCGCAAAGCAGCTCGCGCCGTTCATGTGAGTCCGCAGGCCGTTTCGTCGGCAATCAAAAAGTTGGAATCTGAGTATCAGATTGTTTTGCTCGACCGATCGGCGGGGGAGGCTGTTTTGTCTCCGGCGGGCAGAGAATTTGCGCGTCGTGCACGCGTGATCCTGGCACAAGTCGACGATCTTAAAAAGTACGCTCAATCGAGGGACGACGGCGTCTCGCCCGACGGTCACTTTCGTCTTTACGCCCCCTGCCTTCATGGGCGGGGGCGCCTTTTTGCCGAAAACTGGTATGACTCGTTTGAACGCTCGTACCCTCAGATTCACCTTGATGTGTGGCATCAGCCAACGGCTACATGCTTTGAATCACTTGCGCTTGGCATTTCGGATGCGGCCATCTCATTTGAGGAACCAAGGGACAGTGTCCTTTCTTCGAAATACTTGGGTGAAAAGGAACTCAAGGTTCTTTCGTGCCCAGCGGGTCATCAATCTGTGGGCGCTATGACCGTTCGTGAGTTACTGGGCGGCAGGCTCGCTGTTCCCATTAATTTGTCACCCTGTCTCAATGCAATCAATCAATGCCCCGAAGCTCAGCTGGTAAATTTCCGTTTCCGCGATGTCGAATACGGAAACAGGGCGCAGACTGAGTTTCTTCAAGCCGGGGGATTGATGTTGAGTCTTTCTGGCTCTTCTCTCGCATCAGATGTATTGGAAGTGAGCGAGTGCTCCATTGAAGGTTCGCGTGACGTAGCCTTGCCCATCTACTTTTGCTATCGACAAAATGCCTGGACCGATCGACACCAGACGGTATTTCTTCACCTATTGCGTCACCTTGCTTCGTGAAATTAATTGGCTTTGAGACGTCAAGTGATTATTGACGCCTTGCAACACATAGCTGACAGCTTTGCCCTCATGCTTTTCCAAGATTCCGATTTAGATTGCTGGCTTTTGGAGGGCGGAGCATGAAAAACCGTACGGTTTTGCTTTATATGACGTTCGTTTTTCTGTCGAACTTCAGCACCATTTTGTATTTTCTGACGGTTTACCTTGAATTTGTCGGATTCTCGATGGTGGCGATTTCTAGCATGATGATTGCATACCAAGTGAGCAAGTTCATCCTTGAAGTTCCCACTGGCTATATTGCCGATAGGTTTGGACGAAAGACAAGTGGTCTCGTTGGCGTCGTGGGGATGCTTGGATACTACGCTGCCCTGCTTCTTGTCCGTTCTCCTCTGCTTTTAATCGGTGCGTTCGCTCTCAAGGGTTTTGCCGTTGCATGTGTGAGCGGATCCATCGAAGCGATTTACATTGACAGCGTCTCTCAGGACCAGCTTGTAAGACTTAATGTCGTTGAGCGATTTGTTTTCTATGCCTCTTATGCCATCTCCGCTTGCGTGGGCGGTTTTATTTCGTCTGTCGGTGCATATCTCATTGGTCTTTCGGCAGATATCATCGCAATGGTGTTGACGTTGGTTGTCGTTGTCCGCATTCCTGAGATGCGAAGAGGGGGCACTGCGGCGACACCTGAGCGTGGGATTAGCCCGAAGATGATCGGTGCCGCTATTGCGGGTAATGGCATTCTTCGTTCAGCGTTCATCATGGACTGTTCTCAGGCATTTGCTTTTGTCGCCCTGGAAGACTTTTTCTCACTGCTGCTTGCGGGTTGCGGAATGAATGCCGTCGCTTCGGGTGTGACCATTGCGGTCCAGCTCCTTGCCTCGGCCTCCATGGGACTTATTGTGCCCAGTGCGATTGCTCATGTCGACAAGGGCTGTTTTGCGCGTATTTGCGGCATCGTGCGCCTTTTCCTGACTGCTCTGTTTTTGATTCCCTTTACTCCGGCCTATTTGCTGCCCGTGTTCTATGTGCTGCAGACGGTTGCGTACTCGTTATTTGCTCCAATTAAATACTCAATTTTTCAAAAAGCAGCCGATTCTTCGATGCGCTGTTCATTGATTTCGGTTCAAAGCCAGATGGTGGCGGTGGGTGCCGTTCTTTTCTATCTGCTCAACGCTGTGTTGAGTAGCGTTGCGGGCATTCGAGTCGTATTGCTTGTCGCGCTCGGGATTTCTTCCCTTGTGTATATCCCCGCGCTCTTTTGTCTTACAAGTCAAAGGGCATGGGTATTTAGGCGCCGATAACTTATATATCAACGCAATAAACCCGAGCGCGAGGGCGTTTGGGTTTATTATTGAAGAGTATGTAACCTGGCGGCGCCACACCGCCTGTTAGTAGGGAGACACATGAACGTTCTGGTCGTCAACGCAGGATCTTCGACCCTTAAGTATCAGGTCATCGATACCAAGTCCCATAAGGTGTCCGCAAAGGGCTCCTGCGAGCGCGTCTGCTTTACCGGCGGTACCTTCACCCACGCTGCCAACGGCTCCAAGAAAGTGACCGAGAACATCGAGTTCCCCGACCACAAGGTCGCCATCGAGGTCGTCCTGAAGGACCTCGAGGCCAACGGCGTCAAGATCGAGGGCATCGGCCATCGTATCGTTCAGGGCGGTTGGTACTTCGGCGATTCCTCCCTCGTCGACGAGGACGTCCTCGCCAAGATCCGCGAGGTCGCCCCGCTGGCGCCGCTGCACAACAACCCCGAGGCCAACGTTATCGAGTACTGCCTGGAGCAGTATCCCGACCTGCCCAACGTTACGGTCTATGATACCGCCTTCCACTTCAATATGCCCGAGGTCGCCAAGACCTACGCCCTGCCCAAGGACGTCTGCGACAAGCTGCACATCCGTAAGTACGGCGCCCACGGCACCAGCTACCGTTATATCTCCAAGAAGGTCGCTGAGATGACCAACGGCGAGGCCCGCAAGGTCGTCGTGTGCCATATCGGCTCCGGCGCTTCCCTGTGCGCCATCGAGGACGGCAAGTGCATGGACACCACCATGGGCTTGACCCCGCTCGACGGCGTCATGATGGGCACCCGCTGCGGTTCCATCGACCCGGCTACCGTGTGCTACCTGCAGCGCGAGGGCGGCTATACCTTCGACGAGGTTGACGAGATGATGAACAAGAAGTCCGGCCTTTTGGCTGTGACCGGCGGCAAGACCAACGACTGTCGCAACGTCGAGGAGCTCGCCGCTGCTGGTGACCCCGAGGCTCAGCTCGCCTTCGACATGTTTGTCTACAAGATTGCCGCTAAGGCTGCCGAGATGGCCACTTCTATGTGCGGTATGGACACCCTGGTCTTTACCGCCGGCATCGGCGAGCACGCTCCGGCTGTCCGCGCCGGCGTTGCCGACCGCCTGGCCTTTATGGGCGTCAAGATGGATCATGCCCGCAACGCCCTGCGTGGTGACGGCGCTTGGTGCCTGTCTGCCAAGGATTCCAAGGTCAAGATTTTCGTCATCCCCACGGACGAGGAGTTCATGATCGCTTCCGACGTCGAGCGCATCGTCAACGGCAAGTAATTGCAAGAGGGGGGCTGGACGACCGAGCGCCGTTCGGCCCCTCTTTTGTGCTCGTTGGGCGATATGCTTGATAGCTATTTATCAAGTTGTGATAACTTCTTATTAAAATGCGGCCGCCTTAAGGGGTCTGCGTCGACCGTATTGCACTGCAAAGGAGTCTCATGAACGTACTTGTTGTCAACGCCGGCAGCTCAAGCCTTAAATATCAGCTTTTGGATACCGATACTCGCGAGGTTTTCGCCAAGGGCAACTGCGAACGTATCTGTTCGGACATGGGCATCTTTGGCCACTCCGAGAACGGTGGCGCCAAGCAGACCGAGGAGGTCCCCTTCCCGGATCACCGTTCGGCTATCGCACGTGTGCTCGAGGAGCTCGAGAAGACCGACTTTACGATCGATGGCATCGGCCACCGTATCGTTCAGGGTGGCTGGTACTTCGATGATTCCGCGGTCGTCGACGATGAGGTCATGGCTAAGATTCTCGAGGTGGCACCGCTTGCCCCGCTACACAACTACGGCGAGGCAGCGGCAATCGAGTATTGTCGCGAGAAGTATCCGGAGCTGCCCAACGTGGCCGTCTTCGACACCTCGTTCCACATGACTATGCCCGAGGTCGCCTACACCTACGCTCTGCCCAAGGACGTGTGCGACAAGTACCACGTGCGCAAGTACGGCGCCCACGGTACGAGCCACCGCTATGAGTGGATGATGGCCAAGGAGATCCTGGGTTCGCGCTGCCACCGTCTGCTTTCGTGTCATCTGGGCAACGGCGCTTCGCTCGCCGCCATCGAGGACGGTGTATGCCGCGATACCACGATGGGCCTCACGCCGCTCGACGGCCTGATGATGGGCACCCGTTGTGGTTCCATTGACCCGGCTACCGTGTGCTACCTGCAGCGCGAGGGCGGCTACAGCTACCAGGAAGTCGATGACATGATGAACAAGCAGTCTGGTCTGCTTGCCATCTCGGGCATCTCCAACGACGCCCGGGACATCCGTACGCGCGCCTCCGAGGGCGACGAGCGCTGCCTGCTCGCCTTCGATATGTTCGCCTACAAGGCCATGCAGCAGGCCGGCTCCATGATCGCTTCCATGGCGGGCGTGGACACCATCACCTTTACCGCCGGCATCGGCGAGAACGACTGGTCGATCCGCAAGGCCTTCTGCGACTGCTTTGAGTGGCTGGGCGTGCGCATCGACAACAACAAGAACCGCGAGGCCGTGGGCAACGGCCCGCAGGTTATCAGCGCCGCCGGCTCTTCCGTCACGGTCATGGTCATCCCCACCGACGAGGAATACATGATCGCCCACGACGTCGAGCGCCTGACCAAGAACAACTAACGCGCGTATTTGCAAGTAAACGAAAGGCCTCCAGAGCAACAGCTCCGGAGGCCTTTTGCTAGCAAGCGGAAATTCCAGCCCCAAAGTGATTGCCGCCAGCAACGCTTGCGGTCCCAACAACGGCAGCCGACCTTTCAGATTCTCAGCTCCAGCTCGTAGCCAAGCCGCCGTCCACTCCAGATGCCCTGATTGCAAAGTAGCGGCAGGGACCCTACAGGGTAAAGCTCTGAAAACTTTCCGCAGGACGCATGAAACCCCCGCCGCACGAAGTGCGCAGCGGGGGTTTCATGCATGTCCGAGGACGTTTTCAGAGCTTTACCCTGTAGGGTCCCGAGGGGATACGTTCGCTACTCAGCCATCTGAGCCTGGACGGCGGTGATGGCCACGACACCCACGATGTCGTCGGCAGAGCAGCCGCGCGAAAGGTCGTTGACCGGCTTGGCGATGCCCTGCAGGATGGGGCCGTAGGCGTCAGCACCGGCGAAGCGCTGGACCAGCTTGTAGCCGATGTTGCCGGCCTCGAGGTCGGGGAACACGAGCACGTTGGCCTTACCGGCGACAGAGGAGCCGGGAGCCTTGAGCTGGGCGACGGTGGGGACGATAGCGGCATCGAGCTGCAGGTCGCCGTCGATGGCGAGCTCGGGAGCCTTCTCCTTGCAGAACTTCACGGCCTCCTGGACCTTCTTGGCGACCTCGCCACCGGCGGAGCCCATGGTGGAGTAGGAGAGCATGGCCACGTGCGGCTCAACGTTGCCCATGAAGGTGGACCAGGAGTGAGCGGAGGCGATGGCGATCTCGGAGAGCTCGTCGGAGGACGGGTTGATGTTGAGGCCGCAGTCGGCGAAGATCAGCGTGCCGTCGGTGCCGAACTGCGGGGTATCGGTGCACATCACGAAGAAGGCCGAGACCAGCTTGGTGCCCGGGGCGGTCTTGAGGATCTGCAGCGCGGGGCGCAGGGTGTCGGCGGTGGAGTGGCAGGCGCCGGAGACCAGGCCGTCGGCGTCGCCCATCTTGACCATCATGGTGCCAAAGTAGGTGGCGTCCATCACCTGGGCGCGAGCCTGCTCGATGGTGACACCCTTCTTGGCACGGAGCTCGGCAAACTTCTGCGCGTACTCCTCGTGCTTCTCGGCATCGCGCGGATCGATGACGGTGGCGCCGGGAACGTTGATCTCGTCGGGGTTGCCCAGGATGACGATCTTTGCCAGGCCCTCCTCGATGATCTTGGTGGCCGCGACGATGGTGCGCGGATCCTCGCCCTCGGGCAGGACGATCGTCTTAAGGTCGGCCTTGGCGGCAGACTTCATACGGTTAAGGAAATCGCTCATGTTACTCCTTACAAGCGTTTCACTAAGCTCCAGGCGCCCGGCTGTTCACGAATAAACCCGCTGCTAGCGGGTTTACCTTTCAAATTTGTACGCCGCAGTGCTTGAGCTTTCCTTGTGTGGCAAGCTCATTATAGGACGCATTAGCGCTATAATCGCTCTGATAAATATGTCTCGAAGAATGTTCGAGAAAAGCCCAGCTAACGAGCCCGTGGCTTTTGACAAGGAGTATCGATGCAGATTACCTCAGGCCTGCCTGAAGGCTTTAACGCCGGCGCGTACGACATGATTGTCGTCGGTGCTGGATATGCCGGTGCCGTTTGCGCCCGCCGTCTTGCCGAGACCATCGGCTATCGTGTTGCCGTTTTGGAGCGCCGTAGCCACATTGCGGGCAATGCCTATGACTGCACTGACGAGGCCGGAATCCTGATCCACGAGTACGGTCCGCATATCTATCACACCTTTAACGAGCGCGTGCACAATTTCCTGTCGCGCTTTACCAAGTGGACGGATTATCAGCACAAGGTGCTCGCCAACATCAACGGTACCCTTATGCCCGTGCCCTTCAACCATGCGAGTCTCAAGCTCGCCTTTGGTGACGAGCGCGGCGAGGAACTGTATCAGAAGCTCGTGGAGACCTTTGGCAAGGATGTCAAGGTGCCCATCATGGAGCTGCGCAAGAAGAACGACCCCGACTTGGCCGAGGTCGCCGATTACGTCTACGAGAACGTCTTTTTGCATTACACCATGAAGCAGTGGGGCCAGACGCCCGATCAGATCGACCCCTCGATCACCGGCCGCGTTCCTGTCTTTGTGGGTGATGATGACCGCTACTTCCCGCAAGCTCCCTTCCAGGGCATGCCGCAGGAGGGCTACACGGCGCTCTTTGAGCACATGCTCGACCACGACCTGATCGACGTGTTCTGCGACGTGGACGCCCGCGATCTCTTTGAGATCGACGAGACCACCGTCAAGATCGGTGGCAAGGTCTACGGCGGCGAGATTGTCTATACCGGTCCGCTCGATGAGCTGTTCAACCTCGACCTGGGCGCGCTGCCGTACCGCACGCTCGACATGAAGTTCGAGACGCTCGATATGGACCAGTTCCAGCCCGTGGGCACCGTCAACTACACCACGAGCGAGGATTACACGCGCATCACCGAGTTCAAGAACATGACCGGTCAGGTCCTGCCCGGCAAGACCACCATCATGAAGGAGTACTCCAAGGCCTATACGCCCGGCTCGGGCGAGACGCCCTATTACGCCATTCTGGAGCCCGAGAACCGCGAGCTCTATGAGCGCTATCTTGAGCGCGTCCAGAACCTGACAAACTTCCACCCGGTGGGTCGTCTGGCCGAGTATCGTTACTACGATATGGATGCCGTGACCAATTCCGCCCTCGATCTTTCGGATGAGATTATCGCCTGCCATGCATAAAGTCATAACATTCGGTATTCCCTCGTATAACGCCGCTAAGGACATGGACCATTGCATCACCTCCATCTTGGAGGGGAGCAATTATGCCACCGATATCGAGATTATCGTGGTGGACGACGGCTCCAAGGATGAGACGGCCGCCAAGGCCGACGAGTGGGAGGCCCGTTATCCTGGAATCATCCGCGCGGTGCACCAGGAGAATGGCGGCCACGGTATTGCCGTCCTTTCGGGTCTGCGCGAGGCGCAGGGCACCTACTACAAGGTTGTCGACTCGGACGACTGGCTTGACGGCGCTGCCCTTTCGACCATGCTGTCGATTCTGCGCGGCTTTGAAGAGCGCGACCAGCGCGTTGACCTGTTTATCTCGAACTACGTGTACGAGAAGGTTTACGAGGGTACGCATACGGCCATTGGTTACAAGTTTGCCCTGCCTCGAAAAAAGATCTTTACCTGGGACCAGATCGGCCATTTCCGCCTGGACCAGAATCTGCTCATGCACAGCCTGTGCTATCGCACGGATGTGCTGCGCGAGTCCAACCTTCCCATGCCGCCGCACACGTTCTATGTGGACAACATCTACGCCTACGTGCCGCTGCCGCGTTGCAAGACCATGTACTACGCCGACATCGACCTCTACCGCTACTTTATCGGTCGCGAGGGCCAGAGTGTCAACGAGGCCACGATGGTCAAGCGTCTGGACCAGCAGTTCCGTGTTACGCGTATCATGATGGAGTCGTACCACTTGTACAGCGATGTTGAGTCGTCGCGCCTGCGTTCGTACATGATGGGCTACTTCACCATGATGATGGCGATCTGCTCGGTGCTCACCAAACTTTCCGAGGAAGATTGCGCCGACGAGCGCCTAAAGACGCTGTGGAATGACTTGAAGGCCTACGACGAGCGCATGTATCGTCGTGCCCGCTACGGCGTGGTCGGGTTCTTCACCAATCTGCGCGGACGGGCCGGAGACAAAACCACACTCGGCCTATACCGTCTTGCCTCAAAGATCTTCAAATTCAACTAACTGTCGAGTAATCGCTTCTGTTAGGTTGACTGGGCCCCTTGGCCTTTAGTTTGCTACTGCGGACAGTCCTGCTCGCACGAAAAGCACATTTAGTGCTTTCCGGCTCGTGCGGAATTTGTATCAAACTAAAGGCCAAGGGGCCTCTGCTGTAAGAATCAATTGTCAGGCTGTCTGAATTTGAAGATCTTAGACGCGCGGTACACAGGGGCCTGGGCTGAAAAGAATTTGGTTGGTAGTCGGTCGGAGGCGGGCGGGCGTTACGTTTGTCGCGAGTTCCGCATGCAAAGAAGGCCACTTAATGTGGCCTTCGTCTTGCATAGGACTGTAGAGCAGCAAACGTAACGCCCGCCCGCCTCCGACCGACGGTCGAGTGGATTACTTCGCAGCGCCGGGGATGCCGTGGGAGGTTTTGGCGGTTTTGGCTCCGTTTACGATGGCGGTTTCCAAGGCCCTTACGGCGAGCATGCCCAGCAGGTCTAGGGGAACGGCGGCGCTTGCCTGGGCACCAAGTTTGCCGCTGGCGAGGGTGTAGATGGTGTCGCCGTCGTTGGTGGTGTGCGTGGGGCGGATGGCGTGCGCGTAGGCGTCTGCGGCCATCTGGGAGACCTTGGTGGCTTGTGCCTTAGTGAGTTCCACGTTGGTGACGATGCAGCTGATGGTGGTGTTGGTGCGGTCGAGCGGCATCTGCATGGATCCGGCGGCGGCAAAGGCTGCGAGTTCCATGTCGATAATCTGGTCGCTATCGGCGGCGGCGCGCATGCCGGCGACCCACTCGCCGGTGAAGGGGTCGACCACGTTGCCGCAGGCGTTGACCGAAACCACGGCGCCTACCTTAACGGGACCGAGCGCCACGGCGGCAGCGCCAAGGCCGGCTTTCATGCAGGTGGTGGGCCCCATGAGCTTTCCGACGGTGGCACCCGTGCCGGCACCTACATTGCCCTGTTCGAGCTTGGTGGGGGTGTTGTCGAGTGCCTCGCGCACGGCTGCGATGCCGGCTTCAATGTCGGGGCGAACGGTGGGATCGCCAAAGGCGAGGTCGAAGATACAGCTGGAGCACACGATAGGCACCTGCGTGGGGCCGACGGAAAGGCCGATGCCACGGCTCTCAAGCTCGCGAGCGACGCCGCTTGCGGCCTCGAGGCCAAAGGCCGATCCGCCCGAAAGGCAGACGGCGTGGACCTTGTCGACGGTGTTCTCGGGACGCAGCAGGTCGGTTTCGCGCGATGCTGGAGCACCGCCGCGAACGTCAACGCCGCCGGTGGCGCCCTCGGGTGCCACGATTACGGTGCAACCGGTGCCGGCCTCCTCGTCCGTATAGTTGCCAAAGCAAAAGCCATCGACATCGCAAACGTCAATGGCCTCAAGCAGTGTATCCATGTTTTACTCCTATCGGTTTTCCGCCGGGCCTTATGCCCGGTCGGGATCCGTGCGGTACGCCGAAATTGTAGGCGCTGGGGGATACCCAGCGCCAGATGCAATTACGATAGCTTTTGAATCGCGCGCGCGACGCGAGCGATGGGCAGGCCCACCACGTTGTAGAAGTCGCCCGAAATATCATGCACGAGCATGCGCCCGCCGACGCCCTGGATGCCGTAGGCGCCTGCCTTGTCCATGGGCTCGCCCGAGGCGACGTAGCGCTCAATCTGCTCGTCGGTGAGCTCATAGAACGTCACGTCGGTCACATCGACAAACGACAGGTTCTCGGCGGCATGCGGGGCTCTGGTGTCTCCGGCTCTAACGATGCAGACGCCGGTTGCGACCTGGTGCGTGCGCCCCGAGAGCTCATGGAGCATGGTGCGGGCTTCGTCCTCGTTTGCCGGCTTGCCCAAAAGCTTGCCATCGAAGGTGACGATGGTGTCGGCCGCGATGGTCAGCTCATTGGGCTCGGCGTGCTCGGCGGCAACGGCGGCAGCCTTAGCGCGAGCTAAGCGCTCGACAAGCGTAAGCGGGGCCTCGTCATCAAAAGGAGTCTCGTCGATGTCAGCGGGAATGACGCGGATGTCGTAGCCCGCTTCGCGCATCAACTCGATGCGGCGCGGTGATTGCGAAGCCAAAATCATAGCTGAATGCCCTCGGCAACCTTCTCGACGGCCTTGTCGCCGGCGAACGTGCGCAGCAACTCAAGTGCAAAGGGGAGCGACTGGGCCATGCCGCTGGCGGTGATGATGTTGCCGTCGTGCGTGACCTTGTCGCCGGTATAGGCGCCCTCGGGGAAGCTCTTCTCAAAGCCGGGGAAGCACGTGGCGTGGCGTCCCTCGAGCAGGTCGAGCTCGCCCAAGATAAACGGAGCAGCGCAGATGGCGGCAACATGCTTGGTCGTGGCGAACTCGCAGACTACGTCGCAGACGCGCTGGTCGGCGCGCAGGTTGGTGGCGCCGGGCAGACCGCCGGGCAGCACGACGCAGTCATACTCGTCAAAGTTAATCTCGTCAAAGAGCGCGTCGCAGGTTACGGGAATCTGCAGCGAGCTTACGACCTCGCGCGTGGGCATGATCGAGACGAGCGTGGCACGCACGCCGCCGCGACGCATGACATCGACCATGGTCAGGCATTCAATCGTTTCAAAGCCATCGGCGGCAAGAACGGCAACGCTGGGCATGAGAGTTCCTTTCGTAAGGCGGCATACAATTAGCCGTCTTATACCCCGAAGACCCCCGCTTGCCACGCTCGATTTCCCAATGTTTAAAAAGGGACGGGGATTAAATAATCATTCGGTGCAAATTGATTATTTAATCCCCGTCCCAGAAAAATCATCGGGCGTGGTTTTGGGCAAACAGTCTAGTTGCGCTTGAGGTGGACGACGGTTTCGCAGTGGAAGGTTTGCGGGAACAGGTCGACCGGTGTGATCTTGACGGGGGAGAAGGTGCCTTCCTCGACAAAGCGCTTGAGGTCGCGTGCCAGGGTGGCCGGATCACAACTCACATAGGCGACATCGCGAGCGCTCGTGCTGGCGATGAGGTCGATGGCCTCGGGCGCCAGGCCCGCGCGTGGCGGGTCGACCACCAGGACATCGGCATCCTGGTCGGGGAACTCGCGCACGGCATCGCCGCCGATGACGTCGACGTTGTCGAGCTTGTTGATCTCGAGGTTACGGCGCAGGTCGCGCACGGCCGGACCGTAGGCCTCGACGGCGGCAACAAAGTCGCAGCGGCGGGCGAGCGGCAGGGTAAAGGTGCCAGCGCCGCAGTACAGGTCCACGGCAAGCTCATCTTCCTGCGGATCGAGTGCGTCCATAACGAGCTCGATCAAAATCTCGGCACCCTTGGTGTTGACCTGGAAAAACGATGGGGCAGATAGGCGCATCTGGCCGTCAGCTATATTCTCGGTCCACGAGCCCTCGCCGGCGAGCATCTCGACTTTGGAGACACGGCGGGCCTTCTTCTCGCCCTTGCTCATGACACGCACCACGCTCGTGGGGTGTGCGGCGTCTGCCAGCACGCGCGAGACCTGTGAGCGCGGGAAGGAGCCTGTGGGCGTCCAAAGCGCGACCTCGAGTGCCTTGGTGCGACGCGAAGCGCGAATGCCCACGCGCTCCAGACCCAGGTCGTGGCTGCCGCTCAGATAGTTGAGTGCGCCGACGACTGACTTGAGCGCCTTGGGAAAACGCTTATCGAACAACGGACACGAATCGACAGTCACGATCTCGCTGGGATCGACGCCGTGCATGCCAAGGCGAACACGGCCGTTAACGAGGGTGGGCTCCAGCTCAATTTTATTGCGGTAGCCCCAGTCGTCCTTGGTGTGGCGGATGGGCTGGACAAGTTCGTTGATCTGGTCGAGGGTGAACTTGCCAATGCGCTCGAGCGTGGAACGCAGGTTTTGCTCTTTAGCGGCAAGCTGAGCGGTGCGCGAGAGATTGCCCCACGAACAACCGCCGCAGATGCCCACGAAGGGGCAGGGGGGCTGAATGCGATCGGGGCTCGGCTCCAGAATCTCGGTTGTGCGGGCACGCATAAACGATTTGCCGTCCTGCACGATCTCGGCTTCGACGGTGTCGCCCGCCACGGCGCCTTGCACAAATGTGGCCTTGCCGTTGTCGGCATGTGCCAGACCGTCGGCGCCGTACGTCATCGATTCTATGGTGAGCTTCATATTACTGCCTGTCATTCGCGGTATTGTCCGCAACCATGGTAGCAGGGAAAAGCGCCCCGTATCTGGGGTATTACTCAAATACGGGGCGCTTCTACAAACGTCTATTTTGTCTTGCCGGTAATGAGCGTCTTAAGGCCTAGGCCGATCAGGCCCAAGCCCATGCGCACGCGGCCGGGGCGATGGCGCTCGATGGCCTTGGCTTTGCCAGCGGGCTTCTTGTGACGCGCGTTGCTCTTGGGGGTTGTTGTGGGTGCCTGAGGTTGGGCTGCGGGAGCAGGTTCGGGCTCGATAACGGTCGCTCGGACCTTCTGGACCTCGGGTGCGGCTGGCTGCGGCTCGGGCTTGGGTTCCAGAACGGGTGCGGGTTCGGGCATTGCTTTGGCGACGGGCTTCGGAGCTGCGGCGGTGGGCTTGGGCGCCTGCTCGACCTTGGGCTTCGGAGCAGCATCGGGCTCGGCGAGCGCCTCTGGCTTAGCCCGGACGGCCCCATCGGCCGTGCGTTCCGGTTTTTGTACGCGCTGCTGCGCGGCGGCCTCGGCGTTGCGATAGGCACGCTCCAGCAGAGCTTCCTGCGAGTTGAAGGGCTTCTCGTCCTCTTTGCGTTCTACCGGAACCCAGGTGCCGTCACTCGTCAGGCTGCGTGCCTTCACGTTGTCGCGCAGCTGCATGCCCATGTACTCGTGCACCAGGGCGCGGCAGGTGGGGTCGAGCACGGGGAAGGCGATCTCCACGCGGTGCTCGGTGTTGCGCGTCATCATGTCTGCCGAGCTCAGGTAGATCATGTCCGAATCCACGCCAAAGGCATAGACGCGCGCATGCTCCAAAAAGCGTCCGACGATGGAGCGCACGTGCACGTTCTCAGTCTTGCCCGGAACGCCCGGCTTGAGGCACGAGATGCCGCGGATGATCATGTCCACGCGGACTCCTGCGCACGATGCCTCGGCAATCTTGTCGATGACCTCGCGGTCGGTAAGCGAGTTGAGCTTAAAGAACACGCGGGCGGGCTCGCCGACAAGGGCGCGCTGAATCTCGCGGTCCAGGCCGCGCATGATGAGCGGCTTGAGGCCCACGGGCGCCACGCCCAGGAAGCGGTAGTCGCCGCGCAGGTTGCCCAGCGACAGGTTGCGGAAGAACAGGTTGGCGTCCTCGCCGATACCGGGATGCGCGGTCATGAGCATAAAGTCGCTGTAGAGCTTGGCCGTCTTCTCGTTAAAGTTGCCGGTACCCAAAAGCGTCAGACGGGTAAGCGCCATGCCCTCGCGATAGGTGAGCTGGCAGATCTTGGAGTGGCACTTAAAGCCCTCGGAGCCGTAGATAACGGTGCAGCCGGCCTCTTCCAGGCGCTCGGCCCATTCGATGTTGTTCTGCTCGTCAAAGCGGGCGCGGAGCTCCATGAGTACCGTAACCTCTTTGCCGTTTTCGGCAGCATCGATGAGCGACTCGCACAGGCGGCTTTGTTTGGCCACGCGGTAGAGTGTGATGCGCAGCGAGATGCACTCGGGGTCGTAGGCTGCTTCGTGCACCAGGTCCAAGAACGGATTCATGGCCTCGTAAGGGTAAAAGAGCAGCTTGTCGTGCTGCAGCACCTGCTCGCGGATGGAGCGGGCCATATCGATGGCGGGGTTGGGCTGCGGCTTAAACGGCGTAAAGAGCAGCTCGTTGCGTAGGTGCTCGGGAATCTTGCCCTCAATGCCAAAGACGTAGCCCAGATCAAGGGGGATATCGCAGGTAAAGACCGAGCGGCGAGAAAGCTCGAGCGCCTTGCGGATGGTCTTGAGCGTTGGCTTTTCGAGCGAGCCCGATACGGCGAGCACCACCGGCTGCAGGCGCAGACGCTTCTTGAGGATGCGCTTCATGTGCTGGCGGTAATCCTCTTCCTCCTCGACGCCCTCGCCGTCCGGGTCGATATCGGCATTGCGGGTGACGCGGATCAGCGCGCGATCCAGCGGCCTATAGGAGCCAAAGCAGCTATCCAGGCAGGCGAGGATGACATCCTCGAGCAAGATGTAGGAGTAGGTGCCGGTGGGCGAGGGGATCTCGACCACGCGGTTCATCGAGGCGGGAATCTCGATAAGGCCCAGCAGACTCTCCTCGTCGGTGACGCCGTCCAGGCCACAAGCCAGATAGAGTGCGCCGTTGCGCAGGTTGGGGAAGGGATGGCGCGGGTCAATGACCAACGGTGAGATAACCGGCGACACGTAGGCCTGGAAGTAGCGGGTTACAAAGGTGCGCTCCTCGGGCGTAAGCGAATCGATTTGGGCGCGGTGAACGCCCAGAGTGTCGAGATTGCCCTCGATGCTCTTAAAGATGGACTCCCAACGGGTAAGGAGCCCGGGCAGCTCGGCCATGACAGCGTCGACCTGTTCGGAGGCGGTCATATTGCTCTTGTTGTCGACAGGTTGTTTTTTGAGCTCTGCCAGATCGGACAGGCCGCCCACGCGCACCATAAGGAATTCGTCGAGGTTGGACTCGAAGATCGACACGAACTTTAGGCGCTCGAACAGAGGCACGGACTCATCGAAGGCCTCGTCAAGCACGCGGTTGTCAAAGCGCAGCCAGCTGAGCTCTCGATTTTGCGTGTACGAGAAGTCGCGCGGCGGCTTGCGCAGCTTAGCGGCCTTTTGCTTCTTTTCGATTTTGCTCGGCATATGCATCTGTCCGTTCAGTCCCTACAGGGGACGGTAGCCTAACACTGTTCTCTATTGTCTCAATTTAGTCGACCTATGGCGCGGACGTATCGCGTGAACGGTATCTTTACCTACTTCTTACGCTGACAAGCCATAGGACTGACGCCCTACTTGTCCGCAAACGGTCTATATCCTCTCTCGACTGGTACGTAAGTGTGAATAAGAATGATAGATAGCTGAATATCATCGAATACAGGCAGAAACGTAAACAAGCGTCATTTATATACATAAAACTGATTTAGCTATGCAATTTTCAATCAAAAGTTTAGAGACGCGATTGTAAATGGTTTTTAAGAAAAAGAGCATTTACCTTAGAAAAGTTACTTTAGAACGCCGAAGTGCATTATGGGGGAATCATAGGCGATATACCGTTCATCGCACTTTGTTGACCGTTCGGGGGCGAGGTGGAATTGCGGGTGGAATTTGGATATAAATAGAGCTGTCAGCAAGCAGCGCCCGTTACGGAAGGGCGCTGATAGATTCGGCCGAAAGGCCCGAAAGAAAGGTAGGAGGCCATGACGAAAGGTCTGCACGTGCCTTCCGAGATCGGCAAGCTCAGGAAGGTCTGCCTGCACCGTCCCGGCGACGAGCTCCTCAACCTGCCGCCCGACGAGCTCGAGCGACTCCTGTTCGACGACGTCCCGTTCCTTGAGGTCGCGCAGCAGGAGCACGACACCTTCGCCCAGATCCTGAGGGACCAGGGCGTCGAGGTGCTCTACCTCGAGAACCTCGTCGCAGAGGTGTTCGACCAGGTCCCCGGCGCCCGCGCCGAGTTCACCGACCAGTACATCGCCGAGGCGGGCATCCGCGGCCAGCACATGCCGCAGATCGTCCGCGAGAAGCTGGACTCCATCGAGGACAACCTCGAGTTCGTCAAGAAGACCATGGCCGGCATGACCAAGGCCGAGATCGACATGCCCCTCACGGCGTCCACGACCCTCGACTCCCTGGTCAACTCCGAGTCCGAGTCCGACCTGATCATCGACCCGATGCCCAACCTCTACTTCACCCGCGACCCGTTCGCGGTCGTCGGCGAGGGCGTCAACCTCAACCGCATGTACTCGGTCACCCGCAACCGCGAGACCCTGTACGGCAAGTACGTCTTCAAGTACCACCCCGACTACAAGGACGTCTCCCTGTACTTCCGCCGCGACTGCCAGTTCCACACCGAGGGCGGCGACGTGCTGAACATCAACGAGAAGACCCTCGCCGTCGGCATCTCCCAGCGCACCCAGGCAGCCGCCATCGACGTCATGGCCCAGAACATCTTCTGGAACTCCGACTCCAAGGTCGAGCGCATCCTGGCCTTCGACATCCCTGTCTCGCGCGCCTTCATGCACCTCGACACGGTCTTCACCCAGATCGACGTCGATAAGTTCACGATCCACCCCGCCATCATGGGCACCCTGCGCGTCTACGAGCTGACCGCCGGCAAGAACCCGGGCGACGTGAACATCCGCCTGATCGAGGACACCCTCGAGCACGTCCTGGAGGACGCCACCGGCGTCGACCAGGTCAAGCTGATCCCCTGCGGCGGCGGCGACCCGATCGCGGCCTCCCGCGAGCAGTGGAACGACGGCTCCAACACCCTGTGCGTCGAGCCCGGCAAGATCTGCGTCTACGCCCGCAACACCGTCACCAACGACGTGCTGTACAAGGAGGGCCTGGACCTTCTCGTCGTGCCCTCCGCCGAGCTCTCCCGCGGCCGCGGCGGCCCGCGCTGCATGAGCATGCCCTTCTGGCGCGAGGACCTCTAAGGTTTTCAAAGACCCGTACAGGTCTTAATACAAACATCTAGCTGCCATTAGACGTCTCCCAATGGGACGGTGCGGTTCTTTCGCACCGTCCCATTCATGTTTATTGACGCTAAATTAAGATCAGATAAGGTGGCCATGGATATCAAGACAATTGGCGTTGAGGAATGGCTCAACGTTTGGGAGAAGAGTGCTACCTGGGATATCGCTCAGTCGACGATCTCGTCGCTGACCATGGGTGAGCTTCGCGCACTTGACGAGCAGGACGGTGCTACGTTCTACGAGCGCCTGGATCGCGAGAAGATGAATTACGGCTGGATCGAGGGTTCGCCGGAGTTTAAGGCCGAAGTCGCTAAGCTGTATCGTCGCGAGGTCAATCCCGATCACATTTTGCAGACTAATGGCTGTACGGGTGCTAACCTCAATGCCATCATGGCTGTTGTCGAGCCCGGCGATCACGTGATTGCCGAGTGGCCTACCTATGCGCCTCTCTATGAGATTCCGCGTACGCTTGGTGCCGAGGTCGAGTATTGGGAGCTTCGCGAGGAGCTCGGCTGGAAGCCCGATATCGAACAGCTCAAGCGCTTGGTGCGCCCCAACACCAAGCTCATCTGCATCAACAACGCATCGAACCCCATCGGTACGGTGCTCGATGCCGATATGCTCGGCCAGATTGCCGAGATTGCCCGTTCGGTGGGCGCCTACGTGCTGTGCGACGAGGTGTATCTGCCGCTCGAAAACACTGAGTCCTTTATGTCGATGGTCGACGTGTACGAGAGGGCCATTGTCACCAACTCGTTGTCGAAGACCTATTCGACGCCTGCGGCCCGCGTGGGCTGGGTCGTGGCCGACGAAGAGGTGTCCAACCGCATCCGCACCTACCGCGATTACACCATGATCTGCGGCGGCGTGTTCAACGATGCCCTGGCGACCTATGTGCTTGAGCACAGGGACAAGATTCTCGAGCGTAACCGCAAGATCGTGTTTGGTAACCGCGATATCGCGCAGGCTTGGATCGATACACAGCATCGTGTTTCCTGGACGGCCCCGCAGGGCGTGTCCAGCTCGTTTATCCAGCTGGATATTCCCGAGGATGACGAGGAGTTCTGCAAGCGCCTGCTGGCCGAGAGGGGAGTGCTGTTGGTTCCCGGTAGCCGTTTTGAGCTTCCCTGTGGAGCGCGCCTGGGCTACTGCGCGAGCGAAGATGTTCTTCGCGAGGGCCTGAGGCTTCTGGGCGAGGCGCTGGCCGAGTTCGATCGCTAGGATTCCGATGATCTTCGAGGGCCTTATCCAAATTGGCCGAAGATAATCGAAAACGGATCCGTTTCCCTAGGGGAAGCGGGTCCGTTTTTCCATACCGAGAAGTCAAGTTTTTACAAATGGGGCCTTAAGGCGAGCCGGTATCCGCTGGGCCTTATACTGAGCTTCCGGTGAACGGTATCAAGCGTCTGGTAAACGGTAATTTGTATACCAGAAATGAATAGGACAAACTTTTTTCTGAATAAAAATGAAAATGGTTGAGACGAGGTATGAATCACTAATTCTATTCATAGCTTTGTTGGAAATATGCAATTTGAGGGTGGTTTAATAAAGTTTAGTTCCAATTGATTTTTGGATTGAAAACGCGTTTAAGCACGTAAATACACTTTATTAAATCAAAGTGTGCCATGCGTGAAGTATATGTGTATGCCGTTCACCCCTCATATAAAACCGTTCGGGGGCGAGGTGGAAGTATGGACTGATTTTGGATATAAATATGTCGTCAGCAATAACGCCTCACACGGAGGGGCGCTAACGAATCGGCCCTGACAGGGGCCCGAAAGAAAGGTAGGAGGCCATGACGAAAGGTCTGCACGTGCCTTCCGAGATCGGCAAGCTCAGGAAGGTCTGCCTGCACCGTCCCGGCGACGAGCTCCTCAACCTGCCGCCCGACGAGCTCGAGCGACTCCTGTTCGACGACGTCCCGTTCCTTGAGGTCGCGCAGCAGGAGCACGACACCTTCGCCCAGATCCTGAGGGACCAGGGCGTCGAGGTGCTCTACCTCGAGAACCTCGTCGCAGAGGTGTTCGACCAGGTCCCCGGCGCCCGCGCCGAGTTCACCGACCAGTACATCGCCGAGGCGGGCATCCGCGGCCAGCACATGCCGCAGATCGTCCGCGAGAAGCTGGACTCCATCGAGGACAACCTCGAGTTCGTCAAGAAGACCATGGCCGGCATGACCAAGGCCGAGATCGACATGCCCCTCACGGCGTCCACGACCCTCGACTCCCTGGTCAACTCCGAGTCCGAGTCCGACCTGATCATCGACCCGATGCCCAACCTCTACTTCACCCGCGACCCGTTCGCGGTCGTCGGCGAGGGCGTCAACCTCAACCGCATGTACTCGGTCACCCGCAACCGCGAGACCCTGTACGGCAAGTACGTCTTCAAGTACCACCCCGACTACAAGGACGTCTCCCTGTACTTCCGCCGCGACTGCCAGTTCCACACCGAGGGCGGCGACGTGCTGAACATCAACGAGAAGACCCTCGCCGTCGGCATCTCCCAGCGCACCCAGGCAGCCGCCATCGACGTCATGGCCCAGAACATCTTCTGGAACTCCGACTCCAAGGTCGAGCGCATCCTGGCCTTCGACATCCCTGTCTCGCGCGCCTTCATGCACCTCGACACGGTCTTCACCCAGATCGACGTCGATAAGTTCACGATCCACCCCGCCATCATGGGCACCCTGCGCGTCTACGAGCTGACCGCCGGCAAGAACCCGGGCGACGTGAACATCCGCCTGATCGAGGACACCCTCGAGCACGTCCTGGAGGACGCCACCGGCGTCGACCAGGTCAAGCTGATCCCCTGCGGCGGCGGCGACCCGATCGCGGCCTCCCGCGAGCAGTGGAACGACGGCTCCAACACCCTGTGCGTCGAGCCCGGCAAGATCTGCGTCTACGCCCGCAACACCGTCACCAACGACGTGCTGTACAAGGAGGGCCTGGACCTTCTCGTCGTGCCCTCCGCCGAGCTCTCCCGCGGCCGCGGCGGCCCGCGCTGCATGAGCATGCCCTTCTGGCGCGAGGACCTCTAAGTCTTTCCGTTTCCGGTGCGGTCCCCCTACAACCGCACCGGCTTCGCCCGTTAAACGGGCAACACTGATACTTACGTAATTCATTTCTTCGAAAGGAATCGAACCATGGGTGTTAACCTCTCCGGCCGTAGCTTCCTCAAGCTTCTCGACCTCACCACCGAGGAGATCGAGTACCTGCTCAAGCTCTCCAAGAACTTCAAGGACATGAAGCGCGCTGGTGTTCCGCACCGCTATCTCGAGGGCAAGAACATCGTTCTGCTCTTCCAGAAGACCTCCACTCGTACCCGCTGCGCCTTCGAGGTCGGCGGCATGGATCTGGGCATGGGCGTCACCTACCTCGATCCGGGTTCGTCGCAGATGGGCAAGAAGGAGTCCATCGAGGACACCGCCCGCGTTCTCGGCCGCATGTATGACGGCATCGAGTTCCGCGGCTTTGCCCAGGACGACGTCGAGGAGCTCGCTGCTAAGTCCGGCGTGCCCGTGTGGAACGGCCTGACCACTGAGTGGCATCCCACCCAGATGCTCGCCGACATCCTGACCGTCCAGGAGAACTTCAACTACGACATCAAGGGCAAGACTCTCGTCTTCATGGGCGACTGCAAGAACAACGTTGCTCGCTCCCTCATGGTCGTCTGCTCCAAGCTCGGCATGAACTTCGTGGCCTGCGGCCCCGAGGAGTGCATGCCCGCTGACGACGTCATCGAGGCCTGCAAGCCCATCGCCGAGGCCAACGGCTGCACCATCAAGCTGACCACCGACGTCAAGGACGGCGTCACCGGTGCCGACGTCATCTACACCGACGTGTGGGTCTCCATGGGCGAGCCCGACGAGGTCTGGGCCGAGCGCATCGCTCAGCTCACCCCGTATCGTGTTACCTCTGAGGTCATGGCTATGGCCAACCCGGGTGCCATCTTCCTGCACTGCCTGCCCAGCTTCCACGACACCAACACCACCATTGGCGCCGAGAAGTGCGAGCAGTTCGGCATCACCGAGCAGGAGGTTACCGACGAGGTCTTCGAGAGCCCCGCTTCCAAGGTCTTCGACGAGGCCGAGAACCGCATGCACACCATCAAGGCTGTCATGTACGCCACGCTCAAGTAAGAGCATCTAGCATCTCGCTCGGGGTGCATTGCTGCGCACCCCGAGCGCTTTTGTCTGGTAAAAATCTCGCACCGAGCGACATGCACGGCACGGAAGAGCCGCTTCGGGTGAGATCAGTAAATGATTTATGAAGGGGGGATGAGAACTATGACTGAGACCGCTAAGAAAAAGCGCGGTATGCCTTCATCGTTCACCATTCTTCTTGCTCTGCTGGCAATCGTCGCGGTTGTTACCGTTATCGTCTCCGGTACGTCCGGTGGCGAGGTTACCGCTGCCCGCCTGAGCGATTTCTGCACCGCCCCGGTCAAGGGCTTCGCTGACGCTCTGCCCGTCTGCCTCTTCGTTATGATCCTCGGCGGCTTCCTCGGCATGATGACCGAGACCGGCGCTCTGGACAACGGCATCGCCGTCCTGGTGCAGAAGCTTAAGGGCAACGAGATCATGCTCGTTCCCGTGCTGATGCTCATCTTCTCCCTCGGTGGTACCACTTATGGTATGTGCGAGGAGACCGTTCCCTTCTACGCCCTGCTTGCCGCTACCATGATGGCCGCTGGCTTCGACCCTATGGTCGGCGCTGCCACCGTCCTGCTCGGCGCTGGCTGCGGTTGCCTGGGCTCCACGGTTAACCCGTTCGCCGTCGGCGCTGCCGTCGACGCTCTGACCGGCGTTGGCATTGAGGTCAACCAGTCCATCATCATCGGCCTCGGTGCCGTCCTGTGGATTGTTACCACTGCCATGTCCATCTTCTTCGTCATGAGCTATGCCAAGAAGGTCAAGGCTGACAAGGGTTCCACCATCCTTTCGATGCAGGAGCTCAAGGACGCCGAAGAGGCTCACGGCAAGGCTGCTTCCGAGGTTAACAAGGAGGTCAAGCTCACCGGTCGTCAGAAGGGTGTTCTGATCGCCTTTGCCTTCACCTTCGTCGTCATGATCGTCGGCTTCATCCCGCTGGCCGACCTCAACGAGGGCGTCGCCAACTTCTTCGATGCTGGCGCTGTCTATGACGCTGACGGTAACGCCATCGTTCAGGGCTGGTCTGCCCTGATCACCGGCCTGCCCATTGGCCAGTGGTACTTCGACGAGGCTTCCACTTGGTTCTTCCTCATGGCTATCCTGATCGGTATCATCGGTGGCCTCTCCGAGAAGCAGATCGTCAACACCTTCATCACCGGCGCTGCCGACATGATGTCCGTTGTCCTCGTCATCGCTCTTGCCCGTGGTATCTCCGTCCTCATGGCTAGCACCGGCCTCGACGTCTACGTCCTCGACGCTGCCGCCAATGCTCTGGCTGGCCTGTCCGGCGTGATCTTCGCTCCCATGAGCTTCCTGGTCTACTTCGGCCTGTCCTTCCTGATCCCCTCGACCTCCGGTATGGCTACTGTCTCCATGCCCATCATGGGACCGCTGGCTGTTAAGCTCGGCTTCTCGCCCGAGGTCATGGTCATGATCTTCTCCGCCGCCATCGGCGTCGTGAACCTGTTCACCCCGACCTCCGGCGCCATCATGGGCGGTCTTGCCCTGGCCAAGATCGAGTGGACGACCTGGCTCAAGTTTGCCCTTAAGCTCATCGTCGCTCTCTCCGTCGTCTGCGCCGTCATCCTGACCATCGCTTGCGTGATGCTCTAAGTACCCCTTGGGTACCCCACGGAAACCATGACGATCCTGTAAAGGATCACCTGGTCATCGTCTGTCCGGTGGGGTAACCCCACCGGTAGACTCCTACCTTTAGCCTCCTCCCGTTCCGTGCGCGGGGGGAGGCGCACTTATGTTGCGCGGTTCTACGAACCGCGCAACCGGTCGACGCTGCAAGCCCGCCAGAGCGGCAATCTGACGTTCAATCGTCGGGCATGGCCAAAAGGCCTATGCCCTCCTCTTTCACGTCACCTTGCTCGCTCTGGCGGGCTTTCGCTGACTTATGCTCCACCTGCGACGTTTCCATTATTGATACAAAGGCCAGGTTTGTTTGAACCAAAAAGGGGAAGTTGCGGTGGAATAGTTCCTGTTTGGCCGTTTTGAGGGGTTAAACGGGAACTATTTCACCGCAACTTATCGATGGCGTGTTTGGTTGGTGCCTGTTGATGGTTTGGGTATCGGGGAGGGCGGGCTCCGTTATAATCGCCTAGAACATTAAATGGAAACGGGACGGGAGCCATACATGCGCCAGGGTTTCGACAACGCGAAGTATATCGAGCTGCAGGCTGCTCACATTAAGGAGCGCATCTCGCAGTTTGGTGGCAAGCTCTATTTGGAGTTTGGCGGTAAGCTGTTCGATGACTATCATGCGAGCCGCGTGCTACCGGGTTTTGAACCGGACAGCAAGTTCCGCATGCTCAAGAGCATCGCCGACGATGTTGAGGTTATCATCGCGATCAACGCGAACCACATCGAGAAAAACAAGGCTCGTGGTGACCTTGGCATTACCTATGACGAGGATGTGCTGCGCCTGGTTGACCTGTTCCGCGGCAACGGCTTTGCCGTCGCGGC
Organism: uncultured bacterium; assembly: GCA_905214105.1. Classification (GTDB taxonomy): domain Bacteria; phylum Actinomycetota; class Coriobacteriia; order Coriobacteriales; family Coriobacteriaceae; genus Collinsella. Next base: position 154,000 of record CAJMKK010000006.1, read on the forward strand.
TGTGGTCATCACCCAGTACGCCGGCCAGCCTGCTGCCGATGTGTTCCGCAACCGCCTGAACGCGCTCGGTATTCCCGCCAAGCTGCACTATCCCATCGAGGGGTATCCGCACGATGTCGATCTGATCGTGTCCGACGATGGCTACGGCAAGAACGAGTTTGTCGAGACCACCCGTCCACTCGTTGTTGTGACGGCACCCGGCCCCGGCTCGGGCAAGCTCGCCACTTGCCTCTCGCAGCTGTATCACGAGCATAAGCACGGTACCGCCGCCGGCTATGCCAAATTCGAGACCTTCCCGGTTTGGAATCTGCCCCTTACGCATCCGGTCAATATTGCCTACGAGGCCGCCACGGCTGACCTCGACGATGCCAATATCATCGATTCGTTCCACCTTGAGGCCTACAACAAGACCACGGTCAACTACAACCGCGACGTCGAGGCCTTCCCGGTAGTCCGTGCCCTGATGGAAAAGATCCTGGGCAAGAGCCCCTACCAGAGCCCTACGGACATGGGCGTCAATATGGTCGGTTTTGCCATCACCGATGACGATGCCTGCCGCGACGCTTCCAAGATGGAGATCGTCCGCCGCTACTTTACCGCGGTCGAAAATGTGCGCCGTACCGGCGTGGGCGATGAGCAAGTCGACCGTCTCAAGATTATTATGAAGAAAGCCGGCATCGATAAGAACTACTCACCGGCGCGCTCGGCGGCCCTCACCAGGGAGCAGCTGACGGGTGGTCCCGTGGGTGCCATGGTCATGCCCGATGGCTCCGTGGTGACCGGTAAGACCTCCACGCGCCTGGGCGCCGCAAGTTCGCTCATTATGAACGCCCTCAAGCATGTCTCGGGCGTCGACCTTGAGCTCGAGGTCATTAGCGATGAGGCGATCGAGCCCATCAGCAAGCTCAAGACGCATTTCCTGGGCAGCAAAAACCCGCGCCTCCACACCGACGAGACGCTTATGGCGCTGTCGATCACCTCGGCCACGAGTGAGACGGCCGCTCGCGTCCTTTCGGGCCTGGAACAGCTGCGCGGTTGCGATGCCTTCTTTAGCGTGATTATCTCGCCGACGGACGAGACGGTACTGCGCAAGTTGGGCATCAACGTGTGCTGCGAGCCCAAGTTTGAGCGCCGCGGTTTCTTCCATCGCTAAGTTTGAAGCACCGCGGTAATTGCATTGCATTTTGGCCGTATCGGGTTAGCGCCCGGTACGGCTTTTTGATCAATAAAGCGTCTATTTCGGCGAAAAATAGCTGTTTACCTGCCTAGAAACAATTTGAGCGGTATACAATAACCGTAACTGTTTCATCCTTAGCGGGATGCCGCATGATGGATATTACCTGCCATCGTGAGGTGTGTCGGTCGCGCACGGCGCGTTAGATGCTCGTGCTCGGTTTGAGGAGGCTGCTATGGCGGGCAAGGGTCGTGCGAGTGTCAACGATATGAAGCGTGTCGAGGTGCTGGTGTTGATGGAGATCGACCAGCAAACCGAAGACAATGGCGGGCCGTATGGTTTCTCGCGCAAAACGCTTGCCGAGCGCGTGGGGGTTTCGCCGTATCGTGCCCGCGCCGCAATCGATCGCTTGGATTCCGAAGGTATGATTGATGTCGTCTCGCGTTATAGCGACGACGGCGGTCAGCTTGCAAATGGCATTTGCCTCACCGAACGTGGTGAGTGGTATCTTGAGGGCGTCCGTACCGGCATGCTCGTTCAAGAAATGCTTGAGGACGAGGTTGCTGATCGATAGCAGCATGTAACCCTTGCCATAGTGACGCCGCCTGGGAAACCGGGCGGCGTTTTGTTTCAAGATTGAGAAATGCAATCGCACGCGAGAAAAATTGCGGACGGTCCGCGGCGCGAGTATTACAATGAAGACCCGTAAGATGTGGATAAACAACTTCTACGGGAAGCGCAGGTAACTCAATATGACCAAGCATGTGTTCGTAACCGGTGGCGTGGTTTCGTCCCTGGGCAAGGGTATCACCGCGGCCTCGCTGGGCCGTCTGCTCAAGTCGCGTGGCTACAAAGTAACGATGCAGAAGGCCGACCCGTATCTGAACGTCGACCCCGGTACCATGAGCCCGTTCCAGCATGGTGAGGTCTTTGTAACCGAGGATGGTTACGAGTCCGACCTGGACCTGGGTCATTACGAGCGCTTTATTGATGAGAACCTGACCCGCGATTCCAACTTTACGACCGGTGCCATCTACAAAAGCCTAATCGCCCGCGAGCGTCGCGGCGACTTTTTGGGCGGTACCGTGCAGGTGATTCCTCACGTCACCAATGCCATTAAGGACAAGTTTCGCCGCATCGAGGAGCAGACCGGCTCCGATGTAGTCATCACCGAGCTGGGCGGCACGATCGGCGACATCGAGTCCCAACCGTTTGTCGAGGCCATCCGTCAGTACCGCAAGGAGGCCGGCTCCGAGAACGTCTGCTACATCCACGTGTCGCTCGTTCCCTATATTGCCGCCGCCCACGAGGTCAAGACCAAGCCCACGCAGCATTCCGTCAAGGAGCTCCGCAGCTTTGGCATCCAGCCCGATATCATCGTGCTGCGCTCCGACCACCATATCGATGACGCTATCCGCGGAAAGATCGCAAGCTTCTGCGACGTCGACACCGATTGCGTCTTTACCAATGAGGACTGCGCGAGCATCTACGACGTGCCGCAGCTGCTTGCCGAGCAGGACTTTGACCTGCGTATTTGCGAGCGCCTGGGCCTGGACCCGCGTGAGCGCGACATGAGCGAGTGGAATGAGTTCCTGCGTAAGCAGAACCATGCCAACCATCACGCCGATAAGGTTAAGATTGCCGTCGTGGGTAAGTACACGCAGCTGCCCGATGCGTACCTGTCGGTTATCGAGGCCCTGCACCATGCGGGCGTCTTCTACGATCGCCATGTGGACGTCCAGCTGGTCGACGGCGAGAGCCTCGACGAGCAGAATGTCTCCGAGGTTCTGGGCGACGCCTCGGGCATCCTGGTCCCCGGCGGCTTTGGCAAGCGCGCCCTGGAGGGCAAGATCCTCGCGGCCGAGTTTGCCCGTGAGCACAAGATTCCGTATCTGGGCATTTGCCTGGGTATGCAGGTCGCCGTGTGCGAGTTCGCCCGCAACGTCGTCGGCCTTGCCGGCGCCAGCTCCTCTGAGTTCGATCCGGACGGCCCGTTTAGCGTCATCGATCTGATGAGCTCGCAGGAGGACGTGACCGAGAAGGGCGGCACCATGCGCCTGGGCGCCTATCCGTGCAAGCTCGCCGCCGATACCCTTGCTCGCGAGGCATATGGCGAGGAACTCGTCTACGAGCGTCACCGTCACCGCTTTGAGTTCAACAACGCCTTCCGCGACCAGCTCGAGGATGCCGGCTTGGTTATCTCTGGCCTCTCGCCCGACGAGCGCCTGGTCGAGATGGTCGAGCTGCCGCGCGACGTGCATCCGTGGTATGTGGCAACCCAGGCTCACCCCGAGTTCAAGAGCCGTCCGACTAATCCGCAGCCGCTGTTCCGAGAGTTCGTGCGCGCTTCGATCGGCCAGCACGAGGGTGTCGACCGTCTGCAGGTGACGCCCATGAACCTCGCTACGGACTAAGGGTGCCGGCGAATAAGGAACATACCGAAGCTACTCCCTCGTCGCTCGCCGTGGCGGCGGGGGAGTATCTCGATTACCTCGCGGTCGAGCGGGGCTTGGCGCGCAACACGATTGTGGCCTATCGTCGTGACCTGACGACGTACTGCGCCTATCTGGAGCGGGCGGGTATTGTGTCTTTTGAAGAGGTGACCCGTCAGGTCGTGGAGGGCTTTGTCGCCGATCGCCGCGGCGGAGGCTATTCCGACGCCTCGGTGGAGCGTGCGCTTGCTGCCGTGAAGGGCCTGCATGCCTTTTTGGTGCGCGATGGGGCCGTGGCCCAAAACCCGACGGCGGCGTTGCGCCTGCCTAAAAAGGCTGAGCGTTTGCCGGAGTATCTATCGGTGGAGGATGTCTCGGCACTGCTCGATCAAGACTTTCCCGAGGGCGAGATGGGGCTGCGCGACCATGCCATCTTGGAAGTGCTCTACGGATGCGGTTTGCGTGTGAGTGAGCTGGTTGGGCTCGATGTGGGCGATATCCATATTGACGATGGCTTTGTACTCGTTCTCGGTAAGGGCTCAAAGGAACGCCTCTCCCCACTGGTGGGAAGCGCGGCGCGAGCTCTGACGCTCTATGTAACTGAGGGACGTTCTCGCTTGGCGGCCCATGCCCGCGGAACCGAGACCTCGGCGGTCTTTTTAAATAAGAACGGACGTCGCCTGTCGCGCCAGGCCGTGCATGCGATATGCGAGCGGTATGGGCGTCAGGTGGGGCTGGTGGGGCTCCATCCCCATACCTTGCGCCACTCCTTTGCCACCCACATGCTCGCGGGCGGTGCCGACCTGCGTGTGCTGCAGGAGATTTTGGGCCATGCCGATATTTCGACCACGCAGGTCTACACGCATGTCGACCGAACGCAACTGACCGAGGTCTATCTGGCGGCGCATCCGCTAGCACATCGCTAGCACCTCGCTGACCTGCATATTTATAAATACTAAATGGGACGGGCCCCAGATTGCCGAGACGCACTTTTGCGCGCATGGGCAATCTGGGGCTCGTCCCATTTTTCGCTAGACACCGACGCGGCGGTGGGCCGCACGTGCCTTGGGTGGGGGAGTTTGGGGGCGATGTGAACGGCATGCAAAGGGACGCAAAAATCGCCTCAAGGTCAACTTGAAGGTTGAGGTTCGCGGGCGTGGTTCTACAGGTGGCATCCCGCCGTTGCTGCAAACACAACATATTGTGTTTTCGAACATATGCTCGGGGGTGTTTTACAACATATTGGGGGTGGAATGGTGGGGAGGGGTGGGGGAAGAGGTGGGGAAAGGTGTTGAAAAATGGGGCGGTTCCCCATATTATTGATGACGTCGACAGGCGGGGTGGTTCCCCGCGTACGTGCCATCTGAGTAACCGAGGGGAGGGCGCACATGGGAATGACTGGTGCATACGAGCGCAATCTCGATGCAAAAGGTCGTCTGTCCCTGCCTGCACCCCTTCGCGAGGAGCTTGGAGAGCACGTTCGCGTGTTCAAAGCCCTGGATGTCGATGCTCTGTACGTGTTCTCTGCCGAGGCCTTCGATAAGTGGGTCGAAGGACTCTTCGCGGGTCGTGAGGACCACGAGGGTTTTAACCCGCGTGACATTAACGACCAGAAGCTCATGAGGGCGATCAACAAGCGCACCACGTCGATGGACGTGGACAGCGCCGGTCGTATCGGTCTTTCCGAGTCTCTCCGCAAGCAGGCGAACCTCGACCGCGAGGTCACGGTTGTGGGCAACTACGACCACCTTGAGGTTTGGGATCGCGCCGCGGCCGATGAGGACGATGACGATGAGGCCCTGCTGGACCTCTTCTTCTCGTAAGGGCAAGGCACGGGTAACGGATGGAGCGTGGGATCTTGACACAAGAATATCGGCATGAACCTGTCATGCTCGGCGAAGTGCTTGAGTCGCTGCAGCTAAAGAGCGGCTCCGTTGTCTGCGATTGCACCCTTGGCGGTGCCGGCCATTCGGTAAAGATGGCCGCACAGGTGGGGGAGACGGGCCTTTTGCTCGGCGTCGATCAGGACGACATGGCCCTCGAGGCCGCTGGCGCCCGTCTGGACCGCGAGGTTCCCGGCGTTCCGCACCAGCTGCTGAAGGGCAACTTCGGCGACTTGGACGAGCTGCTTTGCTCGGCCGAGGTGCCCGGGGTCGATGGCTTCCTGTTCGATTTGGGCGTTTCGTCACCGCAACTCGATATCCCTGGCAGGGGCTTTTCGTATAACGAGGACGCCCCATTGGACATGCGGATGGATCCGGGTAATAACACCTTAAACGCAGCTGAGGTCATCAACACCTATAACGAACACGACCTCGCCCGGATTCTACGCGTCTACGGCGAAGAGAAGTTCGCCTCGCAGATCGCGCGCGAGATCGTGCGCCGCCGCGAGCAAGAACCGATCGAAACCACCGGCCAATTTGTCGAGATCATCAAGGCGGGTATCCCGGCTGCCGCTCGTCGGCATGGCGGACACCCGGCCAAGAAAAGTTTCCAGGCCATTCGCATCGAGGTCAATCACGAACTCGATGTGCTCGAACGAGGGCTTGATGCCGCCACCAGGTGGCTCAACCCGGGCGGACGTATCTGCGTCATCTCGTATCACTCGCTCGAGGACCGTATCGTAAAGAACCACTTTAAGGAGATGAGCCAGGGGTGCACGTGTCCGCCGGAGATTCCGGTGTGCGTGTGCGGCAACGTGCCGATACTCAAGGTCATCACCCGCAAACCCCTGGTTGCCCAGCCTGATGAGGTTGAGCGCAACCCTCGGGCGAGATCAGCCAAAATCCGCGTGGCGCAGCGTCTGTAGGCGCGACCGCGCGATATTGGACCTCCCGCTCGCACCATAAACGAAGCTTAAACACACTACCAACGTACTCGGGATGGGAGGCGGCATATCATGGGCTACAACACTTCAAGCGCAGCACTCGCCTATGATATGAACGCCATGCCCGCCTATCGTGAGACGCCGCAGGCCCCCGTTGTTCCCCGTGAGCAGCGCACGCCGCGCTTTGATGTCTACACGGGCGCGGGCCGTCAGGCAAACCAGGCGGTAAGCCCGGTTTTCATGAGCGTTCTTAAAACGTTTTGCATCATTGCGGCTATCTTCATGACGATCGGCGTCGCCCGCGTGGCGCTCGCCGGCGTTACGGCCCAGGTGCTCAACAGCAACGCCGAGCTTACCAACACGCTCGAAAAGGCGACCGATGAGAGCTCCGACCTGGAGGTCATGCATTCGGTCTATGGCGCCGACACGCGCATTCGCGACCTTGCGGGCGCTTATGGCATGGTGGAGCCCAGCGAGAGCGTTACACTTGACTTTACGCAGGATGCAGCCGCGGGCGCCAACGCGACCGCGACCGCTCAATAGCAAGACGGTAGCTGAGTATGACAAATGACTATCGCCGCGGCTCCGACCGGGGCCGCGGTTCTGGACGTCCCTCGTCGCGGGGACGTTCTGGTTATCAAGGAACGGGTCGGCAATCTTACAACGCCGGGCGGTCCCGTGGCAACGACCCGGCGTCGCGACTTCGCGGCTCGGGCGGCCCTCAAGTGCATAACACCAGGTCGCGCAAGAGCTCGTCGACCGAATGGCTCACAGGCACGCCTCTGCCTCGCCGCAAAGCCGTCATGGGATTCATTGGGTTTGGCTTGGGCTTGGGCGTCTTTCGCCTTGCCGACTATCAAATTGTCGAAGCCGATAAACTGCGCGAGCGTGCCGATGCGCGTCGCCTGCTTGCGCAGACCCTCTATGCCAAACGTGGCACCATCTACGACCGCAACGGTAACGTGCTGGCGTCGTCGGTCGAATGTCGCAATATCGCCGTGAACCCGCAGCTTGTCGAGGATGTTGACAAGACGGTGTCGGCGCTGGTCAAGGCAACTGGAATCGATAAAAAGACCTGCCGTAAGCTCGTTGAGTCCGATGGAACCTGGGTGTATATCAAGCGCCAGGTGGACGAAGACGATGCTGCGGCGCTGGAGAAGAAGAACCTGCCCGGCGTGCTTTTTGAGCAGGCCATGAAGCGCGTATATCCATACGGCAATCTGGCATCGCAGGTGCTGGGTGTAGTGAATGTAGACAACGACGGCTTGACGGGTCTCGAAAAGCAATACAACAAACTTCTGACCGGCACGAACGGTTCTCTCGTGCGCGAGCGCGCGAGGGACGGCAGCTATATCGCGGGCGGTGCCTATAAAAAGGTGGCTGCGGTCGACGGCGTTGATATCGTGACGACGCTCGATGTCAATATCCAGCGTGCGGCTGAGGACGCTCTGGCAGAGGCTGTCGAGAAGACAAAGGCCAAGAACGGCTCGGCTTTGGTCACCGACCCCACGACCGGCGAAATTCTCGCCGCCTGCTCGTATCCGACCTACGACCAGACCGATTTGGAAAACGCCAAGACCGAAGATATGAACCTGCGCCTGGTTACCGACGCCTACGAGCCCGGCTCGGTCTTTAAGACACTCGTGGCGGGCGCCGGCTTCGACTTGGGCGTCGTGCGATCGAGTACGTCGTTTGAGGTGCCGGCGAGCATCAAGGTGGGCGACGATACCGTCACCGATGCCGACAAGCGCGACTATGCCATGACCATGGATGTGCGCGAGATGATGCGCCGTTCGTCCAACGTGGGCTTTGTCCTGGTGGGGCGCAAGATCGGTGCCGACGACTTTGCCGCCTATGTGGACAAGTGGGGCATCGGTCACAGCTCGGGTGTCGATTTTCCGGGCGAGAGCCTGGGCATCGTCAAGGAGCGTGACCAGTATGACGGCGCCACGCTGGGCTCGATGAGCTTTGGACAGGCGCTGTCTGTCTCGCCGATTGAGGTCGCACGTGCCGTGGGCGGCATCGCCAACGGCGGCGTGATGATGACCCCGCACTTCTATAAGTCCAGCAAAGGCGACGAGAAGGACTGGGGCGAAGGCGAACGTGCGATTTCTGAGGACGCCGCATCCCAGGTGACATCGTGCATGCAGACGGTCGTGTCCGAGGGAACGGGCGTTGGCGGCGCGGTCGATGGCTATGACGTGGCGGGCAAGACCGGTACGGCCGAGCGTGCTGACGAGAACGGCGGTTACCTCAAGGAGAACTACATGTCGTCCTTTATGGGCTTTGCGCCGGCACAATCGCCCAAGGTGCTGTGCTATATCACACTCGATGGAACGCCGAGCGGCTCGGATGCCGCCGCGGTGCCGTTCCAGTCCATTATGGCCAACGCGCTCGACGTGCTGGGTATCCCGCACACGAAGTAGGGGGTTACAATCTTGAGCGTAGTCTGCCGTTTGATCTGAAGGGTGTTCACATGCCCTGCACCACGCGCGCATGGCACTGGGATACAATACGCCGATAGCATTATTAGGTTTACAGGGGAGCTGCAATGATAGAGATCGCCGTCAACAACCTCGCGGCCTCAACGGGGGCCCGAACCGTGACGGAAGAAGCCGATCGGGTATGCCGCGGGTGCGTTATCGACTCGCGTCAGGTCGAGGAGGGGACGATCTTTGTCGCCTTCCCCGGCGAAAACGTCGACGGCAATGATTTTGCCTCCCGTGCCATCGAGTCGGGTGCCGGTGCCGTCGTGATGACGCGCGAGCCCGATGCCGAGCTGGTTTCGCTGGCGCAGGACAAGGGATGCGCCATCTTGCTGACCGACGACCCCGAGGAGTTCTTGTTGCGCCTGGCGCATGTATATCGCTTGGAGCTTGGCTGCCTGGTCGTCGGCATTACCGGTTCGATTGGCAAGACGACGACCAAGGACGTGCTCGCCGCCGTGCTCGCCAAGCGCTATCGTGTCTGGGCCACCAAGGGCAATTTCAATAACCTGATCGGCATGCCGCTCACGGTGCTTTCCGCTCCGGCCGATACCGAGGTCCTGGTGCTCGAGATGGGCATGAACCATTTCCACGAGATTGAGCGCCTGTCCCAGTCCGCCAATCCCAACCTTGCCATCGTGAGCAAGATCGGCACCTCTCATATCGGCATTTTGGGCAGCCGCGAGAACATCGCCCGCGCTAAGGCCGAGATTGTCCAGGGTATGTGCGCCGCCGGCGACTTCTTGCCGCTGCTGGTTTTGGGCGGCGAGGACGACTTTACGCCGTTCATTCGCGATACTTTCGCCCAGCCTGCTGGTATCGACGTGATGCTGGCCGGCGTCTCGGACGATGATGAGGTCCGCGCGCGCGACATTCGTGTTGATGACGAGGGCCGTCCGGTCTTTACGCTCGATTTTGGTCAGGGCGAGACAATCGATACCATGCTTGCCATCCCCGGCGTGCAGTCCGTCCCAAATGCCGTTAAGGCCGCCGCGGTTGCCTATCGCCTGGGCGTGACGCCCGAGCAGATCGATGCTGCCTTTAGAGGCCTCACGATCACCGGTCACCGCCAGGAGATCAAACGCGCCAAGAGCGGTGCCCGCATCATTGACGATTCCTATAACGCCAGCGCCGAATCCATGGCTGCTGGCCTCGATCTACTGTGTTCGCTTTCCTGCACGGGGTCTCGCATGGCGATCTTGGGCGAGATGGGCGAGATGGGCGATGAGGCCCCTCGCATGCATGAACTCGTGGGCGCCTATGCCGCCGCCAAGAAGCTCGACATGCTGGCGTGCGTGGGTGGTGAGCTGGCCCAGCTTATGGCCGATGCCGCGCGCATGATGGGCATGGACGAGGACCGCATCCAGGTGTTCTCCGATTATCAGCAGGTGCTCGACCGCATGGGCGGCGCGCTTGAAAAACATGATGTTGTACTGGTCAAGGGTTCCCGCTTTGTTGAGCTCGACCGCTTTGTGGAAGGTGTGTGCTAGCCCATGTTCGGCAATCCCTCGTATCCAACGTATCAGGCTTTTTTGGGGCTTGGCATCGCCGCTGCCATTGCGCTGCTGCTCATGCCGTGGTGGATCAAGCTACTCAAGGTCGAGGGTATCGGCCAGCAGGTTCGTGCCGACGGCCCCAAGCGTCATTTGGTTAAGCAGGGAACGCCCACCATGGGTGGTGTTGTCATCCTCGTCGCGATCTCGCTGACCTGCCTGCTGATGGGCAAGCTCACCACCGAGCTCGTGCTCGTGCTGCTCGCCACGCTGGCGACCGGCGTGCTGGGCCTGATCGACGACCTGACCTCCGTTACGCATGGGCGCTCGCTCGGTCTGACGCCCCATGCCAAGATGATCGGCCTCACCATTATCTGTGTCACCTTTACGGTACTTGCCGTCAACTGGTGCGGCGTCGCCCCCGAGATTCGTTTTCCCGGCGGCCTGACGATTGACCTCGGTGTTCTTTCGACCACCATCTGCGGCCTTTCGTTCCCGTGGCTCTACATTGTCTTTTGCTGGCTGATGATCGCCGGTCTTTCTAATGCCGTGAACCTGACCGATGGCCTTGACGGTCTTGCTGGCGGCACCTCCATGATCGCCATGCTCGCCATGGCTGCGATGGCGTTTTTGCACGGAGACGTGAACCTGTCCATCTTCTGCACCGCGTGTGCCGGTGCCTGCTTGGGCTTTCTGTGGTTCAACTGCTATCCGGCGAGCATCTTTATGGGCGATACCGGCTCGCTTGCCCTGGGCGCCGCGTTTGCCTGCACGTCCATCATGACCAACACCGAGGTCGTCTCCCTCATCATCGGCGGCCTGTTTATCGTTGAGACCCTGTCGGTCATGATTCAGGTTGTCTACTTCCACTTTACGCACAAGCGCGTCTTCCTTATGGCGCCCATCCATCATCATTTCGAAAAGAAGGGCTGGGCCGAGACCAAGGTCGTCATCCGTTTTTGGATTATCGCTGCGGCCTTTGGTGCCGTTGGCCTTGCTTTGTTCTTCCAGTTGGGATAGTGGTCTTTCATGCCTCTTGTTGATGTCTTTAGCCTGCTCGTTTTGGGTCAGGGCAAATCCGGTCTCGATGTCGCCCGCTGGGCGCTGGCACGTCCCGAGCGCGTAAGTGCCGTTACCGTGTATGGCGGCGGCACCTCTGAGCCCAATGACGCCACGCGTGCGCTCGAGGCTGCTGGTGCGTCGTTTGTCTATGGGACCGAACAGGTCGAGGGCGCCTATGACGTATGCGTGACGTGCCCGGGCATCTCGGAGTTCTCGGGCTTCTTTAAGGCCGGGCGCGAGCATGCCGCCCAGATTATGGGTGAGCCCGAGTTTGCCTATCGCCTGTCGCCCGATAACTGGATTGCCATCACTGGCACCAACGGCAAAACGACCACCACGTCGCTGACTGATTATCTGCTCAAGGCTGCCGGCGAGGCCAGCGTTGCTGTCGGCAACATCGGCGAGCCGCCGGTCAACGAGATTGACGGCCGAGCCCAAAACGAGTGGTTTGTGGCTGAGCTCTCGAGCTATCAGATTGCTACAACCACCGAGCTCCACCCTCGCGTGGCGGTGCTGCTCAACATCACTCCCGACCACTTGGGCTGGCATAAGAGTCATAAGAACTATGCGCTTGCCAAGATCAAGCTGTTTGACAATATGGTCGATGACGATCTGGTGGTTGTCGATGTCGAAGACGCCGGCATTCACGAGTTCGATGAGTACATCTACACGCCGGGTCGTCGCATCTGCAAGGTCGCTTTTGACGAGCCCGAGGGCGAGGATGCCGCCTTTGTGCGCGACGGCAAGATGGTCGTGCGCCTGAAGGGCGTCGAGACCCCGCTCATCGCTACATCCGAGCTCAAGATCTCGGGCCATCACAATGTTATCAATGCCCTGTGCGCTGCCACGGCTGCCCTGGCAGTCGGTGCCGATGTCGATGGTGTCTGCCGCGGTCTGGCCTCGTTCCAGCCGCTCGAGCACCGCGTGGAGCCGTGTGGCGAGATTGACGGCGTGCGCTACGTCAACGATTCCAAGGCGACCAATACCGATGCGGTCGAGAAGGCGCTGACGGCATTTCCCGATGACGACGTGATCTTGCTGCTCGGCGGCCACGATAAGGGCACGCCGCTCACGGACTTCGCGCGCGTTGTTATGGATAACGTACGCTCGGTCGTCTGCTTTGGCGATGCGCGTGAGCGTTTCACCGCCGCTATGGACGAGGCCGATGTCGATGGCGATGTGGATATCGCCCAGGCGGATGACCTGCGCGATGCCGTGGACGTCGCCCGTTCGCTGTCGAGCCGTGGCGACGTGATCTTACTTTCTCCTGCCTGCTCTTCGTTCGATGAGTTCTCGGGCTATGAGGAGCGCGGCCGCGTGTTTAAGGACTATGTGGCCCAGCTTGCCGCTGCGGCGAAATCGCAAATGGAATAGGGGTTGCCGGTGAGAGAGGAGAGCCCCCGACAAGGTATGAGGAGGCCCGACTCGGACCGTGCTTCCTCGCGGCGCAGCACACCGCGTTCCGGTCGCGGCGGGCAGTCGTTTAGCGAACGCTATATTGCCGGCGTTCCCGCCCGTATCATGCGCCCCCGTTTGATATTCATGGCCTGCTTGTTTACCTTGGTATGCTTTGGCCTGCTGATGGTGTACTCGGCGTCTTCGGTCGAGGCGCTGCACGAGAATGGCTCGGCGACGTTTTTTCTGGGTCGACAGGCCGCGTTTGCCGTGGTCGGTGTTCTGGCGCTGATTGCCATCGTGCGCGTTTTGCCAGACAGCTGGTTTGGGGAGGATGTGCTCAGGATCTTCCTCATCGGCATGATAGGGCTACTGCTTCTGGTGTTCTTGGTGGGCAGCGGCAGCCGTGGCGCCACGCGCTGGCTCAACATCGCCGGTATTCAGTTCCAGCCTTCCGAGTTTTTAAAGCCATTTGCCATTGCGTATTCGGCCATCATGCTTGATCGCTTCTTTTCGCCCGGTGGCAACATCAACGAATTCCTTCGCAAGATGGGCATCTACTTGGGCATTTCGCTCTTTCTGATCTTTATCCAGCCCGATTTCGGTACTGTCCTGATCATCCTGTTGACCCTCATGTGCATGGCGTTGTTTGCGGGTCTCGACCCCAGATTTATCATCGGCGTGCTAATCTTCGGCATTCTCGTGATCGTGATTGCGCTTGTTGCAGAGCCGTACCGTATGGTGCGTATTCAGGTTGCCTTGAACCCTTGGGCTGACGAGTATGGTGACGGCTATCAGGCCACGCTTGCCATCATGGCCTTTGCCTCGGGCGGTCTGTTCGGCCGTGGCATCGGCAACTCAACCATGAAGTACTCGTATCTGCCCGAGGCGCACAATGACTACATCCTGGCCATCATTGGCGAGGAAGTCGGTTTTGTCGGAACCGTGCTGTTCTTCTTGGTGTTTGCGATGCTGATCTATTCGGCGTTTCGCATTGCCGAGCAGGCGACCGATCGTCGGGGCGCGCTTATGGCGTCTGGCTCCGCGGTCATTCTCGCGGTGCAGTTTTTGATTAACGCGTTGGGCATCCTCAACGTGTTTCCCATGACGGGCAAGCCGTTGCCGTTTATTAGCTACGGCGGTTCGTCGATTATTGTGTCGCTTATGCTTGCCGGGTTGATTCTGCGCGTTTCGTACGAGAGCGCCCGTCGCGATGAGTACGACCGTCGCCGCGAGAGCTTTGCCGTTATGGATGAGAGTACCGCCGGCGTGCCCCACGTGCGCGGCGAGCGATCTTCGCGTAACGGTTTTACCGTCCTGGATGGCTCTGCGACCGAGCCGGCAGCCCGCCCGCGTCAGCGAACGGCGCCGCAAGGTCGTCCTCAGCGCCCCACTCCTCGCAATGCGGGCGGCGGATATAATCGGATCGATTTGAACTCGGACCCATCGGCGCGTCTGCGCACCGACGACCAGGGACCGCGTGTACGAAGGGACTACCATGACCGATAAAATGACCGTTGCTATTGCAGCCGGCGGCACGGCTGGACACATCAACCCCGCGCTCGCCTTGGCCGAAGAGCTGCGTGACCGTGGCCACCATGTTGTGTTCGTGGGCCAGTCGCGCAAGCTCGAGGGTCGTCTGGTCCCCGAGGCTGGGTTTGATTTTGTGCCCATTACGGTCACGGGCTTCGACCGCTCCCGTCCTTGGACGGCGCTGACCTCGCTGTGGCGTGTCAACAAGGCCAAGCGTGCTCTCGCCAGTCATTTCTCAAAGGTCGGCAAGCCCGATGCTGCCGTCGGTTTTGGTGCCTATGTCGAGGTTCCGCTGCTGGGGTGGTGCAAGGGCGCAGGCGTTCCGTATCTGCTGCATGAGCAGAACTCTGTTCCGGGCCTGGCCAACAAGATGATGAACTCCCACGCCGCCCGCGTGTGCATCTCGGTGCCGGCAGCGCGTTCGGTCTTTGAGCGCGAAGGTGACCCTGACCACGTGCTCATGACCGGCAACCCCGTACGTCGCTCGGTAATCGAAGGCGATCGCGCTCGCGGCCGCAAGGCACTTGGCGTTCCCGAGGACGCTACGCTGCTGCTCGTCTTTGGCGGTTCACTTGGCGCCCAGCACCTCAACGAGCGCGTGGTTTCGCTCAAAAACGAGCTGCTTTCGCGCAAGAACCTCTATGTGTTGCATTCGACGGGTGCCGACGGCTTTGAGGAGACCGAGCGCGCTTTGGCGCTGACGCCCGAGGAGGCGAAGCGTTACCGCGTCCAGCCTTACATCGACAACATGGGCGATATGTTGGCTGCTGCCGATTTGGTGCTCTCGCGTTCGGGCGCATCGAGCGTGGCTGAGATCGCTGCGCTCGCCGTGCCCTCGGTGCTCGTGCCGTATCCGCATGCGACGGCCGACCACCAAACCACCAATGCCCGGTATCTGGTCGACGCCGGGGCCGGCGTGCTCTGCGCCGATGCCGATATCGACGGTTCTGCCTTTGCCGATGAACTGCTGCACCTGGTCGATGACGCGGCGGCGCGCGACGCCATGCGTCAGGCGGCGCGTGGTCTGGCTCAGGATAGGGCCGCCGCTCTTCTGGCGGATGCGGTAGAGGGTTTGCGTTAGTTAGACGGGATATCGTCGGTCGCCCTCGCGCTGATGCGGTAGGTGCGGTACAGTTAACGGGTTACAGGCAGTGTTTACGCAAGGAGTACACGAGCACATGGCTGATTCCCAGACTGCAACCTCCGCGCCCGAGTTTAAGAGCGCCCACTTTATCGGTATCGGCGGCGCCGGCATGAGCGGCATCGCCCTCGTTCTGCACGAGCGCGGTTATGCCGTTACCGGCTCCGACCTTAAGACGTCACGTTATATCCGCCAGCTTACCCGCGCTGGTGTGAAGGTACATGTGGGCCATGAGGCCGCCACGATCGACGAGGTCAAGCCCGACGTGGTTGTTGTCTCCACCGCTATTCCGGAGTCCAACCCTGAACTCGTGCGCGCTCGCGAGCTTGGTATTCCCGTGTGGCCCCGTGCCAAGATGCTCTCTGCCTTGGGCCACGGCTACACTACCGTCGCTGTTGCCGGCACGCACGGCAAGACCACCACGTCTTCGATGTGCGCCACCATGCTCGACCGCATGGGTCTGGATCCGAGCTTCCTGATCGGTGGCATCGTCGAGGGCTATGACACGAACGGCAAGAACGGCTCGGGCGACTACTTTGTCGCCGAGGCCGACGAGTCCGACAGCTCCTTCCTGTTCCTGAACCCCAACGTGGTCATTGTGACCAACGTCGAGGCCGACCACCTCGATCACTACTCGGGTATCGAGGAGATCGAAGCGACTTTCGCCAAATTCATGAGCCTGGTGGGCGAGGACGGCACCGTCATCGTCTGCGGTGAGGACCCGCATCTGGTTGAGCTCGCCAAGTCGACGGGCCGGCACGTGCTTTCCTACGGCTTTGCCGAGAGCAACGACATCGTCTGCATGCACCCGGATGTCAAGGGCATCCAGAGCGACTTTATCGTTCGCTTTGAGGACGGCACTGAGCATGCTGTGGAGATTAAGAGCAATCCCGGTCGCCACAACATGCTCAACGCCACGGCGGTGCTCACCGTCGCCCATGTCCTGGGCCTTGACATCGACGCCGCCGCCAAGGCGCTCTCGAGCTTTGAGGGCGTCCGTCGTCGCTTTACCCACGTGGGCGATATCGATGGCATCACCGTGGTCGATGATTACGGCCATCACCCCACCGAGATCAAGGCGACGCTTGCTGCCGCTTCGTCGCTGGGCTACAAGCACGTCGACG
>CAJMKK010000007.1 GCA_905214105.1 uncultured bacterium
GTAGCGGGTGGTTTAAAGCTGGCCGCTGCGCGGCCAGCAGACTAAAGTCTTGAAAAAGAGGGAGCGCCGCGCACAACGCGACACTCCCCTAGCGATTCAAGAGAATCAATTAGGCCTCAAGAGCCTTCTTGGCGATGGTAGCCAGCTCGTTGAAGGACTCGATGTCCTCATAAGCCATCTGGGCCAGGACCTTGCGGTCGAGCTCGATGCCGGCAACCTTCAGGCCGTGCATGAACTGAGAGTAAGAGATGTCGTTCAGGCGAGCAGCAGCGTTGATACGGGTGATCCAGAGAGAGCGAATCTCGCGCTTCTTGTTGCGGCGATCACGATACTGATACTGCAGGGAGTGCTGGACCTGCTCTTTAGCATGCTTGTAAGTACGCGAAGCGGCACCGTAGTAACCCTTCGCACGGTGCATAACGGTACGGCGCTTCTTCTTGGCGGCAACAGCGCGCTTAATACGTGCCATGTTCTATCAACTCCTAGACGGTTAAACGAAAAACGGGAACGCGAACTTAGGCGAGACGCGACTTGATGACCTTGCGGTCGGCAGCGGCGATCTCGGTCTCCTGACGGAAGCCACGCTTACGCTTGGTGGACTTCTTGCTCAGGATGTGGCTCTTGAAAGCCTTGGCGCGCATAAGCTTGCCGGTACCAGTCTTGCGGAAACGCTTCTTGGTGCCGCTGTGGGACTTCATCTTAGGCATGAAATACTCCTTAATCGGTTACAGAACACTAGTTACTTGGTATCGCTTGCCGCTTTATCCTCATCAAAGGCGCCCTTGATCGGGGCGAGCAGCATAAGCATGTTACGGCCTTCCATCTTAGGCTTGGACTCGACCGTAGCGTAAGGCTTGAGGTCCTCGGCGAGACGCTCGAGAACGTTAAGACCCTGCTCCGGGTGAGCCATCTCACGGCCGCGGAACATGATGGTGATCTTAACGCGTGCGCCCTTCTTGAGGAAACGCAGAACGTGGCCCTTCTTGGTCTCGTAGTCGCCAACGTCGATCTTGGGTCGGAACTTCATTTCCTTAACCTCGACCTTGGACTGGTTCTTACGAGCAGCCTTGGCCTTCATGGCCTGCTGGTACTTGAACTTACCGTAGTCCATGACCTTGCAGACCGGCGGCTCCGCGTTGGGAGCGATCTCGACCAGGTCGAGACCCTGATCGTCAGCGACGCGCTGGGCATCGCGGATGGCGAACAGGCCGAGCTGAGAGCCATCGACGCCAATCAAACGGCACGAAGATGCAGTGATCTCGTCGTTGATGCGGGTGTCATCAGACTTAGCTATTTTCCCTACCTCCATTCATAAAAAAATAACCCGGCGCTTCTTTGCAACCAGGTCGTACACATAGACATCCTCGGTATGAGGAAGGGAATCTAAGTTGTATGACCAGTCAGCTGCTCATTGGCGCCAAAAGGTGGGAACCCTCGGGTTCCTCTTTAGGGCATTGCGGGAACAACGCCTTGCGAATAATAACACGTACCGCGCGTTATCACATTACGTACACGAAAAAGGGGGCCTTGACCCCCTTGAACGCTCACTTGCATGTATGGTGCCCGAGGCGAGACTCGAAGGGCCTTCGCTTCGCGAAGCCCCGGGCTTCGGGCGCATGGCGCCCTCGCCACGCTTCGCTACAAACAGGCCGCAGGCCTGTTTGCTTAACGCTCCGCGCGCTCACGCGAGTTCGGCACGAAAAAGGAGGCCTTGACCCCCTTGAACGCTCACTTGCATGTATGGTGCCCGAGGCGAGACTCGAACTCGCACGTTGTTGCCAACGGTGGATTTTGAGTCCACTGCGTCTGCCAATTCCGCCACTCGGGCACGTAATGCGTGAGTTAGTTTATCACAGCTTTCTGTTGATTAGTCCGAAAATGGAACTTCAAGCATTTCGACGAGTTCGACCGTGCGGAGCATCTCGCGCTGGCGACATCCGCGGCCGTCGATTGAGGCCTCGCCCATCTGGTTATCGTAGGGGTCCTCGCGCATACCCTCGAAGACGGGTTCAAACCCTGCCTGGAACCGACAATTTGCCACCATACGCCACGGGTCGAGATTGCCGAAGTAGTGACGACGGCGCCACTCCTCCCCCATTCTGCGCGCAGAGGAACCAAACGAAACATCGGCGTTAAGCCAACCGGTCTGTGGCGTATAGAACTCTGCCCAGTCGTGCGGCCCCACCGAATCGGGCGCAACATACAGGCCGCTCTGCCAACGGGCAGGCATGCCCGCGATGCGGCACATGGTGATAAACGTGAGCGCCATAACGCCGCAATCGCCGCGGAGCGAGTGTGCACAGTCGTCGGCAATAGACCCCAAAAGCAGGTACGGTGGCTGATAGCGATAGTCGACATGCTGTGTCAGGTAATCATAGATAGCACGAGCGCGATCGAGCGGATCATCGAGCCCGTCAATAACACGCTCCGTCAACTGTCGCAGGTACGGCGTAAACACAATGTGCGGACGGTCCTCGGAAGCGTCCTCGGGCAGCGGCGTGTCCATGCACGCATGCGATGGGAGCGCGCCACCATAGATATCGCAATAGGCGGCATCGATGTGATAGCGATAGGTCACCGAGAATGAATGTTCAGTCGAAGATGTCCAAGAGGCAGTACGAGCCGAAACGTTTTCAGGGGCAACGGTACCCTCCGACGTCATATCGAGAACCTCGATATGAGACTGTTGACGACAGGCGGCGGCAACGGGCAGCCACGCGCGAACAACCTCTCCCTCCTGAGCCCCGGGGACAGACACGGATGCCTTAAGCGTGATGACGCGAGTCAACCCGTTTTGCGACTCCATCTCCCTGAGCATCTGGTTACGCAGCGCTATGCCGTCCGTAGAATCGGGACGCAGGCCCGGAACCTCCTTGGGGTACACGCGAAGCGAATCGAGGAAGTTGTCGAGAACAAACAGCTCGCCATCGATAAAGCGCCAGTCAATACGCTTGCGATTAATCAGGTCATCAAACTGATCTTCGGTAAACTCAGGCCACTCCTCGCGAATCATCGCAATGCCCCGATCACGCGACACCGAAAAATGAAGCGGCGTCTCGAGCATGCGATACCGCTCGGCACGAACACAGGCAGCCAGCGAAGGCTCAGGGTTCTGCTCCAAAAGGCGATCGCAGGCAGCAACAGCCTGCGTCAAATACCCGGCATCTTTGAGACGAAGAATCTCGGGCGGCAGTCCAACATCGAGATGACGGAAGTCATCACAGCAAACATCAACAGAGCAGCCAACAGGACCCTCGTCAATAACCTTCCCATCCGAAGGCAGTGCATTAATAACAGCCATACCAAAACTCCAAGTCACTAGAACGCTTGAAGCCCATTGTAGCGAGATAAAAAAGAAAGCCCCAATAAAGGAGCTCTCAACACCGATAAACGGTACCTCTAAAAATGAATTCAGCCCAGTAACCCTGTAGCGAGTTAACAAAGGAGGCCCCGTTTCCCCGGAGCTGATTCCGTCGCGCGACTTCTGGCGAAGCCAGGTGAGCGCGAGGGAAACAGCGTAGGGGAAACGGGGCCTCCGGCGGGAAGTTAAACCGCTACTTACGCCTTGTTGACGGAGCCAAACTCCTCCATGAGCTCCTTGGTGCGGGCAACGATGTTGTCGCGACCAGGCTTGAGGAGCTTGCGGGGGTCGAAGCCCTTGCCCTGCTGATCCTTGCCAGCCTCGATGTACTCGCGGACGCCCTTGGCGAAGACGAGCTGCAGGTCGGTGTTGACGTTGATCTTGGAGATGCCCAGGGAGATGGCCTTCTTGATCTGATCCTCGGGGATGCCGGTACCACCGTGCAGAACGAGGGGCAGGTCACCGGTCTGAGCCTTGATCTCGCCCAGACGCTCGAAGGAAAGGCCAGCCCAGTCGGCGGGATACACGCCGTGGATGTTGCCGATGCCGCAGGCGAGGAAGTCGACGCCCAGGTCAGCGATCTGCTTGCACTCAGCAGGATCAGCGAGCTCGCCGCTGGAGGTCACGCCGTCCTCGGTGCCGCCGATGCCGCCGACCTCGGCCTCGATGGACATGCCCTTGGAGTGGGCAAGCTCAACGAGCTCCTTGGTGCGGTCGAGGTTAAGCTGGAAGGTCTCCTCGTGAGAGCCGTCATACATGATGGACGTGAAGCCGGCCTCGATGCACTTGAAGCAGTCCTCGTAAGAACCGTGATCGAGGTGAAGGGCGACGGGAACGGTAACGCCCGTGGCCTCGACGGCAGCCTTGACCATGTCGGCGCAGACCTTGAAACCGCCCATCCACTTAGCGGCACCAGCGGTGCACTGAAGGATCAGCGGAGACTTGGCCTCCTCGGCGGCCTGGAGAATAGCCAGGGTCCACTCGAGGTTGTTGGTGTTGAAGGCACCGAGACCGTACTTGCCGGCCTCGGCCTTCTTGAGCATGTCTGCTGCGTTGACGAGCATAAAAGAAACCTCCTGTAAGGTTGCTCCGATAACGCCTGAGATTTTACCACGGCGCACCCGGGCATAAACGTTCGTTTGTTCACGAATATCGTCCAAACAGACTTTTTTGACCGTTTGCCCTACGGAATCAACCCGTTGGGGAAAAATAGCTTGACGTTTGGACGCTTCTCGTGCTTCAAAAGCCGACTATTAAGCTACATCTGCATGAAAGGGTTCTGCATGAGCTCGCGTGCCATGGTGGTCGAATCGCCATGGCCCGTTAAGCAAACGGTATCGGGCGGGAGAAGCCGGGCGAGCTTGGAGAGCGAGCGCAGAATCGCCGCCTCGTCTCCTCCAGAAAGATCGGTGCGGCCATGCCCACCCGGGAATAGCGTGTCGCCCACAAAGGCAATGTTCCCCTGCTCAGTGGCGGCGAACAGAACGATGCCGCCCGGTGTGTGCCCGGGCACCTCAATTACCTGCAGGCAAATGTCGCCCAGCTCAATGGTGTCGCCCTCGGCAAGCAGCCGCGTCGGCTCACCTGGATCGGGCGTCTCGATGCCCCACATCGCTCGCTGCTCCTCGATATTCGCATGCGGCACTGCTGCGTCCTTGCCACACAGCTCGTACAGGGCGTCGGCGGGAACGGCGGCCCGAACTCCAGCGACACCGCCAACATGGTCGGCGTGACCGTGCGTGCAAACGGCGCCGAGCACCTGCACATCCGGGTGTTCGGCTCGGATATGCGCAACGAGGCTTTCGCCTTCCCAAGCGGGATCGATAATCAAGCATTCGCCACTCGAAATCACGGCGTAACTGTTGGTCTGAATGGGGCCGTTTACAAGCGCCTCAATCGAAGCCGTACCCCGAGGGGTTAAGTCCAAAGCCGTAGCGTCCATGCGTACGCCCTCCTTCTATAAACGTCGAGGCATCAAACGATGCCTCGAACGTAGCCAATATCATTACTGTCGCGCGCTCGTTACGCCTATACGCGACGCTTGAGCTGAGCCCCACCCTCGCCAGGCATCAAACGGCGTGCGTCATAGACCGAGTCGACGCTGCTAATCGATGCCAGTAGCGGATCCAGGCCGCTCGCATCCGAAATCTCGACCATAAAGCGCAGGGTCGCAATACCCTCGCGGTTGGTCGAGGTGGCGGCGGAAAGGATGTTGCCGCCCGCATCGCCAATGGCGATGGTGACGTCCTTGAGCAGGCCCATACGATCCAGGCACTCGACCACAATCTCGACCTGGAAAAGCGTATCGGCAGCACCATCCCACTCTACGTCAATCATGCGCTCGGGATGCTCCATGAGGCCCTTGACGTTGGGGCAGTTGGCGCGATGTACCGAGACGCCTCGGCCGCGCGTGATAAAGCCGACGATATCGTCGCCCGTTACCGGATTGCAGCAATGCGCTAGACGAACTAGCAGGCCGCTGTTGCTCTCGCCCTTGACGATAATGCCGTTACTTGCGCTCTTGCCACGCTTTTGCGGCTTGCGATTGGAGCCGCGGGCAGGCTGCTTGACGACCTCGGCGATGGCCTCGGCCTTGGTGAGCTGTTCCTCGGGTTTGGGGTCCAAGATTTGCTCGACTTTATTGCCCACGGCGCGTGGGGCGACTTTGCCCGCGCCAACGGCGGCAAACAGGTCCTCGAGCTGCTTGTAGTTAAACTGCTCCGCCACGGCATTGAGCGCACGCGTGGATCGCGGCGTAGAGATGCCATACCCGCGCTTACGCAGATCCTTGGCCAGTATATCGCGGCCGGCCGCAGCGTCGTCGTCTTTGGTCGCGGCGGCGAAGTAACGGCGAATCTTTGACTTGGCCGAAGGCGTCTTGACGATCTTGAGCCAATCGCGCGACGGCTTGGAGCTCTTGTTAGTCAGAATCTCGACACGGTCACCCGTCTTGATTTCGTGTGTGAGCGGCGCCACCGCACCGTTGATCTTGGCGCCGACGCAGTGGTTACCGACCTCGGTATGAACGGCGTAGGCAAAGTCGAGCGGTGTAGAGCCGGCACGAAGTGCCATGACCTCGCCCTTGGGCGTAAAGACAAAAATTTCCTGGTCGAACAAGTCGACCTTCAGCGAATGCAGGTATTCCTTGGCATCGGTGATCTCGTCAGACGCCGCCCAGTCGAGTGAGTGCTTGAGCCAGTTGATCTGGTCGTCCAGACGCTGCGCATCGTTAGTCTTGGAGGCAGACGATCCGCCCGACTTCTTATACAGCCAGTGGGCAGCGATGCCGTACTCCGCCTGCTCGTGCATCTCGTAGGTTCGAATCTGAATCTCGAGCGGACGGGCCGTGGGGCCGATAACCGTCGTGTGAAGCGATTGGTAGTTATTGACCTTGGGCATGGCGATATAGTCTTTAAAACGACCGGGCATGGGATGCCACAGGGTATGCACGGCGCCAAGCGTGGAATAGCAATCACGCACCGAATGAGTGATGACGCGCAGCGCCACCAGGTCGTAAATCTCGGAGAACTCCTTGCCCTTGCGCTTCATCTTTTGATAGATGGACCAATAGTGCTTGGAACGACCGTTGATCTGAAAGCCCTCAAGACCAATGCGATTGAGCTCATCGGTGAGCGTCTTGATGGTCTCGGCCAGATAACGCTCGCGAACCTCGCGAGACTCGGCTACCATGCGCGAGATGCGCTGGTAGGCATCGGGCTCCAAGTAGAAAAAGGACAGGTCCTCGAGCTCCCACTTGATTGAACTCATGCCCAAGCGGTCGGCCAGAGGCGCGTACACGTCCATGGTCTCGCGCGCCTTAAACAGGCGGCGGTCCTCGCGCAGAGCGGCAAGCGTGCGCATGTTATGCAGGCGGTCGGCGAGCTTGACGATGATGACGCGAATATCCTTGGACATGGCGAGGAACATCTTGCGCAGCGTAAGCGCCTGCTTCTCGTCCATGCTGTCGACTTCGATGTTGGTGAGCTTGGTCACGCCGTCGACGAGCCCTGCCACGGTTTCGCCAAACAGACCCGAAACATCAGTAAGCGAGGTCTCGGTATCCTCGACGGTATCGTGCAGCAGCGCGGCGCACACCACATCGCAGTCCATCTTAAGGTCGGCCAGAATGATAGCTACCTCGACGGGATGGTTAATGTACATCTCACCCGAGCGCCGTTTTTGGTTGCAGTGCTTCTCGGCAGCAAAGCAGTAGGCCTGCTCCACCTTGGAGAAGTCGTCCTCGTTCATATATTTGAGGCACAGACGCTCCAGCTTGTCGTAGCTGTCCGCCATAATCTCGGGCGGCAGCTCATCGGCATGCTTATAGTGCTCCATCTCCGAAAACGGCTGGAGGGTGGAATCATGGGCGGTACGGGCTGCGGCGTCCATCGAGGTCCCCTTCCCCTAGGCCCGCGGTACGATCGGGCGGTTAACTTTGGCTAGCATATCAGAAGCGCACGAATCGAGTGCCCAACTCCGGAAAGCCGAGAACTCCATGCGCGAGCGCAAGCCCTCCAAATAGCGAATTGACCTGCTTAATTGCACGCGACCGGGGTTTTCTGCCATCGCGATGCGACGCGTATCGTCAAACCCCGAAACGCGGCAGAAACCGAGTTCTTCGAAGATTCCCAGGCCGCTTGCCACCGAGCGCTCATCGACCGGCGTGCGCGCGTCGATTGCAAGGCACATCTGAGCGATGTCGATATCGCTTGCGCAGAATGAATCGTCCCCCGTCTTGCCACGGTTGGAGCGCCACATGGTCTGCAGCGCTCGATAGAGCGTGACAAGCTCATCGCGCTCGGGCGCGTAACAATCGAGCAGGCGCTCATTAATACGAGCGTCACGCGACGAATAGAGCAGGTGAATCACGGCGGGCTGTCCATCGCGGCCGGCACGACCACTCATCTGGTTAAACTCAATCGCACCAAACGGCATGTGGTAGAGCACGACATGACGGATATCGGGCAGGTTGACGCCCTCACCGAAGGCCGAAGTTGAAACGATGCAGCTGAGACTTCCGTCTCTAAAGGCTTCCTCGACACGGCGGCGATCGGAGCGCGCAAGCCCGGCGTTATAGAACGCAATATGGGTCGCGCAGTCGGGCACGCGTTTGCGCAACGTCTTGGCAAGCGCCACGGACTGGTCGCGCGAGTTCACGTAGATAACGGTCTTCTCCCCCGTCGCCACGATCGACACCAGGCGATTTTCGCGGCTCGCAAGGTCACGGTCGTCCTCGAGTTGTAGGTTCTCGCGAACGGTCTCGTCGACCACCGTCCTGGTAATCGGCAATACACGAGCAAGCTCCGCCACGACTGGGGCCGTCGCGGTAGCCGTTGCCGCCATGACAACGGGATCGCCCAGGGCTTTGAGAATATCGGGCATGTCGAGGTATGCGCTCCGGTCGCCGCCTTTGGCGAGACCGGCATGGTGCGCCTCATCGATAACGACAAAGCCAATACGTCCAGAACGTGCAAAGCGATCGCGATGGATAGACAGGAACTCCGGCGTCGTGAGAACGATGCCGATGCGGCCCGAAGCCAGGCCGGCAAACACGTCATCGCGCGCCGCCTCCACGGTCTCGCCGGTCAGCACGCCAACGCCAATGCCGAACGCGGCCATCGTCGAGGAAAGGTGATAGGCCTGGTCGGCAACGAGTGCGCGCAGCGGATAGACAAAAATGCTCGCGCGCCCGCGAAGAACCGCCTCGCGTGCGGCATGTACATGGAAAATCAGAGACTTGCCGCGACCCGTTCCCATAACGGCCAAAACGCTCTGGTGGTCGGCCAGGGCGTCAAGCGCCTCGACCTGCGCGCGGTGCGGCTGGTTCGATCCGATAAAGCTGTGAATGAGCGAGCGCGTGAGCTCGGTATAGGAAAGCTGGGCAAGCGTCTCGCGTTTACGCGACTCCAGGCGCAGGCCAGAATCCGCCGGTTGTACGCCGCGGCGAAGCTCACATGCCGGATCGTCGATATTGGGCGCCGTGGCATCGCGCACCAAGACATCTTTGATCATGAGTTTGGGCTTCACGCGCCCCTGCCAATGCTCGGCAACGGCCTCGAACACCAAGTCGACGGCGCTGTCGCAATTGATAAGCCTGTCGATCTGCGGCACACGAAACATGATGGCCGGCACACTTGCGGCGCCATCCGTCGCCACGAAACGCATATGCTCGCCGGTCTTACCCACCACGGCGCGGTCACACATCGTCACACCCTCGGCAGCCAGCAGCGGCACCTTATTACCCTGGCCAAACGGCTCAAGGCGGGAAATCTGCTCGATGGTCTCGATATTCAATTCGGAAAGGTCGACCGTGGCGGCAACCTCGTCGGTGTCCTCAAAGTCCTCGGCGGGAAGCTCGGACAACACGGCGGAAAGACGTCGACGAAACTCATCGAGCTTAGACGCCTCGATGGTCACGCCCACCGCACCGGCATGCCCGCCGCGGCGAATCAGCAGGTCGGAGCAGCGCTCGACGGCTTCGAACAGGTTGACTTTGCCCACCGAGCGGCCCGAGCCACGCGCTATACCGTCCTCGATAGAGAAAAGCAGCGCCGGCACGTGATATCGGTTGGTGAGGCGGCTCGCCACGATGCCCTTAACGCCCTCGTGCCAGCCTTCTCCGCCCACGACAATCGCGCGCCCGCCGTCATAGGTCTCCTCGACCTTTGCCATGGCATCGCGCGTGAGCTCCGCCTCGATTTCGCGACGCTGGCGGTTGATCTCCTCGAGCTCGGCCGCCAGCGCGCTTGCCTCGATAGGATCATGGGCAAGCAGCAGGTCGAGCGCCAGCTTGGGATCAGCCATGCGGCCGGCGGCGTTTAAGCGGGGAATGAGCGAGAACGACAGGCCGTCGGCCGTAATGGTAGAAAGGTCGGCCTTGGCGAGCGCTGCAAGCGCGATGTAGCCGGGACGGGCCGTCACGCGCATCTGCTGGATGCCCTCGGCGACCAGCGCGCGATTCTCGGGCGTGAGCGGCATCATGTCGGACACGGTGCCCAGCGCCGCGACCTCTATCAGCGAACGCCAATACGACGGCTTGCCCAAACGCTCGCCCAGGACCTGCACCAGCTTGAGCGCCACGCCAGCACCGGCAAGCTCGCGCGAGGGGCCCTTGTCCTCGAGTTTAGGGTCGGTCAGGGGCACGCCCTGCGGCACCTGGTCGGACGGCTCATGGTGGTCCGTAACCACCAGATCGATTCCCAGGCTCTCCAGATAGGAGACCTCATCCTTGGCCGCGATACCGTTATCGACGGTCACGATCAGATTGGGTTGGGCGAGCTCGTTGACGCGATCGAGCGCGGCGCGCGAAAGGCCATAACCCTCGTCAAAGCGGTGCGGGATAAACGGTGTGACATCGGCGCCAAACGTCCGCAGCGCCTCGGTCAACAGACAAGTCGACGTAATGCCGTCGACGTCAAAATCGCCGAAGACCGCAATGTGCTCGTGGTTGCGAATAGCACGCTCGACGCGGTCGGCAACGACCGACATGCCCGGGATAATGAGTGGGTCGGCCCAGTCGCGATCGAGCGAAGGCGTCAAAAATAGCTGTCCTTCCTCAATCGAGGCAATACCGTGCGCAACCATAATACGCGCCACCAGCCCGGGTATGCCCAGACCAGCCGAAAGCTCCTTTTCGAGCTCGGGGTTTTGCTGAGCGACCGCCCAGCGATGCGTCTTCTTAAGCGATGACATAGGCACCCACCCCCGATAGGGGCAGGTCGCCGCGATACCTCTCACGGTTCATAGCGATGAGTCCTCTGTGTATGCCCGCTTCGGCAGGCAGATCTGTTGAACGGATTTATTATACCGTGCGGCACGGACGCAAAGCCTCGCAGCACGCCGTGGTTTCGGTAAACGATTCCGGTAATAGCCTCGAAATAATCGAGCGTTTCTGACGCACGGACGCATGCGAGCGTCTAGCATATCCATTCAAAACGGATTCACGAGCAAAGGGAGTCACAAGAGCATATGAAGCAATGGGTTGGACTGGGAAAGTTCCTCGCGGGGCATATGCAGGTCATCGTTCCGATTTGTGTAACGCTCGGCGTGCTCTTTCCCCAGCAGATCGGCGTACTCAAGCCCATCGTTCCCACCTTGTTTGCCTTCATGACCTTCCAAGGCGCGCTCAGCAACACCTTCCACCAGGTAGCTGAGGTGTTCCGCCGTCCCCTGCATCTGATTTTGGCGCTGATGGTCTCGGCGGTGCTTATTCCCATAGCAGCCTATGCCATGGGGTCGTTGTTCTTTGGTTCCAATCCCAACCTTGTCTGCGGCATCGTGCTCGAATACAGCGTGCCCGTAGCCGTCACCGCTTTTATGTGGATCAGCATGTTCGGCGGCAATGGCCCGCTCGCGCTCACCATCATCCTGACGTCCTCGGTTATCTCGCCCGTGACGATTCCTCTTACGCTCAAGCTCTTGCTGGGTGCCACCGTCTCGATCGACGTGCCGAGCATGATGCAGAACATGGCCTTTATGATCGCCATCCCCGCCGTGCTCGGCATCGTCATTAACGAGCTCACGCGCGGATGGGGGCACGAGAAACTCTCCCCCGCGCTCTCGCCCGCCTGCAAATTTATGATGATGGGCGTCATCGCGTCCAACTCCACCGCCATGAGCGAGTACGTGCTGCACATGAACACGGTGCGCCTGGAAGTCGCCCTCTTTATCCTGGTGTTCGCCATCAGTGGCTTTATCATCGGCATCCTGGTCGCACGTGCCCTGCATCTGCCGTATAGCGAGACGACCACCATGTGCTTTACCTGCGGCATGCGCAATATCTCTTCGGGCGCCGTCATCGCCACGCAGTATTTTCCCGGCGAGGTCGTGTTCCCCGTCATGTGTGGCACGCTGTTCCAGCAGGTGCTGGCCTCGACCATCGGGCATCTCTTTGAACGTCTAACCAGCGAGGAGCGCGCCAAACAGCACAAGCGAGTCAAGGCCGGGCGCGACGCGATGGCACGCTAGGCAGCACGCTTTTCGCAGGCGCTCGCCTTGCTACGCGAGCGTTTCCAGATGCGCATGCAGTCGCTCAGCATCGATATCGAGCGTCGTCTCGGCATTGACCTGGGCCAGACGATAGCCCACAAAGTAGGGCGATACCACCCAACGTGGCAGCGCCTTGGCAATGGTCCGACCGCCCAAGTGATAGAAGAACAAGTTGTACGACTCTGCGCGGCCGCCGTGGTGCTCGTGCAGGATATAGCGCAGGGCCACCTGAATCGTATCGGCAAACAGGTCCGCTTCGGCTTGGTCGCGGGCGTCGTCGCTGGCGGCGATTCCCTGTGGAGCCGAGACGTTGACCTCAAAGAATCCCATGATCGGCTCGGTTGAGATGTTGACCGAGATTCTCCCCTGCTGCCAGACATTGATGCCTTCGAAATTGGCGGAAGTCAGCGAAGCATAGCCGTCCTCCTGTTCCAAGCCCACAATCTGCATGTGCGGATGGACGAGACTGCCGCCCGAGAGCGGACCCTTGTTCTTGTACATGAGCACACTGCGGTACTGTTGGGAATCGATCATCTGCTGCCAACAGCCCAGGGCAAACCGCATCACATGATGCAGCTCATCCGGTTCATAGGTCACCAGGTCGGCGTCGTGATTGGCCGACTCGATCAATACGGTCTGACGGGTGGCGCGCAAGGTTTTGAACTTATTCTCGAGCCAGATGCAGTCGCCGTCGCGCTGGATGATGTTGGCGAGTCCCTCCGTGTCGCAAAAGGGGCACACGGTGCCGGGACGACGATTATCGTCGGGCTTGCCGTTCGCCTGCTGAACGTCAAATACCAGCGCCACGGGTTATGCCTCCAGCGGCACGATCTTGGTGCCATGGAGCTCGGAGACTCCGAGCGCCGCCGCGACCGCGTCGCGATTTGCCGTAGTGATGCCGCCGCCGGGAAGGATGGTCAAACGATCGCCCGCATACTCGATTAAACGAGCCAGGTGATCGAAATTATCCTCGATCGGCGTACCGGCAGCGCCGCCATGCGTCAGAATGCGCGTAACGCCGCAGTCGGCAAGTGTATCAATCGCATCGAGCTGAGCCTCGGGCGAGAGCTGGTCAAATGCCATGTGAAAGGTGATGTCGATGGGCTCACGCTTGCACTCCTCGGTCGCGCAGCCCGTAGCCATAACGAGGGCGCCAAGGGTGAGCTCGTCGAGCGCCCAGCCGCCGGCACAGGGCTTGCAGCAGCCAAAGACCAGACCGTCGACGCCGGCGCTCACAGCAAGGCCCAGGTCCATCTCCATCATGCGCAGCTCGTCCTGGTTGTAATGAAAGTCGCCACCACGCGGACGAATCATGCACATCACCTGTGCGTCATGCTCGTGAGCGTAGCTGACTGTAGCGCTGATAACGCCGGCGGAAGGCGTGGTGCCACCGACGGCGAGGTTGTCACACAGCTCAATGCGCCCCGCACCGGCCTCGATGGCCGCCGGCACTCGCTCAAAGTTCTCGGCACAAAACTCGTACAGCATAGATAGACCCCCAGATGACGCTTCTATTTCCACGCGGCATTGTCGCACGCCCCCATGAAGTTGCGGTGGAATAGGGACTGTTTTGGCCTCTGAGGCTCCCATTTAGTCCCTATTCCACCGCAACATAAAGGGGGCAGAACCAAAGTAACGCCGCAGGCAGAGGACGGACAGCGAGCGGGCACCAGAGCGAACAAATTGGCATAAAAAGAGGGCGGCATAGACCTTCTGGTCATGCCGTCCTCTTTGAATGACAAGTTGTCGCTCTAGTGCCCGCGCAGCGTCGACTGGTCCGCCGTTCGGTAGAACGGCGGAACCGCCTAACCGCCCAGGTAAGCTTTGCGGACGTTATCGTCGTGCAGGAGCTCTTGGCCAGTGCCGGTCATGGTGATCTTGCCGGTCTCGAGCACGTAGCCGCGTGTGGCGATCGAGAGCGCCATCTGCGCGTTCTGCTCGACCAGAAGCACCGTGGTGCCGGCCTTGTGCAGGTCCTCGACAATCTGGAAGATCTGCTCAATCAGAATCGGCGCCAGGCCCATGGAAGGCTCGTCGAGCATGAGCAGCTTGGGGTTGCTCATAAGGGCGCGGCCCATAACGAGCATCTGCTGCTCGCCGCCCGAAAGGGTGCCGGCGACCTGGCGACGGCGCTCCTTAAGGCGTGGGAACTGCTCGTAGACGCGCTCAAGGCCCGGAGCAACCGTGGACTTGGGCTGCGTGTAGGCGCCCATCTCCAGGTTCTCCTCGACCGTCATCTGCAAAAAGGCGCGACGGCCCTCGGGAACCTGTGCCAGGCCCTTACCAACCAGCTTGTCGGCGGGCGTATGGGTAATGTCATCGCCCATAAACTTGATGGAGCCGGTCTTAGAGCGTAGCAGGCCCGAGACGGTCTTGAGCGTCGTGGACTTACCGGCGCCGTTGGCACCGATCAGAGCCACGATCTCGCCCTCGTTAACGTTAAAGGAGATGTCCTTGATGGCGTGGATGGCGCCGTACCAGACGTTGATGTTGTAGACGGAAAGCATCGGCTCTGCCATTTAGTTCTCCCCCTTATCCTGCTTGCCCAGATATGCCTCGATAACAGCGTCGTTGTTCTGGATCTCCTCGGCCGTGCCCTTGGCGATGACCTTACCAAAGTTGAGCACGCAGATGCCCTCGCAGATGTTCATAACGAGCGACATGTCGTGCTCGATAAGCATGATGGCAATGCCAAAGGTGTCGCGGATCTTAACGATGTTCTCCATGAGCTCGGCGGTCTCGGACGGGTTCATGCCGGCGGCAGGCTCGTCGAGCAGCAGCAGTTTGGGGTTGGTGGCAAGCGCACGAACAATCTCCAGACGACGCTGGGCGCCGTAAGGCAGCGAACCGGCCTGCTCGTTTGCAAGATGCTCCATATCAAAGATGGACAGCAGCTCCATGGCGCGCTCGTGGGCGGCCTTCTCGTGCTTCCAATACGTCGGCAGGCGCAGTACGCCCTCAAAGCCGGAATAACGCTCCTGGTTGTGCAGGCCGACCTTAACGTTGTCCTCCACCGTCATGGTGTTGAACAGGCGAATGTTCTGGAAGGTACGGGCGATGCCCATACGGTTGACCTGATAGACCGACTTGCCCGAGGTGTCCTCGCCGTCGAGCAGGATGGTGCCGTGCGTGGGCTGGTACACCTTGGTGAGCAGGTTGAAGACCGTGGTCTTACCGGCACCATTGGGGCCAATCAGGCCGGCGATCTCGGTCTTGCCGATAGTCAGGCTAAAGTCGTCGACTGCCTTAAGGCCACCGAACTCAATGCCCAGGTGGATGCACTCGAGCGCCGGGCGCTCGCCCAGGTCGCGGTCGGGAACGATGGCGCCAGAAGGATACGGGACCATCTTGCCCTTGTTGAACTCAAATTTACTGGGCATCGGCTGCCACCTCCTTCTTAGAAGTAAAGCGGTCCTTAATGCGGCCGAAGAACGCTTTAAGCTGCGGGTTGTTGGTAAAGATCATGACCAGAATCAGCACAATGGCGTAGATGAGCATACGGTAGTCCGAGAACTGACGGAGCAGCTCGGGAAGCACCGTGAGCAGTGCCGCCGCGATGACGGAACCGCGCATGTTGCCCAGGCCACCCAGGACCACGAACACCAGAATGAGAATCGACGTGTTGAAGTCGAACTTAGTGGCGGAGAGCTGCGAGAAGTTACCGCCGAAGAGAGCTCCGGCAGCACCGGCGAGGGCAGCGGAAACCACGAAGGCGATCATGCGGTACTCGGTGACGGAGATGCCTACGGACTCGGCTGCAATCTTGTTATCGCGCACGGCCATAATGGCACGGCCGGTACGGCTGCGAACCAGGTTGAGCACGATCACGAGTGCGACCATGACCAGGATGGCACCGGCGAGGAAGGTCGAGTACGTCGACACGCCCGAGGCACCCTGGGCGCCCTTGATGATGGCGGTGCCGTCCTCGAGCAGGTGCAGGTCGTCGATCGTGGAGTTACCCGTGATGTTAAAGATCACATGCAGGCCGCGGGAGTCGACACCCACAATGAGGCAGGTGACGATCTCTTTGATGATCTCG
Organism: uncultured bacterium; assembly: GCA_905214105.1. Taxonomy (GTDB): domain Bacteria; phylum Actinomycetota; class Coriobacteriia; order Coriobacteriales; family Coriobacteriaceae; genus Collinsella. Next base: position 16,389 of record CAJMKK010000007.1, read on the forward strand.
CCAAAGGCCAAGGTCACGATGGCCAGGTAGTCGCCACTCAGGCGAAGAACCGGGATACCAATCAGGAAGCCCAGAATGGCAGCGGCGATAGCGCCGACCACAATGCTGATGACAAGACGCACCGGATCGGAGGGAACGGCGCTCTCGAGGGCGACCGCGGTGACGATGCCCGTATAGGCACCGACGCTCATAAAGCCCGCGTGGCCCAGCGACAAGTCGCCCGCGATGCCGACGACGAGGTTAAGGGAGATGGCCATGACGATATAGGCCGTGATGGGAACCAGCTGACCGGCGATCATGCGCGGGATCATGTGGTTGGACTGCATAAAGAACACGATGGCGAACGCCACAACGCACATGGCGTACGTGACAAAATCGTGACGCGTCTGCTTGTCTTTAAGAAACTTCATAACGCTCACCTACACCTTCTCGGGGACGTACTTGCCCAAGAGGCCGGCAGGCTTGACGAGCAGGACGATGATCAGAACGCCAAAGACGATGGAGTTGGCAAGGCTCGTGGAAATGTAGGCCTGCGCCATCGCTTCGATGATGCCGATGAGAATGCCACCGACAAAGGCGCCGGGGATGGAGCCGATACCGCCGAAGACGGCGGCGTCGAAGGCCTTGATGCCAGGCATGGCACCCGTGGTGGGCTGCAGGACCGGCGAGTAGGAGCACAGGAGCACGCCGGCGATGGCAGCGAGGGCGGAGCCGATAGCGAACGTCATCGAGATGGTGCGGTTGACGTTGATGCCCATGAGCTGAGCGGCAGCCTTGTCCTCGGACACGGCGCGCATGGCCTTGCCCATCTTGGTCTTACCTGTAAAGAACATCAGACCGGCCATGATAACCAGGCAGGCGACGATGGTCACGAGCGAAACGGCGCTTACATTGAACTTGGCCAAGAACTCCGGCACCTGGAAGGTGACGAGCGAAGTGAAGTTCTTGGGCGTGGCGCCCCACAGAAGCTGCGCGGCGTTCTGCAGGAAGTAAGACACGCCGATGGCCGTGATCAGAACGGCCAGCGGTCCTGCTTGGCGCAGCGGCTTATAGGCCAGACCCTCAATGAGAACACCGAGAACCGTGCAGACCACACAAGAGAGAACTACAGATGCCCAGCCCGGGAGGCCGAGATACGACGTGGCGCAGAACGAGACATAGGCACCGACCATGATGACATCGCCGTGAGCGAAGTTGAGCATCTTGGCGATACCGTAGACCATGGTGTAGCCCAACGCGATGATGGCGTAGACGCTGCCCATGGACAGGCCGTTGACCAGGTATTGGATAAAGACCGTCATGTTCCACATCCCCCTTTCGAATAGGTTTCCAGTTAATGTATGAAACAGGGACGTTACACTGTCCCTAGATACCAAGCAAGCAGGGAAGGCCAAAACCTCCCCTGCTTGGGATCAAAACCGCTCTATGTAAGGCGGCCAATTAGGCCTGTACGTACTTGCCGTCGGTGATGACGTACGCCGTGGGCTCCTTCTGGACCTGGCCCTTATCGTTCCAGGTGAGCTTGCCGGTCAGACCGTCAACGGTAATCTTGAGCATAGCCTTGGACAGCTTCTCGGCGACCTCGGTCGGATCGGCATCGACACCAAGACCGGCCTCCTTGACGGCCTCAGCCACCGCGTGCACGCCGTCGTAGGCGTCGGCGGCAAACTGGTCGGGAGTATCGCCGTACTTATCCTTGTAAGCGTTAACGAAGTCGGCGTTCTTCTCGTCGTCGGCGGAGAACGGGGTCATGAGCAGCAGACCCTCAGCAAGAGAGGTATCGAAGCCCTCAACGCCCAGGATGCCGTCCATACCGTCGCAGCCCATCATCTTGACGTCGTAGCCCATGTCCTTGGCGTTCTTGAGCAGGACGGACGCCGGCGTGTAGTAGATCGGCGCAAAGATCATGGTGGCGCCGGCCTGCTTGGCCTTGGTCAGCTGGTTGGTAAAGCTCGTGGCGGAGTCGTCCTTAAAGGTCTCCTCGTCAACAATCTCGAGCTTGGACTCAGCGGCTTGGGCCTTAAAGGAATCTGCGATGCCCGAAGAATAGGCGTCGCCGGAGTTATAGAACAGCACGAACTTCTCGTCCGCATACTTCTGCGCCAGGAACTTGGCAGCGTTGACACCCTGGTTGGGGTCGGTGAAGCAAACCTGGAAGACGCAATCCTTGCCGTCGGTGACGTCCTCGGAGGACGCGGACGGGGTGATCATGAACGTCTTGGGGTCGTTACCGCACTCGGCGGCAACGGCAACCGACGCACCCGTGGTGGTCGGGCCGACGAGGGCCTGCATGCCCCAGTCGAGCAGGGTGTTGAAGGCGTTGACGGCCTTCTCGCCGTCGGCCTGGTCATCCTCGGCCTTGCTGGCAAGCGGCAGCTCCTTGGTCGAGAAATCCTTGCAGCCAAGCTCGACACCCTGGGTAACGGACTTGCCGTAGGACGCGTTGGCGCCGGTCAGCGGGCCGATGGTACCGATCTTAAACGAAGCGTCGCTCGAAGCGGAACCGCTGTCGCCGCCGTTGGAGGAGCAGCCAGCTAGAATGGACATCGCCCCCAGACCTGCTGCGCTCGCGATAACGCTCCTGCGATTCATAACAGGGTTCAATGACTTACCGGTGAGGCTCGACATGCGGCTCTCCTCTCAAATCTCGTCGGGTTTCGGTTACCCGACAGGCCATCCTTCGCCGTGTTCGGCGTTCGCAAAATAGTAGACGCTTTAGTTAGGAAAAGTGGCGGTTATTTCAACTTTTCTTTGGATTTGTTCATTTATCCATTTTTCTGCGTATTTCCTTTACTTTATGCAGTAACGCCACTTTATTATGTGAAAGTAATGTTTCCGTTCTGTTACAGGCGTCCCCGCCCTGAATAAAACGGCCTCACCGGTCGCGCTTTATGCGCACTTAGGCGGCGATGTACTTGCCGTCCTGGATCACATAGGCCGTAGGTCGTATGTAGCGAGCATGTTTCCAATGTTTCCGCAGCGTTTCGGGGGTGCCGTTTTGTGCGACTCCTGTTAACTGGCGAGCACGCGCCCTCGGTTCACGCTAGAATGCACTCAACCTTTAAGCGGTTAATCCATCCATAAGATGCACGAAGGAGCTATCTATGAGCGAACCCCTGCGCACCGTGAACGTCGGCCTCATCGGTCTGGGAACCGTCGGCGGCGGCGTGGCCCGTCTGATCAAGAGCCACCACGATGAGTACCTGGCAGCCTACGGCATCGACCTTAAGCTGACCCGCGCCTGCGCGCTTGCTTGGGAGCAGGCCGAGTCGGCAGGCATTGAGCGCGAGGCCTTTACGAGTGACTGGCACGACGTCGTCACCGACCCCGCCGTCGACATCGTCGTCGAGCTGATCGGCGGCGAGCATCCCGCAACCGAGATCTTTACCACTGCCTTTGAGCACGGCAAGCACGTCGTCTCTGCCAACAAGGCCCTGCTGGGCCGTCACGTCGAGACGCTTGCCGAGAAGGCGCGTGCGTGCGGCGTGCAGATTAAGTGCGAGGCCAGTTGCGGCGGCGGCATCCCCATCGTGAGCACGCTTGAGCACGACCTGGTGGGCAACAAGATCCTGACCATCGCCGGCATCCTCAACGGCACCACCAACTATATCCTGTCGCGCATGGACGCCGAGGGCGCCGATTACGCCGACGTGCTCGCCGACGCGCAGGCCAAGGGCTATGCCGAGGCCGACCCGTCCGCCGACGTCGACGGCTTCGACGCCGCCAGCAAGACGGCCATCCTCGCCTCCATCGGCTTTGGCACCCGCGTTACCACCGATGATGTGTACCAGCAGGGTATCCGCACCATCGGCGCCGAGGACATCGCCCAGGCCCGCGAGCTCGGCTACACCATTAAGCTGCTCGGCATCGCCCGCAACACCGACGCCGGCGTCGACGTCCGCGTGCATCCCACGCTGATCCCCGCCGACCACATGCTTGCCAAGGTCAACGGCGCCATGAACGCTGTTTACGTAGTGGGCGACGCCGTGGGCGAGACCATGTTCTACGGTGCCGGCGCAGGCTCCTTCCCCACCGCGAGCGCCGTCGTGGGCGATATCCTGTCGCTCTCCGAGCAGATCAGCCGGGGCGTGGCTCCGCTGCCCGAGATTGAGCCCTATGGTCACAACCTCGCCTTTAAGCCCATGGACGAGCTCCAGACCAAGTACTATGTGCGCCTGAAGGTCGCCGACCGCGTGGGCGCCCTGTCCGAGACGGTCGACATCTTTGCCAAGCACAACATTTCGATCTCGCTCATCAACCAAGTCGAGGACGGCAAGTCGGGTGTCAGCGATGCCTGCTCGGTCATCTTCCTGACGCACCGCGCACTCGAGAAGGACGTCCAGGCTGCCGCCGCCGAGCTTGCCAGCGTCGACTGCGTGGCCGAGGTCGCCAACGTCCTGCGTATCGAGGACGTCGAGGCCTGGACCGAAGGCGTCATGGCCAACTAGCCCAGCGCTCGCCAAGCAATACGTGCTTTGAGGGCTCCCGTCCGATATGGGACGGGAGCCCTTTTGTCTCCTGCCCTAAGCACAACGGCAGGGCACATTTGCGCGAGCCGCTCATCGGTAACGCGGGTTACCGTTCACCGATATGCAAACGCGGCCGATTCCGGCTACCGCTACGCTGTGCTGCGTACGTCCACCCCCGAAGAATGGAGGCACCATGTTGCTCGAGGGCAAGAAAGCAATCGTCACCGGAGGCACGCGCGGTATCGGCTATGCCATCGCCTGCCGTTTTATCGAGGAGGGTGCCACCGTCACCGTCTTTGGCTCGCGCCAGGAGACTGCCGATGCGGCCGTTGAGAAGCTGGCAGCCGTCTATCCCGACGCCAAGGTCTGGGGTCGTTCCTGCGATCTCACCTCGCTCGAGGCCGTGACTGAGGCCTTTACGCAGGCTGCAGCCGACATGGGCGGTCTCGATACGGTCGTCAACAACGCCGGAATCTCCCAGCGCTCGCCCCTTTTGGACTATACAGCCGAGGAGTTCGCCAAAGTTATGGACCTCAACGTCGTCGCCGTCTTTAACGGCCACCAGGCTGCCGCCAAGATCATGACCGAGGCCGGCCACGGCGGCACCATCACTACCACAAGCTCGATGGTCGCCAAGTACGGCCAGCCCTCCGGCGTCGGTTACCCCACGTCCAAGTTTGCCGTCAACGGCATGGTCCAGTCGCTCTCGCGCGAGCTCGCCCCCATGGGCATCCGCGTCAACGCCGTTGCCCCTGGCGTGACTAAGACCGACATGGTCGCTAACCTGCCCGAAGAGGTCATCAAGCCCATCATCGCCACTATTCCGCTCGGCCGCATGGGCGAACCCGAGGACGTCGCCAACGCCTTCGTTTTCCTAGCGAGCGACATGTCATCCTATGTCACGGGCGCCGTGCTCCCCGTCGACGGAGCCGCCCGTTCCTAAAGGTCGAAAGTTTCGGCTTCGAACCTCAACAGAGCTCAACGCAAAAGGCGCGCTGTCTGCATCAACCGCAGGCAGCGCGCCTTCTATTATTTGGACGGAACCCGTATCCCGACATTCCTTGCTACTTGCCGTCGTCGTCCTGGGCTTCATCGCGCGCATAGAGCTCTAGCATGCGGCGGCGGTATTCGTGTACGGCAAGCTTGGCGCGCTCCAGGCGGCGGCGCTCACGCGGAGTCAGCTTGGACGGGTCAATCTCGTCGCCATAGGTCTTCTCAGCCAGCAAATGAGCGGCATCCACGATGCGGGCATCGATGTGGCCGCTCGCTGCCTCGGCGGAAAGACGCTCGGCAATCGTATCGAGCGTAGGCAGGCCCTCAAATACGCGACCGTGGCCATGCGAGGTCAGCAGCTCGTGCTCCCGTGCGAGCAGGCTCGCCAAATCGTGATGGGCGCGCAGGATGTCGAGCGCATCGGATGGATGCTCGGCAACTTCTGCTACAGCGGCGACCGGTGCGGCGTCGACCACGCGGTAGAAGAGCTGCGCGAGCAGCGGCATCAAGAACACCGTGATGGCACCGGCGGCAACCATGACCGACGCAATATCTTGCGACAGCGCGCCCGCGTTGACGGCCACGCTCGTTACGGCAACGATGATCGGCAGCGCCGTGGTGCAGTAGAGCGCCACGGTAATGCGGCCATACGCCGACACATCGCGCGTCACGGGACAAATGCTCATAGAGATGAGAATGGGCACGGCACGAATGATCAGCAGCGCCAAGATAAAGCCCACGAGTAGCCCGGGGCGCGACACCACGGCCGTCAGGTCGATCTTAGCGCCCGACACGGTAAAGAACACCGGGATCAAAAAGCCGTAGGCCAGGCCGTCGAGCTTGGTCTCAAGCGTATGGTTGCCCTCGGGGATGATATAGCGCAGGACAAAGCCGGCGGCAAAAGCGCCCAATACGATATCGAGGCTAAAGATGGCCGAGAACGCCACGAGCGTGACCAAAATAAGCACCGTCAGGCGTACGAACGTCTGCGACGTGGTATCGGCGCGCTCCTCGACAAACGCAAAGAAGCGGCTGCCGACGCGTTTGGAGCGGCTGGGGACCACGGCAAGCAGCACGCACACGGCGGCAAATAAGCCCAAGATCAGCAGCGTCTCGATGCCCGTACGGGCAGACAGCAGTACCGACATGGCGAGCACGGGGCCGAGCTCGCCCCACGTACCATAGGCAAGAATCGAATCACCGACGCGCGTTCCGGCAAGCAACCGCTCGCGCAAGATGGGCATGAGCGCCCCAAGCGCCGTCGAGGTCAAGGCGAGCGTCACGGCGATACCGTCGAAATGGCTGACCGAGAACCACGGGGTAAAGCGCACGGCAAGCCAGGCGATACAAAATGTGACAGCCCACGTGGCCATACCGTAGCGACCCTCGACGCCCGTGATGTTCTTGGGATCGATCTCAAAGCCGGCAAGCAGGAACAAAAATGCCAGACCGAGCTCTGACACGAGCGAGACCTCGGCATCTACATGGATGACGCCGAGCATATGGGGTCCCAGCACCGCGCCGAACACGAGCAAAAAGACCGTTTCGGGAACGGGCTTTCCGGGAATCGCCGAGGCGATGAAGGGGCTTGCAAAGGCCACGAGCGCGATGATGGCGAGTGAAACGAATGCCATGTGATGCCTTTCTCTTGTTTGCGCATCACTGTAGCACCCTCGCCGTCCTCAACGCGCCGCGAGCTGTCGTATCATAGTGAGGTTTACAAACATGTGGCTCAAGGCGACCGCAGGGCAGACCCCGCAAACCGACCGCTGCCGCATACCGTACCGTACGCCCAACCGATCAGGAAGGCAGAAACCAATGGTCTCTCGTATCTACGTGGAGAAGAAACCCGGGTTCGACGTCGAGGCTCAGCAGCTCAAGGGCGAGCTGACCGAGATTCTCGGCATCAAGGGCATCGAGGCCCTGAGGATCATCAACCGCTACGACGTCGAGGGCATCGACGAGGAGCTTTTCCGCTCCTGCGTGCCGACCGTCTTTAGCGAGCCCCAGGTCGATGTGACCTACGACGAGCTCCCCGCAAGCGATGGCGCCGTCTTTGCCGTCGAATTCCTGCCTGGCCAGTTTGACCAGCGCGCCGACTCCGCCAGCGAGTGCGTGCAGCTCATCAGCCAGGGCGAACGCCCCGCCGTGCGTTCTGCCAAGGTCTATATGATCTCGGGCGCCCTGGACGAGGCCGCCATCGAGGCCATCAAGCACTACGTGGTGAACCCCGTCGAGGCGCGCATCGCCTCGCTCGACCTGCCCGAGACGCTGTACATGGAGACACCCGAGCCCCAACCCGTCGAGGTGCTCGACGGCTTCCGCGAGCTCGACGAGGCCGGCCTTGCCGCCTTTATTTCCGATCGCGGCCTTGCCATGGACGAGGCGGACATCGCCTTCTGCCAGCAGTACTTCCGCGATGAGGACCGCGACCCCACCATCACCGAGATCCGCGTGATCGACACCTATTGGTCCGACCACTGCCGCCACACCACCTTCGGCACCGTCCTGGATGACGTGACGATCGACGACGCCGTGGTGCAGCAGGCCTTCGACCGCTACATGGAGATGCGCCACGAACTCGGCCGCGACGCCAAGCCCGTCTGCCTCATGGACATGGGCACCATCGGCGCCAAGTATCTTAAGAAGACCGGCGTCATGACCGATGTCGATGAGTCCGAGGAGATCAACGCCTGCACCGTCAAGGTGAAGGTCGATGTCGATGGCGAGGACCAGGACTGGCTGTTCCTCTTTAAGAACGAGACCCACAACCACCCGACTGAAATCGAGCCCTTCGGCGGTGCCGCCACCTGCGTGGGCGGCGCTATCCGCGACCCGCTCTCGGGCCGCAGCTATGTGTATCAGGCCATGCGCGTCACCGGCGCCGGCGACCCCACCGTCCCGGTTTCCGAGACGCTCGAGGGCAAGCTGCCGCAGCGCAAGCTCGTGACCACTGCCGCCGCCGGCTACTCCAGCTACGGCAATCAGATCGGCCTTGCCACCGGCCAGGTCAACGAGCTCTATCACCCCGGCTACGTGGCCAAGCGCATGGAGGTCGGCGCCGTCGTGGGCGCTACCCCGGCAAACCACGTGCGCCGCGAGTGCCCCGCCCCCACCGACAAGATCATCCTGCTGGGCGGCCGCACCGGCCGTGACGGCATCGGCGGTGCCACCGGCTCCTCCAAGACCCAGAACACCGAGTCCATCGAGACCTCGGGCGCCGAGGTCCAGAAGGGTAACGCCCCGGTCGAGCGCAAGCTGCAGCGCCTGTTCCGCCGCGGCGATGCCTGCCGTCTGATCAAGCGCTGCAACGACTTTGGCGCCGGCGGTGTCTCGGTCGCCGTGGGCGAGCTTGCCGACGGCCTGTATGTCGACCTTGATACCGTGACCAAGAAGTACGACGGCCTGGACGGCACCGAGCTCGCTATCTCCGAGTCCCAGGAGCGCATGGCCTGCGCCGTCGCCGACGGTGACGTCGAGGAGTTCATGGGCTACGCCGCCGAGGAGAACCTGGAGGCTACCGTTATCGCCGAGGTTACCGCCGAGCCGCGCATGCGCATGGCATGGAACGGCGTCGCCATCGTCGATCTGTCCCGCGAGTTCCTCAACTCCAACGGTGCGCCCAAGCACCAGGTCGCCCACGTCTGTGCCCGCAGCGTGTGGCAGCCCAGCTGGGCCGGCACCACGCTTGCCGAGCGTATGACCTCGCTCGTCACCGACCTCAACGTCGCTTCCAACAAGGGCCTTTCCGAGCGCTTCGACTCCACCATCGGTGCCGCGACCGTGCTCATGCCCTTTGGCGGCAAGACGCAGCTCACCCCCAGCTCGGCCATGGTCGCCAAGTTCCCCGTGGACGGCGAGACCACCACGGCGAGTGCTATGGCATGGGGCTTCAACCCCTACCTGATGGAAGCCGACCAGTTTGCGGGCGCCTACCTGTCCGTGGTCGAGTCCATCGCCAAGCTCGTTGCCGCCGGCTTTGAGCACAAGCGCGCCTATCTCTCCTTCCAGGAGTACTTCGAGCGTCTGCGCACCGAGGCCGAGCGCTGGGGCAAGCCCACGGCAGCCGTCCTGGGTGCCCTCATGGCCCAGGTCGACCTGGGTGCCGGCGCCATCGGCGGCAAGGACTCCATGAGCGGTTCGTTTGAGGACGAGGCCGGCGAGCTCAACGTTCCGCCGACCCTGATCAGCTTCGCCGTCGCCGTGGGCAAGGCCGCCCGCGCCGTCTCGCCCGAGTTCAAGGGCCTCACGCACCGCGTCGTCCGCATCGCTCCCGCCACCTACGGCGAGGACTACCGCCCCGACGCCCAGCAGCTGCTCGCCGCGTTTGACGCCGTCGAGGCGCTCACTGCCACCGGCGACGCCCTGGCCGTCTCCACGCCCGGCTACGGCTGCGGCGCCGAGAGCCTCTTTAAGATGTGCGTCGGTAACCAGATCGGTATCGAGCTTGCCGAGGATGTAGACGTGGAGAGCCTCTTCACCCCGCTCTACGGCAGCTTTATCGTCGAGCTCGCCGAGGACGCCGAGCTGCCCGAGGTCGCCGACGGCGTTGTCGTCGAGCCCCTGGGTACCACCGTCGAGGGCTATGTCATCGACACCGGCTCCGAGGTCATCGAGCTCGCCGAGCTCCAGGAGGCCTGGGAGAGCGGTATCGAGGGCGTCTTTGCCTATCGCAGCGCCGGCGAGACCGCCGAGGTTGAGACCATCGACTTCCGCGCCAAGGACATCCACGTGTACGGCGGCGCCAAGATTGCCCGCCCGCGCGTGATTATCCCGGTGTTCCCCGGCAACAACTGCGAGTACGACAGCGCCCGCGCCTTCCGCGCCGCCGGCGCCGAGGCCGACACCTTCGTGATCAACAACCTCACGCCCGAGGCGGTCGCCGAGAGCACCCACGAGCTTGCCCGCCGCATCCGTGCAAGCCAGATCGTCATGATCCCCGGCGGCTTCTCGGGCGGCGACGAGCCCGACGGCTCCGCCAAGTTCATCACGGCGTTCTTCCGCGCTCCCGAGGTCACCGAGGCGGTCCGCGACCTGCTCAAGGCCCGCGATGGCCTGATGCTGGGCATCTGCAACGGCTTCCAGGCCCTGATCAAGCTCGGCCTAGTGCCCTACGGCGACATCGTCGACGCCACACCCGATGCGCCCACGCTGACCTTTAACACCATCGGTCGTCACCAGAGCCGCCTGGTGCGCACCCGCATCTCGTCCAATCTGTCCCCGTGGCTGTCGCAGTGCAGCCTGGACGACCCCTACACCGTCGCTATCAGCCACGGCGAGGGCCGCTTTGTCGCCAACGACGAGGTACTCGCCCAGCTGATCGCCAACGGCCAGGTCGCCACGCAGTACGTGGGCGAGGACGGCAAGCCGAGCATGGACCTTTCCGTCAACCCCAACGGCTCCGCACTTGCCATCGAGGGCATCACGAGCCCCGACGGCCGCGTCCTGGGCAAGATGGGCCATGCCGAGCGCCGCGGCGACAACCTGTACCGCAACGTACCCGAGCATGTCCCCGGCGATAAGTTCATGCCAATCTTTGAGAGCGGCGTAGCCTACTTCGCTTAAAGCTTTCCCATCGGGTACAATTCCCTCGGGTAACAACACCCGTCACCGGCACGCCCGGTGGCGGGTTCTTTTTTGCTTTGCGCGTATAGGAGAAGGACATCATGGAAAGCCGCAAGCCGCATCTCGCCACCCTGCCCGGACTTATCCTGGGCTGTCTTGTTTGCTGTGCACTCTGGGGATCGGCCTTTCCCTGCATCAAGATCGGCTACGCGCTCTTTGGGATCCCGGCGCACGATAGCGCCTCGCAGCTACTCTTTGCAGGTTTGCGCTTCACGCTTGCCGGCATCCTGGTTATCGTCGGTATGAGCACAGCTCAGCGCCGCCCGCTCGTCCCACAGGTACGCGATATCAAGCCCATCTGCATCCTGTCACTCTTCCAGACTATCGGGCAGTACTTCTTTTTCTATCTGGGACTCTCGCGCGCCAGTGCCATGTCAAGTTCCATCATCGAGGCCAGCGCCAACTTCTTAGCCATCCTCTTTGCCGCCCTGGCGTTTCGCACCGAAAAGCTCGATGCGGCCAAGGTACTAGGCTGTGTGCTGGGCTTTGCCGGCGTCGCGCTCGTCAACCTTTCGGGCGCGAACGGTACCTTTGGCTTTACGCTCGACGGCGAGGGCTTTATCCTGGCCTCCACCATCGCGGGTGCCCTTTCGACCTGCCTCATTGGCATCTTCTCGCGCGAGCATGACGGCGTCTTGCTTGCCGGGTGGCAGTTCTTGGTCGGCGGCCTGGTCCTTACCGTCATCGGGTTTTTGATGGGCGGCACGCTCTCCCCCACCGCGATCATCCCCGCCATCGCGCTCATTATCTATATGGCACTCATCTCCGCCGTCGCATACTCGCTATGGTCGCGCCTGCTTGCCGTCAACCCCGTCAGCCGCGTCTCGGTCTTTGGGTTTATGAACCCCGTCTTTGGTGTGCTGCTGAGCGCGCTGCTGCTCGGCGAGGGCGCCGGCACGAGCCCCGTTACCGTCATCGTTGCCCTGCTGTTGGTCTGCGGCGGCATCATCATCGTCAACAGGCCTAAAAAGGCCTAGCGAACTGCCCTTATTTAGCAGAGGGGATTCACATACTTTAGTTTAATGGAGTACATCGGAGAGCCGAGGGCCGCCATGCACGCAAGCGTGCGCCTCTTTTTCTAGCGTATCTGGGCGCCGGCTTTCTTCTTCTCGCGCTTTACGCGGTAGAGCTCCGCGTCGGCGGCGCGAAGCAAGTCTTGCCAGGTATCGACACCATCACCGACCCGTGCATAGCCGATGGACATCCGCAACAGATACGGCACCTCGGCGCGTGCGAGCTCATCGTTGATTGACGCGCACAGACGTATGATGTCCTGGTCCGCTGCCGCCTTTTGGAGCACCACGAACTCGTCGCCGCCATAACGTGCGATAAAGCCACCAGACGCCGAGCAGACCTCTTTGAGCGTAGCAGATATGACCTGGAGGGCATGATCGCCCTCAACATGTCCATACCGGTCGTTAATCTGCTTAAAGCCGTCAGCGTCCATCATAAGCAGATACACACCATCGGCCTGGTCAATACCCGAGAACAGCGACAGCATATAGGTCTCAAAACGGTTGCGATTGTTAAGGCCAGTCAACGGGTCGGTCGAGATCAGCTGCTCCTGGCAGATGATGTAGAGCAGCTGGATGCTCAGCGTTATACCGACACAAAGGCCCGGTACCGAAAACAAAACCTGGAAGGTACCGCCCACCAGAGCGGGAATCGCAAAAAAGGCTAGGGTGTGATAAATGGCCTTCTTTTGCAGGCTTTCGACTTTTTGAGCCTGAATAAAGGCATGCAAGGACGTATATATAACGTAGCAGTAGCTCACGATGGGCTGGATCATATAAGCAAAGCCGCGACGATATACGCCCTGTGCATCGATATAGAACATAGCGTGCGTCCAGTAGCTGGTAAATGCCAGCACGACCACCAATGCGGTTGGCAACGTTAAAAGTACCACCCTGTAGGGCGTGGTCAGGAGCCGTGAGCCCTGCATCGTCTCGGAATAGAAAAACCAAATGAGGCACGCGATGGCGAACAGCGAAAACGAGACCGCGTTGGAAATCCAGTTGGCCGTGATGCCTACAGGAGTGTTCACGCCGTCCGAGAGCGTCCAGATCATATCGAAGAAAATGTAGGCAGCAGACGTGTAGCCCAGCATGCTAAACAAAAGCTGCTGGGTGCTCGAGAACAGGGAGCGGCGGCTTCGTACGGCAAGCCCGATAAGAACAATCATGCATAGCAGAAATATCTCGATCTTGAGTGCCTTAACCACTAGACGCCCTCCCTTCAATATCCAAGTGGTCAGAATCGCCCGATTCGTGTCTGGGCAATATACGCCCCTTACTCCGCAGGGGTAAAGGGAATAATAGCAGAGCGCCCGAACGTTACTGCAAGACAGCTCTCGTTCGGGCGCTCTGACGGCGCGAATTGCACACGCCGGCTTGATTGACTCGCGTCGACGATTACTCGCCGTCGATGTCGGTCGCGACGGCCTCCTCAATAGCCTCGACGCCTTCGGCCGACAGATCCTCTTTGCCGTGGCAGAACTTCTTATCGACCCAGCCGGTCAGAATCGGAGCCATGATTGCCGTGATGATAACGGCAGTGGCGATCTGGGCGTACGCGGTGGGTGCAAGCTCGGCGTAGCGCGGCGCGACCTCGGCGAGGGCGACCGGCGTGGTCATGGCCGTGCCGGCAATGGTGGAGCATGCCACAGCCGCCTTACCGTTGCCGCCACACAGGCGCTCGAAGGCAAAGGTAATGGGACCGACGATAAAGAGCGTGATGAGGCCCAGCAGGATGCCCGAAATGCCACCGGCGATGAAGCTCGAAAGGCTCATGGACGCACCGAGCTGAAATCCGATGACGGCAATCGCGGGATTGGCACCGGGAACCAGCAGGTTCTTGATAAACGGGAACAGGTTGCCCAAAACCATGCCAATAACGAGTGGCAAGATGGAGCCGATAATGGTGCCAATGGGAATGTTGGCGAGGCCGGAAACACCGAGGATGATCATCGTGACGGCGGGGCCGGCCGTAAAGAACAGGATACCGACGGCGCCCTGCTCGGACTCATCGCCGAACTCGCCCATGATGCCCGTATAGAGCGCCATGTTGCAAAACGTGATGCCGCCGATGATAGACACGGAGCTCAGACCCAGGAAGTTGTCGTTAAAGAAATATGCCACGCCCAGGCCGAGAGCCGCTGCGACGACCAGCTTGGGGATCAGCACGACGATGCCGGTCTTGATGGCGCCCGGCGTGGACTTAAAGCTGATGCCGGCGCCCACAAACAGCAGGATCGCGGCGACGATGGTATTGGACCCACCGCGGCAGGCAGCCGTAAAGAAGCCGCCGATCTCAAAAACCTGCGGGCAGAAGGTGTTGAGCAAAAGACCGACGATCATGGGATAGATCATGATGTCGCCCGGGATGCGCGGGACCTTGAATTTCTTTTGCTCGTTGGCGGTTGCTTCCTGTGCCATGAAACCCCCATTTTCGCTGACGGGATACAAAAGCCCACGTCACGCTTTGCTACAGTAAAGTTTGACCATGGTACCAGAAGAAATAGACCAGCTCGGTGAAAAATCCGACAAGTTGGGATGGAACGAGATTCGGCGCCCGCGACGCCACCCCTATATAAGACTCAAGACGATATAGAACACGATGCCCGAGACGCAGCACCACAACATCGATTTTGTCTTGATTGCCACCGCCACGACGCCGGCGGCCGCAATCCAGGGAACCAAGGCAGGCCAGAGTCCCGCGTCGAACGCGCCGGGGCTCACCAAGTCGTTGGCGACCAGCGCGGCAAAGGCAGCGGGCGGGATATAGCCTAGGGCCTCGGTAATGCGGGGCGACAGGGTCCGCCCGCGCAAGGCGAACGCCGGCGCGATGCGAAAGAACGCGATAGCAGCCCACGACGACAGCCACAGAACCAAGAACTCGTTAACGGGCATCGCGGGCACCTCTTCCGTCAAATACAGCATCGCACGCCAGCGCAATGGCAATGCCGACCACGACGCTTGTCGGCACGGCAATATTCGTGAGGCCCAAGAACTTACATACGGCGACGGACACCGCGCCCGAAACCGCCGCGACAACGTTGCCGCGCGACAGCCGCTGCGAAAAGAGCAGGCAGATAAAGAGCGAGGTGCAGACAAAAGCTGCAATGGCGGTGGGAACATCGACAACGGCGCCGACGATGGCGCCCATCGTACACGAAACGCCCCATGTTGCGATGAGGATCACGTTGAGCACAAAGGACTCGCGCGGGCCCCAATCCTCCCCTTCAACCAACTTGGCAAGCGAGATGCCATATGCCTCCTCGGTAAGTGTCGCGGCAACAGCCAGCGTCTGACGCTTCGAGGCACCCGTCAGATGCGGCGCGATCGATGCCGAGTAAAGCGCAAAACGCGAGGAGATGGCGGCAACGCTCGCGATAATCGAAGGTGCCGGTACACCCGCCAGCCAAAGATTGCAGATCATAAACTGGCCGCTGCCCGTCACAAACGTGCTGCTCAGGGCAAAGACCATCCAGGGTTCCATTCCCGTCTGCCCCATGATCATTCCGCACGGCGCGCCTATCGCAACATAGGTAAGCATCACCGGCCAGACGGTTTTAACGATTTTGAGCACCATACGCTTCTCATCCTGACAAGGTCTCCGAGCCGCATGTAGCGACACGGCAGAATCATCATCCGACAACAACCGAGTTCACCTACAATTGCCACCGGATCGAAAGACACAACTTTTTAGGAAGTCATTATGACAGCTATCGATCGAGACCGGGCGCGCGCGGCCTTCAAAAGCTACACCGATGCCTACGACGCCACCAACCCACGCATCGCGCTCAAAATCGAGCATACGTACCACGTGGCCGAGGCATGCGATGCCGTAGCGCGCGAGCAGGGCTGGTCGTCAGAAGATATTGACCTAGCATGGCTTTGCGGCCTGCTACACGATATGGGCCGCTTTGAGCAGCTGCGACGCTGGGACACCTTTAAGGACGCCGAGAGCATGAGCCATGCGGCGCTGGGCATCGAGGTCCTCTTTGGCGAGAATCCCGCCGATGCACCCGCCGTAACGAGTATCCGCGACTTTATCGATGACCCGGCAGAAGATGAGCTCATCCGAGCGAGCATTGCCTATCACAGCGATTTCCGTCTACCCGCGCAGCTCGACGTGCGCACGCGAAGCTTCTGCGATATCGTGCGCGATGGTGACAAGATCGACATTATGCGCACCATCGCCGACAGCACCGTCGACACCATCCTCAAGGTGGACGAGAAGACGTTTCTCGGCAGCCGTTTCTCGTCGCCGACACTTGCCGCCTTTGACGAGCACCGCTGCGTCGCACGCGATGAACGCAACGAGCCCGCAGACTACCTGGTGGGACTCATCTGCTTTATGTTTGAGCTCGTCTATCCAGCAAGCCGCGCGCTGGCGCGCGAACAGGGCGATATCCACCGCCTGCTCGACGCGCCCTTTGGCATTACGCGACCCTTTACCGACCCCGCCACGCAGGCAACCTGGAGCCGTCTAAAGGACGAGATGCGTGACTGGCTGGCGCGCGCCTAACGCTCAAGCTGGGCCAGCAGCTCCTCAACGACCTCGACGGCGTCCCCAACAACCTTGTACTGGGCAGCACCGAAAATGGGGGCATCCGGGTCCTCGTTGATGGCGATAATGCACTCCGCCCCACCGATGCCGGCAAGATGCTGGATGGCGCCCGAAACACCAATACTCACGAGAAGCTTAGGCGAAACCGATACGCCGGTCTGGCCAATCTGATGGCGATACTCCAACCAGCCGGCCTCCACGACAGGTCGCGTGCAGCCAAGCTCGGCTCCCAGAGCCTCGGCGAGCCTTCGCATCAGGGGCAGATTCTTCTTGGAGCCAATGCCGCGGCCCACCACGACCAAGCGCTCGGCATCGGCGATCGAGGCCTGCCGCCCCCACTCCTCGGCGGGAATCGAGATCTCGACACGGGCCTTAGCATCATCCGCAAGCGATATCTGGGTGATCGTGCCGGAGCGGCCGTAGTCAAAGTCGGGTGCCTTAAAGATGCCGGGACGAACCGTTGCCATCTGGGGACGATGATTGGGGCAGACGATGGTGGCCATCAGGTTGCCGCCAAACGCCGGACGCGTCTGTTGCAGCAGTCCCGTCTCCGTATCCATCGAAAGTACGGTGCAGTCAGCCGTAAGGCCCGTCTGCAAGCGCACGGCAACGCCGGGTGCCAGTTCGCGGCCAAAAGCGGTCGCACCGTATAGGATGGCCTCGGGTTTGCATTCGGCTACCAAATCGCAGATCAAGCGGGCGTAGACCTCCGCATCGTTTTGGCGCAGGCGCTCGTCGCGACAGGCCAGGACTTCGTCGGCGCCTGCGCAAACCAGATGCTCCAGGTCACCGAGAGAACCCTCGGGGGCCATACCGACCAGTGCCACCAGACGGCAGCCGCGAGCATCGGCAAGCTCGCGGCCCTTGCCCATGAGCTCATAGGCAACGGGAGTCACCGTATCGTGCTCGTCAGTTTGCACGAAGACCCAAATGTCTCGATACGCATCGAGGTCAACCGCACCAGCGGCCTCATCACGCTCGATCGAGATAGCGTTGACAGGGCAGGCGTCGACGCACCCACCGCATAGGATGCAGCCGTAGGTTACGTGGGCGCATCGGTTGGGTCGCTCGCCTTCCACTACGATGCCGCCCGAGGCACAGGCGCGAACGCAGCGACCGCAGCCGATACAGGCTTCGCTATCGATAATCAGTCCGCTCATCTATGCCATCCCCTCGATAATCTTGGCAAGTTCTACCGCCTGCTCGGACGCCGTCCCCTCAACGGCCTTGCACGTTTGGTCACGGTCGGGCACAAACGAGCGCACGACCTGTGTCGGCGACCCGGCAAGACCGCAACGCGCGGGGTCGGCGTTCACGTCGGCGGCACTGACCACGCGCACGTCCGCCTCCTCTGCCGCGCGAATACCGGCAATACTCGGCATACGCAACTGGCCAATCTCCTTGGCAGTCGTCATCGCGCACGGCATCTCCAGGCACACCGTTTCCTCGCCAGCATCGCATCCGTGAACGAGCGCCAGCGAGCCACACGTCGTAAAGCCCGCGCTTTGCACGCAGCTCACGTCGGTCACGCAGGGAATCTCAAAGGCACCGGCAAGCTCGGGACCAATCTGGGCCGTATCGCCATCCACCGCCATCTTGCCGCAGATGAGCAGGTCGAAGTCCTCGTCGAGCGCCTCGATGCCGCACTTAAGGGCATAGGTGGTTGCCAGGGTATCGGCACCTGCAAAGGCGCGATCGGTTAGCAGCAGTGCGTCATCGGCGCCTCGGGCGATGCAGTCGCGCAGCAGCGACTCGGTCGCGGGGATGCCCATCGACACCACCGTTACGCGCACGTCCATGCCAAAGCCGATAAAGTCGTCTTTCAGCGCCAGCGCGCATTCGAGGGCGCTTGCATCGAACGGGTTAATGACCGCCTGTTTGCCATCACGCACGATAGTATTGGTCTTGGGGTCCATCTTGACCTCGGTGCTTCCGGGCACCGCCTTGACGCACACCACCATATGGAAATCGCTCATCTTCACGCGCCCCCCTTCTGGACGAGCTCATCCAAGAGCTTCTCCGCAAACAGGTTGCCGCGACCCAGCTGCCCGGCAGGATCGAGCTGGAGCTTTAGCCGCGCCGACTCGACCATGGCCTCGTGACCGTACATCGTCTCCAAGAAGCCCGCCTTGATCTTGCCGACGCCATGCTCGGCAGAAACGGCACCGCCCATGGCCGTGACCTCGGAAGCCCACTGGGCAAAGAGTTCTCCACCGCGACGGTAGTCTTGCGCATCGCGCGGAAGGATGTTCACATGCAGATGGTTGTTGCCGATGTGACCCCAGGCGGCAGATTCAAGCCCGCTTTCGGCCAACGTACGACGATAAAGGGCGATGACATCGGCAAGGCGTGCATTGGGCACCGACATGTCCGAACCCAGTTTGGTGATGGTGGGATCCGTGCGGCGACGCTCGTCGATAAGCATGTTGACGCTCTCGGGCACCGCGTGGCGGAAGAACCGCTGACACTCGCGATCGACCTCGGTGCGCGCGACCCATGTCGCATCGTCGCGGCCGCCCGCAAGCTCCAGCACCCATCCCAGGCGGTACAGCTCCTCGGTCGCCTGGGCCTCGTCATCGCAGTCGAGTTCCACATAAACACAGACCTTCGCCTCTTTGTCGAGCGCCGGCAGCGAGGCAAACGCCGTCGACTGCTCGCGCTGGTGACGCAGAATATCCAGGGCGCCAGCATCGAAGTACTCGATGGCGGCCGCATGGGACAGGACGGGGCGCACGGAATCGGTAAAGGACACGGCCTTGTCTTCGCTATCGAAAAAGCAGCTCACACCCCAAACGACTGCAGGTGCCGCTTGCAGGGCAATCTCGAGCTCGGTGATAACGCCGAGCGTGCCGCAAGCGCCGATAAAGAGGTCGATGACGTCCATTTCGTCCGCAACGAAATAGCCTGAGGCATTTTTTGTCTTGGGCATGGTATAGCCGGGAAGATCGAGCTCGAGCGTACGGCCCGCTGCCGTCACGAGCGACAGGTGGCGGCCCTGGGCAAAAGCCTCGCCACGCTGAAGCTCAAGCAAATCGCCATCAGCCAGTGCGACGTGGAGTCCCGTGATATGCGGGCGCATGGGACCGTAGGCGTAGCTGCGGGCACCAGAGGCGTTACATGCCGCCATGCCGCCCAGACAGGCAGACGTCTCGGTGGGATCGGTGGGAAAGAACTGCTCGGGGGCCTCTTGGAACTCCTCGTAGGCCTCAAGCGATGCCTGGTCCCAACCAGCAGTCGGCAGCACCTTCTTGCTCAGCTGCTTGCGCAGCTCCGAGAGCACAACGCCCGGCTCCACGTGCAGCAGAAATTGGCCTTGTTCATCGCGGCGAAGGCCCAAGTAGCGATTCATACGGGAAGTATTGAGGATATGCCCACCGTGGGGCACGGCACCGGCGGCAAGGCCGGTTCGGGCACCCTGAACCGTTACCGGGGCACGCTCGGCATGGAGCGTGTTCAAAATGGCACGGACCTCGTCTTCCGTTGTCGGAAACGAGATGCTCGATGCTTCGCCCGATGCACGAGATTCATCGCGACCATACTCTTCGAACTCGTCGGTGAAGGGTTTGATGGTTGCAGACACGCGAACTCCCCCTTTAGCTAACTACAGTGTTTGCAGGGAGATGTTACCGCATCGTTTCGTCGACGTGTTCGAGACCGTCTCCATAATTGGCGATTTTTACGTACGTGCAATTCGGCAAGCGGCTTGATTTCCTCGGCAGACGATGCTTTTGACACATATGGCCCCGCCGTCGCCGACCGCGCGATTGTCGCTCGAAAAAAGTTGGAGTATTTTTTTCCGCCTTTTACCTGCGGAGACGCCAATCCGTCAAGCATTTGGTCAGAAATTGGTCAAGTAGCGGCTGATACCGTCGGCGTCGACAGCCAAAACCAATAGAAGTTTTGGCCCAGAAGCAGGGAGGTTCCCATGGCATATTACTGGCCCCAGTACGGCATCGCCATCGAAGTCGACGACGATCCCCATCTCCTGCCTTTCGACGAAGAGGCATTCCCCGATACGGCGGTCTACCACGTTACCACCGATGTGATCTGCGACCCCGAGTCGTTCTCGGCGCTCGCCCACCACATCGCGCATATCCACGACATCGAGCTCCCTCCCGACTTCGACGAGCTTGTCTACTCGCGCCGCCTGATGCTTCACATGCTCTTTGGAGCGGACCCGTCCACCTTTGCGCGCATCTATACCGCCAAGGATGCCGCATGAGCGCGAAGAAGCCACCCCACTTTGCAGGCCTGGGTCGTCGCAAGAAGCTCATCGTTGCCTGCTTAGCCATCGTCTGCGCCCTTGTCGCCGTAGGACTATACGCTTGGCAGTCGCAGCCCGTACCCGAGGCGGGCGCTTCGGTTACGACGGCGGAGGGCAAAACGCGTCAGGAAATCCAAGATGAGCTCGACGCCATCGTCCGCGACAACATGATGACGATTTCGGTCGCACCGGTCGCTCAGCTGCAGGAGGACGGCAAGCTGCGCGTCAACGTGCAAAACGTCCAAGACAATAAATTTCCCCAGCGATTCCGCGTCATCCAAAACGACGAGACCATGTACGAATCCGGTGTGGTCGAGACCGGCAAGACAATCGAAACGTGCCCCGCCGGCGACATCAAAGAAGGCGAGGCATACATCGAGATCCAGGCACTCGATGCAAAGACCCTCGACAGCCACGGCAATCCGACACGTGTCAAGGTACGGGTTGAGCAAGCCGAGAACTAGCTTTCCGGCCGACGCGGCACCGCACGCAATTCACCAGCATTCGTCCAATCATCGCGGGGACGGCCCGCGGCGAATAGAAAGGAACGACCATGGACATCACCAGGAACATGAACGGAGCCAGAGCACTCGTCGTGGGCGCAGGCCTCGCGCTCGCGCTCGCAATGGGCGCCGCCCCGACGCCAGCTATGGCGGCCGGGCGCGTTGGAACCACGAAAGTAATGGTCAGGACCGAGATCGACAACGTTGAGTTCAAAGTTCCGACGGTTATTCCCTTCGTCGCCAAGGCCGACGGCACGCTTCAGGGCCCCTCAGAAGACGCGACCACCATCGACAATCATTCGGCCTACGGCATCCATGTCACCAACATGAAGATCGACGCCATGGACACCTGGACCATTGCCGCCGACGCCAAGGCCGGAACCGCGCAGAACTCCATCGACTTTAAGGTCGGCCCCGACGGCGCGCTCCAGAACGCCAGCGCCGCAATGCAGGGGACGGGCCTCGATCTTTCCAAGAATGCAGCCTTCGACATGGGCTACCAGGGCATTGCCGGCGGAACGGACAAAATTAAGCTCAAGACAAGCGGAAACGTCGCCCGCGTCACGCGCGACATCTTCCGCGTAACCGGCGAAGGCGATCAGGTTGCGACGATCACCTGGACGGTCGAGCCCGGTGCGCACACGGCATAAGGCCGTCGCCCTGGCCGCCGCCGTCAGCATCCTAGCGTTTGGGCCAGCCATGGCCTTTGCCCAGCAAGAACAGGCGCAGGCCGCCACGCAAGTGACGGTCGACCTCTCGGAGCTCGACCGCGGCGACCGCGAGGAACCGTTGGCGCAGACAGGCGACAGACGATGGCTCTTGGCAGCAGGCGCCACAGCAGCAGGCGCAGGAACCGCCGGCCTCGGTCTGCACATCAAACGCAGCCAGAAACAAAACATGGACAGGCCGCACTAAATTAGCTAAGGAGACCCCATGGCATCGAAGAACCTTTTGCCCGTCGTCGCACTCTGCGGCGCGCTCGCAACCGGAACGCCTGTCGCCGCTTGGGCGACTCCCGTCATGGCAGACTCCTTACCAGCAGCCCTAAGTTCCGCCCCAAATCCGTCGAGCGCCATTGCGTGCAAGCGTTTTTCGATCGCACAGGCCGCGATCTCAACCTCGGGATGCCTTCGTCGTAATACGGACGGCTCGATAGTCGTGGATATCAATCGTTCGAACAAGGCAAACGGCTCCCAGGCGGGGTGCGCCGTCTGCACGTGGCGCTCGGTTGTACTCGATGCAGATGGCGATCCATGCAATTTAGAGTTGCGCATCGACATCGCTTCGGTCGATGACTCGGCGAACGGAGCGAAGGTCGTCTTCGACGGTGCGTTTTTCGAGAAAGGAGGCGGTATATGTCTGGGCTGCGCCGCCGCGAATGCAGACGACACGCAGCCCACCCTCTCATTCACGGCATCGTTGCAGCTGACCAAAGCCGGCACCGATGCCGTCGCGGCGGGAGAAGCGTCCCTGCTGTTCTACGCCGTCAGCACCAAAGACACAGACGCTCATTTCGAGAAGTCAGACGGATCACTCAGCCTTACACGAGGGATAGAGGCAGGCCCTATTGAAATCGATGCCCACGCGCAAAGCAGGCAACGCATTCTTGCCGACCCGGCGCTTCTCGAAATGGAGTGGAACGGATTCGGAGCCATCGGAATTCTTCCCTCCGCGCTTGACGCCAAGACGCTCCCCTCAAACGACGAACCCATCAACGCAACCATACAAGAAGAGAGCGCGGACAAAGAAGCAGGTGCGGGCGACACGCCGTCGCCGACAAACAGCGTCCCAGCTTCTTTCGAAGCACCGAATGAGCCCGCTGCCGATCCAAACGATCCCGAGCTCGCGGACAGTCTGGGGCTTGCTGATCCTCAAGAGATCGATGAAGGTAACTGCTGCGTGCTTGCCGCGCTCGACCACACAGAGGTCATCGACGCTGCGGACATCGAAGTTGCCGCCGCCAATCAGCCCGTCCGCAAGTCGGCCATCATCGCATTTCCCGAATCCATCGAAGTCGTCTTTTTGCCATCGGGCGAGGTCGTGGCCCCAACACTGCTCACCTTGTTGGGCGCCAAGAATACTCGAAACGAAATTAAAAAGGTCACGGTTGTCGACCCTGCAACCACCGCCAAGCTGCGTCTATACGCCGTTGCTCCAGACGGAGGCAAAACCTTGGAATTCGATGGTGACACACTCCTAGCCTGGCGACGTCTGGACATTATGCAAGACGTCTCGTATCAAATCGAACTCGAAGGGTTTGATCGTGCCCGCGATGCCAATATCATCGCCGCGGCTATTGAATCCCCACAGCGGCTTATGACACTGCGCTTTGACTACTATCCCTATGTCCCGACAACCACCTGAGGCTTAAATACTGCGCATCATTCCTAATACCACTTATATAACGTATAGATGAGTCGCGATGTGCCTCGCATTTCGTTCTGCTACGATTGCCACGTTGGCATCAATACAGGAGGGCTCATGCCGGGCTTGGGAACAATCATCAACGTTGTGCTTTTAGTTGCGGGTGGTCTTTTGGGATTAGCGGGCGGCCGCTTCATTACACCGCGCATCCAAGACACGCTCATGAAAGCATCGGGGCTGTGCGTCCTGTTTATCGGCCTGGGCGGCACCATGCAAAAGATGCTTATCATCGATGGAAAGGCGCTGGCGACCACTGGTGCCACTATGCTCATTGTCTCGTTCGCCCTCGGCTCGCTCATCGGCGAGGCCGTCAACTTGGAAGCCGCCATCGAGAACCTTGGCGAATGGCTCAAGCGCAAAACCGGCAGCGAGGGCGATAACGAGTTCACCAACGCTTTTGTCTCGACTTCACTCACCGTGTGCATCGGCGCCATGGCCATTGTGGGATCGATCCAGGACGGCCTGCTCGGCGACTGGTCAACGCTTGCCCTCAAGGGCGCACTGGACTGCATCATCGTCTGCACCATGACGGCCTCACTTGGCCGCGGCTGCATCTTTTCCGCCCTGCCCGTCGCCGTGTTCCAGGGGACGATCACGCTGTTTGCCGGCGCACTCTCCCCCATCATGACCACGGCAGCCCTCGACAGCCTTTCGCTCGTAGGCTCCATGCTCATCTTCTGCGTCGGCGTCAACCTCATCCGTCCTCAGACCTTCCGCACGGCCAATATGCTCCCCTCCGTCGTCATCGCCGTCATCTACGCCCTCCTGTTCTAAATCTATCTACGCAGCAGCATCTCGAACACCTGTTTGATGCTGTGCTATGATATGAGGTCACCAAAGCTGCGTTAGGAGAGGAGAAGCGGTGGCCGACCAGGACATCAAGATGCTCATCGAGCGCATTATGGCCGAGGCTCGGACCCATCAGTCCGCCCGCTTCTCAAACGAAATCTACGCAGACGAGCCGATTCTCAAGACCGGCCGACAGATGCAGAACTTCCTCCCCGACCAATACCGCAAGATGCGTGAGATATCGCGTTGGCAAGAAGACCCAAAGGGCGGCGCGGGCCGTTGGCTTTCGGAAGCCGAACTTTTCTACCGCCAAGGCCTGCTGATGGCCGACTTTGAGGACGACTGTCCCTACAACGGCACCTTTAAGTCGTACTTTCCCACCTACAATGCCATGAGCGATCGACAGTTGCGCGGCTACTTTACCTGGCGTGCCCAAGTGCGCCGCGGAACCGTCGAGGAAACGTCTACATCCTTTGCCTTTCTGTATCTCTATGAGCTGATTTGCGGCATTGGCGTAGATAATCCGCTCGAAGGTTTTAACAAGATCAAGGCCTTTTGGGATGCCTACCGCGCCTTTGAGCCCGGCATCGACCGGTTTGCGCGCGTGTGGCTGCAGGACTACGCCGTGTTCCACAGGCTCGACCCCAAGCTGCTTCGTGACTCTAAAACCGTCATGTTCGATAACGCCCTTATCGAGCTACGGCGCGCGGCACGAGACCTTGCACCCGCACCGACGCCGTCGGACCAGGCGCCCAAGCGTCGCAAGGCCTCCGAGCCCACGCTCCCCCTTCCGCCCGACGTGGCGCGCGAGGAACGACTCATGGCCGCCATCAATGCCCTCTCCACGTACAACCTAAGTAACTCGCGGCTCGACCGCAGCCACCACCGCGATCTGCGCCACGTGGCGTGCGCCGTGTATGTCCGCATGGCGCGCTACTATGACACGCACCGAAAGACCGGCATCGTGGCGAGTTTATTTGGGGAGGAGACGGCCATGCCCTACACCATGTTTGCGTCGGCCGTATTCTTTGCGCCCGAGCGCCACGAGGACTGCGAATACCGCCTAGATCCTATCCATATCTACCGTTGCCAAAACGGCTTTTGGGAATGCATGCGTATCCACGGTAGCAGGCAAAAGAGTAGCAAGCTCGGTGAAATGATGCGCGCCTGCGACCAACGCCTGCGCCTAGCGCTGGACCCCGCCCATCCCCTTAAGGAAGAAAAAGTCCCCAAATATCTGGCCAAGATTATCGATGACGAGATTGTGGCATGGCTTTCGTGGGATGCCGCACACCAGCCCGTCAAGATCGATATCGATCTGAGCCAGCTGGGACACATTCGGAGCGCCGCCGCGCAAACGCGCGAAGCGCTTTTGATCGATGAGGAGCGCGAGGACGATGTTCTCGCAGAGGTCGATACGGAGGGCTCCGAGCAGCCGGAAGCCGAACCCACGGCCGACGTGATGGTCGAGCCGATCGCGGCGCCCACGGAGCGCAACGAAGCCGACGAGCCAACCATTTCCACCGAACAGTTTGGCGTCGTGGCACCGCTCCTCGCACCGACGCCAGCGGTCGTATCGACTGCACCCGCTGGCACCGCAACCGAACTCGCGCCCGCCGCAGCCGCCTATCTGTGCGCGCTGCTCGAGCAGAACACGGCACAGACGGCATCGGCGGTGGCGCAGTCGGGCAAGAGTGAGGACATGCTTGTCGATACCATCAACGAGGCGCTCTTTGACCTGGTGGGTGACACCGTAATTGAATTTGGCGCGGCAGGACCGCACATTATCGAGGACTACGAAGCAGACGTGAGAGGATACCTAGACCATGAGTGATACCGCATCCGCAGCGCCCCGCGTACCCAAGCGCGTCGCTGCCGTCATTCTCAACTCGCTCAAGGGCGGCGTGGTCCCGCGCATCGGCCTTCCCTATATCACCGTGGGACGCGAGGTCGAGATTCGCGCCCTGCTCACCGATTTGAGTCTCATCGCCGATGGCGGCGCGAGCTTCCGCTTTTTAGTCGGTCGCTACGGCGCCGGCAAAAGTTTCTTGCTCCAGACCATCCGCACGCACGCCATGGGCGAGGGATTCGTCGTCGCCGATGCCGACCTATCCCCTGAGCGTCGCCTGCAGGGCGGCCAGGGACAGGGCCTTGCCACCTACCGTGAGCTCATCCGCAACATATCGACTAAAACGCGCCCCGAGGGCGGTGCGCTCAACCTTATCCTGGATCGCTGGGTCGCCTCGTGTGCCGATGCCGACGAGCCTGCCGTCAATGCCCAACTGGCGCCGCTCGAGGAAATGGTCCACGGCTTCGACTTCACCCGCATGCTCCGCCGCTACCGCGCGGCCGTATCCGAGGGCGACGAAGAAGCTATGAGCCGCGTGACCAAATGGATCCGCGGCGAATACCGCACCAAGAGCGAGGCTCGCGCCGAACTGGGGTCCTCAACCATCATCAGCGACGATGACTGGTACGACTACGTCAAACTCATTGCGCGCTTTTTGGTCTGCAGCGGCTACAAGGGCATGCTGGTGCTCATCGACGAGCTCGTGAATCTGTATAAGATTCCCAACGCCATCACACGCCAATACAACTACGAGAAGATCCTGACCATGTACAACGACACGCTCCAGGGCAAGGCGCAATACCTGGGCATGATCATGGGCGGCACGCCAACCTCCATCGAAGACCGCCGCCGTGGCGTGTTCTCCTACGAGGCCCTGCGTAGCCGACTCGCTCAAGGCCGCTTTGCACGCGATGATCTTAAGGACATGCTCGCGCCCATCATCCGCCTGCAGCCACTCACCTACGAGGAGTTGCTGGTGCTGATCGAAAAACTCATGCAGATCCATGCTGGCTACTTTGGCTGGACGCCCACGCTTACCGAGAACGACTTGGTAGACTTCCTCAAGATTGAGTTTGGCCGCGTGGGAGCCGATACGCACTTGACGCCGCGTGAGGTCATCCGCGACTTTATCGAGCTGCTCGATATCCTATGCCAGAATCCCGATGCAAACGTGGCTGAGTTGCTGCAAAGCGTCGGCGACGACACGCTGGTGCCGGCAGCCGTAACAGGCGACACCGGCACCGCAGACGGCGACCGCAACTTCGCCGAGTTCACCATCTAACCTGCCAAAAAGGGACAGGTTTATTTTGATAGGTTTTATCTGGGCAAACGCCGATGTTGCAAGATATCGAGCCGTTGCCCGTTGCGTTGATCAGCCCGTTGTTGAGAGGAGGACCCATGAACGCCTTTGACCGATATGCCCCGTTTATCCAGGATTTCATTTACTCCCACGATTGGGAGAGTCTGCGCTCCATCCAGGTTGCGGCGGCAGACGCCATCTTTAACACGCAAGACAATGTGCTCCTGACGGCATCCACGGCATCTGGCAAAACTGAGGCGGCCTTCTTTCCCATCCTGACCGAGTTTTGGGAGAACCCGCCCGCGAGCGTGGGCGCCCTCTACATTGGCCCCCTCAAAGCACTCATCAACGACCAGTTCGTTCGCCTCAACGACCTCTGCGAAGAGGCCGATATCCCTGTCTGGCACTGGCACGGCGATGTCTCGCAGTCGCACAAGGCCAAGCTCATCAAAAAACCGAGCGGCATCTTGCAGATTACGCCCGAATCACTCGAGGCGCTCCTGATCCATAAGCACATGGCGATCCCGCGCATGTTTTGCGACCTGCGCTACGTGGTCATCGACGAGGTCCACTCACTCATGCGCGGTGACCGCGGCGGGCAGACGCTCTGCCTCATTGAGCGCCTTTCGCGCATGGCGGGCGTGCAGCCCCGGCGCATCGGCCTTTCGGCCACCATCGGGGACCCGGAACGCACGGGCGCCTTCCTGTCGCAGGGGACGGGACGCGACTGCGTCATCCCCCGCTTTGAGGAGCCACGCCGCGTGTGGCGTATCTCCATGGAGCACTTCTACAACTCGGGTCCCCAGGCTCAGCAGCGAGGATTCACGAGCACAGGTCCTCAAGAGGCCGAAGTGCTCGCGTGCGAGCGCATCGAGGCAGCGGCATCCGCGGCGCTGCCCGCCGGCGCCCAAGACATGCGTCACAGCGGGCAGCTCACACAGGAGGAGGAGCGCCGTCAACGTCGTAAGCGGGCACGGGGCAAGGCCGCACCCAAGGACTGCCGAACTTCCTCGGCCCCCGAGGGCGAAGTCGACATCCCGCAGGCAACCGAACAGGCACTGCTCAACCCCACCGACACCGCACCCGACAACGCCGACCCCGGCATGGGCTACATCTTTGAGCATACCTGCGGCCGCAAGTGCCTGGTCTTTGCCAACTCGCGCGAGGAGGCAGAGGCCGTGTGCTCCATGTTGCGCAGCTACTGCGAGAGCCGGCACGAGCCAGACCGCTTTCTAATCCATCACGGCAACCTTTCGGCATCGCTGCGCGAGACGGCCGAGGAGCTCATGCGCGACGAAGAGCAGGCGCAGACGACCGTCACCACCTCCACGCTGGAGCTCGGCATTGATATCGGTCGCCTGGAGCGCGCGTTCCAGATTGACGCGCCGTTTACCGTCAGCTCCTTTTTGCAGCGCATGGGGCGCACAGGCCGTCGCGATCTTCCGCCCGAGATGTGGTTTGTCATGCGCGAGGAAGAGCCCGAGCCGCGCACGATGATGCCCGAGACCATTCCGTGGAAGCTCCTGCAGGGCATCGCGCTCGTACAACTCTATCGCGAGGAAAAGTGGGTCGAGCCGCCCGAGCTCGATCGACTCCCCTACAGCCTGCTCTACCACCAGACTATGTCGACGCTTGCCAGTACCGGCGAACTCACGCCGGCAGAGCTTGCCCAGCGCGTGCTCACGCTCAGCTATTTCCATCGCATCTCGGCCGATGACTATCGCGTGTTGCTGCGCCACCTCATCAAGATCGACCATATCCAGGTCACCGAGGGCGGTGGGCTCATTGTGGGTCTCGCGGGCGAGCGCATCATTAACAACTTTAAGTTCTACGCCGTATTCCAGGAAAACGAGGAGTTCACCGTTCGCAGCGAGTCGGCCGAGTTGGGCACGATCGTCAATCCGTCACCGCCCGGTGAGCGCATCGCCATCGCCGGACTCTGCTGGATTGTCGAGGAAGTGGACTGGAAGCGCCATACCGTCTTTGCCACGCAAGTCAAAGGTCGTGTGCCGGCATACTTTGGCGACTGCCCCGGCGACATTAACACGCATGTACTCGAGCGCATGCGCCAAGCGCTCACTGAGCACGCAGCATATCCGTACCTTATGGGTAACGCACGGGCCCGCTTGGCGCAGGCTCGTCATACGGCCGAGATTTCGGGCGCGGGAACCAAGCCGCTCATCAACCTGGGTGGCGACACCTGGGTGCTCTTCCCTTGGTTAGGCAGCTACGCCTTTTTGGCGCTCGAACGTATGCTCAAGATTAAATGCGCCGCGGAGCTGGGCCTTCGCGGGCTCGATCCGTCGCGTCCATACTTTATGCAGTTTAAGATGAAGGCCGACGAGGAGACATTCTTTGAGGTGCTCGCCGCCGAGGCCGAGAAGGACTTCAACCCCATCGAGCTCGTCTATCCCGGCGAGGTGCCTTATTTTGATCGCTACGACGAGTACGTTCCCGAGGAGCTCGTGCGCAAAGGCTTCGCCGAAGGCGTGCTCGACATCGAGGGCATGAAGCAGCGCGTCCTCAGCTGGCGCGACCACGCCTAAGACCAGTCTTTTGGGAGACGTACTAATCGTGAAGGACGGTGCCGAGGAAGTCAGCGTCGAAGGGCACGGCTTCGGCAAAGGCGTAGTCGCCGTCGCTGGCGATGAGCAGGTAGTTCTCCTCGCCGCCGAACTCCGCATCGCCACATGGGACCACCCAGGCGTGGGCGAACACCTCGAGTGCCGTGGCAGCGCAGTCGCGCAGGAACGTCACGTCGCTCCCCTCGTTTGCGCCCACGATATTGGCAACGTAGATACCCCCGGGGTTCAGGCTGCCTCGCACCAAACGCAACGCCTCAACCGTCGCCAGCTCGCGCACGGGCTCGGCACCGCCAAAGCAATCGCTCACGACCACGTCGTAGCGACGATGGCCCACGCTCGTCACACCCAGGTACGAACGCGCCTCAGCGGTAATCACCCGCAAGCGGTCGCCCACCGCGCGCTCCAGCTCGTCCAGGTAGAACCAGCGGCGCGCCAGGCGCGTAATCTCTCCGTCATACTCGATAACGTCCATGCGCAAGCCCTCGTGCGACATCAGCGCGAACTTGGGATAGGCAAACCCACCCCCGCCCAGCATGAGCATACGGTCGATACCGTGACCATAAGCGTCACGCATTGCGCCCTCAGTCTCAAACACATCGTCAAATGCACGATAGTACGCAAAGACCGGCTCTGCCCAACGCTCGCCAACGTAACTCGCACTTTGGTAGACCCCACCTTGCACCAAGACGCGAATCTCATCGTCGCTCTCATTGTGCACGCGTTTTACACGCGCCAACCCATTGCGGGTTCGCGCAACCTGCAGACAGGCAGCACGAACAGCGACAGCAGCCGCACCAAGCGCCGCGGCTCCCAGAGCAACGCCGGCAACGACGCCGGCAGAAACACTCGGCTTGTTCATCTAGAGCTCCTTTTGCAGATAAAGGCCATGGTCATAAAATCCAAGATGGCGATAGTACTCGCGTGTGCCAATCGCGCTAATCACGTTGATACGCGCATAACCCGCATCCCGGGCAATCTCGCACGCACGCTCCACGAGCAGACGCCCCAGACCGTGATGCTGAGCCGCCTGACCTTGATCCCCCACGCGTGCCGCCATGCCATACACGTGCACCTCGCGAATCATCGCCTCGTCCGGCATCGTCGGCAACTCGTCCGCATGCGCGGCAACAAATGCGCGATCGGGCAGCGACAGCCGCAAAAAGCCCGCAATCTTGCCCTGCGGCGTCACCCACTGCAAAAAGCGCTCGTGCGTCACCGGCGTCTCGTACGTCACTTCTTCGTCAAGGGTCAACTCGCCCAGGTCGGCACCCGCCGTGCTGATCTCGCGATAGCGAACCTCACGCACCGTCGCACCGTCACCCCGAGCAGCCAGGCGGTTCTCAACGAGCTGACGCAGGTTGGGCTTCTTGTTGCCCACCATAATGTCGTCGGAGCTAAAGTCGCGAATCATGCGGCTGATGCGGCAGAACGCCGGCGTCACCACGATATCGTCGGCCAACACATCGAGCAGCTCTTCCTCGGTATAGGGGCGCCACTCGCCACGCTCGTAACAGCCCACCAGGCGCGAACCCTCGATGAGCGCACACGGGTAGACCTTGACCTCGTCGGGCATAAAGGCGCCCTCGGTCATAAAGCGCTCGTAGTCGCGCTTGTCACCCTCGGGCGTGGCGCCCAGCAAATTGAGCATAAAATGCGCATGGATCTTAAAGCCAAACAGGCGCGCAAGCGAAAACGCGCGCTCGATCTGCGCCACCGAAATGCGACGCTCGTTGATATCGAGCAGATGCTGGTCGAGGCTCTGGATGCCCATCTGAATCTTGGTACAGCCCAGACGACGGATGAGCGTGAGCGCCTGCGGTGTTACAGCATCGGGACGCGTTTCGATAACGAGCCCCACCACGCGATGCTTCGCCGTCTCGTTGATGCGTTGCTGCCGCTCAAGCTCTTCCATCGTCGCCGTCTGCCACTCGGCGACCTCGCCCCACGGCGTGCCGGGGCCGTACAGACAACGCACTGCGCGGTTATAGCCGCCCACAGCAGCATCCACACGCCCCTGCTCGTCGGCAACGCCGGCAGCAAGCTCGACCTCGTCGGTCGTAATGCCCGCTGCCCGATAGCGCTCGCGACGCTCCGCCACCACCGGCGGCAGGGCATCGGCGGGAGCGTCATCGAGCAGGCGCCCCGCCTCGGCACGGCTGATGCCCGGACGCGCCAACATGGGGTTTGCCGCCACGCCGGCGACGGCATCGTCATTGAGCGCACGGAAGAGCTCCGACATAAACCATGCCTGATACCCTTGCGAATAGTCGCTCCAGGTACCGCCAAGGACGATGAGCTCAATCTTGTCGGTCGCATGACCCATCTGCGAAAGCGCCGTCAGACGAGCGCTCACCTGCAGATACGGATCGAAGCAGTTTTGCTCCGCACGGGCGCACGCCGGCTCGGCATGAAGATAGCTTTTGGGCATGCGCAGGTCGTTGGGGCAAAACAGGCAATCGCCCGAGCACGGCCAGGGCTTGGTGATGACGGTAATGGTCGCCACGCCCGAGGCCGTTCGGCGCGGCTTCATACGCAGCACCTGCAGCAGTTGACGTTCCAGATCGGCATCGACATTCCACCCAGCCCAACGAGCCGGTTCCTCACGTTTAACCCGCTGGTAAAACGGCAGCAGTCGGCGCTTGGCCAGGTCGCGTTTGTCGGCACCCTCACGGCGCGCCTCGGCATGTATCAGTTTGACGAGCGCCCTGTCGTCCACGGTCTCGCCGCGGCGCAGGGCCTCGAGTATGTTCAAGATAATCTGTTCCATGCCCCCATTGTAAAGGCAAAGGCGCCAGAGCCAGTCACGGCTCCGGCGCCTCCATCAAACAGCGCGGCTACGTTTGCGGGTCTCCGAAAACCACCCATCACTCCGAATCAAACGACATGTCGCCCGAACCGACCTCAAAACGATACGTGGCAGACTTATCACCGTTGTCGAATTCAAGATTCAAAATGGTCTCGCCGTCGTAGCCAAGCGGAAGGAAATCGCTCTCGAAGTCGCCGCTGCCCAAGGTGAGGCTCGCCTTAAAACCCGTAGAGTTCGGAACCGTCATCTCCACGTCGCCCGAGCCCACGCTCACGTCCATAGACTTCGCGGGCGCCTGGTAGAGCTCGAACGTCATGTCGCCCGAACCGACCTCGGCATTCAGGGTGTCGGTCACGGTGCCCGTAAACTCAACGTCTCCCGAATTCAACGTTATATCCAGATCATGGCACGCAATGTCCGCGACCGCCAGGTCGCCCGACCCTACACTCGCCGTAATGCTCACCAGGTTATCCGCAACATCTCGCGGCAGCTCAATGGTAATTGTGCGGTCAATCGCGCGCTTATCATCGTAGTCGAACTGACTAATCTTGAGCGTAGAGCCCTTGACCTCAGCAAGGTTCCGGGTAGCCGCATCAGAGGCAGACGTCCCCTTCGCAACGCGGCCGCTTTCGATAACGCGCACCGGGCCGCCGGAGACGTGTTTGACCTCGACCGTCCCCGACGTCACATCCAAGTCGAGCGATTGGAACGCGTCTTCGTCAAAAGTCGTGCTCGAAAGCTGCTGAGGCCGAGCGGAATAGTTGCCGCCATCCAAAAGATCGTCGTCGTCAAGCGCATCGTCCATACCAGACAAGCCGGATACAACATCGTCGAGATTCCACGGACCATCAAAATGAATCAATGTCCGCGAAATGCCAAAGACAAGCCCAATGATGAGCACAAACGCTCCGATGCCAACGCCCAAGCGTACCTTGGATTCATGTGAAAGCTTCATCATTCATCACCCTCTTTGGCAATCGGCTCAGCGGTAGTCGCGGTAGCCACGTCAGCATCAACCGAAGCGGAAACATTCTGAGCCCTAGCTGTCACCGGCGCCGGACCAACCTGGATATCCCCACGCGCCCAATCGCCATCGAGCGCACGTGCCACCCAGTGATAGATGGGGATCGTAAAGAAAATCAGCGCGGCAAAGGGGCCGGCACCAAACGGGAACATCAGCAAAAAGAACAGCAGCCAACACACAGCCCAATACGGGAACGACTGGAACGGGCCCTTCACCGGAGTCGAGCCAACCGCACCGCCACTCGTCGCCTGCGCCGTAGCGGCATTGGCGGCCTGCGCGCTCCAACTTGCCGCTTGCGCCGCCTTGGCCGCAGCGTCACTTGCCTGCGTTGCCGCCTCGGTAGCGCGTGCCGCCGCCTCGTGGGTGCGGGCACGCTCTGCCGCCTCGGCTTCGCGCTGACGGGCGCGGTCCTCGTTCTCAAACTCGATATCGTCTTCGATCTCATCGCTCGGATTGAGCAGCTCATCCAGACTCACACCATAGAGCTTGGCGAGCGAAATCAGGTTCTCGGTATCGGGCGAGCTCTCCGCACGCTCCCATTTACTGACCGCTTGGCGTGACAGTCCCAGCTTTCGCGCCAATCCTTCTTGGCTAAAGCCCTTGCTGCGGCGAAGGTCGGCGAGCCGCTGAGCAGTTTCTACATTCATGGTTCCTCCTATGCTTTTGCCAGCCGTGCCGCCGGACCGTTTTTGTTCTTAAGGCGCCTTGCACAGTTAAAAATCTATCCGCCACCGCCAAAATCATGCCACCTATTCTAGTGAGATTTTTGACAACCGGCGGTTGCGGGCACATATGAGCTGCGGAAATGTGTCCAAACAAAGCAATGACCCACAGCTCGGTTGTCCCCGTTGCGGCGTTAACGGTAGTATGGTCGTACTGTTTATTCCGCACCGCCATCGGAGGGAGTTCCGCGCCGTGAACCGCGATTTCGCCTCATCGCTCATCCAGCTCAACAACACGTTCTATCGCGAACACTCCGCCTCCTTTTCCGATACGCGGCAGGCCCCGTGGCCCGGCTGGGTGCGCACCATGGACATCGCGCTCGGGCAGCTCGAAGTCGCCACGATCGAGCATCCCGTCCGCGTCTTCGATCTTGCCTGCGGCAATATGCGATTCGAGAACTTTGCCGCCGGCGGCGCACTTGCCGCCAAGGGCGTCGATGGCGCAAACCCCTCGGCAGACGCCAGCTGCCCGTTTGAGTTCTATGGTGTTGACTCGTGTCAGGATTTGGCTATCGATGCGCACGGTCACGCCCTGCGCATTCCCAACCTGCACTTCCAGGAACTCGACGTGCTCGATGCCCTTATGAAGCTCAACCCCGCCGAGACACCCGACGTGCTTTTCGACGCCCCGCTCGCCGACATCTCGGTCTGCTTTGGATTTATGCACCACGTGCCGTCGTGCGAGTACCGCGTACGCGTGTTCGACGCTCTGGTGCGCCAGACGCGCCCAGGCGGCATCATCGCCATCAGCTTTTGGGAGTTTATGAACGACGAGCGCATGGCGCGCAAAGCCGTTCGCGCCGAGGCCCGCGCCGAGCTCACCCCGCCGTTTGAGGGTTACGATTCCGCGCAGTTTGAAGCCGGTGACCACCTCATTGGCTGGCAAAACGACCGCCACGCCTACCGCTATTGCCATCACTTTGACGATCAGCAGATCACCGACCTGGTGCGCGGTGTCCGCACGTTCTACAAGAGCGGCGAGGTCCCCGTGCGCGAGCTTGAGCGTTTCCATGCCGACGGTCGCAGCGGCGAGCTCAACCGCTATGTGATTCTCAAGCGCCTGTAGGTATCGGCGACTCGCCGCCGAGCCGCACCGCATCTTTCGGGCAAACCATGCCCACCCTTTTTCAACCCATTGACGGAACGCGCCTGCAATGTGTTCCATACGTATGACCAAGGAGCCTCATGGGAGCCGTCCACGTTCGCACACCTAAGAACTTTGTGCTCGAGGAGCGCCTGGAGCGCTACGCCAATGCGATTGAGACGAACCCCGAGTCTTATGCCGGGAATTGGCGCGAAGCCTGCGCGCCAGCCGGCGGCGCACCCTTCACCCGCCTTCATCTGGATCTGGGCTGCGGCAAAGGCACCTATCTGGTTGAGCAAGCTCGCCGCGAGCCAAACACGCTCTTTATCGGCATGGACCAGGAGCCCATCTGCATCGCCTATGCCGCACAGAAAATCTGCGAGCAGGGGCTGTCCAACGCACTCGTCCTGCCCCGAGGTGCCGCATCGCTGCCGCAGCTATTTGCCGCAGGCGAGCTCGATGCCATCACCATCAACTTTCCCACGCCGCAGCCCAAGGCCAAGTACGCCAAAAAGCGACTCGTCCATGTCGACCACCTAATGCTGTACCGTCCGCTCTTTTCAGCCGGTGCCACCGTCACACTGCGAACCGACAGTAAGCCATTGCGCGACTACGCCTTGGGGCAGTTTGCCGCGGCCGGCTACGATACACTTTGGGTAAGTGACGACGTTCGCCGCGACCATCCCGAGCATCCCGAGACCGAGTACGAGTGCCGCACGCGCGAAATGGGTGCCGTCGTCTATGGCATTTGCGCCACACCCGGCGCGCAGCCCACCGACGAACAGCTCACAGCGGGTCGCATGCAGGAGCAAAGTCTTGCCTGCTACCTGCCCGATAACCTCGATGAGCTCACCTATGTGCCTCTGGGCATGGAAGAAGCCGTCGAGAACTTTAGAAACCGCGCCCGCAAGGGCAAGAAGCGCTTACCGCAGGAGTCCTAGGGGCTTCTGATGGTCGCGGCATCGGCAGACAAGCGCAAATAAGCGCCAGCGAACGATCCTCAGACCTAAGTGAGTAGACTTTTTAGCAATAGCCAAGCACAACCCGCATAGCGAAAACTAAAACCGCAGGTAGAGCCCTTGCGCAAAAGCCATGTGCTCGCGATATTGCAAAAAGTCTACTCACTTAGCTGGCAACTGCACCAAACGGCTGGGCAGAACGCCCATTTCCTGCATTTTCTCGCGCGCTGGCACCCCGCGCCGCCGCTACGCCATAATAGTTGGCGGACAATCGCGAGAGAAAGCAAACACATGGCACAGACCACGACAGATACCGCCGCCAGCACCGTCTCCGGCGCCGGCGCCGCCAGCTCATTCTCGGGCGGCACGGGAACCGAGGCAGAGTTCGGTTCGCTCGGCGCGCTCTCCCCCACCTGGTGGGAGCCCGAGGACGGCAGCGAGCCCGAACCATGGCTCACGCCCGATCAAGCCTTCGAACGCTTCTTTGAATGGACGAGCAATCGCGGCATTGAGCTGTGGGATCACCAGGAAGAAGCCCTCATGGATCTGGCTGCCGGCGATCACGTCATTTTAGGCACACCGACCGGATCGGGTAAATCTCTCGTCGCGCTGGGCATGCTCTTTATGGGCATGGCGCAGGGCAAACGTTGCTATTACACGGCCCCCATCAAGGCCCTGGTCAGCGAAAAGTTTTTCGACCTGGTGCAGGTGCTCGGCCGCGATAACGTAGGCATGATCACCGGCGACACGCATA
Organism: uncultured bacterium; assembly: GCA_905214105.1. GTDB lineage: Bacteria > Actinomycetota > Coriobacteriia > Coriobacteriales > Coriobacteriaceae > Collinsella. The sequence continues at coordinate 54,110 of CAJMKK010000007.1, forward strand.
TCAACACCAAGGCGCCCGTCATCTGCTGCACGGCAGAGATCCTTGCCAACGATGCACTGCGTGAGGGCGAGGACGCCGACGTGGGCTGCGTGGCCATGGACGAGTTCCACTACTTTGCCGACCCCGATCGCGGCTGGGCCTGGCAGGTGCCGCTGCTCACCCTGCCCCACACGCAATTCATGCTCATGAGCGCCACGCTCGGCGATGTCACCGCGATCGCCGCCTCGCTCGAGGAACACACCGGCGCTACCTGCGACTTGGTCGTCGATGCCCCACGCCCCGTGCCGCTGAGCTACGACTACGTGACGACCTCGCTTGAGGGCACCGTCGAGCTCGCAATGCGCCGCGGCGAGGCCCCGCTCTACATCGTGCACTTTAGCCAGGACGCCGCACTTGCGACGGCGCAATCCCTCGCCAACTTTGGTATTGCCAGCAAGGAGCAGCGCGAGGCCATCAAGGAGGCGGCCAAGGGCACGAGCTTCTCGACGGCCTTCGGCAAGATCCTCAAGCGCTTGCTCGGCTGCGGCGTCGGCGTGCACCATGCTGGCATGTTGCCGCGCTATCGCCTGCTGGTCGAGCGCTTGGCGCAGCAGGGCCTGCTGCCCGTCATCTGCGGTACCGATACGCTCGGCGTCGGCATCAACGTACCCATCCATACCGTGGTGCTCACCGCGCTCACCAAGTTCGACGGCTACAAGATGCGTCGCCTGCGCGCCCGTGAGTTTCATCAGATCGCTGGTCGCGCCGGTCGCTCGGGCTTCGATACCGAGGGCATGGTGATCGCCGAGGCACCCGAGCACGAGATCGAGAATGCCAAGCTTATGGCCAAGGCGGGCGACGATCCCAAAAAGCTCCGCAAGATTAAAAAGAAGAAGGCCCCCGAGGGCTTTGTCACCTGGAACAAGCAGACCTTTGAGCGCCTGTTCGAGACGCAGCCCGAGACGCTCAAGCCGCGCCTTCGCATCACACACTCCATGGTGATTAGCGTGGTCGAGCAGGGCGGTGACGCTCGCGCCCGCGTGCACGACCTCATCGAGACAAGCCTGCAGACCCCCGAAGAAAAGGCCAAGCTCGAGGTTCGCGCCGACGAAATCTTCGCCACGCTCATCGACTCCGGCGTCGTCGTGCGCACCGAGGTACCGCCCGCACCCGACGCTCCGGCTGATGCCGCGCCGGACATCGACTACGCGCTGACGGTCGACCTGCCCGAGGACTTTGCGCTCGACCAGCCGCTCTCGCCCTTTTTGCTTGCCGCGTTGGAGCTGCTCGATCCCGAGAGCGAGACCTATACCATGGACCTCATCAGTATGGTCGAGGCCACGCTCGAGGACCCCAAACAGGTGCTCCGCGCCCAGGAGCGTGCCGCGCGCGACCGCGCCATGGCCGAGATGAAGGCCGACGGCGTCGAATACGAGGAGCGCCTGGAGCGCATTCAGGACGTCACGTACGAAAAGCCGCTCGAGGACCTGCTCGATGCCGCCTTTGACAAGTACTGCCAGGAAGTGCCCTGGGCAAACGACTACCAGCTCTCCCCCAAGAGCGTCCTGCGCGATATGTTGGAAAGCGCGAGCGATTTTAAGGGCTACATTCAAAAGCTCGGCATCGCCCGCTCCGAGGGCATTTTGCTGCGCTACCTGGCAGAGGCTTACCGTTCTCTCGACCGCACCGTACCCATCGAGAAGCGCGACGAGCGCCTGCGCGACATTATCTCGTGGCTGGGCTTTGTGGTGCGCTCGGTCGACTCGAGCCTGGTGGACGAGTGGGAGAACGCCGGCAACCCGGCAGCCCTCGATGCCGCGCCGCCACAGGGCATCGACGAGGTCGTGGCGGACCGCCGCGGCTGCACGCTGCTGGTGCGCAATGCGCTCTTCCGCCGCGTGACCCTTGCCGCCCGCGAGCACGTTCGCGACCTGGGCGAACTCGACGACGACTGGGGCATGAGCGAGATTCGCTGGCAAAAGGCGCTCGATGCCTACCATGAGCAGCACGAGGAAATCCTCACCGACGGAGATGCCCGCAGCGCCGCGATGTTCTCCATCGATGAGTCCGACGAGAAGACCGCGCACGTATGGCACGTGCACCAGATCTTTGCCGACGAGGATGGCGACCACGACTTTGGCATCATGGGCGATGTCGATCTGGACGCCACGCAAGACGGCGGCGAGGTCATCTTCAAAAACTACCGCGTCGGCTTTATCGAGGACCTGCTCGAGGACTAGCCGAACATACTGGAACGAAACAAAGCGGGGCCGTTGGCAATATCGCCAGCGGCCCCGCTTTTGCACTATCTGCTATGCCTTACTCGGCATCTTCGACCTCATACGAATCTGCCTCGGCGGGCTCATCGTTTGTCTCTGGCGCAGCCCCGCGCGCCTCGTCAAACGCCGCCTTCATGGTCTTGTTGCCCCATGTGAGCTTGCGAATGGTAAGATCGTCGGCTTTCTTGTTGGCTAGGCGCAGATTGTTCTCGGAGGACAGCAACGCCTCCTTGGTTTTCTGCAGATGGCTAATCGTCTTGTCGATCTCATCAATCGCCGTTTGGAACTTGCGGCTCGCGATCTCGTAGTTGCGACCGAAATCATTCTTGAACTTTTCCATCTTGGCTTCGAAGTTCGTGACGTCGATATTCTGCTGTTTGTACTCCGCCAGCTCCTGCTTATAGCGCAGCGAACCCATGGCGGCGTTGCGAAGAAGCGTAATCATGGGAATGAAAAACTGTGGGCGAATCACGTACATCTTCTCGTAGCGATAGCTCACGTCGACTATCCCTGCGTTATAGAGCTCGCTCTCGGGCTCGAGTAGCGTGCAGAGCACCGCGTACTCACAGCCTTTTTGGCGGCGATCGTGGTCGAGTTTCTTAAAGAAGTCCTCGTTTTTATGCTTGGTCGTGGTCTCGTCGTTCTCGTTTTTCATCTCGAACATAATCGAAATGACCTCGTTACCGCTCGCGTCGCACTCGCGGAAGATAAAGTCGCCCTTGGTACCCTCGGACGCATCGTTATCTTTCTCGAAGTACGCGTTGGGAAACGCCGTCATGCGCAGACGGTTGAACTCGGTCTCGCAGTGCTGCTCGAGCGACTCGCCCACCATCTTGGTGGACAGGCGGACCTTCATGTCCTTAAGGCGCTCAATCTCTTCATCCTTGTAGCGAATCAGGTCATCGCTCGCGCGCTTGGCCTGCGCAAGCTCGAGCTCGTGTGCCGCCTTGGCTTGCTCCTCGCGAGAATCGCGCACCGCCAGCTCGCTCGTCAGCTTGGCACGTGCCTCATCGCGCTCTCGCTCCGCCGCGGCGACCGCCTCTGACAGGTTCATTTTTGCCATCAGTTCCTGCTCGCGCAACTGGGCACGCAGACCCTCGGCCTCTTGCTCGGACTGTGCCTTTGCGGCAGAAAACTTCTCTTGCACCTTCACGCGATAGTCAGCAAGCGCGCGCTCGGCCTCGCTGCGAGCGGCATCGAGCTCACGCTGCGACTCGGCCGCAGCGGCGGCAAGCGCCATCTCCTGGGCCTTGTCCGCCGCGGCAAGTCTGGCCTGCAGCTCAGCAATCTGAGCATCACGTGCAGCTAAATCGTTTTGAGCAGCATTGCGTGCCGCCGCCTCGGCAAGCCTGGCTTCATCATCTTTGCGCTCCAACTGCGCACGTAAATTGTCGATCTCGCGCTGAAGCTCGGCATTCTCCTTTTGAGCATCGGAACGGTCCTCAACCGCCGCGCGCTGACTTGCACTCTCGCGCTCTGCGGCAGCGCCTTCGAGCTTGGCGCGCAGCTCGGCAAGCTCAGCGTCGCGCTTGGCAACCTCTTGCGCCAGCTGCTGAGCTGCAGCATTCTTCTGCTCGACAAGCTGAGCGTCGCGCTGAGACTCTGCCTTTTGCAAAGCAGCCGTCGAGCGCGAGCGCTCAAGCTCCAGTGCCTGCTCGCCCTCGCGCTGGACCGCCTTCACGCGCTCATCCAGGTCGCGCGAGAACTCGGCATCGCGCACCTGCTTGACGATATCCGCATAACCGGACGCATCGACCTTAAAAACTTCTCCGCAATGCGGGCACTTGATCTCGTTCATGGCAGCTCCTCGATGGACGCAAATTTCAACCGCCTACACTCTACCGCGCCGCACGGACAAAAAAGACGCCGCCGCCATAATGGCAACGGCGCCAGAACCACCACAAAGGTGCCTGCCCCCTTTGTGGTGGCTCTGGCGCCCTATAACCCAAAGAAGCTAAGAATCTGGTCACGGCTTACGGGCTTGTACTCGTTGGCATCGAGACCGACATCGTAGCGAAAGATAGGGCGCTCGCGATCGCGGTTGCGTGCATTGGTACGGTCTCCCCTGCTGTGGATGTGCCCGTGCAGCATGATGGCGCCGCGCGCCTTGCCATTCCAGCTGAGCATGGGGTAATGGCTCAACACCAGGCGATGGCCCTTGGCATAGCCGGGAGCAATCTCCAGGTAATCGCGCACGTCTTCCCAAATCTGCGGTACGTCGGGATCTTCCCAGTCGCCGTCATGGTTACCACGGATGAGCGTCACGTTCTGACATTCGATACGCTCGCGCAGGCGCATCGCCTCCGCCAGGGGCAAACGATAGGTAAAGTCTCCCAAGATATAGAGACGGTCGTCCGCCGCCACGCACTCATTGACGGCATCGATGACCTTGCGGTTCATCTCCTCGACCGAATCAAACGGCCGATCCATATCGTGCAAGATATTCGTATCGCCCAGGTGCAGGTCGGCGGTAAACCACATCATCGTCTCTGTCCTCATTTCGCAACGTGTTCAACTCGTGCTAAGTATACAGACGCAGCGATGCAGCGGTTATCCAAAGAGCCCGCCGAACAGTCCGCGGCGGCGCTTGTCTTGCTTTTTCGAAGCGTCGCCCTGGGCGTTCTTGTCCTGCCGCTTCTTCCGGTCCTGCTCCAGCTCATCATCGTCGATCAGCATATCCCACTCAAACGGGTCGTCCGTCAGATCGAACAGGTCATCGTCATCAAACATGACCGCCTCCATTGCCGATTAGCGAGCATCCACCACATAGAGACCAACGCGCACCTGATGCCACGGGCTGCGCTCGGGAGCAACCTGTTGCACGCGAGCCTCAAATACGTCCTCGTGGCCGTAATACATCATCAAGGACAGCGGGCCGACCTCGTTTCCCGGAACATACCCAAGCTTGGTGTTGCCGTAGTAGATCGCAACCGCCTCGGGATCATGGGGGTTATCGCGCTCGGCACACAGCGTCAGTTTAACGCCCGCTTTAAGATCGCCCAAGACCAAGGCGCCATCGGCATACTGAAATCCTGCAATATGAAACGACAAAAGAACACGTGAAGGCTCGTACATGGCAACTCCTCTAACGACCGAATAAACCGGCACTTAACCTTACTGAGAAGCTTACGGGCCCGTGCGGACAAAATTTCACCCGCTCGCACCTTTCGCCCATTTGCCGCAACGCTTGCGAGACAGAGCGCTTGCAGATAAGATAGAGGCACGGATGGCACCCGTTGCAGCGGGTCTTGCCAACTCCAGTGCACGTTTACATCGTGAGAAGTGGCCGTCTTCGCTTACGCGGGGGCGGCTATTTCATTCGGCCGATAAACAGGCCGAGTTCGATAGCCGCGATTAACAACGCCAGTAACGAAATAACATCGCTTACGTTCATACCAATTCCCTTCTAAAGGGAGTTGGCCCATCCGTACCCCATAGCAGTAGTCTAACGTAAATGGCAGGTAATAGGAACATTTGTTCGTATTACCTGCCATTTTCTAATGCACGAATATGCGCACGAACTTGTGCTTCCAGCTCTCATAAGGGGCGTAGCGGAACGGCACGTCCAGCCACGTTGCCTTGTTCACGATGCTCTTCTTGTGGCTAAACGTATCGAAGCTCTCGCGGCCATGGTACTGGCCCATACCGCTCGCACCCATGCCGCCGAAGCCCATATGACTCGTAGCCAAGTGCATGATCGTGTCGTTAACGCAGCCGCCGCCAAAGGGCACGTAGCGCACAAAGCGCTCCTGAACTGCGCGATCCTGGCTAAAGATATACAGGGCCAGCGGCGTCGGACGATCTGCAATAAACGCCTCGGCCTCATCCAGGCTCTCAAACGTCAGCACCGGCAAGATGGGACCGAAAATCTCTTCCTGCATCACGGCGTCCTCAGGCGCCACGCCGTCTAGGATCGTCGGCTCAATCTTGAGCGACGACTCGCGCGCCGTGCCTCCCAGCACAACCTTGTCGGGGTCGATCAGCCCGAGCACGCGCGCAAAATGCTTGGCGTTGACGATATGACCGTAATCCTCGTTGTCGAGCGGATGCTCGCCAAACATGCGACGGGTCTCCTCCCTGATGAGGCCCAACAGCTCATCGTGTACGCGCGTATCGACCAGCAGGTAGTCGGGCGCCACGCAGGTCTGCCCCACGTTGAGCCATTTACCAAAGGCGATGCGCCGTGCCGCGACTTTTAAGTTTGCCGTGGCATCCACAATGCAGGGGCTCTTTCCGCCCAGCTCAAGCGTCACGGGCGTCAGGTTTTTACTTGCGCGCTCCATGACGAGCTTGCCGACCGGAACGCTACCGGTAAAGAAAATCTTGTCCCAGCACTCATCGAGCAGTGCTTCGTTCTCGGCACGGCCGCCTTCTACAACCGTCACCAGGCGCGGATCAAATGCCTCTTCGCAGATTTGCTTGAGCACCGCGCTCGATGCCGGGGCATAGGCGCTCGGCTTGATGACCACGGTATTGCCCGCGGCAAGGGCTCCAGCGAGCGGCTCGAGCGTCAACAAAAACGGATAGTTCCATGGAGCCATGATGAGCGTGACGCCATAGGGCACGGCTTGCGTTTTGCACACACTCACGGCGTTGGCGAGGTCACACGGACGCAGGCGCGGACGGCTCCATCGAGCCACATGCGCAATCTGATGACGAATCTCGGAAAGCGAGGTGCCGATCTCACACATATAGACCTCGTCATGCGACTTTCCCAAATCGGTCTTGAGCGCATGGGCAATATCGGTCTCGTGTGCCCGCACCGCCTCGCGCAGGCGCACGAGGGCGCGACGTCGAGCATCGACATCAAACGTGGCGCGCGTCTTAAAGTAGGCGCGCTGTTCGCCGACAATGCGCGCGATTTCCTCGGTGTTCATGGGCCCTCCTAGTTCTCATCCTCAAACATACCACCCGCGACGACCTCGTACATACGCTCGAGCTCCAAACGGTCCATCAAAAGTGGAACGGGGTATAGCGGATTGGCCTCGGCATCGGCATGGGCCGCCATTTGCGGAATATCGGAGCGGCGAATGCCCGTCACATATTTGGGAATGCCCAAGGCGGCATTCATGCGGTCGACCCAATCGATAAAGGCCTCGGCCGCAAGACTGTCCTGCGCGTTAGCCGGCGCGATACCGGCCATGCGAGCAAGATCGGCAAGCTTGGGGGCGGCGGCGTCACCATAAGCGCGAAGCATGTGCGGCAGGATGATCGCGTTGGCCAAACCGTGCGGAATTCCGTATCGGCCGCCCAGACTGTGCGCGATGGCATGCACGTATCCGACATAGGAGCGGGTAAATGCAACACCCGCTTTATACGCCGCCGAAAGCATATTGCGACGAGCGCGCATGTCGTCGCCATGCTCATAAGCCTCGGGCAAATTGTCGTGGATGAGCTGGACCGCCTGACGCGCCATCTTGCGCGTGTAGGGCGTGGTGCTACGGCCGATAAAGGCCTCGACGGCATGCGTCAGGGCATCCATGCCCGTCTGCCCCGTAATGGAGGCGGGCAGGCCGCGTGTAAACTCGGGGTCGTGCACCGCAAAGCGCGGGATAAGCACAAAGTCGTTAATGGGGTACTTGTAGTGCGTCTCGTCATCGGTGATAACCGCCGCGAGTGTGACTTCGCTTCCCGTACCGGCGGTAGTGGGAACCGCAATAAGCAGCGGCAGGAGACGGTGGACGCGCAACAGGCCACGCATCTTGTTGATGGGCTTATTTGGCTGTGCGATGCGTGCGCCCACACCCTTGGCGCAGTCCATGGCCGAACCGCCACCAAAGCCGATAATGGCCTGGCAGGCGCTCTCGCGATACAGGGACGCCGCTTCCTCCACGTTTGAGACCGTGGGATTCGCACGCGTTTCGGCATAGACCGTAACGCCAATCCCCTGAGCCGTAAGCGCACGCTCGAGTGATGCCGTGAGTCCCAAACGAGCAATACCAGGGTCTGTCACGATAAGGACCTTCTGGATCGAGCGCTTTTGAAGCACTGCGGGCACATCCTCGGCATGCTCCAAAATGCGCGGCTCGGTATAGGGCAGGATCGGCAATGCGATGCGAAAAACCGTCTGATATGTTCGGCACCAGGCGCGGCGGGCTAGATGCATAAAGGAAACTCCTTCATTTGTTGATAGGTCAACATTTGTTCGACCGATTGTACTCATCGGCGTCCGCATATGGCTTGCAAATCGTTAATCAATCAACATCTTCACATGCCGAAAATTGTTTTATTAAAAATCATTCCTAATAGGCTTCACATTCGGTCGCATTTATGGATAATAGAACTCGTCAAGACGCACGTCCGGAGAGGGCCCTTACGGGACCGGACGAGCGCGCCATCGCCATCGATCGAAAGGATCGAATTATGAAGTTTGTTTGCCCCGTTTGCGGTTATGTGGAAGAGTTCGACGGCGACCAGCTGCCCGAGGATTTCAAGTGCCCCCAGTGCGGCGTTCCCGGCTCTCGCTTCCTGAAGCAGGAGGAGGGTCAGCTCGAGTGGGCTGCCGAGCACGTCGTGGGCGTCGCCAAGATGGAGGGCGTCTCCGAGGACATCGTTGCTGACCTGCGCGCCAACTTTGAGGGCGAGTGCTCTGAGGTCGGTATGTACCTGGCCATGGCTCGCGTCGCTCATCGCGAGGGCTATCCCGAGATCGGCCTGTACTGGGAGAAGGCTGCCCACGAGGAGGCCGAGCACGCCGCCAAGTTCGCCGAGCTCCTGGGCGAGGTCGTGACCGACTCCACCAAGAAGAACCTCGAGATGCGCGTTGAGGCCGAGAACGGCGCCACCGCCGGCAAGACCGATCTCGCCAAGCGCGCCAAGGCCGCTGGTCTCGATGCCATCCACGACACCGTGCACGAGATGGCTCGCGACGAGGCTCGCCACGGCAAGGCTTTCGCCGGCCTGCTAAAGCGCTACTTCGGCTAAGCCAAACGCCTGAGAGACATTCTCTAGCTTTATAAGGCCCGGACCGCATGGTTCGGGCCTTTTTCGTGTCTTGCAAACCAGTTAACGTCCCAAAAATAGGACCACCTTTGACATCGGCTTCGCGTCAAAAACTAAGTGAGTAGCCTTTTGGGAACTTGTCGAGCAGACCACCCGTATTGCTTTATAAAACCGCAGGTAGATAGCTTGCCGCAAAACAATCTGGTCGCCATCACGCTAAAAGTCTACTCACTTAGATTTGCAACCGTCCATGATCGGGCCTTTTTGTGTCTAACGGGCATCTTTTTGTCGATTTCTCCCAGTTTTGACCAGTCAACGAATAGCTCAGACCGAAGTAATGCCTCGGCCCCTTGCTCCTCCAAGCTTTTATCGCGATATTCAACATCGAGCAACCTGCATACGGCCTTAACAATCGCATGGAATCTATCATCATCGGATATCTGTCCGTGTGTCAGGAGAAATACATCGTAGCCCATGGCCTGAAGCGCCGTCATGCGGTCGGCGTCACGCAAACCATCCCCGGCTCGCCCGTGTGAGCCCTTTCCTTGGCATTCAATGGCCACCTGTCGCTCTCCGTCCGGCGAAGAAAGAAGTAGGTCGATATATACACGGGACTTGCCTACAATCGCCCGAGCACTTGCGCTTAGCGCCACTTCGACATTGAGCTCTATGCCGCAAAAACCTTCGCCTCCCAATGATCGTGGCAACCCAAGCAACAAATACGTCTCAACCTCAAAAGGCGATGCGGCACCCAGTGGAACGAGATGCGATACCGCGACAAATCGCTTGCCGTAACGCATCCCACAAACATCTGAACAAAAACGGTCAAGATCTCCGTCCAAAACCAAAGCGTCGCGCCGCCACAAATTTGAGGCGGCACCGTCCTCGGACGGGCAACGTGCCCAACCAAAGGTTGCCGGAATCGCGCCCGACTCAATTGCACGCGAAAGCTCTGCCTCGAGTGCTGCTGGCAAGGCACAAACCGTAAACAAGCCGCACATCTCCGCCAATACCAAAAGCAGCTGGAGATCCGTCAGATGCCGCGACATGATGAATGCCGTCAGCAAAGGAGATGTGACCAAAAACCCATGTTCCGTTTCCAGCACGGATTCCCTGGGAAGCTCACCAAGGAACAGCCGTTGCCTAACGCTGGCAGGACAAGTCCGCTTATTTCTCGTCCCAACCAATGTATGCAACGGCAAGCCGAGCGCAACCGCAGCCGTCGGGTTACGGGCGAGGCCATATCGCTGCCGGTCTTCTTCCGGTCGTGGAAGTGGCGGACACAAAGCGAGGGCTTGAGGAGGCAAACGCCAGTACCTAAAAGCCGATATGTCACAAAGTAGATCCTTCATAGGCACAGGAAAACACGGATTTCAACCCAGTCAGTCACGCATTGGCGCGAACGCACCAAAAATGGCGCCGAACGGACTGCCGAGTTTTCAACAGCCCTCCCCAACTGGCCAAAAGCTTGCCAAGAGCTGGACGAAGCCCTGTTGAAAACCCCATTTTTTTCTCATGCAGGAGCTTTGCGCGGCAAGTGAGTAGACTTTTTTGAACATCCCGATCAGGCCGGTCATCCTGCTTTTCAAAACCGCAGGTAGATAGCTTGTTACAAAACTGCCTGGTCGCCAAAGTGCTAAAAGTCTACTCACTTAGGTTGCAGAGTGCCCCCCATTAGCTGCAATTCCAAGATAGTTAGTACTTTTGGACTCAGATCGTCATACTGAACAAGAATTTGAGTTGAGTTTTCAGGGACAGATGCGCCATCGGCACACCAAAAACAGTCACCGATATCGATAAAAGGGATGCTCGAGCGCGTGGGGGCCCGTGCAAAAGTGCTTCCGCCCATTCCACGCTCCGCAACCACGATACAGTAAAGGCCCGCGTCTGCATGCTCGATCGAGACCTCCCCTGCCGGAAACGCTTTCCGTACAAGCGCTGCCAGGCCATCGCGTGCCTCGCGAGCACGCACGCGCACGCGGTTCACATGCCGCTCGTAATCACCCGATTCCAGCAAGCGCGCTAAAGCGACCTGGTCAACAGAACTTACCGACGAGGCGTAGAAACCAAGGTTGCGTTTAAACCTCTCCATTAGTTCATCGGGCAGCACCATGTACGCCAAACGTAACGCCGATGAAAGGCTCTTCGAAAACGTGTTGGTGTAGATAACCGACTGGGCGGCATCGATCGACGCGAGCGCGGGAATCGGCTTGCCGGCAAGGCGAAACTCACAATCAAAGTCGTCTTCGATGAGATACCGACCTGGCCGCTCGGCGGCCCAGCTCAGCAACGCATAGCGACGTGCAATGCTCGTCACAAGACCGGTCGGATACTGATGAGACGGCATCAGATGAAGGACATCGGTCCCGATTTTCTGCAGCGCGCTCAAGTCCACGCCCTCAGCATCCAACGGGACATGCCGTACTTCGCAACCCATGGCCTGATAGATGCGCGTCAAGCGCAAATAGCCTGGATCCTCGACGGCATACACCTTGTCCGCGCCAAGCAACTGAACCAACATGGTATCGAGCAGCTGGGCGCCCGCACCGATAACGATATTGTCGGGATTGACATTCATGCCCCTTGTCCCGCGCAGATGGTGCGCAATCGCACGTCGCAGTCGAGCGGTGCCCTGCGCCGGTGCGGGCGAAAAGATTTCACGTTCGTCTTCGGACGTCAGCGTCGCCCGTAGGGCGGCCTGCCAAAGCCGCGCCGCTTCCAAGGCGGAAGGAGAAAGTGCGTCGAATCGCTCGACCTGCCCCGTGGCATCATGCGCGCTGGGGCCAACAGAGACAGCATCTCGGTCGATATCCCCCGCGGCCAAAGACAAAACCGGTGCATCGGGAAGCTCGCACGCGTAGTAACCACGGCGCGGCTTTGAGCAAATATAGCCCTCGGCAAGCAACTGGCTATATGCATTCTCGATGGTAATAACACTGATTCCCAGATGACTGGCAAAGGCGCGCTTGGACGGCAGATGCTCCCCCGCCGTAATGCGTCCAGCTACGATATCATCTCGGATTTGCTGGTAAACATACTCATAGAGCGATGCTTCGCCGCGTTTTTCCAAATTGTAGTCAAGCATGAGTTTATCACCTGACCTTATCGAGCTGTTCAATCTGGTATTAAGCTGACCTTATTATTATCTCGAAAACTGAGTATTTCGCCATACCCAGCTCCCCGATAGGATGTTCCGTCAAGCAATGCACATGCCAATCAAGGGAGCAACCATGGCAGAACAGACCAGCAAGGCCGATCGCGTCAAACTCAATCGCGAGCTCGCGCAGATGCTCAAGGGCGGCGTCATCATGGACGTCACCACGCCCGAGCAGGCACGCATCGCCGAGGAAGCAGGCGCCTGCGCCGTCATGGCTCTCGAGCGCATCCCGGCCGACATCCGTGCCGCAGGCGGCGTCTCGCGCATGAGCGATCCCAAGATGATCAAGGGAATCCAGGAAGCCGTCTCCATCCCCGTTATGGCCAAGTGCCGCATCGGCCACATCGTCGAGGCGCAGATCCTGCAGGCCATCGAGATCGACTACATCGACGAGTCCGAGGTTCTCTCCCCCGCCGACGATGTCTACCACATCGACAAGACCCAGTTTGACGTCCCGTTTGTCTGCGGTGCCCGCGACCTGGGCGAGGCGCTGCGCCGTGTTGCCGAGGGTGCCACGATGATTCGCACCAAGGGCGAGCCGGGCACGGGCGACGTGGTCCAGGCCGTGCGCCACATGCGCAAGATCCAAAAGCAGATCCGCGACGTTGTTGCCCTGCGCGACGACGAGCTCTTTGAGGCAGCCAAGCAACTGCAGGTTCCGGTCGAGCTGGTGCGTGAGGTCCATGCCACGGGCAAGCTTCCCGTCGTGAACTTTGCTGCCGGCGGCGTCGCGACCCCCGCCGATGCCGCGCTGATGATGCAGCTGGGCGCCGAAGGCGTCTTTGTCGGATCGGGCATCTTTAAGAGCGGCGACCCGGCCAAGCGCGCGGACGCCATCGTTAAGGCCGTGGCCAACTTCACCGACGCCAAGCTCATCGCTGAGCTTTCGGAGGATCTAGGCGAGGCCATGGTGGGCATCAACGCCGATGAGATCGAGATCATCATGGAGGAGCGCGGACGCTAGTCCGGCAGAAAGGATCGCACATGAGCGATTACGCAGACCAGACGGTCGCCGCGCTGGCGGTCCAAGGTGCTTTTGCCGAGCACGAGGCGAGGCTATCCGAGCTGGGCGCACGTTGTATCGAGCTGAGGCAGGCGGCTGATTTGAAGCAGGACTTTGACCGTCTGGTACTTCCCGGCGGCGAGTCTACCGTTCAAGGGAAGCTGCTTGATGAGTTGGGCATGCTCGAGGAGCTTCGTGCCCGCATCGCTAAAGGCATGCCCGTCCTGGGCACCTGCGCCGGCCTGATTCTGCTGGCTCACGACCTTGCCGCCCATGACGATAAGGGGACGCCGCGTTTGGCAACCATGGATGTACTTGTCGAGCGCAATGCCTACGGCAGGCAGCTCGGCAGTTTTCGAACCAAGGGGCAGGTAGCCGGCATCGACGGTGAAGTGCCGCTGACGTTTATCCGCGCGCCCCGCATCGTCGAGGTCCACGGCGACGCCAAGGCCTTAGCGAAAGTCGACGGGCGCATCGTCGCCGCCCGCCAAGGCAACCAGCTCGGCGTAACCTTCCACCCCGAACTCGACGAAGACACCCGCCTCCACGAACTGTTCCTACAAATGTAGACAGAGTAGAAACGAGCGTGGATTTTCGGACACATAACAAATGAGAGTGGATAATCTCCCACTTTGAGCTTGAATGCAGGCTCAAACCGGGAGATTATCCACTCTCATGCTATGTAGTCGTTTAAGAACGTCCCCAATGACTACCTTGGATCATGGCAACGCCGATGTTTTGGCAACGCCAGCGAGCGCCGCCCAGGGCGAACAAGTTGGCATGAAAAAGGCAAGGCATAGACCTTCTGGTCATGCCTTGCCTTTTGAATGACAAATTGTCGCCCTGGGTGGCGCGCAGCGTCAACTAGTTACGCGGTTCGTAGAACCGCGTAACCCCTAAAAGCGGTTGCCGCGGAAGCCGCCACCGTTGCGGCCGCCACGGTCGCCACCGCGACCGCCGCGGTCGCCGCCACGGTTGCCGCCGAAGCCGCCACGGTTGCCGCCACGGTCGCCAAAGCCACCACGGTTGCCGCCAAAGCCGCCGCGACCGCCGCGGTCGCCGCCACGGTCGCCAAAGCCGCCACGGCCGCCGCGATCGCCGCCGCGACCGCCGCGGTCACCGCCACGGCCACCGCGATCGCCAAAGCCGCCGCGACCGCCACGGTCACCGCCACGGCCACCGCGCTCGTCACGGCCGCCACGAGGACCGCGGTCCTCGTCCAAGCCCATGGCGACAAGCGGAGCGATAACCTTATCGAGGGCGGCCATCAGCTCGGTGGCCTCCTCATAAGAAAGCTCGGGCAGGAGCTTCTCCTTCTTGTTGGCAAGCTCAACCAGGCCCTCAGCAGCATCCTCGGCAGCGAAGACGACGATCTTGCGCATATCGCCCTCGGCGTCGTCGATGCGGCCGACCAGATCGGCAGCCTCGGCCTCGGCCATCAGGCCATCAAGCTCACGAAGGCGCATGCCCAGCAGGTCGGACATCTCCTTCTGCTCCATCTTGGGCTTGAGGTCAAGGAGCTTGATGGCGCGCTCGATGTTTGCCATGCGCTCGGCCTTGGCCTCCTCCTCCTTGGAAATAGCAAAGCGACGGCTACGCAGCAGGCGGGCGGCCTTCTGCATCTTGTCCATCAGCTCTTCGTCATCGTAATCAACGGTGGCCTCGACAACCTCGGCCTCCTCGGCGGAAACCTCGTCAGCAGCCTCAATCTCGGCAGCTTCGGTCTCCACGGTCTCGACTGCCTCGACCTCGGCAGCCATGGTCTCGTTCTCGGTCTCGTTCATGATCTCTTCGTTCTCGGACATGAGACTCCTTCTTGGCCCTCTCGGGCATCATCGCCCCATTCGCGGGGCCCGTCGCGCACTCTTTGCGCTTTAAACATTCATGCCTCTCGGCAAAACGTCCACTAGTTTATGGTCTCGCCCGCCAATCTAGCTGCAGAATCTATGTGCACACATTAATGCGACATGTCGCGGTATCATGACCTGAACCAAACGTGTCCACCTTAAGGAGCCCGCCATGATTAAGCCCATCATGAAATCCGAGTTCTTTTTACGCCTGCCTTCCGAAGACGCGGGACCCGACGACGCCGTAATCGGACAAGACCTCCTGGATACGCTCCATGAGCATGAGCACGAGTGCGTGGGTCTCGCCGCCAACATGATCGGCGTGCGCAAACGCATCATCTGCGTAAAGGACGGCAACAGGGCGCTGCTGATGTACAACCCTCAAATTCTTGAGCAGGTCAATTCCTATCAGACGAGCGAAGGATGTCTCTCGCTTTCCGGCGAGCGCCCCTGTACTCGCTATCGCCGCATTAAGGTTGAGTATTTGGACGAGAATTTCGTCCACCGCATCAAAAACTTCTCGGGCTACACCGCCGAGATCATCCAACACGAAATCGACCACTGCAACGGGATTGTTATTTAGACAGCCAGGGTAACGATGCAGGTTGAGCACACGACAGCGAGCGAGCCGCATTTGCGCCAAGGTGACGTGAAATGAGAGGGCGCTGACCTTCTGGTCGCGCCCTCGAAATTGAACGTCAGATTGGCGTGAATGCGGCTCGCGCAGCGTCAGGTGGTCCGCCGTTCGGTAGAACGGCGGAACTAATTAGCTCTGGCGGTAATGATCGAAGAAGTCGGCGAGGTCTTCGAGCGACTCTTTGAGCACTTCCATGCGCGGCAGGTACACGATGCGGAAGTGGTCGGGCTCACCCCAGTTAAAGCCGCCGCCGCGCGTGATCAGGATCTTCTTCTCGTGCAGCAGGTCAAGGGCGAACCGCTCGTCGTCAGTGATGTTGAACTTCTTCACATCCATCTTGGGGAAGATATAGAACGCCGCACGCGGCTTGACCACCGAGATGCCGTCGATCTTGTTGAGTGCCTCATACACGAAGTTGCGCTGCTCGTAGACACGACCGCCGGGGCGGATGTAGTTGTTAACAGACTGATGGCCGCCGAGCGCCGTCTGGACGATTGACTGAGCCGGCACGTTGGAGCACAGGCGCATGTTCGAGAGCATGTTGATGCCCATAATAAAGTCGCTCATGCAGCGCTGGTTACCCGAAAGCACCATCCAGCCAATACGATAGCCCGCGATCATGTGCGACTTGGAAAGGCCGCTAAAGGTGACGCAGGGCAGGTCGGGAGCGAGCGAGGCAATCGAGACGTGCTCGTAGCCGTCCATGCACAGGCGGTCGTAGATCTCATCGGCAAAAATCATGAGCTGGTGCCTGCGCGCGATCTCAACGATGCCCTCGAGTACCTCGCGCGGATAGACCGAACCCGTGGGGTTGTTGGGGTTGATGATGACGAGGGCCTTGGTCGCGCTCGTGATCTTGGACTCCATATCCTCCAGGTCGGGATACCAATCCGCTTGCTCATCACACAGATAGTGAACGGGATGACCGCCGGCAAGGGTTGCGCACGCCGTCCAGAGCGGATAGTCGGGGCTGGGGATCAGAATCTCGTCGCCATTGTCGAGCAGCGCGTTCATCGAAAGCTGAATGAGTTCGGACACGCCGTTGCCCGTGTAGATGTGCTCCATCTGAACATTGGGCAGGCCCTTGATCTGCGAGTACTGCATGATTGCCTTGCGCGCGGAGAACAGGCCACGCGAGTTGGAATAGCCTTCGCAGTCGGGCAGCTGCTGGCGCATGTCCTTGATGACCTCATCGGGCGTGCGGAAACCAAAGGGCGCCGGATTACCGATGTTGAGCTTGAGAATACGCTCGCCCTCGTCCTCCATACGGGCGGCCTCGTCGACGACGGGGCCGCGCACGTCATACAGGACGTTATCGAGCTTGGTGGATTTAGAAAAAGTACGCATGGTGGTGCTCCTTGGAATTTGAGCTGAGGGATGGGGTTCGGGCTTGGGCACGTTGCGAGGCGATGATTCCTCGCCTTGATCGGCGTCACCGGCGAGCAGCCAGGAAACATCGACCTCCAAAATACGAGCGAGCAGCTCTGCCACATCGCGCCGCGGGATCGTCTTGCCGCTCACATATTGGCTCATCTGACTCTTGCCGAGTTTTTTTCCGAGCATCTCCGATGCGCGGATTACGTCCGACTGGCGAACGTCGCGATCGGACATGGTCTGTCGCAGGCGATCGCTAAACGTCTCTTGGGCCATTAGAACCTCCTTGCTGGCAAAGTTCAATTTATAGAACACGAATTGAACCTAAGTTCAATTTAGGCAGCAGTATAGCGCCGTACCTTATTCGGAAGTTCAATTTCACAAGAAAACGTACCGAACTCCGAGATTTGCCCAAGGCGGACAATGACGCGCACGCGTTTAGAGATATTCAAGGAATCGAGCGGCGGCAAGCGAAACGTCAGCCGTGCGATATATCGCGTTGATCTGCCGATGGGGATGTCCCTCGAGCGGACGCACGGCGACATCGAACTGACAGCGGCGCAAGATGAGCGCCGGAAGAATACTCACGCCCAGACCGTCCTCGACCATGGCCATAATCGCATAATCATCCCAGGTCGATAGCTTAGAACGCACCGCCAGACCCGCGCGGCGAAACAGCGGCGTAATCTCGTCGTCGCTACCGCGTTCCAGAAGAATAAACTGCTCGTTGGCCAAATCGGCAAGGGAAACGACCTCCGCGGTGGCAAGCGAGGAGTCCGCTGGCACCACGGCCATCAGCTCGTCTTGCACCAACGGCCGCGACGCCATGCCGGCGCCGCGTGGCTCGCGCGGAATAAAGCCCAGGTCGCAGCGGCCTTCCGCCACCCATTGCTCAATCTCGGAGTAATCACCCATCAGCAGCTCGTAATCGACATCCGGGTGATCAGCGCGAAACCGCGCGATCACCGGCGGCAGTACATGGGTCGCCACACTCGAGAATGTACCGATACAGATCTTGCCACGCATGAGCCCCCGCATCTCGTCCACGCGTCGCTGCAGGCGGCCAAACTCTTCGCATAACGCCTCGACTGCCGGCATGATCTGCTGCCCATCGGCAGAAAGCACCACACCCTCGCGGCTGCGGTCGAGCACCTTAAAACCCCAATCGGTCTCAAGGTCGCCCACCATGCGGCTCACGCCCGACTGCGAATAGCTCAGCCGCTCGGCGGCGCGCGTAAAACTGCCGGCCCGCACGGTCTCGAGCAGAACCTGCATCTTTTGAATATTCGTTTCCACGGCACCCCTCCACCTTTACATGAGTTTTTGTCATGTTATCCATGCATTATATTCGCTTTTCTTCTAAAGCCACCTCACCCATAGTGAACATGTTCGGATATAGAGGGGATGTCAGCACATGAACAACGGATTGTTTACGTACTTAGCAGCATTGCTATTGTTTGGCTCCAACGGCATCATCGCCGCTGCCATCGCGCTGCCGAGCTCCGATATCGTACTGTTGCGCACGTTTTTGGGCGCTCTCACCCTTGCCGCCATCCTCTTCATAACCAAGCGCCATAACCTGCAGGCTCCGTCTCGCCCCCGCGAGGCCGCAGCGCTCATCGTCTCGGGCGCCGCGCTGGGCGCCAGCTGGATTTTCCTGTTCCGCGCCTATCAGACGATCGGCGTTGGTATCTCCTCGCTGTTGTATTACTGTGGCCCCATCATCGTTATGGCCCTCTCCCCGCTCATTTTTGGCGAAAAGCTGACCGGCGGCAAAATCGCCGGCTTTGTCGCCGTCGCCTGCGGTGCTTTTCTCATTGCAGCGCAAGGTCTAGGCGGCAATATGCCCATTGCGGGCATCGTCTGTGGAATCGCCTCGGCCTTCTGCTATGCATTGATGGTCATCGCCAGCAAGGGTGCGCCGCACATCGAGGGCCTCGAGAACTCCGCACTCCAAGTGAGCGCCGCCTTTGTGACCGCACTGGCCCTCACGCTCATCACGCAGGGCGCTCCCTCGTTCCTGTCCGCCGGCGTCGCCGCCAGCATTGATTGGCGCGCCGTCGCTATGCTCGGCGTCGTCAACACCGGCATTGGTTGCCTGCTCTACTTTAGCGCCGTCGCCAAGCTGCCCGTCCAGACCGTCGCCGTCGTCGGCTACCTCGAGCCGCTTTCGGCGGTCGTGTTCTCGGCCGCCCTTTTGGGTGAAGCCATAACACCGGTCCGCCTGATGGGCGCCGCGCTTATCATCGGCGGCGCGATTTTTTGCGAACTCGCCGGCAAACGCGCAAACGCCAAGGCTGGCATCGCCCAGACAGCACGTGCTTAAAAGCCCCTGCTTTGAAATGCTACCTGCGTAGATAAATAATCCCCAGCTGAGGATTATTGTCTAAAATAACCCGATGTGCCAAACTGCTCTTATGTATAAAGACGGCATAAAGTTTTTTGTCCTAGACAGATAACCGGATGTCTAAGGGAGTCCTCGTGGCACACAACAAACTGGAGGCAAACCTCCAAGACCAGCGCGGGCAAGGCGGGCACGGAGCCATCCCCCTCTCCGCTGGCATGCTGCTCGTAACGCTCGGCGTCGTCTATGGCGACATCGGCACGAGCCCCATGTACACCATGAAATCAATCGTCGCCAACAACGGCGGCATCGGTACCGTCAGCGAGGACATGATCCTGGGCGCGCTTTCGCTCGTCATCTGGACCATGACGCTCGTGACCACGGTCAAGTACGTGGTAATCGCCATGAAGGCCGACAACCACAACGAAGGCGGCATCTTCGCCCTGTTCAGCCTCGTACGCAAGGTGGCACCATGGCTGATTCTGCCCGCCATGATCGGCGGCGCGGCGCTGCTCGCCGACGGCATCCTCACCCCCGCCGTCACGGTCACCACAGCCATCGAGGGTCTGCGCACCATCGAATGGGGCCATGCGCTGCTGGGCGACGGCCAGACCAACGTCATCATCATCACCATCATCATTATCTGCGGCCTATTTGCCATGCAGCGCGCCGGCACCTCGTCAATCGGCAAGCTGTTCGGCCCGCTCATGACGCTGTGGTTCCTGTTCCTGGCAGGCGCCGGTCTGTTCAACATGCTCGGCAACCTGTCCATCTTGCGCGCGCTCAACCCCATCCGCGGCATTATGTTCCTGTTCTCGCCCATCAACCATTCGGGCATTATGGTGCTCGGCTTTGTCTTCCTGTCGACAACCGGTGCCGAGGCACTCTACTCGGACATGGGCCACGTGGGCAAGGCAAACATCTATGCATCCTGGCCATTTGTTAAGGCGGCCCTTATCCTCAACTATCTGGGTCAGGGAGCTTGGCTGCTCGCCAATAACTCCAACCCCCAGATGCTCGCGATGGATATCGTCAACCCGTTCTATATGATGCTCCCCGAGCCCCTACGCCCCTTTGCCATCGTGCTTTCGGCCGTGGCGGCCATCATCGCCTCACAGGCGCTCATCACCGGCTCGTTCTCGCTGGTATCCGAGGCAACGCGCCTCAACCTTATGCCGCACCTGCGCATCCACTACCCCAGCGACACCAAGGGCCAGCTCTATATTCCACTCGTCAACAACATCATGTGGGTCGGCTGCATCTTCATTGTGCTGCTGTTCCAGAACTCCGAGCGCATGGAGAGCGCCTATGGCCTCGCCATTACCGTGACCATGCTTATGACCACCACGCTGCTGACGAGCTATATCGCCGGCATCCTCAAGCACAAGCTGGGCGCCTGCGTCTTCGCCCTGCTCTTCGGTGCCATTGAGCTGTGCTTCTTCGCCTCGTGCCTCACCATGTTCTTTGACGGCGGCTACGTAATGATCTTCTTGGCCTCGCTGCTGTTTGGCCTTATGTACGTGTGGCGCCGCGGCACCGCCATCGAGCGCACGCAGACGATCCTGCTGCCCGTCTCCAAGTACATTGACCAGCTCAACCGCCTGCGCAACGACGAGACCTACCCCGTGCTCGCCGACAATCTGGTGTTCCTCACCAACAGCCCCGACCCGCTCACGCTCGACCGCGACGTGCTCTATTCCATCTTGGATAAGCATCCCAAGCGCGCCAAGGCATACTGGTTCATCAACGTGCACGTTACCGACGAGCCCTATACGCACGAGTATTCCGTCGAGACCTTTGGCACGGACTTTTTGTTCCGCGTGCGCCTGGACTTGGGCTTTAAGGTCAACCAGCGCGTTAATGCCTACCTGCGCCAAATCGTTGGCGACTTGATGGCATCGGGTGAGCTGCCGCCGCAGCATCACACCTACTCCATCTACGAGACGCGCGGCAACGTGGGCGACTTCCGTTTTTGTATGCTGCGCAAGATGCTCGCCCCCGAAACGGACATCAACCGCAATGACCACCGCGTGATGGCCATCAAGTACGCCGTCCGCCGCGCCTGCGGAAGCCCGGCACGCTGGTACGGTCTCGAGAACTCGGCCATCATCATCGAGTACGTGCCGCTGTTTGCCCGCATGCGCCCGGCCGTTAAGCTCGTGCGCACCCAAGTGCCGCTCGAGGTTCAGATCGAAGAGGCCGAAGAAATGGAAGTCGACATCTTCTCGGACGACCTGGTCAACGGCAACGAAGCCGGTAAGAATATGAACGTCGATCCCACTGAGCTGCTCGAGAGCGTCGCAGATACGCCCGAACAGCAACTCGACGGACTCGAGAGCACCCAGTTCAACGACGCCAACTTCTAACACGCCACCAGCCATTGACGACAACGGCCTCGCATCTCATAAGAGGTGCGAGGCCGTTTTATGTCGCAACGGACCAGTGAGCTACGAACGACGCGGCTCGGGAACCACGAGCCTATCGGGGCTCGCGCCCTCGGCATCCATCTGGCTCACGTAACGAATCGACGGATCCCCATACATCGCGTAGTAATAATTGCCCGTGCGCGCGCTAAAGCATCCGGTATAGATAGTCTTCTCGAACTTGCCATCGCCCATCCTGGACGCCCCCTCAATCATCACCACGCCCTCGAGCGAGCGGAACATGCGAACGACGTTTTCGGTCTCGCTCTCCTTTTGCGGGTAATTGGCATTGAGGTACGCCGCCTTTACAAAACGGCTCGGCGAATAGCAATCGCCCGGAATGCCGCGCATGCCGGCACCGGCTCCATAGGGCTTAAGCTCGGCGCCACGCCATGTCGCCGTCTGCGGAAAATCGCTTGTGGCGGTGATATAGGTGCGCAGGTTTTCCATGTGCCACGGGAAGGTCGGCTGGTTGGCAAGGGTGTCGACCGGATCGTCGTATACATGCAGGCCGTCAGCCATCATCTCGACCACGATGCTGCGCTGGCTGTCGCCGATAATCCAATGGAGCAGCGACACGCCCAGCCCCTCTCCGGCAGATTTGGCGACAATCACCGTGTCGCGCAGCGCGGCCTCGACCTCATCGACCGTCGAGAACGTCGCTGCCACCCACAGGGGAAACTCATAGGCCGCGATATTGTTCTTGCCGTCAACCGGACCCTCGGCATACTCGGCATAGCCGGGAAAGTTGAGTCCCGCCACAGCCAGACCTGCATCGTTACCGCAGTCGAAAAACATGGGATAGTTCTTGTAATCGATGCACATACCGATCACCGCGTGTGCCGCCGACGCATCGTCGATAAACGAATACGGAATGTGAAACCCGCGCGGCATCACGCGAACCTGTTGGCCGTAGTCAAAGCTCCAGTCGAGGTTGCGGCCCAGATACATGTGGCCGGAATTATCGGTAAATCGAATGCTCGTACACATAGCGCCTCCTAGCTTTACGTTCTTGCTAATTTCATTGTCTCCAAACAAAAAGGCGCTAAACACAAAAGCCCGGACATGACAACAATGTCACGCCCGGGACAAAAGCACAGGCTCAATCCCCGATCAAATCACTCGACCGGAAATAACCGAACAGGTCGGTTTAAAGTGTCGAGGTGCCGCAGATTGGCGTGAAAGAGGAGCGCAGCGTACTAACGGTACGTAAGCGACGATTGAACGCCAAGGTGCGGTGCATCGGCGCTTTAAACCAACTTTCCTAGACAGTGGTCAATCATATGCTGAATCATCTGCGCCTCGAAGCCCACAAAGTCCTGCTTGCGCTCGCGCATCTTGCCGTCGACGATCACGTCATAAGCGACCTTGCACTTGATATAGCGCGTGGACTTGGTGACCTCCTCGTGCGTCAGGCAGCTCTCCTCCATCTTGCTGGCGCCCAGGCCAAACACCAGACGGGGGTTGTAGAGCACGTGGGGCTCGCCGGCATCGTCCAGGTAGACGCAAACCTTCTTGGTAACGCCAATCTGGTTAGCGGCCAAGCAGCCGGCATCATCGAGCGACTTGATGGTATCGATCAGGTCCTGAGCAACCGACTCGTCCTCGACGGTCGCAACCTCGCAACGCTGGGACAGGATAGCCTCGTCGTGGCAAAGCTCTTTAATCATACGTTCCTCCATAGGGGTCGTTGTAACCGCTTAAGTATACGGTACCCACACATTTTCATGCGAAAAATACCGTCCGTCTGCTACAAAGCGCCGAACATCAACATGCGAGGAACAACAGCGTCGTAAAGGGGCTATAGTGGGTGAGTTCGTGTCAATCGGCCTAAACTCGGGGCCGAACAAGGAAAGGGTATGCATGGACGAACTTTTTCACGTCAGTGAGCGCAAGTCCACAATCGGGACCGAACTTCGCGCTGGACTGACAACATTCCTGGCGATGGCCTACATCATCGCCGTCAACCCCGCGGTGCTCTCGGGCGCCGGCATCGATGCGGGAGCGCTCGCCTGCGCCACCTGCCTGGGCGCCGGCATCATGACCATCTGCATGGGCATCTTCGCCAACCGCCCGCTCGCCTGCGCGTCGGGCTTAGGCGTCAACGCGATGATCGCCGGAATCACCACCACCGTCTGCGGCGGTGACTGGCACGTGGCCATGAGCGTCATCTTCCTTGAGGGCGTCGTCATCTTGCTGCTCGTGCTCTGTGGCCTGCGCGAGGCCATCATGGACGCCATCCCGGTTGTCCTGCGTCACGCCATCTCGGTGGGCCTGGGCCTGTTCATCGCCATGATTGGCCTGTGCGATGCCGGCATTATCACCGCTGGCGCCGGTACACTCGTCGGTCTGGGCGACATCACCTCCCCCACCTTCATCGTCGGCATCATCTCCATCCTGGTGACGGTCGCCCTCGCCTGCCGCAACGTCCCCGGCTCGCTGCTCATCGGCATCGTCGTCGCCGTCATCGCCGGTATCCCCCTAGGTGTGACCCAGGCTCCGACCGGTATCATCGCCCCGCTCGACTTCTCGAGCATCGGTGGCCCCATCGCCGACGCCGGCGGCGTGCCCGCCATCGCCAAGGTCCTTACCGACCCCGCGCTCCTCGTCATCTCGTTCTCGCTGCTCATGAGTGACTTCTTCGACACCATGGGCACCGCGATGGCCGTGGCCAAGCAGGGTGAGTTCCTCACCGACGACGGCAACGTCGAGAATATCAAAGAGATCCTGATCGTCGACTCCGCCGCCGCCGCTGTGGGCGGTTTCATGGGCGTCTCCTCCATCACCACCTTCGTCGAGTCCACTTCCGGCGCCGCCGACGGTGGCCGCACGGGCCTCACCTCCGTCACCACCGGCGTGTTGTTCATTCTCGCCGCGTTCTTCTCCCCCGTCGTCTCCATCGTTTCCAGTGCCGCCACCTGCGGCGCCCTGGTCTACGTCGGCTACCTCATGATGAGCGAGGCCTCCGAGATCGACTGGTCCGACGTGTCGCAGGGCTTCCCGGCATTCATGATCGTCGCCGGCGTGCCCTTCACCTACTCCATCTCTGCCGGCATTGGCCTGGGCTTTATCGCCTACGTGGTCGTCGCGCTCTTTAAGGGCGAGGCCTCCAAGATCAAGCCGCTCATGTGGATCGCAGCCCTTGCCTTCCTCGTCTACTTCTTCGTGGCGTAACGGCATAGTCTGCTAAAGCAAAACAACAAGGCGCGGAGTCGCATCGAGCGGTTCCGCGCCTTTTTTAGCGTCTGCCCCCGTGCCAGCGTGCGACAATTGAGGCTGTCAATATCACAGCACCGAGAGAAGCCTGCCTTGGAAGCGCATCATAAGCAGATAACCGTTTATTCAGAGTGTGTGGAAGGCGCGCCCGTCATCTACCTCCCCGTGGTTATGGGCGACGGTAGTGAAGTCTACGAGCGCTGCCGAGAGCTCAACTGCCCGCCATTCACCCTTGTCGCCATTGGAGGGCTCGATTGGAATCGCGAGCTGAGCCCCTGGGAATGTGAGGGAACCATACGAGATGCCGAGCCCTTTGGCGGACAGGCTGCTGGTTTTCTTGACGAGTTGTTGAAGCAGATAATCCCCCAGGCCGAATCATCGCTCCCGCAACCGCCCGCCTGGCGCGGCGTTGCCGGCTACTCGTTGGCGGGTCTTTTTGCACTGTGGGCACTTTGGCAAACAGATGTCTTTGAGCGCGCGGCGAGTGCGTCGGGGTCGCTGTGGTTCCCCGGCTTTATCGACTACGCGCGCGAGCGCACGATGACAGCTACGCCCGACGCCGCCTATCTGTCGCTCGGTAAAAAGGAAACCAAGACGCCCAACCGCATGATGCGGCACGTACTCGACGATACGCGCGCGATGGAAGAGCTGTTTATCGAGCGCAACATTCCAACAACGCTGGAGCTCAACCCCGGCAATCACTTTGCCCAAACTGACCTGCGCATGGCGCGCGGCATCCACTGGATATCGACTCATTAAAAATGGCGCCCACGCGTATGCATGGGCGCCATTTTTTGATTTAGCTGGATGCAACTGTTACTCGGCAGACTCCTCGAGCTCGGAAGTATCGAACTCAAAATCATTGCCGGGCAGAATCGCGTTGAGCACGATACCCACCAGCGAACCCACGGCAAGACCCGAAAGCGAAATCGTCACGCCGCCCAGCTCCAACACGATGGCACCGGCGGTGCTATAGGCAATGCCGAGCGAAAGCACGAGCACCAGAGCTGCCACCAGCACGTTGCGGTTGTTCTGGAAATCAACCTGGTTCTCGATGAGATTACGCACGCCAACGGCGCTGATCATGCCGTAGAGCACGAGCGACACGCCGCCGATTACACACGCCGGCATGGCGGCGATGACCGCGGCGAACTTGGGGCAGAACGAAAGCACGATGGCGCAGCACGCGGCAATGCGAATCACGCGCGGGTCGAACACACGCGTAAGCGCAAGCACGCCGGTGTTCTCGCCATACGTAGTGTTGGCCGGAGCGCCAAAGAGCGAAGCCAGAATCGTGGCAAGGCCGTCGCCGAGCAGTGTGCGATGCAGACCAGGATCGGCGATGTAGTTACGCTCGCAAGTGGAGCCGATAGCCGAGATGTCACCGATATGCTCGATCATGGTCGCAAAGGCCAGCGGCATGATGGTGATGATGGCCGTCGTGGCAAGACCGCTATCGAACTGCGGTCCAAAGAGCGCAAACACGGTGTTGTCCCACACGACGGGCAAGCCAACCCAGGGGGCAGCTGCGACGCCAGAGAAGTCGACCTCGCCCAACGCTGCCGCAACGGCATAGCTCACCACAACGCCCAGCAAAATCGGCACGATCTTGACCATGCCGCGGCCCCAGATGTTGCAGATAACGATCACGGCCACAGCGATAACGGCGACAAGCCAGTTGGTCTGGCAGTTGGCAATGGCAGAGCTCGCCAGGATCAGGCCGATGGAAATGACGATGGGACCGGTCACCACCGGCGGAAAGAAGCGCATAACACGCTTGGCGCCAAATGCGCGGAACAGCGCCGCCAGCACCGGATAGAGCAGGCCGGCGCAGGCAACGCCCAGGCAGGCGTAGGGCAAAAGCTCGGCCTCGCCGTTGGGTGCAATGGCGGCATAACCCGCGATAAAGGCAAACGACGAGCCCAGAAACGCGGGCACCTTACCGCGCGATAGAAAATGAAACAGCAGCGTGCCGATGCCGGCGAACAGAAGCGTCGCCGAAACGGAAAGGCCGGTGAGCACGGGCACGAGCACCGTGGCTCCGAACATCGCAAACATGTGTTGCAAACCCAACACGAACATGCGCGGGCGGCCGAGCGATGATGCATCGTAGATGGCATCGGTGACGGCGGGCGTCGAGGATTGGGACATGGAAGTCCTTTCATGATGGAAGGGCGATCAGGCATATCGGATAATCTGCCCGAACGATACGATCCGAACCATTGTACGTGATACGTCATGTCTCGCGCGCGCCGTCACCTGCAAACGGTAACGTTACTTCCAAACGCGCTCAGCAATGCGCTTGACCAGCGCGATCTTTGCCCACTGTTCGTCCTCGGTCAGCTTGTTGCCAATCTCGCAGCTGGCAAAGCCGCACTGGGGCGACAGGTACAGATTCTCGAGCGGCACATACTTTGCGGCCTCGTGGATACGTTCGACGATAACGTCCTCGTCCTCAAGCTCAGCCGCCTTTGTAGTGATCAGTCCCAGCACCACCTTCTTGCCGGGGGCAACGTACTTGAGCGGCTCAAAACCACCGGCGCGGGGTGTGTCGAACTCCAGATAGAACGCATCGACGTTCTCATGTGCGAACAGGTACGGCGCGATGGGGTCGTAGCCGCCCTCAAAAGCATAGGTGGAATGATAGTTGCCGCGGCACACGTGCGTGTTGATGACCAGATCGTCGGGCTTGCCCTCGATGGCGGCGTTGTTGAGCGCCACGCCCAGCTCGCTTACCTTTTGCAGGTCGACCGGGCTCATGCCGGCTTTGGCGACAAAATCAGTATCGCAGTAGATGCCCCAGGTGCAGTCATCAAACTGGATGTTGCGGCAGCCTGCTGCGTACAGGTCGGCGATCACCGTGCGATAAGCGGCTGCAATGGCGTCGGCAAGTTCCTCATCGGTCTTGTAGACGGCGCGCAGACTCTCCTGCTGTCCATCGCAGCGGTCGAGCGTAACCTCCGAGAACGTCTGGATCGGCGCCGGAATGGTTTGACGCGCGACCTGGCCCTCCCCCTCAAGCGCCTTGACAAACTTAAAATGCTCGACGAACGGGTGGTTCTCGCCGCTAATGGGACCGGTAACCACGGCGGTGTCGGCCGTCGTCTCCTCGTCATGGAACATATAACCCGTGCGTGAGGTGCGGCGCTCAATGCCGTTGAGTCCCCACATAAAATCGAGGTGCCAGTAGCTGCGGCGGAACTCGCCATCGGTGATCACCTGCAGGCCGGCAGCCTTCTGTTTGGCCACCAAATCGCGGATGGCCTCGTCCTCGACGGCCTTAAGGCCGGAAGCGTCGAGTTTACCCGCGACATAGGCGGCACGGGCGTCCTTTACAGTCTGCGGACGAAGAAAACTGCCGACGAAATCGGCACGAAACGGCGCGTTCGGTTGAATCGAAGTGCTCATAGATATCTCCCTTTGCATTGGTTGCTTTACTGGGACAGAGTATGAGCGCTTATATGGCCATCGTAAAATATACGTTTATAACAGTTTGATATAGATGCTTCCTATATCAGTCTGGACTGTCATAAAGAGACTTGAACCGTGCGGAGCACAGCAGCCTAGATATGCTGACGAATCGCGTCGATATAGGCCCGACCGTAGCGCGTGAGCGTCGTGTTCTTGCGCGTGATGATGCCAATCTCCATGTACTCGTCCACGTCGAGCGGAATCGAGATAATGCCGGGGCCGTTGAGCTCGTGGCTGATCACGCCCGAGCATACCGTGTAGCCGTTGAGGCCCATAGCTAGGTTGAACAGCGTCGCACGGTCGCGCACGCGGATATTCTTGCGACGCTCAAAGGTCGAGGTCAGCTCCTCAGAATAATAAAACGAGTTATAGCTGCCCTGCTCATAGGACAGGAACGGGTAGTCTTCCAGATCCTCTAGCGTCACGCTGGAGCGGTCCGCCAACGGATGGTCGGCGCAGACGAAGACATGCGGCGTGGCGCAGAAGAGCCCTTCGAACACGAGCTCGTTGGCCACCAGCATGCGCTCGATGACCTCGCGGTTGTGCTCGGACAGATATAGGATGCCCAGCTCGCTTTTCATGTGCGCGACATCCTCGATAATCTCGTGGGTCTGCTCCTCGCGTAGGGTAAAGTCGTAGCGCGCGGCATCGAACTCGCGGATTACATCGACAAACGCATTAACGGCAAAGGAATAATGCTGGCAGCTCACACTAAAGTGCGGCACCTGCTCGGACGTGCCTTTGTACTTGCCCTCGAGCAGGTCGGCCTGGTCGAGTACCTGGCGCGCATAGCCCAAGAAGGTCTCGCCCTCCTCGGACACAATGACGCCCTTGTTGGTGCGCTCAAAGATGTGCACACCCATCTCGTTTTCGAGATCGCGGATCGACGCGGTAATCGAAGGCTGCGACACAAAGAGCCGGCGCGAGGCCTCGGTGATGCTGCCGCATTCGGCAACCTTAACAACATATCTGAGCTGCTGGAGCTTCATAGCCTTCTCCCTAGACGTTCGTGACGTCGAAACCCGTCGTGCTCATCTGACGCATAAACGACGGCATCTCCCCCGTCGCGGCGCAGGCGGCAATCTGATGCAGCGCTGCGGCAACCGCATCGTCTGCCGCAGCGCCGATATGCCAGCGTGCGGCAGCCGTGACGGCCTCGTTGGCATTGGCGACCGCAACGGAGTTGGGAACGGCATCGATCATGGGCAGGTCGTTATCGGAATCGCCAAATACGGCCACCTCGTCGGGCATCAGGCCCAAAGCGCGCGCCAGCTCCAGCGCAGCGCAGCCCTTGTCCCAACCAGCCGGAAGGATGTCGAACAGGCGCACACGGTTGTTGGGAAACACAAGCGAGAGCTCCGGCACCTCGGCGGCAACGCGCTCGCGTAGCTCCGCGAGCTCCTCACGCGAACGGGCGCTCCAGATATTCGCCTTGAACACCGGCGCATCATCGACGACAGGGCGGCACGGGGCCTCTTCGCCCTTGAGCCACGCATTGCCGCCCGATTCCATAGCGCGACGCACACGCTCGGCATCACGTGTCACGCAATAGGCATCGTTATCCCAAAAGTCATCACCTAAGTTGTAGACCTTCAGATAGGTATCGTCGGTTTCTTCTTCCAGATAGGCGGCTAAACGCATTAGTGCGTCGCTATCGGTCGCACGCGAGGCGACCGCCTCGCCGTCGACAAACATGACCTGGCCGTTACAGAATGCGCCGGTCGAATAGCACTCGGAACGATTTTTAAACATCCAGCCCATCGCAGACGGCTGACGACCCGAAACCGGACCAAAGTGCAGACCCGCCGCCTGCATGGCATGAATGCCCTCGATGGCATAGTCGCTGGCGCCGTCATGCCCGGCCGGAATCAGCGTATCGTCCATATCGGTCAGCACAAGTTTGATCATAGGGTCCCCCAGTCGTTTTCATCGTAACCATTGTACCGATGCGCTAGTATAGGGAACAACAGATTCGATGCGGGAGTGCCGGCGGTGCAAACCACAAGGCTGAGAGGGCATGGGGCCCAATCCTTTGAACCTGTCAGTTAATGCTGGCGTAGGGAGCATGCCGCCTTTTTAGGGGCGCTGTCTATGCACAGCGCCCCTTTTCTATGCCAAGGAGGCATGTGCAGTGATCGATTCGGAACAGCTTAAGCAAAACGTGATCAAGGCCGTGGAGGAGATTCACGCCACCAATCCGATGGCAGGCTCCATCACCAACACGGTGACGATTGACTTTGTCGCCAACGCACAGCTCGCCGTGGGCGGATCGGCCGCCATGGTCTATCTGCCCGACGAGGGCGAGGCACTCGTTGCCGGCGGCGGCGCCATCTATCTCAATATGGGTACGCTCTTCCCCATCTACGAGCAGACGATTCCCCGCGCGGCCAAGGCGGCACACGACGCCGGCAAGCCCTGGGTGCTCGATCCGGTGGGCCTGGGCATCGGCAGCCTGCGCACCCAACTGGTAAACGAACTCAAGCAGTACAAACCCGCCATCGTGCGCGGCAATGCCTCCGAGATTATCGCGCTCGCCGGCCTGTGGGGCCTTGAGGGCGAAGCGGCCGATCTGAGTCGCGTGCGCGGTGTCGATACCACCGACACGGTAGACGCCGCCCGCGGCGCCGCCGTGGCGCTCGCCCGCTACACCGGCGGCGCCGTTGTGGTCTCGGGCGAAGTCGACCTGATTACCGACGGCACGACCGTGGCCAAGTCCCACGGCGGCAGCCCGCTCATGTCCAAAATCACCGGCTGCGGTTGCTCGCAGGGCGGCGTGCTGGCCGTGTATGCCTGCGCCGCCGACCCGTTTACGGCGGCCATCTGCGGCACCGCCGCCTACAACGTTGCCGGCACGCGTGCCGCCGCCGTTGCCGATGCCCCGGCAAGCTTTAAGGTCGCCTTTATCGACGAGCTCTACCGCGCGACCGCCCAGGACATTGCCGATAACCAACTCGAGCTCGAGGAGGCATAAGGCATGTCCGAGCCCGCAACCGATGCCGGCATGAACACACTCGTCGCCGTGGCCATCGCCCCATGCGGTACCGGCGATGAGCTGTCCGCCGAGGTCGCCGAGGTCGTGCGTGTCATTCGCGAGAGCGGCCTTCCCAACCGCACCACCTCGATGTTCACCGAGATCGAGGGCGACTGGGACGAGGTCATGCAGGTCGTGCGCGACGCGACCTTTGTGTTGGCGAGCAAGGGCATCCGCACCGAAGTCGTGCTCAAAGCCGATATTCGACCCGGATTTACCGACACCATGACCGGCAAACTCGAGCGCATGGAAGCACAGATCAAAAAGCAGGAGGAAGCACGATGAGCATCCGCGACAACCTTGATATCTCGGCCTATCTGGTACTCGGCCCCGAAAACACGCTCGGGCGCCCCGTGGGCGATGTGGTGGCCCAGGCACTCGATGCCGGCTTTACCTGCATCCAGGTGCGCTCCAAGGTGGCAAGCGCCCGCGAGATCATCGCGCTGACCGGCGGCGCCGCGCAGGCAATCGCACAGGCTGGCAAGACCGGTCAGGTCGCTTTGCTGATCGACGACCGCCTGGACTGCGTACTCGCCGCGCGCGAGCAGGGCATTGCTGTCGACGGCGTGCACGTGGGCCAGAGCGATATTCCCGTCGAGGTCTGCCGCAAACTTTTGGGCCCCGATGCCATCGTGGGCCTTTCGGCCCGTTGCGAGGAGATGCTCGAGTACGTCAAGACCGCCGACATGAGTTTGGTCGACTACCTTGGCATCGGCCCGCTCCACGAGACCGAGACCAAGCGCGACTGCGGACGCGCGGCCGATGGCTCTATCATCACCAAAAGCTTTGAGGACCTGGCCGCACTCCACGCGGCAAGCCCCGTGCCCATCGTGGTGGGCGGCGGCGTCAAGACGGCCGACCTGCCGCAGCTTAAGGCCACCGGCGTCGACGGCTTCTTTGTGGTGAGCGCCGTCTGCAGCGCCGATGATCCCTACGCCGCGGCCAAGGAGCTCGTCGACACCTGGCAGCAGGCATAGGCATAGGCCGAACAGCTGATTCGCAGCCTCATATCTTCAATAGCGGAAAGCGCATCCCAGTTTGGACCTCCATTCCGGGATGCGCTTTCCATATAGAGGCTCAACGGGAAACCGCATCCCAGTCTGAACGCATATTCCGGGACGTACTTTCCGAAACCCCACCGCTTGGGAAACTGTAACCCGTTCTGAGCGCTCATTCTGGGACGCGCTTTCCGCCGAGTCCACGGCAGCTTGCCCTACCCCGCCAGATACGATTCCAACGCCGGCAAGGTCGCCTCCGCATCGCGGCGACCAATCTGGTAGATGCGTTCAAGTTCATCGGGCTCGCGACACAGCGACGGCACCTTCACCGATTCGCTCGGCCGCACCACAAAGATCTCGCCGGCAGCCTCGCGACGTGCCAGGTCATCGAGCGTGGCATTGTAGACCTCATGTCGACGCTCAAGCGCTGCGACAAACTCCGGATAGTGACGGAACACGCGACGCAGCATGGGCATCACGCTGTTGGGCTGCTTCACAAAGCCCGCCGGCTGCGTGAGCACCACGATATTGCGGTCATACCCCTGCGCAAACAGCCATGCACTGGGAATAGAATCGGCCACGCCACCATCCAGATACTTATGCCCGTCAATAGCAACGGGACGCGTCGCCACGGGAATCGCCGACGATGCCCGGATCCACTCGATATCCCGCTCGTCGCCATAGGGCAGGTCGTGGTAGACGGCCTTGCCCGTCTCGATATCGGTACACACGCACGTAAACCGCATGGGGCAGGCGCGATACGCCTCCAGGTCGATGGGATCGCGCTCGATGGGCACCTCGTGATAGGCAAAATCGGCATTGAACATATCGCCGGTTCGCAGCCAGCTGGTCACGCTCGCATAGCGTTTGTCGGCGCAATAGGCCTTGTTATAGCGAATGGCGCGGCCGATCTGGCGCGATTTAAAGTTGTAGCCAAATGCCGCGCCCGCCGAGACGCCCACCATATGGTCGCAGGTCAAACCGTGCTCCATCCAAACGTCGAGCACGCCCGCCGTATACATACCGCGGTAGCCGCCTCCCTCGAGCGCCAGCCCCACCGTGCTCGTCATATTTGACTGTGCCATGCGACCATCTCCGTTCCTGCGTTTTAAAACGGAACAAGTATACCCATCAACAAATATCGTCTCAGTCGCATTTTCATCGAACATCGTCGCGTTACCGTTTGGCGAATAATGGCCGCCCGCAACATGGGCACCCCTACATAATTCCATACACTTGTTTATACTACTCAGTAGTTATCAGCCGAGAGCACGAACCGACAAATAAACCCAACGACGCAGCAAGGCGGGGGCTTGGAAACACGCAAGGCGTTGAGCAGCAACGCATGTGCACAACGAGCTCGCCCGACGCAATCCGCCCCGACCTCAGAAAGCCGCTTACAGTATGGATAACGCCAGCAATAATACCGAAACGCTCGAAAAGACCATCCGTGACCTTCTGGAGCGTCAGGACGATCTGATCAGGACCGCCTTTACCGACGAGCTCACCGGACTTGGCAACCGCGGCGGCTTTACCCGTTCCTTAGAGGAACTCTGGGAGCAGGAACTGCCCGTGACCATGGCGTTTATCGACATCGATAACCTTAAGCACTGCAACGACATCTTTGGACATGACGAGGGCAAACGCTATATCTTGCAGGTGAGCCTCTATCTCAAACTGTATATGAAGGTGGACGAGGCGGCATTTCGTCTGGGGGGCGACGAGTTCGCCATCCTATCTACGATTGCGACCGAGGACGACCTTGCCGAACGTCTGGAACACTGCCGAACGGTACTGCTCGAAAACAACGCTTCCAAGATGCCTCACTCGTTTAGCTACGGAGTGGCACACGCCGACCCCGCCCTGGGCGAAGCCCCCAATCGCTTGACGAACGATGCCGACCATCGCATGTACGACTACAAGCTACGTCATGCCGTGCACCTTGATCGACGCAATATCGCACAAGCCCACACCGACGACTTCGAAATAAGCGATCGCATTTTCGACGCCCTTTCGATGCTCAACGAAGGCCGATATTTCTTTATCGAGAACTTGGACAAACATCGAACCCTTTGGTCACAAGGCGCCTTGCGCGATCTTGGTCTTCCTTCGGAGCATATAGACAACTGCCACGATTACTGGAAAACGCGTGTCCATCCCGATGACCTTGAGGCCTATACCAACGACATCGACCAAATCTATGACGGCTCCAAACATCGCCACGTCATGCAGTACCGCGTGCGCAATGCCGCCGGCGACTACATCCTCGGCCGTGCTCGCGGGTTTCGTATCGACGGCGACGGAAATGTCCCCTCGCTCTATGTCGGCGAGCTCGTCAACCACTCGCTTGCCGAGACCGTCGACGCCGCCACGGGCCTCGGAATGCAGCGCACGCTGATCAACGCTATCGATGCCTGCCGTCGCGACCATTGCAAGACGGGGCTTATAGCAGTGCGCGTTCGCGGCACGGCAAAGCTCAACGAGCTCTACGGGGCCGAGGCCGTCGACAACATGCTCGCCGAATACGCAGGCCGCATGCTGTCGATTACTCGCGGCAGGAGTCGCGTCTTCCGCTCACGCAACGCCCAGTTCGTCGTGCTTAGCAACAATTTGGATCACGAAGCATTCGAGCAACTGATCCAACATCTCAAAGAGGCCGTTTTCGCTCCCGTTCGAATCGCGGACGACACCATTACCCCCGTCTGTCTTGTCGTTCCGGCCTTTTACGAGCACCTGACCAATCAAACGGCCGCCGTTTTAGGCGAACTCGACCGTCGCATTCGCACGGCCGGCGGGCTTGTTCCCAACGACAGCCTCCCCATACCCGAGGTGGAGCGCAAAAGCGCCATCGCCGAACGCATCGATTCGCTCACGGGTCTCTATCGACCCAGCGAGTTTATGCGCCGCGCCAACGAATTTCTCGAGACAAGGCGCAACGGCGCCTGGTGTATCGCCACCGTCGATATGGGACACATGCGACTGTTCAACGAATGGCACGGACAGGCCGAGGGCGACCGCATGCTCGCCGATGTGGGCACGGTCCTCAAGGACATCGAGAATGCCAACATGGGCGTCGCAGGGTACTGGGGCCAAGACGACTTTTGCATACTCATCCCCTTTGAACACGACACCGTCCATCAGATCTATAGCCGCGTTCGCCAGGCCGTGGCCAAGTATGATGACGGCGTGGGATTCTGGCCGTCCATGGGCGTCTACCCCATCGACTCCAACGAGAAAATCACCATCGATGCGCAGGCCAAGGCCATGTTTACCAATCGGCGCGCAAAAAACGACTTTAAGGAGCGCATTGCCATTTTCCGCCCCGAGGAGTACGAGCGCGAAATCGCGTTCCACCGCACGCTGACCGAATTCCAGTACGCGCTCTCCAACGGCCGTATTACCTACTACCTGCAGCCCCAGGTCGACATGGAAACCGGCGAGATCATTGGCGCCGAAGCGCTCACGCGCTGGATCGACAAGGATGGCTCCCTCATTTCGCCCGCCACCTTTATCCCCGCTCTCGAAGAAAGCGGTTTTGTGGTGACGCTCGACAAATACGTTTGGCAGGGCGTTGCCTTGTGGCTGCGCGAGCGCATCAATCGGGGGCTTCGCGTGGTTCCGATCTCGCTTAATGTGTCGCGCGTGGATATCCTCGCCTGCAACGTTGCCGAGCATATGGGAGCGCTCGCCGCCCAATACAACCTGCCGCCCGAGCTCATGCGCATCGAGATCACCGAGACAGCTTATACGGGAGAGTCCGAGGCCGTGGATAAACTAACGGCCGACCTGCACACCCGCGGCTTCTCGACCTATATGGACGATTTTGGCACCGGCCAGTCCACGCTCGCGATGCTCAAGAACGTCAACGTCGACGTCATCAAGCTCGATCGCACGTTTGTGCCCGATAACGGCGATGAGGGCCGCAGCGTGCAAATCATCTCATCAATGCTCGAGATGGCGCAGTCACTCCATCTGCCCGTTGTGATCGAAGGCGTCGAGACGGACAAGCAGGCAAACATGCTGCGCCACATGGGCGCCCGCTACGCTCAGGGATTCCTCTACTACCGCCCCATGCAGGCGGAGGATTTTGAGGCATTGCTCGATGGTGGCAACGACAACTAATACGCTCGCACGCAAAACGCCACCGTCGAGGGGAGCGTTTGTTCCCATGAGCTAACTAATACTCCAATCTAAACCGAATTGGGAGTAAGATACAAACCATTGTTCCATCCAAGGAGGCAATCCATCATGAACGAGTCGTATCGCCTGGGCGAGCAATCAATCATCGCTCATCTTCAGCGACTTGCGAACGGGGCCTCAACCACCGAGCTCGATGTTGCCGCGCTGCCCCCGGAGCTGCGTGCCATCGGTGAGCAACTGCAGAAAACGCTCGCCATCCTGCAACAAGAACGTGAGTTGCTTGAGCACGGCGCCTATATCGACTCGCTCACCAATCTTGGCAACCGTGGCGGACTCGACCGCCATGTCGATCAGCTCTGGCGCAAAGGCACCCCCTTCACCTGTGCCTATATTGACATCGATCGCCTCAAGCATTGCAACGATAAGTTTGGCCACGCCGAGGGCAATCGCTACATTCTGAGCATCTGCCGCGCACTCACCGAGACCATGGAGCACGATGAGTTGCTGTTCCGTATCGGTGGAGACGAATTTGTACTTATATCCCCCACGACAAACGAAGCCGAGCTCGAGCAGCGCCTGGAGTGGACGCGTGCCAATCTTATCGAGGCAACATCGGACGGCAAGGCGCCCATGATCGCCAGCTTTAGCTTTGGCTGCTCGCGCGTCGACCCGCTTGCAGGCGATACGCGTCGCCAGATGACAAAGGACGCCGACCGCAAAATGTATCGCTACAAGCTCATGTACCGTGTGCAACAACCGGAAGAAGGCGATGCGCTGCAACGCCCGATCACCGAACAACCCCCCTGCAACGACCGAGTGTTTCAAGCGATCTCCATGAGCTCCGAGACACGCTATCCGTTCATCATTAACCTCGACACCGGCGAATCGCAATGGTCGGTTAATGCCGTGCGCGATTTTGACCTACCCTCCCAGCATCCCTACAACTCGCTCGATATATGGCTTGCCCGTGTTCACCCCGAGGACCGCGACAACGTACGTGCCGAGCTCGATATGGTGGTAAACGGCACGTGGCACTTCCACTGCATGCAGTATCGCGTCATGAATACCGCCGGAAAATACGCGCTTTGCGACTGCACGGGTTACCGCCTGGATGGCACCGATACCGAGCCCAACATGTATGTGGGCATTGTCACCAACCGAAGCTTGGCAGATACGACCGATTCCGTGACCGGTCTGGGCGATATCCACGCCCTGGTCAACGCCATTGGCGAGATGCGTCGCGTGGCACGAAACGCGGGCTTGATCGCCATTAAAATCGACGAAATCGCACAGGTCAATGCCCGCTTTGGCTTTGATGCAGGCGACCGCGTTTTGGCAGAAAGCGCCGCCTGCCTCATGGATTGCTCGCGCGGCAAGGGTCGTCTGTTCCGCTCGACCGGACCGATGTTCGTGGCGCTCTTCGACGACTTTGATCCCGAAGAGACCGACGCGGTTGCAGACGAAATCGAACGGTTCTTGGGATCGCCCGTGCTCCTTGGCTCATTTGAATATCAGCCGCCCCTTCGCGTGGCGACGCTTCATCTGGACGCCGTCGACCGACAGCCCGTTTCCATTTTGAACGAACTTAATGCGCTGATTAAAGAGGCGCCGCAGGTACCGGGCACCAAGCTGGACTAGCGTTATGGGGCGCATGATGGTTAATTTCCGATCTCAACCGAACACATTGGGCAAATAGGTCGTACCCGCAGTTAGCCGAACGTCCCCTCAGCCCCTCCCGGGGCCCGGGGGCACCGTTTCGATACTCTTGGTTTACTTTGCCTGATGCAAATAAGTGCTCAACAAGATAGAACCTATCCCCCGCCACGGATATGCCCTCGAGTAAATCTGTTAAGCCAAGCCTATCAAATTCTATTGACAATTGGCTGCATTGGTCCATTTTGTCGTCCAGCCACTTCCGCTGGCTATCGCCTCATAAACACAAACCTAACGAGCCGCACGAACGACAAAGAGGCCAAGCTGAACAGAAGTAGAACCAAAACTTCAAAAACGCTGGTATTCCAATCGCGTACCCAGCCCTCTACCGCCCACAAGAAAAACAGCAGCCCCATCCATAACGTCACAGAAGAAATCAGCTTTGCGTAAGGGCGTATATCAATCTCGCTCTCCCTTTTTGTGACATCATATCCAGCAATTGAGCAGAGCCATCTTCCTCTTCGGTATTGGATTGAAAGGACAATCAAGGCAATCGAAGTCATCAAGCAAACAGCATCCTCTGTTTCCATAGAGTTTCCTTTGCTTTCCATCCTAGTTACGCATTCACAATCGAATCAAACCAAGTATGAATTACTCGATAGCAACCGCCTTAGTATAAACCATAGCCGCCGCAGCAGCCCGCCTTCCAAGGCCTCAAAGCTCGCCATCGAGGGCGACCCGCCCAGACCCCTTACAATCTGCTCGCACGAGGCCCCGCACTCCAACATCCTCTGGACCGTATCCCGCTCGTACCTGGTAAGCGTGCCTGCCGTGGGCCCTCGGGGCCGGCATCGTGCCCCACGCCATCTGCCCGCTCGTGCGATAATCCTCTGCAGAAGTCACCGACAGCAGAGGGAGTTTGTGATGAAGGTTCTTTTGGTCAATGGCAGTCCCAAGGCAAACGGCAACACGGCCCGCGCACTCGCCGAGGTCGCCGAGCAGCTCAACGCCGGGGGCATCGAGGCCGAGATGTTTCAGCTGGGCGCCAAGCCCATTCGCGATTGCATCGGTTGCGGTCAGTGCGGCAAGCTCGATTGCCGTTGCACCTTTGACGACGATGTGGTCAACGAGCTGATTGCCACTGCCGAGCAGGCAGACGGCTATGTCTTTGGCTCCCCCGTCTACTATGCGCATCCCAGCGGACGCATCCTCTCGGCTCTCGACCGCGCATTCTATGCTGGCAGCAAGGCCTTTGCGCACAAGCCGGGTGCCGCGGTCGCCGTTGCCCGCCGCGGCGGCACGTCGACCACGTTCGACGTGCTCAACAAGTACTTCACCATCAACCAGATGCCCGTGGTGGCCTCCACGTACTGGAACAACGTCTTTGGTGCCATGCCGGGCGAGGCCGCCCAGGACGCCGAGGGCCTTGCCACTATGCGAAACATCGGCAAAAACATGGCATGGCTCCTGCGTTGCATCGAGGCAGGCAAGGCCGCCGGCATCAATGCGCCCGAGGCAGATCGCGCGCGCACCAACTTTATTCGATAAGTCCAGCGGTGGTCACCTCGATGCTCTATCAATGTCAGCGAAAAGCCAGCTGATGAGGCAAGGTGCCTTGAAAGAGGAGGGCGCTGGGCTTTTGCCCGCGCCCGACGATTGAAAGGCAGATTGCCCATCAGATGGCTTTGCAGCGTCGATGTGACCGCCGTTCGTTAGAACGGCGGAACAAATACATGAACGTGCAAATTTTCGGGACTAAGAAGTCCTTCGATACCAAGAAGGCCCAGCGTTATTTTAAGGAGCGCCGCATTAAGGTGCAGTTTATCGACCTTAAGGAAAAGGAGATGAGCAAAGGCGAGCTCACAAGCGTGATGCAGGCGGTCGGCGGCATCGACAAGCTGCTCAACCCCAGGGCCAAGGACGAGGAGACGCTCGCGCTCATCCAGCACCTCACCCCCAGTCAGCGCTTCGATAAACTGCTCGAGAATCAGCAGGTTCTAGCCGAGCCCATCGTGCGCAACGGCAAAAAGGCCACCGTCGGTTATTGCCCCGATGTATGGGGAGCCTGGGAGTAGCCTGTGTTATTTGCCAGCGCGTGGGTATAAGAGCAGGCGTTTGGCATAAGATTCAACTGTAAGCCATGTCTAACAAAGGAGGGCACATGCCCAACAAACCCGTGAAGATCATCATGCTTACCGGATACCTCGGTGCCGGCAAGACCACGTTGCTCAACCACATCCTCGCTAACGACGGCGGCATCCGCGCCGCCGTAATCGTCAACGATATCGGCGAGATCAACGTCGACGCCAGCCTCATCGCCGACGGCGGCCTTTCCGAGACCGACGACCTCATCCCGCTCACCAACGGCTGCATCTGCTGCACGCTTTCGGACGACCTGGCCAACCAGCTGCAGGGCATCGCCGATTCGGGCAAGTTCGACTACATCATCATCGAGGCCTCGGGTATTTGCGAGCCTATCCCCATCGCCTACACCATCTCGAGCTTCTGCGACGAGGCCAAGGTGGGCGGCGAGCCCAAGCTCGCGCTCGACAACATCGTGGCCGTGGTCGACTGCGCCCGCATGTACGACGAGTTCAACGGCGGTCGCGACCTGCTAGCCGAGGATATCGACGAGGACGACATCGAGAGCCTGCTCATCCAGCAGATCGAGTTTTGCTCCACGCTGATTCTTAATAAGACTGACACCGTCACCCCCGAGCAGATCGCAGAGCTCAAGGCCATTGTGCGCAGCCTGCAGAAGGACGCCGTGATTGTCGAAGCCCAAAACGGAGAGGTTCCCATGGAGGAGCTGCTCGACACCGACCGCTTCGACTTTATGCGCGCCTACAACTCCGCCGCTTGGATCGAGGCCATGGAGCATCCCGAGGAGCACGACGACCCCGAGGTGCTCGAGTACGACATCGAGACCTTTGTGTACTCGCGCCGCAAGCCGTTTGACCTGCAGAAGTTCACCGATTTTGTCGAGCAGGAGTGGCCAGACGAGGTCATCCGCGTCAAGGGTCCGCTGTGGCAGACCGGCGATCCGGACATGTGCTACATGTTTGAGCAGGCCGGCCACCAGATGCGTCTGATGGAGAACGGTCTGTTTGTCGATTCTGCGCCCGAGGGCGAGAAGCAGAAGATTATCGACGAGAACCCCGAGATCATGCAGATTTGGGACGACGAGACGGGCGACCGCATGACGAGCCTGTGCATCATCGGCCGTCACATGGACAAGGACGCGCTCATCGCCGCCCTCGATGCCTGCCTGACCGACTGGCACCGCGCCTAGGCCATCGTAGCGGGCGTTTTCCACCCACGTAACCGCCAAACCACCACGAAGGTGCCCTTCGTGGTGGTTTTTCGTTCTGAGCCAAGGAGATTCATGTTCAACATTGTGCTGTATGCGCCCGAGATTCCGGCCAATACGGGCAATATCGGCCGCACTTGCGTGGTTACCGGTACCCGCCTGCATCTGGTGGAGCCGCTGGGGTTTTCGCTCGACGACAAGACAGTGCGTCGCGCCGGCCTGGGCTACTGGCAAAACTTGGACGTGACGACCTATGCCGGCTGGGAGGATTTCCTTGCGCGCAACGGCCTCTCCCCCGCCGACGAGCGCCTGCATCTGCTGACCAAAAAGGCACGCCGCACCTATGCGCAAAGCACCTACCGCGACGGCGACTACTTGGTCTTTGGCAGCGAGAGCTCGGGGATTCCCGAGTCACTGCTTGCCGCGGCGCCCGAGCGCTGCGAGCGCATCCCGATGCTGCGCGATTGCGATTCGCTTGACAACGCCGAGGCATGGGAAGCTCACGAGGAATCGCTAGGACATACCAAGGACAGCCACGAGGCCATCCTTCAACAGGACATCTGCGGCAACTTCGTCAACCCGAACGACTACCGCATCAGTGCACTCAACCTCTCCAACAGCGCCGCCATCGTCCTCTACGAAGCCCTGCGCCAGACAGGCTTTCCGGGAATGTGACAAAGGGACAGTCCCTTTGTCACATATCGCAACTACTAATTTAAATGGAATTAACCGGTTTTAAACGCTTTTAACTAGAAAAATTGCCAGTATATTACTAGCTTTTACTGAGTTGCACCGTATGGGTTTATACGCTTCCACCCCGTAAAGGACAGGAACCCCGCAGCAAATGGTCCCCACACATCAGAATTCAACTTCAAATACAAACGATTGCCGGAGTTCTCGCTTAGCTTGGCTTGTCAGGCTCGAATTCGCCCTTATGTTCAGTTTGCTGCATGCCTCGTCGATAGCCATAGCAAGTGATACAGACATGGTCATGGTCGTTTCACTTTTCAATTCGACCCGATAGCTCTTCGCCTTGTTTTTATCCTCTCCACCACATCTCGTCTCAATTAACAAGAGAACATCTGAGTCATGGGCATACCAATGGAGCTCAGGGCGCCGTGGAACCATGTCGCCCTCAAATTCCTGTGTAAACAGAATTTTCTTCTCACTTCTCGTTGAATCGCTCAAGGAACCGTCGATTCGAACCGAGCCCCTCTTTCCCGCCTTGGCATTTCCCTTAACCTGGCGGCCTCGCCGAGTTTCCTCGTACTCCGTCACCTCCAGCTTGCAGCGCTTCGCGCCAAGCATGAACGCAATCCGTCTCAACTCGGCCATCTTGTCTTGTTGCATGGTTGCGAAATAAGAGTCAAGGTCAACAAAGCGAGACCGATCAAAAGCATCTATGTAATATGTGGAGTAAAGAGATGGTTTAGGATAGAAAGACAATTCGCTATCCCCGATTGCCTCGCGGTACAGATTGAAAATCTGCGTGCCCTTAACAGTATCCAGCCAACCAATAGCATCTCTACAGGCGTCGATGCCCCGACGCTCATTTCCGTCAACAATTCGAATCATGTTCGGCAAATGGAATGAAGGACTCTGATAGGTCTCCTTGGTTACCGGCCTGTATCTATTAAGCTGCTGCTGGTATGCCCAATCGTTGACCGCGTCACCGATATCCGCAGCAGTACCTGCCGCACCATCGGCCGCATCAGCAATAGCTGCCAAGGCGTCATCGACCAGCGGAGTTGCAGCACGCATTGCACCATCGGCAACTTTCTGTACGGTTGCAACCGCGCCCGCCATCGCGCTTCCGGCGCCATCAACCAACCCGGCAGCGGCCTTACGGATATCAAAACTCTGCTTATGTCGCGGCGGCTCCTCCCTTTCGACAACAGCCAGATCGTCTTTATCCTCCATTGTGACCTCCTATTTCCTATAGTCGAAATCAACCGTATATTCATCGCCAAATGCCGAGTTGAACATCGCGCGGATATTTGCTTCGGCGTTCACCCGTGCCTCTTCGAGCAGGTCGCCATCCTTGATGGCCTCGCTTTCACTCCGCTCCTTGCACTGCGCTTCAAACGCCGTGACGTCTTTGACCTCAATGGGATTGAGGATGTTGTTGCGCTCCTCGAGAGCGCCCGATTTCTTCATATCCGGCGTGTTTGAAATTACGTAAGGCTCATCCATCGTAATGGTCAGCTTCTTCTTGTTTGTATGTATCTCTGCCGTCTCGAGATTCACGCCCGCCTTAATGGTTCCAACATAGCGATACCAAAAACTGTTTTCTGTAAACGGGATATCAAACCAATCGAAGAACCTCTTGGTATCTGTCACCTTATCGACAATCGTATAGTTCTGCGATGCAGAAACCATCTCATTCTGGGAAGCAATACGTTCAAACACAACCGACGGGGAGAGCGTATTGGGGGTCGCTTCTTTTGCACCCGCAGCTTTGCCGTTATTAAAGATGCTAATAAAAAGTACAGCTACAATCAGCCCGCCAAGCGCCAAGCCCGCGATGAATACCTTGGGTTTCGTCAGGATTCTCCCGAGTTTCGCTTTCAGCGCCCCCATGCCTTCCTCCAACTCATCCATCCCCTATTCCTTTCAAAATCCCTGCTATTTAAGAAACTGCCGTGGGTTATACCTCATGCCTAAATTGTCGTTTTCAGCATTTCTTTAGACGAGGGCAGTTGTTTGCAATCCGAAATATACACATTCGTTCGCAGCACTTGTTGTTCAATAATTGGCATAAAACGGGCAGGTCAACCATTCATTGCCGATTAACCCGCCCCTTCCGTGCAGAACTTATTTATTTACATCGTAGCTGGAAACAGATGCGACAACGCGCGCAGCGTCAACATCGGACGTTGCCTCGAACTTGACTTTCTCACCCGGCGCCCACGAAGAGGTGTCCGCATAGGTCTCCTCCGCTTTGATGTCATCTGCATCATAGAGAGCAAGTGTCAGGCTGACGTTAGAGAACGATATACCAGAGGTGTTCTCAACTACCGCCGTATACGTATACAGACCGTAACCGTCATCCGATTTTTCGAAATTTGCTCCTTGAATCAAACTGTTGAT
Source organism: uncultured bacterium (assembly GCA_905214105.1). GTDB lineage: Bacteria > Actinomycetota > Coriobacteriia > Coriobacteriales > Coriobacteriaceae > Collinsella. The sequence continues at coordinate 99,004 of CAJMKK010000007.1, forward strand.
GGCATCCTCATAGCGGGTCTTCTCTGCTACGGACTTTCCATTCTTAATTAAGTCGTTGAAATCATCCTTATATTTTTCCCCTACTTCCAGCCCGTAATTATCAACAAGCTTCTTGAGTTGCGCAGACCGCTTATCGTAGACTTTATTCCACTCTTCGTAATAATCCGCAGACGATTGCGAGTAGTCCTCGGTCACCTTAAGCTGGTCATCAAGCAGATTCAGATACGTGATTACGTCCTGTTGCATCTTGGAATCTTTAAACCTAGCGTTCTTGAGTTCCTTGTCGTTCTTGATTTCAGCCTCAATAGCTTCCTGGATATTCTCGGTTGAATGAGGATCATCATCGTTTGCATTAGATTCAATGACGTCGGACCTTCTCTCAAACCCGGCGGCGATAACATTCATTGCCTTATCGTCGACATATTTCGACTTTGCAGCGTTTGCATCATTCTGTGAACAGGCCGAAATGAACCCCAGAGAACAGATGAGCAGAACAAGCAAGCCCATCATGGGCTGCTTTTTAGTAGCATTTCGTTTCATGGCTATTTCCCTTCGATTGACGTTACAGCTCATAACCCCTCGTCAAAAAGCAGACGAATTGGCAACGCGGTGGCACTATTTGATTCCAGGGCGTGAACTGGATAAACATCGAGGGAAGGAGTGGGCTCTGTGCGATAAACTCCCCTCTTCAAAATGTCTAGTTAAAGAGGACGGACAGACGGCGAACGGTCATATCAGTTCGTGTCCGCCCGTCTCCAACGATCGAACGTCGATGCGCTGACGTTCAGGAGCGTTGCGGCCTCTCGCCTCGTAACTTCACCCCCTTCAAATGATTTGATGACATCGTTATAGCCATCCGGACGTTCGAGCGCCGGCCTCCCAAATCTCACGCCACGCAGGCGCGCCGACGCGATACCCTCTGCCTGGCGCTGCTTGATGTTCTCGCGCTCCAGCTGCGCCACGTAGCTCAAGATTTGAAGGACCAGATCCGCCATGAACGTTCCCGTGATGCCATCGGGTTGCTCGCGCGTATCGAGTAACGGCATATCAAGCACCACGATGGCAGCACGCCTATCCACCGTGATGCGTCGCCATTCATCGAGGACTTCACGATAATCGCGACCCAATCGGTCGATACTTTTGATCACGAGAACGTCACCCTCGCGCAACCTGCGAAGAAGACGCTGGTACTGGGGACGTCTAAAGTTCTTACCGCTTGCCTTGTCAGCGTAAATCTGACCCTGTTGAACGGGAAACCTTCCCAGTGCGTCTAACTGACGATCCAAGTTCTGGTCCGCGGAAGAGACACGCGCATACCCAAAGATTCGATTGTCCATAATTGCCCCTATCGGCCGCCTCTTGGCAGCATCGGCTCAAGCGAGAGCCCACTCACTATAGGGCGTGCAAATTTCGCGAATGGGCTGAAGTCATTTTGGTCCTCAGGCACAAGCTGTTCAAGTGCTACGTCGACAACATGCTAGCTTTTAACGGTAATTAACTGCTTTTAACTAGAATTGGCTAGAAAAGAAAAGCGTGATGCTGACAGGCCTTGCCGGCATGTGACAAAGGGACCGTCCCTTTGTCACATCCGGTTATAGGTAGCGACCGGTGATGCTTGCGGAGCAGGCCGCGATGTCGCCCGGCGTACCGGTGCAGACGATTTGCCCGCCCGCGTCGCCACCGCCCGGGCCCATGTCGATCACGTAATCGGCGTTACGGATAAGGTCGAGGTCGTGCTCGATCACGATAACCGTGGCGCCCTTGGCAACAAGGCCATCAAACACACTCAGCAACACCTGAACATCGAGCGGATGCAGGCCAATCGTGGGCTCGTCGAATACGAATACGGCATCGCCCTGCACGCGACCCATCTCGCTCGCAAGCTTAAGACGCTGAGCCTCTCCGCCCGAGAGCGCCGGCGTGGGCTCACCGAGCGTGAGATAGCCCAAGCCCAGGTCGTGCAAGGTCTGCAAGCGCGTCTGAACCTTCTTGAGCCCCAGTGTGGCGTCGATGGCCTCGTCCACACTCATGTCCATGAGCTGCGGCAACGTAAGCAGACTCCCGTCCTTGCCCTCGCGATGGATATGCGAGGCAGCCTCGGCGTAGCGCGAACCACGGCATGCCGGGCAGACGATTTCGACATCGGGCAAAAACTGCACGTCGAGCGATATCGAGCCCGTGCCATCGCACGTAGGGCAGCGCAAGGCGCCAGTGTTGTAGCTAAAGGCACCCGCCTTATACCCCGCCGCCTTGGCCTCGGGCGTGCGGGCGAAGGCACGGCGCAGCTCATCATGGATATCGGCATAGGTCGCCACCGTCGAGCGCACGTTGGCGCCAATGGGCGTGGCGTCAATCAGGTTGGCGCGCGCGATGCCCTCGGCATCGACCCAACGCACGTGCCTCGGCAGGCGCTCGCCGGCCGCTTGCGCCTTGAGCGCCGGGATGAGCGTCTCGAGTACCAACGTCGTCTTACCCGAACCCGAAACGCCCGTCACCGCGACAAGGCGGCCACGCGGGATATCGACTTCGAGCGGTTTGACGGTATGGATGGCATCGGTCGCCATGCGGATATGGCCCAGGTCGAACATTTCGTCGTCAGCCACCTGCGGGCGCAAGCGCTTGGGGTCCGAGCGCAAAAACGGCGCGATGCGGCTGCCCTGCGATTGTTCGACCTCGTCCACCGAACCGGCGGCGATTACATGACCGCCGCCCGCTCCGGCAACGGGGCCCATCTCGACCAGATAGTCGGCTTCTGCCAGCACGCGCGTGTCGTGGTCAACAACAACCACGGTGTTGCCGTCATCCACCAGATCGCGCATCACGCCTACCAGGCCGTCGACATTGGCAGGATGCAGGCCGATCGAAGGCTCGTCCAACACATAAAGCACGCCTGTCGATCGGTTGCGCACCACGCGAGCAAGCTGCACGCGCTGGCGCTCACCCGTGGAGAGCGTGGCACCGGCGCGGTCGAGTGAAAGGTAGTCGAGACCCAGGTCGATCAGGCGACGGGCCGTGCTCAAAAACGAATCGCAGATGTCCGTCGCCATGGGCCGCATCTCGGTCGGCAAGGATGCGGGCACCCCACGCACCCACTCAATCGCCTCGCCCAGCGTCATGACCGCCGCCTGTGCCAGATTGATGCCGCGCACCTGGGGCTGGCGCGCGGCCTCGGCAAGACGCGTGCCTCCGCAGTCACGACACGGCCCTTCGCGCAAAAAGCGTGCAACGCGCTTGAGCCCCTTATCGTCCTTAACCTTGGCGAGCGCATTCTCGACAGTATAGACGGCGTTGTAATAGGTGAAGTCGAGCGGCGTAGCGCCCTCGCCGTTTTTGGGAACGTAGAGAATGTGCTTTTTAACCGCCGGACCATGGAACACGATGTCGCGCTCTTGAGACGTGAGCTGGTTAAACGGCACGTCGGTGCGCACGCCCATCTCGCCGGCTACCTGCTTCATCAGATCCCACATGAGCGTACCCCAGGGAAGCACCGCGCCTTCGTTGATGGTCTTTGACTCGTCGGGCACCAGGCTCGCTTCGTCCACCTCGCGCATGACACCGGTGCCGCCGCAGGTAGGGCACGCACCGCCGCTGTTAAAGGCAAGGTCCTCGGCACTCGGCGCGTAGAACTCGCGGCCGCATGCGGGGCACGTGAGCGACAGGCCCGCAGCCACGTTAAGGCTCGGCTCCACACGCGCCCCGCAATGTGGGCACACGTGATGGGCACAGCGGCTAAAGAGCAAACGCAGACTGTTGTTGAGCTCGGTCATGGTACCAAAGGTCGAGCGCACGCCTGGCACACTGGGACGCTGATGCAACGCGAGTGCCGCCGGTACGTGCAGCACCTCGTCCACCTGGGCGTGCTCGGCCTGCGTCAGGCGACGTCGAGTATAGGTGCTGAGCGCCTCCAGGTAACGGCGCGAGCCCTCGGCATAAAGAACTCCCAGCGCCAGCGAGCTCTTGCCCGAGCCCGACACGCCGGCAATGCCCACGAGCCTCCCCAGCGGAATATCGATATCGATGTCCTTGAGATTGTGGACACGTGCACCGCGCACCTCGATAGCCTGCGGGCTCATCTTCTGTTCCGTCACCTTTATCACCCTACTCATGCCATAAAGCGCGGTCGCGGATATACTCGCCCAGCATGGGCACGGTAAACCGCACAAGGCCGTATCCGGCGGCCTCGATGACGCGCTCGCGAATCAGGCTTGCGCGATATTTACTCGCCCAGCTCTGGGTACGGTCGCAGCGCTCAATGATATCCGCCGTGCGCGTCGGCTTGTCCTCGTCAACCGCCATAGCCTCGATAAAGAGGCGCTGAGGGCTGCGCAGACCGTAATACAGAGGTGCGTCAACCGCTTCGTAGAACTCGGAGACGGCATCCGCATGGCCATTCTCGACATCGCGCCTTTCGATGACCTGCGAGCCACGCCGGACAGCAGACCGCCACATGTAATAGCCCACCAGCTGAACCATATAGGGATGCCCCATGCTCTTGCGCGCCGCAAGGTCCGCCGTCTCCGCGTCAACGTAAAGACCAGCGTCTTTGACCGTCTGGATATACGAATCGCGCACTTTGGGCAAAGATATTGCCCCCAACGTACGCTGCTGGGCACGCCGCAAAAACGTCACGCTCGGCTCTTCGAGCAGATCGTCAACCATACTGGGCAAGCCGGCGAACGCCAGCGCAAGACCGCGCTGGTCGCTATCGGGCAAGCCCGTGGCATCCTGGTCTCCGAGCACCTGCTGATAGAGGACGGCAAGAGCCGCCAGTTCCTCGATAGACACCGATTGTGCCTCGTCAATCGCAAACAAGACGCCCTTGCCCGGACCGAGCTTCTTGAGACGCTCGTTGACCAGCCCTCGCAATGTCTCGCCTTTTGCCCGCGCCGCCTCGACCGACATCCGGCCAAACGACGGCCCAAACTCCATTGACGTCACAACGGGTTTATTCGAGCGAAGCGCGTCGGCCAAGCGGTCGCACAAACCAAGCGAAGCGGAATCGGAGACAACCGCCCATCCGCGCTCGCTGGCTAGACGTTGCAGCTCCCGCAGGAGAACCGTTTTGCCATAGCCGCGGTTTCCCGTAATGAGCATGAGCCTGCCCGGCGCTCCGGCGCCGTTGTCGAGCCCTTCCTCAAAATCTTCGATGACCGACTCGCGACCGATGAGTATCGGAGGCCGCTTACCAGCTGTGGGCTTAAAGGGATTTGGATTCATATCGGCCTCCTCGGATTGGCAAACCCTGGTAACAGTTATACCAACTTATACTGAGTTATACCAATAGCATGTGACAAAGGGGATGTCCCTTTGTCACATGTGGCCGAAAAACTCGGCGTCTGCTGCTCGCCAGGGACGGAAGGTGGCGGGATCGATCTTTACGTGCGCTGCGGCGGGCACGTCATACCATTTGACCGTGTAGCCGGCGCCGTGAGAGCAAAAGACCGAATCGGGCGTGTTGGGCAGATCGGCCTCGGGCTCATAGGCGGCCGTCACGATGACGCGCTCGGCATCATGGCAAGCCGCATAACCGGCGAACTCCAGGTACAGATGACCGCGCCCGCTCGTGTAGGCAGTCACCTCCAGCGCGTAATCCTGCACCTCGGATGCCGGCACGCGACCCACAAGCTTCGCTCGGTCTCCCGCCATCGTCGGCGGCTCGTACTCGGCACCCATGCGTGTGGCATCCGAGAGCGCCCGGCCCACGCACTCCCCCGGCACCTCGAGCTCAAAGTGGTACCACGGCTCCAGCAGCACGGCTGCGCCGGCCTCGCGCGCCTGCATCAAACCCTGGCGAATCGCGCGGTACGTGGCCTGGCGAAAATCGCCGCCCTCGGTGTGTTTGGCATGCGCGCGGCCGCCCGTGAGCGTAATGCGCACATCGGTGATGGGCGAGCCGGTCAGCACGCCCAGGTGGTCGCGCTCCATAGCGTTGGTGAGTGCCAAACGCTGCCAGTTAAGATCGAGCTCGTCGGTCGAGGTCACGGTGCCAAACTGCACGCCCGAACCTGCTGGCAACGGCTCCAGGCGCAGATGCACCTCGGCATAGTGGCGCAGTGGCTCAAAGTGGCCCACACCCTCGACCGGCTGCGAGATAGTCTCCTTATAGAGAATGCCGCCGGGCTCAAACTCGACCGCAAGGCCAAAACGATCGGCCAGCACGCGCTGCACAACCTCGAGCTGCACGGCGCCCATCAACTGCAGGTGAATCTGCTCAAGATGCGTATTCCAGCTTACGCCGAGCATGGGATCTTCGTCCGCCAACTCAGTCAATGCTTTGAACACCGTATGGACGTCGTGTTCGCCCGGCAGCACCGTATAGGTGAGGACTGGCGCAATGACGGGCGCATCGCCCGCGGACTCCGCGCCCAGGGCGTCCCCTGGGCGAACGTGCGCAAGACCCGTCACGGCGCAAATACCGCCAGCAGCAACTTCTTGGGCAAGCTCACACTTCTCGCCGTTATAGATGCGTACCTGATCGACCTTCTGTTCCCACGCCTCGGCACCGGAATGCCCGCTGATCATCTGTTTTGCGCGCAGCGTGCCGCCGGTCACTTTAACCCAAGCCAAGCGCTCGCCACGATCCCCGCGGCTGACACGATAGACGCGCGCGGCAAACTCCGGGAGCCACGCCTGCTCACGCATCAGCGCGCATATACCATCCAGCAGCTCGTCAACGCCTTGGTCCTTGAGCGCCGAGCCGGCAAAGCAGGGAAAGAGCTTGCGCTCGGCAACCATGCGCGACAGCGTTGCGACAGAAAGCTCACCCGCTTCAAGAAACTCCTCGAGCGCCGCTTCGTCCAACGCAGCAGCGTCCTCCTGAACGGCGCCGCCCGCCAGCAGTTCGTTGGCATCCAGGCAGCCCTCGGAAAGACGCTGCCTAAGTTGCGCCAGCAAAACATCGCGGCCGGGATTCTCTAAATCGATTTTGTTGATATAGATGAACGTCGGGATGTCATAGCGCGCAAGCAGGCGCCACAGGGTTTCGGTGTGTCCCTGCACGCCATCGTTAGCACCCACAACTAAAATCGCGTAGTCGAGCGCGCGCAATGTGCGCTCCGCCTCGGCAGAAAAATCGACATGCCCTGGTGCATCCACGAGCATGACGTGGGTATCGCCATGGTCGAGCACGGCCTGCGACGAGAAAATCGTGATGCCGCGCTCACGCTCGATCGCGTTGGTGTCCAGGTGCGAATCGCCATCGTCCACGCGGCCGCGCTTGCGGATGCGGCCCGCGTTGAACAGCATGGCCTCGGCCAGCGTAGTCTTGCCGGCATCGACATGCGCCAAGATTCCAACGACCGCTTGCTTCGACATGGCTCTCCTCTTATTGCAAGCCCATCGCACGTGGCAACGGGCACCCTCGTTCCACACTGGATGATACAATTTACGGGCCGGCGGGCGAAGCGGGCCCTATCCCCCGACCGAGCTCATCGCCCCGCGTTGCCGCGCGGCGATTTTCGTAGGTTCGCGCCTTGCGAAAGCCGGCACCTCCCCTTTTGTCCGCCCGGGTTCATCTGGAACGGCAGCGACGCGAGCCCCACAACAACGCGTTTTGCCAAAAAATGGCCCCACCCGGGGCCATTTTCATTTAGATGGAGTGTTGGTATGCGCCTGGGCGCTTATGCCTCGCGCAGCCAGTCGAACGCAACACGCGGCGTGCCGTCCGACACATGGATAATGCCGACACGCTCGAATCCCGCCTTGATGCTCGCACGCTGCATGGGCAGATTGTCCTGATGCGTGTCGATGCGCAGGTGATCGGCACGCTCTTTGGCAAAGGCGAACATCGCAGCCGCGATACCGTGCACGGTGCCGTCGGATGCCACACGGTGCAGCACGGCGTACGGAGTGTCGCTGCGCCACCGACCGTCCTCAATTACGTCATAGCACTCGTCCGGACCCGGTAAAAAGGCAAACGTCGCTACCACGTGACCGTCAACTTCGCACACATAGCTGCCACCAGCGGCGATATCGGCAGCCAGCTGCTCGGCCGAAGGCGTGCCCTCGGGCCACTGCGTGGCGTTGCCATGCGCGCGCATAAAGGCGCGGGCCGCGTCATAGATAGCCATGACGGCGGGAATGTCGGTATCGAGGGTTTTTCTGATCATCACGCGGCGACCTCACGTTTATTGGTATCACTTTGATTGAGCAATGATACCAGCGTTTGAAGAGGGGCGCGAAGCAGATGGGGAGCAAAAAGCGAGCCGCCTGGTCAAAGGCAAAGAGCGAGTTTTTGGGCGCTGCCACCGGCGGCGATATGAGCGATCTGTTTGCGCGCGAAGACGAGCGCCGCGACGCACTAGACGCCGAGCGCGATGAAGCCTGGCGCTACAAGTCGTGCGAACGCAAAAACCGTTACGACACGCGCGCCGAGGCCGAGGCAGTTATGGCCGACTGCGAAAACCGCGGGCGGCGCGGCCTTGCCTGCTACAAATGCGAATACTGCGGCGGATGGCATCTGACGTCGCACCCCTGGAAATAGACCCCGCATCGGCACGGCGCTGGCGAAGCGCCGGCCATCGCACGCAAGCTACGGGCGCGGCGGCACCAAAACATCGTAGCGAACGGCCTTGCCCGCAAGCTGATAGCTCGGCTTAACGCCGGCAAGCAGCGGCCCCTTCACCGGCCGCTTGATAACGACCTTACGCGGGTGCACCGCAAGCGCGGCTTCGACCAGCGTCTCCTCATCGGCACACGGCTGTTCCAGATGATGCAAGAGTTGGAACTTCTTTTTCACCGCCGCGCTCTTGGTGCGTCCGGGAAACATGGGGTCCAGATATACCACGTCAGGAGCGGTGAGCTCGCCCTGCCCGATCAGCTCAGCTACATGGCGAAGGCCGGCGATGCTGTCCTCGCCCGCATGCAAGCGCATTCGTGCCACGGCTGTCGCAAGCGCCGGATCATCTGTCGCGCAATCCAAGGCATCCTTGAGAAGCGCCGCGATCACGCAATCCTGTTCATACAGATCGACGGTAAAGCCCGCGGCCGCCAGCAGCAGCGAGTCCTCGCCAAAGCCTGCTGTGGCATCAATCGCCCATGGTTGTTCGATGCCTTTTGTGCGCGCAGCCTTTACCAACAGCTCTTGCTGCAGACGACCCTGCTTGAGCCGTGGAAGCATGCGGCCAAAATCGGCACGCAACTCCATCGTGCCGTCGGTGAGCGTAAGGCCCTCGGACGTCCGCACGAGCTCGAGCCCAGCAGCCCGAGCAACAGAAAAGGGATCGACGACGCCCATGGACACTCCTTAGCAAACAAAACGAATACATGGGCGCCATTCATGTCGGCGCCCAACCGTCCGCTATTGTCCCACATGCGACATGGCCCACAGCATCCCAATGCAAAGCACCGCCATCAATCCCGTGCATACGGCAGCGATCACAGAATCACTCATGCGCCTTCCCAACGACCGCGGCTCGCGCACTTGCCCTGTTCCGTACATCATGGCTCCTCCTTAGACCAACTCCTTGTTACGGCCCCATCATCTCAGCGCCGCACATGAGCTGCCATCGATTTGGCTTACGTCCAGCTTTCCTTTTTGAAAGGTTGGACCGTACAGGCAAGAGACGCTTTCAAACGCATGCATCGCCCCGTTGAACTACAATGTGCTTCACCATATGTGCAGCACATGGGGTGCGCCAGGTTGACGTACTCGTATCGAAAGGACCAGCCATGAGTTTCACTCGCAAGACTCTCAAAATCCTTGCCCTAATTTATTTTGTTCTGGGCATCGCCAGTCTCGTCATTGGAATCGCCGGCATCGCGACCGGCAAATTTGAATCCGTCTACGGATCGAACGCCATGCTCGCCGCGGTCGTGCTTGTCGCCAAGGGCGTTATCGACCTTGCCGCAGGTGTTGCGGGCATCAAGGGCGCCAACAAGCCTTCGCAGGTGGATGGCGCGTTTAAGCTCGGCATCGTTGCCGCAATCGCCACGATTGCGCAGGCTGTGCTCACCCTTCCCGCGCTCGGCGGCAGCGCCGTCAATATTGGAGCCTTTGTCATCGTGGTCTACGACCTGTTCTTTGTTCAGCAGGCACACGACGTTAAGGCCGAGAACAAGGACCGCCTGTAAGCGCTCACCTCTCACAACCTCTGCAACCAAGCAACTAAAAAGGGCCGATCGCGCATCTCCGCGGTCGGCCCTTTACATTTGCCCAGATAAAACCTGCCAAAATAAACCTGTCCCTTTTTGGTAGGTTAGTGGCGGTACTCGGCGATGATGAAGTCGATGTCGGTTTGAAGGGTGTCCAGGTTTGCCAGGCGCTCTTTGTCGGCGGGGCGCGTGCGGTAGTAGTACGGCGTCATCTGGAACACCGCCTCGATGTCGGCCTGGGTCTGGAGCGTAATGTTCGCAGACACCCGCTGCGTTCCGACCAACTCGAGCTCGGTAGTCTTCGGCAGCTTCTCGTCGTTGAGATATGGCGTGTCGTAGAGCACCTCCTTGAGCCCAAACAGATGACGGGCACCCGGCACCACGGTGTAGAGCGAGCCCCCGGGCGCCAGCACGCGAGAAAACTCACGCTCGTTAAAGGGAGCAAAGAGCTCGGTCACCATATCAAAGGCGCCATCAGCCACGGGGATATCCTTCATGTTGGCCACAAAATAGGTCGCATCGCCGCGCTTGGCGGCCAGGCGCACCATCTCTTTGCCCAAGTCGAACCCGTAAGCGTCCACGCCCGGCACCGCACCCATGGCGCTGGTGTAGTAGCCCTCGCCGCAGCAAATATCGAGCAAGGTCATGGGGCCGTTCGTAGACGCGGCACGTTCAGACACCCGCTCGCGCACCAGCTCGACCATCGCATCGCGCAACAGCGCATAGTATCCACGGTTCAGAAAGTCACGACGGCTGCGCGCCTGCGACTTGGGATCGCCCATGGAGTCGCCGCTCTTGGACGAGCGCAGCAGATACAGATAGCCCTCGCGCGCACGGTCAAACCGGTGTCCACCCGCACATGCAGCACCGCGCTCGTCGTCCACCAACGGCTCATGGCAAACGGGACACAACAACATGGCAACTCCTTAGCGCGAACAACACAACGCCCACCATTGTCGCACGCCTTCCCCACCTAGTCATAGAAGAGACAAGGAGTGTCCCCAGCTGCCGACAGAAAAGGAACGTCCCTAAGTGCCGGCTGGCTGCATTAGGAGTATCATCGTCTGCGCAAATAAGCACGAAAGAGCATATTAGAGATTGAGAGCGTATGGCAGGCACCGCATCTAAGCACATTGACATGACCACCGGCTCGCTATGGCGCAATATTCCCCTGTTCGCCTTCCCCGTGGCCGCCACGAGCATCTTGGAGCAGCTGTCGAACCTCATCGCCACGGTCATCATCGGTAACTTCTCGGGCGACCAGGGAACCCTCGCCATGGCGGCGGTCGGCTCCAATGTTCCGCTTACCAGTCTTATGCTCAACCTTTTTATTGGCATGTCGCTTGGCTCCAACGTGGTCATCGCCAACGCTATCGGCCGCAACGATCAGAACATGGTCAAACGCGCCGTCCATACCTCGATTTTAATGGCGCTCGTGGGCTTTGTCGTCATCGCACTGGGCGAGATCTTTGCCGAGCCCATGCTCGCTGCGCTCAACGTGCCTGCCGAGACCATGCCGCTCGCCTCGCTCTACCTGCGCGTCTTTTTGCTCAGCATGCCCTCGATCTTGCTCTACAACTTTGAGGCCGCGATCTTCCGCTCCGTCGGCATCACCCGCATGCCGCTGCAGGCGCTCGCCGTGTCCACCGTCCTCAACATTGGCCTGGACCTCATCTTTGTCCCCGTGCTCCACTGGGGCGTCACGGGCGTCGCCATCGCCACCGCCATCGCCTACACCGTCAGCGCCGCCACACTCTTTGTCCACCTGCTCAAGACCGACTCCGTCGTCCGCGTCACCCCACGCGACTTAGGCTTAGACCCCGTCGCCCTCAAGCGCATCGTCAAGATCGGCCTGCCCGCCGGCATCCAAAGCGCTGTCTTTGCCGTCGCCAACATCATCATCCAGTCCGCCATCAACAGCTTGGGCACCGAGGTCATGGCGGCATCAAGCGCCGCCATGAGCTTGGAGTACGTGTGCTACAACCTGCTCAACAGCTTTAGCCAGGCTTGCACCACCTTTGTGGGACAAAACCACGGCGCTCGCCAGATCGACCGCTGCACCAAGACGCTCAAGGTCTGCCTGATCGAAGGCGGTATCGTTGCACTCACCACGATTATCGTTATCGTCGGTCTGGGGCGCGAGATCCTATCGCTCTTTAACAGCGACCCCAACATCGTCTCGATCGGCTACATCCGCGTGTGTTCGATCTTCCCGGCATACGCCTTTAGCATGTTTTACGAAAACATGTCCGGCTACCTGCGCGGCTTTGGCATCTCGCTCATGCCCGCCCTCATCACCATGATCTGCGTCTGCGGCATTCGCTTCTATTGGGTATTCTGCGTGTTCCCGCACTTCCGTACCTTTGCGAACATCATGATGGTCTACCCCATCAGCCTGGGCACCACGGCATTCTTTATGGTCGTGGCGGTATTGCTCTGCCACCCGGCACGCACCTATCACACCGCCCAAGCCAAAGCGACAGCCCGCTAAACACCGCACTCAACGTCACGCCAGTCATTAATTGACAATATGCGAGCTCATGTAGTCGATAAAGCGCCTCGTGGCGATCGGCATGGTATCCCAGCTGCGCCAGGCTGCCACGACGTCGCGTGAGGGAGCGTGCACGATGGGACGCACGCAAATATCAGCCTGCATGCCCTCGACCGTACGCCGGTAGAGCATGCTCACGCCGAGGCCCTCCTCCACCATCGCCATAATGGTGTAGTCGTCGGTAACCTCACTTGTCACGTGCGGGGACAGCCCGTGCGCCGCGAATGCATCGAGCACCAGGCTCTGCTCGCCCTCATCCAGCAGCACAAACGGTTCGGACGCGAGGTCGGCGAGCGTCACCTTTTCCTTTGCCGCCAGCGGATGGGCGGCTGGCAACAGCGCCACCAGCTCGTCATGATAGGCCACGCGCTTCTGAAGCCCTGTGGTAAATCCACGCGCCGTAAAGCAAAAGTCAACCACACCATCGTGCACCCACTGGGCGTTGCGCGTGTAATCGCCCTGCTTGAGGGTAAAGCGCACGCCCGGATGCAGGGCCCCAAAGTCGCGGATCACGCGCGGCAACACAGTACGACTCACGTTGGTAAACGTCGCAATGCGAATGTCGGTCGACGAAAGCCCCAGCAACTCCTGGCGCTTGCCCTCGAGCTCGGCCTCGGCCGTAACGATCTGGCGCAGATACGGCAGATACTGTTTGCCGTCGCGCGTAAGCGAGACGCCCTGCTTGCCACGCTCGATAATCGTGGTGCCCAGCTCGCGCTCGAGCGCCTTGACGGCCTGGCTCACCGCGCTTTGCGTATAGCCCAGCTCGTCGGCGGCACGTTTCAGGCTGCCGCAATCGACCACCATACATACAATCTGATACCGCGATGCCATCGTGCCTCCACATCGATGTAGCCGTAAAACGTTTTGCCAGGGCTTTTTCTTCCAACATTAGTATTTCTTAATCATACTGAAGATACATTCGCTTTACTACATCCATATCTGGGAGCAGAATCCTTTTTGCGAAACCGTTCTGTAACAAAAGGAGTCCCATGGATCGCAAAAAAGCAATCGCGCTCTCATTTTCCGTTCCCGTCGCATGGGGCTTTTCGTACCCCCTCATGAAGATCGGCATGGACAGCATGAACGCCACGAGCATCGTCGCGCTGCGCTGCATCATCGCCTTTGCGGCCTGCCTGCTGCTCTTCCACAAGCACGCGGTGCGCATCAACCGTGACCTGATGGTCCGCGCCGCCATCATTGGCGCCATCATGGCAACCGAGATCACCTGCATGTGCCTGGGCTCCAGCCTCACCTCCGCCTCCACCGCCGGCTTTTTGCAGAGCCTGTCGGTCGTAATCGTGCCGTTTGCCAACGCGGCCCTGCTGCGTCGCGCCCCCGAGCGCAAGGTGCTCATCGGCACCGCCATCGTCACCTGCGGCATGTTGCTGCTCTCGGGCGCCGACTTTACCAGCCTGAATCCCGGCGCGATCATCATGCTGCTCTCGGCCTTTATCTATGCCGGCCACATTATCATCGCCAAGCGCTTTGTCGAAGAAGTCGATCCGCTGGCTCTGGGCGTTTGGCAGCTGGGCTTCGGCGGCTTGTTCTCGGGTATCGCCGCATTTACCTTTGGCGGCTTCACGCTTCCCAGCACGCCGAGCGAGATCGTCGTTATCGTTGCGCTCGCACTCATCTGCTCTGCCTACGGCTTTATCACCCAGACGCTCGTGCAGCCCCACGTACCTGCCGAAACCACTGGCTTCGCCTTCTCGCTCGAGCCGGTCTGCTCCGCCGTCTTCTCGTTTTTCCTGGTCGGCGAGGTCCTGAGCCCCATCGCCTTCCTTGGCGCCGCCCTCATCCTCACCGGCGTCATGGTGGCAACTGTCGAGCTTCCGCGCCTTCGCGCACATGGGCATGCTCATATGGCGGCAGCGCCCGAGCACGTCTCGTAGACCCCACTCCTCATACAGCCGCGGCATAAAGGTCTCCGACGCCTTTACAATAGATGCCGACAAAGCATCTGCCCTAAAGGAGTTCCATGGACGCTGCAACTCGCGACCGCAACATAGCAACTTGGTTGGGCGATGCGCCGCAGCCGGTACGTGACACTACGAACCAGCTGCTCGAGCGCATCGCCCTTCTGCGTGCCGAGCAGACCATCTACCCGGCACAAGACGACATCCTCAATGCCCTCGCCTACACGCCGGCCGACCTGGTCAAGGCTGTCATCTTGGGCCAAGACCCCTATCACGGACCCAACCAGGCCATGGGACTGTCGTTCTCGGTGCCTGCGACGCAAACCAAGTTGCCGCCGAGCCTGCGCAACATCTACAAGGAGCTCAACGCCGATCTGGGCTGCCCCATTCCCGCCACAGGAGATCTAACGCCATGGGCACAACAGGGCGTCCTGCTCCTCAACACGACGCTCACCGTGCGCGAGCATGCCGCGAACTCGCACGCCAAGCTGGGTTGGAGCACGCTCACCGACTACGTTATCGAACGCTGCTGCCAGCTGCCCCAGCCGGTCGTCTTTTTGGCATGGGGCCGCTTTGCCCAGCAGATGGTCGAGGGCAAGCTCGCCGCGACCGGCGCGGGCAGGGAAAGCGGCAAGTTCTGTCTGGCCTCTACGCACCCTTCGCCGCTTTCGGCTAACCGTGCCACGGCAGAACTCCCCGCTTTTATGGGGTCGCGTCCCTTTTCGGCAGCCAATCGGCTACTCGAACAGCGCGGCTCGACCCCCGTCAACTGGACTTGCCTCGGCTAAAAATCGATACATCAAAAACGCGCCCGACAGCTTTCCATCGGGCGCGTTTCCTATTCGGGCCAAATAAATTGTGTGCGGCCGGCCTCGCCGCCATCGATCAGCAGGCTCTGCCCGGTCATAAACCGGTTGGTCACGCCCACAAAGTAGATCCACTCGGCGATCTCTTGGGCGGTGGCCCAGCGTTTAAGCGGCGTGAGCTCCATAATCTGGTTCCACAGGTGTTCGTCTTCCATCACGCAACGGTTGAGCGGTGTGATAACGCCGCCCGGGTCCACACTGTTGGCGATGGCCTGCGGCGCCAGGCGGTTTGCAAGGTTTTTGGTATAGGCGATAACGCCGCCCTTGCTGGCAGCATAGGCAGGAAACTCCGACCCCGTATGCCCGCTCGCCGACCCCACATTGACCACGGATTTGATAGCCGGCGCCGGCTTGGCAGCAAGCCCCTCCCCCACAAAGGCGTAGCGCTCGGTCACGTTGATGGTGCCACACAGGTTGGCGGCGATGTCGTCGGCCGAATCCTGTACACCGGCAACGTTCACGATTACCTGGGGTTCAAGGTCAACTGGAAACGAGTCCGGCTCGCGGACATCAACAATCAGATGGCGGTAGCGCTCGTGTTCGATCGCCGCCGGCAGCAGATCAAAGCCCACGACCTCGTGGCCCTCGTCCAAAAAGCGCTGCACGCACGCGGCTCCGATACCGCCCGAAGCGCCCGTGATCAAAACCCGCATACTTGCTCCTTAGGCGGTTGCGTGGCGCTCGAGGTACTCGGCGCCCACATTCTCGCGCTCCCAGCCACGCACGACCTTGTAGCCCACGGGGCT
Organism: uncultured bacterium; assembly: GCA_905214105.1. Lineage (GTDB taxonomy): Bacteria > Actinomycetota > Coriobacteriia > Coriobacteriales > Coriobacteriaceae > Collinsella. The sequence goes on from CAJMKK010000007.1 coordinate 115,178, forward strand.
CAGGAAGACCTCGCACAGCAGCTCGGCGACAGCGCCGGTCAGCGAGCACATAAGAACCTGCACCCAGGTCCAACCAAAGAACGTGTGGCTCACCACAATGGCAAAGACCAAGTTGTCGATAAACTGGCCAACACCCGTGGACACATAGGAACGGAAGGCAAAGCTCGCAAAGTTATTCTTTTTGAGCATACGGCCGAGCGACTGGTTGAGCGTGGAGTTAACCACGGCAGAGACGAGCATTGCCAGCGAAGAGCCCAGCACCACGTACCAAGTGCCGCCGATGGTGGCGTTAAGGGCGTTGTTGACCTCGATCATGCCCGTGTCGTAGTAAGCGCCCCACATGCCGGGCGTGAGCGAGCATGCCCAAAAGCACAGGCTCACGGCCAAGTTGACCAGCAGCGCGAGGATAGAGACTTTGATGGATGCCTTGGCGCCAAAGCGCTTGCAGATCATGTCCTGGCACAAAAACGAGACCCAGCTCACCACAAAGCCGCAATCGAGTGCCAGATACGGCAGGCTGATGAGTTCTTTGTTGGCCAGCAGGTTCATCATGATGACGCTCACGAAAAACAGCGAAACCGTTGCCGCGGGAATGCTCCGCAACAGGACCTTGTAGTCCTCCATGACCTTCTTGATCATTATGTACTCCTTTGGTTTTAGGTTTAACGAGCAGGATATCGGACCCGAACTGCTCGGACGCCTCGGTCTTGAGACGACGGTGGGTATGATAGCCGCTCACGCGGCATCAGGCAAGCAAACGGCGCGGCAGCCCCGCAGGGCCACCGCGCCGGCACACTAAAAGGCTACGTTGCCAAACTCCGACAGAATCAGGTCGGGGTTGTGGTCGGTTGCCCAGTCCACGTTCCACGGGCTCGTAAACAGCAGCAGCTTACCGCCGCGCATGTCCTCGACGCGCAGCGTGTCGCGCGTGAGCGAAAGGCCCGGGATATCGATGGTGTCGGGGTCGTTCTGGATCCAGCGGATGTCCGTATAGGGCAGTGGCTGGCGACGAACCTCAACACGGTACTCGGCCTTGAGGCGGCGCTCGAGTACCTCAAACTGCAGCACGCCGACCACGCCCACGATGACGCTCTCCATGCCGGCACCCAGCTCGCGGAAGATCTGGATGGCACCCTCCTGGGCAAGCTCCTCCATGCCCTTCACGAACTGCTTGCGCTTGAGCGTGTCCACCTGCGTAATGCGAGCGAACATCTCGGGGGCAAACGTCGGGATCTGCGGATACTGCACGTGGCGCTTGCCGGAGCACACGGTGTCGCCGATGCTAAAGATACCCGGATCGAACAGGCCTACGATATCGCCCGCGTACGCCTCGTCCACGATGGCGCGGTCATCGGCCATCATCGAGGTACCCGTAGCAAGCTTGAGCTTGCGGTTGCCCTGCACGTGAAAGGCGTCCATGCCGCGCTCGAACTTGCCCGAGCAAATGCGCACAAAGGCGATGCGGTCACGGTGATTCTTGTCCATGTTGGCCTGGATCTTAAACACAAAACCGCTAAAGTCGTCGCGGCAGGAATCGACCGGCTCGCCGGCGAGCGTATCGGTATAGGCGCGCGGCGTCGGGGCCAGGCGCAGGAACTCCTTAAGGAAGGGTTCCACACCAAAGTTGGTAAGCGCCGAGCCAAAGAACGCCGGGCTCAGCTTGCCGCAGGCCACGGCATCCAAGTCGAGCTCGTCGCCGGCACCATCGAGCAGCTCGATGTCGTCCATCAGGTTCTTATGGTTCTCCTCGCCGATGAGCTCATCCATGGCCGGATCGCCCAGCTCGGCCTCGACCTCGGCAACCTTCTTGGTGGCGTTGGCGTGGCCGTCGCCCTCAAAGGCAATGACGCGACGGGTCTGACGGTCGAACACGCCGCGGAAGTTGCGGCCGCTGCCGATCGGCCAGTTCATGGGATACGTATTGATACCCAGGACATTCTCGATCTCTTCCATGAGCTCAAACGGATCGCGAGCATCGTGGTCGAGCTTGTTCACAAAGGTGAAGATGGGAATGTGGCGCAGTGTGCAGACCTTAAAAAGCTTTTTGGTCTGGGCCTCGACGCCCTTGGCGCCGTCGATGACCATGACCGCGGCGTCGGCGGCCATAAGGGTACGGTAGGTGTCCTCCGAGAAGTCCTGGTGGCCGGGGGTATCGAGGATATTGACGCAGGCGCCGTTGTAGGTGAACTGCAGCACCGAGGAGGTGACGGAAATGCCGCGCTCCTTCTCGATGTCCATCCAGTCCGAGACGGCATGCTTGGCCGAGCTCTTGCCCTTGACCGAGCCGGCAGTCTGAATGCTACCGGTATAGAGCAGCAGCTTCTCGGTCAGTGTGGTCTTACCGGCGTCCGGGTGGCTGATGATCGCGAATGTGCGGCGCGACGAGATTTCATCCGACAGGCTTGCCATGCGGATCCTTTCTTGCATTGAGTGCATTACGTCGATGTAACCGCATTATTGTAGCCGCGAAACCTCGCCATAGGGCGCCTATCAGGACAAATTCATCAGTTGGGGCTCGGACGGTGGAATGTCAGCGGTGTTCCGCGACGGTTTGTCTCAATCTGTAACACCTAGAAGGGTTTTTGACCTCCAGATGTTACAGATTGAGATGGACGCACAGGGCGGGCAGCCAATATCTTGATCTGTAACAGTTAGCCAGCAAAAACGGGTCTAGATGTTACAGATCAAGACAAATGAATGGACCTGTCGACAAAATCTCAATCTGTAACAGTTAAACGGGTTTTTGACCTCCAGATGTTACAGATCGAGACAAACGGTCGGACGTCTCAGAAAGATCTCAATCTGTAACAGTTAGCCGCCAAAAACAACTCCAGATGTTACAGATCGAGACAAATGAATGGACAGGCAAATAACGTCTCAATCTGTAACAGTTAGCCAGCAAAAACGGGTCTTACTGTTACAGATTGAGATGAATGAGTAGAGGGAGGTTGATTTTCACTCTCAACGCAACAGCCTGAACGGGTCCCGCGTTTCCGCAGCTAGCGCAACGCGGG
>CAJMKK010000008.1 GCA_905214105.1 uncultured bacterium
TTTCGTGGCGGCGGCATCGCAGACAGCCGACCGAGGGCGCCCGGAAATGAGCAAGGCACCCGTCTAACGACCGATTTCCAGCCAGTTGCATAGTACGTTGGCTCGCAACTCCATTTCCGTCGTCTTTTGCGCCTTAGTTTTGCACCTATAGCGTAATTCCAAGCGCGAGCAAAGACTTCTCACGATCGCATCAAGCTGCTCGGCATCGTTAAGCATGTCGTGCGTAACCAGGAAGACGTCATACCCCATACTTTGCAGCGCCGTCATGCGTTTGGCATCGTGGCCCAGCACGGCGCCTGATCCGTGGATAACCTTTCCCTGAATCTCCACGATGCCTGCTTTCATTATGGTTGGATTTACGATCACGATATCCCCGTAGCAGACTTTTTGCCCTGCAATTCTCTGCGCCGATGCGGTAAGCGGTGTAAGGTCGTTAATATATACGTTTCGAAAGCCGGCACCGCCGCGCGAGCGAGGAAGCGATAGTAATAAAATTCCTGCAACTTCAAGCGGAGAAGCTGCTATACCTGTCACCAGCTGCGCGGCGTTGTAAAACTTTGTACCCCACTTTCGTCTTTTCATCTTACTGGCGTACTCATGAAGCTCGTGTAATTCGATGAGCGGCTTTCTCATCCAGAGCGAAGTGCCCTTTAGCCTTGTGACCTCCTTCGTTTTCTTTTGTCCGTAGGGCTCCTTCGTGTTTACCTGTTCTTTGACTTTTATGCGCGCATAAACGCGTTTCCATTGTGGTTCGTCTTGGCTTTCATCAAGGTCAAAGAGGGATTCGGTGGTTGCATTCTCGGCAGCCTCATTGGCTTTGTCTAGTTCCGCTTCTACTGCTACCGTGGGCTCAAAGACTGAGAACCATCCGCAAAATTCGTACATGGCAAGGACAAGATCGGTTGGAGACAGAAAGCGCGCCATGGTGAATAGCGTCGCAAGTGGATTGGTAACCCTAAAGCTCATCGCGGTTTCCAGCGTGCTATCTACCTCCGAAGCATCATCACAGTGGATTGTTGTCCGTAATCCCGAATGGTAGTTAACGCCGCCGGGTGCTGTCGTGGTAATGATCGGGGTCTTGAGGACTTCGGTTACGAAGGGTGATTGGGATAGGGCCCGCCAGCCGTCTTCTGAGTTGGGCAAGCGCGGGTAGAGGTCGCGCACTTGCGGTGGGCAGCGCCAGTATCGGAACGCGGTGTTTGCGCAGACGATCTCGTCCATGTGGGCCTCCCCTGGTTTCGTCCGCGGGCCGTGCGGATTGCGGGTAAGGTCGATTATCTACTGGCGCATCATGCGGGTAAGTACTGGAAGCTGACCAAATGCTGACCAAATGCTTGACGAGTTCTGCCGAAAAACCGTCGTGTGATAGAAATCCGCTGGAAGGTGCTCTGAGCGTGTGGTCTCTGTCTCCAAATTTGCGCTCGGATCACATGGGGAATTCAATGAAATTACGCATGCGTTTTATATAAACCGAGCAATGACGTCAGCAAAAAAGGTGCGAGAAAAAACGACGCCTTAGACAACTACGATTATCCTTGGTGTCAAAAAGAAAAAGGTCAGAGGCTTAACACCTCTGACCTACTCTTTTGATGGTGGGCGATACAAGATTCGAACTTGTGACCCCATCCGTGTGAAGGATATGCTCTACCCCTGAGCCAATCGCCCGTCGCCTTTCGGCAAAAGAGATACTATCATAGCCGCGCGTGGTTTACCAAGAACTTTTTGCCCCCGATTTTAAATTCGTGGGCGCAAACCGCGCCACTGCAATCAGGGCAGCCGACAAACCACCAGCTCAACCGCCCTTTATCGTTTGATCCATGAGGTCTCGGGGCGGCAGATCAGTCGCGCGTTGTTGTAAGCCATGTCGAGCGTAAGGCAGGTGCGCGCGGCGTAGAAGCCGTCCTCGCGCTGGATGGTCAGCGCCAACTCGGGCTTGTCGCCGGTCAGGCACAACGGTAGCAGCAGCTGGATCCGACCATCGTAGAACTGCGGCACCGCGAGCGTGTAGTTGGCGGCGGCGCGGCGGGCGGCTTCGACGACGGCGCCCTCAAAGGCGCGGCGCAGCAGCAGCGAGTTACCCTCCCCCATCAGGCTGGCGGGAATACGCGTCAGGTTCTCCTCGTCGCCCAGAATGTGGTCGATGTTGGAGCGGATGGGCAGTCGATAGTCAAAGACCAGCTCGGAGGGGTCCTCGGCAAAGCGCACGCGACACGGAAGGTACTCAAACGAGACCAGCATGGGGTCGCTTTCCTTAAAGAAGCCCTTTAAAAACCAGCGCTGGCGCGCGTCGGGCTTGGTGTTGGGCTCAAACAGGCCGTAGATGGTCTCGTAGCGGCGCGTGTACAAGCCGGTACTGAATAGGCAGCGGTTGTCGTCGAACACCAGCGGCAGGTTGGACGGCGCGGTCTGGTCCACGTCGCGCTCGGTCAGGAACACCGCGCGGCTAAACGAAAACGACAAGTAGTTTCTGAGGATGCGGTTCCCGGGACCCCAGTCCTCGGGATCGGCGAGGTCGACAAGGCGGTCGTAGCAGGGCTCGGGGCAAAACGCGAAGTCGTGCACATTACTGCACAGGGTGCTGGGGATCTCCATGTGGTGTCCATTCCATTTCATAGTTAGAGTTTGGATGCTTAGATTTTATACGTGCGACGCACCGTCGAGACACACAACGCAATTGCGGCGCAGCTCGTCGGCGAGTTCTGCTCGCGTGCGGTTTCCGGAAACAAGGTCCTGGATCCAGGCGTAGCCATGGCCTCGAGTAACCTAGCGTCATCGAGCACCAGCGGCGTAACGGGAAGGACCCGCCCGTCAACATCGGCAATCATGAGTTCTCCAAAAGCCTGAGCGCGTTGGGCATGGACGCTATGGTTGTCTCAATTGCATGGTCGATTGACATAATGTCGTCAAGCGAAATATGCGAAGTGGAATCTGTCTCGTACGCAAGCGAAGGATCTTCCTGGCCAGCACAATCAGCACCGTCATCAACTTGAACATAGTTCCAAGGCATGTCCGCTTCCTTTAAATAGATAGGGATGGAAAAGCCTGTGAATCGTACTCTAATACGACGGGTTGCCAGACGATGTCTTCGATGCTGCAGTGTAAGGTTTTTGCGAGCGCCAATGCCGAGGATACCGAGGCACGGCGCAGGTCCAGTTGGTTTTGCTCATAGAGCTGTATGGCACGGAGTTTGACTCCCGATTGGGCGGCCAGCTGCTTTTGGGTCAGGCCGGACGCCTTTCGTGCTGCCTTGAGGCCCTTTTTGCCTGCCTGGGCTTTGTTCCATTTATCAATGACTATCTGGGCGAATTTATCTTCGGAGGCCTCATGAAGCGGATGGTACGAGCCGATAATCCAATCGAGTGGTGCCACATCAAAAAGTTCGCTAAAGCCTAGGCTGCACGTCCACTGCGTGTATGCTAAAACCCAACCTGCCCAGTATTGCGGGGAACGGTCGAACGGATAGGCCTCCCTGAATTCGACGGGCTCCAGACCCGCGTGAACAATGATCTCGCGCGCGAGCTCGTCGCCCGCCATGCCGCAGACGACGCGAGGCATACCGCGCTCAAACTGTTTCATCTCAAGAGCGTTCGACATGATCGCCGTCAACTCGGCTGGAGTTAGCCCTTGGTCACAGAGAGCAAAATCGACCGCCTCGCCCAGCGTTCTCATTGCATCCTCGAGATACATCTCACTGTAGGCGTGGGTCATCGCCCGTCATCCCCTCTCGAATGATATCGACGATACGTATTCCCTCAAACGGGTTTTCGGCAAGGAGCTCCCGATACTGCGCCCTTGCCGCTTCATCTCGTTCCTTGGCCAATGGACCATACAGAGCTTGCTGCGCACGTTCAAATCCAGCAAAACGAATGCTCTTAAACGCACGCTCGCTTTTGAGCACAATCTGCTCCCCCAGGTTACCGAGCCTCATAGATCGTCCAAGCTGATCGACGGTGATCGTATTGTTTACAAAAGCTCTGGCATAGCTAAAGTACGAGTCGTCCGCACGCCACCCCCTTATTACGTCGCAAGTGCTCGTCTGAGGTAGAAAGTGATCATGGAGATATTCGCACGCCCCCGCGGCAATGGCGGTATCTTTGCGAAAAGAACGATGCTCAACGAGCAGCGCTATCCAATGCAGGACGCAATATTGCGGCGAAAGCAAGTCGAGAATTTTGAGATCGGCTGTATCGAGTTCATAGCGATTCGCAAAGCCATCGGTATCACGCGAGCATGCCCATTCCCTTGCAAGGTCGAGGCTCTCTGTGCAATAGAATCCCTGTCCATAGTCGTTATGGACTTTCCCCAGGCCAAGCTGGGGAGTCTCAATGATTTTCTGAGAACCATGCCACAGTTCCACGTGAGTCTCCTAACAGGTATCGCTCTAGCGATAGTATAACATACTATCGCTAGAGCGATACCTGTATTCAAATAGCAAGAGAGTGTCTGGAACCGAGTTTGAGTTCAATACTGGCTTCTAAGGCTCGCCGAGTCCGGAAGTATGCGACAAAATTCAGACTTGCTGATCACGCCGGAGCACACTAACGCCTCGTCCTGCTTACAGAGCTTCATAGACACGCACCTCATCTTGCTCGATGCTTTTGCGGAAGGCTGGGCGCATATGCTCTGGTGGGTTGGTGACGATATCAACCTTTCGCTCAAGTTCCCTCTCGAGCTCATGGGAGAGTTCGTAAAGCGTGCCGAACGTCATGGTGTTGCCGCAGACTAGGCGCAAGTCAATATCGCTATCGGGCGTTTGCTCGCCTCGGGCAAACGAGCCAAATAAATAGGCTTCGCTGACGTCGTATTGAGCCAGCACGCGGGGGGGCGACGGTGGATATGTCGGAAGGCGAAATCATGGGATATTTTCCGTTCAACAGTAGAGCGTCAGGGGGCCAGCGCGGATACCGCCGGTCCGGCTTTTTGCCGTTCTGCAAGCTCGAAGATAAACGGAGCGTTTGATCTAACAAATTCTGTCAAGAAATTAGGTCATCAGCAGTAAATCCTTCGACATTGAACCAATTAGCCGCAGGCAAGAAGCATTCCGCATGGTCAGAGCCAAGGTCAACCGGACGCTCGACGGCTACGCGAACGGTCCCGTCATCCCTAGCATAAGCAGAGTTCATTACTCCGCCCTGCTGTCCTAGATAAACTCTCCCGTCTCTAGGTCAACGAAGTCCGCGAGCTTTATCTTTCCGGAGAAGCCTCTCCCCTTGTACTTTCCTGCGTAGGTCTCAGTGTCGAACTTGAACGAAATGTTATACAGCTTTCCAGTCTTTGTCTTCCTGATTAGCCCGTTTTCCAGCATGTAGCTCAGTACCCTCTTATGGCTTTCTCTATCGTTACCGTTTAGGTAAAAGCAGCAGACACCTTGTTTCGAGCCCGCCGCGATGAGCGTTTCGGGGTTCGAGTATTTGGCCTCTACGACGACGCCATCTAGAACTGCCGTTCCGACAATGTCGTCCATGAGGGCGGTTTTGAATGGAGAGAAGAAGAACATCCATTTGCCGCATTGAACGGGATCTATGTCGTGGATTCGCTCCTTATTGATAAACCAAATCCATGAGAACGATTTGACCCTGGCAATCGAGCCGGATTCGTTAAGAAGCGTTTCTTCGACGGACGGCGTTAATTCTTCGTTGTTGCCTGTGTTATTTGAGCTTGCCATTTCATTTATCCTAACAGTCGCCCTTAATAAAGCTCCTCGCCAGCAGCCTCGAGCGCTTGTATCGCTGTGCGTTTTAGCTCATTGAGACTTTCGTAGCCGCTTCCCGACAGCGGGATTATTCGCACGTTGAATGAGTCACCGTACTTGTAGTCGGCATACACATCGCAATTGCCCCTACCGAGAAACTGTATGGCCGCCCGATCAATTGCCTTTGCGCTTTGGCCTACGTAATATAGATTCTTGGTTGCATTGTGGACAATGAAGATGCCAGTAATTTCGCCTTGCTGTGTCAGGGCCTTTTGCTGAGCCATAAACTCTTCGGCGCTTGCGACGATTTGCGGATCATTTTCTAGGAGCGATTGGCGTATCCCCAGCAGTTTCTCTTGCTGCTTTGATGCTGTAATAACAAGAAGGAGTCCGTCCAAAAAAAGAACAAGCCAAAGAGCAAGAAAGGAAAAGAAAGCGAACCAAATATGTTGGCACTCGATGACAGAGCGGAAAAGAGACCGACAATTGCCAATTACAAGACCAGTAGCGCTGAAGACTTTTCCAATCGGGATGAGCCTTCTTGGAGGGGCCGATGCGACGGTTTTGATTTGATAGTAGTTCCTCATGGTATGACTCCAGTGATATAGGCAATTGGGTTCAAATGGAGCTTTATAAACGGCAGCATTTGGATTGCAATTATCTTATCGCTCTGGCGGATGGGGTGTAAGGCTCAACATCGGTAATAGATCGAGAGGCAGTCGAGCTGAACAAAATAGTGCCGTCGCAGCGATAGCTGATACGGCACCAATCTCTAATAAATTGATTTAGTAGAAAGCTAAAGACTTCTGCAATGGCTGCATTCACTTCTCCCCTGGTCTCACTTAAACGAGGCCTTAGCAGCGATATGCGGCAGCCAAGAGCGCTGTTCCGAGAATGAAAAGCGTTGAGGAAGCGGCGATCCAGTTGTTGTCGGCAGTCTTGGGGAGTGTCGCTGCAGTCGCAGCGGCGGTTTTTGGCTCGGAGGACGCGGTCACCGTCGTCTTGGTCGTTGTGTTTGTCTTGGGCGACGTAGCCGCAGGCTTCACCGGGGGATCCGTCGTTGGCACCGCACCGGGTTGCCCCACAGCAGGATCTTCACCACCAGCAGTTTCACCAGCCCCGCCACCTGGCACGTCGCGCCCGTCGGTCTCCCCCGCCGGAGGCGTGGCGACATCGGGCTCAATCACCACATGCAATGCCGCAGCCCCGCCGGCATCCACTACGCCACCAGCACCAAAAGCCCCACCGGCAGGCGTCACAAACCGCGCGGACACAAGCGACCCGCCCAGGCAAGCAACGCCGCCGTCGGCACCGGCCGCATCAAGCCGCGATTCGTCGACGGAAAGCCGACAGCCGGCCGCGCCATCGCCAAGGCTTAAGTCCTGCAGATACACGCCATAGGCGCGCACGCCCGCTCCGGTCCCTGCGCCGGCGGCAACGACGCGCCCGCCGCCGCGCACGGCCATGTCGCCAGCGATCACGCCGGCGACCGCCTCGTCCGTGATATCGGCCCCGTCTGCCCGGACATCGACGGTGCATCCGTCCACCACGAGCGCCCGCGAAACGTGGATCCCGCACTGCGAGCCCGTCGCCGTCAGGGTCCCGGTACCGCGAAGCGTCAGGTTGCCCCACACCTCCATGCCGCACAGCGTGATGTCCGCATCGGGCGCATGCGACTCCGTCACGGAGTTTTGCCCGGCAAGCGTCAGCACCAGGTCGCCTTCGGCGCCGATGGCCTCGCCCGCGTAGCCGTTAAGCTCAAGGTGGTCGGCATCGGTCCAGGCCCAGCCGGGGCCCGATACGCCCGGCTCGCAGTACGTCGCGCCCGCGATGATGAGGCTCTCCGCGACCGCGGCATAAGAAGGCCCGCCCAGCAAAACGCATAGGCAGGCCATGGCAACAATCGCAATGTAATGACGGCTGGTGTAGGACTCGGCAGCAAACATACCCGCTCCGATCTTCGCAGGAGCCAATAGAATGTGCACCAGAAAATGCCCTGGTAGCAGCAGCTATTGGTTTAGCGAGATCAATGCAGGAGCAAAGAGAAATCGCGTAAGCGATGTCCACAATTAGGTGTAAATCGTTTTGTCAGTCGGTGAAAGGAAGGATAAAATTACGAATGCGAGCGCCACGTCCTCCACAAGTTCTAGAATTTCAGAGACAAAGTCGAAGGGACATGTTAAGGTGCAGTCAGTAAACCTGCCCGGCCTCTGCTTATCATGCACACTGGCGGGTCTTTTTTCAAGTTCTAGGAGCCGAGATAAGTTGGCGGCGGAACGCTTGTTAATCGGCTTCTCCGGATGCTTGCCGATTCGATCGCTCAGGAAGTAGCTCTTAGGGATCCCCGGGTCGTGCGGTCCGTTGCCAAGGTCGCAGTTGATGACTATGCCCAAAGAGGGACACGAGCACGTCGGTCAGAATGCGTTCGGTGGCCAACTTGGCGAAACCCGTCTACGGGCATGGAAACAAAACAAGCGACGCTGCTAATTAGTAGCGCCGCTTGTATCAAACGTCATTGCTCCGGTGAGCTTGGTGGATACTCATAGGTAAGCGAGTCGAGGCGTCCAAGTCTTATGAAAATGACAGTCTAACTCTTGGCCAAGCCAGAGACATATCCCAACGCGTCGGGAAACGACGAGCTCACGGCATCCAGCAGCACGAAGAGCTTGATGCAAGTCTTGCGTCGGACCGGCTTGTACATCATACCGTGCTGGAGGAAGTTTCGGTTAAGCTCGCCCTCTCGCTCGCGGTTGAAGTCATCTCCCGACCTAAAGAAGTAGTCCACGGCATCGCATATGTTGGCAAAGTCGATTAACGAAATGGCCATTGCGGGGAGCTCACCGTTACTTCCATCCGAAAGCGAACGGTTCAGTTTTTCATCTCGCGAGACCAAGACCTTTGTTTATGATTGTCCCTCTCATCTCGCCTAGGCCCACAGCATACGCGAAACAGCTCTCGGTCAATAAGCGAGCAAAGCATCATGGCACAGGGCTTATAGTGCCTCTCGCGGAAGAGCGCGACGGCCTCGAGAAAGTCAACTTTCTTGGTAACACTGCTCTCAAGGCCAGCAATAAGGGCGTCAACATCGAGGAATGAGAGGTAGACGGCATCGGCTTCCCCCAGCGTCGAGGGGCAGTGCGGCGGGGAGTTGTAGGTGAACTGGTTGTTCGTGATTGCCCAGCCATACGAGCCCCAACGCCTCGAATCCTCGAGGATGGCCTCTCAGTCGAGCGAAGCGCCTATCTCCGCTAACTGCTTCATCAAGGAGGCTAGGTTCGAGCAGATGGACTCTCGTAACTCGTCAAGAACACCGAACCAGGAGCTCAGTTGCAAGCTAAGCTGGTCGGCAAAGCTAAAGAGGCCTTCGAGGTTCTTGGTGAATTGCTCGGTCATGGCGCGCACGGAGTCCTGGATCTGTGCAAGGCCTTTGAGGTGCGTGGCGCACGCGGCACAGATGGCGTCCGAAGTGCTAGGAGGAAGCTTTACGATGGCGCCAGAGCCGGCGGCGGTATCGGCAAGCTTTATTCGCTTGACTCTGAGCAAACACCGCCCTGCTGTTCATTAGACAAAGTTAGCTCCTAACACGCGATATCCGAACGAGCCAAACTCGGAAAAACAAAGGGGCTCCGAAGATGATACTCCGGAGCCCCGAATGCTTGTGCTACGCGATTGTTCAAAGGACTTGAGAAACCTCTAACATGCCACTTCTTGCGCAAGGGCAAGAGCTGAGCCTATTGCAAGCCGTATTGTTTGAGAGACGAGTTCGTAGCACCTTCAGCCGTCGCCGTAATGAATGCGAAAGAAATCGTCCTAACGGTCTTTGCAACGAGAGGTTGCCCCCTGTCCCTGGCCGCCTTCTTAATCTTGCCCCACCTCGAATCGTCCTGAATCCTGTCGAGGAAGTCATGGCCTTTCCAGCTCAGCGAGCCGACGCTGAAAGTCCAAATTTCGTCATCCGCGTATTGAACGCTGTAGTGACCAAGGCAAAACTGCTTCGAAAGCGAGTTTGCTGGTATAAGCTATAGCTTCGGCAGAATATCCATCAATCTTGAGATTGATGGGGGCCGAACAGCCATAGTCGTCTAATTTCATGCCAGGATATTGGGGTTTCGTGGCATAAAGATACGGAAAGTGCAGTTTTCGGGGTTCCAAAAACCCTGCAACATCAGCCTATTCCAGGTCGCTCTTTTTGAATGAAGTAGATAGCATCATGAGCAGAACGTCGTTCACTAACCTGCCTCGGAAATTGCAAAGCGCGGTAAATGCGGTTTTGCTAAGGAGCCCCATCTCATCATCGTCGATTCGGCCCTTTTCCGGCGGGCAGTGAACGATAAGGCCGCATCGAGAGCTCTTGCTGTTGATAATCTCTCTAAAGTCATCTTTGTTTAAATATCCGTAAACCACAATCAGCAGGAGCGCATCCTTTACCTTGGATATATGTTTATCCGAAACGCGTTGTATGTTCTTCCTCTTGATCAGACCAGAGTCGGAAAGATCCTCTTCGAGATCGTGGTAGTCCTCGTCATTCGCAACAATCATTATCTTCTTGCCGTACAGCGCAAAGCCAAAGCGCCACGCCGCTTTACCGAGACGCGTGAAGGCTCCGATAACCATTGCGATGACCGACAGGAATCCGATGAATTCGAGCACGAGAGATATGGTTCCTTCAACAGAAAGAATGCCAGAGATTACGTTGTTGATATCCATCGATTAACACCTACTCAACATTGATGAAGAACGGGTTGCTCCAACGGACGCAATAGCCCCTTCGAATTACAAAACATTGAACATAGTGTTTTCCCGTATACGCCGTCTCCTCGCGACGGGAAGTCTTTTCTATGTTTGGGAGCTCGAAACCACCCCTAGGGCAAACCTTCATAGCTTCATTGCCGGTATTCGTGACCTGCCACTTTACCTTGCCATCTTTTACCGGCCCACAGTTCACTCTGTACATGATAGTGGAGCCCTTCGGTATGGGCGCGCCATCGTTTTCGAGTACTCGTATTTCTCCTGAAGGCAATTTGACCGTTGCCGTAATTGTTGCATTTGGCTTACGAGCCTGCATGGGGAAGCCTAACGGTTGCCTGTGCTGAACAGACAATGCGTACTGTTGATTTTTTGACTTAGCTGATGACGTGGTTCCGCACGAAGGGCCTCCCGATGGGAAGTTGTTTCCAAGTATTTGCTTCCAGACGCTGTTGCCGGTTCCCTCATCCGCAAGATGCGAGAGGTGCTCGTTGAGTTTGTCCACGAACTGGGCGAAATCGTTATAGCAGTACTTTCCGGCAAGGTTGTTTCCCTCTATGGCTGGATCCTCAATGAAGGGAACCTGGTACGAGTCGAGTTCATCAGCGTATGCAACCGCAAGGTTTGCCATTACCTGCATAACGCAATCCTCGATTGACAACCCTGCTTCAGGGAGGTTGTCGGCGATCATCTTCTCAAGGGTGATGCCCTTAGGGAACTTCACCAAACTTGGGCAGTTCTCCCTTCTCCACCACTTCATTATCTTCACTAGAGGCTTGTAATCCCCGTTGAACTCTTTGTTAACCTCAGTCGACCAAGTGAGATGCTCTTTTGGATTCGTCTGCCTCCATTCGCTATCGTCTTTCGAACCGATGTAGAGAAGGCCGTCTTCATCATTGACCAAAGGGACAACATCGAGATGGAAGTTTGCCATGTCAATGCCGATGGAATGCGTTTGCACTCTGACGTTCTTGTAGCACTCGCGCTCACGTATCGCATCCTCGAGCTCGAGCAAGACGCAAAACGGGGAATCGTTGATGGAGTGGTTTGTCTCAACGATGACGTCAATATCGCAGCTGTCAGAATCTTTCTTCGGTCGTATGAAGGTCTGCTTGGCGTATGAACCCGAGAGGTATGTGTCCTTGCATATAGCCCCATAGGTCTCACTTGCCTTAAGATGGTCCCTGAGATTTCGGTGAAGTCGACTCGCTTCATCAATGGTGCTCTTGCTGGGATTGATGTCCTTCAAGAATGATTCAAAGTCTGCGCTATTTGTCATATAACCGCCTTTCCAAACAGATGTTCTAGTGTCTGACATTATAACAACCGTGCTTTAAAAATGTGGTTTTTAGAGCCATTGCTAGGCACAAGATGTTGCGGTCTCATTCCATCCGTACGATTCAGGAGCTGTCTGGCAAGCAGGAGGACAGAATGGAGCCTCAAAGCCTCCTTGAAGTCATTGAGATTCTTGTCGATTTTCGAAACATTTGCGCGCGACGATCGGCTTTGCTGTGCAAGGCCGCGCGGGCGCGATTTAAGCAATATGCTCCACTCGCTCGAGAGGGTTTTGCCCACAAGCGAGATGCCGGAACTCGTCAATGAGCTCGACTCTGTACTACTGAAGCATCCTACATGTCTACAGCAGAATCACGCTGGAAATCGCAAATACAATGGTGGCTTTTTTAAGGCCGCTATGAGCCAAAGCTGCCAAAGAGCAACAAACTAACTACAAACCATTGGCCTGCAAAAGCCCCGTGCATTGCAGCCAGCAGCGGTCTGCAATGCACGGGCCTGCCGTTGTGCTATGTACGTGAGATTCATACAGTGGTCTACTGCCCCTGTGCCCTGTACATGCCCTCGGTTGCCTCATGGGTGCCGCCCGGACGGGTCCGCCCCCGAGAAGCCGCATGAAGGCGAAGAGGAAGGCGAGCAGAATGGCCTTCCTGCTGCACCTGATTGGAATGGGCATGGGGCTGTGCACGCTCGTCGTCTACGCTTGTATCAAGGTTGGGGCTGAAAGCGAAGCGGCTGACTATGCGGGCTGATCAGTGAGCGTCAAACTGTTCGGAACCGAATGGAAAAAGAGAGGCCCTTTGCAAAAAGGACCTCTCTGCTGAAAGCATTCTAGAGAGCAGCCTTGGATTACCTTAAGGTAACTGTAGCGAAATCTTTTCCTTGACTTTGGTTGCCATGGCGTAGGACTTAGCGGTTTTGGATGTTCCGCCAAGGGCCAGATAAACATCCAAAACCATGTCCGCAACTTCTTGAATAATTTCATCCGACAGCTTGTCAAGGTCGAGTTTCTCTATGTCACCGAACGTCAGGTTATCTTTTTTGGACAAGATGGAAGCAACGCCCATTATCACGTAAAATCGTATGTCGCTTATTTGGGACCCTTCTAAGTCTCTCTTAATTTGCGGAAACCTCAAGCAAACCTGTTTTCCAAGGCTAGCGGCTCTGTAGTAAGCCTCAAGGTTGCCATCCTGCCCAAATATTTTCTTATACTGAGCCTCGTCAGACAAAAGCGTCGACGGTCTTGCTCTTGCCTGATCCGGTCTGCCGAGAAGTATCGACATCATGCATTGCGCAAGAAAGGAGAGGGTTACGATCTCCTCCCTCTTCCTCCCCTGGTTTTTGTAATAGTTCTTCCGCCTTTCGTAATACAACCCATTTCTTTTCATGTAGAGTTCGATTTGAATATGGATTTGGTCAGTAGCGCGAAGCGATGTCTTTTTCACCTGAGTTTGGTTGTTCGTCGCCAGTATCACTCTGTTTCTGGTCTCATCGCTTCCGGGCACAAGGATTTTTACCATCACATTTCTGGAATCTTCGGCGTCTTCCGTACGAGACTCCATAAATTTGTATATTTCATATGACGTTTGAAGTCCATTAACGATGCGAGGCTCTTCCATTTTCACTTCTGCTCCTGCTATTTGATAGGCTTCAGAAGCCAGTATCGTTACTCCGTTGTTGAGCCACCAGAAATCGTCTTCGCTAGGATGCTCCAACGTTTCCCTGATTCCTTTGTTGACTGAAACATTTCCCTCGTAATCTCTGACGTTCGCCTCGAAAAGATAGCTACGGAGCTGCCCCTGGTCGTCAGTGAGGAAGCGGTAGTAATCCGACAAAGACACCAGGCCAAAGACGTCCGTTCTCTGAGGAACCGACGCATAGGACCCCGAAAAACGCATAACAAGCCCGCTCTCTGCGGGAGGCGACCAGATGCGCATCAATTCGTCTGCTCCAACTAAAACGCACGAAGAGCTAAATCGGCTTACGCCGACGATTTCGTCAATGGCGGCCGGAAGCTGCTCTTTCTGAATCTTAACGCCGTCCGATGGTGAATCCGCATTCGCGATGTACACGAACTTCATTCGGATTTCGTTTCCGGCCATCGCTGCTGCTTGAATCGCTTCTCTTATTCTTCTAAAAGTATCGATAACACGTTCGGAATATTTATCATTGAATTCATTTAAATTTATACCGAATGTTAGAAGGTCATTACAGGTGTCCTTCCACTTCAAGAACACGTCTTCTTTGAATGATTTTGAAACCTTGGTCTGAAGAATAACTATTTCAACCCTTGATCCACGATTGATGTAGTCTTTAATCTGGACGTCCTCACTCAAGAAATTATTGTTGGCAAAGATGTAGATCGCATCGCAGCCCCCGTCTCGCGACCCTCCAATGAGCCCTTCCGCTATCTCATCGTCGTCAAGGTCGTATGGAGCCATGTATCGAGAAGAGGCCAACAGTTCAAAGTAGTCCCCTTTAGAACTATACTCAGCCTGCTTAGAGAATTCGTCCGAAATGAATCCGTCTATCAGAATCTGGCTGTTAGTTGGCATTCTTCCTCCATCCAAAGATGAATAAACTAATGAAATGATATGACTTTTATGATTTTAGTGTAAACACCAAAACAGCCGCGTCTTAACACCCTGATAAGCTTTGGGCAAAATTATCGCAACGCCTTATTCAACAGGAGGTTGCGATGACGCGGGCAAACATAGAACACAGGAACATGTGGGCAGATCACATCGAACGCTGCCTCTCGTCCAGTATGTGTGTGGGACTGGTGTAGGCTCAACCACGTAAGCAGGCCCTGCCTTTACAGGTGGCTGGCCAAGTTCAGGGATGAGGGGCCTGGGCGCTTCCCATGCAGGAATGCCGCCACGATGGATTGGCTCGAGATCGCCAGTTACGGCCTGGCGGATGCAAAGGGCATCGTGCCAGTGGTGAGCAGCGCTTCGGATAGCGCGGTAGCCTCGGCTGCCAAGTGCGGCGATGTCGTTGTGAACTCGTTCACCACCCCCGACCGTGTGCTCATGTCACGACATTCCACCGACATGCGTGCCAGCATTCAGCGCCTTGCTGTCTGTGGTAGCGGAAAACTGAACACTTCGGCTTGACCATTTAGGGCACAAAGGCAGGCACGCCAACCATCACAATCGACTACCTTGGTTGCTGCCTAGAAATATCAACCAGGGAGGTCGGAAAGGTGTGATCAGCATGTCCACGGTTCATTCTATACGGCAGATGAGGAAGCGGGTCGACTCGATATCCGAGAATGCCTGAAAAACGGGCGTGTCGCGTAACACGGTGTACACCAAGCTGAAGAGCCCGACCTCACGCCACCAATCCTGGTGCGCAGGCGGGGCGACAGGTTGCTCAACGCCTACCGGGGTGTGTTTTGCGCACGGCTAGACGAGGGCTCGAGGTAGTGGCGTAAGCATCGCCACACCGCGCGCAGGATATGGCTCGCCTCTGCCCTCGAGGTGGACCGCATGAGCGCGAGCCAAGTGTCGAGGATCTGCGAGTTGTCCGACGCGATCGTTGAGGACATGCAGACCAGGGGCCTCTCTGATACGGCCTTTCCCTACGTCTGGCACGATGCGATCCGCATTAAATGCAGAGATCCGGGCCACGCCTCCTCGTGCGCGATCGTCACCGCCATCGGCGCCTGCTTAGATGGCGGTGACGATCGCTCGGGCTCGATGCCGTTGACACGGAGTCCTATGCCGGATGGTTGACGTTTCTGCGCTCGTTGCGCGAGCGGGGTGTTGAAGGAGTCGTCTGCGTAACCTCCATATCACTCCTTCTCGCACACAGCGCAGATTACCAGGGTGCGCTCATCAACCCAGCTGGAGAGCACCTTGCGGCTCGGGTATCCCATGGCCCCTATCGTGCGCGCCAGACTTTTCCCGTGCCCCGAGTAGTGATCGACCGCATTCCGCTTCTCCTCATCGGAATACCTCGGCCTGCGATGCTCCCCTTCCAGGAACTCATCGCCGCCGAGCTGGTATTCCTTCCGCCGGTTGTGGGGTGTGACACGGCTGGGTTAGCCGAGCTCTGCTATGGTGTCGGCCGTGCTGCATCCGAAACCGGCGAACGTCTCGATGGCTTTCGCCTTTTGTTCTGCGCTGTAAATCCGTATGATCCTGCCGGTCCTCTTTTGGTCCAGGATTTCCTCCGCAGTTCCAAGGGGCTAGATGGATAAATCAGGCAGGGCCATTACAGCGCTACGTGTTGAAAACTAGGCCAGCAAAGAGAACTTTGTGAAACGTTTTGTGAAGCGCGGCAGGACGAAGCTACCCCTCGGCAGAGGCGTCTCAACCGCTGGCGGGAACGTCGACACAGCTTTCAAGGTAGCTCTTCATGATGTCTTCCAATGTGGGCACGCGCCCTTCGGCCAATATGCCCAAGGCATCCAGCACATCGAATACGGCGGTTGCGTCATCGGCCCCGAGAAGGTCTTTGTTGCACTGGTTCAACCTCGCATCGAGCACAGTATGCCCGCGCCGCGCGGCCACCCTTGCAAGGGCATCGCCATCGGCAATCAGTGGGTGCCTTTGGATTTCGAAAACCAGCCCATACTCTTCGCCGGGCTTTCTGGAATCGAGATCAAACGCGAGTCCGATCTCTTGGACAACGAGCCATGTTTCGGCATATAGCTTCCCCGCCTCATCCAAGAATAGCCTCGTCATAGCGGGCACGAAATCCCCATACCCAAGAAATTTCCCGCAAAGAAGCGTTTTCGACAGGGAAGAGACCTTCGGATAGCGAGACAGCCACGCCCTGCCCTCTCGAGTTTTAAGCAAGGGGCAAACCTCTTCGGGATTTCCAAGCATTTCCGTAAGTATGTAGAACCTGGCACAGAAGGCGGCGGTCCTGTTAATCCGAATGCCGGGCGCGTAATGGCCCATCGGAGTCTCGAAGCCGGCGGCCCTTTCATATGCGACCCTGCACTCCGCACGCATACCAAGCAAGGCGTAGCACAGGCTCATCTCGAAATAGGGATATCCGAGGGACGGTTGCTTATTGAGCGCGGCGAGGCGCTCTTCGGCAATCGAGAGCTGCAATTTCGCCACCTCGGGTTTGTCGTACAGTGTCAGCCGGGCAAGCTGCCATCGACACTCGAGCGCCGCCATGACCTGCAGGCTTCTCTCAAGGAGGCCTATAGCCTCATCAGTGTACGACACGGCGCGCTCAACGCTCTCTCCAACCATTAAGGCTAGGGCAGCGCGTTCTCGCAGCACTTGGGAGCGCCGCAGAATCGCCTCGGGAGGAAGGCCATCCTCCATCACATCCAAGTCATGCTCCGCGTCCCCATCCTTGAAATACCGCATTACGCTCTCAGCCAAAGTATTTGGGAAGCGGTCATTCACCGCCAAGCCCGAAAGCATCGCACTCAGGTTCTTATGGGCATAGTAGCGTGCATCGGGGTCGCTTACGCACAAAAACCGATCGCATCGAGCGAAGAAATTGAGCACGGGTGCGGGATCGAGCCCGTCGGACCACGCGATTCTGCCCAGGCTCGCCATAGCGACGACGCGCTGTTGCTCGGAAAGGGAGGCATTGCTAAGGGTGTTTTTGACCTCGACCAAATACAGCTTGTTCCTGTCCTCGATACTTGTCCCTATCTGCCTCATGAAAAGAAGCCGCAGATTGAAGAGCTGCCCAAAATCGTTGGGGCCAATCGGAGCAAGCGCCTTTTCGCATTCCTCAATCAACCCCCACCCTTCTTTAACGCCGCCATCAGGCAAGCCGATTTTCGTTTTATTCAATGCTGCGTTCTCAAACAGCAGCAAGAGGAACGACTTATTCCGAACGCCCAGACGCTTAGCTTCGCGATACGTCTTCTTGAACTCGTCGTCGGCGACTTTGAACTGACCGTTCACGACATAGCTAATCGCGCGGTTGTGCCAAAGCTGGACCGTGATGAAAGGGTCTGTCTTGTCGGTTTTCTCGGCCAAGGCGCTTTCGAGCTCCGCTTGCGACCCAGCACGATCGCAAGCGGCGTCCGCGATAATATGGAGGGCGAAATGCCTGAAAGCCGGCTCTAAGTTTTCGTTCTCAAGCATTCTTTTCGCAACGCCGTTGTTTCCCAAGTAGATGTTGCAGAAAATCCTATCCTTGTCGAGGCAGGTGAGCTGCATTCTGGACAGTCGATCACGGTCAACCGAGTTCATCAGCCTGAAGGCAGCTACATAGTCGCATTCGGGAAGAGAGGGATCCGCCTTGTCCACTATGTCATCGAGCTGCTGCGCACACCAAAAATAGTTGACGAGAAGAGCGAACAGACTCAACGCGAGAAAGGGCGATGCCACACCCGCCAACCATAAAAGGCTAAGCTTTACCGATGCAAACAATGCATCGGACGCCAGTGCTGCAACATAGATACCGGCCTTGTAAAACCGCGCCAAAGCCTGCTTACGCAACCACAGCAAAAACAGCCCGACGACAATCGAAAACGCCAGGATAGAATGGGCCGGGTCAGGCCCCGTGACGATATCAATCGCAGCAAGGATATCTTGGAACGCCATAATCCTCCGCTAGACTCGAGTCCAATACTCGTTTGCTATTGTAGCTTGCATTCTGCATTGATCTTCCTTCATGTAGTTTCAAATCGAACACATGTTTTGTTTTTAGGAACAGAGTTACATCAAAGGAGGCCGTATCAGCCAACGCTGATACGGCCTCCCTCTAGATTCGATTTTTGTATATCACCAGATCCTGGGAGTACACCTCTCCCCTAGTCCCTCTTAAACAGATCCCTCGTGTACACCTTGTCCGCAACGTCCGCGAGCTCGTCGCTCCAGCGGTTGGCCACGATCACGTCGCAGCCGGCCTTGAAGGCCTCCAGGTCGTGGGTCACCTCGGAGCCGAAGAACTCCGGCGCGTCCAGCGTGGGCTCGTAGACCACCACGGGCACGCCCTTGGCCTTCACGCGCTTCATGACGCCCTGGATGGAGCTCGCGCGGAAGTTGTCGGAGTTGGACTTCATCGTCAGGCGGTAGACGCCCACGACCGGCTTCGGCTTGCCCTCGTAGACGCGGTCCCACACCATCTGCAGCACCTCGTCGGCGACGAAGTCCTTGCGGGTGCGGTTGGCCTCCACGATGGCCTCGATCAGGTTTTGGGGCACGTCCTTGTAGTTGGCCAGCAGCTGCTTGGTGTCCTTGGGCAGGCAGTAGCCGCCGTAGCCGAAACTGGGGTTGTTGTAGTGGCTGCCGATGCGCGGCTCCAGGCAGACGCCGTCGATGACATCGCGGGTGTTGAGGCCGCGGACCTCGCAGTAGGTGTCGAGCTCGTTGAAGTAGGCCACGCGCAGCGCCAGGTAGGTGTTGGCGAACAGCTTGACGGCCTCGGCTTCGGTGGTGCCCAGCACCAGCTCCGGGATGCCCTTCGAGCCGTCGGCGTTCACGCGCTCGAGTTCGGCGGGGTCGGCGCCCTGCGCGAGCAGGCCGGCGAAGCGCTCGGCGGCCGCGACGGCCTCGGGATCGTCCTTCGGCGCACCGACCACGATGCGGCTGGGGTGCAGGTTGTCGTATAGCGCCTTGCTCTCGCGCAGGAACTCCGGGCTGAAGAAGATCTTGCTGTCGCCCAGCCTCTCGCGCAGGCCCGCGGTGTAGCCGACGGGGATGGTCGACTTGATGACGATCCAGGCGTCCGGGTTCACCGAGCGCACGGCGGCGATGGCGGCCTCGACGGAGCTCGTGTCGAAGAAGTTCCTATCGCTGTCGTAGTTGGTGGGCGTGGCGATGACGGCGTAGTCGGCGCCCGCGTAGGCCTCTGCAACGTCGACGGTGGCGTGCAGGTCGAGCTCGCGCTCCCCCGCCTTTGCTTCCGCCAGGAAGCGCTCGATCTCGTCGTCCTGGATGGGCGACATATAGTCGTTGATCTTCTCGACCTTCTCGGGCACGATGTCCAGCGCGTGCACCTCGTTGTGCTGCGAGAGCAGGACGGCGAGGGACAGGCCGACGTAGCCGGTACCGGCGACAGCGATCTTCATGTCATTCTCCAATTGTCAAAGTACAATAATTCGCATGAAAAATGGCCCCTGTTACAGGGCCATGATTTCCTAAATGTTGTAGTAGCACTTATACCACTTGGCAAAGGCCCTCAGGCCGTCCTCAAGCGGCGTCGCGGGCTTGTAGCCCAGGTCGTGCTCGAGCGCCGTAGTGTCGGCGTAGGTGACGGGCACGTCGCCAGGCTGCATGGGCACGAGCTGCTTGTGGGCCTCAAAGTCGTAGTCGGCCGGGAGCACGCCCTCCTCCACCAGCACGCGTTGCAGCGTGTCAACGAAGTCGAGCAGGTTCTCGGGATGAGAGTTGCCGATGTTGTAGACGCGGTGCGCGGCGAGGGGCAGCCCGTCCTCGCCCATCTTCACCTCGGGCGCGGCGTCCATTACACGCCTCACGCCCTCTACGATGTCGTCGACGTAGGTGAAGTCGCGGCGGCAGTCGCCCATGTTGAAGATCTTGATGGTGTCCCCGCGGCGCAGCTTCTCGGTGAAGCCGAAGTAGGCCATGTCGGGCCTGCCCATAGGGCCGTACACCGTGAAGAAGCGCAGGCCGGTGGCCGGGATGGAGTAGAGCTTGGAGTAAGCCGCGGCCATGAGCTCATTAGACTTCTTGGTGGCGGCGTAGAGTGACACCGGCGAGTCGACGCGGTCCTCCTCCGAGAACGGCACCTTCTTGTTGCCGCCGTAGACCGAGCTGGAACTGGCGTAGACCAGGTGCTTGACCGGGTGGTGGCGGCAGGCCTCGAGCACGTTGAAGAAGCCGACGAGGTTGCTCTCCAGGTAGGCGCGCGGGTTCTCGATGGAGTAGCGGACGCCCGCCTGGGCGGCGAGGTTCACAACGACGTCGAAGCCGTTCTGTGCGAACAGGCGCTCGATGAGGGCGGCATCGCACAAATCGCCGCGCACGAAGGTGAAGCAGCCGTTGATATCGGCCTCGGCAAGCATGCGAAGGCGCGCGTCCTTGATGCCAGGATCATAATAGCTGTTGAGATTGTCGAGGCCGACGATGGCATCATCGGCCTCTTCGAGCAGCTTCTTGACGAGAAATGCACCGATGAAGCCCGCGGCCCCGGTGACGAGCACTTTTCTAGTTGTCATATAATCTCTTTCGTTAGGTAGGTTAGAGTTCTAAATTTGCACCTTGTGGTTAATATATCCACCCGTTGCGCCAACTCGAGGAATCACGCGACAAGGATTGCCTAGCACAATCGAGTGGCTAGGAACGTCGCAGTTCACGTACGCCCCAGGGGCAATAAGGACATCGTTTCCCACCGAGATTCTGCCGACCAAGGTCGCATTGACGCCTATCCAGACGCAATCCCCAATTACCGGAGCACCCTCACGCTTCCCTCGGTTCTCTTGGCCAATAGTCACGCCCTTATGCAGGTTGCAATTCGAGCCGATGATGGCAGCCGGGTTCACCGTGATATTGTATGCGTGACCCAGATAAAGGCCCGGTCCGATATCAGTTGAGCGGGATATCTCGAGTCCATACCTTTCGCGCATATGCTGCAGCATCAACCTCCAGATAGGATTGGAGGAGCGCTGGGTCTTTCGGAGCACCCATAGAAATCTGAGGGCGTGGTCAGTCATAAGTGAAGTGTCTTCTCCATAACGCTGCCAATCGGGGCACCCCCCCCGTTTTTGTTTACCAAACATAAGTTACATAGCCAATCTATTAGAGAAATCTCGAATAAAGCGAATTAAGTTGTTTGCGAGTCGACGGGAAAATCTCGCAGCACAGTGCGTAAACAATCACACACATGATTATCCCAGCGATGGTCGGGAGACAGATGCTATCAAGAACCCAGCCAGAGGTGAACATCACGACGGAGCAAGCAAAAATCGGAAGCAAGCGAGCAATCATTTTGCCAACAGGGAATTTAATAAAGGCTTTGAGGATGAAGACGTCGATTCCGATGGCTACCAGACGTAAAAGTGAGCTATAGAGCGCAAACTCATTAAAGTCGAGGGATGCGGCATAGTAAGTTACTGGAACCATGACTAGGAGATAGGAGACCTGCGAGGCAAAGGATAGCTTTGGTCTGCCCTTAGCTCTGAAGACCTCGCTTGCATAATAGCCGATCGGAATCACTACGGCACTGCTTAAGGCCCATAGACCAAACATCAAAGAGCCCTCAGACCACTGCGGTCCAAGCACGAGGCTAGTCACGAAGTCACGGTAAAGAAAAATCCCGAAACCCAGAGGAACGACGAACAAGGCGACCTTTTCCTGCATGTGGAAAAAGGCGAGCTGAAACGATTCATCGTCACTCTGCCTTCGAGATAGTTCAGCAAATAGCACGGGAGTTGTCGCACTCGTGATGATGCCCATGCCGGTATTAACCATCGAGATTGATGTCTTGTAAAGACCAAGGTAGTACGGAGTTAACAGGGAGCCTACGATGAAAGTCCCCATCCAAGACGTAAGCCAAATGGAAAACTGCTCGAGAAGCGTCCATGAACTGAATGACAGCATCTCCTTCAATTCGGCAAATGAGTAAAAAAGGGAAGGCTTCCAATCCGACTTAAGGGTCAAGACTAGAGAATTCACCAAGTTGCCGATAATAGTGCCGATCACAAGCGACCAGAAGTCGAAACCGAGAAGCGCTAAGGGTACAGTAACAAACAAAGGGACGAGGGCCACTGCGACCCTGACGACAAATAACTCCTTAAAGGAGAAGGCCCTGTGAAACAGCGCAAGCTGGATGCTGCTCAAGGCGGTAAGGGGAAGAGAAGCACAAGCGACGACGAGGACGATTCCAAGGCCATCGTTGCCCACAAGGGCAGCAAGAGGCTCGTTGAATAAAACTACGAGAGACCAGAGTGCTAAGGAGACGAACAAGTTCGTCACAAAGGCGACGTTAGCACTTCGGAAGAGATGGGACTTGTCCCTGAACTCGTGCTGGATGAGGTACTTCTGAAAACCCGCATCCGAAAGCATGTCCGCGAAGCTCGTTACCATGGTAACGGTAGCCACAACACCGAAAGCCTCTGGCGCAAGAATATGCGCAAGGGCGATCTGGGTAAGCGGTGATATTAGCTTAACGACCACCTCGGTCACAAGGGACCATTTGGTAGCCGAAGAAGCCTTTTGAGTTAATTCGTCAGTCATCTTCCTTCAATCATTTTTTCCCAAAAGCTAAGTCAAGATCAATAAAGGAACCAAGAAGAGAGTCGTCCGCATCATCTATAGCGCCGAACCCGCCATCGTTGAAAAGCGTAAGCTCGCCGAAGATGAGCCTATCCCCCGCTAAATACCAATCAGCGCGCATTTCTGGGAACCCTTCGGTAAGAACTGAGCTGTAATTGAGCATCTCGTTGAGTCTCGAAGGAGCAGGGATCTTATAATTGGACTTGGGTATGTCGCCCCATTCGAGATCAGGCAGGGAATCCCAACTTGGAGTGAAATAGTCGCACGTATGGTTGGAAAAACGCCCGCGATGAACTTCGATGAGCTTTGGTACGCCATTAAAACAGCTGACCTTATAGTCTGCCGGAGAGTTATCACGTTTCACAATGCCATGGACCCACAATATCGTTGTTTCATTTTGGAAGCACCCCCCCCGATACTATCGGGGAGTTGTATCCAGGAGCCGAGCTTTTCATCCCACAAGGAAGGGTCGAACTCCTCAAAACCACCGCCTGGGAAGAATGTCAGTTCTCCGAAGTAATACTGACCGGCAACCTCATAAAAGTCGGCCCGAACGAACGGAATCTCCTTTGATAGCAGCTCAGCGTCAGAAACCATTTGTTTCAAGCTTGCAGGTGCTTTCGGAGGAATGTCCGCGTTGGGATAATGCCTGGTAAACGGCAGATGGTTCCATTCGGGGTCGAAGAAATCAACGCGCAAGTCGCCCTCGGATCGATCGGTGCAAGTGAACTCGCAGCAGGCCTTTCCATCAAAACACATAATCTTGTAATCAGTCAGATCGCTTTTGCCCTCAGCAGGATCAAGATACTCCTCGGCGAAAACACATGGTTTGACATCCTTATATGGCCACTCTCGGGTACGCCAGAAGTAATTGGTCTTAAGGTGCTTCGCCAATTTCTTCTTCGCAGCATCGAGATCAAAGGTGCTTCGGTCGCTGCAGATGGCAACGCCTCCGCAATCGTGATTTGTCTTGAGGACGAACCGGTCAGGAAGATCCGTGATATCGATATCCTCAACTTCCTCCCACATCGCGTAGGTCTTGGTGACATGCTCCACGCCGATACGCTCCGCGACCCAAGGTTTCACTCGATACTTATCCACTAGAGTGTTATAAAGGGGGTTCTTATCATGCAATTTAAGCCACTGAAGCTTTTCATTGAATGTCTTTGGATTTTTAAGATCGAGCTTTTCACCAACCGTCCCCCTAAACATTGCCTTTAGATGGGGCTCATCGGGGACCCAATTGGTGAGCCCATATCCAGCAGCAAAAACGTATGCTATCCAAGGGTTATTAATAAACTTTGAAAGCTTGTTCACTTGAAACTCCTGAATTACAGTGGATGACTAAATTAAAGTTGCCATACTGTTGGCAAATAAAGCGATGGAGATAGGTACTACGAAATAAAAACTCAGCACTCGTCCATGTCTGCCAAAACAATGCATCATCAAATAAGGAATAAGAATGGCTAAGAAAATAGAATAATAAGAAAGAACACGTCCCATGATGACCATTGAATATGATGCAGCCTGGAGACACAGTGCTAGACTCAGCGCAAAAATAGAGACCTTCACCATTTGAGGACTTTTTTTGAAATCATTCGTATCCCGAAGCGCGTAAAGAACAACAACCGCCACAAATAAGAGAATGACGAGCATGCTAAAGCTTCCGCCTTCAACATCATATTTAGAACCAACAAAATGAGCATACTGCGGAAAAATCTTTACAGCCACCATTGCCAAAGCGCGCCCAAGAGCAAGGAAGAGAAAGGAGACAGGAATCGCAATCTTAAGTAAGTGCATTACGTCTATTTTTTTGTAAAACCAGAGAAGAGCGAAGCATATCGATGATGAATGGAAGGCCATGGCAAGAACTATGGTGAGAACAAATGGAATTGGTTTATTAGAGTCGATCCAACGAGTTGAAAATAAACAAATCGAAAGAGCAATCATCTGGCGGTAAACGCCTAGGCTATATGCAAAGAGGCTTAAAGCGCAGTAGATGAGAAAGCTGACATAGGGAGATTCGCTATAGCGTATAAAAAAATCAAATACCAGTGGATAAATCAAAATACCGATAATAAAAAAGAATGCATGGTCAGATAAATAGAAATGAGCGCAAATTTTCGTAAGCAGGAAGTAAAGCGGTTCATAATCGTATGGCCATACGAGCTTAGCGGTAAACACCTCACCCCACGAGATGCCCGCATAGTAATGTAAGGATCCGAGGTAATTTGGATTATCCGCTCCGACTGTAATATCGCGGACAGCCACGAAACAGATAAGGGCGACACAAAGGCAGGCGGCGTAAGGCGTCCAGTTAACATCCTTTAGCCCATCGCTCTTTCGGATATCTCCGCCCTCGCAAACGCCCCTATAGATAAGGGCAACGATTCCAGCAATGATGATAAAGGTTAAATATGGAATCATTTACTGTAACTCCCGAGCGTTATCATCGGCTCCATAGACCAGGGTAACGAATCGCTTGACTTCTTCATTGATGTCATAACCGGCATCTGCCATCTGATTTCGTTTATCAACTCTTGCTGCTTCGCCAGCACACAACACCGAATTAACCCAAAGATCAGTATCAGTAAAGGGCAGGAACGCAACATCGCCTGTGACATTTACTTCTCTCGTTACCGTGTCAGAAACGACGCAATGAAGGCCTGCGGCCTGAGCTTCAATTACGACATTTGGCATGCCCTCATATAATGATGGCAGAACGAAAACATCGAATGCAGACAATAAAGCCGGGATATCAGAGCGCAGGCCAGTAAAATTGATATTAGAAAGTACTCCCAAAACTTTTGCTTTCTCACGAATATTGTGCTCAAGCTCTCCCATGCCCACCAACACGAGACGGGCGTCGGATCTTTGTTTTAGTAATTCAGCAAATACTTTAAGAAGGAATTCATGGTTCTTCTGAGCAGTAAAGCGCCCAACATGTCCAACAACAAGAGAATTGTCGTTTAAACCGAGTTCATTGCGAATTGACCTACGCATTTCAAGAGAAAACTGATATTGATTAAGATCAAGAGCATTGTGAAGATATCGAACTTCACCTCGCCTAATGGCTTTAGGACCAAAAGCATATTCGGCAGCAAGGTCAGAAGGTGCAATCTTTACATCTGCAATTGAGGTCAAAGGGCGGCGAATAGCTTTCTGAATAAACTGACCAATAACACCCTTGCCGTCACTGGCGTTACTTGAACGCATAAAAAGTCGAGATGCACCCGCTTTCTTGGCAACCCAGAGATCTATTGCTGAAAGTGCATCCGATCCAATACGAAGCACGTTGGGGCATCCATCATCACGAACTGCAAGTGTGAGCTCGCGTCGGTAGGCAGAAAAATCTTTCGTTTTACGAGTGATTCTAAAAACTCTGCCTCCAAGGCGTTCGATTTCGTCTTCGTAATAGCCTCGCTTATCGCCGGAAACAACAAAGTCCATCTGATAACGCGTTCGATCTAGCTGTCGATACATCTTCATTAAGAATGTTTCAGCACCACCTGTGTCCATATTCGACACAATGCAGAGCAGTCGCTGAGGTTTATTGTTTGTGCACATCGAAATTGCTTTCAACAAGAAGCTTGAATGTCCTCAAGCCCGTTTCGTACGAGTAGTCGTGCCCCTTGCGAAGGCAAGATTTTTTCATTGCAAGCAGCTGCTTGGGCAGCCTGGGATTAAGTAGGATATCCAGCAACGCCTCACGGTTGCAGAATTCATACGACACGCCCGTTTCGCCTTCTTTGACCATCTCGGCATAACTTGGCCATTGCGACGCAATTACGGGGATACCGGCACAGTAAGCGTCAACCACGGTGCCTGGGACGCCTTCGCCCGCGCACCTCGTTGGAAAGGTCAGGGCGAGATACCCGTTGAGGATCGAAGTACTCTCGTCCGCGGGCGCAACGCCCTTGTAGGCGACCTCGGAGACGTCGCAGTCTGCCATGAGCGCCTGGAAGTGCTCCTTGTACTCGGCTAGGACGTTTCCGTAAATGTCAAGCCTGAAAGCGCGACGACCAAGCTGACTGTTCGCCTTGCGCACAGCCCACACTATGTCGTCAATGCCTTTGTCCTCGTAGATGCGGGAGAAGACCGCTAAAGGCCATGGCTCACCGGATGGCTTCTCGAGTTCGGAGGATTCGAGAAGAGGCAGGCGCTTGTAGTTATATGCCACGAGCACGTTTTCGAAGCCTTGATCGGCGAGCAGAGACTTAACTCGTTGAGACTCAACCAGTATCGCATCGAACGATTTGAGCTTCTTCGTGAGCAAAGACTGTCCGGCTATAAATTCGGCGAGCCACCCGCCGATGACTGAGTACACGACTTTACAGCCATGTCGCTTCCGCAAATTAATGAGCATCGGCGCAAAGACTTTCAGTCCATTATGGGCCGGAAGCATAATAAGGACATCAGAGAATTTCGCGAGTTCGGTGCACTCACGAATAAGTGCAATCGGGTGCTTCTGCCACCCACGCGTGTCGACAGATTTAACATTCTCATTCCCGCAGACATCGCGCAACAACTCGCGGACAGTTCGAGTCTTCACGACCTGACCATCCGCCATGTCGAGCCCCTCAGCAAAGTGTCCGATAATGCCGACCGTCTTTATCTGTTTAGTTATTTCCATCTATAGAAAGCCTTGCCTCGCATGTTCAGTCACAGTTGCTGACGTACTTCATCTTCTTGTACGCACCAAAAACCAGATTTATGAATGTCCTCCAGCAAGCGAGCGGAGCCGACATGCCCTCGCCCTCGTGCCAGAGAACGTAGAGATGAGCGACCTGGCCCCTGAGTCCAACTCCGTGCGAGACGGAAGACGTTCTCACCCGATATCGCCCGAGCACCTCGGGCAACAGCATACAGTCAGCTTTCTTGGCCGCCTTCAGCCACATGGCATAGTCGTTGTGCTTTTTCAGGTCGGCTATCTGCACCAGGCCGACCTCATGCGCATCGTACATTACAGTCAAACACCCTGGCCAGCAATAGCGGCGCATGCCTGAGCGCGTAATAAGCGAAGGCCCCGAGAAGCGACGCCCTTGGGACTCTCCACCCTCGTCCATCGTCTCATACTCCGTGTACGAAAAACTGCAGCCGCTTTTGCGCATGAACGCGAGCTGCCTCTCCAGCTTGTCCGGTTCCCAGAGGTCATCGCTGTCCAGAAAGGCGACCCAGTCGCCCCTTGCCTCTCGAAGCGCGCGATTACGCGAGTACGCCGCGCCCGAGTTGCGCTCGTTGGAGAAAACGTGGACGCGCGAGTCATCCTTGGCTAAGGCATCAACGACAGCGACGGTGCCGTCCGTCGAGCAATCGTCAACGACCAGCAGCTCCCAGTCGCCGTATGTCTGCGACTGCACGCTCTTTATGCTTTCCGCAATAAAGTGTTCAGAGTTGTACGATGGCATTACGACGGATACAAGGCCGAACTCCTGAGTGTTTTCCCTCACTGGATCACGACCGTTTCGTTCAACAATTTCTTTGCCTGCTCTTGCAGGCCGTAGTACTCTTCGCGCGTCACGCGGCCCTCGGCAAGCAGATAGTCGCCGTAGTCGGCGGCGGTGGCCATGCCGTCCTCGGTAATACCCTCCTGTTTCACGAAGGCTTTGGCGAGGGTCTTAAAGAAAATGGCGGCATCACCCGCGAATGTAATATGCTCGATATAGTCCAAGTCGTAGGCAAGCTTGTCATCCCAGGCAATGGCGTTACGCCCGTTCACCTGGGCCAACCCAGAAAGACCAGGCCGCACCAAATGGCGCTTGCACTGTTCGGGCGTCATGAACACCATATCGCGTACCAGCTGCGGACGCGGCCCGATAATAGCCATCTCGCCTCGCACGATGTTGAGCACCTCAGGCAACTCATCCAAGCTTGTCGCACGTAAAGCCTTGCCAAACTTTGTCAAGCGCACCTCGTCGGGCAAAAGATTGCCGTTTTCATCGCACTCATCAGTCATAGTGCGAAACTTATAAAGGTTAAATATCTTCTCGTCCTTACCCGGGCGCGGCTGGCGGAACAGCACGGGGCTACCCAATTTCACGCGGACCATAATTGCCACGATTGCCAGTACCCACCAGAAGAGAATGAGCAGGACAAGAGACAGACACAGGTCAATGATTCGTTTGCCATGACGTTGGTAAAAAGTCTCGTTACCTAACCTACTCAAAACAACGCCTAATCACTTCGATAATTACGTCCTGCTGCTCGGGAGTCATCTTGTTGTCGGAGGGCAGACAGAGACCACGATGGAAGATATCGGCGCCAATATCCAAAGGCAAGCCATCTGTACCCGTTGCACCGCCGGAAATATACGCGTTAGTCTTAGCTCGACCATTGCCCTCGCGCGTCACGAAAGCATTCATGCGATAAATAGGCTGCATGTGCATAGGCTTCCATATTGGACGACCCTCGGCGTTAATGGCGGCAATAGCCTCAAGAATCTCGGTGGGGCAGCTCTTACCAGGCTCGCTTACGTAAAGTGCCTCACTCTCGCCTCGAACCTGTTTGCACATTGCGTCAGGGTCTATTAGCAGACAAGAAAGCCAGAAGTTCGGCTCACAAACGTTAGGGTCGTAGGGGTTCATGCTCACCGGCAGACCCTTAAAGCCCTCTTTGTAACGCATGTAAATAGCCTTCTTTTGGGCAATATGCTCCTCCAGATGCGGAATCTGGCCACGCACGACACCGGCGATTACATTGCTCATTCGATAGTTATAACCAAGCTCCTCATGTTGGTACCAGGGGGCGGCTTCACGCGACTGGGTCGACCATTTGCGCGTTTTATCGGCTGCCTCTTTGTTATCAGTTAAAAGCATGCCACCAGCGGAACCGGTAATGATCTTATTGCCGTTAAAGCTAATGGCGCTGATGTCACCAAACGTACCAGTCTGACGACCCTTATACGTGGCGCCAAGTGACTCAGCAGCATCCTCAACAAGGACAGCCCCGTGTGCATCGCAAATTGAACGAAGCTCTTCGACTTTGCCAGGCGTTCCGTATAGATGCGCCGCCACAACGACCTTTGCAGTCGGATGCAGTTCGAAGGCCTTTTCAAGAGCGACGGGATCCATATTCCAAGTGTCTCGCTCGGTATCGATAAATACAGGGACACCGCCCTCGTAAACAACTGGGTTCACCGTTGCGTCGAACGTCATATCGCTGCAAAGGACCTCATCACCGGGCTTAATTCCAGCAAGCTTCATGGCAAGATGCAAGGCAGAAGTACCACAAGAAAGGGCAACGGCATAGCCGCAACCAATCTTTTCAGCCATTTGGCGTTCGATTTCGTTGATATTCTCGCCTACCGTTGACATCCAGTTAGTCTCATATGCCTCGGTAACGTATTTGAGCTCATCGCCGTGCATGGTCGGCGAGCTAAGCCAAACCTTGTTCTCAAAGGGTTTAATGTCCATCTTGGCTCCTTATCCCTAATCGTTAAACTGCGGATGATATGTAGGTACAACCTCAGCGAGAACGGACTTAACCGTGTCGTTATCCTTGTCGAGGCAGTCATGAAGCTTCTCGAGCTTGTCTTTGATCTCTTCCATCCTGTCGGCCTCGGCTGTGGAAATGCGAATCTCGGAATGCTCGGTAGGCAGGAGCTGCTCGTTGTCCATAAGAAGCTCCTCGTACATCTTTTCGCCAGGACGCAGGCCGACCTCTTTGATCTGGATATCTATGCCAGGCTTAAGACCGCTCAGCGTAATAAGGTTGATGGCAAGGTCGTAGATCTTGACCGGCTCACCCATGTCCAGAACAAAGATCTCGCCGCCATGAGCAAGTGCACCAGCAGTAATGACCAACTTACTAGCCTCGGGGATGGTCATGAAGTAACGCGTGATGTCCTTGTGCGTAATGGTGATAGGGCCACCCTCACGAAGCTGGCGCTTAAACAGCGGAATAACCGATCCATGACTACCCAGAACATTGCCAAAGCGAACAGCCGTAAAGATGGTCTTACTGTTTGCCGCGTAATACTGAACGATCATCTCGTCCATACGCTTGGTGGCACCCATTACGTTAGTGGGATTAACGGCCTTATCGGTGGAAATCTGCACATAGTGACTGCACTGGTACTTGTCGGCAAGGCGCACGACGTTGAGCGTGCCAAAAACGTTATTCTCGATTGCCTCGCGGGCGTTGTGTTCCATAAGAGGAACGTGCTTGTGGGCTGCAGCGTGGAAAACAACTTGCGGATGGTACTTCTCAAAGACTTTGGTAATCGCGGGGAGATGCGTAATGGAGCCGATATAGACTTGAATATCAGTGCCTTGATCATGAGCGGTCTTGATGATGTCGTGATACAGCTCGTAGGTAGTGTTCTCGTAAATGTCGAACAACACGATTTGCGCAGGTTTTGCCGGAAGCAGCTGACGTACAAGCTCTGACCCAATAGATCCGCCGCCGCCCGTGACCAAAATGCGCT
This sequence comes from uncultured bacterium, assembly GCA_905214105.1. Taxonomy (GTDB): domain Bacteria; phylum Actinomycetota; class Coriobacteriia; order Coriobacteriales; family Coriobacteriaceae; genus Collinsella. The sequence continues at coordinate 31,322 of CAJMKK010000008.1, forward strand.
TACCGGTAACATAGCCCATTTGGTTAAGGTCAAGAGACTTCTCCTCACGAGAAAGCAAGTCGCTGATCTCGACCTCACGAAGAGCAACCCTGCCTACACCATCCTGCGGAATATCGCGGACATTGGGGAGCGTGAGAACCCTAAGACCTGTCTTCATGCACAGGTCATAGATACGCTGACGCTCTTCATGCGTAGCGCTAGGAATTGCCACGACAATCTGTTCTGCTTCGCAATCGTGCGCAATAGTAGGGATATCGGCGCAAGTACCGTAGACCTTAACGTCATGAATTCGCTGATTTTGCTTATTGGGGTCATCGTCAACTACGGCAACCGGATCACCGATCATATCGGTGTCTCCGTTGAGCATACGTTTGATGGAAAGAGAGCCGGTCTCCCCTGCTCCTACGATGAGCGTACGCGGGAGATGCGCATCGGAATTGCTTATAAAACGCCAGAGCTGGCTACCATAAATGGCGCGAATGGCAAAGCGGCCGCCACCGCAAATAATGAGGACGACAGCCCATGCCATAACGTCCTCACGAAGGGTCATGCCCTTGCCAAATAACACGTTAAAGATAACGTCGCCAATGACTGAGCCTACCGTTACAGCAGCAACAATACGTCCAGCCTCGGAAATGCTCGCATAGCGCCATAAGCTGCTATACATATGAAAGAACCAAAAGACGACAACGTTTACAATCGCAAGCACAAGAATAGCCGGGCATGCGCCGGCTGCTCCGCTGAGCGTCGCCCAATGCTGCGTTCCCCACGATGCAACAAACACGGCAATAAAAGTTGCAGCAATGTCATATGCCATCAACACATACGGCTCGAAGGCGCTTAGCTTCCCCTTTTGCTTTGCGCTCTTGGATTCGGTGTTCAAGATTCGCTCTTCTCTCTCCCTATTAATCCCGTTATCCCCGCCCCGGGGATCCCCTTTGCTCCTTTGAGCAACCGCCAGCAGCTAGGCGATCGCTTTTTTGAGGCTTCGCATGGCACGTTGCTCGTTTGAAAGCACGGCAAGGCCAACGCGCGTAGTTACGCGTCGGCCGCACAGGTTGAGCTCCAGATAAGCAGTGCTCTTGCGTCTATTAATGGTTTTGATAAGGCCTTCGTGGCCCAGCAGCGGACCTGCCGTCACTACGACCTGGTCGCCGTCTTTTAAGGCCTCGCTCATGGGCACTACGCGGTCTCCCCTATGCGTAAAGCCGCCAATAAGCTGAACCTCTTCTTTTGCCAGCGGCACAAACTGACCGTCCTGGGAAAGCACCCGGGCAAAGTCGTCCATGCGCAGCAGATACTGTTGCACGGTGCGGGGATCTGCCGTATCGCAGATTAGATAACCGGGAAAGAGTGGCTTGGTCGTATTGACCCATTCGCCGTGTACTTTAATCTCGGTTTGAAATTGGGGATAAAAGAGCTCCTGCATGGCGACAGCCGGCACCAAGCGCTCAATGCGCTCACGCATTACGTCTTCGCGACCGTTAATGACCTGAATTACATACCACACGAGCTCCACCCCCTTGCTGTCTTACGTATGGCTCACGTGATTTGGATATGGCTTCGCCAGGGCGCTTGTGCGCGAAGGCGCTCCATATTCAAACCCTGAGCCCAGTCAGACAAGCACGTGGCTCTGCCCCACCGTGAACGGTATGTATAAGCGCAGTTGCTAGAAACGCGGACGTGTATCGCAAAATGACCGCGTCTCCAGCTGGCTGTGTGCGAACCAGTCAAGCGGGTACAAAACTGGACCGCACGCAAACAGCTGAAGGACTGCTGTGGTTTGCCAAAACAACTTATTGGCACCTTCCAATGCGAACTTATAAATAGCCGCAAAAGCAAGTGCAAAAACGTGCATGGCAATCGATATTGGAGCTCATGGTTTTTCTAACACCGCCGTTACGGCCGGATGCTGATCGACCCTGCGCTTTGTGGCTTACTGAAGCCGTGAGCACAGTTGAACTCATGTAACGTTAGGTATCCTAGCACAAGCTGTTAGTGAAACTGATTTGGGTTGCGTTGGACAACATTTCGTTCATTTGACGTGCTTAAGGGGGTTGTTTTGGGATGTTGTTCACGTTGGCGCAGGTTATTGTGGAGCTGGCAATAATTGGGAGCGTTCCTGAAGCCCAACTGAAGCAGCGAGCTGCACTGGTAATTGCGTTTGGATAACAAACTATGTACAGACATGGGAAATAAATTGTGCAACTTTTTGTTGATGTGGGTATGGGTTTGTGGCGCGAGGTATTTTGGCATGAAAAAAGCCTTCGGAATTCCGAAGGCCTTTTAATTCACGATGGTGGAGACGAGGGGGATCGAACCCCTGACCTCTTGACTGCCAGTCAAGCGCTCTCCCAGCTGAGCTACGCCCCCGTGACGAGGTAGTACTATAGGGGAAGACTTTCTTTGATGCAAGGACTTTTTTCGGGTTGTTGGGGTGACTTACGGGATTTTTGGGACAGGTCCTAAAAATTCACCCTGGCCTTCGGCCAGCGCGCAATTTTATGGCCAGTCCCAAAAATCCCTACCGCAGTAGGAATCCGATTGCGGCTCCTTGGTGGACGGTTATGGTGGCTGTGGTTCTTACTATGTTGCTGATGCCCGTGTCGGCCAACAAGTCCAGCGGGGCGTGATCTAGTTCCCACTCCAAGCCATGTTCGCTTACCACCGTCCCAGGGGCTATGGCGATGATGGAGAACGTCTTGCCTTCGGCGCCCTCAATGGTCCACGATTCGCCTGTGCGAAGGATGCGGGCGACCACCTTGTCTTCGGCAATCCAGACTGGGGCATCCTCGTAGCCCGCGAGCAACCCCAGCACGGAAAGCGCCATGTCCGGACGGCCGCCCGTGGCGCAGGTCGCAACCACTTCGGCACCCGGCCAGCGACGGCGGACGGAATCGAGCGCCAACGCAAGATCGGTATAGTCCTTGTACGGGTCGTGGCGCTCAACTTCAAAGTCGGTGGCGGCATCGACCAGCGCACGGCCCGCGTCGCTCACCGTGTCGGCATCCCCCACATAAACGTCGCAGCTCAGGCCAGCGCCCAGCAGCGCATCGAGTCCGCGGTCCACGGCGACAACGTGGTCGCACTCCCCTGCTAGCCTACGTAACAGACCCGCGCTCGCCACCACGGGCGAGCCGCAGACCACTAATACCTTGCAAGCCACAGCCCTCGCCTATCCCTCAAACGAAAGCACGCGAGCTAAATCCAGCCCCTCGTAGCTGTCGATAAAGATATCGCAGTTGGCGCGTACGTCGTCGCGCTTCATGCGGCCGTGTGGGTCATAGATGCCCACGCGCTTAAAGCCGGCGGAGCCAGAGCTCTTTAGGCCAAAGACAGCGTCCTCAAACACCCAAGCGCGCTCAAACTTATTCCCATGACGCTCCTCCAGGCGGCGCAGCGCCAGCTCGTACACATCCGGGAACTGCTTGGAGCGTCCTGCCTCACCCGTCGTGGTAACAAACTCCATGTAAGCGTCGAGCCCGGCGCCCGCAAGCGCAGACTTAACCAACTCGGCCGGCGTGGACGTAGCCACGCACATGGCAATGCCCGCCGCCTTCGCCTGCTCCAAAAATGCTAGGAGCCCCTCGCGCGGCGGCACCTTGGAGTACCCATCAATCAGAATCTCGCTCAGCTCGCGATACAGTTCCTCGCCATTCGCTCCGATGCCCCACGTGTCGTGGTAGGCCTGGCATTCATCCTCCAGCGACAGGTGCTCAAATTGGGCAAAGTCATCCACGGTCACGTCAATCCCGTGGCGGTGCAATAACTCGGGCTGGGCATAGGCCCAAACGGGGGTGCTATTAACCAGTGTGCCGTCGCAATCGAAAATAAAAGCAACCTTGGGAGTGGCGGTATGGGGCATAAACGAACCTTTCGATATCAAATGGTAAACATCCTGCTAAAAACGTTTTACCAAACGTCAGCCAAACAATTTTGAAACCCAAATTGGTAAAACTGTCAAGAGTTTTACCACGGCAATTCTGCCAGTGGTATAAACATGTCGCTTACCGATTAAACGCCTCTGCAAATCCGCTTTCGTCCATAAAACTAACGCACAGGTGTTATCGTAGTTTCTGCCGAAAGTTCCACCGAGCACGCGAGGTGGAACGAATCACAGAAACTTCGCCGTCCCTTCGATTCGTGCAGCCTTGGACCTTTCGCATCTAGTCACCAAGGCAACACGCTGCCGCGTCATGATGGGATCAAACGTGAGCGATACAAAGCTAAAGCCAACGGCTAAAAAGCCCGCAACCCGTAAGGTCGCTCCGCACGCACCGGAGCTCTCCAAGGACGATGTCTACCTGTTTGGCATTGGAATGTGGGAGCGCAGCTGGGAAAAGATGGGCGCGCATCCCGACACGCAGCAGCGCACGCGCGGCTGGCGCTTTTGCGTTTGGGCGCCCGACGTAAAAAGTGTCCATGTCATTGGCGAATTTAACGACTGGGATGAGGAAGCCAACCCGCTGGTGCCCGTGCATACGAGCGCTATTTGGGAAGGCTTTATTCCTGGCGCCGAGCAGGGCCAGCTCTATAAATATCTCATCGAGACCAACGAGGGCGAGAAGCTCTACAAGGCCGATCCGTACGCCTTTAAGGCCGAGTGCCCTCCGGGTACCGCCAGCGTGCTGTGGACCCTCGATGGCTACAAGTGGAACGACGCCGCGTGGCTCAAGCGCCGCGCCGGCCACAACCACATGTCGCAGCCGCTCAACATCTACGAGGTGCATATTGGCTCGTGGAAGCGCCACGGCGACGCGCCGCAGGGCGAGCCCGACGAGTACGGCAACTACCCCGGCCCCATGGATCCCTTCCCCGCGCAGCGCGGCGAGTTCTACACTTACGACGACCTGTCGGTGGAGCTCGTGGACTACGTGCGCGACATGGGCTATACGCATATCGAGGTCATGCCGCTTATGGAGCATCCCTTCGATGGCTCCTGGGGCTACCAGACGACCGGCTACTACGCCGCCACGTCGCGCTACGGCAACCCGCAGCAGCTCATGCACTTTATCGATGCGTGCCACGAGGCGGGCATCGGCGTGATCATGGACTGGGTGCCCGGCGGTTTTTGCGCCGACTCCCACGGCCTTGCTACCTTTAACGGCCACATGCTGTTTGAGCACGAGATTCATCCCAACTGGGGCACGCACAAGTTTGACTTCGCCCGCGGCGAGGTCCGCTCCTTCCTGGTCTCTAACGTGCTGTACTGGCTTAAGAACTTCCATGTGGACGGCATTCGCATGGACGGCGTGTCCAGCATGCTGTACCTCAACTTTGGCATCGACGATCCGGGCCAAAAGAAGTTCAACAAATACGGTACCGAGGAGGACCTGGACGCCAGCGCGTTTATCCGCCAGGTCAACTGCGCCGTGGAGGCACACTACCCCGACGTGATGATGATGGCCGAGGAGTCCACCGCGTGGCCGCTCGTGACCTATCCGCCGCAGGACGGCGGCCTGGGCTTCCACTACAAGTGGGACATGGGTTGGATGAACGACACCCTGCACTACATGCAGACCGATTTTCCGTGGCGCCCCGGCAACCACGGGCTGCTCACGTTCTCCATCATGTACGCCTTTACCGAGAACTTCATCTGCCCGCTGAGCCACGACGAGGTCGTACACGGCAAGTGCTCGCTCATCGGCCGCATGCCGGGCGACTGGTGGCGCCAATTTGCCGGCCTGCGCACGCTGGCCTTCTACCAGATGACGCATCCCGGTGCCAAGCTCAACTTTATGGGCAACGAGATCGGCCAGTTTATTGAGTGGCGCTACTACGAGTCCATCCAGTGGTTCCTGACCGAGCAGTACGAGACCCATGCGCACCATCAGGCGTTTATCAAGGCGCTCAACCACCTGTACACCGCCGAGCCCGCCTTGTACGAACGCGGCTACACCGACGACGGCTTTACCTGGATCGACGCGGACAACTCCAAGCAGTCCATCGTGAGCTTTGTGCGCCAGGGCGAGGACGTCGATGACGACCTGGTGATCCTGATCAACTTTGACCCGGCGAGCTACGAGAGCTTCCGCGTAGGCGTGCCGCGCGAGGGCGACTGGGAGGTCATCTTTGACTCCGACCGTCCCGAGTTTGGCGGCAGCGGATACGCCGGCGAGGAACCCTACACGTGCCCGAGTGAGCCCTATCCCTGGAATGGACAGATGGACTCCATCGAGATCAAGGTGCCCGGCCTGGCAGGCGTGGTGCTCAAGCGCCGCGGCCCCAGCAGCTATAAACCGCCCGTGGCTGAGGAGCCCAAGAAGGCGACGCGTAAGCGCACGTCCTCGGTGAAGCCCAAGCCTGCGGCTGCCAAGAAGGCTCCGGCTAAGGCGAAGGCTAAGGCTGACGCGACCAAGAAGCCGGCTGCCAAAAAGGCTGCTCCCAAGGCAAAGTCTGCTTCTGTTAAGTCGTCTGCCAAGGATGCGTAACAAAGCCGTTACAGCTGTAATTACCCGCCCCGCGGGGGCGTAGGATACATGTCATAACCGTTCCGGGAGAAACATCCCCGGGGGAAAGGAACGTATGAATAAGATCTTCGACAACAAGCAGGAGTTTACCGAGCTCTATCGCGATGCCGTCATGAGCATCAGCGGCAAGAGCGTCGAGGCCGCAAGCGACCTCGACCGCTTTAACGCCCTGGCCAAGCTCGTGGCCGAGAAGGCGCGCACCGTTGCCACCAAGAGTGACGCCCGCGTCACCGCCGAGGGCAAAAAGCGCGTGTACTACTTCTCGATCGAGTTTTTGATCGGCCGCCTGCTCGACAACTACCTGCTCAACTTTGGCGTGCGCGACATGGTCGCCGAGGCGCTCGACGACATGGGCTTCGACCTGTCCGTCATCGAGAACCAGGAGCCCGATCCGGCGCTGGGCAACGGTGGCCTGGGTCGACTGGCCGCATGCTTCCTGGATTCCATGGCAGCCGAGGGCATTGCCGGCTACGGCAACGGCATGCGTTACCGCTACGGCCTGTTTAAGCAGGAGATCGTCAACGGCAGCCAGGTTGAGGCCACCGACGAGTGGCTCACGCACGGCTATCCCTGGGAGGTCCGTCGTCAGGACAAGGCCGTGACCATCAAGTTTGGTGGCCATGTTGAGGGCTTTGAGGAGAACGGCCGCACGTTCTACCGCACGGTGGACACGCAGGACATACTGGCCGTCCCTTATGACATCCCCGTGGTGGGCTATGCCGGCGAGACCGTCAACAAGCTGCGCGTCTGGGCCGCCGAGCCGGTCGAGGAGCACTTCGATCTGGAGGCCTTCAACCGCGGCGACTACGCCTTGGCCGATGCCGAGCGCGCCGAGGCCGAGGCCATCAGCGCCATCCTCTACCCCAACGACGCTGGCGAGCACGGCCGTCTTCTGCGCCTGAAGCAGGAGTACCTGTTTGTCTCGGCCGGCATTTACAGCCTGCTCGACACCTTTGAGAAGGAGCACGGCGCTAACTGGGAGCTGCTGCCGAAGTTTGTGGCCATCCACACCAACGACACGCACCCCGCCATGTGCGGCCCCGAGCTCATGCGCATCCTCATCGACGAGAAGAAGCTCGAGTGGGACGACGCCTGGAACATCGTGACGCAGGTCGTGAGCTACACCAACCACACCATTCTGCCCGAGGCTCTGGAGAAGTGGCCCATCGGCACGTTCTCCAAGCTCCTCCCCCGCGTGTACCAGATCATCGACGAGATCAGCCGTCGCTGGCACGAATCGTTCGACACCACGCAGGAGGGCTGGCAGGAGCGTCTGCGCCAGACCGCCATCCTGTGGGACGGCGAGATTCGCATGGCCAACCTGTCCGTGATTTGCAGCCACAGCGTCAACGGCGTGGCCAAGATCCACTCCGACATCATCAAGAACATCGTGCTCAAGGACTTCTATGCCTTGACGCCCGAGAAGTTCAACAACAAGACCAACGGCATCTCGCACCGACGCTTCTTTGCCGATGCCAACCCCACCTACGCCAAGCTCGTGACCGAGGCCATTGGCGATGGCTGGCTGAAGGACGCCTTTGAGCTGGAAAAGCTCAAAGAGTTCCAGAACGACACCGAGTTCCTGAAGGCCGTGGGTGCCTCCAAGCGCGCCAACAAGGAGCGCCTGGCCGCCTATGTTAAGGCCGAGACCGGTCTGGTCATCGACCCCAACACCGTCTTCGATGTTCAGGTGAAGCGCTTCCACGCCTACAAGCGCCAGCTCATGAACATCATGAAGGTGATGGACATCTACAACCGTCGCATCGCCGATCCCAACTTCCACGTGACGCCGACGACCTTCATCTTTAGCGGCAAGGCTGCCTCGAGCTACACCTTTGCCAAGGAGACCATCCGCCTCATTAACTCCGTGGCGGGCGTCATCAACAACGACGCCCGCGTCAACGAGGTCATGAAGGTTTGCTTTATCCCCAACTTCCGCGTGAGCAACGCCCAGCTCATCTACCCCGCCGCCGAGATCTCGGAGCAGATCTCCACGGCCGGCAAGGAGGCCTCGGGCACGTCCAACATGAAGCTCATGATGAACGGCGCCATTACGCTGGGCACCCTCGACGGCGCCAACATCGAGATCGCCGACCTGGCCGGCCGCGAGAACGAGGCCATCTTTGGCCTGACCGCTCCCGAGGTCGAGCAGCTCTGGGCATCCAACAGCTACTTTGCGTGGGACACCCTCAACGGCGACCGCGAGCGTCTGGGCCGCGTGATGGACGAGCTCAAGGACAACACCTTTGCGGGCCTTTCGGGCAACTTCGAGAGCATCTACAACGAGCTCATGAACAACAACGACCCCGACCTGGTTATGGCGGACTTCCGCAGCTACGTGGATGCGTGGGAGGCGCTCACGAACAGCTACGGCGACCAGGAGACCTGGAACCGCAAGGCCCTGCTCAACACCGCCTCGAGTGGCTGGTTCTCGTCCGACCGCACCATTCGCGAGTACCGCGACGAGATCTGGCACGCGTAAAGGCGCGCGAGCTCCCTTTGCCGTACGGCATTACTCGACGGGCGCGACCGAGCGCCGCGCCCGTCGCTAATGGGTTTAGGAACATCGATGACAGAAGGAGAAATCGATGAGTAAGAAAGAATGCATCGCGATGCTCCTCGCAGGAGGACAGGGCAGCCGATTGGGGGCACTCACCCAAAAGATCGCTAAGCCGGCGGTTAGCTTTGGTGGCAAGTTCCGCATTATCGACTTTTCGCTGTCCAACTGCTCCAACTCGGGCATTGACACGGTGGGCGTTCTAACGCAGTATCGCCCCTACCTGCTGCATGCCTATGTGGGCTCCGGCGAGGCGTGGGATCTGGACAGCCGCGATGGCGGTGTGTCGATTCTGCCGCCGTACGAGACGCAGACCGGCGGTGCCTGGTATGCGGGCACAGCCGACGCCATTACGCAGAACCTGGACTACATCAAGGCCAACGACCCCAAGTACGTCCTGATTCTTTCGGGCGATCACCTGTATCGCATGGACTACCGCAAGATGCTCAAGACGCACATTGAGAACAACGCCGACCTCACGGTGAGCGTTATGCCCGTGCCGTGGGAGGAGGCCAGCCGCTTTGGCATCCTGACCACCGACCCCGAGGACGGCCGCATCACCAAGTTTACCGAGAAGCCCGAGAAGCCCGATTCGAACCTCGCGTCCATGGGCATCTACATCTTCTCGGCCGACGTGCTGATCGAGGCACTCGAGGAGGACGCTCTGGACCAGCGCTCGAGCCATGACTTTGGCAAGGACATCATCCCCAAGCTGCTCGGCGAGAACAAGCGCCTGTACAGCTACGAGTTCCACGGATTTTGGAAGGACGTCGGCACCATCGCCAGCTTCCACGAGACCTCGATGGACCTGTTGGGCAACAACCCCGAGTTCGATCTGTTTGACAAGCACTTCCCCATCATGTCCAACATCACCACGCGTCCGCCGCACTACATTGGTCCGGACGGCCGTCTGGACGACTGCCTGGTCTCCAACGGCTGCAAGATCTACGGTACCGCTCGCCACTCAATTCTTTCGACCGATGTCATCATCGAGGAGCGCGCCGTGGTCGAGGACTCCGTGCTGCTGCCGGGTGCGCACGTTAAGAGCGGCGCGCACATCTGCCGCGCTATTTTGGGCGAGAACTCCACGGTCGAAGAGGGCGTGAAGCTCGGCTCTGTCGATACCACCAAGGATACGGCCGTCGTTGGAAATGACGTCGTTATCGGGAAGGGGGAATGATCCGATGATCAATCGCAAGGCCATCGGTTATATCACCGCTAACTACTCTTCGACCTACGGCAGCGTGCTGCTCAAGGACCGCCCCATCGCGTCCGTTCCGTTTTTGGGCCGCTACCGCCTTATCGACTTCCCGCTGTCCAACATGATGAATGCCGGCATCAAGACCGTCGGTGTCGTCATGCCGGGCAACTACCGCTCGCTGATCGACCACGTGGGCTCGGGCAAGGACTGGGGCCTGGACCGCAAGAAGGGCGGCCTGTTCATGGTGCCCGGCAACGCGTATGGCACCACCAAGGGCGGCATGCGCTTCCTGCTGCGCGACATCATCTCCAACAAGACGCTGTTCCAGCGCTCGGACAAGCCCTATGTCGTGATGATGGGCACCAACATCATCTTTAACATGGACCTCAACACCATCATCGACGCGCACGAGAACTCCGGCGCCCAGATGACCGTGGTGTACTGCAAGGCCACGCGCAACGTCGATGACGAGACCAAACTCGAGATTAACGAGAACGGCCGCCTGACGGGCGTGAGCGCCGGCGTCGTGTACGGCGACAACGCGTCTATGGACTGCTGCATCGTCAACCGCGAGACGCTGCTCGAGATTATCGACCACTACCAGGCCGCCGACTATCTGGACCTGCTCGAGGCACTCCAGGGCGACTTTGGCAACATCGACGTGTGCAGCTACGAGTACAAGGGCGAAGTCGTGGGCGTGTTTAGCGAGAAGTCGCTGTATCGCCGCAGCATGGACCTGCTCGACCAGACCGTGGCCGACCAGCTCTTTGACCCCGAGCGCCCGATCCTGACCAAGGCTCACGACGTGCCGCCTTCGCGCTACGCGACCGGCAGCCACGCGTGCAACTCGATCATCTCGGCCGGCTGCATCATCAAGGGCACCGTGCGCAACTCGATTCTGTCGCGCGGCGTCGTGGTCGAGGAAGGCGCATCGGTGACCAACTCGATCATCAACCAGAGCTGCATCATCAAGAGCGGCGCCCGCGTCGAGAATGCCATTCTGGACAAGAACAACGTGGTTCCCACCAACACCGAGCTTCGCGGCACGCCGGAGAACATCCTGGTGCTGGGCAAGGCTCCGTTAACTTCCGACAACACCATCGTACGTTAACGTTGGCACCGCAACATCGCTCGTAACATGTAGAATAGCCGCCCGGTTAGCGCCAGGCGGCTATTCTCGAATTGCAACATGGGAGACAATATGGCAGATTCCAGCAAAAAGATGCAGATCGTGTTTGCCTCGGCCGAGTGCGCACCGTTTGTTAAGACCGGTGGCCTGGGTGACGTGGCGGGCTCGCTGCCTGCGGCGCTCGTTCGCGCCGGCGCCGAGGTTATCGTGATGGTGCCCAAGTACGCCACCATCAAGGACGAGTACAAGGCGCAAATGGAGCACTTCTCCGACTTTTACGTGAGCCTGGGCTGGCGCAATGAGTACTGCGGACTCGAGAAGCTCGAGCACGACGGCGTCACCTATATGTTCATCGACAACGAGCGCTACTTTGCGCGCGACTATCCGTACGGCTTCTTTGACGACGGCGAGCGCTTTGCGTTCTTCTCCAAGGCCATCACCGAAAGCCTGCAGCACCTGCCGGCCGGCTTTGAGTGCGACATCCTGCACTGCAACGACTGGCAGACGGCACTGGCGCCCGTATTTTTGCGCGAGTTCTACCAGGGCCTGCCGCTGTACGACCGCGTCAAGACCGTGTTCTCGATCCACAACGTGGCATTCCAGGGCCAGTTTAGCGACACCGTGATGGAGGACATCCTGGGCGTGGCGCACATTCCGGCGGCCGCCTCGCAGCTGCGTTGCGACGCCTGCAGCGTCAACTACATGCTGGGCGCACTGCGCTATGCCGATGCCATCACCACGGTGAGCCCCACCTATGCCAACGAGATCCAGACGCCCGAGTTTGGCGAGGGCCTGGACGGTGTGCTGCGCGAGCGTTCGTACGCGCTGCAGGGCATTTTGAATGGCATTGACGTTGCGGGCTTTGACCCGACGACCGACAAGCGCATTGCCGCCAACTACACCGTGGAGGACCGCTCCGGCAAGGCCGTGTGCAAGGCCAAGCTGCAGGAGGAGCTGGGGCTCGAGGTTCGCGACGACCGCCCGCTTATGGTAATGGTCACGCGTCTGACGCGCCAAAAGGGCATGGATCTGGTCATGTACGCGCTCGACCGCATCCTGGCCGGCGGCGTGCAGGTGGCGGTGCTGGGCACCGGCGACCGCGACTACGAGGACGGCCTGCGCTACTTCCAGGACAAGTACCCCGGCACCATGGCCGCACGCATCGAGTTCGATCCGGCGTTGTCACAGCGTATGTATGCCGCCGCCGATATGTTCCTGATGCCTTCGAAGTTTGAGCCCTGCGGCCTGTCGCAGATCATCGCCATGCGATACGGCACCCTGCCGATTGTTCGCGAGACCGGTGGCCTGAAGGACACCGTGATCCCGTATAACGAGTTTACCGGCGAGGGCACGGGCTTCTCGTTTAGCAACTTTAACGGCGACGAGATGGGCGACGCGGTGTTCCGCGCGGCGCGCCTGTTCTGGGATAACCGCGACGCTTGGAACCAGCTGGTCACGCAGGCCATGAGCCAGGACTTTAGCTGGACGCGTTCGGCCGATAAGTATCTGGACCTGTACTTCTTTATGCATCCGGAGATTGAGAGGCCGGCGGCTGTTGTCGACGAGCCTGAGGTTGTTGCTGAGCCGGTGGCCGCTGAGCCGGAGCCCGAGCGCGAGCCCAAGGCCGAGGAGAAGCCGGTTGAGGCTGAGCCCGCAAAGGCCGAGCCTGAGGTGAAGGCTGAGGCCGCTCCTGAGGAAAAGGCCGAGGTCAAGCCAGCTGCAAAGCCTGCCGCCAAGAAGACCACAACCCGCAAGACGACCGCCAAGAAGGCTACGACGACCAAGGCTACCGCGACTAAAACGACGGCTACCAAGGGAACGACCACGCGCAAGCGCACGACCGCTGCTGCCAAGACGGACGCCGAGGCCGAGGTCGCAGAGGCCAAGCCGGCCGCCAAGGCTTCGGCAAAGACCGCTGCCAAGAAGACGACCACGACCGCCAAGAAGGCAACAGCTGCCAAGAAAACCACGGCAACGAAGTCGACGGCCGCCAAGGCTACTGCGACCAAGGCCGCTCCGAAGGCTGCCGCAAAGCCCGCTGTCAAGGTCGAGGAAACCCCCGCCGAGCCCAAGGCCGAGGTAACTGTCGAGACAAAGCCGGCCGCCAAGACCACCACGCGCAAGCGCACCACGACGACGACCAAAAAGACCACGACTAAGGCCGCAGCTACCAAGGCAGAGGCTAAGCCCGTTGCTGTCAAAGAGGAGCCCAAGCCCGAGGTAAAGCCCGAGCCGGCGCCGAAGGCCGCTGAGGTCAAGGCTGCCCCGAAGGCAGAGGCCAAGCCAGAACCCACCAAGGAGACTCCGGTCTCCCCCGCCGCTCCGACAGAGAAAAAGGCCCCGTCCAAGAAGACGTCTGTCCGCAAGGCAACGGCCACCCGCAAGCGCCGCTAGCCCACAGGCGATTCAAAACCTCATCAAACCCTAAGTAAGGGGCGCTCCAACCGGGCGCCCCTTCTCTGTAGATAGTTGGTAAAACGATTTTCTAGGACAACCGTTCGCCGATGGTAAACGGATGTTGTTTATACAGCCTGTGTACAACAGATATACTTACATCCTATGCGTAAAGCCCATGGCCAGCAGGCCATGATTCAATTGAACTGGATCGTACTATGAGATTGATACACAACAGCCGTCTGCCGCAGTTTCGCACCCCGTTTGGCGCTGTGACCACTGGAACTTCCGTTGCACTCTCGGTGATTTTGGAGGATGCCGATCCCAACCAGGCAACGCTTACGCTGCGTACCTGGGTCGATGAAATCGGTGAGTCTCGGTATCCCATGACGCACGAGGGCGACGGTATATTTACCGTAGAGCTTGAGTGCACCGAGCCCTGTCTCATCTGGTACAGCTTTATCTGCAATATCGAAGGCCAGCCCGAGGTCCGCTTAGGCGCACCGCAGGGACGCACCGGCGGCGAAGGCGTAACTTACGACTACGCCGAGGTGCCGTCATTCCAGGTCACCGTCTACAAGCACCGCGAAGTTCGACCAGAGTGGTACGAGCGCGGAATGGTCTACCAGATCTTCCCCGATCGCTATGCCCGCGACGAGCACTGGCGCGAGCGCACGCTGGCCGAGGTCGAAAAACCGCGTAAGGGCATTCAGCGCCGCATGGTCGAGGACTGGAACGAGCCGCCTGTGTACGAGCGCGCCGAGGACGGCTCCATCAAGACCTGGGACTTTTACGGTGGATCGCTCAAGGGTATCCAGGAAGACCTGCCTCGCATCGCCGAGCTGGGCTTTACAGCCATCTACCTCAACCCCATTTTTGAAGCCGCGAGCAACCACCGCTACGACACCGCCGATTACACCAAGATCGATCCGATTCTGGGCACCGAGCAGGACTTTACTGAGCTGTGCGAGGCGGCCGAGGAGTTGGGCATTTCCATCATTCTGGACGGTGTGTTCAACCACACGGGCGACGATTCGATCTACTTCAACCGCTACGGCAACTACCCCGGCGTGGGCGCATGGCAGAGCGAGGATTCGCCGTGGCGCGATGCGTTTTATTTCCACGAGGACGGCTCGTACGACTGTTGGTGGGGCGTAGGCAACATGCCCGCCATCAACGAGAATTCCGAGCTTGTCCGTGAAAAACTTCTGGGCAAGGACGGCGTGATTCGCAAATGGCTTCGCGCCGGCGCTCACGGCTGGCGCTTGGATGTGGCTGACGAGCTTTCCGATGACTTCCTGGCCGAGATCAAGAAAGCAGTACTTGCCGAAAAGCCCGATGCTCTGTTGCTCGGCGAGGTCTGGGAAGATGCCTCCAACAAGATCAGCTACGGCCATCTGCGTCGCTATCTGCAGGGCTCCGAGCTCGACTCTGCTATGGATTACCCCTTCCGTGACATGGTCATCGGCTATTTGATGGGCTACAAAAATGCCTACCAAGCTGCAGAGGATATCGAGACCCTGCGCGAGAATTATCCGCGTGAGGCCCTGTCTTGCGCACTTAATCTACTTTCGAGCCACGACCGTCCGCGCATTATCTCGGTGCTCGGCGGCGGCCCCGACGAGTCACAGCTGCCTGAATGCGAGCGCAGCAAATGGCGCCTGGACGAAAACGCGATGGGTCTGGCCAAGAGCCGCTTTTGGCTCGCCACGCTTATGCAGATGACCTTCCCCGGCGTGCCTTCGATTTACTATGGCGACGAGTACGGCCTTGAGGGCCTGACCGATCCGGGCAATCGCCGCACACTGCCTTTGAAAGAAGACCTGCACGACTTCGATACGTTCGCAATCGTCAAGAACGCATCTGCTGTGCGCCGCGCGCTGCCGTTTATGATCGATGGCGAGATCAAGGCCTTCGCGCTCAATGATGAGGTGCTGGCCTACAACCGTACGGGCAAGGACGGCGAGTCTGCGACGGTTATCATCAACCGCAGCCTGCGCAACTCGCACCGCGTAACGATTCCGGCGCTCGGCGAATGTGCGAGCGACGTGATCAGCGGTCACGAGTGCGAAATCCACAACGGTACCGTCACACTCGATCTGTATCCGCTGGGTTCGTCGATCATCTATCACCACGCCGAGCAGCGCCTGCAGGAGCCGCTCGATCACGGCGCGGGCGTCGTGTGCCATATCACCTCGGTGCCCACCGACGATGGCAAGCCCGGTACGATCGGCGCGCCCACGCGTCGCTTTATCGACCATCTGGCCGCCATGGGCATGCGCTACTGGCAGGTTCTCCCCGTCAACCCCACGGACTTCTTCCGCTCCCCTTACGC
The DNA here is from genome assembly GCA_905214105.1 of uncultured bacterium. Taxonomy (GTDB): domain Bacteria; phylum Actinomycetota; class Coriobacteriia; order Coriobacteriales; family Coriobacteriaceae; genus Collinsella. The sequence continues at coordinate 47,408 of CAJMKK010000008.1, forward strand.
CGGTCCTTCGGCCTTTGCGGGCAATATCGATCTACTGCCCGAAAGCCACGAGGAGCTGGCGGCCGACTTTGAGACCTGGAAGGCCCGCGGAGGCGAGGATGCCGATCCGCTGTACACCGCGTTTAAACATCGCAATGCCGATTGGCTCGAGAAGTACTGCGTCTACATGGCCGTTAAGAAGTACTTTGAGGGCGAGTCGCGCCATGATTGGCCGGCAGATGTCGCGCGATACAACGAGCATCTGATCGACGACAAGCGCTTCCGCAACGAGGCCGAGCTTCAGGCGTACATGCAGTACCGCTTTGACCTGGCTTGGTGCGAGCTCATGAACTATGCGCACAAGAAGGGCATCGAGGTTATCGGCGATATTCCTATGTACGTGTCCGACGATTCGGCAGACGCGTGGAGCGAACCCGAGAACTTCTGGCTGTCCGATACCGGCAAGGCGATCGAGATTTCCGGTGCCCCGCCCGACAACTTTGCACCCGAGGGCCAGGTGTGGGGCAACCCGACGTTCCGCTGGGACCACATGAAGCAGAACGGCTATAGCTGGTGGATGGATCGCCTGCGTCGCGCGTTCTCGCTCTACGACCGCGTGCGTCTGGATCACTTCCTGGGATTCCACAGCTACTTTAGCATTCCTGCGGGCAAGGCCTGCGCCGACGGTCGCTGGCTGGCGGGCCCGGGCAAGGACCTGTTCCAGACCGCCTACGACGAGCTAGGTCCGCTCAACTTTATCGCCGAGGACCTAGGCTATTTGACGCCCGGTGTTCGCGCCATGGCTTCGACCTGCGGTTTCCCCGGCATGGACGTGCTGGAGTTTAGCGATTACGACGTTCGTTGCGGCGTGCATCCCACGCCCGGCAAGATTCTGTACACCTCGACGCACGATACGTCGACGCTGGCCGGTTGGTGCACGCGTTCCTTTGCGGGCGGCGACGTGCCGAGCGGTGTTGAGGTGGCGTTCAAGCTGATGAACGACGCGCTGGCAAGCGACGCTCCCCTGGTGATGATGCCGCTGCAGGATGTTCTGGGGCTAGGCGACGACGCGCGCATGAACGTTCCGGGCGTGGCCACGGGCAACTGGACCTGGCAGGCTGACGAGGCGGACATTGCAGCCGCCGAAAACAAAACCGCACAGCTCCTGCGCAGCACCCATAGATTCTGGGGCGAAGCGTGATAAAACCCCCGATATAGGGTACAGTTACAGACGTTTGAATTTTTGCGGGCAGAGTAATCTGCCCGCTTTGTGCTGAAAAGGAAGTATTATGGCGCGCTACGATTACAAGTGCTCGAGCTGCGGCAACGTGTTTGAGGTTGAGCATCCCATGTCCGAGACTCCCGAGGTCGTGTGCCCGAGCTGCGGCGCTCCGGCGGCCAAGACGTTCTCGGCCAGCGGCATTAAATTTGAGGGCAGCGGTTTCTACAACACCGACCAGCGAAGCGGCGGCTCCAGCACCAACGCCACCAGCGGCTGCTGCGCCAACTGCCCTCACAGCCACTAGTAACAACGCGGCCCCGCGATCAACACCGATCGCGGGGCCACTTCTTTAGCTAACCAGGCATCTCTATGAGTTGCGGTGAAATAAGGACTGTTTGGCAGGAAAAAGCCGCTATTCAATCCCTATTTCACCGCAACTTAGTCGTTACTTGCGGACCAGGCGGGCGCAGAAGTGGCCGTCGTAGGAATCGGCGTTTACCGGCACGCTTTGGAAGAGGCCTCGATCGTTCTGACGTACGGAGACAAGCTTCTTAGCCTGATCGAACTCGGGGAGTTGCAGGATCTGCGCCTCGGAGAGTGGCGCCACGGTAAAGCCGGTAACCTCGGGTGAGTTCAGGAAAGCGTCCACCACCTGCGTGTTCTCCTCGTCGAAGACCGAGCACGTCGCATAGATGAGCTCGCCACCGGCAACCACGCGCGCGGCAGCCTCTTTGAGCATCGTCAGCTGCAGTTTGGGCAACTCGGTCGTAACGTCATTCTCAGTTAGGCGCCACGGGATCTCGGGATGACGACGCATGGTTCCGGTGCCAGAGCACGGCGCATCGATAAAAACCGTGTCAAACTTAACCGGCTCGCCAAGCATGGCATCAAACGATGTGAGTACCTCATCAAGCTCGCACGCATCACCCGAAACCGTACGAACCCCCTGAATACCGGCCTTATGCAGGCGAGCGAGATTCAGATCGCACTTGCGATCATGAAGATCGAGCGCCGTATGCTGACGCTCATAGCCCGCACGCTTGGCCTGGCACATCATCACATAGGTCTTGGTGCCACGACCGGCACCAATCTCAAGGCAGCTACCAGGGCGCGTCGCGGCTGTTGCGATAAGCTGCGCGTTGAGATCAGATGCCACCGCGGCAGCACGCTCAAACACACCCGAAGCAACGGTAACCTGGGCATCAACCGGGGCATGGCAGCCTGGGAAGACAGGCGCGACTAGCTGCGAGATATACGGATCGGACTTGGTCGCAAAGGCGTTCTCATGCAGGGCCAGCGGCGCAGGGGCCAGATTGCCAGCAAAGTTAAGCGCACCCTCTGGCGTGTCAAACGACGCCATAATGCGAGCGCACAGCCAGAGCGGCAGGCCCATCAAGCGAGATAGGCGAACCAAGCGGCGCTCGGACTCATCGGCATCGGCTGCGGTGGCAAAGTCCTCAACATTGTCAGCAACCTTATGCAGCACGGCGTTCGCCAAACCGGCAGCGGACTTGGCACCACTGCGAACGAGCTCAACACCCTGACTTACGGCAACGCGGCCAGGCGTATGCAGATAGAGCATCTCGAAGGCCGAGATACGAAGCGCCATGCGAACACGCGGCGCAACCTTTTTGGGCTTATCGAGAAACTGATCGAGAAGCTCGTCCAAAATACCCTGCGTGGCAGCGACACCCAGCGCCAAGCGAGCGGCAAAAGCGGAATCGCGCTGGTCAATAGCCTTGGCCGATGCGCGAGAGGACAGCACGTCACGCGCATACATGCCGCGGCGATCGGCCTCCATTAGCACATCGAGCGCAAGCTTGCGCGCGGGAGACAGCTTGCTCATGACAAAACACCCCAGACAAGATCGGCACCCCGCAGGCCAGCAGCCCAAGCAGAAGCAGCCATAGCACGCTTGCCGTCGGGCTTAACCTCGAGCAACTCAACCGTATCATCGGAAAGACCAAGGTAAACACGCTTAGCCTTAACGAGAACATGACCCTCGCCAAGCGACACGTCAGCCGCCACAGCATCGAGCACGCGCACGGTCTTACCGGCAATCACGCAACGAGCAGGCGCGGTATCGGACGAGGCCAGCACATGACGCACGCAATCGAGCGCTGCCATCTGCGGATTCAGGCGCATCTCCTGCTTAGAAATCTTAGCAGCATGGGTAACGAGCGCCTCGTCCTGTTCGATCCACACGGCGATGCCATCGGCAAGAGAAGGAAGCATATCGGCAAGCAGTTTGCCGCCGAGCTCAGCGAGCTCCATAGTCAGCGCCTCGGCATGCTTACCGGCAACCGAGGTCGAGGCCTGCGCACAATAGGCGCCGGTATCCACGCCATGCCCAATGCGCATAATAGAAACGCCGGCGACCTCGTCACCAGCAAGAATGGCACGCTGAATAGGAGCAGCCCCACGCCAACGAGGCAGCAGCGAAGCATGAACATTCACAATACCAAGCGGCGCCATATGCAGCACCTCATCGGGCAAAATGCAGCCATAAGCAGCTACACAGAAAATGTCAGCCCGGGCAGCCTGAAGTGCCTCAACAACCTCAGGCGTCATACGATTTGCCTCAACAACCGGCAACCCCAGCTCAAGCGCCTTAGCCTTAACAGGAGACGGCTCAAGCTTCTTACCACGCCCACGAACAGCATCGGGACGAGTAACAACAAGCGCAATCTCATTCCCAGCCTCCACAAGCGAAGTCAGCGAAGGCACAGCAAAATCAGGCGTACCCATAAACACAATACGCATAAAGAACGTCTCCTCTCAACCAAAGCCGAGACGGCTACAAAGAACAGCGGAAAGCCAAGTCACCAGCCCATCCGCAATAACATTTCAACAAGAACAAATATACCCAAAACCAAAGAAAGAGCCGCAATAAAAGCAGCTCTTTCAGCAAAGCACCTATCAGCGAAGACGCCCATCCCTGGCCCGACGGCACCCCGGGGACGGACAAACCTACTCCGTCTCGCCCGGTCGAGCGCCGCGGGCCAGGGCGTCCTGGTACTCCTTGACGGCCTTGAGCCTCTGCATGGGCTTAAGGCGCTCGAACATGGTGTTGCCGTGCAGGTGGTCGATCTCGTGCTGCAGGCACACGCAGAACAGATCGCCCGAGGCCTCATAACGAATCAGGTTGGCGTCCAGATCATACGCCTCGACGACGACATGGTCGGGACGCTCAATCTCGCAGCTAATCCCAGGGATGGACAGGCAGCCCTCGCTAAACGGCACCAGATGGTCGCTCTGCTCCACGATCACGGGGTTGATGAGCACGTACGGGTCATAATCGTTCTTGTCGGTGTAGTCGCAGTCGATGGTGACGAGCTGAATGAGTTCGCCGATCTGCGGGGCAGCCAGACCGCAGCCGCCGTTCTCGAACATCATCTTCTTCATCTTCTCGGCAAGCGCCTCGATCGCCGGGGTAATCTCCTCGATGACGGCGCACTCCTGGCGCAGACGAGGGTCGGGCGACAGTACGATTCCGTTGGCTTCCATGGCCATCCTTTCGGGTTGTTACATCAAATCATAGGCGTCGACGTCAACGCTCACGCTCACGCCGCGCACAGAGCCCACCTCTTTGAGGCAGGCGTCGATATCATCAGAGACATGGTACCCTACGGGCGACTTCACAAGCAGATGGAAGCGGTAACGGTCCTTGGCTCTCTCGATTACACACGAAGCCGGGCCCAGCACCTGCGGCACGGCACTCCCTGCCCGCAAAAAATCGGGCGCGGCGGCATGCCAGCGACGCTTGAGGAGCTTGGCGATGCGGCCGATGTAGTCTTGCGCGTCGTCTCGGTTCGCCGACCACACCAAAATGTTGACCAGACGCACGAACGGTGGATACAGGGCGTCGCGGCGCTGGTCCAGGTCGTAGTCGGTAAAGATCGAACGGTCGTGCTTAGCGACGGCGCGAATGACCGGATCCTCGGGCAGGTAGGTCTGGATGATCACCTCACCGGGACGATCGCCGCGACCGGCACGGCCGGCGACCTGCTCCAGTAAATCGTAGGCGCGCTCCCCTGCGCGGAAATCGGGCAGCTTGAGGGCGAAGTCGGCATTGACCACGCCCACGAGCGTGACCTCGGGAAAATCGAGACCTTTAGCGATCATCTGGGTACCCAGCAACACGGCGCAATCCGCCGCATCGAACTGCTCGAGCAGCTTTTTGTGCGCATCCTTGCCACACGTGGAATCGGCATCCATGCGAATGATGGCAACGTCCTCGGGAAGCAACTGGTGCAGAGCGTCCTCGATCTGCTGCGTGCCCAGGCCCATTTTTGCCAGGTAGCGACTGCCACATTTGGGGCAACGGCTCGTGGGCGCGGGATACGGCCGCACGCGCCAAGACGAACCGCATGTGTGACACTGCAGCGTGTGTGTGCGCTCGTGATACGTAAGCGCTGTGGAGCAGTGGTTGCAGGTGGGGACGCAGCCGCACTCGCGGCACATCAGGAATGGCGCAAAGCCACGGCGGTTATGCAGCAACACGGCCTTCTCGCGGCGCCCGACCACACGCTCCAATCCCTCCATCAAGGGTTTTGAGAACATGGAGCGGCTGCCGTGCGAGAACTCGCGACGCAGGTCAGCAATGCGGACCGTAGGCAGCACGGCGTGTCCGGGGCGCTCGGGCATCTCGACACGCGTCCAGGTGGCACCGTTATACATGCCGCGGCGGCAGCGGTCGAGGGCCTCGGCAGAAGGCGTGGCCGACCCCAGCACGAGCGGGCAGCGATAGCGGCGCGCCATCTCGGCTGCCACCTCGCGCGCATGGTAGCGCGGACTGGACCCCTGCTTGTAGCTGGTCTCGTGCTCCTCGTCAATGATGATGAGGCCCAGGTCGTCAAGCGGGCAAAAGAGCGCCGAACGTGCGCCGACGACCACGCGGGCCGCACCGCTGGCAACCATATCCCACTGGTCCAGGCGCTCGCCGGCCGAAAGCCGCGAATGGAACACGGCGACCGTCTCGCCAAAGCGCGAACGGAAGCGGCCGACGGTCTGGGCCGTCAGCGAAATCTCGGGCACCAGCACGCAGGCCGAGCGACCGGCTGCAAGCACGCGCTCAATGGCGGAGAGGTAAACCTCGGTTTTGCCGGAGCCGGTGACGCCGTCGACCAACACCACGTCGCCATGAGCGTCCAGACGGGCGCGCTCAATCTGCGCGAGCGCCTGTTGCTGGCCGTTGGTAAGGGAGACCGGCGCCTTGCCGCTTGCCGAGGACAGCGTGGTCTGCTCGCTGCAGCCACGCCACGCACGGCGTTCCTCCACCACCACGACGCCGCGCTTTTTGAGCGCCTTGATGGTCGCCGACATGCTGTTATAGAGAAGGTTGAGGTCGCGCGTCGTGACCGGGCCGCACCGGAGCGCCTCGATGAGTTGGCGCTGGCGGACCGCGGTCTTGGGCGGCGTATAGTCAAAGCCTTCGGGCGTAAGCATCACCCAACGGTTTTGGATAGGCTTGACGGCGGGGCGCTCAACCGACCATGCGCCGTCATCGCCCTTAACGACGCGCGGACTGCCGCCCGGGGGCAGGAACAGGCGCAGGCACTCGGAAAGCGTCGCGACATACTCGCGGCTCATCCAACGTGCGATGCGGGCAGCCTCGGCGGTAAAGAGGGGTTTGCTGAGGATGGCTTCGATGGCTTTAATGCGCGCGGGGTCGAGGGCATTGTAGCCCTGTAGGTCGCTCAGCTCAGGCGCAATGTCGACGATATAGCCCGCGGCCGCACGGTTACCAAAGTGGACCAGGACCGTGGATCCGATCTGCGCCTCGTTGGCAAGGGACTCAGGGATGCCGTAAGCAAACGGATCCGACAGCGCACGGGTGGGGATGTCGAGGACCACGCTCGCGTAGGCGGCAGGGGGCTCGGGCGCAGGCTTAGACTGAGCCGAGGCAGCGGCAGGCTTGGGCTTCACCGGAGCTTCCTCCGGTTCCGGCGAACCAAACAGCGACAGTTGTTGAGCCATACACCACCTCTAACGAACGGACCTGAAAGGGGTGGGACAAAATAATCAGTAGAGTTTGTCCCATGGCCGATACGAGTGTCGAGCTCGTTGCGTCACTCGAACATGGGACAAACACTACTGATTATTTTGTCCCAGCAACCCACTCATCGGTACAGAAACAAGAGCCCCGCTCGGGGTGAACGGGGCTCGGATACAAACGTTTGCGCAGCGACTACAGCGCCATCGTGCGGGCGCGGTCGATGCGCGCCAGGCAGTCGTCGCGGCCGACGAGTGCCATGGTCTCGCCCAGCGGAGGGCTCACCATGTTGCCGCAAACGGCCACACGCACGGCCTGGAACACCACGCGCTTCTTGAGGTCCATCTGCTCGGGCAGCGGTTCAAGCGCAGCGTCGATGTTCGCGGCTGTCCACTCGTCCACGCCCTCGAGCGCGGCCTTGGCGGCGTCCAGAATGGAACCCATGCCCTCCTTGGCCAGGCCCTTGTTGACAGACTTCTCGTCATACTCGAGCGTCTCGGCGGTAGCAAAGATGGGAGCGGCGACAGTCACGGCGTCGGCCGGCATCTTGGTGCGCGGCTTAACGATGGCGGCAAGCGCGTCGATCCAGTCCTCGCCGTACTCGACGTTACCCTCAATGAGACCCGCCTCATGCAGCTCAGGGACCATGATCTCATCGGCAAACTGGGCGTCGGACATGCCGTTGATGTACTCGGCATTGACCCAGTCGAGCTTCTTGGGGTCGAAGGTCGCCGGGTTCTTGGAAATGCGGTCGAGCGAGAACTTGCTGGCCAGGACATCGCGCGGGATGATCGTGGTCTCGCCGTCGAGCGACCAGCCGAGCAGCGCCAGATAGTTGACGAAGGCGTCGGACAGGTAACCGGCGTCGCGGTACTCCTCCACCGAGGTGGCGCCATGGCGCTTGGAGAGCTTCTTGCCGTCGGCGCCCAGGATCATGGAGATGTGGGCGAACGTGGGCACGGGCGCGCCGAGAGCCTCGTAGACCATGACCTGGCGCGGGGTGTTGGACAGGTGGTCGTCGCCGCGGATGACATGGGTGATCTTCATCATGGCGTCGTCGACAACGGTCGCAAAGTTGTACGTGGGCGTGCCATCGGAGCGGAAGATGACAAAGTCGTCGAGCTCCTTGGCGTCGAAGGTCACCTCGCCGTGGACGGCGTCGTGGATGACGACGTCGCCGCGGTCCTCGGGCACCTTGATGCGCAGGACGTAGGACTCGCCGGCCTCGATGCGGCGGCGGGCCTCCTCGGGATCAAGATCGCGGCAGCGACGCTGATAACCCTGGAAGGGGTCCTTGCGTTCCTGCGCAGCCTTACGGTCAGCGTCGAGCTGCTCCTTGGTGCAGAAGCAGGGATAGGCCTTGCCCTCGTCCCAAAGCTTCTGGGCGGCCTGCTTGTACAGGTCCAAGCGCTCGGTTTGGGCATAGGGGCCATAGTCGCCGCCCACCTCGGGACCCTCGTCCCAGTCCAGGCCAAGCCAACGCATGGCGCGCAGAATGATCTGCGTGTTCTCGTCGGTGGAACGGGTGGGGTCGGTGTCGTCGATGCGCAGGATGAACGTGCCGCCGTTTGCGCGGGCAAAAGCCCAGTTATAGATAGCGGTGCGGGCGCCGCCGATGTGCAGCTTGCCCGTCGGTGAGGGTGCAAAGCGGACGCGAACGTCTGATGCCATGGAAATCTCCTCGATTGCAGGATGGATGTCTAACCGCACCAGTATAAAGCATCAACGCAACCTCCGCACAAAGGGCACCGACCCACTCATTGGGGACAGACTTAAATGACCAATCTTTGGGCAACCTGTCGGCACTTAGGCAAGGCTGGTCATTTAAGTCTGTCCCCAATGAGTAGGTGCGGAAAGCGTGTGAATGTTTGATTTACGCGCTATGATGTGCCCTTGCATAGAGAGCCCGGCGGAATGGTAACGGTCGCCGGGACACGTTTTTGAAAGGACAATCATGTCAGAAGAACTTCGTTCCATCCCGCCCCAACACGGGTCCTTTGTTTTTACGTCGGAGTCGGTGACCGAAGGTCATCCCGATAAGATCGCTGACCAGATCAGCGACGCCGTCCTCGACGCAATCCTCGCCAAAGAAATAGAGCTCCAGGAGCAGGGCTACATCGCCCCCAACGGCGTGCCTGCCAACGTTGAGAACGTCCGTTGCGCCTGTGAGACCCTCGTGACCACCGGCACTGTCATCGTCGCCGGCGAGATTCGCACCCAGGCCTACGTCGACGTACAGGAAATCGCCCGCGGTGTTATCCGCCGCATCGGCTACAACCGTGCCAAGTTCGGTTTTGACTGCGACACTTGCGGCGTTATGAGCCTCATCCACGAGCAGTCGCCCGATATCGCCCAGGGCGTTGACGAGTCCTTCGAGACCCAGACCGGCGCTACCACCGACCCGATCGACCTGATCGGTGCCGGCGACCAGGGCATGATGTTCGGTTATGCCTCCAACGAGACCAAGACCCTCATGCCCATGCCACACTACCTGGCAAGCCGCCTGGCCGAGCGCCTGGCCGCCGTGCGTCACGACGGTACCCTCGCCTATCTGCGTCCCGACGGCAAGACCCAGGTCACCGTGCGCTACGAGGAAGGCAAGCCCGTCGAGGTCACGACCATCGTCATCTCCACGCAGCACGCCGCCGAGATCGAGGACATGGGCAAGATCAAGGCCGACCTCATCGAGCACGTCATCACCCCGGTCATGGCCGCCGAGAACATGCCGTGGGACAACGCGGAGATCTACGTGAACCCCACCGGTCGCTTTGTCGTGGGCGGCCCCATGGGCGACACGGGCCTCACCGGCCGCAAGATCATCGTCGACACCTACGGCGGCTACGGCCGTCACGGCGGTGGCGCCTTTAGCGGCAAGGACTGCACCAAGGTCGACCGTTCCGCCGCGTATGCCGCGCGCTGGGTCGCTAAGAACGTGGTCGCCGCCGGTCTGGCCGACCGCTGTGAAGTCGAGCTCGCCTACGCCATCGGCGTTTCCAAGCCCCTCTCAATCATGGTCGACACCTTCGGTACCGCGCATGTTGCCGAGGACAAGATCGTCGAGGCCGTCGAGAAGACCTTCGACCTGCGCCCGGGCGCGATCATCCGCGACCTGGACCTGCGTCGACCGATCTACGAGAAGACGGCAGCCTACGGCCACTTCGGCCGCGAAGACGCCGACTTTACCTGGGAGAAGACCGACCGAGTCGAAGAACTCAAAGCAGCCTGTGGCCTGTAGGCTTACGAGAAAAGCCACAGCCAAATAGAAACACGCCAAAAAGAGGTACCGGAACAACCGGTACCTCTTTTTTATTAACCGGTGGCGAAGATGAGTCGACATGGGACGCAGAATAGGTTCCCAGCTGATGAATTTTGCAGCAAGCGTGCCCCTACCATGTATCCTAAGTTCCGAGGGCTTTGGTATTTGGTCGATCGCGAGTTCCGCACGAGCCGGAGGCCACTTAATGTGGCCTCCGTGCGAGCCAGGACTGTAGAGCAGGCGACCAAATACCAAAGCCCTCGGAACGACGGGATAGAACAGGAGCGCATATGGCAGGCAAGCCGCAAACACTAGCTACGACCTCGGCATTCGAGATTTTGGGGCCCGTCATGGTCGGCCCCAGCTCATCGCACACCGCCGGCGCCCTGCGCTGCGCCCAAGTTGCCGCCAGCCTGCTGGAAGGCCGCATCACTAAGGTCACCTTTGGCCTGTGGAACTCCTTTGCCCACACCTACCGCGGCCACGGCACCGATCGTGCGCTCGTCGCGGGCATCCTGGGCCTCGACACCGACGACGAGAACATCAAGCAGGCCTTCGACCTCGCACGCGAGCAGGGCCTCGACTACCACTTTGAAATTAAGGGCGACGACGCCTCCATCCATCCCAACACCGTCGACATCGACATGGCCGACGATACGGGCGCCACGGCGCAGGTCCGCGGCGAGAGCCTCGGCGGCGGCAAGATGCGCATCAGCCGCATCAACGGCGTCGGCGTCGATATCTCGGGCATGTATTCCACGCTCTTCGTGGCACACCAGGACGTCCCCGGTGTGCTCGCCGCGCTCACGAACCTGCTCGCCTACGCCCATGTGAACATCGCTTTCTGCCGCACCTACCGCACCGAGGTGGGCGGCCAGGCATACTCCGTCTTTGAGACCGATGGCGCCCCCGACGACACCGTCATCCCCATGCTGCGCAAGCTCGACAATGTAAACTACGCCACCTTTATCGAGCTCCCGGGCTCGGCCTCGTCGCTCTCCCCCGGCGTTTCGGCCAAGGAAATCTTTGACGATGGTGCGCAGTTGCTCGACGCCTGCGCCGAACTCGGCCTCAACATCGGCGCCGTCATGGCCGTTCGCGAGGCGCGCCTGACCGGCGAGGCCCACGCCGTCGCCGCCATGCGCCGCGTGCTCGACGTCATGCGCGAGGAGACCACGGCCCCCATCGCCAATCCTCAGCGCTCGCTCGGCGGGCTTATCGGCGGCGAGGCCAGACTCGTTGATGCCACCGGCCGCAACGACTTGAGCGTAAGCCTGATGGGCGCCGTCCAGACCGATGCCGTGGCCCGCGCCATGGCCGTCCTTGAGCGCTCCGCCACAATGGGAGTGATCGTCGCCGCCCCCACGGCCGGCTCCGCAGGCGTCGTGCCCGGCTGCGTGCTGGCGCTCGCCGACCATCTGCAACTGGACGATGAGCAAGTCATGGACGCCCTCTACTGCGCCGCCGCCATCGGCCTCAACCTCACCACGAGCGCCTGCGTCGCCGGCGCCGAGGGCGGATGCCAAGCCGAGGTGGGAAGCGCGGCCGCCATGGCCGCCGCCGCGCTGGTGCAGATGCTCGGAGGCACGCCTGAGCAGGCACTCGACGCCAGCTCCATCGCCCTGAGCAACCTGCTGGGCCTGGTCTGCGACCCGGTGGGCGGCCTCGTGGAGGTGCCGTGCCAAAACCGCAATGCCATCGGCGTGGCCGCGGCATTTAGCTCGGCGCAGCTTGCACTTGCCGGTATCAAGAGCCTGGTGCCGTTTGACCAGATGGCGCACGTCATGCTCTCCGTGGGCCACGCGTTGCCGGCCACGCTGCGCGAGACGGCAAAGGGTGGCATCGCGCAGGCTCCGGCCGCACTTTCGGCCTGTGCAAAATGCGGTGTGTGCGGATAGCGACAAAGAAAGACTCGAAGGTGGGACAAATGTCCCACCTCTTTTGAATGCCACCGTTTCCATACCACAAACAACTGGGTAATCGCTATAATGCAAGCCCAGTAAAAACACGATGAGCCGCAAGGCGAAATCCGAAGGATATGCATACGATGTCGCAAAACGATCGAACTCAACTGATTCCCGATCCGCAGCAGCCGAGCAGGCACACCGGCGGCGTTCAGTCGCCGCGTCCTATCGCGCCGAGCCGCGGTCAGCAGCGAGGTGCGGCAAACGTTTCCCAACGTCCGAACAAGCAGCATCAGCAGCGCCAGGCAAATGGCAATGCGCCCAAGCAGCCCCCCACGCACGCTCGAGGCGATCGCGGCCCCGCACGCAAACCCGCCGAGAACAATAAGTCGGGCAAAAAGACGACGCTCTTTGTCGTTCTGGGTCTTATCGTCATTGTCTATATCGTAGGCGTTGTAGCGTTTTCGCAGGTAGCCTACCCCAACACCACTATCGCCGGCGTCGATGTCTCGTTCTCCAACGCTTCGTCTGCCGCCACCAAGGTCAACTCGGCTTGGAAGCACTATAAGCTCACCGTGACAGGCGATGACTTTAGCTGGACCTATCAGCCCGAGTCCGATGAGCCCATTGTCGACGGCGAAGCTGCCGCAAAAGAGATTATCAGCCGCAACGAAGCCATTGTATGGCCGGTTCGCCTTGTAGAATCCTTAAGCGGCAAGACCAAAACAACCGCTAGCTCCAACGAAGTCGATCTTGATCAAGACGTCGACCTGTCCATGCTCTCCGACACCTTTGACCAAAAGCAGTTTGAGAAGGATCTGGGCGCCGCCATCGACGAGTTTAACGAGGGGCGTTCGGGCGCGTTCGAGGCCAATAGCTCCTATGACGAGCAGGCCGGCAAGTTTACCGTCGAGAAGGCGCGCTCCAACGAAAAACTCAACCGCGAGCATGTCATTAAGTATGCCGAGCTCGAGCTTGCCTCGCTGGCCGAGACCGTAGATCTTTCCAAGCTCGGCAACGTTGCCTATGAGCCACTCAATGGAACGCTGACCGATGATCAGATTCAGGCCGCATGCGATGCCGCCAACAACTTCTTGGGCGTCAACGTGACCCTCAAGCTCAACGGCGAGGATGCCGGCAAGGTTGATGGCAGCTCCGTGTTGCAGTGGATCAGCTTTGCCGATCCGGCCAACCCCACGCTCGATACGTCGCAGATCAGCAGCTGGGCAGCCGAGCTTGCCAACGGCTTTAATACCGTGGGCTCCACTCGCTGGTGGACGCGCGCCGATGGCAAGCAGTGCGCCGTCGAAGGCGGCGACTTTGGTTGGTCCATCGACAGCAGCTCGCTCGCCAAGCAGGTCGAAGACGCCATTAACAACAAGCAGACCGGCGAAATCGAGATCAAGTACTCCCAGAAGGCCGACACCTTTACCGCAAAGGGAGAGCCCGACTGGAAGGCATACATCGATGTCGATCTGTCCGAGCAGCACGCGAGCTACTACGACGAGAGCGGCAATATCGTGTGGGAGGCCAACTTTATCTCCGGCAAGCCGGGAGAGGACGCCACGCCCGAAGGCGTTTGGCAGATCAACAGCAACAATGGCGCCAGCAAGCTCATCGGTGCCAAGGACCCCGAGACCGGCAAGCCCAAATACGAAAGCCCGGTTAGCTACTGGATGCCGTTTGTGGGCAACATGATCGGCTTCCACGATGCCACCTGGCAAAACGACAAGAGCTTCGATAACGCCGAGTCGTACAAGTGGTGCGGCAGCCACGGTTGCATCAACCTGCGCCTGGCCGACGCCAAGGCACTTCACGACTGCATCAAAGTCGGCCTGTGCGTGGTTGTCCACTCGTAGTGCAACGCGCGCATTCCTACAACGTGGAGCCGCTGCGACCAATCTAACAGTTCCGAAAGAATCCGCCATATGCGCCCGCCTTACGCGACGAGCGCATATACTTATTGAGGAACTTTCTATAAAGGAGACGCTATGCCGAATGTCCCCACCATCACCCCAGGCCCGGATGATGCCGAGTACACGCCCGAAGGTGCCACCGAAACGATTCCTCTGATTAAAAACGTACATGCCGACAAGCAGAGCGAACGCACGAACGATACGGCCGAAATTTCCGATGAAGAGGCGTATGCCAAGCTCAAGGCAAAACGTGCCGAACGTCGACGCAAAAAGCTGATTCGACGCGGTATTGCCGCCGGCGTCGTAGGTGCCATCGCGCTCATTGCCATTGTCGCAACCCTGGTTATCAATGCGCAGCCGCAGGGCGCTAGCGGGCCTGTGACCGACATGGTGACCGAGGGCACGTTTACCACAACGGTCGAGGCGAAAGGCCAGCTCAAACCCATTTCGTCCTCAGTGGTCTCCCCTTCTGTCGACGGTACGGTTGAAAAGATCAACGTGCAGGCCGGACAGAGCGTCAACGAGGGCGACGTACTCATGACCATTAAGAACGACGCGCTCGATAGCGCTGTTTCCGAGGCGCAGCGCGCGGTCGCGGCCGCCCAGGAAGACCTGAACAATGCAAAGGTGGCACTCGCGGCCGCACAGGCCGCACCAACAACGGACAGTGACGGATCGACCGGCCCATCGGACGCAAACGCCAACGCAAATGCCGTCTCGACCGCCCAGCGCAACCTCGCCTCGGCCCAGGCAACGCTGGAGCAGGCAACTGCAAAGGCGGCCGAGCGCACCGTAAAGGCCCCCAGTTCGGGCAACATCGTCGAGCTCAACGCCAAAGTCGGTGCCACGGTGACCGGAGGCACGATCATGGGCGAAGGCGACACGAGCGGCGGCAAGCAGTGCATGCAAATCGCCGACCTGTCCAAGATGAAGGTGACGGTTCAGGTGGGCGAAAAGGATATCGCCAAAATTGCCGTGGGCCAAAGCGCCAACGTGACCTATCCCGCGTTTCCCGATATCGTGAGCCAGGGCACCGTCACGGCTATCGCCTCGGTGGCAAACTCTGACTCCGGCTCCGGTAGCGGCGGCAGCGTGACCTTTAACGTCGACATCCTCATCGAAGCACCCGACAGTCGCCTTAAGCCGGGTATGACTGCCGAGGTCTCGGTAGTGACCGAGAAGCTCGACGACGTGGTTATGGTGCCGACCATGGCGCTGATGACCGAAGATGGCGAGCACTATTACGTCAATCTGGCCACCGATTCGGAAGGCAAGAAGACGCGCCGCGTGAAGGTGACCGTCGTGACGCAAAACGACAACGAGGCTGTAGTCGGTAAGACGCAGGTCAAGCGCGACGACCAGGGCAACGAGATCAACCCAGACGTCCCGGTTACCAAGTTACGCGACGGCGACACCATCGTGACGGATACCGGCGCAGGCATGACGGCAGACGGCGGCGACAATATGTCTGCCGACGAGGGCAAGTAATGCGTCCCGTCATCGACATCCGCAACGTGCACCGCATCTTTGAGAGCGAGGCCGGTTGCGCCCACATCCTGCACAACGTGAGCCTGGCGGTGAACCCCGGTGAGTTCGTCGCCATCACCGGCCCCTCGGGCTCGGGCAAGTCGACGCTCATGAACATCCTGGGCTGCCTGGACAAGCCGACGGCGGGTGATTATTTCCTGCAAGGGCTCAACGTCGCCGAGCTCGACGATGATGAGCTCACCGAGGTGCGCGCGCTGAGCATCGGCTTTGTCTTTCAGAGTTTTAACTTGCTGCCGCGTCTGACGGTGATCGAAAACGTCATGCTGCCGCTGTCCTACACCAATGTGCCGCGTAGCCAGCGCGAGATGCGCGCCGTGCACGCGCTGCAAGCCGTCACACTGCCGGTCGACCATTGGGACCACCGCATATCGGAACTCTCGGGCGGACAGATGCAGCGCGTCGCCATCGCGCGCGCCCTCGTCAACGACCCGCCCATCATTTTGGCCGACGAGCCAACGGGAAATCTAGACTCGACAACCGGGGCGCTCGTCATGGAAACCTTCCACAAGCTCCAGAAACGCGGCAAGACCATCGTACTCATTACGCATGACCCCGGCATCGCCGCCGAGGCCGATCGAGCCGTAACCATCCGTGACGGGCGAATCCATGGCGGCGCATATGTCGCGCATACACCGAATACGTTACGCGGGGCCGTCAAAAACCTGCCCGAGATTTCTGCAACCACCAATCAGCCGAAAGGAGCGAAGGCATGAGCACCCGCGATCTTGTCCAAGAAGCCCTTCACTCGCTCGAGGCCAACAAGGGACGCAGCCT
Source organism: uncultured bacterium (assembly GCA_905214105.1). Lineage (GTDB taxonomy): Bacteria > Actinomycetota > Coriobacteriia > Coriobacteriales > Coriobacteriaceae > Collinsella. The sequence continues at coordinate 64,002 of CAJMKK010000008.1, forward strand.
GCTCACCATCCTTGGCATCGTCATTGGCATCGCCTCGGTCATCGCCATGACTTCGCTCATCGGCGGTATCCAAAACAGCCTGGTCAACAGCCTGGGCCTCAATGCAGCCCGCATGGTAGAGATCTATTCGTCCCAAGAACTCACCGATTCGGATGTGGAAAAGCTTCGCAAACTGGTGCCGCAGATTGAGCAGATCGGCATCGTCGATAGCGCCTATTCCGAGTACAAGGTCGGGGATAAAAGCTATACCGTCATGGCACACGGCGTCGATAGCGACATGCTCGATGCCGTGGGCGCCAGCAAGCTCGTTGCGGGACGTGTCTATTCACAGGCAGAGTCTCAATCAGGCTCGCGCGTGGCGCTCATCAGCCGCGGCGGCGCCGATCAGCTTTACGGCAACGAACAGGACGCACTGGGGAAAACCATCAAGGTGTCCAACGGCGAGGTGCAGATTGTAGGCATGATTGATGGCGGCAGCGACTCCATGGGCTCGCTCACGCTGTATATGCCACGCGAAACCATCTCCGGCCTGTTTGGCGACGAGAATCCTTCATTTCCCAGCGTGACGGCACTTGCCGCCGAGGGCACAGACATGGACGAGCTCTGCAAGACCATCGAGTCTAAGGTGCGCGCGATGAAGGGCATCTCGGAGGATGATGAGTACGACAGCGTATCGACGACCTCCATGAAAAGCGCCATCGATGCACTCAACTCGTTTATGGGCGCCTTCTCGCTCATCATGGGCGCTGTCGCCAGTATCTCACTGCTTGTCGGCGGAATCGGCATTATGAATATGATGCTTACCAACGTGACTGAGCGCATCCGCGAGATCGGTATTCGCCGTGCCTTGGGCGCCAGTCGCCGCGATATCACCGCGCAGTTTTTGGCCGAGTCCTCGGCGCTGTGCGTCACCGGTGGCCTGCTGGGTGTCCTGATTGGCTATCTGCTGGCCTGGGGCCTCGCGATGTTTGCCGCAGGATCAGGGGTTCTCAACGAGCTCGGTGCCAGCGGGGAGATCACACCGAGCTTTTCAATCGCCACGGTGCTGCTGGCCTTCGGCGTCTCCGTCGGCATCGGCGTAATCTTTGGCTTCTACCCCGCTCGCCGCGCGGCAAAGCTCAACCCGGTGGAGTGCCTACGCTACCAGTAAGCCACCACCAACAAGTTGCGGCGAATTAGGGACCGTTTGGGGGTGCGGACGCCGGAAACGTAGAGATCGGCCTCGCCGAAGTCGGCCTGGGCCCGGCAGGGCCTGCGTCAGCATTGCCAAAAACGCCTATCGAAAGGGCGAATCCTTCTTGACAGAACTACAGGAACCCCCCCACGCGGGCGGGAGGGCGCGCAGGTGCGGCAAGCGCCTAGCGCGCGAACTCCCGTAAGAGCGCGTCTTCCACTTCCCGAAGCGAAAGGGCCCCGCCTCCCTCGGCGGGACGGGTGACCACGATGCAGCGCGCTCCCACGTCGCGCGCGGAGGCGAGCTTCTCGGCCGTGCCGCCTACGGTTCCCGAGTCCTTGGTCACAAGCCACTGGGCGCCCACCTGCCGAAGCATCGCCTCGTTGAGCTCGCGGGTGAAGGGCCCCTGCATGCCGATGACGTGCGACGGCGAAAACCCCGCGTCGATGCACTTCGTTATAGCACTGGGCAGCGGGAGCACGCGCACGAAGAAGCGCTCCGCGAAATCGGCGACGCGCGTGTAGGGAGCAAGCTCCTTGCTCCCCGTCGTGAGAAGAGCGCGACCCGGGTTCTCGGAGAGAAAGCGCGCCGCGCAGGCGATCGACGCGACCGACACGACGCCTTTGGGCAGCGCCTCGACCGGGCGCGCAAGGCGCAGGCATCGTGCACCCACGGCGAGCGAAGCGGCCCGGATGTTGCCGCTTGCGAGCGTAGCGAAGGGGTGCGTGGCGTCGACAACGATGCGCGCGCCGGAAAGCTCGCGCTCCATGTCAGCCTCGTCGAGCCTGCCCGCATGCACCTCGATGCCTGGAAGCTCGCCCAAAAGCTCGCCTCCGTACTCGGTTGCCGCATAGGTACGGGCGGGGATGCCCGCCCCGCTCGCCCATTCGCACAGAAGGCGGCCCTCGGTGGTGCCGGCGAAGATGCGCAGCGCCGGCGCGGATGCGGGCGCCGTCACTTCGGGCCGCCTGGGCGCGTGATCTGGTAGAGCAGCGCGTTCATAATGGCGGCCGCCACGTTCGAGCCGCCCTTGCGACCCCTCGCGACGATGGCCGGCACGCGTCGCGCGAGTAACTCCTCTTTCGCCTCGACCACGTTCACAAACCCGACCGGCACCCCAACGACGAGCGCGGGCGCGATCTTCCCCGCGTCCATGAGCTCGGCGAGGCGCAGAAGTGCTGTGGGAGCGTTGCCGACGGCCACGATGAGCGGACCCTCGATGCCGCTAGCTTTGTCCATGCTCGCAACGGCGCGAGTCGTGCCCGCGGCGCGCGCAGCCGCGGCGACATCAGGGTCGGCCATGTAGCACACGGCCTTGCAGCCGAGCTTCGCGAGCGCGGGCTTGCTTATGCCTGCGAGCGCCATGTTCGTGTCGGTGAGCACCGTGGCCCCTGCGCGCAGTGCGTCGAGCGCACAGTGTGCGGCGTCATGGGTGAACACGAGGGAATCGGCGTACGAGAAGTCGGCAGTGGTGTGGATGACGCGCTTCACGACGGGCTCTTCGAGCGGCGGGAACGTGCGGCCGCCGAGCTCTTCGGTGATGATCTCGAAGCTGCGCCGCTCGATGTCGCCGGGCGCCATCTCCTTGGAATCCATCTAGTACTCCACTCCTTCCCTTGCACATATCCCCTGCTCGTAGGGATGTTTCTCGCACCGCATCTCGGTTATGTAGTCGGCCTTCTCCACGATCTTGCGGGAAGGCGCGCGCCCGGTGAGCGCTACTTCGACGCCGCGCGCGGACATATCGAGCGCGCGGTCCACGAGCGCCTCGTCGACAAGCCCCTTCGAAAGCGCGTCGAGCGCCTCGTCGAGCACGAGCAGCCCCTCTTGCGCGCCCTCGAGCTCGGCGAGCGCGGAAGCGAGGTTCCCATCGTGCAGCTCGCACGTCGCGGCAAGTTCTTCCGACGTCATCGACCAGGTAAACTTGTCCGACGCCTTCCCCGCGAACACGGGCACGCCGAAATGCTCGGCGAGCAGGCGCACCTCCCCGCTTTCGCCGTCTTTCAGGAACTGCACGACGACGACGCGGCGGCCTGCAGCGAGCATGCGAAGGACGAGGCCCATCGCCGCCGTGGTCTTGCCTTTGCCGTCGCCATGATACACGTGGATCATACGCCCTCCTCGATAATGCGGTAGACATACTCCATGTCGAGCGCCCCGCGCACGACGTCGGCCAGGCGGTCGAACTCGCGCGCACGGTGATCGGCCGCGGACGCCGCGCCCGCAGCACCCACGACGTTCTCGGGCAGGCCGCGCATGCGCGCGAGCGAGCGCGCGAGGGCGAGCGCCACCCCCGGTTCGTCGAACAGGCCGTGGAGATAGGTTCCGAACACGTTTCCGCAGGCCGCGCCTTCTGGTTTGCCGCCAATCGTGCCCGCAGGAGCGCAGGAGACGGTCGTTTCGCCGTCGTGAATCTCGTACCCGCGCGCCGTCATGCCGTTCCACGCCGAGAACGCGCCTTGGGCGCCCGTGATGCGCAGCTCAGACTGGGCGAGGCGCTTTTCCTCCTTGAACACCGTACTTGCAGGGATGAGCCCGAGCCCGCGCGCGGTGCCAGCGCCTTCCCTGCCGTGCGGGTCGGAAAGCTCGTCTCCCAAAAGCTGGTAGCCTCCGCATATGCCGAGCACCGGCGTGCCCGCGCCCGAAAGCGCGCGTACACAGGCTCCGATGCCGCTAGCCGCAAGCCAGCGCGCGTCGTCGAGCGTGGTCTTCGAGCCGGGAAGCACCACCAGGTCGGGTCGGCCCAGATCGGTCGTCGAGGAAACGTAGCGCACGCCCATGCCGGGCACGCGCGAAAGCGGGTCGAAGTCGGTGAAGTTCGACAGATGCGGAAGGCGCACGACGGCGACGTCGATGACGCCGCGCGCCTCGCGGGCAGATAGGCGCGGCGCGAGCGAGTCCTCGTCGTCCAGGTCAAGCGTAAGATACGGCACGACCCCCACGACGGGAACCCCGCACATCTTCTCGAGCGGGGCCAAACCCGGGCGCAGGATTTCCACATCGCCGCGGAACTTGTTCACCACAAGCCCCCGCAAAAGCGCGCGGTCCTCGGGCGCAAGGAGCGCGACCGTGCCGTAGAGCTGGGCAAATACCCCGCCCGGGTCGATGTCGCCCGCAAGCAGCACGGGGGAGGACACGGCGCGCGCGAGCCCCATGTTGACGATGTCATTTTCGGCAAGGTTGATTTCGGCGGGGCTGCCGGCGCCCTCGATGACGATGACGTCGTTTTCCTCCGCGAGCGAATCGAACGCCTCCAAAATCTGCGGCATGAGCGCCTTCTTTCGCGCGAAGTAGTCCCTCGCAGCGAAGGCTCCCTGCGCCTTGCCGGCCACGATGAGCTGGCTTCGGTGGCCGCTTTCGGGCTTGAGCAGGATGGGGTTCATGCGCACGTCGGGCGCGATGCCGCACGCCTCGGCCTGCATGATCTGGGCGCGCCCCATCTCGAGCCCGTCGGCCGTGACACCGCTGTTGAGTGCCATGTTCTGGCTCTTGAAGGGAGCCACGCGCAGGCCGTCCTGCGAAAGCACGCGGCACAGCCCAGCCGCAAGCAGGCTCTTCCCCGCGTTCGACATGGTGCCCTGGATCATGATGGGCTTCGCCCTACCCACGGGTATCGACCTCCTTCGCCGAGCCTCGGCCATCCGCGCCCGCCATAGCGCCGCTGAAAGAAGCGCCGCCCCGTTCGTCGGGTTCGCCTTCGCCCGATGCGCCTTCCGCCCGAAGCGCACGGCCGAACGCCATCGCAAGCCGGGCATTCTCCTTGCGCGTGCGCACCGCGACGCGGCACCAGAAACGGGACAGTACCGAAAACGAGTCGCACGTGCGGACCAAAACCCCCTGTTTATACAGGCGCTCGGGGATGTCTTTCGCCGGCGTGCGGACTAAAAGGAAGTTCGCATCCGACGGCACGACGGAAAGCCCGAGCGAGGAGAGCTCGTGGGAAAGCCACGCTCGCTCGCCCGCCAATACATCGCGCGTGCGCGAGACGTATTCAACGTCCTCCAGGGCGGCGATGCCCGCGGCCTCGGCGACCGAGGAGACGGGCCACGCCTGCCCCGCCCGGCGAATCCCCTCGATGAGTTGGGTGTTTCCGCTGATCAGATATCCCAACCGCAACCCCGCCATTCCGTAGAGCTTGGTGAACGCGGAGAGCACGGCCACATGGCGCGAACACGCGGCGCGTGCGGCCACGCTCCTTTCGCGGGCGTCGGGCGCAAATCCGAGAAAGCACTCGTCCACGACGAGCAGCGCGCCCACCTGCTCGCAGCGACAAGCCGCGGCATCGATCACACGGGGGTCGACGAGGCGCCCCGTCGGGTTGTTCGGATTGCAGAGGTACGCCACGTCTCTCGGCCCCTCGATCGCGCGGGCGAAGGAGGCAGGCACGTCGAAGTCGTCCGCTTCGGAGAGCGGGAACTCCTGCACGCATGCGCCGTAGTACGATGCCGCCTCCGCATATTCAGAGAACGTCGGCGCGCACACGACGAGGCGTTTCGGGCGCACCGCCGCGGCGAGCCGCCAGATGATGTCGGACGCGCCCGCGCCGCAGACGATAGTATCTTCGGGAATGCCCTGGGCGCGCGCTAGGGCGCGAACGAGGGCGAGGCTTTCCCTATCGGGGTAGGCGTCGATTCGAGAAAGCGCCTTGCAAGCTGCGGCGACGGCGCGCGGCGAGGGGCCTGCCGGATTCACGTTCACCGAGAAGTCAATGAGGTCGGAGGCGCCCCCTTCGCAAGCGATGCCGAGCGATTGCGCGCTGCCCCCATGCGTACGGGCGCGCAGGATTCCCCCGGCAGCCCGGGGCGCGGCGTGGTCTTCCCTCATGCCATCGCCCCCACGGCGAGCACGACCGCCGCGCGCGCGGCGCCGAAGACGACGAGCGCGCATACGGACGCAGCGAGCATGAGCCTTGTCGCCCGGGCGATGTCGCCCCACTCGATTTCGCGGGACGCGTCTCCTATCGTCGGTTTCTCAACGAGCTTGCCGAAATACACCGCGGGTCCCGCCAGGCGCAGCCCGAGCGCGCCCGCGCACGCTGACTCGGTCTGCGCCGCGTTCGGGCTCGCATGGCGACGCCTGTCGCGGCGCCAGATGCGCGCCGCCCCGCGCGCGTCGAGCCCGACGATCGGGCACACGGCGATCATGAGCAGGGCCGATAAGCGCGAGGGGATCCAATTCACCGCATCGTCGAGGCGCGCCGAGGCGCAGCCGAAGTCGATGTAGCGCTCGTTTTTGTAGCCCACCATGCTGTCGAGCGTGTTCACCGCCTTATACGCCATGCCCAAGGGCGCACCCCCGATCATAAGGTAGAAAAGCGGCGCGATGACACCGTCGCTCGCGTTCTCCGCCACCGTTTCCACGGCGGCGCGCGCGACGCCCTGCTCGTCGAGAACAGACGTGTCACGTCCCACGATGAGCCCGACGGCTTCGCGCGCCGCGACAAGGCCGCCCTTCGAGAACGCGCGGGCAACGGCCAGGCTCTGGCGGCGCAGCTCGCATGCCGCGAGAATCTGATAGCTCGCCCATGCCTCGGCCACGAAGCGCAAGCCGGAGTAAACCATGCCGCAAAGATGCAGGATTACCCAGGTCAAAAGCCCACACGCAAGCGGAAGCGCCACGGCGAGCACAAGCCCTGCGGCGCGCGTGCCCGCGGACGTTTGCGGGAATGCGCGCCGCAGGCGGCCTTCGGCCCACGTGATCGCGCGCCCCATGGCGACGACGGGATGGGGAAGCCAGCGCGGGTCGCCGAAGGCAAGGTCGGCCGCGAACCCGGCGGCGACGGCAAGAATCGTCATCACCGGGCATCGCCCCCCGAAGCGGGGCGAACGTCGCGAAGGCAGCGCCCATCCCAAGTGGCGGCCCATGCGCCGCCCGGCTCGGTATGCACGTCGAAGTATCCCATTTTCGGGACAGCTAGCTCGGAGAGCAGCGCTTTCACGGTACCCGCGTGAACGACGAAGACGGCGCGCCCACTCCCCTGGGCGCGCTCCGATTCGCACGCCTCCCGAAACGCCGCGATGACGCGGCGGGTGAAATCGCTCTTGCCCTCGCCATGCGGGCAGCGCGTCTCGCACCAGGAGTCTACCCAGGCGCGATAGCGCGCATCCTCTTTAAGCTCGGCGGCGCTTCGCCCCTCGAAGTCGCCGAAATCCATCTCGCGCAGACCGGGGCACGCCATAAGCTCCGCGTTCGGGAAGAGGATGCGCGCCGTCTGGTCGGTGCGGGCCATGCCGCTCGTGATAACACGGAACACGTCACGATCGCACGCGAGGTCGCGCAAAGCGCGCTCGCCCGCACTCGACAGGGGCTCGTCGGTGCCCGCCCCGCTGTAGCGATGGTCTTCCGTGCCCGCCGTGGCACCATGGCGCACGAAGACGACTTCCAAAAGCGCACCCGCGCCCTGCGTCCCTCGAGGTGCATCGGCAAGGTTTCCTTTGATGACCTGGGGAATCCCGCACGTCATGCGCACGACGACGTCGGCGCGCGCAGCGAGCGCGCATCCCAGGCGCCCCGCGCGCTCGCGCCATTGGGCGTCTTCCGCACTCATGGGGACGACCCCCGAGCCGACCAAGGGCAGAATCACTGCGTCGAAGCCGATCAGCCGCTCGAGCGCCCGGTCAGCGTCGAGCGCGCGTACGAGTTCCTCAGCACGGTATGCGACGCGGCCGGCAAAAGCCGCGGGCACGCCGCCCTCCGCAAGCTGCGCCGTATCGACGAAATCGTCCGCCGCGAACCCGAGTTTTTCGCGCACGAAGGTCCTCTTCCCCGAATGCGCGCCACCTACCACGAGCATCATAGGAGCATGCCCCCCACCACCAGCATGGCAAGCATCGCGAGCTCGGCCCATTGCAGAAACCATCCGGCCAAATCCCCCGTCACCCCGCCGAAGCGGGACAGGGCAACATGGCGGTACCACGCGAGCACCAAAAGCCCCGCCACCGCCATAAAGGCGCCGACGGCCTGAGCGCACGCGACCATCCCTGCAGCCGAAGCCGCAGCGAAAGCGCAAAGCGGCACGACGATCGCCGCGCGCTTCTTCGCAGGCGAGAGCCCCGCGGCCATGCCGTCCGCCCGCGCGGCAGGCCAGCATTCAACGGCGAGTCCCGAAAGCGCGCGGGAGAACACGAGCGAGCACAGAAGCGCGAGGAACGCCCCCGCCGTAAGCGGCAGCGCGGTGAACAGGGAAAACTGCAGAATAAGGTACACAACAACACCGATGACCCCGAAGGCGCCCGCCCGCGGATCGTGCATGATCTCGAGCTTTCGCTCGCGCGGGGCCCAACTTGCAAGCGCATCGGAGGTGTCGCAGAGCCCGTCTAGGTGGATGCCTCCCGTCACCGCCACAGGCAGCGCCGCGAGCACGGCCGCGACGATGGTCGCGGGCACGCCGAGCAGGTTCGCCACGTGCCCCCACGCCGTCATGAGGAAGCCTTCCGCAAGGCCCACCAGGGGAAACGCGGCAAGTGCATGGGTTGACCCGAAATCGGTCCAGGCCGATTTCGGGACGGGGATGCGCGAGAACGTTCCGAACGCCGCGCCGATTGCCTCTGCTATCTTCACCTTGTAGGTCCTTCGCCTTTCATCCACACGGGAATCCCGCATACCACTTCGACTGCATGGTCGGCCAGCGCCGCCACGCCCGCGTTCACGCGCGCGAGCGCGCGCCTCCATGCCTCGGTCCCTTCATCGTAGCGCATCCCATCGGCGAACACGTCGACGGTGACCACCACCGTATACGCAGCGGCCTGAGCGAGCCGTTCGATGCCTCCGAGTACCTCGCGCGCCGCAGCGTCGGGGTCACGCGGGGACAAGCCGCCTTCCGCGAAGAGCTCGTTCGCAACCAGGTTGCCCACGTCCTCCAAAAGAAGTGTGCAGCCGCGCGGAAGCCCGGGCGCTGCGGCGCCCACGTCACGCGAGCACTCGAGGGTGGAAAACCCTTTGCCTTCGCGCAGCGCCCGATGGCGCGCGATGCGGCGGGCGCCATCTTCCCCGAAGGGCTCCATCGTTGCCAGGTACACGCGAGGGCCGTCGTGCCCGAGGCACAGGGACTCGGCGTAGGCGCTCTTGCCGCTCGCGGCGGCGCCGATGACGAGCGTCACCGTCATTTCCCGGCCTCGAAATGCTCGTAAGCAGCCATGCCAGTCGCCGTGAACGTCTTCCCATCCCGGTACACGCGCAGCGCCGAATCCAGAAGGGGGAGATACGCCATGGCGCCCGCGCCCTCGCCCAAGTGCATGCCTGCGTCGAGGGGCGCCTTTATGCCGAGCTCGCGAAGGAGCTCCCGGCTTGCGGGTTCGCTTGATGCGTGGGTGCCCACGAGGTAGCCCAAGGCGTTGGGGCACAGGCGCGCCGCGCACAGGGCCGCCGTGCAGGATATGACCCCGTCGAGGAGCGCCGGCGCCTTCGAGACCGCGGCCCCCAGGTAGAAGCCGCACAACGCAGCGATGTCGAAGCCGCCCACCTTCGAGAGCACGTCGATCGGGTCGGCGGGATCGGGCGAGTTCGCGTCGATAGCGCGCTCGACCACGTCGCGCTTGCGCGCGAGCGAGGCGTCCGAGAGCCCCGCGCCGCGCCCGACAAGGCTCCGCGCGTCCGCCCGGATGAGCACTGCGGCCACCGCCGCCGAGGTGGTCGTGTTGCCGATGCCCATCTCGCCCGCGGCGAGAAGGCGCACGCCGGCGCGGGCAAGCCCGCACGCGACGGCGATTCCGACCTCGATCGCGCGCACGGCCCCATCGCGAGACATAGCGGAGCCGAGAGCGATGTTGCCGCTCCCCCGCCGCACGTTCGCGCGCACCATGCGCGCGTCTTCTATGCCCCGGGCCATACCCACGTCGACGGGCACGACCTCGGCACCCGCGAACGCCGCCATGCGGCAGGCGCTCGCGGCCCCCTCGCACATGTTGCGCGCGACGGCTCGCGTCACATCTTGCCCGCTTTGCGACACGCCTTCGGCAACGACCCCGTTGTCGGAGAAGAATACCGCGAGCGCACGGGGAAACTCGGCCACCTCGGCGCTCCCCTGAGCTGCGGCGATACACGCGACGGCGTCTTCAAAGTCGCCCAATCCCCCCAAGGGGTGCGCGATGGAGTCCCACGCGGCGTACGCGGCGGCACGGGCGCACTCGTCTGCGGGCTCGATCCGGGAGAGCGCGGCTTCGAGCACGGCGCCCGGCGCCGACGAGAACGCGCGCTCGACTTCCTCGCGGATGCAGGCAAGCGCGGTTTCGGTTGCTTCAGCCATGCCGCCTCCTCTCTGCGAACGACGCTGCGGCAGACGCGAACGCGCGCGCAACGTCGGGGTTCGCAGGATAGTACACATGCGGGAAGCCCGCCACCAGGGACGGGGTGGTCGTCATGCACGGCCAGCCCTTGTCGCGCCGGGGCTTCTGCGCCCAAAAGTCGCCGCCCGGGCAGGTGGACTGCCAGTAGTGGAACTCGTGCGCGCGGATGCGTGTGCCGCGCGGCCCGTAGAGCCCGTCGCGTTGGGAAGTAAGCTCCACGTACCCGAAATGGGACAGCCTTCCCCCGTTCTCGCTTGCGCCCTCAAGGGCGCCCGCAACAGGCCAGCGCCGCCCCTCGCTATCGGCGATTTCGCGCTGCAGGTAAAGAAACCCACCGCATTCGGCGACCGTCGGCATGCCGGATTCCACCGCGCGCCGCACCGCCTCGCGCATCGGCGCGTTCTCGGAGAGCTGCCGCGCATGGAGCTCCGGGTAGCCGCCCCCCAGATAGAGGGCGCTTGTCCCCCGGGGCAACTCGCTATCACACAGGGGGCTGAAAAAGGCCAGCTCGCAACCCAGATCCTCGAGCGCGCGCAGGTTCTCCTCGTAGTAGAACGAGAACGCCTCGTCACGCGCGACGGCGACGATGGGCCGCGCTCCCGCGATCGGCTCCAACCGGTAAGGTTCCTCGCGGATATCGGGTGCCGTCGCCGCTATTTCGAGCAAGCGGTCGACGTCGACGCTCTTTTCCACCAGCTCGGCCATCTTGTCGATGCGCGCGGAGAGCTGCTCGACCTCGTCGGCGGTCACAAGCCCCAGATGCCGGCTTTCGAGCGAGAACGCCTCGTCGGCGGGGATATTCCCCAAAACCGCGACGCCCGTGTGCTTCTCGATCGCAGGCGCCGCGTAGGCGCAGGCAGCGGCGCTCGTCTTGTTCAGCACGACGCCGCGCACGTTCGCACAAGGCAGGAACTCGGCGATGCCGCGGATTACGGCGGCGAGCGATAAAGACGCCCCGCGCCCGTTCACCACTAAAACGACCGGCGTTTCCGTGTCGCGCGCAACCTGATAGCTGCTCGCGTCGGCCACGCCGGGCGCCATGCCGTCATAGAAGCCCATGACCCCCTCGAGCACCGCGACATCCGCGCCCGCGGCGCCGCATGCGAGCAGTGCGCGCAGCGTCGGGGCGTCGGTGAAGAAGCCGTCTAAATTGCCCGAGCGCGCACCCACGACGCGGCGATGAAAGAGCGGGTCAATGTAGTCGGGGCCGCATTTGAAGGCCGCGCATGCAAGGCCGCGGCGCGCGAGCGCGCGCAGGAGCGCGCACGTTACGACCGTCTTGCCGCTCCCGCTCGAGGGCGCAGCGACCATGAAGCGCGGGATGGACGTGCTCACCGGGCGCCGCCTTCCCCACCTGCGGCGCTGCAGTTAGCAAGCGAGACCACCTCAACGGATGGGTTCCCCTCGACAGAGAGGTCCTCCCCGACAGGCGACTCAGCAAGCGCGCCGACTTCGGCAAGCTCCTCGGCATCCGCGCCCGCACCACGCGCGCTGACGAGGAACACGGGGTTTTGCGCCTTCATAAGATGGTGCGAGCCTACAGCCTCGGCACGGGCGGCCGACACCTGGCACGCCTCGAACCCCTTAAAGCGCGAACCCGAGAGGAGCGCGAACGCCTCGGTGAGCGTCTCAACGGTGACGCATGGCACGCACAGGCGAACCTGCGAGTTCTTCTCGAGCGCCGCCTCCACGATGGAGGGAAGCTCGCCCGCGCTCCCGCCGACGAACACGGCGTCGGGGACGGGCAGTTTCGCGAGCGCTTCGGGGGCGACACCGGGGACCGCATGCACGTTGCCGCACCCGAATGCATCCGCGTTCTCTCGGATGAGCCGCACGCCGGTCGCGTTGCGCTCGACCGCCCATACCGACCCCGCTCGCGCGACGAGCGCCGCCTCGATCGAAACGCTCCCCGTGCCGGCGCCGACATCCCACACGGTGTCGGTCGCGGTAAGGCGCAGCTTCGCGAGCGCGACGGCGCGCACCTCCTGCTTGGTCATGGGAACGTCGCCGCGGATGAAGAGCTCGTCGGGAATGCCCGAGGAAGCGTACGGCCAGCGGGAGCTCGCGGCGCGGGATGCGCCCGCAGAGTCCGCCGCGAAAGAAGCCGCCGCGGGCGCAGACGCGCCGGCCGGCGTCTCGGAGGCTGCGCTAGAGCCCGCAGGCGAACCGGCGCAGCCTGCGAACTCGATAAGCATCACGTTCAAGTCGTCGAACGTCTGACCTGCGATTTCACTTGCGGTCGCGCAGGTGATGCGCTCGTCGGGGTACGACAGGCGCTCGGCCACCGTCACGCGCGCGTCCCCGAAGCCAGCCTGCACAAGCTCGCCCGAAAGCCGCGAGGGGTCTTCCCCGCCCGACGTGGCGAGGAAGAGCTCACCTGCGCGCTCGGCCTCGGCCACGATGTCGCACGCCACGCCGTGAGCGCTCGCGAAGCGCCAATCCTGCCATGGACGCGCGAGGCGCGCGGCGAGATACGACGCTGAGCTTATGCCGGGAATGACGCGCACGTCCACCTGCGCGTCGCCGGAGAGCGCCTCCACCAGGCGGCGCGCGCCGCTGAACAGCCCCACATCGCCCGTCATCACGACCACGGCGCGCTGCCACGACGCCGCATCGGTGAGCGCGGCGACGATGTCCGCCGTCTTCACGAGCTCGCATCTCACCACGTCGGGCGGCACGTCGATGCTGACAAGCGCGCGATGAGCGCCGATGACCACGTCGGCGATGTCAATCGCGTCGAGCGCCGCGCGCGAGAGCAAGTCGGGGTTTCCGGGCCCCGCCCCGATGATCGTTACCTTTCGCATGGAATCTCCCGATACCCGCGCGGCGTGACCATACGGCCGCCTACGCGCTTCGTGTCCGCGTTGCCGACGAACACGGTGGTGAACATGTCGGCGTCGAACTCCCCCAGCTCGGAGAGCCTGCACATGCCCGACTGCTGCCCCTCGCGCCCGATGTTGCGTACCCAGCCGCAGAGCGTGTCGGGGGCCTTCCATTCGAGCATAATCTTCGCCGCGCGCGAGAGCCTGTCGGCGCGCTTTCTGCTGCGCGGGTTGTACAAACAGATGCAGAAGTCGGCGCTCGCCACGGCGGCGAGCCTGCGCTCGATGACCTCCCACGGCGTGAGCAGATCGGAGAGCGACACGACCGCGAAGTCGTGGGCAAGCGGGGCGCCGAGCACCGCCGACCCGCTCTGAGCCGCGGTGGCCCCGGCGATAACTTCCACGTCTACATCGGGGAAGTCCTCAGCAAGCTCCAGCACGGGGCTCGCCATGCCGTACACGCCCGCGTCACCGCTGCACACAAGCGCCACGGCTTCTCCGCTCTGCGCGCGCGAAAGCGCCAGGCGGCACCGTTCGACCTCGTGCATCATCGGCGTCGCGAGATGCGCCGCGTCGGGCACGGCGGCGAGCGCGAGCTCCACGTATTTCGTGTACCCCACAACGATGTCGGCCGCCTCGAGCGCGCGCCGAGCCGCAATCGTCATGCCGTCGGGGCCGCCCGGGCCGATCCCCACCACGAAGAGCTTTCCCATCACAGCTCCTTAAACGAAAGTTCGATAGTTACCTTGGAAAACGCGACGGTCACGCCGCCGTGAGCGAGCTTCGGGAAGATAAGTTTGCCCCCGTCCGCAAGCGCCGCGCGCTCGCACACGTTGTCGACCCCCACCGTCGCGCGCACGAAATCAGATGGTGAAACGCTGCCTTCGACCTGCGACAACTCCTCTACGGAATACGTCGCAAGCGGTATATTGCGCGCGCGGCAGAAGGCGAGCAGACCCTCCTCGTGCGCCTTCACGTCGATCGTCGCCGCCTCGCGCACGGCCGAAGGCAAGATGCCCGCCTGCCCGCACGCGAGAAGAAACGCCTCCCCGATCGCTTCGGCGCACGCACCGCGACGGCACCCTATGCCCGCAACGATGCAGGGCACGACAAGGCGAAGCGGCTCGGGCACAGGCGCCTGCGCCCGCACGCCCGCCGGCTTCCCCGTCTCGCCGGCGGGCACGACCTCGCCCGTTGTCTCCGCCGCGCGAACGGACGCACCTGCATTCGCGCCAGCGAACGGCGACACGACGATATCGGCCCGAGCGCGGTCGGACGCAATGTCAACCCCCTCAGGCGGCTGTCCCGAAATCGGCATGTCGGAATAGAGCGCCACGCGCCCGCCCGAGAGCAGCCGCGCCGACACTCGCTTGATAGCCTCGGGATTCGAAACGGCGAGCCCCGCACAGCGCGCCCACGTATCCACCGCCCACACGCCGCGGACGTCGGTCGCCGTGGTGATGACGGGGATGGCCCCTGCCGCACGTGCCACATATTGCGCAAGCTCGTTCGCACCGCCCAAATGCCCCGACAAAAGTGGGACGGCAAAGCGCCCCGCCTCGTCGATCACCACAACCGCGGAATCGGTTGCCTTCGAGGCGACATGCGGCGCGATCGCCCGCACGGCGATGCCCGCCGCGCCCACGAACAGAAGCGCGTCCGACGCTTCCCACGCGAGCGCCGTCCATGCGCGCAGGTCGGCCTTCCCCTCGCCGAACCCGCGCGAAACGGAAACGTCCCAGCCAGGGTCATCTTCACCTGTCTGCGCGCAATCGGAAAGCGCGCGTGCGGTGCGCTCAGCCAACGCATACCCCCTCTCGGTGAACGCTATGCAGGAAACCCTCATCTAGCGCACCACCATCGTCGAGAAGTAGCTGCCCCGATCGGGCACATCGTCGAGCGAGCGGTACACGCGCTCGCCCGGAAGCCCACAGTCCTCTACGAGCTCGGCACCGTCGAAGGCGCCCTCCTCGCGAAGGATGCGCTTCGTGTCCGCAAGCGAGCGCCGCGCCTTCATGACCACCTTCGTCCCCGGCCAGCCAATTGCGCGGCGCACGTCATCGTAGCCGCCGGGCACGATGTGCAGAGGCGACGACATCTCGGGCGTGAGGTCGCGCTCGAGCGCCGCGGCGACCGCGCAGGAGCTCGGCACGCCGGGAATGGCGCGCGCCTCGAACCCGCGGGCGCGCACGTCGGGCGCTATGCGCTGGAAGGTGGCGTAGATGCTCGGGTCCCCCAGGTTCAGCAGCGCGACGTCGCGGGCCGCATCCAGGTGCGCGACAAGCTCGCGAACAAGCGAGGCATGCTCGGCCGCGCGGCGCTCGAGATCGCGCGTCATCGAGAATCGCACGGGGATCACCGTCTTGCCTGTAAGGTCGACGGCGCCGCGCACGATGTCGAGCGCGACCATGACCCCGTCCGCCGTCTGCGGTGCGGCGATGACCGGACACGATTCGATTGTGCGGACGGCCTTGATCGTGAGAAGCTCGGGGTCGCCAGGCCCCGTGCCCACCCCGTACAGCACGCCTTTACTCATACCTCGCCCCCAATTCCCCGATAACAGCATCGGCGCCCGACGTGCGGAAAAGCTCGCGGCGCTCGGCGTCGAACACGACCGCGGCGATGTCGCATGCGCCCGCCGCGCGGCGGCGCAACCTGTCCTCGATTGCCGCAGCGAGCGAGGCGCGCGCAGCGTCCCCCACGCCGGCGGCCTCGATTACTTCGAGCGCCGCCGTGGTCGTGACCGACGACATGATCTCGCGCACGGTCTTCGTGCCCGCGCCGGCCAAGGCCGCGTGGGCGGCCAGAATCTCCGCGCGGCAGTCGGCGGTACGCGAATGGGTGTCCATGATGCCGCCCGCGACCTTCACCAGCTTGCCGATGTGTCCCACAAGAAGGACATTGGTAAATCCCTCGCGAACGCAGCGATCAATCGCATCGCCCACAAAGTTGGAGATGAAGACCACCGGCGCACCGTTTAGGTGGAAATGCCCCGAGATGAACTGCCCGCCGTAGTTGCCGGGCGTGAGCACGACGCCGCGCCGCCCCATAGCCGCATGCTGCCGGATCTCGAGCTCGATGCTGTCGCGCAAGGCAGCGAGGCTGCGCGGCTCGACGATGCCCGTCGTGCCCAGGATGGAGATGCCGCCCTCTATCCCCAGGTGCGGGTTGAAGGTCTTTCCGGCAAGGGCAACACCCTCGGGTACCGAAATCGTCACAGCAATATTTCCAGAAAAGCCGTGCGCGGCGCACACCTCGCGCACCGCCGAAGTAATCATCGCGCGCGGCGTCGCGTTGATGGCGGCCGCCCCCACCGGCTGCTCGAGCCCGGGCAACGTCACGCGCCCCACGCCCACGCCGCCATCGACGGAAACTTCCGATTCGTGCGCGGGCACAACCTTGCTGCCCGCAGCGCCCGCGCCCGACCCCGCATGTCCCACGCGCGCGTACACGAGCACGCCGTCGGTCACATCGGCATCGTCGCCTGCGTCCTTTCGCACGGCGCACTGGGCGCACCCCTCGCCGATGCATGCGTCGACCACGTTCGCCTCGACGGGCAGCCCGCCGGGGGTGACGATCGACACGCGGCCGACGGGCTCTCGTGACAAGAGCATCTCGCAGGCCGCCTTCGCCGCGAGCGCGGCGCAACTCCCCGTGGTGTAGCCGCAGCGCAGGCGCGTCGTCCCGGTATATATGTAGTGCTCGAAGGCCACGCTAGCTGCTCGCCTTCCGATACCCCGTGGCAAACGAAGGGTCGTAAAGCTTGCTGCGCTCATACGACTCCGCTTGCGCGCCGTTGTGCGCAAGCCCGCCGCGAGCTCCGAGCACACGGCCCACCACCACGAGCGCGGTGCGGTCGATGCCCTCTCGCGCGCCCGCATCGGCGAGCGTGCCCACTGTGCATCGCACCACGCGCTCCTCAGGCCAGGTCGCCTTGTACACGAGCGCCGCCGGCTCGTCGGAGCTGCGGCCCGCGGCCAAAAGCTCGGCGGAAAGCTCGGCGAGCATACCCGAGCTCAGGAAGATGACCATAGTCGAGCCGCTTTCCGCCATGGTGCGCATGCCCTCGCCCGCGGGCATGGGGGTACGTCCGGAAAGCCGCGTGATCACGACCGACTGGCTGATTCCCGGCAGCGTGTATTCCTGGCGAAGCGCCGCCGCGGCACCGCAAAAGCTCGACACGCCGGGCACCACCTCGTAGTCCACGCCGCGCACGTCGAGTGCGTCCATCTGCTCTTGGATGGCGCCGTACAGGCACGGGTCGCCCGTGTGCAGGCGCACAACTTCCTCGCCCCGCGCATCCGCCGCGCACATCACGTCGAGCACTTCCTCCAAGGTCATGTGCACGCTGTCGTAGACGATGCAGGATTCCTTGCACTCGGCGAGCAGCTCGGGGTTCACAAGGCTCCCCGCCCAAACGACCACGTCGGCCGCGCGCAGAAGACGAGCCCCGCGCAGCGTGATAAGGTCGGCGGCGCCCGAGCCTGCGCCAACGATATGAATCATCCGAGCCTTCCCTTCCCATTTCTCATCGCAACCGTTTACGCCGCCCTTCGCGCAGCGGGCAAAACACGGCGCCTGCGGCGGCAATCGGCGCAAATACGCAGGCAGGAGGCGCAATGCAGCCCGCCCTGGCTTTGACACGTTCACAAGTGCCCACTATCATAGTAAAAGTTTCGGCAACGAGCATATGACAATCGGATAAAAGGAAATGACCGGCGCGGCGCCCGCACAGCCCGCGCTGGCTTGCGGAGGGAACCAGGTGGGAATCCTGGGCAAGGGACATTACTGTATAGGACGCGCGGGCGAACCGCCTCGCGCCCCAAGCCAGACTGCTTCGCCTTTTCCTCACGGCATCGCCGTGGCGTTAGCTCCTTGTGAACCCCGAGGGGGTGCGCTTTTCTTTCGCTTGTGCCGACAAGCAACTGTCGCCGGGGGACCGGCAAACCGAGGAAAGGAAAAACCATGTCCGACCAGATGTCACGCCGCGGCTTCATGGGCGCCGCAGCAACCGGAGCCGTCGCGCTCGCCGGAGTCGCGCTCGCGGGCTGCTCCAACACCTCCGCGAGTTCCGAGAAATCGAGTGAAAAGGAGAAGGCCGCGAAGCCGGTCATCCTCGTCACGAGCTTCGGCACGAGCTACAACGACTCGCGCCACATCACCATCGGCGCCATCGAAGACGCTATCCGCGAGAAGTACTGGCAGGACTATGACATCCGCCGCGCCTTCACCGCGCAGATCATTATCGACAAGCTGAAGAAGCGCGACGGCATCACGATCGACAACATGACCGAGGCGCTCGACCGCTGCGTGGAAGACGGCGTGAAGGAAATCGTCGTGCAGCCGACGCATCTCATGGCTGGCCTGGAATACTCCGACGTGAAAGACGAGCTCGACAAGTACGCCGACAAGTTCGACAAGATCTCGCTCGGGGACCCGCTGCTCACCTCCGACGACGACTACAAGAAGGTGGCCGCAGCCATTAAGGAGAACATGGCGTCCTTCGACGACGGCGAGACGGCGCTGTGCCTCATGGGCCACGGCACCGAAGCCGATTCCAACGCCGACTATGCCAAGATGCAGGAAGTGTTCAAGAACGAGGGCTTGACGCAGTTCTTCGTCGGCACCGTCGAGGCTGAACCGACCTGCGAGGATGTTATCGCCGCCGCGAGCGCCGCAGGGTACAAGAAGGCCGTGCTCGCGCCGTTCATGGTGGTCGCGGGCGACCACGCGAACAACGACATGGCAGACGAGACCGACCCCGACAGCTGGGCTGCGAAGTTCGTGGCCGCCGGCTTCGAAGTGACGTGCCTGCTCCAGGGTCTGGGACAGAACGCCGCGGTCGACGACATCTACGTCTCGCACGTGGACGACGCCATCGCCAAGCTCTAAACTCGCCGCGCACGGGGGCGCCGGTCGCGTCCCCGTGCAACGGGCATGCGCCTTCCCCGACTGACGGCGCATGCCCGTTGCATTCGCATCCCGCCCGCCCACCGCACGGCGCGGGCGGTCGAAGCGATTGAAAGGAACCCCTCCATGTTGAAGAAAACCCTCGTCTTCGCCCTGTCGGCGGCGCTTCTCGCGTTCTCGCTCGCCGGCTGCGCCGGAAATTCAAGCGACAGCGCAAAGGCAAGCGATGCCGATTCCCAGGAAAAGACCGAACAGGCGGCCGATGCGCCCGAGGGCGCAAGCGCTGCCCCCATTACCGCCGACAAGGTGGCTGACGGCACCTATCCAATCACCGTAGATTCCAGCTCGAACATGTTCAGGATTGTGGACGCCCAGCTCGTCGTGGAAAACGGCTCCATGCACTGCGTGATGACACTTTCCGGCACGGGCTACGGCAAGCTCTTCATGGGCACGGGCGACGAGGCTGCCGCCGCGAGCGAGGCCGACTTCATCCCCTATGTGGAAAACGCGGAAGGCAAGTACACCTACGACGTGCCCGTTGAAGCGCTCGACGAGGACACCGCCTGCGCCGCGTGGAGCATTAAAAGGGAGCGGTGGTACGACCGCACGCTCGTGTTCGAATCCGCCGGCGTCGATCTGCGCGCCGACGCGCTGAAGTAACGCCATGCGGTCGATTCTTCCCAAGGGGGAAAACAGGAAGCGCCGCAGCATCGCGGCGCGCGCGATCGCCTGCGTTCTCGTCGCCCTGCTCGCGCTTCCCTTCGCGGGGTGCAGTGCGAGCCCAAACGCGACCGGTGCCACGGCGGGCTCTCAGGAATACACTGTGAGCGTCTCGCTTTCCGGCGGGTCAGGGCGGGCAAGCATCGCCTCACCAACCACAATTGTGAAGGATGGCGACACCTACACCGCGACCATCACCTGGTCGAGTTCGAACTACGACAAGATGACCGTCGACGGTGTGGACTACGCGCCCGTAAACGACGGCGGCAACTCCACGTTCGAGATACCCGTCACGCTCGACGAGGACATCGCCGTGTCGGCCGAGACCGTCGCCATGTCGACGCCGCACACCATCGACTACACGCTCTACTTCGACTCATCCACCATGAAGGAGAAATCGGGCAACGATGCAAGCGGCGGCTCCCCTGCGGGAACGGCTTCAAGCGCCGCGGCCGACTTCCACAACGCCGATTTGGGCTGCGGCTGGGAGCCGACGGGGGCGCTTCAGCTTGAATACGCCAAGCACTTCACTGTCGACGAGTACGAAGGCGGCCTGCGGCTTATCTGCGTTTCGAACGGGGAGCGCTTCCTCGTGGTGCCGCAAGATGCGAAGGTACCTGATGGGTTGAGCTCCGACATCGCGGTCATAAGGCGCCCCGCCGACAAGGTGTACCTCGTGTCGTCGGCGACGATGTGCCTGGTCGACGCGCTCGATGCGAACGACAATATATTAATGTCGGGCACGAAGGCCGACGATTGCTCGGTCGCGGGCTTCAAAAGCGCGCTCGAAAGTGGGGCGATCGCCTACGGCGGCAAGTACAGCGCGCCCGACTACGAGCGAATATCGGCCTCGGGCTGCACGCTCGCCATCGAAAACACCATGATCAACCACACGCCCGATGTGAAGGAAAAGCTGCAGAAGCTCGGGCTCGTCGTGCTCACCGAACAGTCGTCGAGCGAGCCCGAAGCACTCGGGCGCGTCGAGTGGATTAAGCTTTTCGGCGTCCTGTTCGACAAGGAAGACGAGGCCACGCACCTGTTCAACGAGCAGAAGGCCCGCGTCGAGCAAACGTCGGGGCTCGCGTCGTCAGGTAAAACCGTGGCGTATTTCTACATTAACTCGAACGGGGCCGCCGTCACGCGGCGGGCGGGCGACTACGTGGCGCAGATGATCGAGCTTGCAGGCGGCAGCTACGCGCTCGATGACGCGCAGACGGCGTCGACGTCAGGTTCGTCAGTAACGCTCGAAATGGAGCGCTTCTACGCGACGGCGAAGGATACCGACATCATCGTCTACAACGGCACCATCGACGAATCGGTTGCCACCTTGAACGACTTCGTAAGCAAAAACGCGCTATTGTCGCAGTTCAAAGCCGTGAAGAACGGCAACGTCTGGGTCACAAGCGCCGACATGTACCAGCAGATGACTTCTACCGCCGACATTATCGACGAGCTGCACGGGGCGTTCACCGGCGATGACGCGAGCGACTTCCATTATCTGAGGAAGCTCGGCTAGCACCATGAGAAGCCGACTTTCCATGACATACGACGAATCGGGGCGCGCCGCGCGGTGTCGCGTCGTGACGGCGCTGCTCGCTGTTGCCCTCATCGTGCTCGTCGGGGCCAACCTGTGCATCGGGAGCGTGCTCGTGCCCGCAGACCACATCCCCGGCATCCTTTCGGGCGGCGCGGCCAATTCCATGAAAAGCCAGGTCATCTGGGAGATTCGCCTGCCGCGTGTGCTTTCAGCCGTGCTTCTCGGCGGGGCACTTTCGCTCTCCGGGTTCCTGCTGCAGACGTTTTTCAACAACCCCATCGCCGACCCGTTCATCCTCGGCGTCTCCTCGGGCGCAAAGTTCGTCGTCGCGCTTACGATGATCGTTCTTCTGGGTGCGAACCAGGCCATGTCCTCGCCGGCCATGGTGGCCGCAGCGTTTCTGGGCTCGCTTATCACCATCGGCTTCGTGCTCCTCATCGCACGGCGCATAAGTTCCATGGCTATGCTCATCGTGGCGGGCGTCATGGTGGGATACATCTGCTCGGCGGCGACGAACTTCCTCATCGCCTTCGCCGACGACCAGTCCATCGTGAACCTGCACAACTGGTCTTTGGGTAGCTTCTCGGGTTCGAGCTGGGACGACGTGGCGGTCATCGCGGTCGTGGTGATCACCGTGAGCGCATGCGTATTCGCGATATCGAAGCCCCTTTCCGCCTTCCAGCTGGGAGAAGCCTACGCGAAAAGCGTCGGCGTGAACGTCGCACGCTTCCGCGTGGTGCTCGTCCTTCTAGCGAGCATGCTCTCCGCCTGCGTGACCGCGTTCGCTGGTCCGGTGTCGTTCGTAGGCATCGCGGTTCCGCATCTCGTGAAGTCGGCGCTGAACTCGTCGAAGCCCATCCGTGTGATTCCCGCGTGCTTCTTGGGAGGCGCCATCTTCTGCGCGGGCTGCGATTTGATCGCGCGCACGCTGTTCTCTCCCGTCGAGCTTTCCATCAGCGCCGTCACCGCCATCTTCGGCGCGCCGGTGGTTATCGCGCTCATGTTGAAGAAGCGGGTGAGGTAGATGGGGAAATTCATGCCGCGGCCCAAAACGCTCGGAGGGGACATTCCATACTTAGACAGTCCTGAGCTCGCACGAAAGCGCCAGAAGGCACTTTCGGCTCGTGCGGAACTGCGCGCGGAACGCCTCCTCCGAGCGGAGTCGAACCTCGAAACCCCGGTCGAAACCCAGGCTGACGGAGCGCCGCTTTTCCGCATAAGCGACCTGTCGGCAGGCTACGACAAGAAGGTCGTAGTCGAAGGAGTCGATCTGGAGGTTCGCGCGGGCGACGTCGTGGCGCTCATCGGGCCGAACGGCTCGGGCAAGTCGACCATCTTGAAAACCATCACACGCCATTTAGCACCGCTTGCCGGCGCGGTCGAGCTCGACGGGCGAGAGATTTCCCGATGGAAGACGGCGGAGTTCGCAAGGAACCTTGCCGTTATGCTGACGGATCGCCCCCGGACCGAGCTCCTCACCTGCCGCGATATCGTAGAGGCGGGAAGGCATCCCTACACCGGGCGAATGGGCACACTCTCGCCTAACGACCATAGTCGGGTCGATGAGGCCATGAAAACCGCACATGTGGAAGAGCTCGCCGAGCGCGACTTCATGCAGATAAGCGACGGGCAACGCCAGCGAGTCATGCTCGCACGCGCCATCGCGCAGGATCCGCGTGTGCTCGTTCTCGACGAGCCCACGTCGTATCTCGATATCCGCTACCAGATCGACCTGCTGCGAATACTTCGCCACCTTGCGAAATCGCGGAATGTGGCTGTCATCATGTCCATCCACGAACTCGAGCTCGCGCAGAAAAGCGCCGACAAGGTGATTTGCGTGAAGGACGGCCGGATCTTCCGCGCCGGCGCACCCGAGGACATATTCACGCGCGAGACGATTGGCGAGCTCTACGGTCTTCAACATGGCACCTTCAACGAGCGCTTCGGCAGCGTGGAAATTGGGCGCCCGCACGGCGATGCGCACACGTTCGTCATCGCCGGCGCAGGTACGGGGTCGGCTGTGTTTCGCCAGCTCATTCGGCAGGGCAAGGCGTTCTACGCGGGCGTTCTGCACGAAGGGGACATCGACTGCGAGCTCGCGCGCGACCTGGCGATGGAATGCGTGGCCGAGCGCGCCTTCGAGCCGATCGGGGATAAAACCATAGCCCGCGCCAAAGAGCTCCTCGTCCACTGCGCGCGCCTTATTGTGTGCCCCGCCGCCTTCGGCACCATAAACGCCCGCAACGCAGAGCTCGTCGAGTTCGCAAGCTCGCATGGTATCGAGGTCATGCGAGCGTGCGAAGGCGCATCGGAGGATTCCCAATTAGAGTGAGAAGGATAAACTGGACTTTCATTTAAAGATCCTCAGGCTAAAGCTCCTACGCCGACGAGGTCTCCAAGGCGCCGGAGAACCTCGTGAACAGGAATTTCCACGCCGACGAGCCCAACTAGACCTAATCCAAGCGAGATTCCAAACTCGAAAGACCGCTCAACGTCAGATTATTAGCAACCTCCGAGACACGCTCGATAGGAACCGAACCGTCAGACAGCGCCCACGTGCGATAGATGCCGATGATACCGGACAGCAAAAACGCAAGATAGTAATCGAACATCTCGTCCTTGAGACCTTGGGGCAGCAAATCGCGCTCGGCAATCTCGTGCTCGAGCGGCGCACGAAGACGAGCCATAAAATCATCGAGCGGAATGTTCTCGATCAGCTGACGATTGAGCACCAGGTTGTTGCACAGTGCCTCGTTAACGGTTTTAAAGAAGGTCGCCGCCGCGCCCAGGGCGCGCTCGTTGGTGTCACCGTCCATTGAAGCAAGCGTTTTCTCGACCGAGTCGACAATCATCTCCACCACATCGACGGCAATGGCATCGAGCAGGCCGTCAACCGTACCAAAGTGAACGTAAAAGGTCTTGCGGTCGACATTGGCCTCGCGCGCGATGGCACTCACCGTAATGTCTGCCAGCGGCTTTTCCATGAGCAGGCGCTCGAAAGCGGAAAGGATGGCATTGCGGCTGCGAACGATGCGGCGATCAATACGCGGTTTGCTGGTGGCCATGGGCGTGTCCCTTCGATATACGGGCATTCATCAACAGATGAGAGATAATCTACGTAAGAGGATTATCCCCCATACAGCACAAATATGCCCCGCATCATGAAGAACGCACGACTGCCCTACTGCGACTTAGGGTGCTTCTTCTTATTGAGTGCCGACGGAGATACGCGAATACCATCGCCCGTCTGGCGCACATAGGCTTTATGAGCCGGCTTAGCGGCCCCAGAAGCCTTCTGAGCGTGCTTCTTGGGATCAACGGTAACAGCATTCGTGGGGTGCGGCTTAGTGGGCGCAGAGGGCGTCTGAGACGTGCGGCCGAGTTTGCACATCACGCGATCCCAGCGCGCATGGATGCTCTCGTTGTGGGCGCTCTTAAGGCCCAGCAGGGGCGCAGCCAAAATGGTCGGCGCAATAAACGTAATGAGGCGCCACAGCAGATAGCCGGCGGTCGAAGCCGACCCAAAGAAATGACCCAAGAACAATGCAAAGCCGCCCTCAGCGCCACCAGTTCCACCGGGCAAGGGAACCGCAGAGCTCAACAGCTGGACAAAGGCGCTCGCGGCCATGACCGAGAAAAAGTCGACCTCGTGATGGCCAAAGGCAAGCATCAGGAAATACGGAACCAGATAGAAAAACGCGAGCTGCAGCATGGTGATAAACACGGTGAGCAGCATGGAAGAAAAATGTCCGGCCGAAAGCTTGAACTTCTCGGAGAAGGAGTAGATCTCGCCGTCGACAAACGTGCGCCATCCCTCGATCTTAGTGGCCGAGACACCTATGCGCTCGAGCCAATTGATGATGCAATGGGCGACGCGCGTGACGGTCTTAGGCATGAGCGCGACGGCGAAGATGCCCAGCAAGATGCAGCAGTGCCCACCAAAGCTAAAGACGCACAGCAGCGTCATGTCGCCATAGCGCTCGGCAAAAAACGGCATGCGGGCAAGCAGTAGGATAGCGCCCCAGGCAACGAGGCCAAACTGGTACACGATAAAGCGCGTGAACTGCGTGGCTCCGGCCTCGCCGACATTTTGGCCCGCTTTGGTCAGACGGTAGATCTGGGCGGGAGTCGAGCCCATCATCATGGGCGTGAGATTGCCAAAAAAGATGCCGCTCGCCTCGACCGAGATCAGGTCGCGAATGCCGACGGGTGAATTGGGGTCGAGCCAGACGGCGATCGCATAGGCCACAATGCCAAAGAACAGATACATGAACATGCATAGACACGCGGCAACGAGCCAGGGCGCCTGGACGCTCGACATAGCGGCCCAAAACTGCCCCATCTGCCCGGTTACCACCAGATAGACGATATAACCCACCAGCACGACGCCGATAAAGATGGCGCCGCGGCGTGCACTCTTATTGTCATCGCCGCCCGAGGCCTCAACCTCGACCTGGGGCTTAGACGTATGCTGAGAGGACTCCGTCATGAGACTCCTTCTAACAGTCAAAATATCTTGGTAATTGTACCCGTAAGGGCCATAAGCAGAACGCAAAGCTCTTGTTCAAACGGGAATTGCAGACGGTTGTTTGATAATAAAAAACCCGGCCTTCCATGGGAAGTCCGGGTATCAGATGCGTGGTAGCCCGTACCAGATTCGAACTGGTGATCTCCGCCTTGAGAGGGCGGCGTCCTAAACCGCTAGACGAACGGGCCATAAGCCTCAGCAGAAAAGAAGTGGTAGCCCGTACCAGATTCGAACTGGTGATCTCCGCCTTGAGAGGGCGGCGTCCTAAACCGCTAGACGAACGGGCCACATGACATCTGCACTGCCGTGCTGCGAGGAAATATATTACGGGACAAAAAACGTCAGCGCAAGAAGAAATTCCAAATTGCCGAAAAATTGTCGGCAGGTTATGGAACACGTAGGTAAACAGGATAGCTAATTCAAGTTGAGATGGACCAAAAGAGCTTCGCGCTCGTTGGAAATGTTGTCTTCGATCACGGCGTCGAGGGCGGAGTTGAGTAGCTGGCCTAGCTCGGGCCCGGGCTTGACTCCGGCACGGATCAGGTCGCCGCCGTTAATGGCGAGCATCTTGAGCGTATAGGGCTCCCCCGCCTTCAGCAGCTCGTGCGCCATCGCGCGCATCTCCTCAATCGTCTCGACGTAATAGAAGCACGACGGGGCCTTGCCAAGTGTGTCAGCACGCTTAAGATCCATGAGCTCGTCCATCAGACGCGGCGTGTCGACGCCCTCGCCCGAAAGCGCGCGCATCATATTGAGCAGGCAGGAGCGCTCGGGGCGCAGTGGCTTGTCGTGATATTTGATGAGCAGGCACACGTCGCGCACCAGGTCGTGCGAGAGGGCCAGGCGATCCATAATGGCGCGCGCTTTCTTGGCGCCGAGCTCGGGATGACCGTAGAAGTGTCCGCTGCCGGCGTGATCGACCGTAAAGCACTCGGGCTTGGACACATCGTGCAAAAACGCCGCCCACATAAGGCTCGACGAGGGCGCGACGCCGTCGCACAGCGCCAGCTCCCCTGCCACCGTCAGCACGCGGGCGATATGCTCGTAGACGTTAAACGCATGATAGACACTGCTTTGATCAAACCCGCGAGCGGGCGCAAGCTCGGGCACGGCGGCGCAGATGAGCTCGGGGTAGCGGAGCATCGCGTCTCCCCCATGACCGGTCGAAAGAATGCCCTCGAGCTCAATACCCACACGCTCACGCGCCACGGCATCGAGCAGCGGCGCACACTCGGCAAGCGCGCGCTTAGTCTCGGGCTCAATCATAAAGTCCAGGCGGCAGGCAAAGCGTACCGCACGCAGCATGCGCAGGGCGTCCTCGTTAAAGCGACGCTTGGGATCGCCGACAGCGCGAATCAGCTTGCGCTCCAAGTCACCCTGGCCGTCGTAGCGGTCGAGAAGCCCGCGCTCGGGATGCCAGGCCATGGCGTTGACGGTAAAGTCTCGGCGCGCCAGATCGTCCTCGAGCGAGGCGGCACGCTCCACACTCTGGGGATGTCGCCCATCGGTATAGAAGCCATCCAGACGGTACGTGGTGACCTCGATACGCTCGCCATCGGAAATAGCCGTGATTCCGCCAAATTTAATGCCCGACTCCACAACCGCGATGCCGGCGGCCTCGAGCGCCGCTTTGGACTCATGCCACAGGCCGCTACAGCACATATCAACATCGTGGCTGGGGCGCCCCATCAGGGCATCACGTACCCAACCGCCTACGTACCAAGCCTCAAGACCAGCTGCCTCGAGCGCACGTAGGACGCGCAGGGAGGCAGCTGACGGCTGCGTAGCGTTAAGCGAAACTGTGCACATTCCTGTGGCCTCCTGCAATTGCGAGTGTATTGATTGTTGGTTCTCAAGAAGTCTAGCAAGAAACAGGAGAAGGCGCACACGCGAACCCACTTCGCGCACGATTGAGCCCCAAGGGCTCGACAGCAGGCTTAAAAAAGCACCCGTCTCGAAAATCCGAGACGGGTGCTCGACAAGCAAAGAATGTAACCGTATGCCGCGCTAGCAAACCTGACGGATGGCAATACCCTTCTTGTATTCGTCCACCTTGGCAAAGTCGCCCAGGCCCGGGCACTCGACCACGTTGGCGCCGGTGGCCATCGACAGACGGAGGGCATCCTCGACTCGCTCGGGAGCGTCGTGCCATACGGACAGGAAGGCAGCGAGCGAGGAATCGCCGGCGCACACCGTCGACAGCAGCTTGACGTCGAAGGTGCGATTGGCAAACCAGATGTGCTCGCCGTTGGAGAAGTACGCACCGGCGCCACCGAGGGTCAGCAGCACGTTCTTGGCGCCCTTGGCGTGCAGCTCGGCCATAGCGCCCTTGACGGACTCATCGTCGCCACCGCTCACCTTAATGCCAAAGATGTCGAGCAGCTCGTCGTCATTGGGCTTGATCAGCAGCGGCTCCATGGCAATAAGGTCTGCCAGCTGATGGCTCGAGATGTCGAGGACGAACTCGGCCCCCTTGGCCTTGACGCGGCGCAGGACCTCGGCCAGGAAGCCCTCGGAAGTGTTGGGAGGCAGCGAGCCGCTGATGACCAGGCAGGTCATGTCGTCGAGCGAATCGATGAGCTCAAACATCTCCTGCTCGTTGGCCTCGTTGATGGCGGCACCGGCGTTGACCATGTTGTACTCGGTGTCGGGGCCGGCGTTGAGGAACACGTTGACGCGCGTGATGCCGTCGGTCCACACGGACTTGACGGGCACGCCCAGGGCCTCAGCGCCCTTAACGATAAACTCACCTGAGAAGCCGGCGAAGAAACCCAGGATCGTGGTGTCGACACCGTAGTGGTCAAGCGTAAACGAGACGTTGAGGCCCTTGCCGTTGGGCGTGTATACGGCGTTGCGGGTACGCGTGACGGTGTTGGCAGCAAGGCCGTCGCAGGCGATGTTGTAGTCAATAGCGGGATTTGCAGTGAGCGTGTAAATCATGAATGTTCCTTTCACGAAGCAACGTGTTAATGAAAGTATATTCCACGCATCGGTAAAAGGCTAGGACAACTCGGTGAACGGTGTGGAAGCGATGAAGTACGGCGGGACACCTCTCCCCCGTGGCGGAACAAAAAGGCGCCCCAGCCGAAACCGGGGCGCCACATGCGCACGAATATGTCGCGTTTCGATTACTGACGATCGAGCTTGCGGACAGCAACGCGCTTGCTGTACTCGTCGACGTGACCGAAGTCGCCGATGCCGACGGACTCGGCAACGTTGGCGCCGGTGGCCATAGCGAGCTTCATGGCCTCCTCGACGTTGTCGCGATCCCTGTACCACTTGTGCAGGAACGCGGCGAGGGTGCAGTCGCCGGCGCAGACGGAAGAAACCAGCTTGATGTTGAACTCACGCTTGGCGTACCAGATGTCCTCGCCGTTGGAGAAGTAAGCGTCGCCGCGGCTACCACGGGTGAGCAGCACGTTCTGAACGCCAGCGTCGTGAGCCATCTTCATGGCAACGCGGACCTCGTCGTCGGTGTCGACCGGCACGCCGAAGATGGCCTTCATCTCGTGATGGTTCGGCTTGATGAGCAGCGGCTTCTTGTGAGCGAGCTCCTTGAGCTTGTCGGAGGACAGGTCCAGGACGACGTCGGCGCCACGAGCCTGAGCGTGCTCCATGACCTGAGCCAGGAAGTCAGGCGTAGCTTTGGGAGGCACGGAGCCGGAAACGATCAGGCACTCGAGATCGCCCGCGGTGTCCAGGATGTTGTAGAGCTCCTCCTGGTGCTGCGGCGTGATCGGAGCACCCGGGTTCAGGATGCCGTACTCGTGCTGGCCATCGTTGACGTAGGTGTTAATGCGCGTGATACCGTCGGTCCAGACCGGGCGGCAGAGGCAACCCAGGTTCATGACCTCCTCGACGATGAACTTGCCCGTGAAGCCAGCGAAGAAGCCGAGCGCGACGGTGTCGACGCCCATCTTCTTAAAGGCGAAGGACACGTCGAGGCCCTTGCCGTTAGCCGTGTAGCTGGCCGAGCCGGTGCGGACGTTCTCGTCGGGCTCGAGCGGAGAGCTCGAAACCGTCATGTCGACAGCCGGGTTAGCGGTTAGCGTGTAGAACATTTACAGTACCCCCTGTATATGTGAGGGCCGCGTGGCCGGCCCATTCCAACCACGCGGTTACCTCTGATACCAAATTAGCGAGCTGCGGACTCGAGCAGTGCCTTGACCTCGGCGGCGGTGTTGCAGGCGAGTGCCTTCTCGGCGAGCTCGTCGCACTCGGCCTTGGTCCACTGGCTGATGGTCTTGCGGGCGCGCAGGATCGACGGAGCGCTCATCGAGAACTCCTCCAGGCCCCAGCTGATCAGCAGCGGCTCAAGCAGCGGATCGGCAGCGGCCTCGCCGCACATACCGACCATGATGCCGGCCTTCACGCCGCTCTCGATGATGTTCTTGAGCGAGCGGAGCACGGCGGGATAGTACACCTGGTACAGGTTGGAGATGGTGTCGTTACCACGGTCGGCGCACATGGTGTAGCCGATCAGGTCGTTGGTGCCGATGGAGAAGAAGTCGGCGACCTCGGCAAGACGGTCTGCGAGCAGCGAAGCGGCGGGCGTCTCGACCATGATGCCGACCTCGATGTTCTCGTTGAACTTGCGACCCTCTTCGGTCAGCTCGGCCTTGCACTGCTCGACGAGCTCCTTGACAGCCAAGACCTCCTCGACGCAGGTGACGAGCGGGATCATGATCTTGACGTCACCGAAGGCGCTAGCGCGCAGCAGAGCGCGGAGCTGGACCTTGTACTGGTCGGGATTGGCAAGGCAGTAACGCACGGCGCGGAAGCCCATGAAGGGGTTGTCTTCCTTGACCATATGCAGATACGGAATCTCCTTGTCGCCGCCCACATCGAGCGTGCGGATGATGACCGGAGCACCCTTGAGCGCGCTGGCGACCTTACGGTAGGCGTTGAACTGCTCCTCCTCGGAAGGAAGCTCAGCAGAGTCCATGAACAGGAACTCGGAGCGGAACAGGCCGATAGCCTCGGCGTCGTGATCGAGCGCGTTGGGCACGTCATCGGGGTTACCGATGTTGCAGGCGATGATCTTCTTGATGCCATCGGCAGTCACGGACGGCTTGCCACGGAAGGCCTCGAGGGCTGCCTTCTCGGCAGCGAAGGCCTCGGCCTTGGCGGTGTAGGCAGCGAGCGTCTCCTCGTCGGGATCGGCCTCGACGATACCCTTGCCACCGTCGACGACAACGGTCATACCGTTGCGCAGCGCGGTGCAGCTGTTGGAAACCGAAAGGACAGCCGGAATCTCGAGGGCGCGCGCAATGATCGCGGAGTGCGACGTGCGGCCACCGGTCTCGGTGACGATACCGGCAACGTGGGCCTTATCGATCGTGGCGGTCATGGACGGCGTAAGGTCGTGCACGACAACGACGGTGTTCTCGGGCAGGACGGAGAGGTCGACAACCTCCTTGCCCAGCAGCTCGGCCAGAATACCGGTGCGGATGTCGGCGATGTCGGCCGCGCGCAGACGGAACATCTCGTCGTCCATGGACAGGAACATGTTCTCGAACATGGTCGAGGTGTCCATGAGCGCCTGCTCGGCGCAGGTGCCGCCGTCAATGGCGGCGTTGATGGCGTCGGTCATGCCCGGGTCCTGAGCCAGGACGATGTGTCCGCTCATAATCTCGGCCTCGGCCTCGCCCACCGTCTCCTTCATGTGGTCGGCCTGAGCCTGGGTCTTCTCGCAGAAGACAGAAAGGGCGTTCTGATAGCGCTCCTTCTCTGCTGCCGAATCAGCAACCTCGTGCGGTTCAAACGTCAAGTCGGGATCGACGGCGACCATGACGGTGCCGATTCCGATTCCCTCGGATGCGTTGACTCCCTGATACATTCCCATTCCTCTCTCCGTGCCATGTGATAAAGCGTTTTGCCATATCCATGACAAAAGAGCGCAGCTACCTTGAACAGGTCACTGCGCCCCCAAATATGAACTTAATTGTTCAACATGCGACCCGTTTGAGTTCTACTCGCCAAGACCGCTCTTGATGAGCTCGATGGCAGCAGCCAGAGCCTCGGCCTCGTCGGCGCCGTCGCACTTGACCTCGACCTCGGTACCACAAGGGATACCAGCAGCCATGAGGGCCATCGGGGACTTACCGTTGACCTCCTTCTCGGGGGTGACGACAGTCACGTCGCAGGCGTACTTGCCCATGGTGGAGGCGAAGAGACCAGCCGGACGCATGTGAAGACCCTGCGGATTAACGAGGGTAGCCTTCTCAGAAACCATAATTGACTCCTTTTTGTGTTTAACCCCTGTCATGTATGCGGCAGGAGTCAGATTCACGACGTTGTTTATATTAACTCACATCAAACGGTTTTTCATTATGTTTCGCACGAATTGTTGGACAGATGTGTTTGTCGTCCGCTTGCTCGTCCACAGGGGGCCGGGCGCGGCCAGTGAGATTTCCTGCTCTACAGTCCTGCTCGCACGAAGAGCACATTAAGTGCTCTTCGGCTCGTGCGGAACTCGCGATAAACTTAAACATCCCCCCTATGCCCTTTTGTAAGTTGCGGTGAAATAGGGACTGAATTCGGGGTTGAATCGTTTAAACAGTCCCTATTTCACCGCAACTTATTTGGGGATGAAAAAGGCGGAGGCCCTGGAGAGGGGCTCCGCCTTTGCTACAGGGGGCGAATGAAACCGCTGTCTGTGGGGCTAGACCAGGCGGGCGTTGATCGTCTTGGCGATCTCGGCGGCGTCGGTGGAACCCTTGACGGTGGCACGGAAGTCCTCGTCCATGAGCGCCTCGGCGACCTTGGACAGGATCTTGAGGTGCGTGGTACCAGCCTGAGCGCCCGGGATGAGTAGCGCGATGGCCACGTTGACGGGGGCGCCGTCCATGGTGTCCCAACCGGTCACGCCAGAGTCGTCCTTGACGACGATAACGGCGGCCTCGGTAATGGCGTCGGACTTGGCATGCGGAATGGCGAAGCCCTCCATCATGCCCGTAGTGCCCTCTGCCTCGCGGGCAAGGAAGGCGTTCATCACGGCGTCGGCGTCGCCGGCGATACCGGCTTTGACGGCCTGGTTGGATACAAAGCTCAGGGCCTCGTCACGAGAAGCGAAGTCCTCGGCGACAAAGACGTTCTCGACCTTCACGAAGTCAGCAGCCTCGGCCTTGGGGGCCTCGACGGCAGCGGCCTTGGGGGCCTCAACCGGCTTGGCTGTAGGAGCGACCTTCTGGTTCTTCTCGAAGTCGTACTTCTTGAAGGTCACGAACAGGATGCCACCGACCACAGCGCCGATGAGGATAGCGAGGACCCACAGCGGACCGTTCTCGACAACGGGCAGGACCAGGAAGCCACCGTGGGGCGCCGGGTCGTGAACGTTGAACATAATGGTCAGGATCGAAGCGATAGAGGAACCGAGCATCATGATGGGCATGACGGGCCAGATGTTCTTGGTCATGAACGGAATGGCGCCCTCGGTGATGTGGGTGCAACCAAGAATGAGGTTGACGACACCGGCGTCATGATCCTCCTGGCTGAAGTACTTCTTGCCGACGACGACGGCGAAGGTGGTGATCAGCGGCGGAACGATGCAAGCGGCGGAGACGGCAGCCATGAAGTTGGTGCCAAAGTTGTAGGTGTCGGTGCCAACACCGGCGGCCAAGGCCTCGGTGAGCATAGCGGTACCGGTGACGTAAGCAGCCTTGTTGACCGGGCCACCCATGTCAAAGGCGCACATGCAGCCGATGGCAAGGCCCAGGACGACGGCGCCAGAGGCGGACAGACCCTTGAGGAAGTCCATCATGGCGGTGTTGATGGCAGCCATGGGGCCGGAGATGCCGAGCATGACCAGACCGACGATGGCGGTCGAGAACAGCGGGTACAAAAAGATTGCCTTGAGGCCGTCCAGGTTCTTGGGCAGACCGGCAAAGACCTTCTCGAGCAGCAGGATGACATAGCCGGCGAGGAAGCCGCCGACGATGCCGCCCAGGAAGCCGAAGCCCACGCCGGCGCCACCGGCGTCGATCATACCGGTATCGGCGTTAACGGGCAGACCCTGGATGGCGATCATGCCGGCAACAAAACCGGGGACGAGCGCCGGGCGCTTGCCGATGGACTCGGCGATGTAGGCGGAGAGCACCGGAACCATGAGGTTCATGGCGATACCGCCGATAATCTTGAGCATCGCGGCAAAGCTGTTGTAGTCGGCAGCCGTCGAATCGAAGGACGTGATACCCCACAGGAACGAAACGGCGGTCAGAACACCACCGGCGACGACGAAGACCAGCATGTGGCTGACGCCATTCATGAGGTGCTTGTAGATGACGTGGCCGATGGACTCCTTTTCCTCGACCTCGTCCTCGACATCGGCGGCAGCGGCAACCGTATCGTCGCCCTTGGCGGCGAGCGCGTGGTCAATCAGCTTTCCGGCGGCCTCGACGGACAGGGCCTTGGAAACGCCGACGGAAACCATGGGCTTTCCGGCGAAACGCTCCGCCTGGACATCCTTATCGGCTGCGACGACGACGGCCTTGGCACCGGCGATCTCGCTCTTGGTGAGCTCGTTCTCGACACCGACCTGGCCATGAGTCTCAACCTTAATGGTCAGACCTCGCTCGGCGGCCGCCTTCTCCAACGCCTCCTTCGCCATGAAGGTGTGCGCAATGCCGGTCGGGCAACCGGTCGCGGCGATGATGTCAAACTTAGCCATGTGTCCCTCCTTTTTAAGTTTTGCGCCCGCAGGCGCTCCCCTACACGCGCGTCCTTGCGCGCTTTTCCACAAATGAAAGATACCAACCTACCGTCCGCGTGAGAAGAGACAAGGCGCAATTCTCCGGTGAAAGGTTCTTTCATAACCGTAAACGGTAGATGAAAGTTTACCATCAACACTTGAAACGGCAAGGTGTATCTTGTAATTGAAAATGCCCGTATACTATGGCATTGAAAAACAAGTCCGATTTTCATGCCAACCAGGAGCCACCCATGACCGATAGCAGCAAGAGCGCGCTCTCCCTTATTAGTACGCACAAAGGGTACAGCGAGTCCGAGCAGCGCATTGTCGACTATATCCTAGAGCACCAGTCCGAGGCTCCGCGTCTGACAGCCGCCCAGCTCTCGCGCGCCGCTGGCACGTCCGAAGCGACGGTCTCGCGCTTCTGCCGCAAGCTGGGCTTTGGCAGCTTCCGCAGCTTTCAGTTTTCGTTGGCGCGCGACTTGGAGAGTCAGCGCAACGAGGGCCTGACCGACGAGGTCTCGCTCGACAACATGGAGCAGAGCCTTAAAAATATCCTCGCCGCCAAGGTGAGCGAGCTTAATGCGACCATCGACGGCATTGATCACGACACCTTGGCCGCAGTTGTGCACGCACTTAAGAATGCCGGCGTTATTGAGTTCGCCGCCGTGGGCAATACGAACGCGGTCGCGCTCGATGCGACATTTAAGTTTTCGCAGCTGGGTCTACGCTGCATGGCAAGCACCATTAGTGAGACCGCAATCGGGTTTGCATTGACCCTAAAGCCCGGTGACGTTATCGTGCTCATCTCGAACTCGGGTAAGTCGCGCCGACTAAATCGCATGGCAAAAGCAGCCCGCGAATGCGGTGCTACCGTAGTCGTCATCAGCAGCGACAGCAAGTCTCCGCTTGCTCGCCTGGCCGACTACACCTTTAATACCGTGAACCACGAGGCACTGCTCACCACGGGCGACTTTGCATTCTCTAAAATCAGCGCAACGATGATCATCGAGGTGATCTACAACTTCCTGCTACCCGAAATCGAGGACGCGCGCGAGCATATCAGCTACTACGAGGAGCTCATCCAGCCGGATAAGGTCGTGGAGTAGGCAACTTGGGGAGCCGATAGACGCCACTCGCCACGAAACCGGCCCATCTACTACGTTTTATCCGTATGGCCCAACCACATACTGAAAATAGAGAAAACCGCAGGTGTTCTACCTGCGGTTTTCTTTTTGCAATTCTTGGCGTGGTTACCGATAGCCTATTAAACGTAGTAGATGGGCTGGTTTCGTGGCAGCCGGGTCGGACTTGCACGTGGCGGCTCGGCCTAAACACGCGCTTCTTCCAGCATCTGCTTTGCGTGCGCAAGGCTTGCCGCCGACTGGTCACCGCTCAGCATACGGGCGATCTCTGCGGTACGGGCGTCCCCAGCCACCTCATCCAGATGCGTTTGGGGAACGTCGCCGGGCTCTTTACTGACCACGTAATGCTTGTCGGCCATGACCGCAACCTGCGCCAGGTGCGTTACGACGATGACCTGATGCGTAGCGGCGAGATCTGCCAGCACGCTCGCGAGGGCACGGGCCGTGGAGCCGCCAACACCAGCATCGACCTCATCAAACACAAGCGTATCGACACCATCGGCGTTACCCAAAACCACCTTGCTCGCCAGCATGACGCGGCTCAGCTCGCCGCCCGACGCAATGCGGCGCAAGGGACGAGGTGTCAAGCCGGCGCCGCTGCGATAAAGCAGCTCATAGCTCGAAGGACCCGCGGGCGTCCACTCAGCGCGAGGGAGATCGCGGGACTCCCAGACCAGCTCAGCGCCGCCCATCTCCAGGCGTGCCATCTGGCGACCCACCTCGTGACAAAAACGCGGAGCGGCGGTATTGCGCGCACGCTTGAGTACCTTGGCGGCAGCAAAGAGCTCGCGTTCGGCGCCCCCGAGCGCCTCGCGCGCCTTCCTAATCTGCTCGTCACCATCGTCCACCAGCGACAACAACTCCCGCGAACGGTCACGCATGGCAAATACATCATCCATGGTGGGACCCCACTGACGCAGCAGGCCCTTAAGGTCGGAATACCGCTCGCGCATGCAAGCGAGCTCACGAGGGTCAAACGCAACGCCATCGCGATAAGCCCGCAGCTCATTGGCGCAATCCTCGAGTGAGATGCAGGCGTCCGAAAGTGCGTCGGCGATGTCACCGAGCTTGCGGTCAACGGTCGCCATGCGTGAAAGCTCGGCCACGGCGCTGTTCACGGCATCGAGCGCTCCCCCTTCGGCAGTAAGCGATGCATGGGCATCGTTGGCCGTCGCTACCAGCACCTCGGCATGCTCGGAGCGCGGCAGCATCTCCTCGAGTTCCTCATACTCACCCGGCTTGGGGTCGACCTCGGCGATGCGCTCCAGGGCGAAGCGCGCCTCCTCGACGCGACTCCCCTGCGCGCGTGAGGCTTCCTCCACACGGCGAAGCTCCTTGGCGGCAGCACGCGAAGCCTTAAAACAGGCGCGATACTTCTCGAGCGCTTCAAGCGCCGCGCGCCCGGCCCAGGCATCAACCATGGCAACATGGTGCACCGGATCGAGCAAGCGCTGGTGCTCGTGCTGGCCGCAAAGATCCATCATCACGCCGACGCGCTCCGAAAGCTCGCGCACGCTGGCGATGCGGCCGTCAATTTTAACGCGGCTTCGGCCCTCGGCAGAAAGGCTGCGCTTTACGGTGAAGCCATCCGTGTCGTGCGGGCCGTCGAACAGGCGCGCCTCGACGCTGGCAAGCGACTCACCCTCGCGAACCGTCGACGAATCCGCGCGCTCGCCCAAAATGAGCTTGAGCGCCGAGAGCAGTGCGGTCTTGCCAGCACCGGTCTCGCCGGTCAGGACGGTCAAGCCGGCACTCGGCACCAACGTCGCCTCGCGAATGAGCGCGATGTTGGAAACCTGCAGCTCATCGATCATGGCGCACTCCGTAGAACACGCGGCTCACCGAGTTATAGAAGCTCTCGGGGCCGTAATCCAGCAGCAACACATCGCCGGGACCGCGGCGCACCGCCACGCTCTCAACGGTGCCATCGCAGGTAATAAACTGTCCATCGATGGCGATCGCCGGCACACTCGGGCGATCATCGGACATAAAGATCTCGACGACATCGCTCGGCGAGGTCAAGAAGGCGCGAGCCTGAATGGTATGCGGAGCGATGGGCACACAAACCATGCCGGTGTAATCGGGGCTGACGATGGGGCCGCCGGCGGAAAGCGCATAGCCGGTGGATCCAGTCGCGGTCGATACAACCACGCCGTCACCGCGCAGGCGGTCGATATGATGGCCCGACACCGTGATATCGAATTCGACCATATCGGACAGGGGCCCGCGCGTAAGCGCCATGTCGTTGAGGGCAAACGTGCGCACGACATCCTTCGTGCCGTCTTCGCGCACGGACACGATATCCGCGGCGATGGTGGCGCGGCGGCTCACATGGAGCTCACCGGACAGGGCATCGCTCACGACCTGCAAAATGTCGCGCTCCTCGGGGCTCGCGGCCGTCAAAAAACCCAAATGGCCATAGGAAAGACCCAAAATGGGAATCTCACGGTAGTTGAGAATGCGGGCGGCACGCAGCAGCGTACCGTCACCGCCGAGCGTAATGACCAGGTCGGCATCGTCAACATCGGGCGTGCTCTGTATCTTGGAGCGCTGGTCGGCAGCCCATACGACCTCGTAACCCTGGCGCGAAAGCCAAAGCTCGAGCATCAGGCCGCTCTCGACCGCCTCTTGCTTGTAGTAATTGGGAACCAGAAAGACCTTCATAGCGTTGCAGCTTTCTCGCTCAAAACCGATACCTGGGATTGCAGCTCATCGTCGGCGCACTCCCCGGGGGTAAACCTCGTGCCGTACAGGAAAAACTCGACGTTGCCCTTGGCACCATGGATGGGCGACACGCACACGTCAAGCGGGAACAGGCCCTTGGCGGCAAAAAGTTCAATCGCCGCCACGAGCGTATCGCGGCGGACGTCGGGGTCGGTCACGATGCCGCCTTCGCCCACCAACGCAGCCGGCGCCTCAAACTGGGGCTTTACGAGCGTGCAAAACGCACCCGAAGGCTTCAGGCACGCCAGCACGGCGTCAATGATATTCGCGATACTCGTAAACGACACATCGCACACGGCCAGGTCGATAGCGCCGCCGTAGCCGAGTTCGAGCAGCTGCGTCACGTTGGTGCGCTCGTGGAGCGTCACGCGATCGTCTTGGCGCAGCGACCAGTCGAACTGGGCGCGACCCACATCGACCGAAACAACGGTGGCGGCGCCGCGCTTGAGCAGACAATCGGTAAAGCCGCCGGTAGAGCAGCCCACATCCAGACAAGCAAGGCCCGTCGGATTGATGTCAAACGCATCAAGCGCGCCTTCGAGCTTAAGACCGCCGCGGCCAACGTACGGGATGCGCCCCTTCACGTGCAGCGGCAGGCCCGGGGTCACCTTAAGACCCGGCGAAGTCAAGCGCTCGCCGCCACTCGAGACCAAGCCGGCCATAAGAGTGCGAAGGGCATCCGCGCGATCGGCGCAGATGCCCTGTGAAATCAGTTCGTCATCGAGACGCACGCGTTTCATGAATGCCATCAACCATTCGTATCCGGGGATGCAGCCTGTCTATCTTGGGACTCGTTTGCCGCATCCTCATCGTATTCCTGCTCGAGCTTGTTGGCCTCACGCGGCGTCAGCTCAAACTTGTCGACCATATCGACCGCACGGGAGCCCAGCTCAATCGCCTCGTCAAACAAATCGAGCGAACGCTCCAGGGACGTATCCTTAGATCGAACGGTGGCGATGATCTGGTCCAGACGATCTGAGATCTCATCGAAGTTGCGGACGGAACCCTCTGGCATGACTACTCCTCGACGGAGTCGGCCTCGAGGGCCTCGGCAGCGTCCGCATCCTCGGCAAGTACACCGGCGGCAGTCTGAGCGGCAGCGACCTTGGCGGCCGCCTCAGCAGCCTGTGCCTCCTCGCGTGC
Source organism: uncultured bacterium (assembly GCA_905214105.1). Classification (GTDB taxonomy): domain Bacteria; phylum Actinomycetota; class Coriobacteriia; order Coriobacteriales; family Coriobacteriaceae; genus Collinsella. The sequence continues at coordinate 103,678 of CAJMKK010000008.1, forward strand.
GCGATCCTCGGCCAGCAACTCTTGGTACAGCTCCTCGCCCGGCAGCTCCTCGCTGCGAGCAATCTTGCCCAGCACGCCGTTGACAAACGACGCGGACTGGTCGGTGCCATAGGCCTTGGCAAGCTCGACAGCCTCGTTGATCACGATGGCGTCCGAGACCTCATCGTCGGTGAGGAAGCGCATCTCATAGACGGCGATACGCAGCAGATTGCGGTCGGCGCCTGGCATGCGCATAAGATCCCAGTTCTTAGCGATGGCGCGCAGGGCGCAGTCGATGCGGTCGATGTGCTCGTAGGCACCACGGCACAGCTCCAGCGCGTAGGGGTCGAGGGGACCCTTCGAAATCAGGAAATCGCCCTCGAGGACGCGCTCGAGCGGGCTGTCCGTGGCCTCGGCCTGGAACAGCAGCTGCAGCGCCTGACTGCGGGCGAGCGTGCGCCCGCGATAAACCTTAAGGCTCAAAGGTTACTCCTTGGGGAAAACGAGGCCGTCGATACAAACGTCAACACGCTCGACCTCGACGCCCACCTGGGCATCGATGGCGGCGACCACGGCGGCGCGAACGGCCTCGGCGAGTTTCTTGAACGGATAGCCAAAGAACACCACGACACGCACGGTGAGTGCGAGCTTGTCACCGACGACCTCGGCCTCGACCGCCGGCTCGGAAGCCGGGGCCTTGGACGAAAGCATCATGGAGACAAGGTTGGTGGCAAGGTCCTTGACGCCAACGGAGGCGATGCCCTCGACATCCGACACGGCGCGCGAGACGATGGCGGTCAGAACATCGGGCGAAATGCCGATACCGTCAATCTTGATTTCCTGGGGCATGAGTCCTCCTAGAAGAGTTGGTTGCTAGACGCGGGAGACGAACTTGCCGTCGCGGGTGTCAACCTTGATGACCTCGCCCTCGTTGAGGTACATGGGGACCTGGATGACAGCACCGGTGTCGATCGTGGCCGGCTTGGTGGAACCCTGGACGGTGTCGCCCTTAAAGCCCGGGTCGGTTTGGACGATGGTGGTCTCGATGAACATCGGCGGGGTCACGCCCATGAGCTCGTCATCGGCGAAGAGCAGCTGGCAGATGTCGTTCTCGCGCAGCCACTTGGAGTTCTCGCCCACCATGTCCTCGGGAACGGGAACCTGCTCATAGGTCTCGTTGTCCATGAAAATGTAATCGGCGCCATCGTTGTAGAGGTACTGGAACTCACGGGTGGTGAGCATGACGCTCTCGAACTTGGTACCGGCGTTGCAGGTGTTCTCGACGACGCGGCCGCTCTTGATATCGCGGGTCTTGTAGCGCACAAACGCGCCGCCCTTGCCCGGCTTGACATGCTGGAACTCGACGATGGTGTAGACCTTGTCCTTAATGCGGAGACCGAGGCCGTTCTTGAAGTCGGCGGTAGAAATGGTAGGCATAGCGACCTTTCTTGTTATGGGCAGAACGCACAAGCGTCCAAATTACATACGACCGAAATTATACACTTGCAGACGGCGCCTACAGCGAGCGCATAAAAAGAGAACGCGGGGCGTCCGAATCGATCCGGACGCCCCGCACCACAAAAGTAGATTTTTGGGACATGCCTCAAAATCTACCGAGGTGTATTAGCAATCGATGACGTGCAGGTCGTGAGGCGTCTTGGTGAAGGGCTCGTAGCCGTTCTCGGTGACCACGCCGTAGTCCTCCAGGCGCACGCCGCCCACACCGGGCAGGTAGACGCCGGGCTCCATGGTGATAACCGCGCCGACCTCGATGATGTTCTTGCTGCGGTTGAAGTTGGGCAGCTCGTGGATGTCGATGCCCACGCCGTGGCCCAGACCATGGTTGTAGTAATCACCATAGCCGGCATCGCCGATGATCTTCTTGGAAAGCTTGAAAATGTCGTTGCCCTCGACGCCCGGATGGATGGCGGCGACGCACTCCTCGTGCGTACGGCGCACGAGCGCGTACAGGTCGAGCTGCTCCTGGGTAGGCTCGCCCATCACGACGGTGCGCGTCATGTCGGAACGATAATCGCAGTAGCCCGCGCCGTAATCCATGAGGACGAAGTCGCCCTTCTCGATCACGCGGTCACTCGGCACGGCGTGCGGGTTGGCGGTGTTGGGGCCGCTCGCCACAATAGAGCCAAAGGCCAGGCTGTCGGCACCGTTGGCGAACATATAGTTCTCGAGCTCGTTGCGAACCTGCTTCTCGGTCATGCCGGGCTTAATAAAGCCGAGCATGTGCTGGAAGGCGGCATCGGTGATCGACTGCGCATGGCGCATGAGCTCGATCTCCTCGGCGTCCTTGATGGCGCGCATCTTGCGAATGTCGTCATGCATCAGCGGCAACATGCAGGCGACGGAACGATCCTCCAAACCACGCTGAATGCCCTGGTAGAAGTTGATCTGCATGTCATCCTCGACGGCACAGACGCGGCACTTGTTGGCCGCGATCTTGCCGGCGACCCAACCGGGGATAGTGCCCTCGTCCATGTCGTAGACCCAGGGGCTGCCGGCGGGCGTGTTCTCCTCAAAGCTGTTGAGGTAGCGCGAGTCGGTGTGGAACAGGCACTGATCTGCCGTAATAAACGCGGCGTGCGGAAACTCGAAGGTGTAGTCGAAGACGCCCTTCACGCCCGTAAGCCAACGAAGGTTGGCCTCGTCGCGCACCACGATGGCATCGTAGCCGCGCTCGACCATCAGGGTACGGACACGCTCGATACGACCGGCAGGACCGGCAGCAAACTCAGACATGCAGATTCCTTTCTTGTTGTCTCAAAAAGTGCGGGACGGGTCTCAACCGAACGACGGAATCGCATGCGATCCGCAACCGATTGGAAACCCGCCCCTCAACATGATACGAAAGACGATGGATGTCAATAAATCTTAGAGAAGTTCTTTGCGAGATGCCAAGTAGGCATGAGCATGGCGCTCCAGAACCTCGTCCTCAACGTTCGTTAGACGAATGGCGCCGAGTGCCGCGGGCAGCGGCAACATGCTGCGGTTCGAGCGGACAAACTGCTGCCTGCGGAACTCCTCGATATATGCGGCAGGCTTCAGATCGAAGGAAAGCTCCTCGATACCAAAGTCCTCAAGGCAGTCATCGACATCAAAGACGTAATCGATATCGAAGTCGCAGGCATCATGTGCTAGGCGCGCCTCAAAGCGCATGCCCTCGGACAACAGCTGGTAGGCGGGGACCTGCGAAGCGGCATCGCCCAAGCAGGCGCGCAGGGTACGCTCCCCCGTCTTGCCAAAATCGAGTGCATGGCGGGCGCTCGGGTTCGTGGCCATCAGTACGTCCTTGCGGGCAGTCTGAGACCACTGAACGGCATTGACGAGCGCGACCTCCTCGTCCGCGAGAATCTCGGGGACGGTCTCGGTAAACTGATTCCAACGGGACTTGCTGCTCGAAAGCATGGTTCCAACAAGTATCACATAGCCGAGCTTGAGGTCCTCGGGGTCCGCTTCGCGAACAAGGTCGAGGTCACACACGACCAAGCCCGGCTCGGGACGGAACGCGATAGCGGGAAGCGCATTCGCCGACGAGGCGACGAGCGGCTTCATGGTCATCGCGACCGTGAGCATGGCGTCGAACGTCGTCGGCAGCAAGGCGCACTCGGTGCGACCGCACCACTGATTGGCACACCAGCAAACGACCGAGCAGGTCGCCGTGTCGCCGACAGCGACAACGAGATCGTCGCAGGTCATGCCGTTATCCGACAGGGCGCCAAAGACGGTATCGGCATCGGCCAGCGTAGCGCCGGAAGGCGAAACCTCGAGGACGAGCAGCGACACGGCAAAACCGGCGTCGATCAGCGCATGCTCGACGACCTCGCCAAAACGCTCGGATGTAACGTCGTTCCAAATCACCATCGCGCGCTTAGGCTTGCCCACGGCCGAGGCAAACATGCGCGACAGCTCCTCGAACGCGCCCAATCCGACGCGGACATCGACACTGCGGTTTTGCAAATTGATAAGTTGACGGCGAATCATAGCAGTCCACGCTCCAAAAGCATCTCGGCACAAAGGTAGGAAACGTCCTCAAAGGACTTGTTGCGAATATCAAGGGTAATATCGGCTGCCTGACGATACAGCGGACGGCGATGGTCAAACAGGCGCGCAGCATGCTCGGGCGAGCGGAAATCGGGCCGGGTATCGGAGCGGCGAATCTGACGCAACGAGTCCTCAAAGTCACCTTCGAGGTACACGCAGGTACCCATCTCGTGCATCAGTTCAATGTTCACCGGCGTCTCGACGATGCCACCCCCGCACGATACCAGCAGGCTGCGCTCGCTTTGGAGCGAACGGAGCACCGAGGTCTCGAGCTCGCGAAAACGATCCTCGCCCTCAGTCTCAAATATCTCGGTTACCGACTTGCCGCATCGACGTACAACCAAACGATCGGTATCGATGAATCGACGCTTGAACATAGTGCCCACGTTGCGCGCAAGCGTCGACTTGCCCGCGCCCAAAAAGCCGATAAAGAAGATATGGTCGCAGCCGTGTTTGATGTGCTGAGACATGGCGAAACCTATTCCTCGCAGGGAAGGTCGCGCAGGGCCCGGCGCTCAAAGATACGGAAGATCTGCGTGTACCACAGGTCCTGGGTTGCCTGCGGCTTGACCAGAATAGTGTCAACGCCGGCAAAGTTGCCGCTCCACACGTCCGTGTAAAGCTGATCGCCGATCAGCACGGCCTCGTTAGCCGTGGCACCTAGGCGCTTAAGGCCAGCTTTGAGAGCAAACGGGGCGGGCTTCATGGCGTGGCTAATGGCCTCGAGCCCCAACTCGCGCGCCGATGCCATGACCTGATCGCGATGCCAGTTATTGGACACCATACACAGCTTAAAGCCCTTGGCATGGGCGGTTTCGAGCCAAGCGGAGACCGCAGCGGGAACCCGCTCGGTATCGCGCGGCACCAGGGTGTTATCGCGGTCGAGTAGAATGGCGCGCTTGCCGTCGGCCCACAAGGTATCGAGGTCGATGCGGTCGACTGAGGCAACATATCGTTTGGGGCTAAAAATCCTCATGATCAATTCCAAGACTGTTGGTGCTCTTCGTAGGTCTTCGAGAAATACTCCTTGTCCTGTGTAATGTAGAAATACAGGTCATCGGAGTCGGTCGGCTCAAGGGTGGCCTTGAGCGCCTCGAGCGACGGAGAGCAGATGGGCGTGGGCGGCAGGCCCTCGTGCTTATAGGTGTTATACGGGCTATCGCTCTGCAGGTCGTCGGCGGTTACCTCGCCGCCGGTGACATACATCATGGTCGCATCGCTATTGAGGTAACGCATGCCATCGAGCTTGCCCGCCAGACGGTTATAGAAAACCGATGCCACATGCGCGCGCTGATCGGCGTTGAGGCCCTCGCGCTCGACGATCGAGGCAAGGTTAACGATGTCGTAATCGGACATCTCCACGCCATAGCGCTCCTTGATCTTGGCCTCGCAGCTGGCAAAGTCAAGCGACTTATACTCGGCGTGGAACTGGTCAAGCATGGAGCGAATCACATCATCGGCAGACGGGTCCTTACCCAACGAATAGGTCTTGGGGAATAGGAAGCCCTCGAGCGAATCGTTTGCAGCGTCTTTAAGGAAAGCGTAATCATTCACATAATTGCTCGCCTTAGCTTGGTTAAGGAAGTCCTCCTTAGAAATGCTGTCGTACGCCTTGACCACACGGTCGGCGACCTGGTCAACCGTCAGGCCCTCAGGGATAGTCAGCGCATCGGAGCCCGCATTGGGGCCTTCCATGAGCTGCTGAACGACCTTGGTCGCGTCCATGAGCGTGGTGAACGAATACTTACCCGGTTTAAGCGACATGTCAGCGTTGAGCTTTTTGACCGCCGCGTAATAATCCTTGGGATTATCGACGATATGGTTCTCGGAGAGAATCGAAGCGATGGTGTCACCCGAGGCACCATCGGGAATCGTGATAGTAACTTGCCGGCCAGCAGCGACATTCGCATCCTCACCGGCAAAGAAGCCCTTGACGGCTGGCACGACAAAGAAAACGATCGCGACAAGCGCAAGCACGGCGACGACGCCACCGATCATCATGGGCACCGGGGAGCTTTTCTTTTGGGCACCACGGCAGGCGTGCGTTTTATAGCTCGAGCGCGTGGCCGGAGCAACGCCGTGCGAGCCATGAACATGATGTGTGTGGGGGCGTGATTGCCGGGCCTGCCCCTGCGTGCGCTGGGCAGGAGCCTGCTGCTTAAAACGAGCGCCGCCAGCGGGCTGCGAGGGACGAGTGGCGGGCTGCTGAGCAGCACGCTGAGTAGGCTGAGCCGAACGCTGGCCAGGCTGAGCGGGGCGCGGCGCGGGCTGCCGTGTACGATTCTGCTGGCGCGGATCGGAAGCGCTAGGCATGCTGAACCTCCTCGTTATTACGATCGAGCCATGTCTGCAAGAACAGGCTGGCGGCGATCATATCGATCTTTCCCCTCATCTGCTTTTCGTTGAGGCCCTGCTCTCTCAGAATGCGCTTGGCCTCTTGCGAGGACAGACGCTCGTCCTCAAACTCCAGCGGAAGTTCGAGCTCGTCGGCAATCTTTTGGGCCACGGCGGCGACGCGCTCGGCCTGGGGGCCGGGCTCACCGGCCATGGTCAAGGGACGTCCGCTTACCAAGATGTCGGGCTCATAGTCCTCGACTAGGTAACGGAACGTCTTGGCCATACCGGTGACCTCGGCAGCCGGCAGCACCTTGACGGGCATCGCCATCTTGCCATCACGGCTCGAGACAGCGATGCCGATTCTGGTCTCCCCTATGTCCAGCGCAAGTGCGACCACAGCGACAACCTAGGTTCTTAGGCGCCAAGCGCGGTCTTGGCGGCCGCGAGGGCATCGGCGATACCGGCAGCATTCTTGCCACCGGCCTGGGCCATGTTGGGACGGCCGCCACCGCGACCGTCGACCAGGCCCGCGATCTGCTTGATCACGTTGCCGGCGTGGAAACCGGCCTTCACGGCGTCATCGGAGCCGGCGGCAAGCAGGGCCGGGGTGCCCTTCTCGGTCACGCTGGCGACGACGCAGGCGACAGGGCCGGCGACCTTCTGATGCACGGTATCCCACACGTTGCGCAGGTCGGCAGCCTCAAGGCCCTGAAGCTCAGCAACAACGAGCTTATAGCCATTCAGCTCAACAGCACCGTCGATGGCGCTGGAAATGGCATCGGAGGAGCCACCGGTCAGCGCCTTCTTGAGCTTATTGGACGTCTCGCGCAGCTCGGCCTGCAGATTCTCCACGCGGGCGGGAACCTCTTCGACGCGGCACTTGAGCGCAGCGGCAGCGGCGTCGACGAGCGCCAGACGGTCGGCCATGTAGTCGAGGGCACCCTTAGAGGTCACGGCCTCGATACGGCGGACGTTGGAGCCCGTAGAGGACTCGGAGATGATCTTGAACAGGCCGATCTCGGCGGTGTTGGCGGCATGGGTGCCACCGCAGAGCTCACGGGAAAACGGCTGGTCCTCGGCGCCCACCGAGACGACGCGGACGACGTCACCATACTTCTCGCCAAACAGGGCGACAGCACCGGCAGCCTTGGCCTCGTCAATGCCCATGACGCGGGTCACGACCGGCTTGGAAGCGAAGATCTGCTGGTTGACCAGATCCTCGACAGCCTTGAGTTGCTCGGAGGACAGGGCCTCGAAGTGCGTGAAGTCAAAGCGCAGGTGCTCGGGCGTCACCAGCGATCCGGCCTGGGAGACGTGCTCGCCCAGGACCTGCTTAAGCGCGGCGTCGAGCAGGTGGGTGGCGGTGTGGTTGCGGCGCAGGAAACCACGGCGCTCGGCATCGAGCGCCGCGGTCAGGGTAGCACCGACGGTCAGCGTGCCCTCGGCAACGTGGGCGACGTGGGCATACAGGCCGTTGTGGTTCTTGGTGTCGGCAACGGTCAGAACAACGCCCTCGGCGGAAAGCTTGCCGGCATCGCCCTGCTGGCCGCCCATCTCGGCATAGAACGGGGTGCGGTCGAGCACGACCTCGACGTCCTCGCCGGCGGCAGCGGAATCGACGGACTCGCCATTGCGAACGAGGGCGACAACCTTGGCGCCCTCGATGACGTCGTTGTCATAGCCGTCGAACTTCGTCGCGGCAACCTTGTCCGAAAGCTCGACCCAAACGTCGTTGAAGCTGCCCCAGGCATCGCCCTTGGCGTTGGCGCGGGCGCGGGCCTTCTGGTCCTCCATGCAAGCTTTAAAGCCATCCATATCGACGTCGTGACCGGCAGCGCCGGCAATCTCGACAGTCAGGTCAATGGGGAAACCAAAGGTGTCGTGAAGCTTAAAGGCAACGTCGCCCGGAAGCACAGCGCCGTCGGCGAGCGCGGCCAGGGCCTCGTCCAGGTAAACGCGGCCGTTGTCGAGCGTCGTGGAGAAACGCTCCTCCTCGGAGGCGACGATGCCCTTAACGAGCGCGACGTTCTTGAGCAACTCGGGATAGGCCTCGCCCATCTGAGCGTTGACCTCGTCGATGAACTTGGTCAGGAAGGCACCCTCGATGCCCAGTAGGCGGCCGTGGAACACGGCACGACGGAGCAGACGGCGCAAAACGTACTCGCGACCCTCGTTACCGGGAAGGATGCCGTCCGAGATCATAAAGTCGACGGCACGGGAGTGGTCGGCGATGATGCGCAGGGAGCGGCTGGCGCCGGAGTAATCGTCGGCGTCATAGGTCTTGCCGCCGATCTCCTCACCGAGCTTGATGAGGTGCTGCATCAGATCGCCGTCGTAGTTAGCGGTCTTGTGCTGCATGATAGCGGCCATGCGCTCCAGACCCATGCCCGTATCGAGGTTGCGGTGCGGCAGCTCCGGCATGGAGCCGTCCTCCTGGCGGTCGTACTGGGTAAACACGAGGTTCCAGAACTCAAGGAAACGGTCGCAGTCGCAGCCGGGCTTGCAGTCGGGGCTGCCGCAACCGACCTCTTCGCCCATGTCAAAGTAGATCTCGGAGCACGGACCGCAGGGACCGGTGGGGCCAGCGGCCCAGAAGTTATCGTCCTCGCCCAGACGCGAGATGTGATCCTCGTCAACGCCCAGGGAGCGCCACACGTCATGGGTCTCGTCGTCCTCGGTAAAGACGGTGAAGTACAGGCGGTCGAGCGGCAGCTTGAACTCCTTGGTGATGAGCTCAAAGGCCCAAGTGCAGGCCTGCTGCTTGGAGACGCCACCAAAGGAGAAGTCGCCGAGCATCTCAAAGAAGGACAGATGACGGCCGTCCTCGCCGATGCAGTCGATGTCGTTGGTGCGAACACACTTCTGACAGGAGATTGCGCCGATCTCCTTCATGGTCTTCTTGCCCTGGTAGTACTCCTTAAACTGGTTCATGCCGGCATTGGCGAGCAGCAGCGAAGGATCGTCGGGAACGAGGGACGAAGAAGGATAGAGCTTAAGACCGCGCTCCTCAAAGAAGTTGAGGAACTTAGAGCGAATCTCGGCCGTAGTCATTGACGGGTAGTCAGCACTCATAGAGGGAATCTCCTCGGTTTCACATCGAAACAGTTCAAACGTAACGATATTACCATCCCACCGCGGCTGTGCAAAAAAGAGGGCCGCCAAACAGCGACCCTCCAGCGAAAGTGCATGTTATTTAGGACTAAGCAATCCTTTGAAAAAAATGTTTATAGTAATATTGTTGCCACACTTAGGACATTTTCCTACAAGGGGTCCCGAGCGCTTAGT
>CAJMKK010000009.1 GCA_905214105.1 uncultured bacterium
ATATAGGCACACAAGGTCAAAGGCGGCACCATGATCCTCCTGGTCGACAAGATCGAAAAAAGCTTCGGCGCACGCGTCCTCTTTAGCGGCGCGTCCTTCCAGATCAACCCCGGCGAGCGCTTCGCGCTCGTGGGCCCCAACGGCGCCGGCAAAACCACCATGCTCAAAATCATCATGGGCATCGACAGTCCTGACTCCGGCCAGGTCCAGTACGCAAAGGACTGCCAGGTGGGCTACCTAGAGCAGGAAACTAATCTGGAACAAAAGGACACCACCATCCTCGCCGAGGTCATGGCCGCCGCCAAGGAAATCCGCCGCATGGGCGAGCGCGCTAACGAGCTGCAGGCCCAAATCACCGAGCTCTCCGAGCAGGGCAAGGACGTCGACGCACTCCTCAACGAGTACGGCCAGGTCCAGGACCGCTTTGAGCACCTGGGCGGCTACGAGCTCGAGAGCAACGCCCGCAAAATCCTGTCCGGCCTGGGCTTTAAGGTCACCGACTTTGAGCGCCCGTGCTCCGAGTTCTCGGGCGGCTGGCAGATGCGCATCGCGCTCGCCAAGCTCTTCCTGCGCCATCCCGACCTGCTGCTTCTGGACGAGCCCACTAACCACCTGGACCTCGAAAGCGTCCAGTGGCTGCGCGGCTTTATAGCCAACTATGACGGCGCCGTCCTCATCGTCAGCCACGACCGCGCCTTCATGGACGCTTGCGTCGACCACGTCGCCGCACTCGAAAATCGTCGCGTGACCACTTACACCGGCAACTACAGCAGCTACCTCAAGCAGCGCGAGGACAACCTTGAGCAGATGCGCGCCAAGCGCGCCGCCCAGGAGCGCGACATCGCCCACATGCAGGTCTTCGTCGACAAGTTCCGCTACAAGCCCACCAAGGCAGCCCAGGCCCAGGAGCGCATCCGCAAGATCGAGCAGATCAAAAAGGAGCTTGTCATCCTACCCGAGGGCCACAAGCACATCGACTTTAAGTTCCCTGACCCACCGCGCTCCGGCGATATGGTCGTGGGCCTGGAGGGCGTCTCCAAGTCCTACGGCAACAAACACATCTACAGCGATATCGACCTCAAGCTCTACCGCGGCGAGCACGTGGCGCTCGTCGGCCCCAACGGGGCCGGCAAGTCCACGCTCATGAAGATCATCGCCGGACTGGAGCCGCCCACCACCGGCACCCGCGACCTGGGCACCAACGTGGGCGTGGCCTATTACGCCCAGCACGCACTCGAGGGCATGACCGAGTCCAACACCGTCCTGCAAGAGATCGACACCGTCACGCCCAAGTGGACCGTGCCACAGCAGCGCAGCCTACTGGGCGCCTTCCTGTTTAGCGACAACGATTCCATCGAGAAGCAGGTTCGCGTCCTCTCCGGCGGCGAAAAAGCGCGTCTGGCCCTGGCCAAGATGCTCGTGGCCCCCGAGGCGCTCCTGTGCCTGGACGAGCCCACCAACCACCTAGGCATCGACTCGGTGGACATGCTCGAGAACGCCCTGCAAAACTTCCCTGGCACCATCGTGCTGATCAGCCACGACGAGCACCTGGTGCGCGCCGTTGCCAACCGCGTCATCGACATCCGCGACGGCAAGGTCACGGTCTATGACGGCGACTACGACTACTATCTCTACAAGCGCGAGGACCTCGCAGCCCGCGCCGCCGCCGAGGCGGCGGGGGAGAGTGCACCGGCCGCGACCAAGTCCGCTAAGGCCACCGCGGCCCAGTCCGATGCGCCCGCCGCCCCCAAGCCGGCCGAGGGTAAAAAGACCAAGGAGCAAAAGCGCGCCGAGGCCCAGGCCCGCGCTGCGCTCAACAAAAAGCTCAAGGACGTGCGCAACCAGCTCAAGAAGATCGAGGCCGAGCTCGACAAAAAGCGTGCCCGCTATGACGAGCTTATGGAATTGATGGCAAGCGAAGAGCTTTATGCCGATCAAGACAAGTTCAACGCCGCGCTGGGGGAATATAACGGCCTTAAGCAAGAGCTGCCCAAGCTCGAGGACGAATGGCTGGAGCTTTCCACCCAGATCGAAGAGGAGACCGCGCGTGAACTCTCGTAAGGCCGCTGCCGTGGCGATGAGCATCATCGCCATCGCCTGTCGCATCTGCGGCATCTTTATGAGCGCGATGACCGTGCTGCTGTGCTTTAACGGCCTCACCGCCAAACTGCAGATTGTGGGTTTTGTCGTTGAGCTTTCGCGCGCACTGCCGAGCGCCATCGCCGGCTATGGCGTCATCACGTCGCCCTTTGGCGGTGTGTTCCGCCTGGATTACGCCATCGTGGCCGTCATCCTGTTTGTGGCCGACTACCTGCTCACGCGCGCCTCGCGCCGTGTCCGCTAGAGGAGCGCCATGTCCAGCAGCTACCTCATGAACCTGCTTGCCAGCGCCGTCGCCGTCATCGTGGGCATCGTCATCCACGAGAGCGCGCACGCCGCGGCGGCCTGGGCGCTCGGCGACAAGACGGCCCGTTCGCGCGGCCGCGTCTCGCTCAACCCGCTCAACCATATCGACCCGTTTGGCACCATCATCCTGCCACTGCTCATGCTTGCCGCCGGCGGCCCGGTGTTCGCCTTTGCCAAGCCCGTGCCCGTCTACCTCAATAACCTCAAGCACCCCAAGCGCGACGAGGTCCTGGTGAGCACAGCCGGCCCCGCTTCGAACATCGCACTCGCGTGTCTCGCCGCCGCCCTCATGCACACGGCATACGGCAACCTCTACGCCAGCATGTCCTTTGCTGTGGCGTCCCAAATCATGAACTTTGGCGCCACGTTTATCGTGGTCAACCTGTCACTCGCGTTCTTCAACCTCATCCCGATCCCGCCGCTCGATGGCTCGTCGATCATCGTGCCCTTCCTCAAGGGCAAGGCACTCAACAACTATTACCGTCTGCAGCAATACGCTATGCCCATCCTCATCCTGGTTCTGTACCTGTTGCCCATGTGGACCGGCATCGACGTAATCGGCCGCTATTTCGACGTTACCGTGTATCCGCTTGCTGAGCAGCTGCTCAACTTCGCAATCGCCGGCATCTAAGGTAAACTTACAGGTCGACCGTGTAAAACGGTCGTAATATGCACCCAAACCGCGCCGCGAAGGCGCCGTCAAAGGAGGTCGAAGATGTCGTATCGCGTGTCGACGCAGGTCTACAGCGGACCGTTCGACCTGCTGCTGCAGCTGGTAACCCGCCAAAAAGTAGATATCGGCGCCATCTCAATCAGCGAGGTGGCCGAGCAATACCTTGCCGAGGCCGAGCGCATCGAGGCGCTAGACCTGGACGTGGCGAGCGACTTTTTGCTGGTCGCGGCAACCCTTTTGGACATCAAGGCCGCCTCCCTGGTCCCGCAGGAGGCCCCGCGCAAAGCCGATGACGACGATGACGAGCTCGATGAAGACCTCGAGGAGCTCAGCGCGCTCGACGGCGACGCCTTGCGCGAGGTCCTGATCCAGCGCCTGATTGCCTACAAGCAGTTTAAAGGCGCGGCGGCAGCCCTCGGTGCGCGCATGCAGGCCGAAAGCCGTATGCACCCGCGTGTGGCCGGCCCCGACCCGGAGTTTTTGGGCCTTATGCCCGACTACCTGGCTGGCATCACGCTGCGCGGTCTCGCCGTCATCTGTGCCGACCTGGACGGCAAGCGCCAGACCTTCCTGCTGGAGGCCGAGCATGTGGCGCCGCATCGCGTGCCGCTCGACCTGACCGTGGCCTCAGTCGACCGCTTTACCATGGCGCACCAAACCTGCACCTTCCGCGAGCTATTGGACGGCGATGCCACCACCGAGCAGCTCGTCGTCACCTTCCTAGCTATGCTTGAGCTCGCCAAGCGCGGCTCGCTCACGCTGAGCCAGGACGAGATCTTTGGAACCATCCGCATCAACCGCGTCGAGGGCGCCGAGGCCTACGTGCCTGGCGAGGGCCCCGAGCTCACCGAATAGGAGCCGCAACCATGTCAACCCTTTCCACGCTGGAGGCAAACAGCCTCAAAGGCGCCCTCGAGGCGCTGCTGCTGGTGTCGAGCGACCCCGTGAGCGCACCCGCGCTGGCAGGTGCGCTGGATATCGCCCCGGGCGAGTGTGCGTCGCTTTTGGCCGAGCTCAAGGTTGAGTACGAGGAGGCCAACCGCGGCTTTCAGCTGCGCGAGGTCGCCGGTGGCTGGCGCCTGTTCACACACCCCGCCTACCACGATGTGGTCGAGGCCTATGTGCTGAGCTGGGACACGCAAAAGCTGTCCCAGGCGGCGCTCGAAACCCTAGCCGTCATCGCATACCACCAGCCCGTGACGCGCGAGGTGGTCAAGGGTATCCGCGGCGTCAATTCCGACGGCGTCATCGCGTCGCTCGTGGACAAGGGTCTGGTGCGTGAGCTCGGCCGCGACCCCCAGCGCGGTCAAGCCATCATCTACGGCACGACCAACGCCTTCTTGGAAAAGTTCGGCCTGCGCTCCACCCGCGATCTGCCCGACCTGGAGCAGTTTGCCCCCGACGAGCAGTCGCGTCAGTTTATCCGCGAGCGCCTGAGCGGCCGCAGTATTCAGTCCACGCTCGAGGAGCAGGCCGAGGACCTGGACGAAGAGCGTGAACTGCTCGATACCGATGTTGAAGATGTTGAGGCAGTCGAGGACATGGAGACCCTGGTCGTCGACGAGACCTCGGAGGATTTGCATGACGAGGACTAACGAAGTAGGGGAGACGCGCGCCATGAGCAACGCAGCACCCGCAACCGACGCCCAGCCCGTCTATCCGCACACTATGCGCCTGCAGCGCTTTTTGGCGCGCGCGGGCGTGGCGAGCCGCCGCGGCTCGGAGGACCTGATGACCGCCGGCCGCGTGACCGTCAACGGCCAGGTCGCGACCGAACTGGGCACCAAGGTCGACGTCGACCGCGACCATATCGAGGTCGACGGCATGCCCGTCAAGCTCAACCAGGGCGCCGTGTACCTGATGCTTTACAAGCCGACCGGCTACCTCACCACCATGAGCGACCCGCAGGAGCGCCCTTGCGTGGCCGACCTGGTCCCCCGCGACCGCTTTCCGGGACTCTTCCCGGTGGGTCGCCTGGACCGCGACACCACGGGCCTTTTGCTCTTCACCACCGACGGCGACCTGTCTCAGGACCTGCTGCACCCCAGCAAGCATGTCTATAAGACCTACCAGGCACTCGTTGACGGACAGCTGTCCGACCGCGATCTCACGCCGCTCCGCCGCGGCATCGAGCTCGACGACGGTCTGTGCCAGCCGGCTATCTGCCGCGTCATCACCGCACGCGAGGCCGAGGCCGTAGCTCCGCAGGGCGTCAAGCCCGGCACCACCGCCGTGGAGGTCATCATCCGCGAGGGTCGCAAGAATCAGGTTAAGCGCATGCTGAGCAAGATTCACCACCCGGTAATCCGTCTGCATCGCTGCAACTTTGCGGGCCTTGAGCTCGAGGGCGTGGCCAAGGGCTCGTGGCGCGAGCTCACCGACCGCGAGGTACAGATCCTTAAGGCCGGCGGCATTCCGCCCAAGCAGGCGATCGCCAAGCGCAACGGCGGCAAGCCCCAAGACACGCCCGCCAGCCGCACGCGTCACCACGGCAGCCACGGCCCCGCGCCCAAGCGCAACACCTACCGCGAGCGCTACACGGGCTAGGCAACCCGCCGCGTCCCAACGCCCGCGAACCATACCAGCACGCCAACCATCGAAAGGAAGCATTACATGATCGTCGCCATCGACGGCCCCGCCGGTTCCGGCAAGTCCACCATCGCCAAGGAGATCGCCCGCCAGCTGGGCTTTAACAAGCTCGACACGGGCGCCATGTACCGCGCCGTCACCTTCGCCGCGCTCGACCGCGGCATCGACCTGGACGACGAGGCAGCCATCGACGCCCTCGCCGAGCAGATCGAGATTCGCTTTACCAACGGCACCGGCGAGGATACGCGCCTGACCATCGACGGCCAGGACGCTTCGGCCGCCATCCGCACCCCGCAGGTCGACGCCAACGTGTCCAAGGTCTCGGCCTATCCGGGCGTGCGCGCCGCCATGCTCATCCATCAGCGCCGCGCAGCCGAGGATCGCGATATCGTGGCCGAGGGTCGCGACATCGGCACCGTCGTGTTCCCTAACGCGCAGGTCAAGGTCTTCCTGACCGCCGACCCGCGCGAGCGCGCCCGCCGCCGCGTGCTGCAGCGTCACCAAAACGATGCCCAACCGCTCACGTCCGAGCAGCTCGAGGCCGAGGTCGACGAGACCCTCGACGCCCTTAAGCAGCGCGACAAGCTTGACAGCAGCCGCGAGGTCGCCCCGCTCGTGCCCGCCGAGGACGCCGTGCACGTCGACTCCACCGCCCACACCATCGACGAGGTCGTTCGTATCATCGAGGACCTCATCAACCAAAGGAGGTAGCCCATGCGCCTGTTTAAGCAGACGCCCGAGGACTATTACAACGCCCCCTACGCCGAGTTCCCAGCGCTCATCCGCGGCACCGTCGTCGTAGTCATGGCCATCCTTTGGGCCTTCTCCAAGCTCATGTGGCGTTGGAAGGTCGAGGACGCCGATCTTCTGTTTGAGCGCCAGGAAGGCCGCGGCAGCGTGGTGATCTGCAACCACACCTCGATGGCCGAGCTCTTGGCCGTGGAGACGGCGCTGTTCTTTGGGGGCCGCCGCATTCGTCCCATCTTTAAGTCCGAGTTCGCCAAGAGCAAAATTGTGCGCTGGGCCTTTAGCCGCGTTGGCGGCATCCCCGTGGAGCGCGGTACCGCCGATATGAAGTGTCTGCGCGCCGCCCAGCATGCGCTGCAACGCGGCGAGGACGTCCTGATCTTCCCCGAGGGCACGCGCATCCGCTCGCGCGAGATCAAGCCCGAGGTCCACGGCGGTTTTGCGCTCATCGCTCAGATGGGCAAGGCGCCCGTCAACCCGCTCGCCATCTGCGGCTGGTCCGACATCACGCCCGCGGGCAAAAAACTCATGCGTCCCAAGAAGTGTTGGATTCGCGCCGGCAAGGCCGTCTCGCTTTCGGATGCGCCGGCTGGGCTTAAGCGCACGGAGCGCCTGGAATGGTTTGAGTCCGAGGCCATGAACCGCGTCTACGCCATGCGAGACGATCTGTGCGCCGAGCATCCGGGCAGGTTCTAGCCATGAGCGAGAACGTGACGAACACCGCCGCGGCTGCGTCCGACCAGGCAGCCGCGCCTACCATCGAGATCGCCGCCCACGCCGGCACTTGCTACGGCGTACAGCGTGCGCTCGATATGGCGCTGGCCGCTGCGCCGCAGGCAGGGGAGAGCGCTCAAGTCCACACCCTGGGCCCGCTCATCCATAACCCCATCGTGGTACGCGAGCTCGCTGAGGCAGGCGTTGGCTTGGCCGAGAACCTGGATAATGCCGCAACTGGCACCGTGATCATCCGCGCCCACGGCGTGGTGCCGCAGGTCATCAATGCCGCTCGCGAGCGTGGCCTTACCGTGGTCGACGCCACCTGCCCCTACGTGAAGAAGGTTCATGTGGCGGCCGAGCGCCTGGTGCGCGAGGGCTACCGCGTGATCGTCGTGGGCGAGCCGGGCCACCCCGAGGTCGAGGGCATTCTGGGCCACGCCGGCAATGATGCGCAGGTCGTGAGCTGTGCCGCCGACGCCGACTCCCTGTCGCTCAAGGGCAAAGTGGGCCTGGTTGTGCAGACCACCCAGACCGCGCAGAACCTCGCCGAGGTCGTGGCCGCTATCACCCCGCGCGTGCAGGAGCTTCGTGTGATCAACACCATCTGCGCCGCCACGAGTGAGCGTCAACAGGCAGCAGCCACACTTGCCAACCGCTGCGACTGCATGGTCGTGGTGGGCGGCAAGAACTCGGGCAACACCCGCCGCCTGGCGCAGATTTGCGCAGACGCCTGCGAGCGCACGTATCATATTGAGGAAGCTTCCGAGCTCCAGGCCGCATGGTTTGCCAGCGCGCGCCACATCGGCATCACTGCCGGAGCCTCCACCCCGCAAGAACACATCGAACGCGCCGTTGCGCGCATCAAGGAGCTTTGCCGTTAATCATGGACCAGACCGTACCCGCATACGCCGCCGAGGTGGCCGATTACGGGCGCAGCCGCGACCCCGAGCCGGGTGAGGGCGCGCTCGTAAAGAACGTGCGTCCCGAATCGCCCGCGTGGGATGTGGGTATCGAGCCGGGCATGCGCGTGCTCACGGTCAACGGCGAGGCGCTTTCCGACATGATCGTGTGGCTCTGGGAGGCCGACGACGACACCGTCGAGCTGGAGGTTTTCGATCCGCGCGACGGCACCGTCACCCCCGTCGAGCTCGATCGCTTTCCCGGCGAGGACTGGGGTCTGGAGTTCGATGGCCCCATCTTTGATGGCATGCGTACCTGCGTGAACGCCTGCGTGTTCTGCTTTATGACGATGCTGCCCAAGGGCGGTCGCTCCACGCTCTACATCCGCGACGACGACTATCGCCTGAGCTTTTTGCAGGGCAACTTCGTCACGCTCACAAACCTCACCGACGAAGATGTTCAAAACGTCATCCAACGCAACATGAGTCCCATGAACGTGTCGGTCCACGCCGTGAGCCCCGACGTCCGCCGCCGCATGATGGGCCGCAACGCCCAGCGCGGCATGGACGTGCTCGAGGCCATCATGGCCGCCGGCATCGAGATTCACGCGCAGATCGTGCTGTGCCCCGGTATGAACGACGGCGAGGAGCTGGAAAAGACCCTGCGTTTCTGCGAGGAGCATGAGCAAATCACAAGCCTGGGCATTGTGCCGCTCGGTTTTACCAAGCATCAGAACCGTTTTAGCTGGTCCTACAGCGACAAGCCCGAACTGGCGCGCGAGACTATCGCCATGATCCGGCCCTTCCAGGACCGTGCCTTCGAGCGCTTTGGCCGTCACACCTTCCAGATGAGCGACGAGTTCTACCTGGATGCCGGCATCGAGCCGCCCGAGGCCGACTTTTACGACGGTTACCCGCAGTACTACGACGGCATCGGAATGATCCGCTCCTATCTGGACGAGACCGACGACGTGCTGACTACCGATGCCGAGCGACTGGCCCGCGTCCGCGAGGCCATAACCGCCCGCAGCCAGCACCTGCTGTGCCTCTCGGGCGCCAGCGCGCGCGACACGGTGGCCCGCTTTATGGAGTCACCCCAGGGACTCGCCGGCACTGTCACGGCCATCAAGAACCGCTACTTTGGCGGCAACGTGGACGTGACCGGCCTCATCGTCGCGTGTGACATTCTGGAGCAGCTGCCCCAAGATCTGTCGGGGGTTATGCTCTTTGTGCCTAAGCTCATGTTCAACGCTGACGGCATGACGCTTGACGAGTATCATCGTGACGATTTACTCGCAAGCCTTACCAGTCGCGGCGCCGAGGTTCATGTGGTATCGACCATGCCGCATGAGCTGCTCGATACCCTGGAGCATATCCTTGGCATTGTGCCTGCCGACTCTACTAATTCCGCTGACCCTACCCATTAAAGGAGTGCAGATGAAACCTATCGTCGCCGTCGTCGGACGCCCCAACGTGGGCAAGTCCACGCTCGTCAACCGCCTGGCCCAGACCTCGGACGCCATCGTCCACGAGTCCCGCGGCGTCACGCGCGACCGCTCGTATCACACGGCCGATTGGAACGGCCGCGAGTTCACCATCGTCGACACGGGCGGTATCGAGCCGCTCAAGAGCGACGATGTCTTTGCAACGTCCATCCGCGACCAGGCGCTCGCCGCCGCCGAGGAAGCCGCCGTCATCCTGTTTGTGGTCGACGGCCGCACCGGTGTCACCGAGGAGGACGAGTCGGTCGCCCGCATGCTCAAGCGCTGCGACAAGCCGGTCTTTCTGCTGGTGAACAAGCTCGACAACCCCGATCGCGAGAACGACAGCATCTGGGAGTTCTATTCGCTCGGCATCGGTGAGCCCACGCCGCTCTCGGCCCTGCATGGCCATGGCACGGGCGACCTGCTCGACGATATCGTGGCCCTGCTTCCGGAAGAAGAGGACGAGGTCGCCGACGAGTTCCCCGATGCGCTGAACGTGGCCATCATCGGCCGCCCCAACGCCGGTAAGTCCTCGCTGTTCAACCGCATCCTGGGTGCCGACCGCTCCATCGTCTCGAACATCGCCGGCACCACGCGCGACGCCATCGACACAGTCGTCGAGCGCAACGGCAAGCACTACCGCATGGTCGATACCGCGGGCATTCGCAAGAAGAGCACCGTGTACGAGAACATCGAGTACTACTCCATGGTTCGCGGCCTGCGCGCCATCGACCGCGCCGACGTGGCGCTGCTCGTCGTCGACGCCTCCGTGGGCGTTACCGAGCAGGACCAGAAGGTCATGGGCTTGGCCATCGAGCGCGGCTGCGCGATCGTTGTGCTGCTCAACAAGTGGGATCTGCTCGACGACGACCGCAAGCGCGAGGCCTGCATGGAGACCGTCGACCGCCGTCTGGGCGTCATGGCTCCCTGGGCCCAGTACCTGCGCATCTCGGCCCTCACCGGCCGCAGCGTGGAGAAGATCTGGGCAATGGTCGACGCAGCCGAGAAGACGCGCTCGCAAAAGATCACCACCTCGCGCCTCAACACCTTCCTCACCGATCTGCGCGAGTTTGGCCACACCGTGGTGGACGGCAAGCGCCGCTTGCGCATGCACTACGTGACTCAGACGGGCATCAACCCGCCGACGTTCACGTTCTTCGTCAACCACAGCGACCTGGTCAACGACACCTACCAGCGCTACGTGGAGAACCGCATGCGCTCGACCTTCGACTTTGCCGGCACGCCCATTCGACTCTTCTTTAGGAAGAAGGAGCAAAAGGATGCATAATCCGATTCTTCTGACCGCCATCTGCGCCGTGGTCTCGTTCTTTATCGGGGCGATTCCGTTTGGCCTGATCCTGGGCCGTGTGTTCAACCACACGGACATTCGCAAGGCGGGCTCCGGCAACATCGGCACCACTAACGCGCTGCGTGTAGCCGGCCCCAAGGTGGCCGCGCTCACGCTGCTGCTCGACTGCCTTAAGGGCGCCATCTGCGTCCTTATCGCCCGCCCGCTCATTGCCGACTTGGGCTATGGCTTCCCCGTGAGCATCATGGCTCCCGGCGCCGCCGGCGACTGGATGCTCGGCGTCGTCTGCCTGGCAGCCGTGTGGGGCCATATCTTCTCGCCCTACCTCAACTTCCACGGCGGCAAGGGCATCGCCGTTGGTCTGGGTGTCATCCTCGCCTGGTACTGGCCTATTGGCCTGTCGCTGCTGGGCATGTTTATCGTGGCCGTCGCCATCACCAAGTTTGTGTCGGTAGGCTCGCTTGCCGCGGCCATCGGTCTTCCCATCGCGGCTTGCGCGGTCTTTCCGTACAGCAGCCTGGGGCTCAAGTTCTGCATGGCAATGATCGGCATCACCGTGGTATGGGCCCATCGTGCGAACATCAAAAAGCTCATGACGGGTAAGGAGTCCAAGCTCTCGTTTACCAAGCGCGTCACCGAGCCCGACGATAAGTAGGAGAGAGCCATGAATGTTGCGCTGATTGGCTCCGGCTCCTGGGGAACCGCCGTCGCCGGCCTTGCTGCCGCGCGAGCCGAGCGCGTGACCATGTGGGCCCACAGCGAGCAGACGGCCGCCGGCATCAATGGTGAGCACCGCAATCCCCGGTATCTGGTGGACTACGAGCTGCCCGGCAACGTTGTCGCCACGACGGAGTTGGCGCAGGCGCTCGACGGCGCCGAGGCCATCATCTTTGCTGTACCTTCGACGCATCTTCGCAGCGTGTGCCACCAGGCGGCGCCCTTTATCGCCGCCGACACCCCGGTGCTCTGCCTCACCAAGGGCATCGAGCCCGAGTCCGGCCTGCTTATGAGCGAGGTCATTGCCAGCGAGATCGGCAACGAGCGGCGCGTGGCGGCCCTCTCGGGCCCCAACCATGCCGAGGAGATTTGCCGCGGCGGGCTCTCTGCCGCCGTCATCGCCAGCGAGGATCCGCAGGTAGGGGAGACCTTTAAGGAGCTGCTGCTGTCCACGGCCTTCCGCATCTACCTGTCGCAGGATATGACCGGCGTCGAGGTATGCGGCGCCATGAAAAATGTCATCGCCATCGTGTGCGGCATCTCCGCCGGCACCGGTGCCGGCGACAACACGCTCGCCCTCATCATGACGCGCGGCCTGGCCGAGATTAGCCGTCTGGTGCATGCCCGCGGCGGTCAAGCTATGACCTGCATGGGACTTGCCGGCATGGGCGACCTCATTGCCACCTGCACCTCGGAGCATTCGCGCAACCGCACCTTTGGCTACGAGTTTGCCCACGGCGTGTCGCTCGACGAGTATCAGACGCGCACGCATATGGTTGTCGAGGGCGCCGTCGCGGCCCGCAGCGTCAGCGAACTCGCCCGTTCACTGGGCGTAGACATTCCGCTCACCTTTGCCGTGGAGCAAACGCTCTACAACGGTGTTACTTTGGATAGGGCGCTCGAGATTCTTACCGATCGCGTCCCTTCTCAAGAGTTCTACGGACTCACCGACTAGCGCAGAAAGGCTTCTACCATGGGTTCCATCAAAATTGCTCCGTCCGTCCTTTCGGCCGACATGGCCAACCTCAAGGGCGAGCTCGACAAGATCGCCGGCGCCGACTACGTGCACTTCGACGTCATGGACGGTCACTTTACCGGCAACCTCACCTTTGGCGTTGACATCCTCAAGGCCGTCAAGCGCTCCACCGATGTACCGGTCGACGCGCACCTGATGGTGTCGAACCCCGACGAGACGGTCGATTGGTACGCAGACGCCGGTGCCGATATGATCACCGTGCACTACGAGGCCTCCACGCACCTGCACCGCACGCTCACGCATCTGCAGCAGCGCGGCGTCAAGGCCGGTGTGGTGCTCAACCCCGCCACTCCCGTCTGCGTGCTCGAGAGCATCATCGACGTTGTCGATATGGTGCTGCTCATGAGCGTGAACCCTGGCTTTGGCGGCCAGAGCTTTATCCCCGGTACCATTGCCAAACTGCACGAGCTCAAGGCCATGTGCGAGCGTCACGGCGTTTCGCCCCTCATCGAGGTCGACGGCGGTATCTCTTCCAAGAACATTGCCGAGGTCGTCAAGGCTGGCGCCAACGTGCTCGTGGCCGGTTCCGCCGTATTTAAATCCGAAGATCCCGCTGCCGAGGTTGCGCTGCTGCAGAAGCTGGGCAACGAGGCCGCACAGGAGGCATAAACCCTTATGACCGCAGGTCAAAACCGCATACCCGTGAATCTTGACTATGCCGCCTCGACGCCCATGCGCGCCGAGGCGCGCCTTGCGCAGCGTGAGTACGACAATAGCGAGCTTGCCGGCGTCAACCCCAACTCGCTGCATTCGCTCGGCCGCAAGGCCGCTGCGCGCCTTGAAGTCGCGCGTCGTGAGATTGCCCGCAGCTTTGGCGAGCGCGTCCGTCCGTCCGAGATCATCTTGACCAACGGCGGTACCGAGGCAAACCAGCTGGCGCTCCTCGGACTTGCCGAGGGCGCCCGTCAGCGCGACCGTAAGCGTAACCGCGTAATCGTATCTGCCATCGAGCACGATTCGATTCTGGACAACCTGCCGCTGCTGCGTGCCGCCGGATTTACCGTCGAGCTGGTGCAGCCCTGCCGTGCGGGCTATATTGAGCCTGCCGCGCTTGTCGAGCTGCTCGGCGACGACGTGGCACTCGTGAGCATCATGGTTGCCAACAACGAGACCGGCGTGGTGCAGCCCATCCGCGAGCTTGCCGGGGCCGCGCATACCGTGGGCGCCCTGTTCCACACCGATGCCATCCAGGGGTATCTGCATATTCCGCTCGATGTCACCGAGCTGGGAGTTGACGCCATGACCGTTGCCGCGCACAAGATCGGTGGCCCCGTGGCATCCGGCGCGCTCTACCTTAAGAACCGCACGCCGCTGCGCCCCCGCATCTTTGGCGGCGGACAGGAGGCCGGCCGTCGTGCCGGCACGCAGGATCTACGCACGCAGCTGGCCTTTACCGCTGCCGCCCGCACGTTGACGCCCCATGTGGCCCAGGAGCGTGCGGCGCTGCAGGCCCTGTCCGATAAGCTCTACGCCACGCTTACGGCCCATCCTCGCATTCACGCCACCATGGGCGACTACGCACAGGCCGATCGTCTGCCGGGCATGGTCTCCATCTACGTCGACGGCATGGACTCCGAGGAGCTCATCGTCAAGCTCGATGCCGCCGGCTTTGAGGTATCGGCCGGTTCCGCCTGCTCGAGCGGCAGCATGGACCCGAGCCATGTTCTCAGCGCCATGGGTATTGGCCGCGAACAGGCGCTGGGTGCACTGCGTATCTCCTTCGATGACCGTGTGGACCCGGCCGATCTGGACGATTTTGCTCAAGCGCTGCTCTCGATCGTAGGCGCCGCATGATCGTCGCCGAGCTTGAGCGCGCGCTGCTGGCGCGCTATCCCAAGACCGATGCCGAGAGTTGGGACCATGTAGGGCTCTCCGTCGGCGACCCTGCCGCGGAGATTACCGGTGTTATCTGCGCACTCGATGCGACCGAAGCCAATGTGCACCGCGCCCAGGAGGCCGGCGCCAACGTGCTGCTAACGCATCATCCCATCTATATCAAGGCGCCCGAGGCGTTTTGTCCGTCGGATTCCGCACGCCCCCAATGCAGCGCGGCGCTCTACGAGGCAGCGCGTTGCGGCGTGAGCATTATCTCGCTCCACACCAACCTGGACCGCTCGCACGAAGCCCGCATCTGCCTTAGCGAGCTGCTGGGTGCCGCACCCGTGAGCTCACTGGAGCACGTGGACGACCCCGAGACCACCGGCCTGGGCGCGCTTGCAACGCTCAACGACCCGTGCACGCTGCGCGATCTTGCCACCCGTGCTGCCACGGCCTTCGGCAGCGACCCGCGTGTGTGGGGCGAAGCCGATTGCCCGTGCCGCACCGTCGCCATTTTGGGCGGCTCCCTGGGCGATTTCGGAGAGCCCGCTATCGCCGCGGGCGCAGATGTTGTCGTGACGGGCGAGGCGGGCTACCACGTGGCGCAAGACCTTGCCTTGCGCGGGCTGCCGGTGATCTTGCTCGGCCACGACCGCTCCGAAGAGCCGTTCGTTGATATATTGATGAACTCTGCAGTTGACGCCGGGGTCGACCCCCGTCATGCGATTAAAATACTGAACCCTTGCCAATGGTGGACTGTGACAAAAGGAGAGAACTTATGAGCGCCGGCGCTACGCTACTCAAGCTGCAACAGATCGATTTGGAGCTCGCGCGCAACAAGAGCGAACTTGCCAATATGCCGGAGCTCAAGGAGCTCGCTTCCAAGCGCAAGACCTATGTGAAGCTTAAGTCCGAGATGACCAAGCTCTACGCCCAGCGCAAGGATCTGGACATTGAGCTCGACGATCTCAACACCACCGAGATCCAGACCAACAACGCCATCGAGGCTGCCAAGAAGCGTCACGTCGACGGTTCTGATTACCGCGAGGTGCAGGATCTGGAGAACGAGCTTGCCACCCTGGCAAAGCGTCTGGACAAGATCGAGCACACCCGCAAGGATGTCGTTGCCGCCCATAAGGAGGCGCTCGACCGCGAGACTCGTGCGCAGGCCATCATCGCCAAGTTCGAGGAGGGCGTGAAGGCCGATACCAAGGCCACCCGTGCCAAGGCCGCCGACCTCCAGGCTCAGATTGACGCCGCCACCAAGGAGCGCATCGCCCTTGCCGCTACGCTGCCTGCCGACGTGCTCGCCGACTACGAGCGCCTGCTCAAGCAGTTCCGTGGCCTGGCCGTCGAGACCATCCAGGGCAACATCCCCACGGTCTGCCACACCGCGCTGCAGGCATCGTCCATGAGCGATCTCAACCACGACGGTAACGAGATTACGCACTGCCCGTATTGCCACCGCTTGCTGGTGCTTCCCAGCAAGGAAGCTTAAATGATGACGGCGGCATCCAACAATTCAATGCAACTTGAGGGAAAAACGATCCTGCTGGGCATTACCGGCGGGATCGCCGCCTATAAGTCGTGCAATATCGTGCGCCTGCTGCAAAAGTGCGGCGCACGCGTCAAGGTTGTTATGAGCGAGCATGCCACGGAGTTTGTGGGGCCGCTTACCTTCCGCGCGCTCACCAATGAACCGGTCGCGGTGGGCCTATTCGACGACCCCTCCGACCCCATCCACCACATTTCGCTGGCGCAGGAGCCCGATCTGGTGGTCGTAGCGCCCGCGACGGCCAATATCATCGCTAAGATGGCCAACGGTATTGCCGATGACCTCATCTCCACCACGCTGCTCGCTACGCCGCGACCCATTGTGATCGCGCCGGCCATGAACAACGGCATGTGGAAGGCGCCGGCGACGCAGGCCAATATGGCCACGCTGCGCGAGCGCGGCGTTCACGTGGTGGGGCCCGGCAGCGGCTACCTTGCCTGCGGCGACGTGGACACGGGACGCATGAGCGAGCCCGAGGACATTGTCGAAGCTATCTGCGGGGTGCTCGACCCCGCGCCCCAGGACCTTGCGGGCAAGCACATCGTGATCACCGCCGGCCCCACGCACGAACCGATTGACCCTGTGCGCTTCATTGGTAACCGTTCGTCGGGCAAGATGGGCATCGCCCTGGCGGGGGAGGCCGCTCACCGCGGTGCTGCGGTCACGCTCGTGCTGGGACCGACATCGCTCGATGTCCCCCGCAGCGTGGAGTGCGTGCGCGTGCAGACCGCCGCAGAGATGCTGCAGGCGGCACTGGGCGCCTTTCAGACGGCCGATGCTGCCATTTGCGCAGCGGCTGTCGCCGACTACACACCCGTATCCCCTGCAGACCATAAGCTCAAAAAGGCAAACGAACGCCTCGATCGCATAGAACTGGTCGAGACGGTTGATATCTTGGCCGAGCTTTCGCGCCAGAAGGGCGAGCGCCGTGTGATCGGATTTGCAGCCGAGACCGATAACGTCGTGGAGTACGCTGAGCGTAAATTGGCCCGCAAGGGCTGCGATGCGATCATCGCCAACGATGTCTCGCGCGCCGATTCGGGCTTTGGAACCGATACCAACAAGGCTTGGATCGTGAGCACAGCGGGTACGCAAGAACTTCCTGTGCTAACAAAATCCCAGCTCGCAGATATAATTTTGGACTTGCTTCAAAATATTTAAAATAGTTCTTGCGCAACGACAAAGTTTCGGGTTAATATACTCCCTGTTGCGAGCGAGAGCACAGCAACAAACAAAAGCTTCGGGACGTGGCGCAGCTTGGTAGCGCACTTGACTGGGGGTCAAGGGGTCGCTGGTTCGAATCCAGTCGTCCCGACCAGAAGTTAGCAGGTCAGGCACCTAGTGCCTGACCTTTTTTGTTTTAAGCAATTGCTTAATTTTCAGTAAGCAACAGGGTGCCAAAAATCTACCTAAGCGATAACCGCTTTTTGCGGCTGCTTGCGCGTTTTGCACGCGCTCGAGCCGATTTATTAACGCGATATGAATCTACATACGCGTAGCTGGTACACGCCGAGTACGGGCGGTATTTATCGCGGCGATTTACACAGATATAGCGACTGTAACGAACAAGCGTGTCGCTGTATTAATTCCAGTAGTTCACTTGATCGGTGGACAAGTGAGCGGTTGCAACGAAACGCCAAGCGGGATGGGCTCTATACGAGGATGCCACAGCGGTAATGGCGAGGGGAGGGCGGCAGACGCTCTGAGAGCCGCTGTATGACCCCATGTCTCCTTAACTCGATAATATGTGTATCAAGCCACGAATCGGTCGAGCAATTGCCAAAAGAAAGGCCCATGCAGGATTGCACGGGCCTTACATCAGATCAAATTTGAGCTAGAAGCACCAAACGGGACAGACGCAACACCATCTCGTCGCGGCCTCGGCGAGCGACATATCGCAGTCGAGGTAGACATAGAGGAAGTCGTCAGATCCCGCACAGGGGGACCGCGATGGTGGCCACCGCGCCGCCCGAGGGGCTGTTGGCGAGCGAGACGGAGCCCCCGTGGGCGCTCGCGGCCTCGGAGGCGACGTGGAGGCCGAGCCCGTAGTGGCGGTCTCCGTCGCGCGAGGAGCGGGAGGAGTCGTCTGTGAAGAGGCGCTCGCAGCCGCGTTCGAGGGCGGCGGGAGAAAAGCCCGGTCCGTCGTCGGCGACCTCGATGACGAGGTACCCGCCCGCGACGTCGCAGGAGACAGCCACGCGCGAGCGTGCGTGCTCGGCGGCGTTGGCCACGAGGTTCGCGGCGGCTCGCGCCAGGGTGGTTCGGTCGAGCGGGGCCTCGGGCGCGCCCGCGACAGTGGGGCCCGTGGCCGCGTCGAGCGCCACGCCTCGCGCCCGGGCGATCTGGGCGGCCTCGGCGAGGACCTGCTCGCAGAGCTCGGCCGGCCGCATGGGGGTCCTCTCCGCCCCGCCGGACCCGCGCGAGGCCTCGATGAGCAGGCGCACGTAGCCGTCGAGCCTTTCGACACCGTCGGCTATGTCGCGCGCGGCGGCCGAGAGGTCGGCGTCATTCTCATCTTCCAGCTCCTCCGCCACGAAGTCGGCGTTGGCGCGCAGCACGGTGAGCGGCGTCTTGAGGTCGTGGGCGAGCGACGCCATCTGCTCGCGCTGCCCCCGCTCCGCGGCCCAGCGGGCCTCGAGCGACTCGGCGAGGGAGGCCCGCATGGCGTCCATCGCGGCGAGGACGTCGTTCACCTCGCGCACGTTGGTGCTGCCGACCGCGAAGTCGAGCTCCCCCGCGCCGACGCGCCCCGCCGCCTCCGCGAGCGGCGCCATCTTGCGCGAGATCACGCGGCTCGCGCGTCGCGCCACGAGCGCGAGCGCGAGCGCGCTTCCCGCCGCAGCGCCGACGAGCATGAGGTTCTGCGGGTTGGGAAGCAGGCCGACGAGGTCGCGCGAGACCCACTGCGGCAGGTACTCGCTGACGAGTGCGCAGGCCCCGCCGCCCTTGAGCGGGAACGCGGCGTAGGTGAGGCCCGAACCCCCGCCCTCGATCTCCACTGTGCCCGGATCCGCGGCGAGTGCCGTACGGGCCATTTCCGTCGCGTCCTCGAGCCGCGTGCTCTCGAGGTCTGTCATCAGCACGTATCCGTCCTTGTTCAGAATGAGGTAGCGGTACGCCGTCGGCACGTCCTGCTGCCCGCAGACGCCGTCGCGTGCCAGGCCCTCCGCGACCTCGCGCGCATTGGCCGGCCCCCAGCTTGCCTCGTAGACGAAGCCCGCGTTGATCGCCACGGAGAGCACCATGAACGAGGCGAGCCACGCCGTGGCAACCGCCGCGAACGCGTAGGCGAAGTAGCGCGCGATGACGAAGGAAAGCGGCATGCCGCCGCGACCTCGCGCCCCGATCCTCAGAGCTGCCACTTGTACCCCATCCCCCAGACGGTCGCGATCGGATCGGCGCCGGCCTCGGAGAGTTTCCTCCGGGCGCGGCTGACCTGCATGGATATGGCCGCGTCGTCGGCGTCGCTCTCCCAGCCGAGTACCGCCTCGCGTATCTGCGCGCGGCTCATGACCTGCCCGGGGTGGCGGGCGAGGTACTCGCAGATGGCGTACTCGGTGGGCGTGAGCGGCACGGCCTTGTCGCCCACGGCGAGGCCGCGCGCCCCGAGGTCGATCCGCACCTCCCCGAAGGAGAGGGCGTGCGAGCGCGGCCGGCGCTCACGGCGTAGATGGGCCGCGACCTTGGCGCGCAGCTCCGCGGCCCCGAAGGGCTTGCGGACGTAGTCGTCGGCGCCCAGGCCGTAGGCGGCCACGGCGTCCTCCTCGGCCACGCGCGCGGTCAGGAAGACGATGGGGCCGTCGAAGTCCGGGCGGATCTGCCGCACGAGCTCGAAGCCGTCGAACCCCGGCATCATGACGTCGCAGAGCACGAGGTCGAAGCGCGAGAGGTCCATCCCCGGGACCGCCGTCGGGTCCGCCGCCCTGACGACCTCATGGCCGTCGCGGCCGAGGACTCGCGCGAGCGCGTCGAGGATCGCCCGTTCATCATCCACTGCCAGTATCCTCGCCATGTTGACCTCCTGAAACTCTCGTCGGAATTGTACTAGCGCCGTACTCAGCGGTCCAGAGCCCTGCGCGCAGCCGCGGGCGGCTCGGCCGCGTCGCACGCGCGGTAGCGCACGCCCGAGCCGCCGCGTGCCTCGATCTCGAGCCAGCCCTCGCCGTCCGACTCCCGCCCGAAGAAGATGAGCTGGAGCTCTCGGACATTGCCTCTGTCATCCGCCGCGTCCACCAGGTAGACGTAGTTTGCCCCCGCCCCGGTGGCGTCGGCGTAGGAGCTCGCGTGGCTGCCGGGCTCGGGCGCGGGCGCCCACATGGCGATCTCAGGGTTGGGCAGCACGCGGTCGGCGATCGAGCGCAGCGCCGACCCCCAGCCGGCGTCGAGCAGGGCATTCCCGCCCAGGACGAGCGCTGCGGAGAGGAGGACGAGCATGGCGGCGAGCGGCCTCCTATGCATCTGCCCTCCCGTCCTCGAAGCGGCAGAACCAGGCGAGAAGGACGGCGTCGGCTGCCAGGGTGAGCACGAGGCTAGCGAGCGCAGTCGTGAGGAGAGGGCCCGCCGCGCGTGCGGCGTCGATAAAGGCCTCCACCCCGAGCGACCCCAGGCGAGCGGGCCAGGCGAGCGGCACCCAGCACAGGGGCGTCGCCAGGGCACCGGTGAGCTCGCCGGTCATGAGGCCGTGCGCAAGTCCGCCCACCGAGAAGAACGCGAGGAGCACCCCCGCAGCGCCGGCGCCGATGGTGGCGTTGCGGCCGAGGCGCAGGGCCACGCCGAGCCCCAGCGCGTAGAGGGGCAGGCTGCCCAGCACGATGCCCGCCCACGCGGCCGCAAGCGGAGCGGGCCCGAGCGGCAGGCGCCCGGCGACGGCGAGCACGGCCCCGAACACGCCGAGCGCCACGGCCAGCGCGGCGGCGCCGAGCGCCGCAAGGGCGAGTAGCTTTGCCGCGACGGCGCGCCCGCGCGAGGGGACCGCCGTGAGGTTGGCGAGGCGCCCGGCAGCGCGCTCCTCGTCCACGGCAAGTCCGCAGACGATGGCGGACATGAGCGGCATGAGGGCGCCAAGGAACTGGACGTAGGCGTCTGCGCCCAGCGCCGGGTCCCATCGGGCTACGGAGAAGTACTCGCCGCAGGCAAGACCGGCCGCCAGGCCGCAGACGAGGTGCACCGCCGTGAGCGGGGAGCGCGCCAGGCGCAGGGCCTCGGAGAGCAGGGCCCGCGGGAGGGTCATGCGCGGCGTCGGGTCGGAGATTCGCGACATGGCCATCACCTCTCCTCGGAGTGCGCGAACCAGGCCGCGCCCGCCGCCGTGAGCGCGGCGAACGCGAGCGCGCTGACCGCAAGGCCCGCCAGCGTGAGCATGCCATCCGCCGCGAGCGCCCCGCCGAGCGCCATGTCCGCCGCGAGTGGCTCGCCGCTCGGCAGCACGGGGATGAAGCTCGTGGGGATGACCATGCTCGCCGACGGCGGAAAGAGCTGCGGCAACGGAACCAACGACCAGGCGAACCCACCCACGAGCTGCGCGACGAGCGGGCAGAAGATGCCCGCGAGCACGCCGAGCCGCACCGTGAGAAAGAGCCCTGCGGGAATC
Organism: uncultured bacterium; assembly: GCA_905214105.1. Classification (GTDB taxonomy): domain Bacteria; phylum Actinomycetota; class Coriobacteriia; order Coriobacteriales; family Coriobacteriaceae; genus Collinsella. The sequence continues at coordinate 21,541 of CAJMKK010000009.1, forward strand.
ATCCACGCCACGGTCACCGTGTTGACGAGCGCGCAGAAGAGCATCGTGAGCGTACCCGCGGCCGTGAGGCCCTGCGAGGAGAACGCCGATCCCGCGAGGTAGATGCCGAAGACCACAAGGTTCGAGAGCGTACAGAGCGCGAGGCACCAGAGCGCCTTGGCCCACCAGGCGCGCCCGAGCGGGAAGCCCAGGCCCAAAAGCCCCCGCATCCGCGTGCGCGCGTCCGCCCGCGCGACGCACGCCACCACGAGCGAGAGAGCTACGGGCAGGAAGAGCACGTACCAGTAGTTCCATGCGCTGAATATCTGCACGCCCCGGTAGGGCATCGCGCCGAGCAGCGGCATCGGCAGCGCCATGAGCACGGCCAGGCGAACCGGCGCCGCGTGGCGCGACTTCAGGGCCTCGGCGCGCAGGCTCGCGAGCAGGCCGCCTTTCTCGCCGGTCATGCCGCCACCTCCCCGCGCGCTCGTCGCCCTTCCCGGCAGAAGCTCATGAAGAGTTCCTCGAGGTCCTGCCCTGGCCGAAGCACATCCTCGTAGGCGAGGCGCCCCCCGCAGATGATGCCGATGGTGTCCGCCATCTGCTGCACCTCTGAGAGGATGTGGCTCGAGACGATCACCGTCGTACCCGCCGCCGCGAAGCCGCGGATCTGGTCGCGCAGCTCCTCGATGCCGATGGGGTCGAGGCCGTTGGTGGGCTCATCGAGCACGAGCAGGCGTGGCCGGGCGATCAGCGCCAGCGCGAGCCCTAGGCGCTGCCGCATGCCCATCGAGAAGCGCCCGGCGCGCTTCTTCCTGGTGTCCGCGAGGCCCACGGCGGCGAGCACCTCATCTATGCGGCTCTCGGGAAGGCCCAGCAGCGTGGTGCGCACGCGCAGGTTCTCGCGCGCGGTGAGGTTGGGGTAGAGCGGCGCCTCCTCGATGAGGCTGCCGATTGCGTAGAGGTCCTCGCGACGCCAGGCGTGCCCGGCAAAGAGAATCTCCCCGGCCGTCGGCCGCAGCATCCCGCAGATCATCTTGAGCGTTGTCGACTTGCCGGCGCCGTTGGGACCGAGCAGCCCGTACACCTCGCCCTCGTGGATATGAAGGCTCACGTCGGCCACGGCGTCCTGCGCCTGGTCGCCGCGGCCGAAGCGCTTGGTGAGCCCGCGCGTCTCGAGCATGTAACCCATGGGTTTATCCTTTCTCTTCCGGGCGCGCGGGCCGAGCCACCGTGCCCGCGCGCCTTACCTTTCGGGTTCACCATCCATGGTGGGGCGCGTTTCTAACGAAGCCGTAACGGCCGTTGGGTTCTTTTGGCGCTAGCCCTTCTCGACCCGCACATCATGATTAATTTGCTTAAGGCAACAACTTTCCCGACCGATGTAATCACCGAATCAAAACGTGTACATAAGCCATCAAAGATGCCGAAAAATGTCATATTTGGAGGCTGATGTACACAAATGCAGAATCCCGCACAACCCAGTAGCATCCTCCATATGTCTGGACTCTCTATGCTTACGCTGGATAGACATCGCCAGAACGGGTATAGTATCGAAAGTTTTGTCGTTTACCAGCGGGGGAGTCCTGTGGGCATCAAGAAGAAGATCAAAAAGGAGCTTATCGGCACCTCCGATTACCCGTCGAATAAGATCTTCACGATCTCCAATTTCATCACCTTTACGCGCCTCGTGCTCACGCTCGTCTTCCTGTACCTGTTTGTGACGGACAACAACCGTGTCGTCGCCATTGTCATCTATGCCATCGCGGCCTCCACCGACTGGATGGACGGTCAGATTGCCCGCATGACCAAAACGGTCTCATGGCTCGGCAAGGTCATGGATCCCATCTGCGACCGTGCGCTGTTGTTTACCGGCGTGCTGGGCCTGGTCGTCCGCGGCGAGCTTCCCATCTGGGTCTGCGTGCTCATTATCGGCCGCGATATCTACCTGGGCATCGGCACGCTCACCGTGCGGCACTACCACCGGCGCCCCATCGACGTCGTCTTTCCCGGCAAGATTGCCACGGCACTGCTCATGACCGGCTTCTCGCTCATGTTGCTTGGGTTCCCCGTCGTGGACGGCTGGCATCTGCTAGCCGCCACGTTCACGGCGTTCCCGGGCCTCAATGGCAGCTCGGTGCCCCTCGGCATCTTTTTTGTCTACGGCGGCGTCATCTTCTCCATGCTCACCGCTGTCATCTATACCATTAAGGGAGGGGTGGCCATTAAACAGGCCATCGCGCATCCCGAGGATGAGGACATCGACTTTCTGAACCCCGAAATCGAAGACTAGGTCGTTGGGGTATGATTACGTACGGTACATTTTTTGCGGCACGTCCGCGTTAGATAGGGGTTGTCATGGACAACAAGGATAACAATATGCCTCAGAACGATAAGACTGCGGACGCTACCTGCGTTTTCCGTGTTCCTTCGAGCGATGTCACCGTTCCCGACCTTATGGCCAACGTGCGCATCACCGCTCCGGTTCTGTCCATCGTCAAGGGTCCGCAGACCGGAGCTGCCTTTGAACTCGAGGACGACGTGACCACTATCGGCCGCGATCCCGCGAACGGCATCTTCCTCAACGACATGACTGTCTCGCGCAGCCACGCACGCATTATTCGTGAGGGCCTGGGCGCCCGTATTGAGGATCTGGGCTCGCTCAACGGCACCTGGGTCGACGGCGCCATCGTCAACGGTGCTCCGCTGCATGACGGCTCTTCCGTTCAGATCGGTACGTTCACGCTCATCTACCACGAGAGCACGCCGGAGCGCATCGAAACCGGTGAGTAGGTAATGGCCGAACGCAACTATCTGAGTATCGGCCAAGTCGTCAACCTACTTCGAGGCGCATACCCCGATTTATCGAACTCAAAAATTAGATTTCTAGAAGATGAGGGGCTCATCGCCCCTCATCGAACGCCTAAGGGGTATCGCCAGTACTCCAAGGAAGACGTTGACCGTCTCGAGGTCATCCTGCACCTGCAGAAGACCCGCTACATGCCGCTCAACGTGATTAAGCAGCGCTTGGAAAACGCAACGGACCTGTCCACTTTGGCTTACGAGGTGGGTCTTCTGTCCGATGTCCCGCTTAAGACGGAGCCCAAGGAGACCAAGCAAAAGCTGCACCCCATCGAGACGATCCCCGATATGCTCGGTGTTGAGATCTCGTTTATCCGCTCCCTTGCCGAGAACGATCTCATCCGCATCATCAAGAGTCCGCAGAACCGTGAGCTCGTCGATGGCCGAGATTTCCCGATCATCCGTTACTGCTCGGAGCTGTCGCGCTTCCACATTGAGCCGCGCAACCTGCGCCAGTACGTATCGTCGGCAAACCGCGAGTCTTCGATGTTTGAGCAGGTGCTTGTGAGCATGCTCGGCATGGATACCTCCGATGACGAACGCGACGCCAAGCTCGAGCGCGCCTTTAAGAAGCTGCACGACCTCACCGAGGGCGTGCACACCGCGCTACTTAAGAACCGTGTCTTTGAGTCGCTCAACGCAGTGGTCGAGGACGCTGACATCGATGCTCTCGATGAGGAGATCGCGCGTTCCGAATCCACCAAGACTAAAAGCGATGGGGCAAGCGTCCCCGCGGTTGTCGCACACGACGAGTCGCTCGTACAGCCGTCCAAGGTCATCGTCACCTCGCATAGCTCGTCTGCTAACACGGGTAAATAACCGCCGTCCACCCGGCAATCCATGAAAGGTCATGCCATGTACGACTTCGAATCTCACATCGTCGATATCCCCAACTATCCCGAGCCCGGAGTCGTCTTTAAGGACATCACACCGCTCTTTGGCAATCCCGAGGCCCTGAAGGCCATGGTGGATGCCCTGGCCGAGCATTTTGCCGACATGGACATTACCAAGGTCGTGGGACCCGAGGCCCGCGGCTTTATGGTCGGAGTTCCCGTGGCCGTCGCCCTGGGCGCCGGCTTTGTTCCCGCACGTAAGCCGGGCAAACTGCCGCGCAAGACGGTCAGCGAGAGCTACGAACTCGAGTATGGAACGGATTCTATCGAGATCCATGCCGATGCTATCAGCTCTAAAGATACCGTGTTGATTCTGGATGACTTGGTCGCGACGGGCGGAACCGTCGAGGCAACAGGTAAACTGGTGCGAGATATGGGCGCAAAGCTTGTAGGCTATGGCTGTATCCTTGAGCTTGCGTTTCTTAACCCGCGCGAGAAGCTCACGCCTTCCCATGAGGACGTTGAGCTCTTTAGCCTGGTAACGGTGGACTAGCCGTTACCCTAGTACTGGAAAGGAAGCTCCATGCGCACAGCAAATACGCACAGAAATATGGCACGCTGCGCTGCTACGGCAACCCTCGCTTGTGTTTTGGGCTTGGGCCTCGTGGCTCCGGCCTACGCCGATACCGCATCCGACCTTGCCGCTGCTCGTACTAAACTCGAGCAGATTGGCACGCAAACCCAGCAAATTCATGATGAACTCTCCGCGCAGACGCAGGAGCTTGATCAGACTGCAGGCGAGATCACGCAAAAGCAGCAAGAGATTGCCGAAGGTCAGGCAAAGCTTTCGACCTACGTTGCCGGTGAGTACAAGACCGGCGGCCTGAGTCTCCTTCAGGTTCTGACGGGCGTCGACGATCTGGGCGACATGCTCAACCGCCTGTTCTACTACGGTAAGGTGTCCGACAAGCAGGCCCAAACCATTCAGGAGGTCAAGGACCTTAAGCAGCAGCTTACCGATAAGCAAACCGAGCAGGAGAAGAACGTCGCCGCGACGCAGAAGAAGGTCGACGAGCTCAATGCTCAGCAGGCTGATGCCCAGAGTGTCGTGAACTCCCTGGATTCACAGTTGCAGGCCGAGCTTGCTGCCGAGGCCCAGGCCAACGCCGCGCTGCAGGCTGGCATAAATGCTAGCACCGCCGAAAAGGCCACGGTGAGCAACGACACCGCCGGTACGACCGAGAACACCGACAAGGGTGGCGGTACGACCAACGACGGCGGCGGAAACACGCCCGCACCCGCTCCCACTCCGCAGCCCCCGACGCCCGCTCCGGCGCCGGCTCCGGCTCCGACGCCTTCCGCACCGAGCCAGTCCGTTGATGGCGGTTCCGTTGTTTCGCGCGCCTATAGCAAGCTCGGATACGCTTACTCTTGGGGCGGCATTGGGCCGAACAGCTTTGACTGCTCCGGCTTTGTAAGCTATTGCCTCACGGGACGCTACTGCCGTCTGGGCACCACCGGCACCTTCATGGGTTGGACCCGTGTGTCCGATCCGCAACCCGGCGATGTTGTGGTTAACTCCTACCATACCGGCATCTATATCGGCAATGGCCAGATGATCCATGCTTCCGACTACAGCACGGGCGTAATCATCAGCTCCGTCGCAGCCGGTATGAACAACAACTACATCTTCGTACGCTACTAATTTATTACTATAGCGAACGAACGTGGGCCCCGCGATCTTGAGTCACGAGGCCCATTCTTTTTGCCCCCACCTTTTGCCTTGAGATCAGCACGGCTATCTAGTATTCAAAACTAGATAGCCGTCCATTCAATCAAAAAGATGGCTATAATTGTTGGGGAACAATTAGAAAGGACCCTCAATGAGCTGGGCACTTATCTCCGATTCGAGCTGCAATCTTCGCGATTGGCAACCAACCGCACCTCATACCACCTTCGCATTTGCACCCCTTAAGATCCGAGTGGGGGAGCGAGAGTTTATCGATGACCTCACGCTCGACGTGCACGAGCTCAATAGCGCCGTGCAGGCGGAGTCGAGTGCTTCTTCAAGCGCCTGCCCAAGCGTAGGGGAGTGGGCCGAACTCTTTAGGCTTGCCGACAAGACAATCTGCATGCCCATCTCCGAGGGAGTCTCGGGAAGCTACAATGCCGCGGCCACCGCACGTGACATGGTGCTTGCCGAGGATCCGGACCGACAGATTCATCTGGTCAATTCACGCGGAGCCGGCGGCAAAATGGACCTGATCTTCCTGCTGTTCGACCGCTATCTTTCGAGCAACCCGGATGCCTCCTTTGAGGACGCCTGTGCCTACTTTGATAGCTTGGAGCAGAACAGCAAGATCCTCTTTAGCCTGTGCAATTACGCAAACCTCGCCAAGGCCGGACGTATCCCTAAGGCGGCCGGTGTTATTGCCAACAAGCTCAATATCCGCATTTTGGGAACGGCGAGCGAAGCGGGCAAAATTGAACTCGTTGGTCACACCCGTGGCGAAAAGAAGATGCTTGGCAAGATTATCGATACCATGGAGGCCGAAGGCTTTACTGGTGGCGAGGTCGTTATCGACCATGTAGAGAATGAGGCGGGCGCCCAGGCACTTGCCAGCCGCATTGCGGAACACTGGCCCGGCTCCAAGACCATCATCATGCCCTGTAACGGGCTAGATTCATACTATGCCGAGATGCACGGCCTCATTATCGGCTACGGCATGGGCGTGGCTTCGGGCCGATAATGTACAACTAGACAAACACACGGGCGGGATAAGAGGCCAGCGCTCTTTATCCCGCCCGTCTTATACCTCGGTTAGCTATGAAACCCATTGAACTTAAGATAGCTCATCAGATATGCCTTCGAAACGAAGGACGATACCGCACTGCGTACAAGCAACGACTCGCGCGTAACCTGATGTGCGGTATCGGGCACGGGAGTCTGCTCGACGGAAAACGCCGCACGAATCGATGCCTCAAGCTGATCGACAACATAATCAAAGGCGGTCGGTGCGTCGTAGCTCAAACGCTGAATATGAAAGAGTACCTGAACCGCAGCGATGGGCAGCACCTGCTTAAAGATACAAATGGCAATGAGACGCGCAATCTGCTCACGGCCATACTGCTTTTTAACCGGAGCAGAAACGAGGCCGACCTTCACGTAGTTATTGATCATCGATGGCGTGATAACGGGCTGCGCTACGCAAATCGAAAGCGGCTCCATCCACAGCGCAACATATTCAATAACCTGATCGCGATAGAGCGTTACATTGGGCAGCTGGTCATAGCGTGGCAGGCTCAATGCGTTGAGTTTACCCACCATATCGGACTGAATAAATGCATCCGGCAGCACCGTCGGCTGAATATCCTCCGACTTAATGCTGACCGATGTATCGGACATCGGGATAACATGTTTGACGTGGTTCATAAGAGGCCTCCGTTCGTTTTATATATTGTATTCTAGGTTATCTAGTTTTACATACCACATAGCCGCTAAGTAAAAGTGGTTGGACAGCAAATTGATGCACCGTCCAACCACTTTGTTTAAATATAACAACCTTACATAAGATATATTATCGTACTTATGCGCGTAAGAAAGTGTATGCGCTGGTTGCCGCTATAGCCCCGTCCGAAACAGCGGTCACAACCTGCCGTAAACGCTTGGAACGGATATCGCCGGCTGCGAATAAGCCGGGTGTACGGGTGGCCATGGACTCATCGGTAAGGATGCCGCCATCGGGCCCCAGATCGACCAGATGCTCGACAAGTTCGGTATGAGGTTGCGTGCCGGCAAAGACAAAAATGCCAAACGAGCCAGGTTCAAAGGTCTCAGTATGCGTCTTGCCGTTTGCATTGTCCTTGAAGGTAATTGTCGTGGGCATCGCCTTACCGGAAAGCTCAACAATACTAGTTTGGTACCTAACTGAAATATTGTCCTTAGTAAGCACCTTATTCACAACGCCTTCGGGTGCACGGAACTGATCGCGACGCAGCACGATGGTCACGCTGCTGGCAATGTCGGAAAGGAACAGCGCCTCTTCGCATGCCGAATTGCCGCCTCCGATAACAAAGACCTGCTTGCCACGGAAGAACATGCCGTCACACGTCGCGCAATACGAAACGCCTCGACCGCGATACGTGTCCTCGCCAACAAAACCTGCAGGACGCGGCGTGGCGCCCATGCACGCAATGACGCTCTTGGCCGCTGTGTCGCCCATATCGTGATGGATGGTAAATTGAGCCGCATCGGCATCGTAATCGACGCCTGTCACCATACTCCATTCAACCTGAGCCCCCAGGCCTTCAGCATGCTGTTGGAACCGCTCACCAAGTTCAGCACCGCTCAGCAGCGGAATGCCAGGATAATTCTCGATCTCGTTGGTCGTGGTGATCTGTCCGCCCGACATGCCCTGCTCAAGGACAGTCGTCGTCAGGTTGGCGCGCGCCGCATAAATGGCGGCAGCATAGCCCGCGGGACCGCCGCCGATAATCGCAACGTCGATCGTCTGATCGGTAGCCATGAAGAGTCCTCTCGTCGAAACGTTGTCATTCCTTGCGCTCATACCCAAATTTACGTGAACGTGACACTCATGCACTACAATGATAAACCCGTGTTACAACGTCGAAGGGGAGTTATCGATGGATCAGACGCAGACGAGCGATGACGCTCCCCTGCACAAGCTCAGCACTCCCCAATTGGAGCAAACCACGCTCCTGGCTCAACAAAAACCTCTCGTGACCATCGTGCACGCCTCGGTCGGCTCGGGCCACAAGGCCGCCGCAAATGCGATTGCGCAGGCATTCGACCTCATCCGCGGCACCAATGGCATCCCCGAGGATGTTGAGATTGAAGTGCTCGATATTCTTGATTTTGGACGTATTAAATTCGACGGCAATAAGACCGCGGCTTCTTTCACGGGAGCCACGCGCCCCATTTATGACCTGACCTGGCGATATACGCTTACGGGACATCTTCTCTGGGGTGGCGGCACGGCATGGTCGCGAATTATGTTCCCCGCCTTCAACGAATATATTCGTAGCCGCAGGCCCATAGCCGTGGTCGCAACGCACATCACAGCAGCCAATGTTGCCGTGGGCGCCCGCGTCATTACGGGTATCGATTATCCGGTCACCTGCGTGCCGACCGACTACGAAGTCGAGGGCTGGTGGCCCCACAAGGACACCGATCTATTCTGTGTTGCCAACGAATTTATGGCCGAAACGCTGCGTCCGCGCAAGGTGCCCGAGGCAAAGATTCGCATTACCGGCATTCCTATTCGCGCCGGATTCGACACGGATTACGATCGCGAGGAAGAGCTAGCCAAGTTCAACCTCCCCACCGACAAGACCGTCGTTCTGGTAATGGCCGGTGCCAGCTTGCCTCAGCCTTACGTCCGCTTTCGCGCGGCGATGGACCACACACTCCCCTTCCTGCGCAGCTTCGCAGACATGCACTTTGTCTTTTTACCTGGCAAAGACGTGGAGTATGCGGCCCGGCTGAAGACGCTCTTCGATGCCATGAAGCTCGAGAACGTCACGGTGTTGGACTATGTCGACGACATGGCGGCCCTCATGCATGGCTGCGACTTGGCAATCCTCAAATCGGGCGGACTCACGGTCACCGAGTGCCTTTGCGCACATCTGCCGATGATCCTGCTGGGCAAGTCCTATGGCCAGGAAAAGGCCAACACCACGATGCTCACCGGCATGGGCGCCAGCATGCACGTCACCACAGCACGAGAGCTCATCGTAACGCTTCGTCACCTGCACGACCATCCCGAATCACTCAAAGCCCTACTCATCAACGGCGAAGTACTACGCCGCCCCCACGCAGCCGAAGACATCGCCATCGCTACCATGGAACTCGTAGGAAAACCCCAAAAGCGCAAAAGAGCCTTCTGCCGCTTCTACTGGGGCGGAAAACCCGCGCATATCCGCTAGGCGATAGTCCGCTGCTCGGCGGGAGCTGCCCATATATCATTCCATGCTCAAACATTCTCGCTGCGCTGCGAAACTGCGCGTGAAACGATATATGGGCTGCTCCCGCCGAGCAGCTACGTTTACGTACTATCAGCTACACCAGATTCCCTACCATTAGAATCTGCTAAGGCGAAACCAGAAAATATAAAAACAGTAAGCCGATGCGACAAAGAAGGTATCCCTTTATCGCATCGGCTTACTAGAAAGATTGTGTTATCACAAGCATGTAGCCCTTCCGCCTGAGCCCCATACATATCGTCCCGCGCGCAGTTTCGCAGCGAAGCGAGAATGTCTGAGCACGGGATGATATGTATGGGGCTCAGGCGGAAACGGAATCCATGCGCCCCTGCGAAGCGAGAATGTTTGAGCATGGAATGATATGTGTGAGAGACGGCCGGGAGGGATACGAGCGCCCCTAAGCTACGCCGCTGGAGCCGAAGCCTCCGTTGCCTCGGTCGGTTTCGTCTAGTTCTTCTACTTCTACGAGGTTAACCGTGGGGACTTCTTGGATGACAAGCTGGGCGATGCGGTCGCCTTTGTTGATTTGGATGTCGTTCGTGGGGTCTAGGTTAATGAGGATGACTTTGAGCTCTCCTCGGTAGTGAGCATCGATGAGACCGGGCGTGTTGACTATAGACAGGCCCTGCTTAATGGCCAGGCCGCTGCGGGGCTGGACGAAGCCGGCGTAGCCGTCGGGCAGGGCGATAGCTAGGCCCGTGGAGACCAAACGTCGCTCAAAGGGTTTGAGGGTACAGTCTTCGTTGGCGCGAAGGTCAAGGCCGGCGTCCGTAGGATGGGTGTATTTGGGAAGCTCAACGGCTGGGTCGAGACGCTTGATGTTAACGATAATGTTGGACATGAAATCACCTTAGCTTGTCGAGCTCTTGCAGAAACTCATCGACGTCTTTGAAATCGCGATAGACCGAGGCAAAGCGGATGTAGGCCACTTTATCGATCTTGGCCAACCGCTTAAGAACCATATCGCCCAGCTCATGAGACGTAACAGCCGTGAGTGTACGGGAGCGAAGCTCGACCTCTATATCGTCAATGATCTCATTGAGCTTTTTAGTGTCGATATCACGCTTGATCGTGGCGCGCATCAAACCGACCAGCAGCTTATTGCGATCGAACCGTTGCTTGGTTCCGTCTGACTTAATGACCTCGATAGGGTCTTCACAACGCTCAAATGTCGTAAAGCGATAATTGCACGAGCAGCATTCGCGACGGCGCTTGATGGTGTTATTAGATTCCTGCATGCGGGAATCAACGACGCGGGTATGTGCCTTGCCGCATTTGGGACAGCGCATGGTACCTCCTCTAAAACGATTACAAGGGTACCATGCGACGGTACTTAAATCTTAGGAACGTGCGGGAACTTTAAGATGCGCACCGGCATCGAGCGAGCCATGCTCCAGATGATTGACGTCGCGGATCATATCAGAGGTCTCCTGTGTGGAAAGACCCTCAATAGGATGTTCCTGGGCAAGCGACCACAAGGAATCGCCAGACTGAACACGAACGGTCTCATAGGTAACGTTGGATACCGACTCGGCATATGCGGCGTGACGAGCGCTGAAGATCGAGGTAGCAAGTACAAAGAAGAGCGTGAGCGCAACGGCGAGAGCGACAATCGTCGAGACCTTCAAGACAACGGGGGCCGAAGTCGTGGCGACGCACCGGCTGCGGACGGGCTTACCAGGCAATGTTTGGAAACCAGATCGGCCGCCTTTGACAACCGTGAAAGCCGGCGCCGCAGGCGTCTCGAGCTTAAGGGCGAGGTTTCCCTGGACCATATCCGTTGCGTTCATCATGTTCTCCTCTCGCGTGTTTTGCTGAGAACAGTTTTATCAAGCCGCGCGGACAAAAATGTCTAGCGCGAGAACGAATGTTCGGTTATTATTATCTGCGAACAGTTGTTCCTGTCAAGCAATAATCGAACATTTGTTTGACATTGGTAGAGAGGATCCCCTGATGGCTCGCAGAATTACCAAGCGTCAGCAGCAGATTTACGACTTCATCAAGGAATATCAGCAAGAGAAGGGCTATCCGCCCAGTGTGCGCGAGATGGCATCGGCCGTAGGACTCTCCTCCCCCAGCACGGTGCATGCTCATCTCTCTGCCCTAGAGGCTCGAGGGCTGCTCAAGCGCGATTCCACCAAGCCTCGCGCCCTAGAGCTCTTTGATGAGGACGGATCCTCCGTCTCGATTTCCAAATCCGATGAACCCACAGCACCCCGCGGAACGGTCTCGCTGCCGCTCGTCGGTCGCGTCGCGGCTGGGATTCCCATTCTGGCCGAGCAAAACATCGAGGATACCTTTACCATCCCGACCGAAATCGCCACAGACCAGGGCTCCTTTATCCTTGAAGTGCACGGCAGCTCAATGATCAATGTCGGCATCTACAACGGTGACTACATTATCGTTCGCGAGCAAAAGAGCGCCATGAACGGCGAAATCGTCGTGGCCATGATCGATGGCTCGGCGACCGTCAAGACGTTCTACAAGGAGCAGGGGCGCGTGCGCTTGCAGCCCGAGAACGACACTATGGAGCCCATCTATGCGACGAACCCCGTTATTTTGGGTAAGGTTGTCGGTTTAATGCGCCGGTTCTCGTAATGCAAAAACGCATCACCATATTTGATACCGTCCGCGGGTTTACGATGCTATCGATGGCAGGTTTTCACGCCTGCTACGATTTGGCCTACCTATATGGATGGGATATGCCATGGTTTACCGAAACGGTTTTCCAGGATATTTGGCGCACTAGCATCAGCTGGGTATTTTTATTTATCGCCGGTTGGATGTGCACGCTCTCGCGCAATAACGTTAAGCGCGCCCTCAAATACGCCGCCGCAGCCTCGATTGTATGGATTGCAACTACACTGGTATCAGTCGACGATTCGGTTAACTTTGGCATCATTTATTGCATGGCAGCGTGCACTGCGGTGGTTGCACTCACCCGTCCGGCACTCCAAAAAATACCGGGCTCGTGGGGCATCGCAGCGTGCCTTGTTCTTTTTGCCCTGACCTGGGGCATTCCAAAAGCGGTCTACCCACTCCCCTACCTGGCATGGCTTGGATTCCCGAGCCCGGGTTTTGTTTCGGGAGACTACTATCCGCTCATTCCGTTTGTCTTTATGTACCTTACCGGCTTTTTTTCTGCCCAGGCAGCACAAGCACCAAGCCTCGAAGCGCCAACATGGGCATACGCCAATCCCATCCCGGCGCTCGCAGTCCTCGGTCGGCACGCCTTACCGTTCTACCTGCTCCATCAGCCTGTCATTCTAGGCATACTAGAACTCGTTTATTCCGTACGATAGCGCTCAAGACGCGGGGCGATTCGGGCCGGCAACTTCGCCACAATGCGAACGCCGTCCTCTAGATATTCCTCATGCAGAAGGGTTCCCTGCTCATGCACCAAGGTGATAAGGGCGCCCTCGCGATACGGAATATCAGCGGAGAGCAACACGTCGGTGGCAGCGGCCTCACGAGCAATACGGTCGACGAGATCGTCGAGTCCCTCGCCCGTCTGGGCCGAGAACAGCACGACCTCGGGATACCGACGATGGAAACTCAATCGATCGACGCTATCGAGTAGGTCGATTTTATTGAACACCGTAAGCGTCAAACGCTCGCCGGCACCGATCTCGTCAAGAACACGATCGACTGCCTCGAGCTGGCGCTCGTAGTCCTCGTCAGAGGCATCCACGACTTTAAGGATCAGGTCGGCACCAAGGACCTCAGACAGGGTGGACTTAAAGGCATCAACGAGACCATGCGGTAACTTCTGAATAAAGCCAACGGTATCGGTAATGGTCATACCACGACCGCCGGGCAAGCGATACGAGCGCGTCGTCGGATCGAGCGTGGCAAACAATTTGTCTTGTGAAAGCACCGTAGACCCGGTCAGACGATTGAGCAACGTCGACTTACCGGCATTGGTATAACCGGCTAAGGCAACGCGAAACGCCGGCGACTCGATACGACTCTTTGACTGGACATCGCGGCGCTGTTCAACCTGCTTAAGCTCGCGACGAAGCGCAGCAATCTTGTTACGAATCAAACGTCGGTCAACCTCGAGCTGACTTTCGCCCTGGCCAAAGCGCGAACCAATGCCACCACGTGTCTGCTCTTTAGCAAGATGGGTCCACATACCGCGCAAGCGGGGCAACAGATACTGCAGCTGCGCCAGCTGCACCTGCAGGCGGCCCTCACGGGTCTGAGCGTGCAGACCAAAGATATCGAGAATCAACGCCGTACGGTCGATAATCTTAACCGGTTCGCCCACGGCTTTCTCCAGATAAGACTGCTGCGAGGGCGTTAAATCGTCGTCGAAGATAACGACATCGGCATCCATACGATGAACGAGCCCGCAAAGCTCCTCAACCTTACCGGAGCCAATAAACGATTTTGGATACGGCTTAACCAGACGCTGTGACAGACGCGCCACGCACTGGGCGCCAGCCGTATGGGCCAGGCGCTCAAGCTCGTCAAGCGAACGATCGAGCGGCCAGGCGTTATCGCGCCACTCAACTCCGACAAGAACGGCACGTTCGGGCTCAGGGGCCGTAGGAACGAGGGGAAACCGAGCCATTAGGCCGCCTCGATACGGTGAAGGATATCCTCAACAACCTCATCGATCGTAAACTCGTCCATATCGAACCACACGATGCGGTCATCGCGTTTAAACCACGAAAGCTGACGTTTGGCATAGCGACGCGAACGCATCTTGATAAGTTCGCGAGCCTCATCCATAGAAATGACGCCGTCAAGGGCATCGATAATCTCTTTATAGCCAATCGCCTGCATCGAAGTCAGGGCATCTCCCAGCCCCTGGTCCATAAGACCGCGAACCTCATCAACAAGACCCTGCTCAAACATCAGATCGACGCGTAGGTTAATACGCTCGTAAAGCGCCTCGCGATTACACGTCAATCCAAACCACAGAGCGTGATAATGCTCGCGCGGAACACTAAACTGCGACTTTTGCTGCGCGTAGGAAACACCATCATCGTGCATCTCGAGCGCGCGAATCACGCGGCGAACATTATGGGGGTGGATGACCGCAGCGGACTCGGGGTCACGCGCGGCAAGCAGCGCGTGCAGCGCTTCCTCGCCCATGCGCTCGGCAAGCTCCTGATACCCCGTGCGGCGATCGTCCTCAAGTTCGCCCGAGGGAAAATCCATCTCATCCAGGGCGGCCTTGAGATACAAACCCGTGCCCCCGCAAAACACCGGTAAGCGGCCCTCGCCCAGCAAGCGCTCAACATGTACACGGGCGTCTGCCTGATACAGCGCCGCAGAATATGCAACGCCTGGTTCAACAATATCGACCAGGCGTAGCGGCGCCGTGCATTCCTCGGGTGCCATCTTGGCAGTACCGATATCCATGCCTCGATAGATTTGCATCGCGTCACACGACAGCACTTCGGACGAAAGGCGAGCCGCCAAACGATCTGCGACATCACTTTTGCCAACCGCGGTCGGACCGACAATCGCAACAGCGGAAAGGCCTGCCCCGGGAGCAATCATTAGCGCGGCTCACCCACAACGGATCCGGACAGATACCACGTCTTGGCAACGTCGACATCAACATCGACAATCTTGCCAATCAACTGATCGATGCTGTAACCCTCGGGAATCGGTGCATGAACGGTCTGATTCTTGGGACTCTTGCCCAGCAGCACCGCATCATTCTTTTTGCTCGTACCCTCAATAAGCGCCGGCACAACAGTATGGAGCTCACCTTGGTTATACTCGTGTGCTGTGGTCTCGATAACCTTCACCAGACGGTTGAAACGCTCAAGAATCACCTCATGCGTCGTGGGATCGTCAATCTCGGCGGCCGGAGTTCCGGCGCGCTTGGAATAGATAAACGTATAGGCCTGAGCATAGCGGACCGTCTCGGCAAGCGAAAGCGTCTGCTCAAAGTCTTCCTCGGTCTCGCCGGGGAAGCCCACAATGATATCGGTCGAAAGCGCGATATTAGGCATGCGGTTGCGAACGCGATCGACGAGCCCAAGATAATCCTCGCGTGTATACCGGCGATTCATCTCTTTGAGGATGCGCGTCGAACCTGACTGGACGGCCAGGTGCAGCTGCGGCATGACGGCAGGCGTTTCGGCCATAGCGTCGATGGTCTCGGGCAGCAGGTCTTTGGGGTGCGAGGAAGTAAAGAAGATGCGCTCCACACCCGTATCGCCCACGGCACGCAACAGGTCGGCAAAGCGCGGCTTGCCAAACAGATCGCGACCATAGGAGTTGACGTTTTGACCCAGAAGCGTGACCTCACGCACGCCCTGGCGCACTAGACCGGTCACCTCGTCGACAATCTCCTCGAAAGGGCGGCTCTTTTCGCGACCGCGCACATACGGCACGATGCAATAGGTACAGAAGTTATTACAGCCCGTCATAATGGGCACCCAGGCGTGATACTGGGTCTCGCGATGCCACGGCATGCTCATGGCATCTGAATCCTCATGCTCATTGGTGCGGATATGACGCTTGCCGTCCAAGAATGCCTCGGCAATGAGCTCGGCCATATGTGCGATGGAATGCGTTCCAAAGATGACATTGACGTTATCGACATTGGTGAGCAGACCCTCGCCGTCGCGCTGCGCGATGCAGCCGCCCACGGCGACCACGCGCTTGCCAGAAGGCGAGGGCGGGAGGCTCTTACAAGAGTTGCACTGACCGTACAGACGGGTGTCAGCAGCCTCACGAACGCAGCACGTCATGAACACGACGATGTCAGCATGCTCCGGATCGAGCGCCAGGAGGCAGCCATACGAGTCGAGCAGGCCACTCACGCGCTCGGAGTCGTGCTGATTCATCTGGCAGCCAAAGGTGCGGATAAAGTAGGTTTTACCGGCAAGAATATCGCGTACGGAACCCTGGTCCATGTGTATAAGTCCTAACGAAGTGGAATAGGCGGAATCAAAGAGGGCGGACAAAGAGTAAACACTCTATGCAACAGGCTTAACGTCGTCCATCACAACGTTACCCATAGCGGCTCGATTAATCTGATGAACGTAAATAGAAAGACGGATGGCCGTGCGCGACTCCCCGTTGATGAGGATGTCGGAGAACACCGGCGCGCAGGAAATATCAAACCCGGTCGGAATCAAAAAACCGCGCGCGATAGCCACAGCCTTAATGGCCTGGTTGACGGCACCCGCGCCGACACACTGAATATTGACGGGAACACCATCTTTGACCATGCCGGCAATGGCGCCGGCAACGGACGCGGGCGATGATTTGCTTGATACCTTCAGGCAATCCATGAAGAAACTCCTGCGTTTAAAAGTACGTTTTAACTGCAATAACTGTAACGTAGCGAACGGACTCGGTAAAGATGCTATTCCTCTTTGGCAAGATCGAACGTCACGGTAATACGATCACGCGAAACACGAATCTTGGGGTCGCCGCAAAGGTTGAGATAGTACCGCGATGCAAGATCGTTAAAGTCGCGCTCGACGGCTCGCGAGAACTGCGCCATGTCGTCCTTGGCGATACGCAGCCCACGACGATCTTTGGCGAGATCAACCGGAGCAGACGCATGCGAGGACGAATCGCGCTCGCGTAGCAGGCGTGCGGTCACACCGCGAACGGGCTTAATCTGGCCCGCCAAGATCCGATGCGCCGTACGCTCGGACATCTCAAGGCCCAAACCCGAACAGATACGGATAAAGTCTTCCGCATCCGAAGCAAGACCCAGACGATCGACCACGGGAAGCTCGGCTTCGTCATCGATAAACAAAAGACGAGAAGCATCGAGACGACTGGAGGCCTGCGCATGCAGCGTCGCGGCGATCTCCGACGGAGACCCCAGATAGACATCACAGGCACGCAGCTCCTCGAGGGCAAACTCACAGACGGCGCGAATGATGTTGTGAGGGCCGCGGGCGCAGACATAGTGACCGTCCTCGTCCTTCACGGCCTGAGGCCAGCTGGACTGATCGGCGCGCTCGCCAAGGCGGTCGGTAGCGACGCTCACCTTAAAGACCGAGCCAAGGTCAACATCAGATGCGACAACGCGTGCCTCGTCGGTGTTCTGCTTAATCGAGAACAATGCCATGCCTCGACCGTGAACGCCCCAACGATCCATCTTCATGCTCTCGAGCTTGGAGGTAACGCGGGCATCGAAGATGCGCTTCTGCATATCCTGCGGCACGCCCGAACCATTGTCCAGAAAGACGAGCGTACGGACGCCATCTTCCTTGGTCGTGGCGAGATAGACCTTGTCGGCGCCGGCATCACGGGCGTTGCGCAGCATTTCGATGACGATATCCTCGACATGCTGGATGTCATGCTTTGCCTGGCGCCGCTCGGCCTCCGAAACGCGGAGGCGGACATACCCCTCGCCAAGGTTTTCCTCGACGCGAAGGTTGCCCTCCCCCGACATCGACGCGATAAATGAGATGAGCTCGTTCGCGTCGTTCATGTTATTTAGCGATATCGACAGCACGGCTCTCGCGAATCACGACGACGCGCACCTGACCGGGATACTCCATCTCTTCCTCGATCTGATGGGCGATGTCATGAGCCAAGACCGTGGACTGGGCATCGGAAATCTTGTCCGGCTGAACCATGACGTGGACCTCGCGACCAGCCTGCATGGCATAGGTACGCTCGACACCGTCATGGGAGTTGGCAATCTCCTCGAGTTTCTCAAGGCGCTTGATGTAGTTCTCGGCCGATTCACGACGGGCACCGGGGCGAGAGGCAGAAACGGCATCGGCAGCCTGGACCAGAACATCGAGCACCGTGTTGGGGTCGACGTCGGCGTGGTGAGCCTCGATAGCGTGAACGATAATGGGCTTCTCGCCATAGCGACGGGCGAGCTCGGCGCCGATAACGGCATGCGGACCCTCGACGTCATGGTCGATAGCCTTGCCAAGATCGTGCAGCAGGCCGGCACGCTTAGCGGTCATAACGTCAAGGCCAAGCTCGGAAGCCATTACGCCGCACAGGTCGGAAACCTCGAGGGAATGCTGGAGCACGTTCTGACCAAACGAGGTGCGGTAGCGCAGAGCACCCAGGGTCTTAACGATCTCGGGGTGCAGATCGTGGATACCGGTATCGAAGGCAGCCTGTTCGCCAGCCTCGCGCACGCGTTGCTGAACCAAGTCGGCGGCCTTGTGATACATCTCCTCGATGCGGGCAGGGTGAATGCGGCCGTCAGCAATAAGGTTCTCGAGGGCGACGCGGGCGGTCTCGCGACGGACCGGATCGAAGCTCGAAAGCACGACGGTCTCGGGCGTATCATCGATAACGAGGTTGACGCCGGAAACCTGCTCGAAGGTACGGATGTTGCGACCCTCGCGGCCGATGATGCGACCCTTGAGGTCATCGGAAGGAATGTGCACGGAGGTAACGGTAACCTCGGCGGTGTGGTCGGCGGCACAGCGTTGAATAGCCAGGGACAAGATCTCCTGAGCGGTCTTGTGGCACTCGGCGCGAACTTGCTGCTCGGACTCGCGGATGATCGTGGCGGCCTCGTGGGTAACCTCGCCACGAACCTTGTCGAGGAGCTCCTTGTGAGCGTCCTCGCGGGTCAGGTCGGCGATACGCTCGAGCTCCGAGGTCTGCTTGGCGCAGAGCTCCTCAAGCTCGCGAGAGCGCTTCTCGACCTGGCCAGCCTGGCTGGACAGCTGGTGCTCACGCTTGTCGAGGGCATCGTTGCGGCGATCGAGGGACTCCTCGCGCTGCATCACACGGTTCTCGAGCGAACGAATCTCGTTCTTACGCTGCTTGTCCTCGGCCTCGGCAGCCTGCTTGTTCTTGATGATCTCCTCTTTAGCCTCGAGCAGAGCCTCTTTTTTGAGGGTCTCGGCCTGGCGCTTTGCATCGCCGATTAGGGACTCAGCCTGTGCATGTGCCGACTGGATCTTTTCGTCGGCCTCGTGAAGACTACCCTGCTTGGCGGTGCGCATGTAGGCAATGGCGGCGATGGCACCCAAAACGATGCCAACGAGCGCTGCGATGATAGGCATGCTCACTCCTTTTTATGGATTCGTTACACAACAAAGCGAACCGTCCTTACGAACGGCTCGCGACATTTGAGTAATATGGGCGCAGCTTATGCGGGTCGGATACAGATAAACATATAAACAAACTCATCAAAGATGAGCGCATATCACAAAGCAAATGACAGTGTTTATCGTACGTTGAACCGCAACAACTGTCAAATAAATGCACGGAGCACGGCGGCTAAAACGCGGTGAACGGCAGGTACGCAAAACGCATGTGTCTAGAATGTGTCTAAACTGCACATTCTTCACGTTCGGCATCGAGACGCGCCCTAACGGCATCGGCGGCGATGCGGTACGAAAAACCCTTGCCCATCAAAAATCGGACGAGCTTTTCGAATCCACGTGTCTCGGGAACACGACGCTTCGCGAGTAAAGCCGATGCGCGAGCCAAGTCGTCCTCCACGGCAAAATAATCCTCGGGATAGCCGGGGATATCATCGAGTACGACATGGCGGCGCTTGAGCTCAGTCTCAATCTTGCGCTGTCCCCAGCCGCGTCGTTTGAGCTCCTCGATAAAGTACGAACAAAAGCGCCTCTCATCTAAAAAGCGATACTCAGTGGCACGCTCGACGGCGAATTCAATCGCGGCCGCACGAAACCCATAGCGAACCAGCTTGTCACGGACCTCACCCGTGGCATGGTCGCGGCGCGACAGCATCTCAGTCACCATGGTAAGCGCGCATTTACGCTCAATGAGCTGTACCGCCTCGCAAAACTCATCCCAATCGCAGGGAAGATCGGGGCGATTTTTAAGGAACAGGCGTGCGACACGAACAGGAATCCAGATGGATCGTTCATAACCGCCCTCGATCTCACAGTCGATATGTGCACAAGGCTTCTTTGATGCATACCCACTCGAGAACGAGGAGGCCGCCTTCTTATCGGGAAAGACGACCGTGGCCTCGGTCACCGTATACGACATGAGGGCATCCGCTACTCGTCGTCATCATCGAGCATCGCGGAGCCATCGATGGCATACAGCTCATCGAACTCCTCGGTTTTGGGCTGATCGGTCAGCTCGACCTCGGACGGAGCATCGTCATCGAATTCAAGGCCGCAGGCGAGACGAACCTTATGCTCGATCTCGTCGGCACAATCGGGGTGTTCGCGCAGGAAGGCCTTAGCGGCCTCACGACCATTACCGAGCTTGTCCTCACCGTAAGCAAACCAAGAGCCCATCTTTTTGCAGATACCGCACTCGACGGCCATGTCCAGAATCGAGCCCTCCTTAGAGATGCCCGTGCCGTACATGATGTCGAACTCGGCCGAGCGAAACGGTGCCGCCACCTTGTTCTTAACGACCTTGGCACGCACACGATTACCGATGACCTCGTCCTTGAGCTTGATGCTGTCGATGCGACGAATATCGATGCGCACCGACGAGAAAAACTTGAGCGCGCGGCCGCCCGTCGTAGTCTCGGGGTTGCCGAACATGACGCCGATCTTCTCGCGCAGCTGGTTAATGAAGATGCAGGTCGTTTTAGATTTAGCGAGCGAGCCGGCGAGCTTGCGGAGCGCCTGGCTCATCAGACGGGCTTGAAGGCCGACCGTAGTATCGCCGATCTCGCCCTCGATCTCGGCACGCGGGGTCAGCGCGGCGACGGAGTCGACGACGATGGCGTCGATAGCGCCAGAGCGCACGAGCATGTCGACGATCTCGAGCGCCTGCTCGCCCGTATCGGGCTGGGAAATGAGAACCTCATCGATGTCTACGCCGATACGCGCGGCATACGTGGGATCGAGCGCGTGCTCGGCATCAATAAATGCCACGACGCCGCCCATGGCCTGGGCCTCTGCCAAAATCTCGAGCGAAAGCGTTGTCTTGCCGGAGGACTCGGGACCGTAAATCTCGACGATACGGCCGCGCGGCACGCCGCCGATGCCCAGAGCGGCATCGAGGGCCAGGGCGCCCGTGGGAATGGCCTCGACCTCGAGCTCGGGACCACCGTCGCCGTACCTCATGATGGAACCCTGGCCGAATTTCTTCTCGATCTCGGCCTTGGTGGTGGCAATCATCTCATCGCGCTCTTTACCCGTCGTGCGAGCATGAACGGTACGTACGGGACCTGAATTCTTGGCCATGAATAGCCCTCCTCTTAACAATCTGCATCGATAATAAACGAACGGCTGTTCGTGGTCAACCGTTCAGATAAATCATATGCAGCCGACCTTTCCAAATCCCAACCAAACGCCGACCAAACACTGACCAAAAACTTGACCACAGGCGAACCAAGCAAGGCATGACGTGGAAGAATACGTCAACTAGCTGCACAAAGAGTAAATTTGCCAGAGGTCCCTATCTCTACAATTTAGGGGCCCGGAGGCCCCTTAAAAACACGTCTATTCCATAGAATGGAGCATGCAGGCAATGCGACCCAGTGCCTCCGCGACCGCATGGGCACGAACACACGAACGATCGCCCTCATAGTGACAACGAATGGAGTCCACGACCGGCACTCCCCCATCGCCCGAGCGATATGCCCAGCCAATATAAAAGGTTCCAGCCGGATCGTCCTCGGTGCCTCCACCGGGGCCGGCATAGCCCGTCGCGCTCACGGCAAGATCGCTCTGGTACAGCCCAAGCGAGGCGGCAGCCATCTCGCGCGCCGTCTGATACGACACTGCGGTATAGCGGTCAAGCGTCTCTTGCTCAACGCCGAGCACGCGATGCTTAATCTCGTCGCAGTACGTCACCGCACCGCCGCGCAGCACCGCCGAGGCACCGGGGATATCGGCGATCGTCGAGGCGATCATACCCGCTGTCAGAGATTCAGCCGTCGAAACCGTCACACCATGAGCGCTTGCACGCTCGACAATATCGCGTGCGAGCTCTTCATTGTGCGCGGCAATCTGCCCAAATGATTCCCTCATGCCTACCAGGACCTAGACCGAAAAGACGATCTTGCGGCAATTCCAGAAGTACTGAGCGCCCGAGATAACGGTCAGGACAACGGCCACGGCGTACAGGAAGCGCGACACCGAGTAGATGCCAAGCGTCAGCACCACCGGGCCAAGGTGCAAGCCGGCCATCGCAAAGACGCACAAATAGCCGCAGATGGAAACCATCGTAGTCGCTGTCTTGTACTTGCCGAGCTTATCGGCCGCAACGACCACACCGGCCGCACTCGCGACCATGCGCAGGGCGCTCACCAGCAGCTCGCGGAACAGGATGATGAACACGGACCAGACGGTTACGGCACCAAAGTCCAAGAACAGCAGCAGGGCAGAGAACACGAGGAGCTTATCGGCGATGGGATCCAGGAACTTGCCGAAATCGGTGATCTCGTTGCGCGAACGAGCCAGGTAGCCATCAACCTTATCGGTGCACGACAGAATCACATAAAGAATAAAGGCAGCGGCGGCGAGCGGGCCGTCGAAATGGCTCCAATCCATACCGGCAACGCTCGTGTGAGACAGCGCCGACACGATCATGAACACCGGAATAAAGACGATGCGCACACACGTCACGATGTTGGCGGGCGTCCAAACACTCGTCAGTTCCTTATTGCTCTCGTTAGCCACGACGCTCTCCTACTCCACAACATGACCGATAAGCTCGTAGCAGAAACTATCGGTAAACTCGACCGTCAGAATATCGCCCACAGATGCCTCGCTGGCATCCAGATGCACCGCGCCATCGGAATCGGGCGCCTGGAACCAGGCATGTCCGATCAGCTCGACGCCGTCCTCGGTCTCCTCGATACCGTCGACGATCACCTGCGCGCGCTCGCCCACGTGCGCGGCAGTCGCGGCAAAGCCGAGCGACTCGGCCAGATCCAAAGCCTCCTGGGCGCGCTCGAGCTTAACCTCTTCGTCGACCTGACCTTCCATCTTGGCGGCCAGGCTACCCTCCTCCTGCGAGTAGGCAAAAACACTCGTGTAGTCAAAGCCCACGGCGTCCATAAAGTCAATGAGATCGCGGAACTCGTCGTCGGTCTCGGTCGGGAACCCCACCATGGCCGTGGAGCGGATCACGATACCGGGGATGCGCTCGCGCAGGTCGCGGAACAGGTCCTCGAGCTCCTGGCGCGAACCGGAGCGGCGCATGGCCTTGAGGATACGCGCGTCGCAGTGCTGCACGGGGATATCGATATAGGGCAGAACCTCGGGCGTGTCGCGAATGGTCTCGATAAGCTCGTCGGTCATGCCCTCGGGCTGCAGGTAGAGCACACGGACCCAGACGTTATGGGGACGTACCGTCTCAGCAACGGCCTGCAGCAGCTGCGCCAGATTGCGCGGCGCGCCCTCGGCAAGCTCATCGTCGGCAAAGTCGGAACCCCAGATGCCCGTGTCCTGACCGATCAGAACGATCTCGCGCACACCACCGGCGACCAGGTCGCGTACCTCGGAGATAATGCTCTCGGCATTGCGCGAGTGATAACGACCGCGGATATACGGGATCATGCAGAAGCTGCAGAAGCGGTTGCAGCCATCGGAGATCTTGACGTAGGCGACAGCGCCCTCGACGGTGCGCTTGACCTGCGGAATATAGGTGGCAATCTCGCGCTCAACACCCAGCACGTCATCGATGACCGCCACGACGCCGTCTTCCTCGTCGGCCTTCACAAAGGCCGCGACCTCGGGCAGCTCGTCGGGCAGGTCATCCCCGTAGCGTGACGGCACGCAGCCGCACATGACGATCGGGCAGGAACGAACGCCGTCCTGCACCTCGTTGGCAAGCTCGAGCGTGGTCTCGATGCTCTCGGACGTTGCAGAGGCAAGGAACGAGCACGTATTGACGATGGCGATATCGGCATCCTGCGGATCGAATGCCTCCTCGTAGCCTGCGGCGGTCAAGAGAGAACGCATGCGGTCGGTGTCGACCTCGTTCTTAGCGCACCCGAGGGTGATGTAGAGCACGGAGCCCAAAGGTGTATCCATGTTGGAGAGCGGTCCTTTCGAATAATATTAGCGGTAGTTGGTGAACTGCAGCGGCTGACCGTAGTCCTGGTCGCGCAGGAACTGGATCACGGTCTGCAACGCGTCCTTCGAAGCAGAGGAAACACGCAGCTTGTCGGCCTCAATCGTCACCTTGACCTTGAGCTTTTGGTCCTTGATGTCCTTATTGATCTTCTTGGCGGTCGCCTGGTCGATGCCCTCGACGATATGGCCGAGCACGCGCACGGTGCCGCCCGATGCCGCCTGAGGCGCATCCCAAGACACGGCCTTAAGATCGATGCCGCGCTTGATGAGCTTGGAGGTTAGGACATCGATGATCTGCTTGGAGACAAAGTCGGCCGGGGCATTGATCGTAAAGAGCTTGTCGCCCTTCGAAAGCTCGATGGCGGCTCCGGAATCCTTCAGGTCATAGCGCTGGGAAATCTCGCGCGTGGTCTGCTGGAAGGCATTATCGACCTCTTGCATGTTGACCTCGGACACGACGTCGAAGCTGGAATCTTTAGCCATGATGTTTCCTTTCGCGTACGAGCGGCTTAGCAGCTATCGTACGACTAGTCGGTTGAATCGGCGGGCGCCTGACCGTCAGGTGCGGTATCGGCGCCATCCGTGGACTGGGTATCGGGGCCGTCGGTGGAATCGGTACCATCGGGGGTGTCGGCACCATCAGAACTTTCACCATTCTCGGAATCAGTCGTCTCCTTCTTGGGAACGGTGATCGTCACACGCGCCACGCCCGAGGTCTTGGTATCGTAA
The DNA here is from genome assembly GCA_905214105.1 of uncultured bacterium. GTDB lineage: Bacteria > Actinomycetota > Coriobacteriia > Coriobacteriales > Coriobacteriaceae > Collinsella. The sequence goes on from CAJMKK010000009.1 coordinate 46,886, forward strand.
CGGACCTTTTCACCGTTCTTGGTAACGGTGACATCGGAAGGCTTGGACGTGGTGATCTCGATCGAGGCCTCGGGCGTGTATTCCTGCTCAAAGGGGCCGGTCGCCTGGGCGCCATAGACCGACTTGCCATCAACCTTGACCTCAATCCAAGCAGTCTTGCCCTTGGCAACGGAAATCTTGACCTTTGTGACCTTGCTCTCTTCCTTCTTGGCTGTCGTCTTGGCGGCTTCCGAATCGGTCAACTCGTTCCTCGTCTCATCGGTATCTTCATCCTCATCGACGGATTCGGTCTTCTTGGAAGACTTCTTAGTCGTTGTCTTGGTGGCAACGGGCGTCTCGGGCGTCGACTCGGGCGCCGAGGAGCCGCAGCCACGCAGGAGCACCACGATGAGCACGATCAGCAGCAGCGCCACGGCACCGATACCGGCGTAAACGATACGAGGATCGAGACCGTTGTTCTGGGGAGCACGCCCACCGCCGCGTCCACGATTGGAAACACCGCGACCAGTGCCCTGGGGCATGCGACCGCGGTTATTGTCGGAACGTCCGCGATAGCTACCCTGGTGCTGCACATTGCGCTGGCCCGAGCGGGGGGAGAGCTCGCCGCGAGCCTGGTAGTTGCGCTGGCCCGAACGAGGTGCTGAGGAGCGCTGGCTAAAGGCCTGCGACTGAGATCGAAGACGCGGCGTCACCTGCGTGGTATCGGCATCCGCATAGCCACCGCGAGAGCGTCCGGTGGGAACACCACGGTAACCGCGATCGGAATAGCCGCCGTCGCCGTAGCCGGCACGAGGGTCACGCGCCACGCCACGGGCAGCGGGAAGTGCACGGTCCTCGGGCATCGGCGTACTGCGGAACCGGTCACGCTGTGAGCGAATCTCCTCGCCCGAACCCGTCTCGGTAATATAACCGGCCTGCTGAGGGCGCTGTCCATAGCGGGTCGAACGACCGCCCTGAACCATCAGGAAGCGCCCGTTATCGACCGAGGAACGCGAATTGACGTAGCCGGCGGCGTCCTGAAAACGACCGCCCTGCTGCGACGTCTCGCGCTCATATGCCATCAGATCGTCAAAGTAGGCATTGACGACCTCGCGCGGATTGAGGCCCAAAAAACGAGCATAGCTCGAAATCATGCCCTGTGCATAGCCGCGCGGCGGCATCGAGGCAAAGTTACCGGTCTCGAAAAACTCGATGATCTGCGGCCTGATTTTGATGGTGTTGGCGACCTGCTGAATGGAAAGGCCCATTCGGCGACGCTGCTCGAGCAGCATGTCACCAAAGCGTGCAGCCATCAGAATCCTCCAAACTCACGATCTTCACGTGCCATCTCGGCGTCGACAGATTCCAGTGCAGCAAGCCCTTCCTCGTCCAACAGGACCTCGCGCGGCTTGGAACCGTCGGGCGGGCCGACGACACCCTTTTCTTCCAGCATGTCCATAATACGCCCGGCACGCGCATAGCCAACCTTCAGACGACGTTGCAGGCCAGATGTGGAGCCAAGCTGCGATTCCACCACAATATGGGCAGCTTCCCAAATGAGCGGATCATCGTCTTGCGGCTCGGCGACTCCGGTGCGAACAATGCCGCCGCCACCCGCCATGGACATGGAAGCGGGGGCCACGGCAGACAGAATCTCCTCGTGGTAGTCGGGCTCGCTTTGCGACTTGACGAACTCGACAATCTCGTTGATTTCGTCATCCGAGACAAAGCAGCCCTGGATACGGCGAGGCTTGCCCCAGTCAACCTTGGAGAACAGCATGTCGCCCAAACCGGTGAGCTTTTCGGCACCCATCTGGTCAATGATGACGCGGGAGTCGATGCCCGTGGCGACGTTAAAGGCGATGCGGTTGGTGATGTTGGCCTTGATGAGGCCCGTCACCACGTTGGAGCTGGGGCGCTGAGTCGCCACGATAAGGTGGATACCGGCGGCACGGCCCAGCTGGGCGATACGCACAATCGACGCCTCGACGTCCTTGCCGGCAACCATCATCAGGTCCGAGAGCTCGTCGATAATAATGACCAGGTAGGGCATCTTTTGCGGCGGGTTGTCGTAATGCTCAAACTCGCCGGTTGCCTGCTTTTCGTTGTAGGTCGAGATCTTGCGCACGTTAAGCCGCTCGAAGACCTTCAGGCGACGCTCCATCTCGGACACCGCCCATTGCAGAGCGCTCGCGGCCTGCTTGGGCTCGGTCACCACGGGCACATAAAGATGCGGCAGACCGTTATAGCCTGCGAGCTCGACGCGCTTGGGGTCGACCATGATCAAGCGAACGTCCTCGGGGAGCGCGCGCATGAGCAGGGTCGTAATGATGGAGTTGATCATGACCGACTTACCGGAACCCGTGGTACCGGCGATCAGCAGGTGGGGCATCTTGGCGAGGTCGGCGACGACCGGCGTGCCCTCTGCATCGCGACCGATAGCGAGCTCAAGCGGACCGCCCTTAACATAGGGCAGCACGTCGCCCAAGTTGACGTTCTGACGCTTGCGATTGGGGATCTCGATACCCACGAGCGAGGTGCCGGGAATCGGCGCAAAGATACGAACGGACTGAGCGGCAAGCGACAGCGCGATGTCGTCCTCAAGGCTCGAAATCTTGCTCACACGCTCGCCCTCGCCGGGCTGCAGCTTAAAGGTCGTCACCGTGGGACCGGCAATCCAGCCGACGACGCGAGCGCTACGGCCAAACTCAAGCAGCGTGGACTGCAACGACTCGGCGGTCTGTTCCAGCTCCTTGTCCGAAGACGCGGCAGAAGCGGACTGGGGGTTTGCATGCAGGATTTCGAGCGGCGGAAGCTTAAGGCCGTCCTCTTCTTCGCCCTTGGCATCAGCGGAAGCACTGCCCGCTCCCCCATCGCTAGAAATAGACGCTTCGACAGCGCCCACGACAGCCGTATCGGCAGCCTTGGGATGCTTGAGGAAATCAGGAATTTGAGGGGCGGCCGAGACGGGATTCACGGCAAACGGCGGTTCGGACTCGTCGACCTTGTCCGGATCGTCCTCAATCGAAAGCTGGCCGGTCACCTGACCGCGCTTTGTCTGACGTCGCGGCAGCAAGGTGGTTTTAGCAGTCTCGAGCGGGGACTCGTCGTCCTCGTCATCGCCCTCGGTAAGCTCAATCTCGCTCTCGGACCAAGACGGGTCGGGCTCAGTCGTATTGAGTTTGGGAGCCGTCTTGCCCTTCTTGGCATGACGGCGAGGCAGCAGCGTGGTCTTAGCGCGCTCGGCCTCCACGGCATCGGACACGTCGACAAACGGATCCTCGTCCTCGTCGTCATCGTCCAAAACCGAGTCCGAATCGTTGCCCATGACCGTGGTCATGGCAGCATCGGAGCCCTTCTGACGAAGAATGCTCAGGTGCGGACGGGCAACGCCGGGCACCGACAGGGCTTCGTCGTCACCCCACGGACTCGCGTTGACGTCGGCACGACGGCGCTCGGCAAAATCGGCCGCACGGTCGCGGGCAGAGCGCAAAACGCCGCCCACCGAAAAGCCGATAATGACAAAGCCCACGACGGCCAGACCCAAGAGAACCACCATCGCGATAGGCTTACCCAGGGCATTCTGCAGCGCACTCGCAATAAACGCACCGATGTAGCCACCCGAGGCGGACAGGTTTTGCGGCGTGAACATAAGGTTGCACGAGTCGCTCGTACCCGGCACCATCAGCGAAAGAATGGAGACGACGGCGATAAAGACCACGGCGCCGCCCGCAACAGAGCGCACGTTGAGCGGCGAGTCCTCGCCTAAAAAGAGCGTGGCGGCAAACAGCAAAATGACGATCGGCAGCACGTAGGCGCCCAGACCAAAGCCCAGGTGGTAGAAACCGGCAACCGCAGCCGTAACGGGTGCGGTCGCCGGCGAAATCACGGCAATGAAGGACGCAATCGCCAAAACGGCAATGACAACGCCGGCGATATCGCGGTTGGCCGAAGGCTCGACCAGGGGCTCAAAATCGTCGAACTCGGTCTCGTGGCCCTTATTGGCACGAAGATGGGAACCGGCACCCTTAGCAGATGCCGGTTGGTTGTTGGCCTTATTGCCTTTGGCGTTTTGTGCAGATCCGCGCGCCAAACTAAACCTCCATGACGACCGGAATGATCATTGGACGAGTGCGCGTACGGCTCCAGATAAAGTTAGAGAGCGAGTCACGCAGGGCCTTGCGAATGGCATCGGAACCGCTGCTCGTAAAGCTGAACTTGCCCTTCTCGATCGTCTTCATGATGGACGCCGAGGCGTCCTCGGAGAACTGGTCGTCGATGGCAAAGGAGACGCCGCGCCCCGAGAACTCGATAGCCTCGATCTTCTTGTGCTTGATCGAAACGATAGCGACAGCCGTGACCATACCGTCGTTGGCAAGCTTCTGACGATCGCGCAGAACGATCGGGTCGGTATCGCCGATGCGCAGTCCGTCGACGTAGACGACGCCAGACTCGACGGGCGTACCGCGCCTGACGATACCGCCGCGCATCTCGAGCGTATCTCCGTTGTCGAGGATAAAGATATGATCTTCCTTGAGGCCCATCTTGCGTGCAAGTTGAGCATGGGCGCGCAGATGCACGGCCTCGCCGTGGACCGGCATAAAGTACGTAGGCTTGGCCATGGCCATCAGGAGCTTGAGCTCCTCCTGGCTACCGTGACCCGAGACGTGAACGAGGGCGCGGTTCTTATCCCACACGTCGCAGCCGAGCTTGGCGAGGCTGTTGACGACCTGCTGAACGGCTTTCTCGTTACCGGGGACCGGCGTTGCCGAGAGGATGACGGTATCGCCCTCGTGGATGGAGAGCGTCTTGTGCTCCCCGTTGGCCATGCGCGAAAGGGCCGACAGCGGCTCGCCCTGCGAACCGGTGCACATGACGACGATCTTGTCGTCGGGCAGGTTGTCAATATCGAAGGCATCGATGATATCGGCATCATCGATGTTGAGATAACCGAGCTCGCGTGCCACGCGGGTGTTGGTGAGCATGGAACGACCGGTCACGACGACCTTGCGGCCGCACTTGCGGGCGGCGTCGCAGATCTGCTGCAGACGATGGATGTGGCTCGAGAACGAGGCGACGAACACGCGGCCCGGAGCATTCTTGATGGCATGTAGCAGATTGGGGCCGACCTCGGCCTCGGACTTGGTAAAGCCGGGGACCGTGGCGTTGGTGGAGTCGGACAGCAACAGGTCGATGCCCTGCTTGGCAAAGCGGCTGATAGCGGCATAGTCGGGCGTGACGCCGTCGATGGGCGTCTGGTCAAGCTTAAAGTCGCCGGTGTGCATAACGGTGCCCTGGTTGGTGCGGATGAACACGCCCAGAGCGCCCGGGATGGAGTGCGTCATCGAGAAGAAGTCGAGCGAGATGCAACCGAGATTGACGTGGCTGCCGCCCTTGACCTCACGGAACTTGGGTGCACGAATGCGGAACTCGGAGAGCTTGCCCTCGATAAACCCAAGCGTCAGCTTGCTCGAGAAGATGGGCACTTTGTTGTTGAGGTCCTGCAGCAGATACGGAAGCGAACCGGTGTGGTCCTCGTGGCCGTGAGTGACGATGATGCCGCGGAGCTTTTCCTCGTTCTCCAGAACGTAGGTATAATCTGGGAGCACCAGGTCGATACCGGGCTGCGAATCGTCGGGGAACATGAGACCAGCGTCGACGAGCACCATGTCGTCGCCGCACTCGAAGACCGTCATGTTCTTGCCGATGCCATCAAGGCCGCCGAGCGGGATGATCTTCAAGGGAGATGTTTTTTTAGCTGCCATAGGTGAGTGTTGTTTCCTTTCTTCGAAACGGGTCTGGAACAACCGGCGGGGCGCTTCTGGCAAACCGACCGCCGGGAACGTACAAACATGCATCACGGAGTCGACGCATTAACCACAGTATGATACCCATTTGCACAACAACAGACCACCCATGCATCAAAGCCCCATCTGAACCTGTGTATCCCACCGGTTCCCCGCGAGGGCGGGCACGGATGAAGTTTCCTGCTCTACAGTCCTGCTCACGACGGAGGCCACATTAAGTGGCCTCCTGTTCGTGCGGAACTCGCGATAAACTTCATCCGTGCCCGCCCCACGGGAAACCTACCAAAAAGGGACAGGTTTATTTTGGTCGGTTTTATCTGGGGATATGCTGTTGAGCCTATCTGCAGATCTGAATTCTGACTACCGATAAGACTGTCTAACGAAATAGCGAGCGGCACTAACCAGCCCTTTTGCTTGCGCCCGGGAGGGCCGCATATGAAGTTTATCGCGAGTTCCGCACGCAAAGGAAAGCACTTAATGTGCTTTCCGTCTTGCGCAGGACTGTAGAGCAGGAAACTTCATATGCGGCCCTCCCAGGCGCAAGCAAAAGGGCGACCCCTATCCGGAGTCGCCCTTGTTGAGCTGATTATGTGCGGCTGTTACTCGGCGTCGTGGTGACGGCGGGGCTTGCGGCCTCCGTTGTCACCGGGGCGGCGCGGACGGTCGCTGCGCTCGGAGCGCTCGCGACGCGGACGCTCACGACGCTGGAAGTGCTCGCCGTCGCCCTCGGAGGCACCCTCGGCGCGAGCCGGGGCCTCGGGCTTGTCGAGACGATCGAGCGAGATCTTGCCGCGATCGTCGACCTCGATGACGACGACCTTGACCTCGTCGCCCACGTTGAGGACGTCCTCGACCTTCTCCACACGACCCTTGGCGACGCGGGAGATGTGCAGCAGGCCGTCCTTACCGGGCAGCAGGTTCACGAAGGCGCCGAACGGCTGGATAGAGACCACGCGACCGGTGTACTCCTCGCCCGGCTCGGGAACCTTGATGATGAGCTTGATGCGCTCGACGGCCTGATCGACGGACTCGCCGGTACCGCCGACAAAGACGGTACCGTCCTCCTGGATGTCGACCGAAGCGCCGGTCTCGTCCTGGATGCCGCGGATGACCTTGCCGCCGGAACCGATGACGTCGCGGATCTTATCGGTCGGAACCTGGATGGAGACGATGCGCGGAGCGGTGCTGCGCGTGGAATGACGCGGCTCGGGGATCACATCGAGCATCTTCTGCAGGATGAAGGCGCGACCCTCCTTGGCCTGCTGCAGGGCGCGGGCCAAGATATCGAAGGTGAGGCCGGTGGCCTTGTTGTCCATCTGCAGGGCGGTGATGCCCTCGGTGGTGCCAGTGACCTTAAAGTCCATGTCGCCCAGGAAGTCCTCGAGACCCTGGATGTCGGACAGGACCACGGTCTTGCCCTCCTCCTGGATCAGGCCCATGGCGATACCGGAGACCGGGCGCTTAATGGGCACGCCGCCGTCCATAAGGGCGAGCGTGGAGCCGCAGGTCGAAGCCATCGAAGAGGAGCCGTTGGACTCCATGACCTCGGAGACCACACGAATCGCGTAGGGGAACTCGTTCTCGTCGGGAAGCACCGGGAGCAGAGCGCGCTCGGCCAGGTTGCCATGACCGATCTCGCGGCGCTTGGGGCTGCCCATGCGGCCGGTCTCACCGGTGCAGAACGGCGGGAAGTTGTAGTGGTGCATATAGCGCTTGCCCTCGGTGGGCTCGATGGTATCCAGACGCTGGCCCTCGTTGAGCATACCGAGCGACAGGACGGAGAGCACCTGGGTCTGACCACGCTGGAACAGACCGGATCCGTGAACGAGCGGTAGGTAATTGTCCTTCACCATGATGGGACGAATCTCGTCGGCGGCACGACCGTCGACGCGCTCGCCGGTCTCGACGACCATGGTGCGCATGGCCTTCTTCTCGAGCTTCTTGAGCGCCACGGGGATCTCGCGCTCCCAGGCGGCCTGCTCCTCGTCGGTGAACTCGGCGCGGATGGACTCCTTCAGAGCCTCGACCTTACCGATGCGGGAAAGCTTGTCGGCGTCGCGCAGGGCAGCGGCCATCTCGTCGTAGTGGGCGAAGATGCGCTCCTGGACCTCCTCGACGGGCTGGTCGAGCGGGTACTCCTTCTTGATGATAGCGCCGTTGACCTGCTCCCACTCGGCGACGAACTCGTCTTGGGCCTGGCAGAAGGCAGCGAGGGCCTCCTGACCAAACTTCATGGCGGCGAGCATGTCGTCCTCGGAGATCTCCTCGGCGCCAGCCTCGACCATCGAGATGAAGTCGGCAGAGCCGCCCAGCTCAAGGTCCAGGTCGGAGTGCTCGCGCTCCTCATAGGTGGGGTTGACGATAAACTCACCGGTCTCCACGTTGCGGCCGATGCGCACGCAGGCAAGCGGACCCTCGAAGGGCACGCCGCCGAGCGTCATGGCCAGGGAGGCACCCATGACGTTGATGACGTCGAAGGGGTTAACCTGGTCGGCGACGAGCGAGGTGGCGACGATGTGTACCTCGTTGCGGAAGCCGTCCGGGAAGCTCGGGCGGATCGGGCGGTCGATCATACGAGCCGTGAGCGTGGCCTTCTCGCTGGGGCGGCCCTCGCGCTTGAGGTAGCCACCCGGGATACGGCCGGCAGCGTACATCTTCTCATTGAAGTCGACGGTCAGCGGGAAGAAGTCGTAATTCTTGCGCTCCTTGGAGACGACTACGGTGTCGAGCATCGTGGTGTCGCCCTGCTTGACCAGACAAGCGCCGGTGGCCTGCTTGGCAAGCTCGCCGGACTCGAAGGTGTAGGTCTTGCCGTACAGCTCAAAGGTCTTGGATACGAGTGTCATTGTTCTCCTTTACCCCACAGGCCCCTTGCCTGCGGGCTTCTCATGTGACGCGGGCCCCCTGCCCCCGCCACGCTTCAGAGCGTGATTGTTCACGCCCTTACACAAAAAGAGCGCCCCGCTGCGCAGGACGCTCTTAGCATGTACAAATCCTACTGGATGTTGTCGCGGATGCCCAGAGCCTTGATGAGCTCACGGTACTCGACGATGTCATTCTTCTTGATGTAGGAGAGAAGACGACGACGACGGCCAACGAGCATGAGCAGTCCACGACGGGTGTGGAAGTCCTTCTGATGGGACTTCATGTGCTCGGTCAGCTCCTTGATGCGCTCGGACAGGATGGCGACCTGAACCTTGGGGTTACCGGTATCGACCGGGGAGTTACCGAACTGGGCGGTCAGCTCCGCCTTGCGCTCTTTGGAAACAGTCATTGTTTCACCTTTCGTTTCGCGTCGCCCGTGGGCGACTCTATTCGCCTCGGACTGGGAGGCCGCCGGTGGAGCGAGCATCCAAGGTCGAGGTACCAACAGGCCGGTATATTACCACAAGCGGCACGCGCCTGCACATCATCACCGACCCAACATGAATTCCATCGCACGGAGTCGCTGATCGGTGTGCGTAGCGGCCCAAACATGCGAAAGCCCCAGCAAAAACGCAGCCGTATGCGGATCGATCTGCTCGTCCATAAGGGTATCGAACGTCATGGACATAAGGGCGCGCAGCCATGCGACCTCACCGGTCGACACCAGCTCGGCACCAGGCACGCTCGACGCGCACGACCCGCACATGAGACCGCCCGCCTGGGGCGAAAAATACGACAGCATGGGATCGCCGCACGAGACGCAAGCCGAGAAATCAGGTCGGTAACCAACGTGCGACAGCAGTTTAAAGACAAAGGCCGCCACGAGCAGGTCCATATGTGCCGAGTCGAGCCCGCTGCCGACAAGCGTGAGCGCCCGCTGCGTGATCGCAAAGGTAAATGGATCCTCGGCATCCTCAAACGAGCACACACGCGCAACCTCGGCAATCGCGCTGGCGGCACAGGCCGTCTCGTAGTCAGGAGCAGCACCGAGCGGCGCCTCCATAAGCTCCGCCTGAGAAACCACGTCGAGCGAGCGACCATGCGCCAATAGCATATCAACGGTGCAGAAGAGCTCGCAGCGGGCCGCAAGGCGACCGCCAGGCTTACGTGCGCCCTTAGCCACGGCACGCACCTGCCGCCCCCGTTCGTCGAGCATCGTCAAGATCAGGTCAGTTTCCTTGAGCTTCGTCTTGTCGAGAACGAGCACCTTTGTACGATATGTGCGAGAACCTGCCATGAACGCCGAGGCTTAATCTTCGGCATTATAGCCGAAGCGGCGGATCTGCGCCTCGTCATCGCGCCAGCCGGCCTTGACCTTCACGTCGAGCTCCAAAAAGACCTGAGTGCCAAAGATACGCTCAAGGTCACGACGGGCATCGATGCCGATATGCTTGATCATCTCGCCGCCCTTGCCGATGATGATGCCCTTCTGCCCCTCGCGCTCGACATAAATCGTGGCGTGCACGCGCAGGACCTTCTTTGCCTGCTCGAGCACGTCGCAGATGACGCCCACGGAGTGAGGGATCTCGTCGCGGGTACGACGCAGGACCTTCTCGCGCACAAACTCGGCCACGAGGGTCTCGTCGGACGCATCGGTGCCCATGTCCTCGGGGAACCAGCGCGGGCCCTCGGGCAAAAAGTGAGCGACGGTCTCGATAAACGCATCGACGTTGAAGTTCTTGACCGACGACGTCACGATCTCATCGTCATATTCCATGAGCTCATGAGCGGCCTTGAGCTGCTCCATGACCTGTGTGGGATCGGCCTCATCGGCCTTGGTAAGCACCAGGACCTTCTTGCAACGGGCGCATCTGACGCGCTCGGCAACCCAAGCGTCTCCCCTGCCGATCGGTTTGGTGGCGTCGATCAGAAACGCGACGACATCGACATCGTTCAGTTCGAACAACGCGCTCTTGTTGAGCTCGGAGCCCAGGCCGTCCTTGGGCTTGTGGATACCCGGCGTGTCAACGAAGACCAGCTGGTAGCCGGGGCGGTTAACCACGGCGCGCATGCGGCGGCGGGTCGTCTGGGCCACCGGAGAGGTGATGGCGACCTTTTTGCCGTAACAGGCGTTGAGCAGCGTGGACTTACCGGCGTTGGGGCGACCGACCAGGGCCACAAAGCCGCTGCGAAAACCGGGTTCCACGTCGCCAAAGCCCGCGAGGCCCTCATCCTCGTCGCACAGGGCGTCGAGTTCCTCGTCGCTCATACCCTCAAACGGGTCGAACTCCTCGACCTCGTCACCCAAAACTTCATCGGTAGGCTGCATATTATCGGACATGGGAATCCCTTTCTAAATAAAGTCGAGCGCGTGGGCAAAGACAAGCAAGCCCACGATCGCGGCGGTAATGGAAAGAACGTATACAGAGGCAGCGGCGATATCCTTCGCGCGTTTTGCCAGCGGATGCAGCTCCTGGGTCGCCAGGTCGACAATCGCCTCCATGGCGGTATTGCACAGCTCGCCGTGAATCACCAGGCCGCAGCAGATGATGACCGTAGCCCACTCGGCAATATCGAGCCCCACAATGCAGCCGGCAATGACGGTGCACGCGCCCGCCACAAGCATGACCTTGATATTGCGCTCGGTCTTGACGGCAGTAACGAAGCCCTCCATGGCGTATGAGAACGACTTAAAAAAGGACGGATGGTCCTTGTTCGATCCGGGAATCATAGACGGCTCCTAGTCGTGGGCATGATTGGTAATGGGGCCGACGTGGACGAGTTTGGGGTCCTCGCCGCGCTCAAGCGCCAGGTCGCGCAGGATGGCATCCTCGCGGGCCTCCATGACCTCGGCCTCATCGTCCTCGATGTGGTCGTAACCCAGCAGGTGCAGCATTCCGTGCACGAGCATCAGTCGGCACTCATCGGCGGGGCTGTTGCCAAAGCCGGGGGCCTGGCGGGCAATAACCTGCGGGGCCAGGATAATATCGCCGAGCTCGAGCGTCTCGTCGGCGGGAATGTCCTCGTCAAAGGCCGAGTCACATTCAAACGAGAGCACGTCGGTCGTGCGATCGATGCCGCGCCACTCGTGGTTGAGCTCGTGCATCTCGTCCTCATCGACATACGAAAGGGAAATCTCGACCTCACGCTCAACACCCTCGGCGGCAAGCACAACTGAGCAGATGTGCTCCACCTCCTGGGCATCGAGCAGCGTATCGAGCTCGGCATCGTTGCTGATCAATACACTCAACGGGACTCCTTTCGATCGTGTGCGCGCTGCTCACGCGCATCGTCGTATGCATCATAGGCCTCAACAATACGGCCCACCAGGGCATGGCGCACCACATCGGCGCGCTCCAGGTGAGAAAACGCCACATCGTCGACGCGACCCAGAATCCTTTCGGCATCGGCAAGACCGCCGCGACGACCCACCAGGTCACGCTGGCTCAGGTCGCCGGTAATCACAAACTTGGAATTAAAACCTAGACGCGTCAGGAACATCTTCATCTGCTCGGGCGTCGTGTTTTGCGCCTCATCGAGCACCACAAAGGCATCACTCAGCGTTCGACCGCGCATGTAGGCGAGCGGCGCGATCTCGATCACGCCACGCTCCATAAGCTCATCGGTGCGTTCGCGATCCATCATGTCAAAGAGGGCATCATAGAGCGGGCGCATATACGGGTCGATCTTTTCCTCGAGGGTACCGGGCAAAAAGCCCAGGTTCTCCCCCGCCTCGACAACCGGGCGCGTCAGGATCAGGCGGCCCACCTCATGGCGCTTGAGCGCGGCAACGGCGAGCGCCATGGCCAGATAGGTTTTACCGGTACCGGCGGGACCGAGGCCAAACGTGATGGTGGAAGAGCGGATGGCATCCACATAGCGCTTTTGACCGAGCGTCTTGGGGCGGATAACGCGACCGCGGTACGATAGCAGCACATCATCGCGAAGCGATGTGGCCTCATGCTCGCCGTCGCGCAAGACGGCCAGGCAACGCGAGACATCGTCGGAAGAAAGGGTACGGCCGGCCGCCGCCTCGCGAAAAGCATGTTCGAAAAAGCGCGCCACGAGCTCGACCTCGTCCGGGTCACCGCTCACGGCGATGCTATCGCCACGGGCGACCACATGGGCGCGAACCAAGCTCTCGAGCGCACGAAGGACGCCGTCGCCGGCGCCCAAAACGCGCGAGGGATCAATCCCCTCGGGAACGGTAAGTCTAATCTTCGAGGCTTCCATGAACCTCCCTGCGTGCATGGACCAAGCCGGAATCATCGACTCCGATGATAGCAACATCGAGCAGGCACGGGGCTGTGAGTCCACAGGTATCATCAAGACGGGCATGATGGAACGAGCCAAGCGTCAAATTATCACCGTACTCAAGCACGGCGCGCTCGACGGTACCCACGCGACGGCGGGCATCGGCAACCGCGAGCTCCTGAGCCGCCGCGCGCATGCGACGGCTGCGCTCGGCCATGACCTCAGGCGGTACCTGGTCGGGCATGTCGGCGGCGAGGGTGCCGGGGCGCTTGCTATAGCGAAACACGTGCATGCGCGAAAAGCCCACGCGACGGCACAGCGCCAGCGACTCCTCGAACTCCTCGTCCGTCTCGCCAGGAAAACCGACGATAACGTCGCACGAAAGTGCGGCCTGTGGCAGGTTCGCACGGATCATGCGCACCGTATCCTCAAAGGCCTCGGCACTATAGGGACGGCCCATGCGATGCAGCGTCGCCGTGCAGCCAGACTGCACGGGCAGGTGCAAAAACAGGGCGATACGCTGCGGATAGCGCGCCATAACCTTAAGCAGGCGCTCAGAGATATCCATGGGCTCGACCGAGGAAATGCGCACATGCGCAATAGTCGTGCGCTCCATAATGGCCTCGAGCAGCTCATCGATTTCGACATGCTCGTCGGTCGCGCTCTTGCCGTCATAGGCACCCAGATTCACGCCGGTCAACACGACCTCGGGCACGCCGGCCTCCTGGGCCTCGCGAACTTGCTCGAGCACGGACTCGACGGGCACGGAGCGCTCGGGGCCGCGTGCCTTCCACACAATGCAATAGGTGCAGCGATGGTTGCAGCCGTCCTGAATCTTCACGCCCAGGCGAGAGCGACCGAGCGCATCGACAACCTCGCCATCACTGCAGGCGGGAACGCTATCGGACTCAACGCCCAACACCTCGCAGACACGTTCGGCGACATCGATCTTGGACGGCTCGGCGATCACGCGGTCGGATAGCTCCAGCAGCTCCTCGGGATGCAGGTTGACCACGCAGCCGGTCACGACCACATAGGGCTCGTTTTGATGGGCCAGCGCATGGCAGACGGCCTTACGGGTCTTGGCCTCGGCCTCGCCCGTAACGGCACAGGTGTTAATGACGATCAAGTCGGCATCCTGGGGCTCCACAATAGCAAAGCCCAGGCGCATAAGATCGGCAGTGATACGGTCAGACTCAACCCGGTTGACACGGCAGCCGAGGTTGACGACGGAAATATGGGGTGCGAGCACGCGGGCTCCTTAATCGAGGATATCGTCGAGGGCACTCTTGATACGGTCGGTCACCGACTTCTTACCGGAAGCGACGTCATCGCCCATCTCATCGGCAAAAGCACGGAGCAGCTCGCGCTGCTTATTGGAAAGATTGGTGGGAACGACCACGCGCAGTTGCACGATCAGGCGGCCACGCGAACCGCCACCGCCAATGCGCGGCATGCCGTAATTATTGACGCTCACGGTGTCGCCGTACTGGGCGCCGGCGGGAACCGTCACCTTAACGACCTCGTCGGGCATAATGCCCTCGACCTCGATCTCGCAGCCGAGCGCAGCCTGTGCAATCGAGATATCGCTCACCAGGTACAAGTCGTCACCGTTGCGCTTAAAGCGCTCATGGTCGGCAACGCGCACGTTGACAATCAAGTCGCCCGAAGGCTCGCCGCGAAGGCCGGCCTCGCCAAAGCCGCTCACACGCAGCTGTCGACCGGTCGAAACGCCGGCGGGAATATCGATGTCGATCTTTTCATGCGAAGGCGTGCGACCCTGACCGTCGCAGGTCTCGCAGGGATGGTCGATAACCGTACCCTCGCCATGGCAGTCGGGGCAAGGCGAGGAAGACTGAACCTGGCCCAGGAACGAACGCTGAACCGTCGTGACGTAGCCCGTACCGTGGCAGCGGCCGCACTGCTTTTCCTGTGCGCCCTCTGCCCTACCGGTGCCATTGCAGTCCTCGCAAGGAGCAAGGCGGTCATAGCTGATAGTCTTTTTGCAGCCGAGCGCCGCCTCCTCGAGCGTCACCGAAAGCGAGATGGCCATGTCACGACCGCGACGACGCTCGCGACGGCCGCGGGCACCACCGCCGGCGCCGCCGCCAAAGAACGACGAGAAAAGGTCGTCCATGCCCATGCCGCCAAAGATGTCGTTAATGTCGACATAGCCAGAGCCACCGAGGCCGTCAGGAGAGCCAAAGCGATCGTAGTTTGCACGCTTCTGCTCATCGGAAAGAACGGAATATGCCTCGTTGAGCTCTTTGAACTTGGCCTCGGCCTCGGGGTCGTCCGAAACGTCCGGGTGTACGGTACGGGCCTTCTTTAGAAACGCGCGCTTAATCGTCCGCGCGTCGGCATCCTTTTCGACGCCAAGTACCTCGTAGTAATCCCTATTTTCCGACACGACCGAATCCTTCCGACTTTCATTATTGTCACAGTGCGTCCTATACCCAAGCTGGGGCGGCCGCAAACAGAGGGTTTGATGTTAGTACATTCCGTACGGCGAAAGCATGGCACGCTGCGAGCAGCTCGCAAACCAAACCGACACGAGTGCAAACATAAATCCGTTGGCAAAACCGTTGGCAAACTGCATCGCGCCGCGTTTCCACCACAGCAGGCTGCGATGAAGCACGCCGTCCGAGAGCACCATGAACAGGCCCATGGCAAACGGAATAAAGCACATCATGGCAAAGGCCGAGAACACGCCCGAGATGGCCGACAGCACCAAAAACGGCGCCACGATGCCCATCAGGTAAAAACCGGTACGGGCCTTGCCTTCCAGGCGCTCGGCCTCGACATGGGCACGGCCGACCAGGTCGCCGCCCGCGGCACCGTTGGTGCCGGCGTGACCCATGCCGCCAATACGAACCTCGTCGCCATCGTGCGTGCCGGCAGGAAACTCAATCGTCTGCTCGGAGGTCACGCGGGTTCGACCGCTGCCACCGCAATCGGGACAGGGGTCGGCGACGACCTTACCGGAACCGCCGCACTCGGGGCAGACCGACTGGAACGTGCCGGCGCCAAACAGGAAGGACAGGTCGACATCGATGTGGCCGCGACCGCCGCAGCTCGGGCAGGTATGCGCATGCTCGGACGAGACGGAGCCCGAGCCGCCACAGTGACCACAGGTATCAAAACGCGTATAGCGGACGGTCTTACGGGCACCGCCCTTGGCCTCCTTGGCGTCGAGCTTGATGTCGACGACCACGTTGGCGCCGTTCTCGGGATTGTAGGCAGCCTGCCCACGACGCTGCTGGCCCCAGGCGCCACCAAAGGGGAAGCCGCCCTCAAAGGGATTGCCATAACCCGTGCTGCCGGCGTAGCCGCCACCATAGGGCGAAGCCGTAGGAGCACCGGCAAAGGGATTGCCCGAGCGCATGGCGTCATAGCGAGCACGCTTCTGCTCGTCCGAAAGCACGGCGTAGGCCTCGGAAACCTCTTTGAACTTTTCCTCGGCATCCGGCTCTTTATTGACGTCCGGATGGAGCTTGCGGGCCTTTTGCTGGAAAGCCTTTTGTATATCACGCGAGGTGGCGTCCTTGGAGACGCCCAGGATCTCGTAGTAATCTTTTTCGTTCATCGTCGCCATGCGCGGCAACCTCCTGCTCACAGCAGCGTATATAATGCGGTCATTCTACCCGAGCGGCCTAAGCTAGACCCCAAAACAGCTCGAACAGCACATTTCCATCGAGCCAACCCAAGTGGGTGGGAGCCAGACGGGCGCGAGTGCGACCTTCGATAACATCTTTCGATGTAACGCGCCCCGCATGCCCTTTAGCATCATCGGACACCCAGGAGGCAAGGCCCAACTCGAGCGCGCGGTCGCAAGCCGCCGCCAGCTCGTCCTCGGGGATAATGTTTGCCGAGCGAACCAACAGGTCAGACCCAACGCCGCGCGTCATGCGACAGGCGAGCATCAAATCCTCGGCTGCTGCCTCGCGCTGCGACAGACACTCGGCATCAAACGTCGTCGCAGCATCGTCGCGCTGTACCAGACGCACGCGATACGCGTCGCCTCGAGCAAGTGCGCCGCAAAACAGCCCGGCCAAGCGAGCGAAGTCCCCAGCATCGAGCATGCCGGCGGCAGAGCGGCCCAGACCCAGGTAACCCTGTCCGGTCCAGTAGGCAATGTTATGGGCGCATTCATGGCCGTCGAGCGCGTAGCTCGCCACCTCATACGGGTGATAGCCGGCGGCACCCAGGAGCTCGCGCGCCACGTCCATGCAGGCGGCCTGAAAATCCTCGTCGGGCTCGAGCGACTCGTCACGGCACGCCATGCGATAGAGGGGCGTCCCCACCTCGAGCGTGAGCGGGTAAACCGACACATGATGCGGAACCGCCGCCAGCACGCCCTCGAGCGTACGCTTCCAACTCGCTGCGGTCTGCCCGGGAAGTCCGCACATAAGGTCGCACGACACGTCAAGCCCAGCGTCCTTGACCGTCGCGATGGCGGCGAGCGCCCGATCGGCATCGTGAATGCGGCCGATGGCGGTAAGTTCGGTGTTATCGAGCGTTTGCACGCCCAGAGAAACGCGTGTGACACCAACCTTGGCAAGCGCAGTAGCAAGCTCGGCGGTCAGCGACTCGGGATTGGCCTCGCAGGTAAACTCAACGGGGGCGCACCACGCACGAATACGCCGCGCCAGCTCCACCAGGCGCTCCCCCGCCAGCGACGGCGTGCCGCCGCCAACATAGACGGTGCGGATCTGGTCGAGGGCCCCAGCCTTGCCAAAAGCATCGAGACGCGCGAACAACTGCTCAAAATAGGAATCGAGCGCGGCATCCAAATCACACGAAGCAAAGCTGCGCGAGTCGAAGTCGCAGTAGCGGCACTTTTGGGCACAGAACGGCACGTGCACGTACAGCGCGGTAACGGCCACCCTTAAGCCTCCAGCGGATGAGGGGGCACCGATTCGCCGGCGGCAAGGGCAGCCTCGCAGGCCACCACATCATGCTCGATCTCATCGACCAGCGCCATAAACTCCTCATACGTGGAGCAGCGCACCACATGGGCACGCCAAGCGGCGGCATGGGGCATGCCTTTTAAGTACCAGCTTGCGTACGTACGGGCACGCGACATGAGCGGCAGGAGCTCATGCGTCAGCGTTAGGTGCTCACGCAGGGCGTCCAGGCGCTCGACAGAGCTGCGCGCCGGCACCGGTGTGCCATCGAGCGCAAGAGCGCGAGCATCGCCAAACACCCACGGGTTCCCGTAGATGCCGCGCGCGATAAACACCGCGCTGGCACCCGAGTTTCGCAGATGCACCGCGGCATCCTCGGCGGTGAACACATCACCCGAACCGATCACGGGAATCTCAACGGCATCTGCGACCTCATCGACGACCGACCAATCGGCCTGGCCGGTGTAGAGCTGCGTGGCGCAACGACCATGCACGGCGACTGCGGCAGCCCCTGCGCCCTCAAGCATCTGGGCAAATGTCGCGGCATTGCGGTCCTCGGCATAAAAGCCTTTGCGAATCTTGACGGTCACGGGCACGTGCGCCGCGCCCACCGTGGCCTCGACGATCTTCTCCGCCAGGTCGGGCGTGCGCATGAGCGCCGAGCCCTCGCCCTTGGTAACAACCTTGCGGGCGGGGCATGCCATATTGATATCGATGAGCGACAGGCGATCGCCAACGCGCTCCTCGACGGCAGCGACGGCGCTCGCAAACTGATCGGGCTTGGAGCCGAAGAGTTGCACGCAAATCTGCTGCTCCTCGTCGGCCGGTAGCACCAGGCGCCAGGTCTTGTTGCTGGCATAGGCAAGGCCCGCCACGCTCACCATCTCGCTGTAGGCAAGGTTGGCACCGCGACGGCGGCACATGATGCGGTAGGCAGGGTCGGTCACGCCCGCCATGGGAGCCATAAGGAACGGCTGCTCGGCATAGGCGCCCAGCAGCCGCTTGCTGTATTCAGAAAGCGCCATAGACCTACTCGTCCACCTTGAGGATCGCCATAAAGGCCTCCTGCGGGACCTCGACCGATCCGATGGCCTTCATGCGCTTCTTGCCCTCTTTCTGCTTCTCGAGCAGCTTGCGCTTACGCGAGATATCGCCGCCGTAGCACTTAGCAAGCACGTCCTTGCGACGCGCCTTGACGGTGGAGCGGGCAATGATCTTATTGCCGATAGCACCCTGGATGGGCACCTCGAACAGCTGACGCGGGATGATCTCCTTAAGCTTGTCGCACAGGCCACGGGCCAGGCCATAGGCCTTGTCCTTGTGGACGATAAACGACAGCGCGTCCACCTCATCGCCCGAAAGCAAGATATCGAGCTTAACGAGCTCGGAGGGACGGTACTCGTTGAACTCGTAGTCGAGCGAGGCATAGCCCTTGGTACGACTCTTGAGCTGGTCAAAGAAGTCCAGGATGAGCTCGGCGAGCGGCATGTCAAAGCGCATCTCGACCGATTTGCTCGTGAGATGGATCATGTCGGTTGTAATGCCACGGTGCTCGATAGCGAGCTGCATGACGGCACCCGTATACTCGGGCGGGCAGATGATCTTAGCCTTGAGGTAGGGTTCCTCGATACGCTCGATGCGCGTGGCCTCGGGAAGATCCTGCGGGCTACGGACATCAATCATCTCTCCGTCAGTCTTGTAGACGTGATAGTCAACCGAGGGGCTCGTGGCAATGAGGTCCAGATTGAACTCGCGCTCCAGGCGTTCCTTGACGACTTCCATGTGCAGCAGGCCCAGGAAGCCCACACGGAAGCCAAAGCCGAGCGCCACCGAGGTCTCGGGCTCCCACACCAACGACGGGTCGTTGACGTGCAGCTTATCGAGCGCGTCACGCAGGTTCTCATAGTCCTTGTTATCGATCGGGAACAGGCCCGTATAGACCATGGGCTTAGCCTCGCGGTAGCCGGGAAGCGGCTCGGGGCAGGGATTCGACGCCCACGTGAGGGTATCGCCCACGCGCACGGCCTCGGGGTCCTTCAGGCCCGTGACCACGTAGCCCACCTCGCCGACCGTCAGCGCATCGACCGGAGTCTCGGCGGGACGCTTGACGCCCACGCCATCGACCAAAAAGTCGCCCTTTGCCTGCATCATGCGCAGGGTATCGCCCTTTTTGATGGAACCGTCAAAGATGCGCACCGTGGCGACGACGCCGCGATACTCGTCGAAATACGAATCCAGGATGAGTGCCTTGAGCGGCGCGTTCGCATCGCCCTTGGGCGGCGAGATCAAAAAGACAATGGACTCCAGCAGATCGTGGATACCCTCGCCGGTCTTGCCCGAGACACACACGGCATCGTCGGCAGGGATCGCGAGGTCATCCTCGATCTCGGTCTTGACCTCGTCGGGGTGCGCCGAGGGAAGGTCAATCTTGTTGATGGCCGGAACAATGTCCAAGTTGGCGTTCATGGCGAGCGTCGCGTTGGAGACGGTCTGCGCTTCGACGCCCTGCGTAGCGTCGACGACGAGTACCGCACCCTCGCAAGCAGCCAGCGAACGCGAGACCTCGTAGGTGAAGTCCACGTGGCCCGGCGTATCGATCAGATTGAACTGATACGTCTCACCATCGTCGGCGTCATAGGAAACGCGGACGGCATTGGACTTGATCGTAATGCCGCGCTCGCGCTCGATATCCATGGTGTCGAGCAGCTGCGACTCCATGTCGCGCTCGTCGACGGTATGGGTGAGCTCGAGGATGCGGTCGCTGATCGTGGACTTGCCATGGTCAATGTGCGCAACGATCGAGAAGTTGCGGATGTGGGAAATGTCAATTGAAGTATTCATGCGGACTATCTTACCCGAGCGGTACAAAAAATGGAGCCTGTTCCATAAAACAGGCTCCATTTATGCGCGCAATCTGTGTGGTGTGAAATTTACAACTTAGGCGTTGATGCTGTTCACGAGCTTGGCAAGACCGGACTTGCGGTTGGAAGCCTGGTTCTTGTGGATAACATGCTTGGCGGCAGCCATGTCGAGACGCTTGGTGACGGTCTTGAGGGCAGCCTGGGCCTTCTCGGCGTCGCCCTCGGCGACGGCGGACTGGACGTGCTTGGTCAGCGTCTTGAGCTCGGACTTGACAGCCTTGTTACGCATGCGAGCTGCCTCATTGGTGCGGATACGCTTCTTCTGAGACTTGATGTTTGCCACTTCTGGAGTTCCTTTCGAGTTCCTTGCAAAAAATGTATGACACCTCTGAGACACGGTGAGGTCATGCAAGCGCCTACTATAGCACGCTCCCCCTCAAAGGGATAGAACGAATTTGTCAAATAGGCAGGTATCATCACGATTTTCTCAAGATGTTCGTAATCCAGAGCAAAAGCGCAGTCTGAGAATCGGCCGAACCCTTAAGCGCGAGCTCCACATCGACCGCGCCCTCGAGCGCCGCGACCAGCTCTGCCATCGAATAGCGGCGTGCCCAGGTCAGGTGATTTTTGACCTGCCAGGACTGGAGCTTGAGCGTTGCGGCAAGCTCGCGGCCCTGCCCACGAGAGTCAAGCGCCTTGGCGACGATCAGCTCACGGATGCGGCCGCACAGCAATGTGTAGGTCCACACGTAACTCTTGACGGGCAGTAAATTGAAGAGCTCAAGCGAGCGGCGTATATCACGAGCCGATACCGCGTTGAGAAAATCCCAGGGCTGGACCTCGGCCGTGCGGACGATCCAGCGTTCCACATCGGCAAGCTCAATCTGAGGGGCCTCGACCATCTGGGCAAGCTTGGCCAAGTCGTTATCGAGCATGCGGGTGTTCTCGCCCGAGCGCGAGACAAGCTCCTCGGCGGCCGCCGCCGAGATGGACTTGCCGTGTTGCGTCGCCATCTGCTGCACGCGGCGTGGGAGCTCCCAGCGCTTGGTGCCCGAGCAATCGATGACGGCCTTCTTGTCAATCTTGGCGATCGCCTTGTACAGGCGCGTATTCTTGGCGAGCGAATCGGCGATAATAAGGCAGACCGTTGTGGGACTTGGACTCGCCAGATACTCGACGAGCGGCTCGGAAACCGCCTTGGCAAGCTTGGAGCAGCCGTCAAGGATTACCAGGCGAAACTCGCTGCCCATGGGAAAGGTATTGAGCGAGCCAATGATCGACTCGATATCGGGGTCTTTGGTCATGTCGCGTTCATCGAGGTTGAACTCAACCATACCCGACTTTTCCAAGCGAGCTTTCATACGCGAGACGGCGTGGTCGCGCTTGACCCCATCGGTACCAACGATCAGATATGCCGGCAGCAGACCGGTTTCGGGCATTGCGCTCCCCTCTCGCAGACTCTCGAATTCGTACTGTGCCATTTTAGCCCAGGGGCCAGCCGCGCGCCAACGATGTCATCACGGTCGCTGGCATCTCATCGCAAAGCCATTCGCAGTCGGCGCGACGGTAATGTCGCCGTGTTCGATGGTGCACGCGAACACACCACCCGCTTCCTTCACGGCATCGACGCAGGCATCGGACGGATGGCCGTATCGATTCCCCTCGCCCGCGCTCGCAAGGGAAAGCTCGGGCTTCAGGACGTCCAGCAACTCACCATCGACTGAAACCTTGGAGCCGTGATGCCCAAGTTTAAGGACATCGATATCCCCCACCTCCTGCACGAATTCCCGTTCTTGGTCGAGCTCGGCATCACCGGTGAGGAGCATGCGCAGGCCCTTGCCTTCCTGAACATAAGAGAGCAGCAGGACAAGGGAGTCCTCATTTCCCTCGCCATCCACGGACTCGAATGGCCACATCACGTGGGCGCAAAATGAGCCGATGTCGACCGTATCCCCACGGCGCACCTGCCGATACTCCACGCCAGGTCGGTTCAATACCTCGGCAGGAGCATCCTCCAGCGCATCCGCCGCCACGGCAATCGTTCCGACCGAAAACTGTTCGAGCACGGCAGGCAGACCACCCCAGTGGTCCTCATCCCAATGCGTCACAAAGACGGCATCGATATGGTGCACGTTATTGCGGACCAACGCCGCCACCACGCGCTCGTCGAGTCCGCAATCGACGAGTGCTACTGCGCCGCCCTGGCGGATAAGAATCGCATCGGCCTGGCCCACATCGAGCACCGTCACCGAAGGCGGAGCGAATCGATCCCAGTAGACGTACGGAATCGCAGCCAAGAGCACAAGGCATGCAAGCCCCACCGCCATAGGACGCGCACGGGGACGCGGCCACCGGACAAGCAGAACCGCCAGCAAACACGGCACTAGGTAAATCCACATGCTATCGGGCGGCACGCTCACGGATGCACCCGGCACGGCGGCAAACAGCTGCTCGAAGAACAGCGCGCAACGGGCGGCAATCATGGGCACAACGAGCGCCCAAGTCCGCAACGGTCCCACGAGCGAAAAGGGAACCAGCACGATGGACACAGCAAGCAGTACGCTCACCACCGGACCGATGACCGCATTTGCCAGCGGAGCAATGAGCGAGAACGTACCGAAGGCAGGAATGGTAATGGGAAATGTCGCCAACTGCGAGCACAGCGTGACGGAAAGCATGCTGGCAACGCCCGATGGCACGCCCAGCTCACCCAAAGCGAAGGTCGCATAGGGGCAAAAGCACAGAATGGCTAAGACGCTGGCACATGAAAGCTGAAAGCCCATCTCGAACAGCACCGTCGGCCGCAGTAGCACAAAGATGGACATGGTAACAAAGAGTGCCGATGCGCCGTGCCGGCGACGCCCCGCGCCGTTTACGACAAGCGTCGCGAACACCATGCAGCACGCGCGCACGGCAGAGGGAGACGCGCCCGTAAAGGTAGCGTAGCCCACAAGCGTTATCGCCAGTATCGCCCGCTGAAGACCACGTGAGCACCGAGTCTTTTGCAATAAACCCTCGATTAAAAACCCCACGATAGCCAAATGGCTGCCCGAGACGGCGATAAGATGCGCCGTTCCCGTCACCGAAAACCAGTCGCCCGCCGGCTGGGCGCGCAGCTCGGCCGAACGACCGCAGACGACACCGGCTATGAGCGCACGCGCCGGGTCGGTCGCAGGCGCGATAGACGCAAGCAGCCCATTTCGCAGTCGAAGCAGCGGCTCCGGAGAGCCCTCATCGACCGACACAATCCGAACGGCTTTAACCTTGCGCGCCTCGCCTCGAAGCACGCGTGAGCGCCCATACGCATCGTTCTCAAAGCGCGAAATTCGACCGATAGCACGTACATGCGAACCGGCGTCGAGCTCGCGATCACACGACAGCCGCACCTGACCCAAACGCTTTTCGCCCGCATACGCATCGCAGGCATAGGAGTACGCACCGTCACTGATGGACGGGTCGCCGTGCACAACAAACTCGAGACTGCTCGCAGCCCGATTATCCAGTGCGCTCGAAGCACGCAGTGTCCCGATCGCCCAACCCGCGGACACGACCGCCCCCGCCAAGAAGCCAAGGCCCGCGGCATAAAGCCATCGTCTCCACCGCACAAGGCGCATACAGGACCGAGCCAATACGATACAAGCCGCAGCCGCAACGGGAATGGCCATAAGCGACGCGGCGGGCGCTGCCCGCTCTCCCAACAGCAAATCGGCCGCCATGTTAAGTACCAAGCCACAGCTCACACACAAGCCGGCACAAAGCGCCATCGTCCACGGCATCAATGGTCGTGGTGGCATCACTTGCTCGCGCTCGGTCGCACTCATACGCAGATGCAATCTTTGATTTTGGCAAGCTTCTTCTCGCCGATTCCCGACACACGCATCAGATCGTCAACCGAGGCAAAAGCACCGTTCTTTGTCCGCTCATCGATAATCGACTGGGCCATGGAGGGACCGATGCCCGAGAGCGTCTGTAGCTCTTCTGCGCTTGCCGTATTGATGTTTACTAGGCCTGTTGTGCCACTCACGCCCGATGATGCGGAAGCCCCACCATCAACACCGGCTTCCGCAATGGACGCCTGCTGCCCCCCTATCGTTGGAACGTGAATCTTCTGTCCATCGACGACCTTAGATGCCCGATTGAGCCCCGTAACGTCTGCCTCGGGCGCCAGCCCGCCGGCGGCATCAATCGCCTGAGCCACCCGCGCGCCGTCCTTGAGACGATATACGCCGGGCGACACAACGGCGCCATCGACATCGACATAGACCTCTGCCGCGGCAGAAGCCTTAGTCGAAGAACCTTCGGATGTCTTTCCGCTCGAGGTATCACCGGATCCCGGCTCCACCAACGAGCCCGAACCGTCAGTGCGCTCAAACGACACGCCACCGGCACCGCCGCCAAGGTTCGCCATCGCCAGTCCACTCGCCATCGCAATGACGACCAGTATCGCCATCACCACTGCCTTATGACCGAACAGCTTGTCCGCCAAGCGGTCCATCCGTTTGACTCGTTCGTGTTGTTCGCGCTGCGCCATAGCAAAACCTCCCAACACCATCGTGTCAGGAAAGGAGCTCCGCAACAGCCACGCTCCAAAACCGGTTTTAGCGGTCAAACCAAAAACCAACCAAAACCTTGCACAAATCTGTCCATTTATTCAGGCACACGTCAGCAAATGGACACTTAGCCGCAAAATGCCCAGATAGCAAAAGACCGACGATGCAGGCGCATCGTCGGTCTATGCACAAATTTACTCGTGATCTTGGTAAATCTCACGCGGAGCAAGCTCCGAATGTTTGCGTTTTAAGGTCTTAGGGGCCTTATACGTGTTGCTCTCGAAGTCGATGTACTCGGTCTGCTTGAGCAGGCGCTCGATCATCTCCTCATGATCGAACAACTCCCAGGCCTCATGCACGGCATCGAGTTTGGCATGCGTCTCGGGACGGCGCGGCATAAATAGCGTGCAGCAGTCGGGAGCGGCCTCAGTCGAGATATCGAACGTACCAATCTCCTCGGCGCGCGCGATGATCTCCTGCTTGTCCGAACCGATGAGAGGGCGGAACACGGGGATCTTCACGGCCTCGTTGACGGCCATGATGTTCTCAAGCGTTTGGGAGGCAACCTGCCCAAGCGATTCGCCGGTCACGATGGCCTTGGCGCCCTCGATGTGTGCAATGCGCTCGGCAACCGAATACATAATGCGGCGATACATGATCACGCGCAGATTGCTGGGGCAGGTGACCGAAATCTCACGCTGGCAGTCGCCAAACGGCACCACGTACAGGCGGCCGATCTGGACACCCGGCTCAAGCGCACGGATGATGTCCTGCACCAAATACTCGCTCGTATCGGGCGTCTGCGGACGACCAGAGAAATGTACCGGCACGCACACCGCGCCGCGACGCGCGAGCATCCAGGTCGCCACCGGAGAATCGATACCCGACGACAGCAGCGTCACGACCTTGCCGGCAGAACCCACCGGCAGACCGCCCACGCCGCGCTCGGAGCGCGCGTAAACATAAACGCTGCCCTGGACCACCAGTACGTGCACCATCGCATCGGGGTCGTGCATTTGAACCTTTTTATCGGGGAAGGCCTCACACAACACCTCGCCCACCTGACGATTGATGTCAATCGAGGTGAGCTCATAGTCGGTATTGGAGCGCTTGGCGTGCACCTTAAACGAATCGAAGGAACCAAACTCGCGCAGCGCCTTCACGGCGGCGGCACAGTACTCCTGAGGGTCGCGATTGGTGTGATACGCCAAAGACACGCGAGCAACGCCGGGAACGGTGCGAATGACACGCGCCGCCTCGTCGGCCTGATGCTCGTTAAAGGTCACGAGGATATAACCGGAAATTCGAGACACGGCATTCACGGAAAAGGCGGCCAAGGCCGCCTTGATGTTATCCATGAGGATATGCTCAAAATGTGCGCGGTTCTTACCCTTCAGTCCAACCTCGTGATAGTGGACCAGGCAGACGCGAGCCGCCATTTAGGCTTCAGCAACCTTGTGGCCGAGCGCCTTCTCGTAACGGGCCTCGTCGTAAGAGATGTCGCCGTCGACAATCTCATCCATAGCCATCGAGATGGTATCGGCACCGGAAAGCCCGATGGTGATGTCATCGACATCCTGGACGGCAAGCACGCGGTTGTGCTGGCCACGCAGCATGCTATTGATGTCGCAGGCGCGCTTGGAGGCAAGCGAAGCGAGCAGGAAGCGGTTGTGATCGGTCTTCTCCAGAAGATCGTCAATGCAAGGCTTTACAACGGACACGGACCTCAGATCCTTTCATGCATATCGAGAACGCGAACGAGCTCGTCGGTCGCGCGGTCGAGATCGTCATTCACCACGACATCGTCGTAGCGGTCGGCAAGGGCAAGCTCATCGGCGGCGTTTGCCATACGCAGCTCAATCGTCTCGGGCGTCTCGGTACCGCGACCGACTAGACGCTCGCGGAGTACCTCAAGCGAAGGCGGCTTGATAAAGATCAGCACGGCCTCGGGGAAACGCTCCTTCACCTGCAGGGCGCCCTGGACATCGATCTCCAAAATCAGAGATGCGCCAGAGGCGAGCTTGGATGTGACCTCGCTCACCAACGTGCCGTAGCAGTTACCGTGGACCTCGGCCCACTCAACAAACTCACCGTTTGCCACGCGGCGGTCGAACTCCTCGCGCGTCAGAAAAAAGTAGTTGACGCCGTCGACCTCACCTTTGCGTGGTGCTCGCGTGGTAGCCGAAACCGTCAGGCCCAGGTTCGAGCGGCGCTCGCGCACACGAGTGACGAGCGTACCCTTGCCTGCGCCTGACGGTCCAGAAATCACAAAGAGCTTGGAATCCTGAGCGCTCACTTATTTGGTCAGCTGCTCGAGGAGCTGCTCGCGCTGACGGACGCCGAGGCCCTGGACGCGACGGGTAGCGGAGATACCGAGCTCCTCCATGATCTTGGCGGCCTTGGCCTTGCCATAACCAGGGAGAGACTCGATGAGGGTGGAAACCTTCATGCGGGAAGCGATGGGGTCATCGGAGTTGAGCACAGACTCGAGGGACTTCTCGCCCTTCTTGATCTGCTCGCGAAGCTCAGCGCGGGCGTGACGTGCGGCAGCAGCCTTCTCAAGAGCCTGCTTGCGCTGCTCATCGGTAAGCTGAGGGAGTGCCATTCGTACCTCCAAATAGTTGGGTTATATCTGATTCAATAATTGGCATTTTAGCACGTAGAACGTACAAAATGCCCAATAGCGGCTCCATAGGTTAGACGATACCCGCAAAAAGTGCAATATACTGCGCCCAAAGTTAAGCCCCTGACCTGCGATTCCACACAAAGGATGGGAAAGTTTACGCAGGCACAGGGGCTATTTTGTGCTAATGAGACCCAAAAGTGGTGACTTAGGGGAATCTTTTACGCGACGTTTTCGACCAGCTCGGCGACGATGGCGTCAAAGGCAGCAACCGGATCGTCGGCACCGGTGATGGGACGTCCCACAACAATGTGGCTTGCACCACGCTCGATAGCCTGGGAAGGCGTCGCCACGCGAGACTGGTCACCAAGAGCGGCACCCACCGGACGCACGCCCGGGGTCACGATCAGCGCGTCGGGACCGAGCAGCTCACGCATGTCATGAGCCTCCATCGGCGAGCACACGATGCCGTCGATGCCGTTGGTCTGGGCAAGCTTTGCCAGACGGGCGGCTTCCTCGGCAACGGGCGACTCGACGCCGATCTCGGCCAGCGCATCCTGGTTCATACTCGTGAGCACGGTAATGGCGACGAGCTTGGCGCGGTCCTCGCGCGCCTCCTCGGCACCCTCACGGCACGCGGCGAGCATGGCGCCCGAACCCAAACCGTGGACCGAGAGCAGGTCGGCACCGGCAAGCGAGGCCGAACGGGCGGCACCGCGCACCTGATGCGGAATGTCATGGAACTTGAGGTCGAGGAAGACCTTAAAGCCCAGGTCCTTGAACGTCTTGACGATCTCGGGGCCCTCAGCGTAATAGAGCGTCATGCCGACCTTGAGCCAAGCGGCATGACCAGAAAGCTCGTGGGCGAGCTCGAGCGCACGCTCACGGTCGCAGTCGAGGGCGACGATAACGCGGTCGCGGGCATCGGTCTCTAGCATTCGAAAGCACCTACCAGCTCGTTGATGTCCTTCACGCCCTGGGACTCCGCCCAGGCCTCGAGCTCGTGCGCGATCTTGAGCGAGGCGCACGGATCGACGAAGTTGGCCATGCCGACCGACACGCAGGTAGCGCCAGCCAGGATAAACTCGGCCGCATCCTCGCCCGTCATGACGCCGCCGACACCGTTGATGGGGATATCGACGGCCTGAGCGACCTCCCAGACCATGCGAACGGCGATGTGGTGGCACAGTGGACCCGAAAGGCCGCCCTTGGGTTTGGCAACGCGGGACTTGCGGGTGTGCACGTCAATGGCCATGCCCTGGATGGAATTGATGACCGAAAGGCCGTCGGCGCCTGCGGCCTCGAGGGCTTTGGCGATCTCGGCGACGTTGACCGGAGCCATCTTGACGAACAGCGGCTTATCGGTCACCTTACGGCAAGCAGCCATAACGGAAGAGGCGCCCTCGGGCGTGGAGCCCATGGCGGCACCGCCGGCGGCGATATTAGGGCAGCTCACGTTGATCTCGTAGCCGGCAGCCCAGGGGCACAGCTCGACATACATCTCGAGTGCGCGGACAAACTCGTCAACGGAGTGACCGGCAACCTGACAGATGACCTGGCAGCCGTCCTTGGACAGCTGTTCGAGCCACGGACCGGACTCGCGGGCAAAGGCGGCCACGCCGGGGTTCTGAAGACCCACGGAGTTGATCATACCGCCGGGAATTTCGGCCATGCGGGGCGCGGGATTGCCGGGCCAGGGCTCGGCAGCGCAACCCTTGGTGGTGATGGCGCCCAGCTGGGAAACATCAAAGAAGTTCTGGAACTGCCAACCGTAGCCAAAGGTACCGGCTGCGGTGTTAATGGGGTTCTGCATCTTGACGCCGCCGAAATCGACGGCCATGTTCACGGTACCCACTAGAAGACCACCACCTTGGAAGCATCGAACACGGGGCCGCACATACAAGCACCCTTCATACCGTCGACCGTCTCGACATTGCAGGTGTTGCAGGCGCCAAAGCCACAGCTCATCATGCGCTCGAGCGACACCTCGCAGTACACACCGGCCTCGGCGGCAGCGGCGGCGACCTTCTTCATCATGACGGCGGGGCCGCAGCTGGCGACGTAGTCGTAGCCGCCCTCTCCAAGCAGCTCGGCTGCCGGATCGGTGCAAAAACCGTGCGTGCCGAGCGAACCGTCGTCGGTGCACACGTTAACCGTGGCGCCCAGCGCGCGGAACTCATCGACACCAACGGCCTTGGAAGCGGTGCCAAAGCCCAGGCAAACGTCGACATCCACGCCCTGCTCGGCAAGCTTGTCGGCAAGGCACAGCACGGGCGGAACGCCGATGCCACCGGCGACGAGCAGTGCCTTCCTGGTGCCCTCGGGTACCATCCAGCCACGGCCACCGGGGCCCAACAGGTTAGAGGTGGAGCCAGGGCCCATCTGGGACAAACGACGGGTATCGTCGCCCACGACGGCGTACCACAGCTCGACGGTGCCGGCCTCGGCGTCGGCGCGATAGAAGCTCAGGGGCACGCGAAGCAGCGAGGAGGCATCGCCGGGCACGGCAATGTTCACAAACTGACCGGGCTTGAGCACACTTGCAAGCTTGGGGGCCGAGATGACGAGCGAGAAGATGCCGTCGGCGATCTCCCAGTTCGAGACGACCTCGAAGTCGTGCATGCGTGCAGTGGAAGGTGTGGGCATAGACGCTCCAATCCCCCATGCGGTTGCATGGTCTAAACGAACAGAAAGCGCGGCACCGCAAGGGCGCCGCGCACAAAAGCGATAAGGCTATGCTAGCAGATGCAGCCGTCGGCGAGCGTCTGCTTGCCACCGACAAATACATCGGTGACACGACCGGTGAGCGTGCGGCCGGCAAAACCGGAGTTCTCGGCGCGCGACTCGTAACCGTCCTCGCCAACCGTCCAGGTTGCGGAGGGGTCAAACACGGTCAGGTCGGCGACAGAGTCCGCCTTGACCTGAACCTGATCGAGGCCCAGAATCTCACGCGGCTTGATGGCCATGAGCTCGACCATGCGGCTCACGCTCATCTTGCCCGTATTGACCAGCTCAGTGAGCACGAGCGACAGCGAAGTCTCGAGGCCAATCATTCCAAAGGGCGCGAGCTCGAACTCGCGGGCCTTCTCCCACGGGGTGTGGGGAGCGTGGTCGGTAACGATAGCGTCGACGGTACCGTCGATGACACCCTGACGGATGGCCTCGGCATCCTCGTCGGTGCGCAGCGGCGGATTGACCTTGAGCGAGGTGTTGTAGGTCTCGTCCAGGTCGTTCTCGGTCAGGAACATGTGGTGCGGGGTGGCCTCGCAGGTCACCTGGACACCGGCAGCCTTACCGGCACGCACGAGCTCCAGGCCATGAGCGGTGGAGATGTGCTGGATGTGCAGCTTGGCACCGGTCAGCTTGGCAATCTCGATGTCGCGGGCAATCTGAAGCTCCTCGCCGGCGGCCGGCCAACCCTCGAGGGCCAGACGGGTCGAGACCTTGCCCTCGTTGATCTGGCCGTGGCCGACCAGATCCTCGTCCTGGCAGTGGCTCATAAAGACCTTGCCGAACATCTTGCCGTAGTCCATGCAGCGACGGAGCATGCCCGCGCCCTGCACGCCACGACCGTCGTCAGTGAAGGCGACGGCGCCGTGGGCGACCATATCGCCCATCTCGGACATGGCCTCGCCCTTAAGACCGCGGGTCATGGCGCCCGACGGATAGACGCGGCAGTGACCGACCTCGGCAGCGCGGGACTTGACGAACTCCACGACGGTGCCGTTATCGGTGACGGGATCGGTGTTGGGCATGGCGCACACGCCGGTAAAGCCGCCCTTGGCAGCTGCACGGGTGCCGCTCTCGATGTCCTCTTTGACCTCGTAGCCGGGCTCGCGAAGGTGAACGTGCATATCCACCAGACCGGGGACGAGGTACTTGCCGGAAAGGTCGCGGACCTCGGCTCCCTCGACGGCGAGATTCTCGCCGACCTCGGCGATCTTGTCGCCGTCAATCAGGACGTCAACGACACCGTCAAGCTCGACGGACGGGTCGACGACGTGGGCATTCTTAAGAAGCAAGGCCATTATCGGCACCTCCAAGCAGCAGATACAGGATAGCCATACGCACGCAGATGCCGGCGTAGACCTGCTCCAGGATGACGGAGCGTTGCGGGTGGTCGGCCATATAGGAGTCGAACTCGACGCCGCGGTTGATGGGGCCCGGGTGGCAGATGATCGCATCGGGCTTCATGAGCTTCTCGCGGTCCTTGGTCAGGCCGAAGAGCTTGTGATACTCGCGAATCGTGGGGAACGGAGCGCCCTCAAGGCGCTCCTGCTGCACGCGCAGCATGTAGACGACGTCCAGCTCGGGCAGGACGGAATCGAGGTCGCTCGTCACGTGGTCGCAACCCAGAACCTCGGGCGCCGGCGGCAGCAGCGTGCCGGGGGCGACAGCGTAGGTCTCGCAGCCCATGATCTTAAGGGCGGGGATCAGCGAGCCGCAGACACGGGAGTGCGCGATATCGCCGACGACAGCGACCTTCAGACCGTGGAAGTCACCCTTGTGCTCCCAGATGGTGTACAGGTCGAGCAGGGCCTGCGTAGGATGGTTGTGCTTGCCGTCGCCGGCGCAGATAACGCTCGCGGGCGAGTTCTGCGTGACGATGTAGGGAGCACCGGCGTGCTTATCGCGAACGACGATGCAATCAATCTTGTAGGCGTTGAGGGTCTCGACGGTGTCGACGAGGCTCTCGCCCTTGACCGTGGAAGTCGAGGAGCCGCCAAAGTTGAGGCTGTCGGCCGAAAGGCGCTTCTCGGCGAGCTCGAAGGAGCTGCGGGTGCGCGTCGAGGGCTCGTTGAACATGTTGACGATGGTCTTGCCCTTGAGCGTGGGGACCTTCTTGATCGCACGCTCGTTGACCTCGGAGAACGCCTTGGCGGTCTCGAGGATGAGCTTGATGTCCTCTTCGGAGTACTCGGTAATGTCGATCAGGTGCTTATGGTTGAACGCCACGGTACTACTCACCTCCCAGCGGCGCGGAGCCCACATGGGAACCCGGCGCGACGTCGTTAATCTCGACAGCGGTGCGGCCGTCTACTTCCTTCATATATAGGTGCACGTTCTCCTCATGCGACGAGGGAACGTTCTTGCCGACAAAGTCCGGCGAGATGGGGAGCTCACGGTGACCGCGGTCAACGAGAACTGCCAGCTCGATGCGGCTCGGACGGCCCAGGTCCATGACGGCATCCAGAGCGGCGCGGATAGTACGGCCCGTATACAGGATGTCGTCCACCAGCACAACGCGCTTGCCGTCGACGCTGAAGGGAATGTTGGTAGCGTGGATCGCGGGAGCGAAATTGGTCGCATAGTCATCGCGGTAGAAGCTGATGTCGAGGCTGCCGAGCGGAACGTCGACGCCCTCGATCTCCTTGATCTCCTCGGCGAGCTTCTTTGCCAGAAGGTCGCCGCGCGTGACGATACCGACCAGAGCGAGGTCTTCACAGCCCTCGTTGCGCTCGAGGATCTCGTGCGCGATGCGGGTCATCGCTCGGTTGACGGCGGTCTCGTCCATGATGACCGCCTTGGGGGAAGTCGTGCCCATCGATCTCCTTCCTCACATGTCTTGACTGCTGACACAGTCAAAAAAATAGATGCCCGACCGCTTAAAGCGGACCAGACACCCACAGGAAGGGCTGCTCTTTGGCAGCAATGTAATTCCATGTGGGTATCTCGTACCCCTTTAATGGTCAAGGGATAGTGTAGCCAACCTCGAGCTTAATTGCGAGCATAAATACAGAGCAATCCGTAAACGGGCGCAGGCGCTCCATAAACCTATATATATTTGTGGGACGAGCTTGAAAACGCACGCACGAGCTGGCATAATCCCCTCTGCTGCACGCAAATCGGATCTACGTCCAGGGCCGTAGCGTGAGCACTATCGCCAAAAGAGGAATATCTCTGTGTAGATTGCGCACAGGGAGCGACTTCTGTGCTATAGTTCAGGCTTGTTTGTTAACGCGACATGTTCGTTTGTCGCCCAAGGAGGGTCAGTTATGTCCAAAGTTTGCGAAGTTTGCGGTAAGCACCCCGTTGCCGGTCGCTCCATCAGCCACTCTCACCGCGTCACCAACCGTAAGTTCCGCCCCAACATCCAGCGCGTCTACGTCGTCGTCGATGGTCACCGTCGCAAGATGAACGTTTGCTCCACCTGCCTCAAGTCCGGCAAGGTTGCGCGCTCCTAAATAAGGTCTTACCAACAAGTACCTCGGACTCTCCGGGTCAAAGACCTCGCGTTCACGTAGAACTATAAGAAACCGCTTTCTTTTGAGGAGGCGGTTTCTTTTTCTATCTATCCAGGAATGCAAAACCAGGGCGAAAAATGGACTGCGTCCCAAATCTTGGACGCCCTAAATAGCGATTAGGCCGCGAGGGCCTGATTCCGGAACTCCTCCGGGGTCAGGCCCTTCAATCTTACCTGCCTCCGGCGCGTGCGCCAGTGGACTACGTATTCCTCCAGGTCGCGTTTGAAATCCTCGAACGTCGTCCACTCGCGGCCCAGGTAGAACTCGTCCTTGACGTGGCTGAAGAGCTGCTCGGTGGCGGCATTGTCGATGCAGTTCGCCTTCCTGGACATGCTCTGGACGATGCCGGCGGCCTCGAGCCTGGATGTGTACGAGGCGCGCTGGTACTGCCAGCCCCGGTCCGAGTGCATGGTCGGGGCGGCGCCCTCGGGGATCTTGGACAGCAGCTCGTCGAGCATCCTCGCCTGCTGGGCCATGTCGGGCGTGGTCGATATGTCGCTCGCCACGATCTCCTTGGTGCAGAAGTCCAGCGTCGGGGCCCAGTAGGCCTTGCCGCCCGCCACCTTGAACTCGGTGACGTCCGTCCCCAGCTTCCGCCACGGGGCCCCGGCGTCGAAATCCCTCGCGATCACGTTCTCGAACGTCCTGCCGACGACGCCCCTGTACGAGTTGTACCCGTGGTAGGCCGTCTCGCGTCTGATACCGCAGCGAATCCCCATCTCGCGCATCATCTTGAGCACGGTCTTGTCGGCTATCACGGCCCCCTCTTCCGCCCTGAGGCACATCGCTATCTGCCGGTGCCCGCAGCCGTTGGCGGTGCGCGAGAAGATCTCGGCGGCCACCGGCGGCCTTCTGCTCGTATGTGTACCTGCCCCGCTTTCCGTCCATGCGCAGCAGCACCTCGCTCCCGAACGCGCGGTATATCTCCTGCCAACTTCTCACGGCTTCCACGGGAAGCGAAAGGGCAATCGCGGCAGATTTATACCCGTGCCCGAGCTCGAAGAGCCCTATGGCCGCCTTCCTGGCCTCGACATCATACTTCACTCTCAAATCAACGCACATAAAGAAAGCCTCCCATTTCTCATGTCCAAGAAATGGGAGGCAGTTCATTTAAAGCCATGGCTGGCCATTATTTATTTATCGTTCCGCCTCTTCTTGCGGTTGTATTCGAGCAGCAAGCCCAAAGAAGTCAAAGCAGATCCGACAACTGCCAGCGGAAGAACCGGCAGCAGTCTCTCCCCTGTCGAAGCCAGAGCACCCGGCTCGGTGGTCTTGGTCTGGGAGGCGGGGTCGGCCTTGGTCTCGCCGCCGT
>CAJMKK010000010.1 GCA_905214105.1 uncultured bacterium
GGGTCATATGAGCGAAAACGCCCCTAAGCGAGCAAGGTGACGTGAAAGAGGAGGGAAGCGTACTTTGGTACGCGACCGACGATTGAACGTCAGATTGCCGCTTAGGGGCGTTTGCAGCGTCGAGTGGTTACGCGGTTCGAAGAACCGCGTAACCCCCTAGTTACATTAGTTCGCAAATAGCCGCAGCGAAGGCTACGGGGTCCTCGGGGAGGATGCCCTCGACCAGCAGAGCCTGGTCATAGAGCAGACCGGAGTACTGCTTGATCTTGTCAGCGTCGCCCGCCTTCTGGGCAGCGACAAGCTTGTCAAAGACCGGGTGCTTGGCGTTGAGCTCGAGCACGCGCTGGCTCTTGGGCATACCGTCGGGCGCGCCCTCGGGACCCTTCTGGAGCACCTTCTCCATCTCGAGCGAAAGCGGACCCTCGGTGGTGATGCACGCGGGAGCATCGGTCAGGCGCGCAGAGACTGCGACCTTCTCGACCTTGTCGCCGAGCGCTTCCTTCATAGCGCTAAAGAGGTCCTCGTTCTCCTTGGTGGCGTCCTCGGCCTCCTTCTTTTCGTCCTCGGTCGCCAGATCAAGATCGCCAGTCGCGACGTTCTTGAGCTCCAGGTGACGATCCTCGACCTCGGGCTCGGCACCGTCGGCCACGGCCTTTTCGGCAGCCTCGCGAGCTGCATCGTCCTCGTAGATCTTGGGCATATCGGCGGCAACGTACTCACGCATGGCCTGGAAGGTGAACTCATCCACGTCCTGCGTCAGAAGCAGCACGTCGTAACCGCGGTCGAGCACGCCCTTTACCACGGGCATCTTGGCCAAGCGCTCACGCGAGTCGCCGGCGGCGTAGTAGATGGCCTTCTGGTCCTCGGGCATACCCTTGGCATACTCGGCCAGGGTAATCATCTTCTGTTCCTTGGCAGACCAGAACAGCAGCAGGTCGGCAAGCTCATCGGCCTTCATGCCATAGCTCGAGTAGATGCCGTACTTAAGGCCGCGACCAAAGTTCTCAAAGAACTTCTCGTAGGCCTGGCGGTCGTTGTCACGCATATCCTCAAGGTCGGCGGTAATCTTCTTTTCCACACGCTTGGCGATGGCCTTGAGCTGACGGTTCTGCTGCAGCGTCTCGCGCGAGATGTTGAGCGACACGTCGGCGGAATCCACGACGCCGCGGACAAAGTTGTAGTAGTCGGGCAGAAGGTCGTCGCACTTCTCCATAATCAGGACGTTGGAGCTGTAGAGCGCCAGGCCCTTCTCGTAGTCCTTGCTGTACAGATCGAACGGGGCGCGGCCCGGCACAAACAGCAGGGCGTCGTACTCGAGCGTGCCCTCGGCATGGAAGCTGATGGTGCGCGCCGGATCCTCAAAGTCGTGGAATGTGGACTTGTAGAACTCGTCGTAGTCCTTCTGCTCGACATCGGAGCTGCGTTTCTTCCAGATCGGTGTCATGGAATTGACGGTCTCGAGCTCCTGGTAGTCCTCGTACTCGGGCTTATAATCGTCGCCAGCATCCTCGGGCTTGGGCTTTTGACGGCTCTTGGACACCATCATCTGGATCGGGTAGCGCACATAGTTGCTGTACTGCTGAATCAGGCTCTTGAGACCCCACTCGGTCAGGAAGCGATCGTAGGTCTCGGCCTCGCCGTCGGCGTCGAGCTTCTCGTTCTCGCGCAGCGTCAGGATGACATCGGTACCGTGCTCGGCGCGCTCGCCATCCTCGATGGTGTAACCCTCAAGACCATCAGACTCCCACACGTGAGCGGTGTCCTCACCATAGGCGCGGCTGACGACCTTCACATGGCTGGCGACCATAAAGGCCGAGTAGAAGCCCACGCCAAACTGGCCGATGATGTCGACATCCGAACCCTGCTGCTCGGCGTTCTCGGTCTTAAACTCCTCGGAGCCGGAATGGGCGATGGTGCCCAGATTGCGCTCGAGATCCACGGCGGTCATGCCAATGCCGTTATCCGAGATGGTAATGGTGCGGGCGTCTTTATCAAAGGAGACGCGAATAGCCAGGTCGCCCTGGTCGAGCTTGACGCTCGGATCCTGCAGGCTCTTAAAGTTGAGCTTGTCGACGGCATCGCTCGCGTTGGAGATAAGCTCGCGCAGGAAGATTTCCTTATTGGTGTAGATGGAGTTGATCATGAGGTCGAGCAGTTTTTTGCTCTCGGTCTTAAATTGACGCATGTGCAGTCCTTTCGCGCTACCCCCGTCCGCAAAAACGGCCCGGTTGCCCGAGCCGCATCGCAGACCTGCTATGTTCAGACTTAGATTTTATAACCCATTAGCGCGCATATATACATACGGAATCGAAAAACTGCATGTCCAAACGCTCCGATGCGCCAATTGCTAAGGAGTGTCCCCAGCTGCCGGCAGAAAAGGAACGTCCCTATCTGCCATCTACGCGCTTAGCCATCCAGGCATGGGGCTGGCCTTCATCCTCATAGTCCACCGGGGCAATCTGCGTGTAACCTGCCTTGGCATAGAGTGGCAGCACGTATTCCTGCGCGTGCAGCTTAATGAGCTTGGCGCCGGCATCACGCGCACACGTATCGCTGGCCTCGACAATCTTGCTCGCCAGACCGCGACGGCGCATGCTCGGCAGTACAGCCACGCGCCCCATAATATAGGTCTCCCCCGCCGCGACGTCTTCGTCCAAATCGCACGCCGGCGACACCGGAGCCTCTGCGTCAGCCGCGCGCTCAAGCTCTTCGGGAAACACGCGCGAGCAACCGGCAAGCTCACCGTCTACATAGAGCGTCACATGGATGCAGTTCGGATCCTCGTCGATAGCGTCGAACTCATTCTCGTAGCCCTGCTCGTCCATAAAAACGACGCGGCGCACCAACGCCGCGTCATCAAAGCATCCCGTCTTAAGTTGGATATCCATGGCTGCCCTTTCATTCAACGCGAACGTTAGGGACAGATTTTAGCGAAAATGAGCTCCGCGCACGCTAAACTTCGCGCGAGCCTTCGCCAGGCAGTCGTAATGACCCACATTATGGGCATCGCTCGCGATGAAGCTGTACAGGTTCTGATCGAACAGGCGCTGTGCCGGCTTTTTCTCGCGACCAAAGCGACCGCCGGCAATAAAGTCCGCCGAAGCCTGCAGCTTGCAGCCCATATCGACCAGGCGTTCCGCCACGCTTACATCCTTTTGAACCGCACGATAGCGCTCAGGATGAGCGATGATCACCTGGTAGCCACGGCACTGCAAATCGTAAATCGTGTTCTCGTATTCTCTAAACGCATACGCATCGGCATGCGTCGAAAGCTCGAGCAGGAACTCGTTGGTCCCATCGAAATGCAAGTGCTCCGCGGCATCGATACCAAGTTCAACGAGCTTTCGATGGTTGACCTCGAAGCCCATCTGGAGCGGAAAACCGTCAGCGTTATCGCGCAGCAGCTCAAAGGCATCCCACATCTTGTCGTAATCAAAATAGGGATCACGGCAGTGAGGAGTGCAAACGATTCTGGTTACACCGGCCCGCTTGGCAGCCTCGAGCATCGCCAAGCTCTCATCGAGATCGGCGGCGCCGTCGTCTACACCCGGCAAGATATGGCAATGAATGTCACGCATAGGTCGGCCCTAATCAACTAAACGTTTGCTCGGTTGGTGAAGATGCCCTTTTTGGAAGCGCCCTGACCGTCGGAGCCCTTCTTAACCTTCTTACCGTCCTTGGTGTAGTAAGAATAGTAGTACTCGCTGGTCTCGGTCTCACAGTAATTCATGACGGTACCGATGAGCTTGACCTTCTCGGACTTCTTAAGCTGGGCGATAGCGTTGAGCGCCTCTTCGCGCTTGGTAAAGTCCTCGCGCACCACGAACAGCGTGCCGTCGGTCAGGCTGGCAATCTCGGCAGCATCGATGAAGGTGCCGACCGGAGGAGCATCGAAGATGACGTACTGGAACTTAGCAGACAGTGCCTTGACCAACTTGGAAAAGCGATGGGAGACGATGATGTCGGCAGGATTGGGAATGTGCGGCTCGGCATCGAGGAAGTAGAAGTTCTTCTGACCCGTCTCGACAATTGCCTGGTCAATGGAGATCTGCTCGGAAAGGACCGCATAGAGTCCGCCGCGCGAACGAACGCCGAGCATATCGGAAAGGGACCTGCGGCGCATATCGGCCTCGACCAGGAGCACGGACTTGCCGCTCGTGGCGATTGCCTGAGCAAGGTTAATGGAAACCGTAGACTTGCCCTCGTTGGGAATCGAGGACGTGACGGTAATGGTGCGAATGGGGTCGTCCACGCTCGCAAAGCGGATGTTGGCCAGAAGGGTCTTGGCGGCATTCTGTACAACGAGCTTATCGGTGTTCTTTGCCTTAGCCATGCCTATTTACCACCTTTCATAGCCGGAATTCGGCCAACAACGGGAATGCCCAGGAGCTCTTCTGCCTCTTCGGCACCGCGGATGCGGGTATTGAGCATGTCTGCCAAAACGACATAGGCAACTGCGATAAAGATACCGGCGAGGAACGCGACGGCAATATACAGCGTGCGCTTGGGGCCGCTGGGGGCTTCGGGGGTCTTAGCCTCGTCGATAACGTTGATGCTCTGGGCAGCGCCGACGTTCTGAGCGACCGTACTCACCGAGCTGGCCATGGCCTTTGCGACCTTAGCCGTCTCCTTGGCATCGGTGCCGGTAACCGAAAGCGTAATGACACGCGTGGTGGTCTCGGAGGAAACAGACACCTTGTAGTCATCCAGATCGGTGAGGCCCAGTTCATTGGCTGCACCGCTCTTAACGCTATCGCTATCCAGCAGCGTGGCGATATCGTTGGAAAGCATCTGGCTCGCCGAGAGATCGTTGTAGCTCATCTGACCGCTATCGTCGGTCTTGGCGAGAATGTACATGCTCGTCGTCGCGGTGTAGGTGTTGTCCATCGCAACGAAGGACACGATGCCCATGGCGATCGCGCAGACCACCGGAAGGGTGATGACCAGCTTGAGGTGCTTCTTCAGCAGCTGGAACAGTTCGAGAAGGGTCATGCAGCTTGCCTTTCATTTCCCCAGTTCGGATTGACAAAACTGTCCGTATGTTATCGCATCTTTTTACCGAGACCAAACTCTATACATAAGAAACAGGCTCTCCTGTAAAAATGACGGAAGCGATCGTAAAATTGCACAACAACGCCGCACCCGAAAGTCCGATGCGGCGTCTACATCATTATCTATGTTGTATCGCTATGCGAATGGCTCCTCCTGCTGTATGGGAAACGCCACCGTAATGGTGGTTCCCACGCCCAACTCGCTCGATAGATCGAGCGTGGCATGATGATACAGGGCCGCATGCTTGACAATGGCAAGCCCCAGGCCGGTTCCGCCGCGTGCCTTGGACCTACTCTTGTCCACGCGATAGAACCGCTCAAATACCTTGCCCTGTTCTTCAGGCGCGATACCGATTCCCGTATCGGCGACCGCGAGGAACGGATGGCCTTCGTCGTTGGTGCCGCACTGCAGCGTAACCGTACCGCCGGGTCGATTGTAGCGGATGGCGTTGCTTGCCAGATTATAGATGAGCTCGTCGACCAAGCGCGACACGCCTTCGATGACCACAGGCTTGGTCTCATGACTTATCGTCACATTCGCCTGACGGGCAACCTGTTCAAGACGCTGTTCAACCGCGTAGATCACACGCGAGAGCTCAATAGGCTCCGTGGACCCAATGGGCACTGCCTCGCCTTCAGTTGCACGTTCGGCCTCGTCCAAGTTAGACAGCGTAAGGATGTCGTTGACAAGCGCTGCCAAGCGGCCCGCCTCACGATAGATGCGACCGCCAAAGTTGCGCAGGTCGTCCTCGCCCTCGACCATGCCATTTGCGATGAGCTCGGCATAGCCCGAAATCGCCGTAAGCGGCGTCTTGAGCTCATGGGTGATATTCGCCGTGAACTCGCGGCGCATACGGTCGTTGTCCGCTAGCACCGCCATTTGGCGCTTGAGTTCCTGGCGCTGCGACTCGATACGCTCAAGCATGGGGACCATCTCGGCATAGGCGTGCTCATAGCTACGGCGTGGGTGATCCAAATCCACCTCTTGCAACGGCGCGATGATGGCACGGGACTCACGGCGCGCCATAAAAAACGAGAGTACTGCACCCGCTGCTGCGATAAGCAGCATCGGCGCCAGCATCGACAGCAAAATCGCCGCAACGCCAGGCTGGGCCTGCGCCAAGCGAACGACCTGGCCGTTATCAAGGGTGACGGCGCGATACAGCATAATCTCGTCGAGTGTAGAGCTTGCGCGCTCCGCGGAACCCGAACCACTCTCAAAGGCCTCGATGACCTCGGGGCGATCGCCATGGTTGGGCAGTGTGGAAGGTGACGCCTCGTTGTCGTAGGCAACAGATCCGTCCTTATTGATCAGCGTGATACGAAGATCCTCGCGATCGAGGCTTCGCAAGAACGGAATGGGCTCCTGCTGCTCGTCGAGGGCGGCAGCAATAAGCTCGGTTTCCTGCGCCAGATTGGCACTCGTGGCATCCGCCAAAGTGTTTTGCACAAAGAACGCACCCAGCACCGTAAACGCCACGATAACCGCCATGGCGCAGACAAAGATCGTCACAAAAACGCGGTGCGACAGCGTATGTTTTCCCTGGGGGGCGAAGACCACGGGTTACTCCTCCGATGCGGTGGCCGCGGTGTCGTCGCCTTCGGCACCATCACCGGCAGAAGGCTCGGCCAGGCGATAACCCACGCCGCGCACGGTCTCGATGGCGCTGGCATGCTCGCCCAGTTTTTGGCGAAGCGTCTGCACGTGCACGTCAACGGTGCGCGAACCGCCGTCGAAGTCCCAGCCCCACACGCTCTGCAGCAACGACTCGCGGGTAAAGACCACGCCGGGCTTGCGCATGAGGTACTCGAGCAGGTCGAACTCGCGCAGGGTGAGCTTAAGCGGCTCGCCGGCAACGGTCACCTCGCGATGGCTGGGCGAAAGCACGATGTCGCCCACGCTGAGCACATCGCTCGCCTGCTTGACCATGCCGCCGCGACGCAGCAGTGCGCGGCAGCGGCTCGCAAGCTCCATGAGCGAAAACGGCTTAGTCAGGTAATCGTCGGCACCGCCATCGAGCGCCATCACCTTGTCGAGTTCGGTGTCCTTGGCGGTAAGCATCATGATGGGCACCGTCGCCGTCAGGCGATCGGCACGCAGGCGACGCATAATCGCCAAGCCATCGGTGTCGGGCAGCATGATATCGAGCAGCACAGCATCGGGCACCCGTCGCGCCACGGCAGCTTTAAACTCGCCATCACACGAAAAGCCCTCGGCCTCGATTCCCTGCTTGCGCAGCGCGTAGACTGTCAAATCCCTGATATTGTCATCGTCCTCGACGTAATAGATCATGTTGAACCCCTTTAAAGCCGATATGACCGCATCTTAACCCTAAAGGCACCTGTAAAAGACAGCGTCAGCCAAAACGCCCCGTCAAATAATCCGCGGTGCGCGGATCGGACGGATTTTTGAAGAGTTGTGCGGTAGGCGCGTGCTCCACCAGCTCACCCAGCAAAAAGAACGCAACCGAATCGGAAATACGCGCGGCCTGCTGCATGTTGTGCGTCACGACCACCAGCGTGCAGGTTTCCTTGAGCTCGCAGGCAAGCTGCTCCACCACGAGCGTCGACACGGGGTCGAGCGCCGAGGTCGGCTCGTCCATCAGCAGAATGTCGGGCTGCACGGCAAGTGCGCGG
Source organism: uncultured bacterium (assembly GCA_905214105.1). GTDB lineage: Bacteria > Actinomycetota > Coriobacteriia > Coriobacteriales > Coriobacteriaceae > Collinsella. The sequence goes on from CAJMKK010000010.1 coordinate 7,689, forward strand.
GCGATGCACAGGCGCTGCTGCTGTCCACCCGAAAGACCCAGGCCCGACTCCTTGAGCTTGTCCTTGACCTCGTCCCACAGGGCAGCGCGACGCAGGGAGTCCTCGACCAGCTCATCGAGCACGGCGCGCTCGCGCACACCCATACCGCGAGGACCGTAGGCGACGTTGTCGTAGATGCTCATGGGAAACGGGTTGGGGCGCTGGAACACCATGCCCACGCGCCGGCGCAAACGGCAGATGTCGTAATCGCCCAGGATATCTTGACCATCGAGCGCGATCTTGCCCTCGATGCGGCAATCCTTGATGCCGTCGTTCATGCGGTTAAAGCAGCGCAGCAACGTGGACTTTCCGCAGCCCGAAGGCCCGATGAACGAGGTGATCTGCTTGTCGCGGATCTTGATATTCACGTCCTTGAGCGCATGGTGGTCGCCATAGAACAGGTCGAGGCCCTCGACATCGATGCGCGTCGGCGAGGCGGCAAGATCCTCTGCCGTGGGGCGAGTCGCATCCCCAACCTCGCGCTCATGCGCGGCCTCGGCCTGCGCTTCCATGAGTTCTTCAAGCTCCGTGGGCTCCACAGCCGCAGCAGCCGTCATACCGCATACCTCCATATCGATATCAATTCAGCAGTATCGATAGTAGGAATCGCGGCTCATACGCACGTGAGCACATTGTCAAGTGTTTGTAAGGGCACGCTGGCTATGCGGCGGGCAGCTCGATGGTGAATATCGTGTGTTCGGGCGTCGATTCACATGCAACGGTACCGCCGTGTGCCGCGATGATCTCCTTGGCAATAGCAAGGCCCAGACCGGCGCCACCGCGATTGGTTGCACGCGCCGCATCCAGGCGATAGAACTTCTCAAAGATCACCTTGAGCTTTGCCGCAGGGATCGGATCGCCCTGGTTTATAAATCGTACGCGCACGCCGCCATCGTCTTGGCGCCTGGCCTCAATCGTGATCATCGAGCCTTCATAGCTATAGGCAACGGCGTTTTTCATGATGTTGTTGAATACGCGAGCCATCTTGTCGCCGTCCACGAGCACCGTCAGATCCTCGCAGATATCAACCTGGGCTTCTTTATGCTGTTCGTTGAGAATGGGATAGAACTCGTCGGCCACCTGTGCCAGTAAGAGCCCTAAATCGACGTAGCTGCGGGTGAGCACGATATCGTGGAAATCAAAGCGCGTGATGTCGAAGAACTCCTCGATGAGCGCATCGAGCCGGTGGGCCTTGTCGAGTGCCACGCCCGTAAAACGTGCGCGCTGCTCAAGCGGCAAATCGGGGGCCTCCTGCAAGAGCGAAAGGTAGCCCACCACGCTGGCGAGCGGCGTGCGCAGGTCGTGCGCCAGGTACGTCACCAGGTCATCTTTGCGGTGGGATTCGTCACGCAGGGCTTGTTGAACCCTACGCTCGCAATCGCGCACCCGGTTGAGCGCGCCCTCGACCTCGAGGAAGTCGCCGTCAATGTTGTCCCATGTGTCGGGGTTATCGATCAGACGGTCCTGAATGCGGGCGGCGATCACGCGGTCGGCATGCTGCTCGCCCTGCTCATAACCCTGGTAGTACAGGGCACGCCCGCAAAAGAACAGGACGCACACGGCAAGTGCCAGCACAAAGCCAAGCATGTTGAACACAAAGCCGGCATCAAAGAACACGGGCTCGCGAATACCGCCAAGCGCCAGGGCCCCGATCGCCAGCGCAAGGGTCCACGCGGCACCGCCGATTACCACGCAGCGGCGAACGATTTCGAATCGATCGATCAGCAAAAAGCCAATGAGCAGCACCGCCAGGATGCCAACGATATTGTCGATGCCGATGAGCAGCAGACTCAGCATAAAGAGCAGTACCGTCGCCAACGCACGGTTGTCAACGACCGCCCTTACGTATTCAAAGAGTCGATCGGGCACCTCGAATGCCTGCCTATCGTCTTTTGTCATATCCACTTCCCCACCATCAAAGGCGCTATTCGATTATGTAGCCGACGCCCCAGACGTTTTTGATAAAGCGCGGCTTTTGAGCGTCGTCGCCAATCTTTTCGCGCAGGTGGCGAATGTGCACCATCACCGTATTGTTGGAGCCGGGCATAAAATCCTCGTTCCACACCGCGCGGAACAGATCCTCCACGGCTACCACGCTGCCGCGATGCTCAACCAGATACAGCAAGATGGAATACTCGATGGGCGTGAGGCGTACCGGTGCACCGTCCACCGTTACGGAACGAGCATCGCGGTTGATCTCCAGGCCGTCGAGCTGGATGGTCGGCGACTCGGCCGCCTGCGCGCGGCTACCGTAGCTGGTGTAGCGACGAAGCTGAGCGTGCACGCGTGCGATGAGCTCAAGCGGACGGAACGGCTTGACCACATAATCGTCCGCGCCAAGCGAAAGGCCCTCGATCTTGTCTTGCTGGGCATCGCGCGCCGTCAGCATGATCACGGGATAGGTATGGCTGGAACGGATCGTACGTAGCAGCTCAAAGCCATCGATATCGGGCAGCATGACATCCAGCAGCGCCAGATCGAACTCCTGCTCCAAGATTGCCTTGGCAGCATCGGCCCCGCTATAGGCGACCTGTACGTCAAAGCCTTCTTTTGTAAGGTAGATACCAACCAAGTCGGCGATGGCCTTTTCGTCATCAACTACCAAAATGCGCTCGTTCATGCGTGCTCCTCTCGCGCTCCATTATGCCCGAGGGGGCGCATGCCACACACAACAAGCGTGGGTGATTAAGTCGGCCTTAAGCACCCTTGTGCCCGTTCGGGCGCGGATGTGGGCCACGCACGCACGCGATGATCGCCGACACCGGCAAACGATATACTCTAGTTCCAGAAGAGACCATCCCGTCGAAAGCGAAATCTGTGAAGTCCCTCATCTCTTTTGCAAAGCGCTCAGCCCAGCTTGCCGCCGGCTTTGTCTGCGCTATCGCCCTTGCCGCTGGCGTGCCCACCGTCGCCGGCGCCCAAGTGCTCACGACCGACAATGTTTGCGGCAAAACCGCCGATGCGCGCGGCATCACGGCCGAAAACCTGCCCGATATCGATGCGACCAATGCCCTCGTCATGGGCAAAGACGGCACCGTCTACTATGCCCGCGGTGCCGATGAGCAGGTCAAGATTGCCTCGATCACCAAGGTCATGACCGCAATCCTAACCGTCGAGAATTGCAAGATGGACGAGAAGGTCACGGTGAGCAACGCCGCAGCCACCGTGGGCAATTCAACAGCCGGCCTACTCGAAGGCGACGAGCTCACCGTGAAGCAGGCACTGCGCGGCCTGATGATTCCCTCGGGCAACGACGCCGCCATCGTGCTCGCCGAATATGTGGGCAAGAAGATCGACCCTAAGACCAAAGACGCCGAGGCAACATTTGTGAAAGCCATGAACGAGCGCGCTAAGAAGCTCGGCTGCACCGGTACGCTTTTTGAAAACCCGCATGGTCTGGACTTTGATGAGTGGGCTGGCGATATGCACTCAACCGCACACGACGTAGCGCTGATGATGCAGGAGGCCATGAAAAACGACACGATCCGCGAGGTCGTAGCGAGCGAGGATTCCTGGATCGAGGTCACGGGCGCCGACGGCACCGACCATTCGCATTCCATGGACACGCACAACGTTTTGCTCGGTCAGGACGGAAACATTGGCGGCAAGACCGGCACCACCGACGACGCGGGCTACTGCTTTACGAGCGCCTACAACCGCGACGGCGACGAGATCTACACTGTTATTTTGAACTCCACCACCACCGACCAGCGCTTTACCGATACCGCCAGCCTTGCCAACTGGTACTACGGCCACAAGGTGACGGTCGCAATCGCCAACACGCAGGAAAAGACCGCCAACGGCAACCCGCTTATGGCGCGCATTGGCCAAACAGACTGGACGGATAAGACGATCGACGCCACACTCGCCGATCCTACGGCGCAAGCGACCGTGTTTTCCCTTGCCGGCGAGGTGACCGAAAAGGTTAGCTACGACGATCTTTCGGGCACGGTGCATGTGGGCGACAAGGTGGGCAGCGTCACGCTCAAGCAGGACGGCACCAAGATCGCCGTCATGGACCTAGTTGCCGACGAGGAAGGCGCAGGGCCGAATCCCATTGAATGGCTCCTTGTGAAGCTTGATCGCTTGGGCCGTCGCATCGACAACCGCCCGCTCACGGCAGAAAGCGAGACCGTCGCCAAGGCGCCCGAGGTGTAGGGCGCAAGAATAATAAGCCCACTGAAAGGAGGCGTCCGAAAGGATGCCTCCTTTTTTGAGGGTTCGAATCCCCAGCCGCCATTCTTGATAATAAAAAGGGCCCCAAATGGGACCCTTCTTCAAATTCGTACTGGCGGAGAGCTGGGGATGTCCGGGCATGCTGCGCATGCCCTCCGGCTTCAAAGCCTGGCGGCTTTTCGCCCACGGGCTACAAACGCTTTCGCGTTTGCTTAACGCCCGTGCCCTCTCGGGTTCGAATCCCCAGCCGCCATTCTTGATAATAAAAAGGGCCCCAAATGGGACCCTTCTTCAAATTCGTACTGGCGGAGAGCTGGGGATTCGAACCCCAGATGCCCTTTTGGGGCATACTCGCTTAGCAGGCGAGCACCTTCGGCCTCTCGGTCAGCTCTCCGTAACAGCCGTTCTATAGTAACCAAACAGCCAAGGATGAGCAAGAGGAAATTTTCTAATTGCCTAGCAGCCTTTCCTCCTTGAAAGCTTCGCCTACCCCAGCGAGCGGTTGAGAGAGCCGAGCTCGTCGTTGCCCATGGTGCGCCACATTTGGAAGATGCAACCGCGTGCCAGGAAAAAGAAGCCGTTGTCGACCAGTTGCACAGCGGCATCGGCAAGCTGATTCGTCACGGCGGACACCGGCGGCAGCTCGAGTCCAGCCTTGCGGATGGTCTCGACCGCTTCCTCGAACGTCGGAGGCTCGCTGACGCCCATCTCGTTCATAAGGCCCTGCATTTCTTCCAGTGCGCTGCTGCCCGACTCCTCGCCGCGCGGCACCAGACGGTAACAAGCCAGCGCCAGATCGAGCTGATCGCAATTCCAATAGGCAAACGCCAAGCGATAGAACAGGTAGCCGATTGCAGAACGATCGCTGGCAATACGTAGGCCGTGGCGCGCCACCTCGATAATCTCGTCAAAGCGCTCCAGACGCGCAAGCACGTTGATGAGCGCAAAGTGCGACTGCATGGACGAGCGCGCCAGATCGTAAAGATGGCGCACCTCGGGCAGTGCTCGTTCAAAGTCCTCTTGCTCGGCGTAAAAGCTGCAGATCTCGTGCTGGGCAAAGTACAGCGCATCGGGCGCACGAAGGATTCGCACAGAGCGGTCTTCTTCCAACACCGGTAGCACCATGCGCACCAGCTGGTTATCGCAAAACTGCGTTTGAACCGGACCTGTCGCCAAAAGCTCGGCGACGGCGCACTTAGCCTCCAACTCCTCAACAAGACGGGAAAAGCCTTCAAAAGCACCTGTACGGTCGACTTTTGCCTGCTCGCGCAATTCAACAACACGGGCCACGTATGGGTCGTCGTCCTCTTCCATGACCTCCAGCTCGTCAGCCGTATCGGCAAGCAGCAGATCGCGCAGCGCCGGCGGCAGCATGCGATGGTCATCACGCGGACGAGCATGAACCTCCGCAGGTTCAATCGTCTCCGGAGCGGTTGACTCATATGCCTCAAGCACACGCTTGCACGGCATATCGTCCATGTCCATGCTCTCAAGATCCTTGGCGACAGGCACGCAATCGGCCAGATAGGCCGCGCGCCCAAAGAAATACGTTGCGACAACGCACTCGCCCTGCTCACTGTCGGGAGCAGCAATCTGCACATAGCAGCGCGTGATGCAGGTGCCCGCGGCAAAACACGCTGCCGCAAGCGTGAGCGCCACGCGCGCATCGTGCTCCGCGGCCCAGATCGCGCGCGTGTCCTCGTCCAACTCGCGCCAGGCGTCATCTTGAGCGTCGTATTCACGTTGTGGCATAGCATCAACGACAGACTGCCCAAACCGAACGAGCATGATCCCCTCGGCAACGTTTGCCCGATAGGTATAGTCGAGCCGCGTGACCACGTTAAGTGCCTCGACAATACGCGCGAAGCGGGTACGCACATCCCACTCACCGCCCGGCTGGCAAGCCACCGTACCCGGTTTGCCCCACGGGTTATCGCTCGAGGCCGTATCGAGCAGTCGGGGAACATCGTTGGTCGTCTTGGCGATATGCCACGCATCAAAGAGCGCGCAGCCCTCAAGGCTCGGCGAGGATGCCGCAGGGACCAATCCGGCCCCGATGTGCTCAAGGATGGCGGAGAGACGGTTAAGACGGCACTCGATGGCAAGCAGCATGTCAATCTCGTCCTGGTCCAGCAGGCTGCGATCAAAATTGAGATAGAAAAGCTTTGAGCGATCGATGCGAGCCAGGCTCATCTCGGACTTAGCGGCGATGGTGCGCAAGCGGGGCAAGTCAATTTCACTCATAAGGGCGGCGGCATAGCGCTCGATACCGCTCGGATTCTCGGCATGGTCAACGCGGTAAAGCAGCGTCTCGATAGCATCAGGGAGCGGTGCCGTGTTAAAGCCCAAAAACACCTCGACCGGCTCGGGCAACTTTACGAGCTTGATCTTGTCGATAACATTTTGCATACCCTCGTCGAGTCCGCCGGCGTCCGCCGTGCTCGCAATGGCATTTTCGGAGTCAGCGAATATCACGTAGCGCAGGAACATCGATGCCATGAACTCGCCGTAAGGAAGGGAGCGGGTCGAATTCCATGTCTCGTGGTCGGACTGCTCGCGCATGGGGCCTTCGGGAGAGCCGACGGTTCGCGCGCACGCGCGCATTGTGCCGTTGGCTCCCCGAACCACAATCTCACCAATACCGGAGTCCGACTCGTCAAGGACCAGTTCCATGTCGGGATCGTTGGGCAGCGGAGTCTCGCTAACGGGGCGGTCCACCTTGTACACCTCGCCCGAAACGCTTACGTAGCCCAAAAGCGACACATGACTTTTGCCAACGAATTCGACGACATAGCAAGATTCATGCTGATCCTCACCAAAGAGTTTCCAGACCACGCCATATGAGCGTCCCGCAGGCTGCTCGGGCATCGCCGGAAAGCGCTTTTTGGGATCGAGAAACCTGAGCTTGTATGTCGGACGCTCTGCCACGAAGTATCACCCTGATCGGTCGCTTGAAGAAGGAGTGGTCGCGAATAAGTCGCGACATCTACTCGGAATCTTACACGAGTCGACAGGAAATCGTCCCTTTGGACGAAAGCACTCAAGCTGGCGCAAAAGAAAAGCCCCCGTTGCCGGGAGCTTTAATCTCAAATGGTGCGGCGTATAGGATTCCGCGCATCCGCTGCGCGGATCCGCACCGGCTTCGCCCGCCTGCCGGCGGACTCGCCCGCTCGCTACGGACGCTCCGCGTCCGCTTCACGCTCGCGCCTCGACCGAGGTTCGAATCCATGCAGTGCCGGCGTAAAAGAAAAGCCCCCGTTGCCGGAGGCTTTCAATTTCAATTGGTGCGGCGTATAGGATTCGAACCTATGACGTTCTGATTCGTAGTCAGACCCTCTATCCAGCTGAGGTAACGCCGCGACTTGTTGATTATTATGCACATGGACTGAATAATGGTCAAGCGTTTTTTCAAAAAAAGTTATTGAATTTGATTTTTACTCATTTTGACCCCTTGATGCGATCTTCGACGCATCGCGATATAAGAAAAGCCCCCGTTTCCGGAGGCTTAAAACTCAATTGGTGCGGCGTATAGGATTCCGCGCATCCGCTGCGCGGATCCGCACCGGCTTCGCCCGCCTGCCGGCGGACTCGCCCGCTCGCTACGGACGCTCCGCGTCCGCTTCACGCTCGCGCCTCGACCGAGGTTCGAATCCATGCAGTGCCGGCGTAAAAGAAAAGCCCCCGTTGCCGGAGGCTTTCAATTTCAATTGGTGCGGCGTATAGGATTCGAACCTATGACGTTCTGATTCGTAGTCAGACCCTCTATCCAGCTGAGGTAACGCCGCAACGCACGGATTATTATGCACGTGACCCCTCGATGGGTCAAGCGACAATTTGGAAAAATTTTACGAAGTGATGATTAAGACGCTCGCGCCTCGACCGAGGTTCGAATCCATGCGGTGGCGGCAAAAAAGAAAAGCCCCCGTTGCCGGAGGCTTTCAATTTCAATTGGTGCGGCGTATAGGATTCCGCGCATCCGCTGCGCGGATCCGCACCGGCTTCGCCCGCCTGCCGGCGGACTCGCCCGCTCGCTACGGACGCTCCGCGTCCGCTTCACGCTCGCGCCTCGACCGAGGTTCGAATCCATGCAGTGCCGGCGTAAAAGAAAAGCCCCCGTTGCCGGAGGCTTTCAATTTCAATTGGTGCGGCGTATAGGATTCGAACCTATGACGTTCTGATTCGTAGTCAGACCCTCTATCCAGCTGAGGTAACGCCGCAGCGCAAGACATATAAAACCACTTTAGCCTATTGGAGTCAAGCATAATCTCAAACTTTTTTGTGGAACGCAGTTTTGTCATGCTGCTCCGCATATACCGCCGTTCCCCGTACGATCGATTGGCTTTTCGATCACGTCGAACTTAGCACCAAGTTCCCTCAGGAGCGATCTCACCCGCTGGGCACAATCATAATCGGCAAACGAGATGCTCAGCATGCGCGCGGCCTGGTTGGAAGTCCCAACTCCATAGAAGTGCTCCAGCGCCACTAGTCCCTCGTGCGTCACAAGGGTCTCGACCACATGAGGCGACTCCTCAAAGCACCATTGTGTCAACGGACCCTCACTCGTCTGCCGAACCACCAGGCCGCCCATGCCAGACGACTCACACGTTACAAGCAGGTACTCCCCGCCCTCGTCGCTCTCAAACAAAACCACCCGATCATCAAACAGCTCCATCGCGTCCCCTTTCTCTCGCTCTTATTTAGCAAAAGCATAGCAGGTAGATGGCTGTATACAGAACAGTTGTTCGTGTGTTTTCTATTGAGCTGTCCTCACGGCATGGTATGGACCTGCGCACAAAATAGGGCGCCCCCGAAGGAGCGCCCTTGCGTATCCCCTATGCAGCCAAGTTACGCGACCGGCTCGATCTTCTCGAGGCCGCCCATGTAGGGACGCAGGACCTCGGGGATCGTGATGGTGCCGTCGGCGTTCTGGTAGTTCTCCAGAATGGCGGCCATGGTGCGGCCGGCCGGCAGGCCGGAACCATTGAGAGTGTGCAGGTAGCGCGAACCCTTGAAGTTCTCGGGGTCGCGATACTTGATGTTGGCGCGACGGGCCTGGAAGTCACCGCAGTTGGAGCAGGAGCTGATCTCCTTGTAGGCGTTGTAGCTCGGCAGCCAGACCTCGATGTCGTAGGTCTGACGGGCAGAGAAGCCCAAGTCGCCGGTGCACAGGCTAATCACGCGATACGGAAGGCCCAGCTGCTGCAGCAGGTACTCGGCCTCGGCGGTCATGCTCTCGAGCTCCTCGTCGGACTCCTCCGGCTTAGCGAACTTGACCATCTCGACCTTGTCGAACTCGTGCTGACGGATGATGCCGCGGGTGTCGCGACCGGCGGAACCGGCCTCCTCGCGGAAGCAGGGGGTGAAGGCGGTGTAGCGGCGCGGCAGGGTGTCGGCGTCGAGGACCTCGCCGGCATGCAGGTTGGTGAGCACGACCTCGGCGGTGGGGATCAGGAAGTTGTCGCCCGAGACGTGGTAGGCGTCGTCCTCGAACTTGGGCAGCTGACCCGTGCCAAACATGGTCTGACGCTTGACGACGATGGGCGGCCACCACTCCTTAAAACCACGGCTGGTGTGCGTATCGAGGAAGAAGTTGATGAGGGCGCGCTCCAGGCGGGCGCCAGCGCCACCGAGAACGGTAAAGCGGCTGCCGGAGAGCTTGTTGCCACGCTCGAAGTCGAGGATGTCCAGATCGGTGCCCAGATCCCAGTGCGGCTTAAAGTCGAAGTCGAACTCGCGCGGGGTGCCCCAGCGGCGACGCTCGATGTTCTCGTCCTCGTCCTTACCGTACGGAGTGGCATCGCACGGAATGTTGGGCAGGTGAGCCATGAAGTCGTACTGCTCCTGCTCGAGAGCGGTGCGGCGCTCGGCCAGACCGTCAATCTTCTCGTTGACGGCGCGCACAGCCTCCTTGGCGGCCTCGGCCTCGTCCTTCTTGCCCTCCTTCATCAGGGCGCCGATCTTCTTGGACTCGGCATTGCGCGTAGCCTGGAGCTCCTCGACCTCGGTGATGACGGCACGACGCTCGTCGTCGAGTTCAAAGAACTTCTCGCGATCCCAAGACGTCTGGCGATTAGCCATGGCGACATCGATGGCATCGGGGTTCTCGCGAACAAACTTGATATCAAGCATTAGATCCTCCGGCGATATACATTCCATTTAGGTTGCAACCTTGTACATGTATGGGCAAGTATATACTTATGAGCGTTTACGACCCAACTCAACTACGCAAGAAGGCACCCAATGGACGCAGTTTTTTCCTTTTTGTTTGGCACCCGCACCGGTTTTGCCATCCTTTTCGCCGGCGGCATCCTGTTATTTGCGATTCTTGCCTTTGTAATGGAGAAGCGTACCCATAAAATGTACGTCGACCGCGGACCCAAGTCCGAGGATGAGGAAGACAGCTTCTGGGACTAACCTGCCAAAAAGGGACAGGTTTATTTTGGTCGGTTTTATCTGGGCAAACGCAAGCGCCCCGCAACTGGAATTGAGCCAGTTGCGGGGCGCTTTTCGCTAAAAGAACAAAACCGCAGGAAAAACCTGTCAAAATAAACCTGTTCCTAAATGGCAGGTTTTACTGGAGAGTTGCGTCGATTGCCTTGACCAGGGCGCTGCGCATGCCGGCGTCCTCGAGCGCAACGACGCCCTTGATGGTGGCACCACCGGGCGAGCATACGGCATCCTTCATCGCCGCAGGATGCTGGCCAGTTGCAAGCTGCAGCTTTGCCGTACCCAGCACCATCTGGCTCACAATGCGATAGGCATCGGCACGCGGGATACCGTGCTTGACCGCCGCATCGCCCAGGGCCTCGATTGCCATGGCGACAAATGCCGGAGCGCAACCACCCACCGTGCCGCCCACAAACAGCAGGCTTGTGTCGAGCTCGACGACAGCGCCAAGCTTACCGAGCAGGTCGAGCACCACAGCACGCTGCTCGTCGTTAAGCGTCGAAGCCTTCTCGCAGGCGATGACGCCCTCGCCCACCGAAACCGGCGTGTTGGGCACCGTCGAGATATGCGCGACGCCCGGCAGGACCTGCTCCCACTTGGCACTGTCCCAGGTCCAGGCAACCGACAGAACGACCTTTTTGGCAAGAGCGTCCTTGAGCGGGGCGAATACCTTCTCGATCATGTACGGTTTGACCGCAGCGACCACGATATCGGATGCGGCGACAACCTCGGCGGCATCGTGGCAGGCGACCATGCCGCGCGCCTCGCAGCGCTCAACCAGTGCGTCGTAGCGACCCGCGCAGGCGCACATGTCGCTCGCAGCTACACCGGCAGCGATCCAGCCATCGGCCATAGCGCTCGCCATATTGCCAAAACCGACAAATCCAATCTTCATATCGCATAGTCCTTTCAGACACATTCCTCAAAACGAAAGGTATTGTCCCACGCCATTGTTTCGTATTGCCGACCTATTTGTGATACGGCTCGCCACGACTGATCTTGCAGGCACGGTAAATCTGCTCCAGCAGCACCACACGCGCCAGGTTATGCGGCAAGGTAATGCGTCCAAAGCTGAGCATCTCGTCGGCTCGTGCGCGCACGTCATCGCTCACGCCATCCGAACCGCCGATTACAAAGGCAATGTCGCTACTGCCTCGCAGCATAAGATCGTCGAGCCTCGCCGAGAGCTCCTCGCTCGAGCGCTCCTTGCCCTCGATAGCCAGCAGGATCACATGCGCTCGAGATGGCAAGGCGGCAAGAATCGCCGCCCCCTCCTTGTCGCGCGCGGCATCCACGCCGCCCGCCTTAGCCGGGTCGATATCGGCCACCTCGCGGATATCCACCTTGGCATAGGCACCTAGGCGCTTGGTGTACTCAGCGCACGCGTCCTTCCAAAAGCGCTCCTTGAGCTTACCGACGCAAACGACGGTGTATTTCACGCGCGTCTACTCCTTCGAATGGTTTTGAACTTTGCCGGCGGCCAGCATCTGCTCGAACATCGAGGCCGACTGCGAAAAGTCGCTCGGCAGCACGACCGTCGAGGTTTTACCCGTGCGAGCGAACTCCGTCATCATCTCGGACCACTGCGTAAACATGAACAGTTGGTTGGCCTCGTCATTGCCGACACCCGTCTCCTGGATGATCTCGAGCGAATCTTTGATACCCAGCGCGATGGCCTTGCGCTGGTTGGCGATGCCCTCGCCCGCCTTTTCCATAGCCTCGGCCTCGGCGGTCGCCTCGGTGACGCGCTTGATGCGGTCGGCCTCGGCGAGCTCCTGCGCGGCAGCGCGCTTGCGCTGGGCAGCGTTGATGTCGTTCATGGAGTTCTCAACCTCGGTCGGCAGTGCGATTTTGGTGATGAGCGTCGACACGAGGGTGAAGCCGTAGGCGGCCATCTGCTCGGAAACAGTAGCGTTGACATCCTTGGCGATGTCATCCTTCTTGGCAAAGACCTCATCGAGCGTGTAGACGGGGATGGAGGAGCGCAGGGCGTCGGTGATGAAGTCGCGCATCTGGTCGACGGGCTCCTGCAGCATGTAGTAGCTCTTGTAGATGCCCGAATCCGCCGGGCCAGCACCCATGTCATAGCTCACGTGGTACTGAGCGGAGACCTCAAGGCCAATGGTCACGTTGTCCTGAGTCTTAACGTCGATGCCAAAACCATTTTTCATGGTGCGCAGACTCACCGTGGCGGCCTTGCGGTCAATCACGGGCACCTTCATGTGGAAGCCTGCGCTAACAATGCGGTTGAACTTACCCAAGCGCTCGATGATTACGGCGTGCTGCTGTTCAACGACATAGCAGGCGTTGGGGAGCAGGAGCAATAAAATGATGATGGGAAACAAGAGGCTCGTAAGGGCAGCGATGATACCGGAAAACAGCATGGTTTCTCCTCTGATAGGCGCACATTGGCACTAGGATACCCGCACGGAGCGGCCGCGTGACACTAACAAGAGGGTCCGTGGTCAAAAAAAGCCAAATATGAGTACTGTTACCAGTTTAGTAGCAGCGTATTTGGGTCAAACTCGCCTCCTTGAACCCGAGGTCTATCGAAATTACTTCAAATTGTCTCAAGGTTGAGCCAAATTAGCGTACATCTGTTGCGTAAAATGAGCAAAAATGGCTTCGTGAAATGTCTCTATTTTCGTGCCAGTACTCATATTTGCCACTTTTTGACCACAGGGGCATCTACCGCGCGAAATCGATAGGTCAAATCTGCCAAAAACGACCCGTAAAAAAACTCCCATTGCTGGGAACTCTTTCATTTAATGATGCGGGCGAAAGGACGTCCGTGTATCCGCTTCGCGGATCCGCACCGGCTTCGCCCGCCTGCCGGCGGACTCGCCAGCTCGCTAAAACGCTCCGCGTTTTCTTGACGCTCGCTCCTTCGCAGGTTCAAGTCCCCGCGATGAGCCCATAACAAAAAAGCTCCCATTGCTGGGAGCTCTTTCATTTAATGGTGCGGGCGAAAGGACTTGAACCTTCATGGGGTTGCCCCCATACGGACCTGAACCGTACGCGTCTGCCAATTCCGCCACGCCCGCGTGCAGGAATTAGAATAACGGAGCGCCGCCGCGAACGCAAGAACTATTTTTGGAAAAGTTTGCAGGCATTTTCCCAAGCGGCCCGAGCGATTGCTTCGGCGTCCTCGCCGGTACGATCGACGCGGTCGTTGACCAGCGCGTTTGCCGTGATGGAAATCATTGCAGGCTCGCACTCAAGACCGCGAATGGGCTCCGGCGCCATATAGGGACAATCCGTCTCGAACAAAATACGATCGAGCGGGGTTGCCGCGAATGCCTCGCGCACGTCGTCGTTGCGCTTAAAGGTAGCCGCTCCGCCATAGGCGATGTAACAACCCAAATCCACAAAGCGCTCCATCGTGGCTCGGTCCTCGCCAAAGCAGTGCAGCACGCAACCGGCCTGGGGCACGCCGACCTCGCGCAACACGTTGTAGGCGTCCACATGCGAGGTGCGCTCCTCGTCCGTGTCCTCATGACGCAGATGCAGCTCTACCGGCACATTGCGGCGTACGGCAACCTCAAGTTGGCGCGCCATACAGTCGATCTGCACGTCGTGGGGCGCCGGCGCAATATCGTCGTCATAATCCATGTGGTAGTCCAAACCGATCTCGCCAATACCGACACACAAAGGGTCGTCGAGCGCAGCAACAACCTGCGCGTGGATGTCGTCGGTATAGTTCGGCGCGCCATACGGATGCACACCGGCGAGATACTTGACCTGCGGAATATCCCGCATCGGCAGGATCTCGCGAACCAGCCAGTCGCTATAGTCCGCCACGCTGCGCTTATCGGCAATGGGGTCGAAGACCGTCACCAACAAGTCAATGCCCGCTTCCTTGGCACGCTCGAGCGTCTCGGGCACTTCCTTGCCCCAAAACGAAAGCAGGTGCGCGTGCGTGTCGGCAAGCGGCGCCAGCGGCACCGGGCAGGCCACCGTTTTCTTCTTTTTGGTAAACATCACGCGTTCGACATTAGGCGTCATGGGAAAGCTCCTGAGCCAAGCGGACAAAGGCAGCGACGTCGAGCGTCTCGGCGCGCGTGGTAGGTGCGATACCGCAGGCCTCAAAGGCGGCGTCGAGCGCGTCCTTGGCAAAGCCGTTGGCGCTCATGGAGTTGCGAATCGTCTTGCGGCGCTGAGCAAACGCAGCGTCGATCACACGGGCCACAAACTCGCGGTCGATGCCCTCGGGCACCACGCCGTCAACACGGTCGATGCGCACCACGGCAGAATCCACATGCGGCGCCGGCATAAAGCAGCGCGGCGGCACCTCAAAGCGCCCCGTCACCTGCGCATACAGGCCGAGCTTTGCCGTGTAGCCGCCATAGGTCTTGTTACCCGGCACTGCGCCAATACGATCTGCAACTTCCTTTTGCACCATGACGACAGCGCGCTTAAGCGCGGGCATCGTCTGGAAGAACTGAAGGATGATCGTCGCCGCCACGCTATAGGGCAGATTCGCGACAAACACCGTGGGTTCACCACCGGCGGCCTGCTCAATCTGTTCCAGGCCCACCTTGAGCGCATCGCCCATGATAAAGCGGAAGTTGGCATAGTCGGCGGCATGGGCGTCAAGCACCGGCTCAAGCTCGGGATCGGCCTCAATCGACGTAACGCACGCCGCCTCCTGCAGCAGCGCAAGTGTCAACGTGCCGCAACCCGGACCCACCTCGAGTACGCGCTCATCGCCCGCAAGCTCAGCGAGCTCACAGATACGTTCGATCACATGGTTGTCGATCAGGAAGTTTTGGCCCAGGCGATGCTTGGTCGCAAGGCCAAACTCCTCTAGCAGCTCCCTAGTTGCCGTGGGGTTTGCCAAAGGCGAAGTTGTCATGGTTGCCTCCTTAACATGGTGGCTGCATCGTAAAGCAAAAGGGCATGGACCGTTGCGGCCATGCCCTTACATCTAAACAGCAAATTGCCGATATGGTGCGCGGCGTCTTAGCCCAGACGCGGGAACAGCGGCTCGCCCTTCTCAACGGGCTGACCACCGGCAAGCAGGCCCCAAGTGCAGATGCCCTTGAGGTCGTCGCTCGTGGCCTCGTCCTCGCAGGACAGGCGGCGCAGGGCCTCGGCAGAAGTCTGGGGCATGAGCGGCATCAGCAGGTGAGCGGCAATGCGGATGGCCTCGAGCAGGTTGTAGATCACAAACGCCAGCTCGTCAGCCTTGGCCTCGTCCTTGGCAAGCGCCCAGGGCTCGGAGTCCTCGATGTAGTGGTTGGCGGTATGGATGAGCTCCATGACCTCATCCTTGGCTCCGCCGTAATCGAGCATGTCCATCTTGGCCATGTAGCGCTCGACCAGACCATCGGCGATCTTTGCCAGCGGGTTATCGAACGCGTCGGCAGACGCCGGTTTAGCCGGGGCGCAGCCGTCAAAGTACTTTGCGCTCATGTTGAGCGAGCGCGAAATGAGGTTGCCCCAGCTGTTGGCCAAGTCGGCGTTGTAGACCTGCTCCATGCGCTCGAAGCTGATGGCGCCGTCGGTACCGGGCACCACGTCGGTCATAAAGTAGTAGCGATAGCCCTCGACACCCAGCATGTCGATGACATCCTGCGGAGCGATGGCGTTGCCACGGCTCTTGGACATCTTCTCGGCCTTACCGGTCTCGGCATTGCGCACGGTCAGGAAGCCGTGGGCAAAGACGTGCTCGGGCAGGGCTTCGCCGATGGCCATGAGCATGGCGGGCCAAATGACGCAGTGGAAGCGGATGATGTCCTTGCCCACGATGTGGAACTGCGCGGGCCAGCGATAGGCCAGCTCGGCACGTGCCTCGTCGGTGTCGACACCGTAGCCGACGGCCGTCATATAGTTGAGCAGCGCATCGAACCACACGTAGGTCACGTGGCCCTCGTCAAACGGGACCTGAATACCCCAGTCAAAGCTCGTGCGGCTCACGGAAAGGTCGTTGAGGCCACCCTCGACAAAGCTGCGCACCTCGTTCATGCGGAACGCGGGCTCAACAAAATCGGGGTGCTCGTCATAGAGCTTGAGCAGCTTATCCTGGAACGCAGAGAGCTTAAAGAAGTAGGACTCCTCCTGCACGCGCTCGAGCGGACGGTGGCAATCGGGGCACAGGTGCTGACCGACGCTGCCGTACTCTTCGTCACCCTTCTGGACCTGCGTATCGGTAAAGTAGGTCTCGTCGGGCACGCAGTACCAGCCGTCATAGCTGCCCTTATACAGGTAGCCGGACTCCTTCATGCGCTCCCACAGATACTGCACCGCATGATGCTGGCGCGGCTCGGTGGTACGAATGAAGTCGTCGTTGGAAATCTCGAGCTTGCTCCAAAGCTCCTTGAAGTGCGGAGCCTGGCTGTCGGTCCACTCCTGCGGCGTCATGTTGTGCTTGGCTGCAGCCTCGGCGACCTTCTCGCCGTGCTCGTCCATGCCGGTCAGGAACTTAACGTTATAGCCGGCGGAACGGCGATAGCGAGCCTGAACGTCGGCGATGATGGTGGAATAAGCCGTGCCCAGGTGTGGATCGGCGTTGACGTAGTAGATGGGCGTCGTGATAAAGAACGAAGGCTTGCTTTGATCCATGGGGTTTGTCCTCCAGAAAAACGTTGCATACAGGGGATGATTCTAGCGCAAGGGCTGGATATCCTCCATCTATTGCATATCGAGCACCATGGCATAGACATCGCGCTTGCGGCGCGAATACTTCTGAGACAGGCGCTTGGCCACCGCAGAGGCGGGCTCCCCCTCCTCGAGCGCGGTGCGGATATCCTCGCGCAGGGCCTCGTCGGGATCCGCTACCGCAGCGCCAACCGGCGCGATGCCGGCCTCCTCATCCTCGCTCGGCGGCGCGATGACCAGCGCAATCTCGCCCTTTACCTCGCCGCGAGCACGCAGCTCCTCGGCAAGCTGGTCAGCGGGCCCGCGCAAGACCTCCTCGTGCAGCTTGGTGAGTTCGCGGCAGACGGCAACCTCACGCTGGGGAAAGACCTCCGCCACGGCCTCGAGCGTCGCCACGATGCGATGTGGAGACTCGTAGAAGATGAGTGCGCCGGGCACCACGGCAAGGCGCTGCAAACGGCGCACACGGTCGCCGTGCTTTCGGCCCAAAAAGCCCTCGAAGAAAAAATGCTCGCAGGGAATGCCGGACGAAACAAGCGCCGTGACGCAAGCAGAGGGCCCGGGAATAACTTCGACGGGCAAATCGGCCTCACGCGCCGCCTCGACCAGCGCCTGGCCGGGATCGGACACGCTCGGCATGCCGGCGTCCGAGGCAAAGGCGAGGGTCTCCCCCGCCAGCAGACGGTCGACCAGGCCGGCAGCGCGGCTAGCGATCACATTCTCGTCGCAACGGACAAGCGGCTTGGAAATGCCCAGGTGCATCAGCAGCTTTGACGTCACACGCGTGTCTTCGCAGCAGATGACATCGGCAGCGGCAAAGGCCTCGCCAACGCGCGGGGACAGGTCACCCAGGTTGCCGATGGGCGTGCCGACCACATAGAGTTTGCCCGTATGGGCGCTGTTTTGCGTCATATCAACCTATTCAATCATGCCGCGCTCGAGCGTACCGAGCGCCGCGCGGGCGTCCCATGCTGCAATGCGCTTCTCGGTCTTCCACGTTTGGAAGAACCAACCGGCAGCCGGCGCAAACGAAGCCAGCTGGTTGGCGATAAACACGCGCTCGTAGGCATTGCGGCCCTCGGGCGTAACCGACGAGTTGGCAAAGATTGCCGCACCCGACCATTCGCCCACCAGCACGGGGAACCCCGTCGAAATCGCCTCTTTGAGCTCGCGCTTGTTACGCGAAATCGCCGTCGTCAGCCCGCGGGGGCTCGTGATGTCGAGCGCATGCTCGTCGCGGTAATGGTACAGGTGAAGGTCCATATAGACGTTCTTGTACTTGGCGCCGCGCATAAAATGCTTCCACTCGCTGGGATACCCCGAAGACGAGAAGACGACGATCTTGTCCTCTGGCATATACGAACGGACGAGCTCATAGGCATCGCGATAGAAGTTGCGCAGGTAGTGAGCCGGAATGCCATCCGTCATGGTAAAGAGGCTCTTGCGGACGCTCATCTGCGGCGTGTCCAGCAGCTCGATGCCCAGCAGGCTCTCGGCCTCGCCGTAACGCTCGGCCAAGCGCTCGAGCACGTCGAGCGCGACATGACGGCCGTTGGTGGACGAATGCCACTCGGCAACAGCCTCCGGCGTGGTGGGCGAATCGTTGGAATCGCCCTGACCACCTGGCACTGTCGCCAGGTCGAGCAGAACACGGATGTTGTACTTGGCGGCCCACTCAATTGCGCGATCGATGTAGTCGACAACCGAGATGTAGGACGCATCGGACTCCTGCGAGCCGAAGGCATACCAGGGCACCGGCAGACGCACGGCATTGAGGCCAATCTGCGCCATGCGGCGAAAATCGTCCTCGCTCACAAACGTTTCGTAATGACGGCGCATGCGCTCGTTATAGGCGGCGGTGCCCATAGCCTCCTGCAGCTCGGCCGCGTTGGATGCACCGGTCGCTGCATACAGCGACGGGGTCACCCAAGGCTCGGGAATAAACCAGCCAGAGAGATTAACGCCGAGTATCCTCTCCATCACTGCCCCCTTCGAATCATGCAGGTCGAGCCTGCATCGTATTGCATAGGAAAAGTATCGTTTTGAGTATACCCGCGCGTGCGGACAGGCGAGCGAACGGTCTGAAAAGTGGCGCAAAAGCGGGAGGAATGTCTGGGATGCGTTTTCCGCAGAGCCCTCGATAAAAGAAAAGGACCCCTTTGCAGGGGTCCTAGTCAATTCAAGGTGGCGGGGAAGGGAATCGAACCCCTGACACGAGGATTTTCAGTCCTCTGCTCTACCAACTGAGCTACCCAGCCATTTGAGGTGTGCCTTGTTTCAAGGCTTGATTAGTATAACCAAGGACGCGTTCCGGTCAACCGAGAATTTTAAAAAAGTTTTTGAGCACAGCCTCGGTTCTATAAATCGGCACGTCAGAGGCATCAGCCGGCAGCAAGAAGTTTTTCGCTCAGAGCCGCACGGGCAAACTCACTTGGCGTCATCCCCTCGGCAGCCGCCCGTCGACGAATGGCCTCCTTCATTCCCAGAGGAATCTTGACCGACAGCGTTGCCGTCCCCTCGCCTGAGAGCGGGGGCCGTCCATGCACGATCCCACCAACGGTGTGTTCGCCATCCGGAAACTCTCCGCGCTCGTACGACTCGCACCACGCGTCAATCATTTCATCCGTTACAACCTGACCATTAGCAGCCGTATACGTCTTGCCCATCATCGACCCCTTCCGTCAGGTGCTTTTTAGAGTTGGGATGGATCTCAACATCCATGCATCTTCTCCTCCATCTTACCCAATTTCGTATGACGAAAGTCCACTGTCGCCAATTCTTAAGCCGGCACGCGTTGGAGAGCAGAGGTCGAAACAACGATTGAAGGACGCTCTAGTACGGCCCAGGCGCCGGGGCAGGAGCACATACGCCAGGGACGTACGTTTTCGTAGCGCGCGAGGATATTGCCGTCGCGATTGATGAAGGCGATGTCGATGGGATAGGCCATAAAACACGTATGGACCGAAGAGCAGCGTGGAAACGCCATGACGAGCGGCAGGCCGTTGGCGGCAACCGGACGCCGTCCCAGCATGCCGCGCAGGCGCACGACAAACGACTCCGCCACCGCAAACTCGGCCGGCGTCCAACCCAGCCTGTTGAGTGCCCGCGCGTAGGCGATGTAGGACGAGACCGCGGTCACATGACCACCCCCGGACGCCATGGATCGACCGTCACCGCGCGCTCGTGCGACAACGTTGTCGGCGCCCCCAGCGAAACGCCAGCGATGCTGAGAGAAGTCGGCCACGGCTCATAGTGCATGGTGCAGGTGTAGGTCCTAAACGTACCGGATAGGGAGAGCAGGCCACCATCCGATGCCTTCGCGCCTTGCTCGCTCGACACTTCGATCCGCAAGTCATAGCCTTCCATGGCATTCAGAATTTGAGTCTGAACCGTCGCCGAGGCATCGGCAGAGCTTTCGTCGCCCTCCCCCTCCGACGCCACGGCGTGCGCCAACACGATGTCGGGTACCACGCGGTCGAAGCGCGCGACAGCGCTGGCAAAGATCATGACGTTGTACACGATGAGTGCCAGCACCAGCAAAACGGGCGTAACCACCGCCATCTCCACCGTCGCTTGGGCGCGCTCCTCGCGCAGACGCATGCGGATACTCATTACGACCCACCGCCCAGAGCGCCAACCAGCGTGGCAACATCGACGGTGAGTGGGATGGAGCCGCCGCCGGGCAGAGGAATCTCCGCAAGCGTGAACACCGTACCGCTAATGGTGCGTTCGACTTGATATTCCAACGCCTCGCAAAGCGCCTTGGGATCGGTCACGCCCAACGGAATACTTCGCAGCTTGTCTTGCGCTTGAGAGAGACCAGCAATGTCAGACCCCGGACTCTTAATGACGTTGGCGGAATCGGTCAGCACTGGCTTTCGCAGGCGCAAGTCGCACGGTTCCAGACCCAACGCCGCCATGGACGCCGAAACGGTATCGCCGAGCCACGATGCGATGGAACCCAACGCGCCGCTGCCCCCTCCTAGGCCTTTAATCATCTCGTCCATAAGTTCGTCGGCCGAACCTTGGATATCACCGTATCCTACGAGCAGCCGTCCCCAAACATCCATGACGCCGTCGAGCACGCCGGCAACGCCGCCCGAGCGTTCCTTCAATGTCGAGAAAAATCGCGAAAGCACGTTGTTTTGCGCCGTCGCCTCATCGGGTGCCAACACCGCGGCAGAGATAGCACCGCGATCGCCGAGCCTGACTGCCGTGCTAAACGAAGAGTTGAGCTCATCGGGGCTCGAGATGGCACCCGAAACCGCAAGGGCAACTACGCCGTTGCGACCGGGCGGAGCGATACGCGGACGCTCGCCCGAAAGCGCTTTGATGGCCTGGTCAAACGCATTGCTCGCACGGTCGGTCTCGTCTTCGGTCTGACGTTCGAGCTCGAGCTCTTTGTTGCGGCATTCGACGTAGTCTTCCAGGGCGTCTTTAAACTTGTCAAAGTGATACTCGAAGCCGTTTTCGATAGAGGTTGAAGGCGCCGCAACAGCACCAAGCGACGAAACGCCAAAATGGCATTTGCTGCATTTATCCTGTCCATCGTAATCGGCAACCGAAGCAAATCCGCTCGGCGTCCCTTTCTTATAGTTAGGGCAGGTCGTCCCGTAATGCAGATACGCCTTGTCATCGTTCACGCTCGTCGGCCACACCGCATCGGTATAGAGCTCCGTCGCCCGAACCTCATCAGAGTTGCGCGGCAACAGTGGAATATAGGAGGAAACCCTGTCTCCGTTCTCGGTTATATATGCCCGATCGACCTCCGCACTCGCATAGGTATAAAACGCCTTACGCGCCGCAGACTCTGCCCTCATCTCGACACTCGAGCCGTGGGGCTTCTCATTTGTCAGACGCCAATGGTAGTAGTCCTTCGCGCGATCAAGGGCAACTTGAGGCTCCCACGTAACGCTCGAAGCGTAATGCGGATTTTGAACACCGGAGAGATCCGTTAGGCTTTTCGCGCGCTCCCACATACACGAACAGCTGCCGACCGAACCTTTATCCGATCCACCGCAATCCGCTAGCCAGGCACGCTCCTTTGCCTTCGCCGTCTCCTCCGATGCTTTTTGTAGCTCCTCGGCCGCGCGCTCCAGATCTTCCGACGCATCTTTAATGGCATCGGTCGAGATCTCGGAACCCTCGAGCGCAACAAAATCAGACTCGGATGTCCTGGGCACGGCAAGCGCCGTACCGGTATAGGTCACACTATCGGTATCCTGCGCCGACACCGCCTGCGTGGCACGCGCGGCGATCAGATACGGCAGAGCCGTCTCGATTTTCTGTAAGCCTTCCGATGCGCTTTTGGCAAACTTGTTGCGCGTTTTAATGATCTCAATCCCGGTGCCGACCATATTGCCGGCAACTGGTTCGGCACCCGGGATGAGGATGGCGACCAGGCCCGTCCCGATTGTGGCAAACCCCGCCAGCCCCAGACTCAAGATGCTCGCATCAACCACCGTGGCAGCCGTGTGATAGGACGACACTACGTTGGCACCCGCCAGCGCGCCGCTATCGGCCGCCACCTGGGTATCCCCGGCACGCGACATGCTCCATATCGCCGCGGTCGACGAAAACAACAACGTGAGCACCACTAGGATGACCACGGCAGAAGAAAGCGTGGTGTAGGCACCGTCTTCGATAAACAGGTCGATACCGGCGCGGCCCATAAAGCCGCCTCGCTTGCGATGGCAGCTCGGACGGCGCGTCAAAACGCATCTAGACCAGAAACGCTTAATCCCATGTAGCAATCCACGAATCATAATCTCCCTCCAGCCATTCGGGACGTGATTGATACGAGACATCGACCTTGAGCTCAACGTAGCCGCCCTCGGCGGTACCACCCATAGCCTGCGCAAACGCACCGATCACAGGCAACGGCCTGACCTCGCCGGAAACGGACACGGACGAGACGCCACCCGCACCGGCCCGACCAAGCTCGATATTCCACGACAACGGCCCGCCGGCATGAAAGATCGAAACGTTGGGCACCGCGGCAAGCCGGCGGCGGGTGAACTCCTTAAGATCGTCGTCCTCCGCCGTCGTCGTGGTCATGAGCCGCGCGGTCTCGGCGGCGGCAGACTCCATGACCGCGCGCGTATAGAGCAGGCACACCGGTTGCAGTGCGAGAAGGATGAGCGTCAGAAACGTCGGCAGCAAAAAAGCGGCCTCGACCGTAGACTGCGCCCGGTCCTCGCGCGCGATATCAATACAACGCGATGTCCTTAGCGCCCGCAGCGGCGTCGATAACCGACGTCGAGGCAACGCCATGGGATGCCGCCCGCTCAACCAGCGCCGCCAAGCGTCCATCGGTGCCAGCACGCCAAAGTCCCACAATCGCCAGCACGATCGATAACAGCGCCACCGTGACGATGGCGTATTCGACCGTCGCCTGGGCAGATTCCTCACGCAGAACGCCATGCATTTCACGATCCCTCCTTTGCGCTTATTGTTTGCGGGACCAGACGCACGGCGCGCAGACGACACGAAGCATCGCCAGCATCCGCGGCAACCGTCACCATATCGACCCAGCCGCGCCCATCGCGCACGATGGCGCCCCATACGTTGCCCTTAATATCGAGATAGCCGCTCAGGGCGAGCTGGGCCGTTGGCACCTCGCGGTAGGCGCGTAACATATCCGCCGCCGCCTCGGTCATCGGTCGGTCCTCGGACCATGCAAGCCGGACCGCAATCGCGTTGTCCTCAGGCGAATCCGTCGCAGTGCCAGACCGCTTGTCGAGCGTCCGCAGAAAGGTTTGCGCCGTGACAGCAACATCCGAATCGTCCGCATCTCGCATCTCATCTTTTTGAGACGCCACCGCCGAATCTGAGCCCGAATCGAAGGCGGCCCCAGGACGCTGCTGCCGCGCGGCGTTTAGCCCCCAAACCGCCACTGCCACCGCCACAACCACACAGGCAAACACCAGCAGTGCGCCGGCAGGCCGCCTACCCTCTACAGGCTGTTGATGCCCTCGCTGATAGCGTTCCATAGATCTTGGACCTTGCCTTTAAATGCAACGATGGCAATAATCGCGATTACCACAAGCACGCCCACCAAAATGGCGTACTCGGTGGTACCCTGCGCGCTCTCCTCCCGCAACAGCTCCTTGGCATGCTGGCGAGCGCGGATCGCCCGGCAAAAAGCCCAGCCCTGGACCTTGCCGGCAACGTCAGTCATCGTGTTCATGTATTCCTCCCTACATCATCCCGCCTGCTCCAAGCAGCGGGCCCAATATGGACAGAAGCAACGCCGGCAAGATGAGCGTGCCGGTGGGAATCAGCAGCTTGACGGGCGCACGCTCGATCTCGCGCTCGACCGCGGCGCGATGAGCCGCACGGATCTCGCGACTTTGAGCGGCCAGCGTCTCGGCAAGTGGGGCACCCAGGGCGAGCGCCTGCCCCACCGTGATGGCAAAGGTCTCGAGCGCTCGCACGTCCAGGTCGCGCGCGGCGGCCAACAACTCGTCCTCACGCGTGCCCACGCCCACCTGCCACGCCATGCAGGCCCGCTCAAGTCGAAGAGCCAGCACTGACCGGCGGTTGGCACAGAAAATCTCAAGCGCCGCATCAAACGAAAGACCGGCCGAAAGACCCAAGCGCACAACATCGATCATCTCGGACACTTCGCCGAGCGACACTCGCGCCGGGCTGCCCGCTCCAACCGCGCCCTTCACTCGCGCGGTCAGAGCATCGACCACCGAGCGACCCGCGGCAGCGACCAGCACCGCCTCGCGCTTGCAGGCCCCTGCGATCTTGCGTGCATCCGCCCGATCCAAACCCGTCGCGACAAATACACTCAGGGCGCATAGGCAAGCCGCAACTGCAACCGGGGCGCTCATAGCTCCACCCGCATAATGCGCCGGATAACCACCAAGGCAACGGCGTTGAGGGCAAGACCCAGCACCACAGCGCCCGCGCCGGCAGGCATCGCAAGACCGCGACGAAAATCTGCCGAAAGCAGCGCCAACACCGCGCACATGCCCGCCGGCATCGCCGCGACCATATGCGCCGACATGCGAGCCTGCGACGTCTTAACATCCAGGCGGCGCTTGAGCTCAATGCGCTCCCCCACCATGCTCGACGCCTCGGACAGTAAGTCGGCAAGCGGAGCACCGGTGCGCTGAGACACCTTAAGCGCCAAGGTCACAAGCGAAAGGCCGGGAGCGTCGATGCGCACGAGCAAGTCATCGAGCGCGTCGGTCGCCGAGATACCGCAATCGATCGCCGCCGCTACCCGCAAAAACTCGGTATGCACCGGCTCTTGCGCATGAGCGCCCACAAAGCGCATGCCCTGGGCGAGAGAGTGCCCCGAGGCAAGCGACATGGAAAGCGCGGTAAACGCCTCGGGCATGGCCTCTTCTGCATCGTGTTGCTCACGCCGGCTCTCAAAGCCATCCCGGGCGGCGCCAACGGCAAACGGAGCAACAAGTCCCAAGGCAAATCCGAGGGGCGATAACGACACTATCGTTAGTAAAACGCAGCAGACACCGCTCGATAGCAGCAGAAACGCCAAACGCCCCGAAGCATCTTCGATCACGAGGCCAAGGCGATGCGCCGGAGCCAGCGATGCCCACGAACGGGCGATCTTTTTCAGCAGATCGTTTTCCACCAGCTCACGCGGCAGCTTCTCTGCCACCGTCTCGAGCGCCTGACGCGCCAGCTCCGCCGGCGATACCTGCGGCACACGAGGTTCCGCCCCGCACGCCGTCGCGACAGAAAGCCCTGCCAAGCCCCCTACGACGAAGGGCACAGTGATCTCCATTCGTCCACCTCCTCTTGTGTGAGCGTCCCCGACCGCAGGCCTTCTGCGATAAACGGCGGCTCGCGGTCAAGCGTCCAGGTGCGCTCGGCGGCATCGAACGTCACATAGCGCTCGAGCTCTACGCCGCCCGATGCGGCGCGTCGCACCCCCGAATACGAGGAGACGAAACGCCTGCCATCGGCGTGGCGCTCGGACATCACGATGCCGTCGAGCGCCATGGCAATCTGCTCCTCGATGAGCTCGCTCGGCAGATCGATGCCATAACGTGCAAGCAACGTCAGACGCACCACGGTCTCCTGTTCTGAACCCGCATGAAGTGTGGTGAGCGACCCGTCGTGGCCCGTGTTCATGGCCTGCAACATGTCGCAGCACTCAGCACCGCGCACCTCGCCCACCACGATGCGGTCGGGGCGCATGCGCAGGGCATTGGTCACCAGGTCGCGGATCGTCACCGCGCCCTCGCCCTCAATTGAAGCCTCGCGCGCCTCTAGGCGCACCACGTGTGGATGATGCGCAAACTTGAGCTCGGCAGAGTCCTCGATCGTCACGATGCGCTCGCCGGTGGAAATCTCGCATGACAACGCGTTGAGCAGGGTGGTCTTACCAGATCCCGTGCCTCCCGCAACCGCCAGGTCCTGTCGCAGCGACACCGCGCACGACAGCAGCTGCGCATACCAAAGCGGCAGCGACCCCAGCCCCACAAGCTCGTCCAGCGAGCAGATGCGGTCCGAGAACTTTCGGATGGTGAGAATCGGTCCGTCAATCGCCACAGGCGGAATCACCGCGTTGACGCGATAGCCCGTTTTGAGGCGGGCGTTGACGATGGGACTGCGCTCGTCGATACGACGGCCAAGTGGCGAGATGATGCGGTCGATAAGCACACGGATCTGCTCATCATCCTCAAACGCATGCTCGATGGGGTACAAGACGCCGCCGCGTTCAAAGAAAGCCGAGCGGCAGCCGTTGATCATGATCTCGGTAACGGTATCGTCCTCGATGAGCGGCTGCAACGGCCCCAGGCCCACCACGTCATCCAAAATCTCGTCGATGATGGTCTCGCGCTCGGTCGTCGCGAGATCGGTCGGCTCCTCAACATTGAGCGCCGCCTCCACCGCGGGACGCAATTCCGAGCGGGCAAGTGCCGGGTCGACATAGGCGCTGATACGCGCCACTTCGTCGTAACCCATGCGGTCCATCACGGCGCGCTTGGTGCGTCGTTTCACCGCGCGGCGACGCCCCGCATCTACAGGCGCTGCCGCCGCTGCAGCGCCGGCAGCCTTAATCCTTGTTTGCAAACTCATCGCGAATCACCCTCGCGCGACCAGGGAAGGCGGATACGCGGGCGCTCGGTACGCGTTGCACGGTCGGCGACCATATCGCTCCAAGGGCCGACGGCGCACCCCAGTTCCACGAGCATCTCGCGCGTGGCCTCGCGCACGCTGGACGCAAAAGCGCTGGTCTGCCCCACTGCTTCGTCAGCGCGCCCAAACGCCATGAGCGCGGCGAGATCCTGCCCGCCATCGGCGATACGAATCTTGGAGCTCAACGCGCAGGCAATCTCAAAGCGCATGGCGACGTCCTCGTCTGCCCCGCGCGCACCGAACCGGTTGAACACAGCGCTCATGCGCGTGCGCGGCACACCTACTCGACTTGCCAGTTCAATGACGCGCGATGCCGATGTCGCGGACGACACCGCCGCATCGCCAACGACCAGGCAACGGTCGCTCGCCGCCACCGCAGCCGCCACGGCATCGCCCCAAAAGACCGAGGTATCGATAAAGACCACGTCGGATTCGCGACGCAGGACATCGAGCAGTAGCTCCACCGGACGTGCCATGAGCTCGGCTTGCTCGGGCGCCGCGACGGGACCCCAGAGCGTAACGCCCGGGGCGACGCGCATCGATGCGGCCACGATATCCGGCTCGGTGAGCGTGCCCGCCGCCGACGGCTCGATAAGTGCCGCCATATCGCGCGGAGCATCGACGCCTAACAAGTCGTAAAGGTTTCCAAACATCAGGTCCAGGTCGAGCACGGCGGCACGCAAGCCCAACAGCGACGATGTGTGTGCCATGGTGGCAACGATCGTCGACTTGCCGCAACCGCCCGAACCCGAAATGGCGCAGATGACCGGAGCTCGATGCTGCGGAGCGGCAGCGTCTGCCGGCGGCATCGGAGGCGGCGGAGCGGGCGTCGGTGACAGCGTCCCCGTCTCCCCCGCCGCAACCACACGCTGCGTCCAAGCCGGCATGGCTGCTTGTTCGGTCTGCGAGGCAGGCTCGTTCTGTGCAATCTGCTCATGCCGCATCAGCGACAACTCGCCACACCCGGCAAAGCTCTCAACTTCGTCGAGTTCATCCGCCAGATTCACGCCGTGCACGTATCCCATATCTACAGCCGGGGAGTCGCCAGCATGCTGCGCCGGCCCTCCGGCGTCATCGTATACAAGGGGGTTCCGGGGGCGCCGACCATGCTCGGCTTCCGCTTTTCCATAATCATCCACACGCGGGCCTCTTGTAGCGCGAGGCGCCCCGGGTTCCCTATCAACAAAAGCATCGGGCTCAATCGTCATACGCCGATCGGAATCAACCGCTCCCTCGCCCGCGCGCCCGTTGCCGCATATGCTGTGCGCAGCAATGACCTCGGTCGCCCCCGCGCGAAACAGCCCCTCGATATCCGACGGATCGAGCGCTTCTATCAACACGACCACGCGACTCACGCGGCCTTCGGCCGTCAGGCGCGCAACAGTCTTGCGCACATCTTCGGTATCAAACAGAGACGCCGCGATGATGGCAGCCCCGCGGCGCGACGGAAACGCCCGAGCCATGGAAACCAGCCCGTCCAGGTCACCCACACGAAGCACCTGTGCACCCGCATCACGGCCCTCGACTTCCCGCTGCAACAGCCCGTAATCGCCGCACGCGCAGCACGCAAGCCAGATCGCCTTCATCACTCGTCGCCTCCGCTCTTTTTGCCGCGCGCCGTTGCGGGAATCGTCAAGCTGACCGTTCCCTTGCCCGAGGCCCCCAGCAGTTCCTTGACGTCTTCGGGGTCAGCCGCCAGCGTCACCCATTCGATCTTGCCCTCGCGCGTGGCACCGGAATCCTCACTGGTATCGATCACGTACGCGCCGCACAGCCGATCGGTTACGCCGTCTTTTTGCACATACACATCCACGTAGCTGCCCACGCCCGTGGCGCCGCCGACCGAGTGCTCGGCATCGACCGCCACCGAAACGGCAACCTTGCCCTTAGGCACCTCGAGCTTGTGGCTCTCGGCCTTGGTGTAGACATTGCAGATCACGGCGTTTTTGGGAATACGCGAAGTCGTCACGTCGCCGCGCACCTGGCGTAGCTCGGTCGCCGCGTCACGCGGCAGCAGACTTGTCAGCCATTCCTGGGTTATGACATTGGTCTCATCGAGGGTCTCGCCCACATCGATATCGCGCGCCGCGACGCACACCTCGATGCGATCGCCACCGTACTTGGCCAAGGTCTCAGCCTGGACCCGTTCGGCTTGCGAGCGGATCGACGAGCCGTAAACCATGCAGAGCAGAGCAGCGAGCACGCCCGCGACCAGACTGATGGCGATGCGCTTGCTCTTGTTCACGGCCGCTCCTCTCATGGCAGTGCCGGGCGAATGCCCGTACCACCATTGTCCGGGCGGTCAGAGTGCAAAGGGGCGCAATCGCGATCTTGGTTTTCGATGTCAAACCAATCGCTGACCAAAAGCTGACCAGCCCGTCAAGCTCGTGGCAAGGTTTTGGTCAGCACGTCAGCAAACTGCATGTTCCGAGGCTTTTCCGCAGCAAAAAAGCCGTCTCCCGAACAGTTGGGAGACGGCTGTTATAGGAAAAATCAATTACAGATGAACATCGGGATCGAGCATTTGAGCGCTCACGCGCATGGATGACGCCAGGTTTTGGAACGTTTCCAGACGCAGGCTGTCGATCTGCCCGGCGTCCTCGGCCTCGCGAACGGCGCAGCCCGGCTCATGGGTATGTGTGCAATCGCCAAAACGGCACGCGCGCGATGCCTCGACAATCTCGGGGAAGGCGCGCGCCAGACCCCGCTCGTGACCCACGAGCGGTAGGCTGCGCAGGCCCGGGGCATCGGCGATCACACCGGCGTCGCCCGGCAGCGCCACCATCACGCGCGCGACGGTAGTGTGACGGCCCTGGTCGTCGCGTTCGCGCACACCGCCGGTCGCCAACGTATCGTGGCCCAGCAGTGCATTGAGCAGCGTCGACTTGCCGGCACCCGACTCGCCCAGAATCATGGCGCAGCTCCCGGCAGGCACGCAGGCACGGACCTCGTCCAGGCCGCGACCCTCGGCAGAGGACGTCACGATTACGCGTACGTCCGGACCCACCAGGCGGCGCACGCGGTCCAGATCGCGCTCGAGCTCCTCGACATCGCAGCGGTCAGCTTTGGTGAGTACCACCACCGGCTCGGCATCGCAGTCGAGCGCCAACACCAGCGAGCGCGCCACGCGGTCGAGCAGCACCTCGCCGGCACCGAGCGCCTGCACGATTAGCACGCTATCCACGTTGGAGCAGAGCACCTGGCGCTCTCCGCGGGCACGGCCGCGCCAACGTTCAAAGCTCGTATGGCGCGGCAGCACGCACTCAATCACGCCCATATCGTGCCCGGGAGCGCGGCGCACAGCCACACGGTCGCCCACGGCAGGCAGCAGGACCTCGTCCTCGCCGCGCGACTTGGCAAATCCCACGGCATGCTCGGCGCGGAAGGTATCGTCGGCAGTCGCCACCAGCGGAAACCCACGATCCAAGCGCACCACGGCGCCAAGCTGCATCTGCTCGGGCTCCTCGGCATGTGCACAAAAATCATCAAAGGCAGTCTGCTGGGCTTCATCGACCGGCAGGTCATCAAACGCCGGAACGTCCTGCAGCGCGTCGAGTCCCGGCACGCTCGCCAGCAGCTCCTCGGCAGACGCGGGAGCCTCGGTCGCGAGCTTCCGACGACGATCGCGCTTAGCCCGCGCTCCCGTCGTCTTTTTCTTCGCCTTAGCCTTCGCCTTGCCCACAGATGCCTCCCAGCACAAAACCACACAACTGAGCAGGTATTTTACCCACAAAAAAGAGTCGGTCGAGCAAGTGCTCGACCGACTCACATACTTTCCCTCAGCTAATGGTCCCGAGAGGTTATCCGAAGGCCCGCCCGCCGGGAGGGGTTTCTTCCGAGCGATCCCACAGCGCGAAGCGCGAGGACCAGCGAAGAAGAAACCCCGCAGGCGGTCGGGCCGGTGGGAAGGACGGCCTTTCGACCTACTCCTTTTCGACCGCGCGCATGATCGCCTTGTAGATCTCCATCAGCGGGATGATCAGGAAGGCCAGGCCCAGGGCAGCGACAACGCCCTTGAGCTCAAGCGTCACGGGGCCAAAGAACATCTCGGCAAGCGTCGGCTGCACGGTCACGATCACCGTCAGCACCAGTGCCAGCGCGGCGGAAGCCCACAGCCACTTGTTCTGCTTCTTCATGGTGAACAGCGACGCACGACGGCTGCGCATATTGAAGCAGTGGAAAATCTCGACCATGTTGAGCGTGATGAACGCCATCATCACGCCTTCCTCGTCGGCATTGCCGGCGATCATATCGGCGATGTGGATGTAGCCCATGTCAAAGTACACGCCCACAAAGAAGCTCGCCAGCACCAGCGCGGTGATGATTAGGCCCTGGACCACGCAGTCCAGACCCATATGTCCGGCAAAGACACCGTCCTTGGCGTTGCGCGGCTTGCGCTTCATGATGTCGCCCTCGGCATCCTCCATGCCCAGCGCAAGCGCGGGGAAGCAGTCGGTGACCAGGTTCACCCACAGCAGCTGCACCGGCTGGAAGATGGTAAAGCCGATGAGCGTGGCGATAAACACCGAGAACACCTCGGCAAGGTTGGCCGAAAGCAGGAACTGGATGACCTTGCGGATGTTGTCGTAGATGCGACGACCCTCTTCGCAGGCGCCGATGATGGTAGCGAAGTTGTCATCGGCAAGTACCATGTCGGCGACGTTCTTGGTGACGTCGGTACCGGTGATGCCCATACCAACGCCAATGTCGGCGCGCTTGATGGACGGGGCGTCGTTGACGCCATCGCCCGTCATGGCCACGATCTGGTCGCGCGACTTCCAAGCCTCGACGATGCGTGTCTTGTGCTCGGGCTGGACGCGGGCGTACACGCCGTAGTCCTCGATGTGCGCGTCGAGTTCCTCGTCGCTCATGCGATCGAGGTCGGCACCGGTGATGGCCTGGCTGCGATCGGCGACGATGCCCAGCTGCTTGGCGATGGCCACGGCGGTGTCGATGTGGTCGCCCGTGATCATGACGGTGCGGATACCGGCGTCGTGCGCCTCGTGGATAGCGTCGGCCACCTCGGGACGGACCGGGTCGATCATGCCGGACAGGCCACAGAAGACCAGGTCATGCTCGAGCGCAGCGGGGCTGCAGTCGTCGGGAACCTCGGTGTAGGTGCGGCTTGCCAGCGCCAGTACGCGCAGGGCCTCGTCGGCCATGGCCTTGTTGGCCGCCACGAGCTCGGCGCGGCGCTCCTCGGTCAGGGGGACGACCTTATCGCCCTCGTAGATATGGGTGCACAGGCCGATCACCACGTCGGGCGCACCCTTGGTGTACTGCTCGTACTCGCCATCCAGGGTCTCGACGACCACGGACATCATCTTGCGGCCCGAGTCAAACGGGGCCTCGCCCACGCGCGGATGCTCGGCAGTCAGGCCAGTGAGGCCCGCCTTGCCGGCGTCGTTGACGAGCGCGCACTCAGTCGGCTCGCCCACGGCCTCGCCCAGCTCCTCGTCCCACTGAGCATCGGAGCACAGCGCCATGCCGGCCAGGAACTTCTCCTTGGGCGCAGCGAGCTCGTGCTTGACGACGGTCATCTTGTTTTGGGTAAGGGTACCGGTCTTGTCGGAGCAGATGGTCTGCGTGCAGCCGAGAGTCTCGACGGCAGAGAGCTTGCGGATGATTGCCTGGCGCTTAGCCATCTTGGTCACGCCAAGCGATAGCACGATGGTCACGACGGCGACCAGGCCCTCGGGGATGGCAGCGACGGCGAGCGAGACGGCGACCATAAAGGTATCGAGCAGGGCGGTCGGGTCGGTAAGAACGTTGCCCACGCCGTGGCGGATGATATCAACGCCAAAGATGACGACGCAGATGACGATAACCATAATGGTAAGGATGCGGCTGAGCTCGGCGAGCTTCACTTGCAACGGCGTGAGCTCTTCCTTGGCCTCGGCCAGGGCGCCGGCGATCTTGCCCATCTCGGTGTTCATGCCGGTGCCGACCACGACGGCGCGACCACGGCCGTACACGACGGTGGAGCCCATATAGCACATGTTCTTACGGTCGCCGAGCGGCACGTCATCGGTGCCCGCAGCGAGCTCGATCACGTTGGCGTGCTTCTCTACGGGCACGGACTCGCCGGTGAGCGCGGCCTCCTCGATCTTCATCGTGGCGCTCTCGAGCACGCGGCAGTCGGCCGGGACGGAGTCGCCCGCCTCGAGCATGATCACGTCGCCGGGCACGAGCTCGGCGCTCGGCAGGTGCACGAGCTTGCCGTCGCGCAGCACCTTGGACTGCGCCGCACTCATCTCCTGCAGGGCCTCGAGGGCCTCCTCGCTCTTGGCTTCCTGGACCACGCCCAGCACCGAGTTGACGATAACGACGAACATGATGATGGCAACATCGGCAAAGTCGGGCTCGCCCTTGACCATGCCCGTGAGCGCACTGATGACGGCGGCAACGATCAGCATGATGACCATGGGGTCGGCCATCTGCTCAAAGAAACGCTTCCACAGCGGTGTCTTCTCGGCTTCCTCGAGCTTGTTAGGGCCTGTCTTGGCGAGGCGCGAAGACGCCTCGTCGTTGCTCAGGCCGAGGTTCTCATCGACACCTTGGTCGCTGAGCACCTCCGCCGCGGCGGACAGGTATTCCTTTTGCATATAGAGTCCCCTCCTGGGATTCGGGCCACTCAGCAGATTGATGCCCGATCATAATTCCCAGGAGAAGGGCAAGGGCTCATCAAGGCTGCCGTGCTGAGCGGCAGTTGATAGTGGAGCTATGGTACCCCAAAGCGACGCGTCTAGCCAAAACAATCCATCTGGAAATATGGTCCCACCGCAACGGTGCAGACCATGTGATGCTCAACATTGATAAAACGTTTTTTCTTCGGCACATCGTCAAACTGAAATATCGCCCAGATAGCAGCGGTTAGAGCGGTTGGTAAAGATTTTTCATATACCGTTTTTCTCGCAAAAAATGAACTTCTAATTCGGCATACGGTCGATTTTATGGGGTATTCGGTCAGCATTTCGTTATAATCAACACGGTTTTATTTCTTATGGTTTATCTATCAGCGCAAGACGATGTCAGATGGAGGTCTGAATGTACAAGCGCACCAAGATTGTATGCACCATGGGTCCCGCCTGCGATAGCGACGAGACCATCCGCGAGATGATCAAGGCGGGCATGAACGTCGCCCGTTTTAACTTCTCGCACGGATCCTACGACGAGCACCACGGTCGCATCGAGCGCGTCCGTCGTATTTCCAAGGAGCTCGGTCTGCCCGTCGGCATCCTGCTCGACACCAAGGGCCCCGAGGTCCGCACCGGCCTTCTGGTCGATGGCAAGAAGGTTGCCGTCAAGACCGGCGACAAGATTGTCGTCACCGCTCAGCCCACGTCCGAGGATTTCCACGGCACCGCTGAGCACATCTCCCTCGACTACCTGGCTCTGCCCTCCGAGGTCGAGAAGGGCTCCCTCATCCTGATCGATGACGGCCTGGTTGCCCTCGAGGTCGAGTCCGTCAGCGGCCAGGACATGACCTGCGTCGTTAAGAACGACGGCCTGATTGGCGAGCGCAAGGGCGTCAACATGCCCAACGTCAACATTTCGCTGCCCGCCATCACCGAGCGCGATCGTCAGGACATCCTCTTTGGCCTGACCGAGAACATCGACTACATCGCCGCTTCCTTCATCCGTGACGGCGAGTCCGTCCGCGGCATCCGCAAGCTTTGCCGCGAGAACGGTGGCGAGCACGTGACGATCTTCCCGAAGATCGAGTGCGCCCTGGGCGTCGAGAACTTCGACGAGATCCTCGAGGCTTCCGACGGCATCATGGTCGCCCGTGGCGACCTGGGTATCGAGATCAAGCCCGAGCTCGTTCCGCACATCCAGAAGGAGATCATCGCCAAGTGCAACGCGGCCTACAAGCCCGTTATCACCGCTACGCAGATGCTCGACTCCATGCAGCAGAACCCGCGCCCGACGCGCGCCGAGGTTGCCGACGTTGCTAACGCCATCTACGACGGCACCGACGCCGTTATGCTGTCCGGCGAGTCCGCTGCCGGTAAGTACCCGGTCGAGGCCGTTAAGATGCAGGCCAGCATTGCTCTCGAGACCGAGAAGTACCTCCCGGCCCACGCTCCGCTCGAGGTTCCGGCCGACGCTCACGGCACCCGCGTCGTCAACAACGTTGTGGGTATGTCCGCTGTGAACATGGCCACCACCGTTGGCGCCAAGTGCATCACCGTGCCGACGACCACCGGTCGCACCGCTCGCCTGATCTCGCACTTCCGTCCCAACATGCCGATCTGCGCATTCTCCCGCCACGAGTGGGCCGTCCAGCAGATGATCATGTACTGGGGCGTTATCCCGCACCAGGCTGCCATCACGCAGGGCACCGTCAACGGCACGATCGTCAAGGCGATCGAGACCGCCAAGGAGCTCGGCTACGTCGAGACCGGCGATCTGACCGTCGCCACCGCCGGCGATCCCCGCATGAGCGTCCAGCTCGAGGACAAGGTCTCCTCGACCAACGTCGCTTACGTCGCTCAGGTGCGCTAAATCGCACTTGCAAGCATGCTTGCATTGCAAAGGGCCCGGAAGGCTTCGCCTTCCGGGCCCTTTTTCTGTGCCAATGTCGGCGCACGGCAAAACACGCACTCATTTCTTTACCAAAAGCGCGAAATCCACCCTTCGAGGCCCAAAAAATAAAGTCCCAAGCGCTAAAAGTGTTCGCCCGGTGGCAAACCCACACCTTAACCGACGCTGATAAATCGTTTTAGCAAGAGCCAGATCGACCTAGTTTTCGGAAGTATGCGGCAAATTCTGAGACCTTCGAACACACCCCGTTTTTTTACAACAAAATGCCTGATAAACTAGCCTCAAAAGCCAGGTCTGCTCACAGGGTTCAGATTTTGCCGCATACTTCCGAATTGACGCTGGCATCGCACGGTCCAAAAGCACATTTCGATCTGGAGGACGTCATGGACCTGACGCTCTGCGGTCAATCCGCTTTTTACTATTACCGTATCCCGCCGCAGGTATTAGGCCTTTACCCCGCCATTAGCCTTGGCAATATAGATCGCAGATGTTGCGGCCTCGGAAGTCATGCAGTTGTAAAAGACCTGCTTCACGCACCGCTTCACAGGCTTGTATTCACTCGGGCACAATCGGGGTCGCGAAGCCTCTTTAAATCGCACCTCCTGACCCAAGAGCCGCCTCCTGGGTCGTTTAGGCAGACTGAACATGGATTTGATGTCACTTCACCGGAATTCACGCTGCTCAGCCTTGCTACGCAGGTCTCCCGCAACCAGCTACTCATGGCTTGCTACGAGATGTGCAGCTCATTTGCAGTGTTTACGCCCTGCGAACGTACGCAACAGCAACTTGATGAGGCAATATCTCTTAAGTTCATTCCGCCCGACTGTGGTTGGAAGCGTATTGTCGACACCAAGGGCAATGACACCAACTTGTGGAAGCGCGCGCCGCTCCTCAGCGCGGCGGATATCGCCGCGTTCGCCAAGCAGGCCGCAGGCCTGCGCGGTGTTAAGCAGCTCCGCTGGGCCGCCGAACACATGACGGGACAGACCGCCTCGCCCTTCGAAGTCCAAACATCCATGCTCGTCTCACTCCCCCGCGACGAAGGCGGTCTGGGTATAGGCATCACCAATAACGCACGCATCCCGCTCAGCGAAGCCGCACGTTCGCTGTATGACAAAACCTGCTGTTATGCCGATATCCTCATCGAAAGCGCCACCGACAGCATGGGCGTCATTCTGGAATGCCAAGGCCGCTCCGCTCATGGCAGCGAAGCCGCAAGTCTCTCCGACGCCGAGCGAGCCACCGCACTCACAAGCATGGGCTACGACGCCATCCAAATTACCTATGACCAGATCAAAGACAAAAGGAGCTTTGGCAACCTTGCCGAACTCATCCATAAAAAGGCTGGGCTTCCCTACACCCCAAAGACCAAACAGGAGTGCGACGCCGAAGATGCTCTGCGGCAAGAACTGCTTGTCGATTGGGATGACCTATTCGCTGCCAGGCAGGCCAGCTAGCAGCTAGCGATCAGAGGCAGCGCGGGCGCGCTGGGCAATGCGACGCGGGCGGCAAAACCTGCCTCGGTTAACTCGACGACCTCGGTAAACGTTGCATCGAAAAACTCCTCAGTTAGCAGGCGGTATGGCGGCTGATCGGGCTCACCGGGGTTTTCGCGCACAATCTCGTGCATAACGCCGATGGTCTTGAGCACATACTCCTTATGGATGGGATACTGCCCAAAACGCGTCGCCGCAGTATACAGACGATCGGTCGCACGCGGGATGGAAACAATGCCGAGCGTCTTACCAAACCAGTCAAAATCGCCCTGCTTTTTAATGCGGAATTCCTCGCACGGCTTGCCGCCGTGCGCCTCCAGGTACTGATTCACGCGCGTATTCCATACGGTATCGGCCACCAGATGCGACCAGACGCCCAGCGTTAAATCGAGCAGCGACTGCGCCACATCTTCGGACGCAAGCGAGAACTCACAGGCGCCGGGACCGGCAACCGGCTCGGCATCCTTGTAGCGCTGGGGATAGTGCACGCGGTTCAGTCGCTCGCGTTCCTCGATAATCGAGGTCGCCGCGGCTGGCGCACCGATGGGCGAACTTTTAAGCAACGGTGCCACATAGGTATCCCAGAACTCATGCTCGCGCGGCTTAGGGATTGGCTCGGGCTTTGCAAAGTGCGTAATGCGATACGGAATGGGATCAGCGATACCGGGAACCATATAGCCCACAAAAATGTCCGGAACCACGCAGCCAAACAAAAAGGCATTGCGGTCGCGCACGCTATTGGCAAGCGCACCGGTGCGCTCCAGCAAACGCTCCGTCTGAGCGATATGAATGTTCCAGCTTGGCATAGCCACCCCCATAAAAAACCTGGATAACTATACCATCACGGCAAAGCCGCGCGGGCGGCTACGCACGCTCTACGCAGCAACTAGTCCGTAGCACCGCTTTCGGTCCCATACGACGGCGAAGGCGCCTCGACCACATGGTGATATCGATCGATATAGATTGCACGGGCACCCAGGCGTCGCACCAAATCCTGGTGATGTGTGCTCATCAAGACCGTCTTGCCCGCCGCGACGTAAGCCAGCAAGAAGTTAACCACGATGTCGCATGAATCCTCGTCGAGCCCATTGGTAGGCTCGTCGAGAACCAGGATATCCGGGTTCATCGACACCACCGCAGCCAGCGCAACGCGCTTCTTTTGCCCGCCCGAGAGCTGATAGGGCGAGGCATCGACCAGATCGGCAACCTGGAACAGCTTCATGGCATCGCGGACGCGGCGCTCGAGCTCGTCTGCCGGCAGCCCCATTTGAGCCGGGCCAAACGCGACCTCCTCGCCCACCGTGGCGCAAAAGAGCTGTGCATCGGCATTCTGGAACACAAAGCCTACACGCTGATGAAAACGCTGAGCGGCCGCAGATTCCTTTAGAAACGCTGCATCAATCACGTGCCCGTCAAACAGGTATGCCCCTGCGTCCGCGAGTTCAAGGCCGTTAATAAGGCGCATAATCGTCGTCTTACCGCAGCCGTTGGGACCGAGTAGGGCAACGAGTTCACCACGATCGACCTGCAGCGACACGCCATCGACAACCGTATGCCCCGCATAGGAGAACACTACGTCGCGAAACTCGATGAGCGGCGTGGCCTCGGCGCTTGCAGCACCGCTCGCGCCCATCGCGCCAGTTGTATCGTTTGCCAAAACGTCGCCCTTCCCTATTCATATCGACGGTTCGACCGCTCGCGTTACAGCACCGCGCACAACACGGCAAGCAGAACCACAACGACCGCGTAAACGACATCGCGCCAGCCAAAGCCGATCCGTGCAGGCGCCGGATATACGCCGACAAAGCCGCGGCACTGCATGGCCTCGTCCATCGCGCGGCTGCATTCCATCGCCTTGATAAACGTCATGCCCATGATACCCGCCAGCGAGTCGGTGCGCGAAAAACCCGCAGGTGCGGAACCGACGCTGCGCAGCATGACCGATTCGCACAGATCGTGCGCCGTGCGTCCCAGCACCTCGATATGCTTGAGCGCCATATCAAACGTAAAGATGACCTCGTCGGGCAGGTGCAGCATTTTGAGCGCGGCCGACATGCGGCTCCAGGTAAGCGTCCACGAAACACCCAGCACCAGCGACACATTAATAAACGTCTTGAGCGCGATCTTGAGCATGGCGCCCGTGGCAGACACGCCCAGCAGCAGGGCAGGCAGCGCCAGAACCACCGCGAGCCCCGCAGCGCCGAGCGCCGGTACAAAGGTCGCACGCAGCCCGCGTACGGGGCGCACGGCAACGAGCACCAGCGCGATAGCCGCCATCAACATGAGGTACAGCGGGCTCTGCGTCAGGCACACGCACAGAACGCAAACAAACATCCCCACCAAACGCATCGGGGCCGAAACGGAAGAAAGGGCGCGGTCGACCATCGACCCGCCCTCGTGCGCGCCTCCACCCAGGCGAACCCGTTCAAGCAGGCTCGCCAGGTGCAGGACATTCTTTTGCATCACACGATGCCGGGCCCCCACGGGCTCGTATCGCTCCTCAGCCGCAAGCCAGCTAGGCAGCTCGGCTATTGCCATGAGCACCGCTTTCCTTGACCGTCAGCGAGATCAGACGGAATGCGATGGTGAGCACCGCCACGCCAATCACGCCGGACAGGATATACATGGCAGCCTGACCGGCAAAGCCAAGACCCTGCTCCTCGGAATAGGCCTGCAGGTAATCACCCGTGGGCAGCGCGTCGGCAAAGGTCGGGGTATCGAGGCCGACCGAAGCCTGCAGGCTGTCGTCGCCAGCCTCCTGAACGGCGGTCGCGGCGCCCTCGGCGTCCCACTCACCCCAGGCGTCACCGGTGGCAAGCAAGCCCAGCGGCGTGGCCACCACGAGCACGGCGACCAAAATGAGCGTGGGGACCAGCGAGGTCTTCTTGGCAGCAGCGCCCTCGGCAGCAAGCTGGCCATCGACGGCCTCGGGCCCGACGATGATGCTCGGCGCCGTCTTCTTAATGAAACCGTAGATCGCGGCCGTCGCCACGCCCTCGATCACGCCGGCAACCAGCATATGCGGGATCAACATGGCCGGAATAGCCACGGACAGCGGGAAGGGGCAGTACAGCGGCGCGCCCGAAGCATTGGTAAAGAGCATCGGCTGAATACCAAACTCGATTGCCGCGCACAGGGCCGCCAGGCACAGGCCGACCCAGCCGCTTACGATGGCAGAAACTGAGGTGCCCCAGCTCTTGTCGTGCAAACGGCTGTTGAGCGCACGGAACACGATAGCAGCGGCAAACGGCAGCACGAAGGCCATGTTAAAGCAGTTGGCGCCAAAGGACAGGATACCGCCGTCGCCAAACAGCAGCGCCTGCAGCGCCAGCGCGACCGAGACAGCGATAGCCGCAGCCTCGGGGCCCAGCAGCAACGCGATGAGCGCGCCGCCAACAGCGTGACCAGTGGTGCCACCGGGCAGCGGCACGTTGAACATCATGAGCAAGAAGGAGAACGCGGCGCAAATGCCCAAGAACGCCATATGCTCGCGATCGAGCGTGGCGCGCACCTTTTTGATGCAGTGGACCCATACGGGCACCATCGCCACCGCCATAACGGCATCGGTCTGCGGGGACAGGTAGTTGTCTGGAATGTGCATATACGCCTCCCGGTTGTCGGCGCACAGAACTGCAACGCCGCTTGAACCATTTCATCAGTGTTACGAGCACGATGATTCGTAACACGCCGCGGGCTATCATAGCAAAACGGCGCGCCGCCACAAAAGCAGCAC
The DNA here is from genome assembly GCA_905214105.1 of uncultured bacterium. GTDB lineage: Bacteria > Actinomycetota > Coriobacteriia > Coriobacteriales > Coriobacteriaceae > Collinsella. The sequence continues at coordinate 48,852 of CAJMKK010000010.1, forward strand.
GCCGTTTTGTAATGCGCATGTCATATATGCAGGCTCAGCGATGCCTTTTCCGAACACCGCGGTCACGCAGAGCCCACAGCAACCGCCATCAGGCCCTACGCTCCCAGCGCAAGTCCTAGCCGCGGACCTCGCCGTTCACACCCTTGCACACCTTGGTGACGATCTTCTGGTGCGCTTTTTCGACCTCTTCGCTGGTGAGCGTGTGGTCGTCAGAGCGATACGTAAGCGCAAAGGCCATGGACTTCTTGCCCGCTCCGATGCGGATGGGATCGCGGTAGACGTCGAACAGGCGCACGCCCTCGAGCAGCTTGCCTCCGGCGCTGGTAATACGGCGCTCAAGATCCTCGCAGGTCACAGTGTTGTCGACCACGATAGCAAGGTCGTGCTCAACGGCCGGGTACTGCGAGAACTCACGGTAGTTCTCCTGGTTGCGGGCGCCCTTGATCAGCTTGTCCAGGTCGAGCTCAAAGGCAACGACGACCTCGTCAATGCCCATAGCCTCGCGCGCCTCGGGGTGGATCTCGCCAACCCAGCCCAGCACGGTACCGCCCGAGAGCACCTCGGCAGCACGACCCGGCTGCAGGAAGGCATAGCTCTCGCCCTCGACGGGACGGAAGCGAACCTTCTCGATGCGCAACTGGGCAAGCAGCTCCTCAACGATGCCCTTGCCAAAGAAGAAGCGCAGCTTGCGGTACTTCATGTTCCAGGACTGCTCGCTCCACTGGCCCGAGAGCACACCCGCCACGGACTTGGTCTCCTTGGGCAGGCTGGCGTTCTCGCGACCGTGGAACAGGCTGCCGACCTCGTACAGGTGCACGTTGGGCGTGCCGTGGGCCTCGTTATAGGCCACGGATTGCAACAGGCCCGGCAGCAGCGAACGACGCATCTCGGTCTGCTCGGCTACCAGCGGGTTCATGAGCACCACGGGGCAGCCGCGGCCCTCAGTGGACATGCCGATCTTCTCCAGGTCGCCCGGGGCGGCAAAGCCAAAAGTCGTGGTCTCGTTGAGGCCGCAGGCGCGCAGGATTTCGCCGACCTTGCGGGTGAGCTTCTGCTCGCGGGTCAGGCCGCCGATGTGGTTCTTGGCAGCCGGGATGGTCGCCGTCACACGGCCCATGCCCCATAGGCGCAGGACCTCCTCGATCAGGTCAATCTCGCGCGGCAGGTCGGGGCGGAAGCTCGGCGGAGTGACCATAAAGTCGTCGCCGTCGCGCTCGACGGTGCAGCCCAGGCGGGTGAGCGAGCGCTCGATAAAGTCGGGCTCGATGTCGGCGCCGCAGATGGCGTGCACGCGGGCCAAGCGCAGCTTGATGCTATCGATGGTCTTGGGCGCGGGGAAAACGTCGACGTAGCCGGGAGCGACCTCGCCGCCGGCGATCTCCTCGATGAGCGCGCACGTGACGTTGGCGACGTCCACGCAGCCGGTCTCGTCGACCTGGCGCTCAAAGCGAATAGAGGCATCGGAGATCAGCGACAGATCACGGCTGGTGTGCGAGGTGCGACCGGCGTTGAAGCAGGCGCTCTCGACCATCACGTCGACGGTGTCGTCCTCGATCTCGGAATCCATGCCGCCCATAACGCCGGCCAGCGCCACGGGGCGCTCGCCGTCGGTGATGAGGCCCATGCCGGCGTCGAGCGTGCGCTCCTCGCCGTCGAGGGTCGTAAACTTCTCGTCCTGCTGGGCAGCGCGAACCACCACGCGACGGTGGCCATCGCGCTCGGCAAAGGTGTCCAGGTCAAAGGCGTGCAGCGGCTGACCGGTGAGCATCATCACGTAGTTGGTGATGTCGACGATGTTGTTGTGCGGGCGCACGCCCAGGGCGTTAAGGCGCTTGACCATCCAGTCGGGCGACGGGCCAACCTTCACGTTGCGCACGATGCGGGCGACATAGCGGTCGCACAGGCCCTCGTCGGCAATCTCGACCGAAAGCTCGTCGTCGGCCGCGCGGCCGGTCTCGGCCTTGATGGCAGGCAGCTCAACGTGGAAATCGCGGTCGAAGATGGCACCGGTCTCGCGGGCCATGCCGATCATGGACAGGCAGTCGGGGCGGTTGGGCGTGATCTCGCAGTCGAGCACGGTATCGCTCGAGCCCACGTACTCGGCAAACGGCATGCCGCAGGGCGTATCCTCGGGCAGGATCATAATGCCGGAGTGGTCGCCACCCAGGCCGAGTTCGCGCGCAGAGCAGTTCATGCCCATGGACACGACGCCGCGAAGCTTGCTCTTCTTGATCTTGACGTCGCCGGGCAGGACTGCGCCGATCATGGCCGTGACGATGTGGTCGCCGGTCTCGAAGTTCTGCGCGCCGCAGACGATCTGCAGCGGAGCGGGGTTGCCGTCGGCGTCGAGGTTCTTGTCACCCACGTCGACCGAGCACACATACATGTGGTCGCTATCGGGGTGAGGGGTCTTGGTGAGCACCTTGGCAGTCACCACGTGGTCGAAGGATTCTCCCACGGTGTCAATCGCCTCGACCTCGGTGCCGGTACGAATATATTCGTCCGAAAGGGTCTTGGGATCCTCCGGAATATCGATCATGGTCTTGAGCCAGTCGTAAGAAACGCGCATGTAGCTCTCCTAGTTCTTAATCTCCGCATAGGGAGGAATATCAAATGAAGACGTTCGCCTTAGGGTTGTCCAGGTGCCCCAGGTTGGCGTGAAAGAGGAGCGACGCGTACTAAAGGTACGCGAGCGACGGTTTGAACGCCAAGATGGGGTGCCTGGGCAAGCCTAAAATTGGTTCAGGAAGCGCATGTCGCCCGTCATAAGCGTTCTGAGGTCGGGCAGGTCGTAGCGCAGTGCCGCGACGCGCTCGGCGCCAATACCAAAGGCGAAGCCGGTGTACTTCTCGGGGTCGATGCCGCAGTTGATCAGGACGTTAGGGTCGACCATGCCGCAGCCCAGGATCTCGATCCAGCCGCTGTGCTTGCAGAAGTTGCAGCCCTTGCCGCCGCACACGTGGCAGCTCACGTCCACCTCGCAGGAAGGCTCGGTGAAGGGGAAGAAGTGCGGGCGATAGCGCGTCTTGCGATCCTCGCCAAACATGCATTTAACAAAGTAGTCGAGCGTGCCCTTCAGGTCGCCAAAGGTGATACCCTCGTCGACGACCAGTCCCTCGATCTGGTTGAACTGCGGCAGGTGGCAGGCATCGGCCGTGTCGGGACGATAGACGGTGCCCGGGCAGATCATGTAGATGGGCGGCTTTTGCGACTCCATGGTGTGGATCTGCACACCCGAGGTCTGGGTGCGCAGCAGCACGTCGGACTCGCCGTGGGCGTGAGCCTCGGGGTGCGCGACGCTGCCGGGGTTGTTGTCGACCACGTAGAAGGTATCGCGGGCCGAGCGGCTCGGGTGATCCATGGGCGCGTTAAGTGCGGTGAAGTTGTAGTAGGAGGTGTCGACCATGGGGCCGGACTCGACGGTGTAGCCGATGCCGCAGAAGATGTCCTCGGCCTCCTCGATGATCTGCTTGATCAGGTGCTGGTGACCGATCTGCGGACGGACGCCCGGCAGCGTGATGTCGACGGCATCGTGCTCGAGCGCGTGCTTGAGGGCGGCGGCCTTCATCTCGGTAGAGCGCTCGTCGAGCATGCCCTCGATCAGCTGGCGCATCTCGTTGGCGCGCTTGCCCATGACGGGGCGATCCTCGGGGGCGAGCTTGCCCATCATGCGCATCAGGCCGGTGATGCGGCCCTTGCGGCCGAGCAGCGCAACGCGCGCGGCCTCGAGCTTCTCGACGTCCTCGGCGCTCTCGACGAGCTCCTTGGCCTCTTCCTCGAGTTTGACCAGATCATCAATCAGACTCATGTCTTCCCTTTCGTCTCTCGCGCATTCGCTTGCCGGGACGACCGATGCCGCTTGGCGCTGCGAAAACGCGGCCCGGTTCGGTAACAAAAAACCGCCCTCGGGCATGTGCATTGCCCAAGGACGGTTGAATTCCGCGGTACCACCTTGTTTGACCCGGCGGATGTCTAGCCCGCCGCGCCCACTCTGTGCCCCTTGTCGCGAGGCTCACGGCTTCCCTACTGAGGCTTCGCCGCCACTGGCCGCGCGCCCGTTGAGGTCGCTGCTCGGGAGTGAACGCTTGGCCCTTGTCACCGCAGGAAGGCTTGCAGCCCATGACCTTCCCTCTCTTGCCGGCGACGCGGCGGGCAAAACCCTCTCCGTCAACGCATTGGGCTATAGGATAACACATTTCGCGAGTGCATCGCCGCGTTCCGTTTTGTTCGCGCTGGGTACAAGGCAGGTAGCTGTGCAAACTGGCCGCGCACCCGCCTGCGGCGCTCGGCCTGCGAGATTAAGGATACGGTATGGGAAAGAAACTCGATAAGAAGGCCCAGGCCGCCGTGGCAAAGGCTGCCAAGGGCGTCAAGGCTGCTAAAGTCGACAAGGCCGTCAAAAAGTTCCGCAAACTCGAGGGCAAGCTGTGGACTCGCGAGTACCTGCTCAAGATTGCCGAGTTCGATGGAGCGACGATTGCTCCTGTCAACGGTGCTGCCGCCCGTGCCGACGCCATGGGCACCCTTGCCGGCGAGCATCACAAGCTACTGACCAGCGAGAAGTCCGTTGAGCTCGTACGCTCGTTAGCACGCGAGACGGTTGCAGGCGGACATGTAGACGACCCGCAGCTGCTCGACGAGATCCGTGTGCTCGGCCGCGACCAGCGCGAGGCAAGCGTCATTCCCACCGAGGAGGCCGAGGCCTGGACCAGGCTCACCTGCGAGGCAGATGCCGTGTGGCACAAGGCAAAGGCGGCCAACGACTGGGCGAACTTTGAGCCCTATGTGGACAGAATCGTCGCCCAGCTTAAGCATCAGGCCGAGCTCATGGACCCCAAGCGCGACCCATACGACGTTTGGCTCGACCAGTACGAGCGCGGCCTTTCCACCAAGAGCTTCGATGCGTTTTGCGACGAGGTCAAGGCTACGGTCGTGCCGCTCGTGCATGCCATCGGCGAGCGCGGTCAGCAGCCCGCTGCCGACTTTTTGCACGCCCGCGTGCCCGAGGCCGCCCAGCGCGCCATGAGCTTTGACCTTATGAAGCTCGTCGGTCTGGATCTGGACGACACCACGCTTGCCTTTACCGAGCATCCGTTTAGCGAGGGCTTTGCCGTGGGTGACGCGCGCATCGCGACGCACATCTACGAGGACGATTGCATCTCCAACGTCTACAGCATCATCCACGAGGCGGGGCACGCCATGTACGAGCTGGGCGTCAATCCCGCCTACGCGCGCACCTGCCTGGAGGGCGGCACCTCCATGGGCATCCACGAGAGCCAGAGCCGCTTTTTCGAGAACACCGTGGGTCGCAGCCGCGCCTTTATGGGCCCGCTGCTCGAGGTGCTGCGTCGTCACGCGCCCGAGGTCTACGGCGACGTCGACGAAGACACGCTCTACCGCGCCGTGAACATCGCGCAGCCGTCGTTGATCCGCACCGAGGCCGACGAGCTCACCTATCCGCTGCATATTATGGTGCGCTACCAGATTGAGCGTATGCTGTTTGCCGGCGAGGCTGCGGCCAAGGACATCCCCGCGCTTTGGAACCGCTTTATGGACGAGTACCTGGGCATTCCCGTTCCCGACGACACGCACGGCTGCCTGCAGGATACGCATTGGAGCGGCGGTTCGTTTGGCTACTTCCCCACGTATGCGCTGGGTAGCGCCTACGATGCCATGTTTGTGCCGGCCATGTGCCGCGACGGCGTCGACCTCAACGGCGCCTGTGCGAGCGGCGACTTGGCACCCGTCCGCGCGTGGCTGGGCGAGCACATTTGGCAGTGGGGCCGCGCCAAGGACGCGCCGGAGCTCATCAAGGGCGCATGCGGCATGGCGTTCGATGCCCGCTACTACTGCAGCTACCTGCAGGACAAGTTCACCACGCTGTACGAGCTGTAAGGATTGACCAGCACGCCATCGCCAACGCCAACCATGTTGACGCCGATGTCTTGGCAACGTCAGCGAAAACGGCCCCAAGCGAGCAAGGTGACGTGAAATCAGAACCACCCTTAAAAAGGGTGGTTTGCTCTTAGGGTATAACCCACGGGCC
>CAJMKK010000011.1 GCA_905214105.1 uncultured bacterium
CCCGCCGGGCAAGGCCCCAGCGCGAGACCGTCCCGAATGCCTACCCACACAGCGTGGCTACGAGTGGGATAGTCAGAATGGAGCAGATGATCGACAAAAACGTGCACTGCATCATGGGGCGTGCATCCTTACCGTATTGAAGGCAGTACAGCGTACCGTTGCTGCCCACCGGCATTGCCATATCGAGCACAAGCGTCGCAATAAACATGGGCGTCATGCCGGGCCACAAGCGCGCGACGGCAAGACATGCCACCGGCACGACAACCAGGCGAAATGCCACGGCAACATAGGCACGCCAGTTGGTGAGCATCTCGAGCGGACGGTACTTGGCGATAGACGATCCCATGAGCAACAATGCCGCTGGAGTGGTCATGGTGCCAACGATGGAAATCGAGTCGCCCAACACGCCCCAATCGGTCCATCCGGTTAGCACGATCCCAAGCACAACAGCACTTGCAATGAGACCAGGACTCTTGCAGCAGGCGGCAATATTGCGCATCTGCTTTTTAAGGCCGCCATCCATTCCGCTAAATAACATGGCACCGACGGTAAACATAAGAAGGTTTAGGGGGATAAGCGCAATCGATGCATACAACAGCGCTTGTTTTCCCAACACCGCCGAAATAACCGGAAAACCGATAAACCCGGCATTACCGAAAAGCACGGCGAAGCGATACGAGCATTCTGTCCCTTTGGGAACGCGAAGAGCAGCGGTGACAGCAAACGCGATAACGGTCGCCACCACATACATCACAAAGGACAGACCCATGAGCGAAAACGTCTCGGCAATGCTCGGAAGCTTCACATCATCGCCCAGCGCTGACGAAAGCACCAAGCACGGTAGCGCCACCTGCAACAGCAGATGCGACAGCTCGCGCTCGAACTCCGCTTTCATAAACCCCAGCTTGGCGATACACCACCCCAACAAAATAGGCAGCGAAACCGTCAACATCTGAAGCGCCACACTCGTAAAGCTCATGCTTCCCCCTTATCTATTCCACGAGGGCCGGGGCGCCTGCTTTGTTTTGAGAAGTGGGCTTCGCGAACTTCTCAAAACAAGACAGGCGCCCCGGCCCCGGCGATATATCACTGGCTGACCATAGTTATATGCACAGTATCCAAGGTAGCGTCAGCAAAGTCCCCATTACTTTAAAAATTATCAGCCCCCGCATATCGAAACGATCGAGAGGGCCGCCTCCGGGCGGGGAGACTTTGTCTGGGGAAGTTCGCGAAGCCCACTTCCCCAGACAAAGCCACCCCGCCGGGCAAGGCCCCAGCGCGAGACCGTCCCAGATGCCTACCTACTCGTTGTCGCCTGCGGTCATTTGCGTTGCGGAGAGCGCGCCGTCGGCAGCGGTTGCGGCTGCGGCGTCGGGCCAGACCCAGTCGGTGAAGGCCGGGTGATCGTAGCCCTCATCGCACGCGAACTCGAAGGCCTCGGTGCGGAATGCCTCCCACTTATCAATCTGCTCGGCAAACTTATCGGCGTCGACCATGCGCAGCACGTCCGCGGCCAGTGCCCAGCGGTCCATGTTGTTCAGGCGCAGCATGTCGAACGGCGTTGTCGTGGAGCCTTTCTCCTCGTAGCCGTGGACGCGGAAGGCATCGTGGCCGGGGCGGTTCCAGATCAGGCGGCGAATCGTGCCGGCATAGGCGTGGAACGCGAAGAAGACGGGCTTCTCGCCGCAGCCGAACAGCTCAGCCCAGCGCTCGTCGCTGAGAGCCTGGTCGTTCTCGCAGACGTTCTGGATCTTGAGCAGGTCGACCACGTTGACGAACCATACCTTGATGCCCAGCTCGCGCAGCATGTCGGTTGCAGCCAGAGCCTCAAGCGTCGGCACGTCACCGCAGGTGGCGACCACGACGTCGGCCTCGGCGAGCGAATCGGCGGTCGATGCCCACTCCCAGGTCGCAACGCCCTCGGCGAGCTCCGCCTTGGCCTCGTCGACCGTCTGGAAGGTCGGAGCAGGCTGCTTGCCGCAGAAGATGGCGTTGACGCAGTCAGTGGACTGGTAGACGCGCTCGGCCACGGCGAGAGCCATGTTGGCGTCGGCCGGATAGTAGGCGTTTACGATGTGCGTGTCGTTGGCCTTGTTGAGCAGCAGGTCGATAAAGCCGGGGTCCTGATGCGAGAAGCCGTTGTGGTCCTGACGCCAGACATGGCTCGACAGCAAAATGTTAAGGCCGCTAATGGGAGCACGCCACGGAATCTCGCGCTTGGTAGCCTCGAGCCACTTGCAGTGCTGGTTGACCATGGAGTCGACCACATGGACAAAGCTCTCGTAGGAGCTCCACACGCCGGAACGGCCAGTGAGCACGTAGGCCTCGAGGAAGCCCTCGCATTGGTGCTCGGACAGCTGCTCGACGACCTTACCGGAGCCTGCCAGCAGCTCGTCGTTGGCCTCGTCCTCGTAGAAGCCGGCGTCCCACTGCTTCTTGGTCACCTTGTAGGCAGCCTGCAGGCGGTTGGACGCGGTCTCGTCGGGACCGAAGATGCGGAAGTCATCCATGTTCTTGGCCAGAACGTCGGCAGTGTACTCACCAAAGACGCGGGCAGCCTCGGTGGAGCCCCAGCCATGACCCTTAGTTGCGACGGGGACCTCGTGGGCATGAATATCGGGCAGCTCGAGCTCGCGACGCACCTTACCGCCGTTCGCGTTGGGGTTGGCGCCGATGCGCAGCTCGCCGGTCGGCATAAAGGCCGTCACCTCGGGGCGCACCTGGCCCTCGGGCGTAAAGAGCTCCTCGGGCTTGTAGGAACGCAGCCACTCGCGCAGCACGCGGAAGTGCTCGTGGGTGTCCTTGGCACTCGCCAGCGGCACCTGATGCGCGCGCCAGGAGTCCTCGGTCTTCTTGCCGTCGATGTGCTTGGGGCAAGTCCAGCCCTTGGGCGTACGGAACACAATCATGGGGTAGGCCGGGCGGACCACGGTCTCGCCTGCGACGGCCTGGACCTGCGCGGTGGCCTTGATGTCACAGATCTCATCGAAGACCTGCTCAAACAGGGCAGCGAAACGCGCATGAATGCTTGCGTGGCTCTCGTCGTCAAAGCCGGCGACAAAGAAGTGCGGCTTATAGCCCATGCCCTCAAAGAACTTGGTGAGCTCTTCGTCGGACACGCGGGCAAGGATGGTGGGGTTGGCGATCTTGTAGCCGTTGAGGTGCAGGATCGGCAAAACGATACCGTCGGTTGCCGGGTTCACGAGCTTGTTGGACTGCCAAGAGGTCGCGAGCGGACCGGTCTCGGACTCGCCATCGCCCACCACGGCCACGGCCAGCAGGCTCGGGTTGTCCATAACGGCGCCGTAGGCGTGGCTGAGCGTGTAGCCGAGCTCGCCGCCCTCGTGGATGGAACCGGGCGTCTCGGGCGCAAAGTGGCTCGGGATGCCGCCGGGATAGGAGAACTGGCGGAAGAACTTCTGCAGGCCGGCCTCGTCATTGGTGATGTCGGGGCGGATCTCGCGGTAGGTGCCGTCGAGCAACGACTGAGCAGTACCGGCGGGGCCACCGTGACCAGGACCCATCAAGAAGATAGCATTCTGGTTGTGGTCGGCAATGAGACGATTGACGTGACCGAACAGGAAGTTGATGCCGGGCGTGGTACCCCAGTGGCCAACCAGGCGGTGCTTAACGTCCGGACGACCGAAGTCGCGCGTCTCGCCGGTCTTCTCGTCGACAAAGTCGGGGCGCATTAGCGGGTTAGAGCGAAGGTAGATCTGACCGACGGACAGATAGTTCGATGCGCGCCAATACAGGTCGACGCCCTCGAGCTCGGAAGCCGGCACCTCGTGGCCCAGCTTTTGCCACGGCGTCCCCAGTGTTTTAGCCATTGTTTATGTCCCTTCGCTGTGCGGTCGCCCTCCGATACGGCAACCTTTCGTTGGGACTAGTATATTTGCTAAAACGTTTTATCATGGTGAAAAAACGTTTTATCACTCTTATCAATCCCATCGATTAGCAAAACGCGACATTCACCTGCGGCGTTGATTGTCACAGGTGCTCCACATTCGGTCTCTGCAAATTGGTAAACGTGTTTAGTTGTGTTTAGTAAGTTCGAGCACGCTGTCCTTAACGATAAGCTCCGGCTCCAGAACGACCTCTTCGGCACGCCTGCCGCCCCTACCGGCAAGACGCTTGGACATGCAGCCAAAAGCATGCTCCGCAAGGACACCAGGGTCCTGCTCAATCGCGGTCAGCGCCGGCTCAAAGAGAACGTCGGCCGCCGAGTTGTCATAGCTCACCACCGAGATATCGCCCGGGATGCTCTTCCCCATCTCGTGCAAGCGCTTGAGCAAACCGAGGGCAATGTTATCCGAGCTTGCGAACACGGCAGTGGCGTCAGTTGCGAGCACCGCCTCCGAGGCCTCGTATGCGCTCGGAATGTAGTACTCGCTCTCAAACTCCAAACGCGCGTCGATCGGCAGGCCAACCTCGCGCAGCGCGCGCTCATAGCCGGCAAGTCGCTTACGCCCCGTATTGGAACGGCGCGCGTTAACCAAGCAGGCAATGCGACGGTGGCCCTGCTCGATCAGATAGCGGGTGGCCATGTAGCCACCCATCTCGTGGTCGAACATCACCTTGTCGCACTCGAGCCCCTCAATGGCACGGTCGACCATCACTGCGGGGATAGGCAGATGGCTGACTTCTTCGCGCAGGGCGCGGTCGTCGGAGAACTCGTCGCCCACAACCAGGAAGACGCCATCAACGCCGCGCGTCACCAGCTGGCGCAGCAGCTCCAGATCGTCGTCGGCACTTCCACCCGAGCTGGTAATGAAGAGCGCATAGCCGTCCTCGCGGCAGCGCTTTTCCAGGCTACCGGCGAGCGAGGCAAAAAAGCGGCTCTCGATGTTAGGGACGATAAGGCCCAGCGTGCGCGACTCGCGCATGACCAGACTACGCGCAATCTGGTTAGGAACATAGTGGTTGCGCGCCGCGACCTCCTTGATGAGCTTGCGGTTTTCTTCCGAGATGCGACAGGGCCGATTATTGAGAACAAGCGAGACCGACGAGGGGGAAAGCCCCACCTCCTGGGCGATCTGCTTGAGGGTGACTTTGTTGGCCATCTCGCTCCTTCCAGGTTTACGCGCAATCTCTTGAAAGTATAGCGACCGCCCCTCTACCTCGGTGATAAACACTTTACCAATCCGGTAGACGGCTGTTTTATCGCCGCCAGCGCACCAAATCCGTCCGGGTGGGGTATATTGCAATCGATTGATGACAACGACCACCAAAAGGCGGATATTCGTATGCACGAGAACGACTTTTTTAACGAGGACCTGCTGTGCGCGCTTGCTGGCGTTGCCGGCGAGGACAACGTGCTGATGAGCGAGCCCATGCGCGAGCACACCACGTTTAAGATCGGCGGCCCGGCCGACGTCTTTGTCACGCCCGATACCGAGCAGGGCCTCGTCGCCACGCTCGATACCTGCTATCGCTGCGATCTGCCCCTCACCATCGTGGGCAACGGCTCCGACCTGCTCGTCGGCGACAAGGGCATCCGTGGCGTCGTCGTGGCGCTGGGCGAGGGACTCTCCGACATTACGGTCGACGGCACGCACGTCACGGCGGCAGCCGGCGCCTTGCTTTCCGATGTCGCCGCTGCGGCAGCCGAGGCCGGTCTCACCGGCATGGAGCCCATCTCGGGTATCCCCGGATCGGTCGGCGGCGCCTGCTACATGAACGCCGGTGCCTACGGTGCCTGCATGGCCGATGTGCTGGAGTCCGTGCGCGTCTACAAACCCGCTCGCCAGCTCGACGACGGCACCCGCGGCAGCGGCAACATCATCGAGTTCGATGTCGACGAACTCAACCTGGGCTATCGCAAGAGCCGCATCGCCGACGACGGCTTTATCGTTCTTTCTGCCACCTTCAACCTCGCACCGGGCAACGCCGCGATGATTAAGGCCGACATGGACGACTACCGCCAGCGCCGCGAGGACAAGCAGCCACTCGACATGCCGAGCGCCGGCTCCACCTTCAAGCGCCCCGAGGGCTATTTTGCCGGCAAGCTCATCATGGATGCCGGCCTGCGAGGACACGCCGTTGGCGGCGCGCAGGTAAGCGAAAAGCACTGCGGTTTTATCGTCAACGCCAACCACGCCACCGCCGCCGATGTCGACGAACTCATCCGCCACATCCAAACAACCGTCAAAGACCAATTCGACGTAGACCTCGAACCCGAAGTCCACCGAGTCGGCGAATTCCTCTAAAAAAGAAGGCCCCGAAAGGGGCCTTCACTTTCTTTTATTCAGACAACCAATCCGGTGCGTAGCGCCCCGAACCCGAGAGGGCCGCGTGCCCGCCCGCAATATATTTGATTGATCGCGAGTTCCGCACGCAAAGAAGGCCACTTAATGTGGCCTTCGTCTTGCGCAGGACTGCCCGAGCAGGCAATCAAATATATTGCGGGCGGGCACGCGGCCCAGTCGGCTTTACGACAGCGCAATACCGCCAAGCCAGCCCCAACGCACGCCAGAGCCAGTGCCATAGAAGCTAATAAACGAATCGAGCGACTTCGATGTAATGGCACCCTCGTTGCTCATAACGATGCCGCCGCCAACGTAGATACCCACATGACCGTAGATAAGGCCCGGAGCACCCGTGCCGCTGTGCGAGGAATCGGCCACGATCATGCCCACCTGCAATGCCGAGCGGTCGGAGCTATAGCACCATGCGTTAAACATATCGCACGCGTTGCCGCCAAAGTAGCCAACGCCAGCGTTACGGAAGACATTGGTAACCCACGCCGCGCACCAGTTCTGACCCGGCGAAGGCGTAGAGTAGCACGCGTTGATGACGGCCTGCTGTTTGCCCGAGCCGGCATTCTGTTGCGGGGTTCCGGGCGCATACGATCCGCCACCCGAGCTTGAACCACCCGAGTAGGAATTGTTCTTGTTCGCGGCGGCGGCAGCAGCGGCGGCCTTCCTGGCAGCCTCCTCAGCCTGGGCGGCAGCGAGGATCTCGGAATCGCGCTGAGCCATGAGCTCCTTGACGTCGTCGGAAAGACCGTTCAGCACGGTCTGGACTTCTTGCTGCTTGGCCTGCATATCCTGCATCTGAGCCGTCTGCTGGTCCTTGAGCTTCTCTAAGTCGGCTTTCTGCGACTCAAGCTCGGTCTTTTGCGCATCGAGCTCTTCCTGGATGGTCTGGATATCCTCGATGGCATCGCGGTCGCTCTTGTTGATCTTCTCAACGTAATGCGCGTTGGCGACGAGTTCCTCAAACGAGCCAGAGGCCAGCAGCAGCGACAGGATGTTCGTGCCGCCGGACTTGTAGCTGGCGGCCACGCGATCGGAAAGGTCATTGCGCTTCTTCTTGAGCTCGGCCTTCTTTTCATCGATCTGGGCTTGCGTGTCGTCAATCTTGCCCTGGACATTCTCGATGTCGTTGAGGGTCTGGGCATTCTTGTTGGCCAGCGCCGCATACTCATTTGCGATGCTGTCGAGCTGGGCCTGAACCTCGTCGAGCTGGGCCTGGGCGGCATTCAGTTTATCGGTGGTTTCTTTGGAAGCCTCCGCCGCATGGGCGCGAGCGGGCAGGCCAAAAAGAACTGCCGCAGAAGCGGCGCCGAACAGGGCCTTGAGGGCAGTGCGGCGCGAGAGCTCCTGGGAAAGGATGGAATCGCTGTTTGGTGACATATGTACTCCGTTACATGCTTATTTATATGTCGCTCAACTCATACATATTAGCGTACATATGGCGCGTCCCAACGATTTCCACGAACGGCAGGAAACTGCAAGGTCAGCGGCTCGTAAGCAAATGCCAAAGATCAGGTTATGCGTACGCAAGCTCTTCTATGAGTACGTTAGCACAATCCTCTGCTTTTCCTACAGCGCACGATTTGGGCGTCCCTGCCTGCGCTATACTCCCCTGAAGAAGTGTTCCTGATTCGATAGGAGACTACATGTCCAAAGCACTCGACCCCAAAGACACCTGCGTCCTCGTTACCGGTGGCGCCGGTTTTATCGGCTCGCACACCGTCGTTCAGCTGCTCGAGGGTGGCTACCAGGTTGTCGTCGTCGATGACCTCTCCAACTCCAGCGCCGTTGCCATCGACCGCGTCAAGACCATCGTGGGCGACGAGGCCGCCAAGAACCTCACCTTCTACGAGGCCAACGTGCTCGACCGCGATGCGATGAACAAGATCTTCGATACCCACCAGATCGACCGCGTCATCCACTTCGCCGGCTTTAAGGCCGTTGGCGAGTCGGTGAGCAAGCCCGTCGAGTACTACCACAACAATATCGAGAACACCCTGGTGCTCATCGATGTCATGCGCAACCACGGCTGTAAGTCCATCATCTTCTCGAGCTCTTCGACCGTCTACGGCGATCCGGACAATCCGCCCGTCACCGAGGAAGACCCCAAGAAGCCCGCGACCAACCCCTATGGTTGGACCAAGTGGATGATTGAGCAGATCCTCATGGACGTCCACACCGCCGACCCCGAGTGGGACGTCGTGCTGCTCCGTTATTTCAATCCCATCGGTGCCCATCCGTCGGGCCTGATCGGCGAGGACCCCAAGGGCATCCCCAACAACCTGGTGCCCTACGTCGCCCAGGTCGCCGTCGGTAAGCTCGAGGCCGTTCAGGTCTTTGGCAACGACTACCCCACCCCCGACGGCACCGGCGTGCGCGACTACATCCACGTGTGCGACCTGGCATCCGGTCACGTTGCCGCCCTCAACTGGATGAACGGCAAGACCGGCGTCGAGATCTTTAACCTGGGCACCGGCACCGGCACCTCGGTACTCGAGGTCGTCGCCGCCTTCTCCAAGGCCTGCGGCAAGGAGCTGCCCTACGTGATTCGCGAGCACCGTGCCGGCGATATCGCCGCCAACTGGTGCGATGCCTCCAAGGCCGAACGCATGATGGGCTGGAAGGCCCAGTACGACATCGCGGACATGTGCCGCGACAGCTGGAATTGGCAGAGCCATAACCCCAACGGCTTCGCCGACGCCGAGTAGCCACTCCCCCGTGCTAGGTTTTGTGGCATGCCTCAAAACCTAGCACGCGACATGCTCGGCACATGCCGCTTCCTGCATGGGTAGATTTCTAGACATGTCCCAAAAATCTACTGGCCCCGGCCTCCAATGTGAGGTCGGGGCTTTTTAGGAACTCGTTCTCGAGCTCGAGCTCGCGCATGCACTTGCGGCCGCCGCGACCGGGTGGTTGGTCAGCTCCTTCTTCCTGACCGTCACCCATCTTCCCAGGGTCTTCTCGTTGATGCCGAGGTCGGCTGCCACTTGGGCGATGGGCTTCCCCGACGCGGCGGCGAAGTCTGCGGCCTCGGCGCGGTACCCCGCTGTGTAGGAGGGCCCGTCTGCCATGACTGACACTCCTTTCTTTTTGGCGCTGAAACGATTATCGCCGCTCAACGCCATTCCTCTAAGTCAAGTGTCCTTGAATACGATACAGTTCAAATGGACGAGGAGAATCTGGCGCTCCTCTCGATGAGCCCGGAGAGGTCCCTGGTCGTCACCTTCCCCCGCGCGAACGCGAAGCGGACGGCGGCGAGCCATGTCCTCACCGCGCGTTCCATTTAGGGAGTCCTCGAGAAGTCGATCTCTCTGTGCGATAATCGAGCTATTGAGTCTCGCGAGTTTAGAGCTGGTGATATGCATTGAAAATCAAGATGAAAAACATCGGCAGGGTCGCTGAGGCCGATATCGAGATTAATGGTATTGCCGTGATCGCCGGGGAGAACGGGACGGGGAAAAGCACGGTTGGAAAAGCGCTTTATGCGGCCTTCAACAGCATGTCCGATTCGGAGAACAAAATCGACCGCATGAGGCGCAATAGTGTTGAGCGCGCCATCAGGAAGGCATATGTGGGAAGCCCTCTCGACTCCACGTCTCGCCACAGGCGAACTGCTGGAAGAATGAATAGTTTCATCGACAGGGTTTTTTCGGGCGAGTGCACGAGGGACGAGCTTATTGATGAGATAAAGGAGTATTACGGGGAGGAGATCTCCCGTGAGATCGAATCCGATTTCACGAATGGCGTAGCAGGAGTTGCCGATCAGATTATCGAGATCATGGATATCTCCGATGATGAGGTATTTCGTGCGATTGCGACAAACAGGTTCCGAAGCGAGTTCAACGGCCAGATCAATTCGGTTTTCGGCGAAGAGCCCGGGAAGGTCGAACTCCAGATAAAGGACGCATCTACGGTTTTCTCGGTTGCAAGTGACGAGGTGGCGGAGGTGCACGATAGGAGGGTTTTGCGATTCAGGGCGCATTATCTGGACGATCCGTTCCTGATCGATTCTCTCGGAGGACCCTACGGCCCCGCTTTTCGGTTCAAGCCCCTCCTTGGACACCAGGAGGAGCTGCGGCAAGATTTGATTCAGGCGACCATCCGTAACGATGACAGCGAGTCCTCGCTGTTCGAAGAGATCGCGAAGGAGCGACACCTGAAGGTTCTCATGGACAAGGTTTCCTCCTTATGTCCGGGGCATTTCGAGAGGAGCGAAAGTCGCGGTCACCTTACGTATCTCGAAGAGGGCTTCGCTCGGGGGTTGGAGCCTGGGAACCTTTCTGCTGGCTTGAAGACGTTCGCCATCATGAAGGTGCTCTTGAAGTCCGGCGCGCTAGATGCCGGAGGGACTATTATCCTCGATGAACCCGAGATTCATCTTCATCCTGCATGGCAGCTGGCCTTCGCCGAGATAATCGTGCTGCTCCAGAAAGAGCTCGGGATGCACGTCTTAATGAGCACCCATAGTCCATATTTCCTGAATGCGATCGAAGTGTATTCTAAGAAGCACGCTGTTGATGGATTGTGCTCATATTATCTTGCGGAGACCTGCACTGATGGACGCTCTCGCTTTGCCGATATAACCGGCTCGACTGAGGTCGCCTACGAGAAGCTGGCGGCTCCTTTTGATACGCTTGAGAGGGAGGAGTACGGCCTTGAGTAGCGACCTGTGCGCCTCCTGCCCTCATCCGAACTCTCCCGCGGTGCCAGATGGCAGCGATGGTTGCTCCCGTTGCAGGACCTGTATCCTAAGGGACTGCACGTCGACCATCTCCAAAACATCCAGAGACGGGAGCGTCTCTCTTGTGGATGACGATTTGCCTGTTGTCAATTTTGACTCTGTTAAAGAATGCTACTGCAAGAAGGTCAATAGGTGGATGCAACTCCCGCGCTCCGCCGATGCGCTGTATTGCGATCGGGAAACGTTATATCTAGTCGAATTTAAAAACGGCAGTCTGAAGGAGACGCTGGGGAAGAGGCTCAATCCCAAGGATGACGAAGAGCTTGGTATCAATCTTGGCCAAAGGGACGCCCTCATCGAGAAGTGCAAGGACAGCGTTTTGATCTGCTCGGACCTGTGGGGAAAGAGGACGAGATGGTTTCGCGAGCACTGCGTCTTTGTTTTGGTATACAACGAGGACAAGAACAAGACCGCGTTGAAGCGGGTTGCCAGCTCGATTAGGAAAAAAGCGCGTTTTGGGCTTCCTGACAAATTGAAAGGTTTTTGCGTGAAGGATGTCTTGACGCTAACCGAAAAGGAGTTTTCGACATCGCTCCTTTCAACTTGGCGAGACGCAGAAGAAATCGCGGAGGTCGACGCGTAGGAGACCGAAAAGCATCCGGTGGCTATTTGCTCCCGATATCGATCGTTCGTCTGCAGTCGGTTTTCTTTCCGCTGCGCCCGCCAGTTTGCGATGAGTCGCGCACCGTGTGAAGCTCAACACGGATGAAATACAAATATAATCCCCCCTTGCACTGTGTTGATAAATATTGCTCGTCGAACTCATCTGAACTGGGCTTTCTTGCATAGAACTGCCTGAACCTGAGCGTTTTCGGGTATCGCATTGCCCGATCGAGCACCATCGCGACCTTCTCAAGCTTGTCCTCGGGCGGACTCATAGCCACAGCCCCGCATGTCGTCCCGGTTGGAGCCGGGATGAGCCCTCAGGAAGCACTGCATGAAGTAGCGCATCCGGTTCACGGGCCCCAGCGGGTTCTGGCCGTCGGGAACGCCCTTGAGCAGCTTCGCGTTGTAGTGCTGGCTCTTCAGTGACAGATTGTTGACGGGAGCCGTGTGGCGCCCGGCTCCATGTCGTGGATGAGCGCGGAGCCGGGCGCCACACGGCTCCCGAACGTCGCCAAGGTCTTCGCCCTGCTTGTCTTGCCAAGGCCCTCCCGGATGAAGATTGAATTGCCTGGCTCATCGCAGCCGAGCGCGACACGGCCTCTACCCGAGACCATCATCTCTACACATAGCCCATCATTCGACAAGAACGCGCAGTTTGTCCTGCATAGGCGCATGGTGTCCCCCTCCGCCGCAAGAGGTGAGCAAAAGAGAGGCTCCCCTCGCCACTACCGGACAAAGGGACCTCTCTGGGGAAACACGCTATAAAACCTTCTTGCCGGGCGGTCGAGTACAGCACCGACGGCGTACCCGTGGAGACCTACCCAGAGCCCACGCCATTTCAAGTTTCTTGGTCTTCAACGCCACAATCCGATAATCATCCAGCCGTCGAAATGACCTCGTCACAGGCGGCAAGCATCTCCTCGTCATGAGTGACAACGATTACAATATGGTCTCTCTTAATTTCATGAAGCAATTTGATCAGCGCGCCTCGACTCTTCGCATCAAGTGCTGAGGTCGGTTCATCAAAAAGCATAACGTCCGGCGATTTCAACAGCTGTCTCACAATTGCAATCTTTTGCTTCTCGCCGCCGGACACCCCTCCTTTCCCGCCGTCAAGCATCGCCGTTGCCCCGTTCTCCACAGAAGCAACCATTTCGTCTAGCCCCAATATGACAAGCATCCGATTCAGCTTATCCATCTCGTAATCATCAGAAAGCAGCGTAAGATTATCGAGAATCGTCCCCTCAACGATAGGGGGTTCTTGCTCCGTAATGCTGACTCGACACCGCCGCAATGCATATCGATCGATGCAACGCTGTGACACCCCGTTGTAGCGAACGGCCCCTTCTGTGTCATCTGGATATAGCCCCAATATCACTGACAGCAGCGAGCTCTTCCCCGAACCATTCGGCCCCGAGATTCCATATAGCCGACCCCTGGAAAACGCGAGCCCCTCAATGCTTAACGCGACCCTTTCCGCCCCTGGATAACGTAGCTTGATGTTCTCTAGACGGATTTCCTCAATCGGACCAAGCGCCAATTTGCCATTCGCTTCCACCGGGACATCCCAAATTCTTTTCAGCCGCTCATAGCATACGCGATTAGTCTGGTAATCCCTTCCCCAGCCCAACAAATACTGTACCGCTGAGCTTAAGTTCGAATAATATCCAACAGCAGTCACGAGAAAACCAGGCAACAGTCTCCCGCCCATCACTTCAACCGCGCCCACAGCAAGAAGACATCCTTGAGCGGCGGAAGCGACCAACGCGTTGCCAAAGGTAAATCTAGACCCTACTTCCTGATTTGCTCTCATCGTTGGATAGAGCCCATTAAAAGCTTCGACCAGTACAGCGCGGGACCTATCGAACAAAGCATGTTTGCGGATGAAATCAACTTTCTCCAACTGATCTTGTAGACAGGAAAAAAACCTCGCGCTCTGCTCTTGTACGTCAAAACTTCTCTCAAACAGCCTTGCGCGTGAAACCGCATAAAAAGCGGCACTCGCTGCCGCAAGAACAAGGCAGACCACACTCAACTTGATATTCAGGCTACCGAGAACAAACAGGGCGGACAAAAGGGTGATAACGTTGCTTGAAACCCCCACAACCGAGTTGATTACGAAGATGACAAGGTCATTAGCGTCGTGATTGATTTGCTGGTTATAATACGACGCGTTGAAGCCCTCGAAGAATGCCTGGGGAAGGTGCTTCACGTGCTCAAGCGTATCCGCATTTAAGCCGAACCCCGCATGCGACTGAAGGTTGATGTACAGCATCTCTGAGCAATACACTAGTCCCGCTCGAACCGCTTGGACCGCAACCAAAATAAGGCAACAAACGAGAACGGCGGCAAGATCGGCGCTGGCCGGCATCGCCAATCGGTTTACCACTATGCCGGTAAGAAAGGGACCCGCAAGCGCAAGCAGCCCGACCAAAACTGTTACGACAAGATAGGCGTAGAATCGACCGCCCAGTATATATTTTCTACAGAGATTAAGCATCAGCCTCATTTTGCCCCGCACCCCGTTTTGCCGTATTCATCATCTGGGAGAGCAGCATTTTTTGCTCGGCATCATACCGGAAGGAAACGCAACGTTTCCCCTCACCGTTTAAGGCGTGGTTGGGGCACCCTCCCATGCACATGGGAAAAGCAAAGCACTCTTGGCATTCCGGGTCATCCGGCTCATATGCCATCCAGTTAATCATGTTCTTGCTCAACATTGGCGGCTCGAAAATAGTTCCGACCCTCCGCTCCTTCATTCCAATGTCATCCCAGCACTTATACAAATCTCCGACGGGATCAACCACGTACGAGTTGATTCCAACGGCGCAACATATCCCGAAATTCGTCCCACCAAAAGGTTGAACTTTGAAGCCCCGCGCAATTGCCCTTTTATAAAACTCAGTCTCCTCATACGAGAACTCTTTTACAGTAAAGCAGTGGCTGTCGTTCGCACATACCTGATTGATATCGTCAACAGGGGCTAAATAGAAGTGAACCTTATTCATCAGGCCATTTAGCTCGAGATAATCCAATAGCTCTTGAGCGGCCTCGATGTTGGTCTTGTCGACGTTGCTCCTTATCGAAATATCGATGATGTCGGCACACTCTTTGACGTTCTTGAGAATACGTTCGTATGTAGGGCTTCCGTCGTGAAGAATCCTTCTCGAATCGTGATCCGACTTCGATCCATCTATAGTCACTTGCGCGCTCGTCACACCACATGCCGCGAGCCTCCTTGCAACATCAGGCGTCAGCAGATAGCCATTTGTCACTATCGATGCGGAATATTCACACGTTGGCCCCACGACATCTTTCAGATCCGACGTAATCCGTTCGATCATCTTCATTCCGAGCAGAGGCTCGCCGCCGTACCATCCAACTGAGAGACTTGCGATACCAGGATAGTAATCTTTCACGAACTTGGAGAGCTGTGTCAAAACCTCCTCGCCCATCGTCGTGTACGCCTGTCCCTTTTCATAGCAGTAGGGACAGCAAAAGTTGCAAGCCATCGTTGGCGCAATGGTAAGGGACAGAGCAGTATTCGCAAAGCGCGCGGCGCGACTTTGCAACCTGATCTCCCCAAGCTCGTCCCTCTCCTCATTGACTAGGATGCCTCCCCTTATCAGCTCCGCGACAAGATCATCGGCATCCCGAACGTCCCCTTCTTGAATCCTTTTGAATTTCTGCGCGTATTCCGGATTTAACGACAGGATGCCGCCGGTTCGCGCATTCATGATAAGAAGACTTCCGTTATGTTCATGCACCACATTAAATTGCGACAGTTTCACTTCGCACCATCTCCATTTCCAACCAAATCCATATCGACCCTCAGACGCTGCGCATACGCCAGCGCACTACCTTCTTCGATAAAAACTGCACGAAAGCAGCAATAGACATGCGAGCGACACGATGACCGCATGGCCGCATGCAGCCATCAGGACCGTCCCGCCGGCAGCCCCGCACGCCCTCATCCAATAAGCCATGTGAACCGGGGGTAAAACGGTTGGGAAACTCATCGCGATAACAAGGCCCGCGAACGTTGCGACCAGCAAGGCTCCCGACACAAGAGATCTGATCCTGAACACCTCATATGCAACCGCAACCATCAGCGTATAAGCGGCGTCTATAACGATATTCGACAGGAGTGCCGAGGTCACATTACCAACCGTAAGGCTGTCTAGACCGCTTCCGGAGCACACGGCAAAGACCGCAGCGACACCGAGAGTAAACACGATGTAGGGGCACAGCGTATACACTTCGCAAGCCAATGTCTTTGCCGCAAACAGCTGCCAGCTGCGGAAGCCCCGAGCAATCGAAACTCCCCTTGCCGACACGCTCGTCGCATCACCGAATAGCGTCCCCGCCACAACAACAGAGACGATTGGGAAGAACACCGTATGCGCCATGGAGACGACACTTAGCCAGGAAGAGATACCCGTTGGCCCAACCCCTATCGAGAAAAGATAGCCCGGATCGGCGGAAAAGCCAAAGAACTGGCCCTCTCCCCCTGCGGAGACCCATGCGCCGGACCCGGCAAACACATAAATCCCCGCGATGCCCAAATACATCAGCGCTATTATCACGGCGAGTTTCATTCTCCTTGCGCGGAACAGTTCCGCCCTGACCGACATCCCAAGATTCATCGAACCGCCGTCCTTACAAATAGCGAGACGAGCGCAACTCCAACCGACACAAGCACAGTGCCGCCCGCATACAGCAAAACCTGAATTACACCAACATTCTGCATACTCAGGGAACACAGGTTCATCAGGTAATACACGGGCGAGAGCATGAGCAGCAAGCTGGGCTGACCGCTTCCGTATGTACTTGGGAACCACACCATCACAAATGTCGAAACCGCTATTGCAACGACGCTGCTCGCCACCACACTCCTCGTGAGCAAATACAGGGCGAAGGTAGCGGCGTACATCGAAATGAGCAGCAGCGCGATCATCAGCGCAATCGATACAAATTGGGCAAACCCTGAGCACGAGGCCCCAACGTCCCATTGGGCCATCTTGGTTAAATACAGCGCAGTCGTAGAAAGAAGATACACGGCACCGACCAGAGTGCAGTTCACCAACAGCTTCGTGATCACAATCGCCGCCTGCGACACCCCTCGCGATCTCGATACGGCGTAAGCCACGGATTCAAAGTCTCTCGACGTAGCGTAAACCGCGTAGAGAATCGTCACCGGAATCCAGACCACTGTAGACGCAAAAGACGTCCGGGCAACAGAGCCCAAAACGTCCCCTGCATCCACTAGGTTTCCAATAAAACCTATAGCCCCTCCAAGCGTATACGGGTCATCACCGGCGACCATGATCAGCACCTCAGACGAAGTCGCAGCCGCAACCACATACAGCACAGCCGCAAGCGCAATCATCAGAGCGGTCGCCGGGTGCCTGGCGAGCAACCATACCTCGCTCCGAAAAGCTGAGATGAACTCGCGTTTCATCACAGCTCGCTCTCTCGACCGATGAGCTCCGAATAAAACTCCTCAAGGCTCTTCCTATGAGAATACGCCTCCGCAACCCTCACACCTGCGGTCGAGAGCGCTTCGATTGCAATGCCCCGCCCTTCCTTTTTCTCCTCATAGCGCATAAGGACGCTGCCGTCCGGCAGAAAAGAATGTGAGGTCTCATCTCCGAGAACCGATCTCGTTCGCTCCAGATCGTCCACATGCAACACGAAACCACCGCGGCATGACTTTTCCAGCTGAGGTGCGGTCATCCTTCGAATGAGGCGACCATGACTTATGAAGAGGTAATCAGTTGCCAGCTTGTGCATCTCCTCAAGATTGTGGCTGGATACGAGAATCGTTTTACCTTGATCTTTGTTAAGATGCGTAAGGATTTTTCTTACTTCGACTATCCCCATCGGATCCAGGCCGTTTGTCGGCTCGTCCAGGATCAACAGCTCCGGATCGCCCAGCAACGCTATGGCCAGATCGAGACGCCTCCTCATTCCCATTGAGAAGTTCTTCACTTTCTTCCCGCCGGCCTCCCCCAAACCGACGGTTGATAACACACCGTCGATGGAACGATCGGTGGGAAGCCCCCACTCAATACAGCGAACGACCAAGTTGTCTCGCGCGGTCAGATTAGGATACGAAGCATTGAGGTCGGGCATATAACCCAGCCTTTCCCTGCAGCTCCGTATTTCACGTCTCCCGGTTTGCCCAAACATCGAGATCGTTCCTGACGATGGCTCCGAAAGCCCCGTGATCAATCGAATTAACGTGCTCTTGCCGGCACCATTCTCCCCAATGAGTGCACACAGCTCGCCTTCCATTAAAGAGAACGAGACTGATTTAACCGCTTCAAACCCGCCATATCTCTTGGATATGGCACGCAATTCAACTGGGACTTCCCGCATGGACGACATCCTCCCCGTCAATAAAAAGGGACGACATGGCAATTGTGCGGGGTTATAGGTAACGTCGGTTCGCCCCCCATATTGCAATGCCACATCGCCCCTCAGGCGCTGCTGGCCAAAATATCTTTGAACAGTCTGTGCACGCCGTACGGCGTGCACTATCCGCTAAAAGCGGATAGTGCACTCCTGTGAAGAACACTTGGTGCTGCAGCTGCCGTGCGCGTAGAAGAAGCAGTTGCCGCACGCGGGTGCAACGCCTTCCTCCGGCTCGTTAATCCAATCCATCTCTCCCTCCTTTCCTTGCATACCGAATTGATAATGTTATTCTAATTCGATATGTATCATATTTCAATCTAAGCTTATTTATATATTACACAAGGTAAGCACCCCCCTGCATCCAGCACAGGAAATGACTCTCTCGTTCCCCAGTGACGCGGCGAGAAATACAGGCCACTGCAGGACGTTGAATGAACAGCCCGTGAAAACCGTTGTTTTCACGGGCTGCACCTGCTCAATACTTTTTTATTCTCCAGCCTCAGTCGTCTCTAAGATCGACCACGTAAACATGATCTGACTCCAGGACCGGGTCATCACCCGTCGCGGTCGCCCTGCTCAGCGCGTTGCGGGCGCGCCGCGTCGCCAGTTCCTCAAGTTCTCTTTCGTTGACGCGCTTAATAAGATCGCCAGGCTGGCAATCAAGCTCTACGCAAATATCCAGCAATGTCTTTAACCTAATTGCCTTCACCTTGCCATTTCGTATTTTTGAGATACTTGCCGGTGTGTGCCCGGTCGCCCGAATGATATCCGTACTCGTCTTTCCGCGTCGAAGCAATAAGCTTTCAAGCTCAATAATCAGATAGTCCATGCCGCCCCTCACACCAAATCCTCGGTCTGGTCTTGAAGCAGAGCTCCGTAGCGCCATATCGCAGAAATCGAGAAGCAGCAAACGGCCCCCAGCACAGCACCAATATCTATGGGCAGGGCCAGGTTTTCAAACATCGAATAGGCGTTCCCCAGCAAGTCGAAGGGGCCAATCACTATCGAAAGAAACCCCGGAGAAAACAAGAGGTCACCTATTGCCGCTGCAACAAACAGCCACCCGATAATCGAGATTCTTCGAGCATGCGAAAGGGTAAAGGGCGATTCGCCATGAGCCATGTCCATGCTGATTCCCCGCAGGGTCCATGTGGCCCCTCCGGAAATCAGAAGATACATCAAAGGAACCACTACGGAAACCGTCTTTGATGGATCATATAGGTTTCCTTGAGCAGCCATAAGCCCAATGGAAATAACCACCACCACCGAACAGCAACACACCGCTATAAACAGCGCCGTAAACAGAATCCCAAGCCTTCTTCCGAGAGTCATCATCTTCTGGATGGACTTATCGATCTTCTGGGCGCTATTCACCACAGCTCCTCCTAAAGCAATCAGAGGTCTTCTTACTTACTGTTTTTCCTACATTGTAACGAACTCGATAAGAAGAGGGTCGCTTCACGCCGCGCAATCCCGAACTCCAAGCGTTTCTCATCAGCATTGCCCATCTTTCGAGTCGAAATTCAAATCCAGTTTCTTATCGCATGCTGAAATCAACCCGAACTGGATGTGACTGGAAAACAGCGCGCTGCGTCGGTCGCGCTTTCCCGAGCGACTCTGGCACAACAGACGATATGAGTTGAACATTGGGGCCTCTCCCCTTGCAGCTCTCTCGTGGGTCGGGCGACAATGGTCGTACCATCAACCGCGGCCGCGCGCTGCGGGCCCTCGGCCTCGGCTGCGTCGTCGGGGCGGTCCCGAAGATGCACCGGCCCGCGGCCGACCGCGGCCGCAAGAACGACCGCCGCGACGCCGAGTGGCTGGCACGCATGCTGGCGCGCCGCAACGTCGTCGAGGTGTGGGTCCCCGACGAGCGCCCTCGAGGACGCGCGCGACGACCTGCAACACGCCAAGCAGCGGATGTCGAAGTTCCTGCTGCGCCACGGCCTCGTCTTCGACGAGACGACGCCGGCCGGCAGGCGCAGGGGCGCCTGGACGGGGGCCTACTGGGACTGGACGGAGTCCCTCTCCTTCGACGAGCCCGACGACGCCGCGGCCTACGAGCACTACATGGACGGAAATGACCTGGTAGAGAACCCTCGCACCGTCTACGTCGCAGGGGACGTAGACGAACTCGTCGAGCACGAGCAGCCTCGCGGGCGACACGTCGTTCAACAGTTTCGACAGCGTTCCCTTGCGCTTCGCGTTGCCGAGCTCGAGAACCAGCTGCGCGGTCTGCCAGAACCTGACCGACATGTCCGCGGCGACCGCGCGCATCGTGAGGGCGACTGCCATGCGCGTCTTGCCGCGCCTGGACT
The DNA here is from genome assembly GCA_905214105.1 of uncultured bacterium. Taxonomy (GTDB): domain Bacteria; phylum Actinomycetota; class Coriobacteriia; order Coriobacteriales; family Coriobacteriaceae; genus Collinsella. The sequence continues at coordinate 20,340 of CAJMKK010000011.1, forward strand.
TACCGAAGAAGACGAGGTCTTCGCGCGATTGTTTGTGTCAACGGCCAACTGAATGTGAACCCTTCTTGCATTGTTGCAACCTGGCTGGCAGCCGGTCTTTAATGACGACGACCATTGTCGCCCGACCCACAAAAGAGCCGCAAGGGGAGGAGCTCCCAATGTTCAACTCATATCGTCTATGGCGCACTACCATTCACCGAAAGTCGGCAACTTTTTCATTCTCTCTATACATGTTTAAACAACATGTTCTACAATAGGGACAATAGCAATGGAAACTCGGGACGAGCCGTCTATCCATCTACGGCGCAGCCCCTTATTCAAAAGGACGGTGAGTGCATCCATGGAGCGTGCAAGCGGCGTTCTGATGCCCGTTTCGTCATTGCCCGGACCTTACGGTATCGGCGGCTTTGGCTGGAACGCCTATGACTTTGTCGATTTCCTCGCCTCGTGCAAACAACATTACTGGCAGATTCTCCCCCTTACGACAACGAGCTATGGCGACTCGCCCTATCAGTCGTTCTCGGCCCGTGCGGGCAACCCCAATTTCATCGACTTTGCCGAGCTTATCGAGGCCGGCTATCTGGAGCAGTGCGATATCGACGGCGTGTACCTGGGCTCCGACCCCAGCAATGTCGACTATGGTGCCATCTTTGGTGGCCGTCGTCAGATTCTCGACCGCGCCGCCGAGCGCTTTGCCGCCGACAAGCCGGCCGACTTCGACGACTTTGTCCAAGCAAACGAAGACTGGCTCATCCCCTACTGCGAGTTCATGACCGTCAAGGAGGAGTGCGGTCTCAAGGCCTTTTGGGAGTGGCCCGCAGAGCTCCGTACCCGCGGCGAGGCTTCTGCCAAGGTCTGCGCCGCCCATCCCGCGCGCATGCTCTACCACCAGATGACGCAGTACTTCTTCAATCGTCAGTGGAGCCGCCTCAAGGCCTATGCCAACGAGCGCGATATCCTCATCATCGGCGACCTGCCCATCTATGTCTCGCGCGACTCCGTCGAGATGTGGGCCACGCCCGAGCTCTTTAAGATCGACGCCGCCGGTAATCCTGTGAGTGTCGCCGGCACGCCGCCCGACCAGTTCTCGGCCACCGGCCAGTACTGGGGCAATCCCATCTACGACTGGGACGCCATGGAAGCCGACGGTTTCTCCTGGTGGGAGGGCCGTATCCGCGCCGCCCTCGACATGTACGATGTCATCCGCCTGGATCACTTCCGCGGCTTCGAGGCCTATTGGGAGGTGCCGTTCTCCTCACCCGATTCGTCCTACGGTTCGTGGACGCAGGGCCCCGGCCTCAAGTTCTTCAAGACGCTCGAGGAAAAGCTCGGCACGCTGCCCATCATCGCCGAAGACCTGGGCTTCCTCACCCCCGGCGTCATCGACATGCGCGACAACTCGGGCTTCCCCGGCATGAAGATCTTGCAGTTCGCCTTTGAGGGCACCAACTCGTACTACCTGCCGCACAACTACATTGCCAACACCGTCGCCTATGTGGGCACACACGACAACGAGACGGCGCGCGGTTGGTTTGAGGGAACGGCCACCCCGCGTCAGCGCGAGCAGGCGGCCCTGTACACCCACCAGCAGGCAGGAGAGCCCATGGCCGATGCACTCAACCGCGCCATCGCCGCCAGCGTAAGCGATACCTGCATCTACACCATGCAGGACCTGCTCAACCTGGGCAACGAGGCGCGCATCAACACTCCCGCCACCATGGGCGGCAACTGGACCTGGCGCATGCTCGATGGCGCCATCACCCGCGAGCTCGAGCACAAGCTCACCGGCTGGACCGAGACCTACTTCCGCATCCCGTCGGAAGACGAAATTGAGCTTCCCCAATAGGAGCCACCGCGCCCGACCCCACCCCATCGTGCGGACGCGTCCGTTTTCCCCGCGCGAGGCCACTCCAATCCCTCGCGCGGGCTTCTTTTGAATTTCTGACATGTAATCAACCCATCACAGGAGGAAACATGCCCCGTATCAATCTTGCGGATCTTGCCGAGCAGTCCTTTGGCACCTCGCTCGAGCAGCTCGATGACCGTCGTATTTATAAGCTGCTGGCCAAGCTCGTGCAGGAGCGCTCTGCCGCCTGTCCTCTCAACAACGGCAAGAAAAAGCTCTACTACATCTCTGCCGAGTTTTTGATCGGCAAGCTGCTCATCAACAATATGATCGACCTTGGCATCTATGACGAGGTTAAGGACCAGCTCACCGCCGCGGGCCACGACCTCAACAAGATCGAGGAGTTCGAGGTCGAGCCGTCGCTCGGCAACGGCGGCCTGGGCCGCCTGGCCGCATGCTTCCTGGATTCCATCGCCACGCTGGGCTTGACCGGCGATGGCGTGGGCCTCAACTATCACTACGGCCTGTTCCGTCAGCGCTTTGTCGACAACCAGCAGAAGGCCGTCCCCGACGAGTGGCTCGGTGAGCAGGACATCCTAGTCGACGACGGCCGCTCCTACACCGTCGAGTTCGGCGATTTTGCCGTTACCTCCAAGCTCGTCAACATCGACGTGCCCGGTTACGGCCAGCCCACCAAGAACCGTCTGCGCCTGTTCGACCTGGCGAGCGTCGACGACGGCCTGGTCCCCGGCAGCTCCATCGACTTCGACAAGACAGAGATCGCCAAGAACCTCACCTTGTTCCTCTACCCCGACGATTCCGACGAGCAGGGCCGCCTGCTTCGCATCTACCAGGAATACTTCATGGTGAGCAACGCCGCCCAGCTCCTGATCGACGAGGCCATCGAGCGCGGCAGCAACCTGCACGATCTGGCCGACTACGCCGTGGTCCAAATTAACGACACGCACCCCACCATGGTCATCCCCGAGCTCATTCGCTTGCTCACCACCGAGCATGGCATCGAGTTTGACGAGGCCGTGACCATCGTACGCTCCATGGTCGCCTACACTAACCACACGATTCTTGCCGAGGCGCTCGAGAAGTGGCCGCTCGTCAGCCTGCAGAAGGTCTCCCCTGCCATCGCCGACATTATCGTCAAGCTCGATGAGATCGCGAAGGCCGAGCACGATGACCCGCGCGTCGCCGTCATCGACGAATACGACACCGTCCACATGGCCCACATGGACATCCACTTTGGCTTCTCCATCAATGGCGTAGCCGCCCTCCACACCAAGATCTTGGAGGACACCGAGCTTCATCCGTTCTACGAGATCTATCCCGAGAAGTTCTCCAACAAGACCAACGGCATCACCTTCCGCCGTTGGATCCATGGAGCCAACCCCGCGCTCGCCAGCCTGCTCGACGATGTAATCGGCACCGACTGGCGCAGCACCGGCGATCTGAGCAAACTCGCCAAGTTCGCCGACGACAAGGACGTTCTTGAGCGCCTGGCCGCCACCAAGGTCGAGGCCAAGGCCATCATGCGCCAGTTCATGGCGCTCGAGCAGGGCGTGACCATTCCCTCCAACGCCATCATCGACGTCCAGGTCAAGCGCATCCACGAGTACAAGCGTCAGCAGATGCTCGCGCTCTACATCATCTGGAAGTACTTCGATATCAAGAACGGCAACAGGCCTAAGCACCCTGTCACCATCATCTTTGGCGGCAAGGCGGCGCCTGCCTACACTATCGCGCAGGACATCATCCATCTGATCCTGACGCTGTCACAGTGGATTGCAAACGACCCCGACGTGGCTCCCTACCTGCAGGTTGTCATGATTGAGAACTACAACGTCACCGCCGCCGAGCGCGTGATCCCCGCCGCTGACATCTCCGAGCAGATCAGCCTGGCCTCCAAGGAGGCGAGCGGCACCTCCAACATGAAGTTCATGCTCAACGGCGCCCTAACCCTGTGCACGCTCGACGGTGCCAACGTGGAGATTGCCGAGCTCGTGGGCGACGAGAACATCTATACCTTTGGTGCCTCGTCCAAACAGGTCGAGCAGCTCTACGCCGACGGCACCTACAACGCCGGTGCGCTCTACCGCAAGCCCGGCATTAAACTGCTGGTGGACTTCATCACCAACCCGGCCTTTATGGCAACCGGCAACGCCGAGCGCCTGCAGCGCCTGCACGACGACATTAAGGGCAAGGACTGGTTTATGGCCCTGCTCGACATTGAGGAGTACATCCAGACCAAGGAGCGCGTGCTGGCCGACTACGAGGACCAGGACGCCTGGATGCGCAAGGCGCTCATCAATATCGCCAACGCCGGCACCTTCTCGTCCGACCGTACGATCTCCCAGTACAACGACGAGATTTGGCACCTGAGCTAGCTCATTCCCCTTACCCATCCTCTTGAGAAACGGAGTCGTGGCAACACGGCTCCGTTTTTTGTGCCCGCACGTTACCCTGTGATCCGACTCGGCCAAACAATCTCGATCCGTAGCAATTACTCAACCAAAACGGTCCCAGCCGTTACAGATTGAGACATACCGGCCCCTCCCCTCGGGTTTATCTCAATCTGTAACATCTAGCAGGTGAAATTCGCCTTTGGTGTTACAGATTTAGATGAAATGGTTAGCTCAGCGGAACCGTCTCGATCTGTAACATCTAACGTCCGAAATCGGCCCTATCCGTTACAGATCGAGACAAACGACCGGTCAGACAGTCCCAACACAAAGAAAGGCTCCCCTCTCGCCCAGTGGACGGGAGGGGAGCCTTATATGTGACCGCGGCAAAAGGATGGCAAAGCCGCAGTCGCCCAAAGGGAGGGCCTGGATGCACCGGGCCTAGATAAGGTTCTTGCCAGACACCTTATCGAAGAGATGAGTCGCGTTCTTCTCGAACTTGAACCAGATGGGGTCGCCAGCCTTGAGCGCGCCCTTGGCCTCGAGGTCGACGACGGGGATAATCAGGACAAACTGGCCGTCGGGAGCGGTCACGTGGACATGCTCGGTCGAGCCCATGAGCTCGGTCACCTCGACGGTGCCCTGGAGCGCACCCTCCTCGCCCTTGTCGGCAAGCAGGATCTGCTCGGGGCGCACGCCGGCCGTAATCTCCTTCACGTCGCCGCCGTCCCAGTTGAGGGCAAGCTGAGCGCAAGTCTCCGGGGCGAGCGCCACGTTCATATCCTCGGTCTTGACAGTAAAGCCGTTGCCCGAGCGCACCAGCTGGGCATCGAAGAAGTTCATCTGCGGCACGCCGATGAAGCCGGCGACGAAGATGTTCGCGGGATGGTTGAAGACCTCCTGCGGCGTGGCGATCTGCTGGACGACGCCGTCCTTCATGACCACGATGCGGTCGCCGAGGGTCATAGCCTCGGTCTGGTCGTGGGTAACGTAGATGAAGGTGCCCTTGATCTCGTGACGCAGCTTAATGAGCTCGGCGCGCATCTGGTTACGAAGCTTGGCATCCAGGTTGGACAGCGGCTCGTCCATCAGGAAGACCTTGGGGTCACGCACGATGGCGCGGCCGATGGCGACGCGCTGGCGCTGGCCGCCAGAGAGCGCCTTGGGCTTACGGTCGAGGTACTCGGTAATACCCAGGATCTCGGCAGCGGAGCGAACTTTGCGGTCGATCTCGTCCTTGGGGACCTTCTTGAGCTCAAGCGTAAACGCCATGTTCTCGTACACCGTCATATTGGGGTACAGAGCATAACTCTGGAACACCATGGCGATGTCGCGGTCCTTGGGCGCCACGTCGTTGACGCGCTTGCCATCGATGAACACATCGCCGGAGGTGATGTCCTCCAGGCCGGCGACCATGCGCATCGTCGTGGACTTACCGCAGCCAGAAGGGCCAACGAGGACGATGAACTCCTGGTCGTGAACGGTGAGGTTGAAGTCCTCTACAGCGAGCACACCGTCCTCGGTAACCTTGAGGTTGTGCTTCTTCTCCTCGGTCTTCTTCTTTTTGCCAAAGAAGCCCTTCTTTTTTGACTCGTTGTTGGGATACACCTTCTGAACATGTTTGAGAACGATCTCGGCCATGTCTTTACCTTTCGATACGCGGCGCCGCGCTGAGAGGCGCCGCCAAAACTTGCAAAACAGTTACGGCATCAGCCCTTGACGGCACCTGCCACCACACCGTCGATGATGTACTTCTGGCAGAAGATGTACATGATGACGATGGGGATGACGACCATCATGATGCACGCCATCATGGGACCGAGCTCGACGTGGCCATAGCCGCCACGGAAGTACTGGATCAAGATAGGAATGGTCTTGTACTTGGTGGAGTCGAGCGTAAGGTAGGGCAGCAGATAGTCGTTCCAGACCCACATGGTCTCAAGGATGCCGACCGAAAGATAGGTGGGCTTCATAATGGGAAGGACGATCTTAAAGAACACTTGGACCGGGTTGCAGCCGTCGATCATGGCCGCTTCCTCAATCTCGAGCGGGATGTTCTTGACGAAGCCGGCGAACATAAAGACCGCGAGGCCCGCGCCAAAACCAAGGTAGATGAAGCAGATGTTAAACGGCGTGTTAAAGCCGATGCGGTCCGCGAGGTTGGACAGCGTGAACATGAGCATCTGGAACGGTACGACCATCGAGAAGACGAACAGGTAATAGAAGAAGTTCGAGATCTTGCTGTTGACGCGCACCACGTACCAAGCGCACATGGAGCAGCACACCAGAATCAGCACGACCGACGTGACCGTGATGATAAGCGAGTACATAAACGCCGAGGCAAAGCCCTGCTCGTTCAGAGCGTGCACGTAGTTTGCGAGGCCGTTGAACGTCTCGGGCGTGAGCAGATCGAACGCCGTGGTGGTGCTGATTGCGGTCGCTTTCTTAAAGGAATTGAGCGCAATCATGAACACGGGGTAGATCCATGCGAGCGACAGGATCGTAAAGAAGATCGAGAGCGCGCGGTTGATAGCCTTATCGCGTTTCATTACTGCTGCACCTCCTTGGACCTCGTGGCCTTAAGCTGGATCATAGAAATAGCGACAACCAGGATGCAGAAGATAACTGCCTTGGCCTGACCGATGCCCTGCCATGCGATGCCAGCACGCGAATAGAACGTGTTGTAGATGTTCAGGGCGAGCATCTCGGTGGAGTGCGCCGGGGCGCCACCGGTAAGGGCGAGGTTCTGGTCGAACAGCTTAAAGCCGTTGGTGATGGACAGGAACAGGCAGATGGTGATGGTCGGCATCAGGTTGGGGATCTTAACCTTCCAAAACGTCTGCCATGCCGTAGCGCCATCGACCTTGGCGGCCTCGATGTAGTCAGACGGAATGGACTGCAGACCGGCGATGTAGATGATCATCATGTAGCCGACCTGTTGCCACAGGGTCAGGATGATAAGGCCCCAGAAGCCAGCGGCGGAGTTGAGGGCGATAAGCTGGGCACCCACGTTGGAGAGCAGGCAGTTGATCAGAATCTGCCAAATGTAACCCAGTACAATGCCGCCAATCAGGTTAGGCATAAAGAAAATCGTACGGAAGATGTTGGTGCCCTTGAGCGCCTTGCGAGTGAGCGCCTGCGCAATGGCCAGCGCGATCACGTTGATGAGCACCGTCGACAGGAAGGCAAACGCCACGGTAAAGAAGAACGACGTGGAGAACTGCGGATCGGACAGCGCGCGCACGTAGTTCTCGATACCGACAAAGTGCGCGTTATTGATGGTAATAAACTGGCAGAACGAGAGATAGAAACCCTGGATAAAGGGAATCACGAACCCGATCATAAACGCCAGGCACGTGGGCAGCATAAAGAGCGGCCACCAGCGCTTGAGTGCTTTGCCCATAGAAGGGTCCTTTCAATATGCAGGGGGCGGGCAAACCTACGTCTGCCCGCCCCCTGTCGCTAATCAGATAGCTTGGGCAGCAACTGCTTACTCGGAAGCAGCCTTCTCGGTCTTCCAGCCATCGACGAAGGCGTTCTTGACGCCGTCCCACTTGGTGTTGTCGGCAGCATAAGCGATGAGAGCCTGCTTGAGGTTCTTCTTCCACTCCTCGGAGGGGATGTAAACGAAGTCCCAAGCGACGGTCTTCTTGCCGTCCTTGGCCATAGCAACGGCCTGCTGCGAGAAGACGTTGGTGGTCTCCTTAGCGCTCTTGAACGGGGCGGTCAGACCCATCTTGTCAGCGATGATGCTGGTGGCGGTGTCAGAAGTGACGCACCAATACATGAAGTCCTCGGTGGCCTTCTGGGCATCCTCGGAAGCCTGGGAGCTGACGCACCAGTAGTTCTCGCCGCCGGAGCACAGGCCCTGGTTCTCCTCGCCATCGACGCCGATGTAGATCGGCAGCATGCCGAGCTGGTCGTCGGTCATACCGGCCTTGGTGAGGTCGGCGTAGGCCCAAGAGCCGTTCTGGTAGAAGACGGCCTTGCCGGTTGCGAACTCGTTGGTGGCGTCGTCACCGGTCTTGGAGGCGAGCTGCGAAGGATCGCAGGTGGAGTCGGTGATATACAGGTCGAAGATCTGCTTAAAGTTGTCGAGATACTCGCCCTTGATCTCGTCGTCCTCCTGATTGTGCTCCTTCTCGAACTCGTAGTAGAGCGGGAGGTTGGCGAGGTGCGTGGTGTAGCGCCAGCTGGAGGAGTCATCCATACCGGCGGAAGTGAAGGCACCGTCAACGCCGAGCTCGTCCTTGCGGGCCTGGATGTCATCGGCGCAAGCCTTCAGCTTGTCGAAGGAGTTGATGTCCTCGGCCTTGTAGCCGGCCTTCTCGAGGAGCTCCTTGTTGTAAATGATGCCGTAGCTCTCCTGAACCCAGTCGATACCCAGATCCTTGCCGTCGGACTGCAGCGCCAGGGAGTCGTCGATGAGCTCGCCGCGGAGCTTGGTGTCGGAAAGATCGGCGCAGTAGTCCTTCCAGTTCTTAAGGCCGGTGGGGCCGTTGACCTGGAACAGCGTCGGAGCGGAGCTCTTGGACATCTCGGACTTGAGCTTCTCCTCGTAGGTGTTGGAGGCGGCGGTCACGATCTTGACCTCGACGCCCTTCTCCTTCTTGTACGCCTTGGCGATCTCCTTCCACTCCTTGTCGACCTCGGGCTTGAACTGGAGGAAGTAGACCTCGGCAGCGTCACCAGAAGCAGAGGAGCCGGAGCCGGCAGAACCACCGCAGCCCACGAGACCCAGACCAAGAACCGCAGCCGCGGAACCAGCAAAGCCCAGGAACTGCCTTCTGCTCATTTCGTTCTTCATTACAATCCACCCTTTCACACCGTGGCGGCACCCTTTGCCGCCGCCTTCGGAGATTGGCTCGGGGACTTTGCCCCTTTTGCTGATTTGTACAATACGCTATTTGGCTAGTTGTTTGAACAAGTATTACTAGAGCGGTAGAAAAACTTCGGTGAACGGTAATTTCGACTTGATACTTGACAAGTTTCGCCTTAAACAATTATTTGTTATCGAATGCAGAGAAAACGCCCGATCAAGCCGATGCATCGTCGGTTTGACCGGGCGTTTTCGCTTTGAGGGCATGAGTCTCGTCAGGCTGCGAGCTAGCCGGCTATCGCTTGGAATTGACGCGGTAATGGAAGATCTCGGGGTGTGTGCGGGCATGCGTGACCTCGAACAAGATGCCGTCCGAGGTGTACGACTGGCTCTCCATAACGGCGACGCAGTTGTACTTGCCAAGGTCCAGATAGCTGCAGTCCTCATCGTTGGCGAGCTCGACACTCACCGTACGACGGCTCGCCATCACTTTGACGCCGCGCTTGTGCTCCAGATAGCCGTAGATAGAATCCGCCGCGATCTCGGGGGTCAGGCCCTTGGCGACCGACGCCAAAAAGTAGCCATGGTCCACTTGGCGCGCGCTGCCGTTGAGGCTTCGGACACGCACTACGCGAATCAGCTCCTCGCCCACCTTAAAGCCCAGGCGGCGAGAGAGTTGCTCAGTGCAAATCAAATGTTCAAAAGACTTGACCTCGGTCGATGCGACGGCATTGTTGCGTTTTGCGAACTCGCCAAACGACTCAACCTCTTCGAGTGCGCCCAGCATGTCGGTTTCGCCCTTAAGCCAAATAACGCGCACGCCCTTACCGTGTATAGGCTGCACAAACATCTGGTCGGCCAGCATGCTCAAGGCGCGTCGAACGGTATTGCGCGTGCAGCCAAACTCCGCGGTCAGCTCGGCTTCGGTTGGCAGCATCTCCTGAAACGCATAGGTCCCGTTAATGATGCGCGAACGGATCTCGCGGTAGATTCCTTCGTAAATCGCTTTTGGCATGATTTCACCTCTAATGAATATGTATGGCTAGGCACGATAGCATTTCTTAAAGTTGTTTAAACCGATTATCGGTAAAGCACGGATTATTTACCGTCGACGGTTCCCCCGAAACCCAAATCGGACCGAATCAAAACCGTCAATGCGGCAAGCAGCCAGTCCTCTACAATGAGTTCATTGTTTAAACGTTCTTGCTCGCACAGCATGTTGCATCCGGAAGGCATATTATGCTGCAGAAAATCCAACGTTTTGGCGGAGCCATGTTCGCGCCCGCCATGCTGTTTTCTATATCAGGCCTCATGGTCGGCATCTCCGCCCTCGCCACGACCGTAGACATCGTCGGCGATCTCGCCGTATACGGAACCCCTTGGTACGTTTTCTGGACCATCATCCAGCGCGGCTCGTGGACGGTCTTTAAACGTCTCCCGCTCCTTTTTGCCGTAGCGTTGCCTATCGGTCTTGCCCAAAAGCAACCGGCACGCTGCTGCCTCGAGGCGCTCGTAGCCTATTTTGCCTACTGTTTCTTTTTGAGCGAGATCATTAAGCTGAGCGGCGACAACCTTGGGCTTAAGTACCCGTCGTCTTTAACCCCCGCCAGCGGCATCACCGTCATCGACGGCATCAAGACGCTCGACACCGGCATTATCGGCCCGCTGGCGGTGTCGGCAACCGTCGTCGCCATCCATGACCGCTTCTACGATGCCAAGGTTCCCGATTGGCTCGGCACCTTCTCGGGTTCCTCGCTGGTCTACCTCATCAGCTTTTTTGCCGTGTTTGCCCTTGCCGCCATCTCGGCCGCCATCGTGCCCTTCGCATACGCTGTGACCGAAACGCTGCGCCACGCACTTGCGGGCGTCGGCCCCTTCGGCGTGGGCATCTTTGTGTTTTTGGAGCGAGCGCTCGAGCCCATGGGGCTGCACCACCTGCTCTATATGCCCATCTATTACGACAATCTGGTCATTCACGACGGTATTTACGCCACGTGGACCAACCTGCTCCCCATTCTCTCCCATAGCACGCGCCCTTTAAATGAACTTGCGCCCTGGGCAGGTTTTACCGCCACCGGCTGGGGCAAGCTCTTTGGCCTTCCCGCCATCGCGGCAGCATTCTATTTCACCGCCAAACCCGAACGCCGCGCCGGCCTTAAGGTCATCCTTTTGCCCGCCATCGTCGCCTCGGTGGTCTGCGGCGTCACCGAGCCGCTCGAGTTTCTCTTTATGTTCACCTATCCCGGACTCTTTTTGCTCTACGCCGTCCTGTCCTCCTGCCTTGCCATGACCATGAACTTCTTTGGCATCGTCGGCATCTTCTCGGGCGGTCTCATGGAAATGACGGCCTTCAACTTCATCCCACTCATGCGAATGCATGCCGGCTCCTACCTTTTGGCGCTCGGTATCGGTCTTGCCTTTAGCCTCATCTTTTTTGTTAGTTTTCGAGCACTCATCTTGGTCTATGACCTTAAGACGCCGGGCCGCGAGGATCATGTCTCCAATCGCGCGGCAATCGATCGTTTAACGGGAAGCGGCTTTGCCAAAGAGCAATCTCCCAATGGCGAGGTCAGTATTCAATCCGATCAAGATCACGTCCTCGCCGAGCGGGTAATTCAGCTTTTAGGTGGCGTTGGCAATATCGTGGGCGCAACCAACTGCGCCACGCGCCTGCGCGTCGAGGTCGCAGACTCTTCCATCGTTGCAGATAATGCGTCGTTTGTCGCGGTGGGCGCCAAGGGCCTCATCATTACGGGCAAGACCGCCCAGGTGATTATTGGCATCTCCGTTCCCCGCGTCAAAGAGCATTTTGACCAGATCATGGGCCTCGAGCCGGGATTTGTGTCCACCACCTCGGCCTCCCCTGCCGTCAGCGCAGCCCATAAGCGCGGCGATATCTGCTTCTTCGATATCGACGGAACACTCGCCTGGCAAGACCCTCGAGTGGCACAAGAGCTTCCCGAGAGCGAGCGAGACCTCTCCCCCTATCCCAATGAAGCGGTCTCGCAAGCCATCCGTGATTTTGTCGCCAAGGGCAATATGGCGTTTATCTGCACAGGGCGCACGCTGAGCTGCATCCATCCAAAGCTGCTCGAGCTGCCCTGGACCGGCATCGTCTGCCTCGCGGGTGGCTATGTCGAACTTGAGGGACACGTGATTCGCGATTTGGCGATGACGCCCGGCATGCTGCAGCGCCTTGCTCCCATTCTTGAGCAATCGGACGAAGTGATTCGTTTTGAGGGACTCAATGGCGTCGTTCGCATGAGTGCCGATGCGCCCGACGCCCCGGGATACGCCCGCACCGTGGGCGATGCAATTACGCAGCTGCAACATTACAGCGCCTACAAGATCTTAATGTCCACGTCGCTTGCCAACCGCATCGCTCAGGATCAAGCGTTTGAGCCGCTGCTCTGCTTTAACGAGCTCGAGCTCGAAGTGACCGAGATTTCGCCTCGCGAATGCACCAAGCGCGAGGGTATCCAGTCCGTACTCGACGCCCTCGATCCCCACCACGGAACCGTATACGGCATCGGCGACGCCAGCAATGACGTCTCGCTGATGAACGCCGTCGATGTCGGTATCGCCATGGGCAATGCGCCGGACTTCCTCAAGGAAAAGGCCGACTATGTCACCGACAGCATCGACCACGACGGCGTCGTCACCGCGCTCGAACACTTTGGGCTTATCTAGCCAAGCCCCTACCGCACTTGCGGCCGCATGGACCAATCGTCTTCAACCGCCGCGCTCGACGCCCTAATGTGGCAATATGTTGTCTGCATAATGCAACGATGCAACCTATCAAAGAATGCGAGAACCCGTGTCCAGTCCGTTTACCAGCTTTTTAGCCCAGCACTTTGACCAGATTAACGACTATCTGGCCACGTTCTTTGACGGACAGGCGACTTCCGCCGATATCGAGCGCTACCTGTATACCCCGCTCTCGGCATTTACGGCAAACGCTGGCAAGCGCCACCGCCCGCTCATCTGCATGCTCGCCGCCACTGCGGTAGGCGGCAGCTTTGAGAGCGCCCGCAGCGCAGCGGCGGCCATCGAGCACTTTCAGTCGGGCGCACTCATCCACGACGACATCGCCGACAACGGGCAGATTCGTCGCGGCAAGCCCTGCATGCACCTTACCGAGGGCACCGGTCTTGCCATCAACTGCGGTGACCTGGCGCTCACCATGGTCACCAAGACGGTTCTCGACGACCCCACACTCAACGCAGACGTGAAGCTTCACGTGCTCCACGAGCTTACCGAGATGATCGTCCGTACCATCGAGGGCCAAGCGCTCGACCTGGGCTGGGTCCGCGACGAGCGCTTTGACATTTCGGTCGACGATTATCTGGACATGGCGACGCACAAGACCGCGTACTACAGCGGAGCGACGCCGCTTGCCGCCGGAGCCATTATCGGCGGCGGCAGCGAAGAGCAGATTGAGGCACTGCGCGCCTTTGGGCTGCACACGGGCCTTGCCTTCCAGATTCAAGACGACCTGCTCAACTTGATCGGCACCAAGGAGGCCGCCAACAAGGACTTCCGCACCGATATCACCGAGGGCAAGCGCACCCTCGTTGCCGTGCATGCCCTGTCAGACAAGCGCTATCACGACGAGATCGAGGCAATCCTTTCCTCGGGCACCGAGGACCCTGCGCAGCTCGCACGCGCCGTGGAGATCTTCCAGGAGACCGGCTCCATCGATTACGCCCACACCTATGCGCTCGACCTGACCGCTAAGGCCAAGGCCGCTATCGAAGGCGTCGAGCTCGACCCGCATGCGCGCGAGCTCTTCCTCTCAATGGCAGATTTCTTTGTGGAGCGTCTTAACTAGCGGGGGTCATAAAACCTGTGGGCAGCGAGTTTGGGTACAAGTTGCTACACTATTGAGTGCATGTTTATAAATTGTCTCGCGTTGTCTATCCGACACACGCTCAAAATAGTACGAATGGTACGCCGAAAGGGGTTCGTTCATGGAACCTATTACCACGGGCATGCAGGGAGCAGCCGTCGAGGACGTCCAGTCCCGTCTTCTGCAGCTCGGCTATACAATCGATGACGCCGAGGTTGTCGACAAGCGCTTTGGCACCACCACCGAGCAGGCCGTCAGCACCTTCAGGCTCGACAGCGGCCTTGCTGCCGGTCATGCCGTCGATATCCCCTGTTGGAGCGCCCTGGTCGACGCCTCGTATAAGCTGGGCGACCGCACCCTGTATCTGCGCATGCCCAATTTCCATGGCGCCGATGTGCAGGCCCTGCAGCGCGCTCTCAACGTTTTGGGCTTTGCCTGTGGCGAAGACGACGGCTACTTTGGTCCGCATACCGAGGCCGCCCTGCAGCAGTTCCAGGAAAATGTCGGCCTGTTTGCCGACGGCATGGCCTTCCAGGACACCTACGCCTACATCAACCGCCTGCACCATGTGTGGGAGGGCAAGCCCTCGGTCACCGAAGCCGAGTCCCGCATCGGTTTTGCTCGCGCCGCCAACGTGCTCGAGCGCTTCCAGATCGCCGTTATCGGTGAGGACCCCATCGCACGCAGCGTTGCTTCGCGCATGTGGAACATCGCCACGGCAACGACCGACAACAGCGGCATGATGCTCTGCGACTCCGAGGTCCCAACCGACGTTGACCTGGTGCTCGAGATCGCAAGCGACGAGCTGCCCGCCGACGCCGCGCCACGCGCCACGATTGCCCTCGCCGAGTGCCACAACCTGGCCCAGCGCATCCGCACCGCCAATGTCGCCGCGCAGCAGAAGCCGGCTCGCATTCGCATTGAGCTCACGGGCATGACGCGCTACAACGGCACCTTCACGGCCAGCGACGCGCAGACGCTCGCCGTACGCCTACTCGATGGCGTTTGCGATGCCCTCGCAGATTAGGTAAACTAGACGAGTTGCTTTTGGGCAACACCACACATTGGGACGTAGTTCAACGGTAGAACTCCGGTTTTTGGTGCCGGCTGTTGGGGGTTCGAATCCCTCCGTCCCAGCCATTAAAACTGAGCGCCCTAAGCCCATAACGGCCCAGGGCGCTTTCTTGTGGGCAAGCGGAGGAATTCGAGCCCGCAAGGGTGCGGAGCTGAGGAAACGCGAAGCGTTTTCCAGCGCAGCACGCAAGGAGCGAAGCGACGCAGCGGGGCGCGGTCGCCGACCAGGCGGACGCGGAATCCCTCCGTCCCACACCAGCCAAGAGCCCCTCACGTCAAGCAAATCGAGCCAACGCCGCCAAGCGGAGGAATCCGAACCCGCAAGGATGCGGAGCGACGCAGCGGGGCGCGGCCGCCGCAGGCAGACGCGGTGCCGGCACTTGGGGACGCTCCTAAGTGCCGGCATTATAGGAACGTCCCCAAGTGCCGGCTCGGGACTATTTTCGAGGACCCTCCGAAGGACTGTGGCCAAAAAACGGCAAATATGAGTACTGTCACCGTTGTAGCTACATTATTTTCGTTAATAAAAGAAGATCTTAATGAGATTTATTCGCATCAAGGTCTTCCTTTAATGAACACTTGAGGAGATACGGCAGCTTATCTGCTCGATCGACACGTCAAATCACCTTAAATGTGGTCAAAATTACTGCTACTAAAAGAGTATCAGTACTCATATTTGATGTTTTTTGGCCACGGCTCTTTATAGACACCCTGCACAGCGACGGTGGTAGATTTCGGAACGTGTCCGTCAGCCCCGTTCCGAAAAGCGAGCCGCATGCAACGGCCAAGCCACGACAGGCCCCGGGAGAGCGGGGACACCGGCTTAGGTTTATCGCGAGTTCCGCACGAACAGGAGGCCACTTAATGTGGCCTCCGTCGTGAGCAGGACTGTAGAGCAGGAAACCTAAGCCGGTGTCCCCGCTCTCCCGGGGCCGGCGGAATTTAGTTGTTCAGCATGCGGTCGAAGCTTCCCGAGTCGCCATCCCGATAGTCGGCGGTCATCAGAATCTCCTGCGGAATGCGCCCGCCCTCGCGCAGCACATTGCGGAACTGCACGCGCGTGACCATGGGCAGATCCTTGATCGTCGCCGCCAAGTTCTGCGGCACGCCCTGGTTGGCAGCCGCGGGCTCGCACTCGCCGCCGGCCTTCACGCGACGCTTATGCTCGGCGAGCATGGCGCGGTACATGCCGGCATGCAGGCGAATCTCAACCACATTGGCATTGCGAGCCTGCTCGACGATGCGCGCGCCCTCGCGGTCGATATCGCCCACGTAGTAGACGTAGTTAAAGCGATAGCCGATCTCAGCCAGATAATCGTCCAGGGCATGCGAGACGCTCGCCTTGCATCCGCCGCCAAAAATCACGCCGCCCACCTTGATGCCAAAGAGCTTAGCGTGCTTGCGGCCGCGCAGGAGCTTGACGATCTCGTCATAGGTGTCCAGGTTCTCGACCATAATGAACGGCTTATCGGCGCCCAGCGTAAAGAAACCCGTAAAGTGCACGGGGCGGTTGGGGGCGACCTTAATCGCCTGCATGCTGATGCCCTTTTCGGTCATACGCCGAATTAGACGCTCGCCGTGCTTGCCGTCAAAAGCCTTCTCGTCGTTAAAAATCTGGTAGGCACGCTGGCGGCGCGAGGCAACCGGCGTATCGGCACCTCGGTTTTGCTCGATCCAAGCCTGGATGATTGCGATTTCCTCGGCAATCTTGCGGTTGGACATCTCGTTGTGCTGAGTGCGCTGCGGCGCCTTTTTGCCGTCCTTGCCCTCGACCTTAACAATTTGAGTCTGCTGCTCCTTGATCTTAGAGAGCGCCGTAGGCGTAGGGACAACTTTGAGCAGCTGCCTGCCCAAAACGCGGGCAAGGGCAAACGCCGATACCTCGCCGTGGACGGCCGACTCGGGCTGCTGGGTAGCACTATCAGCCGCGGCAGGCTCAGCCTGTGCATGAGGCTTACGCTTGGAATCTGCCCGGGTATTACGTTCCTGCTTGGGCGCAGACGAGCGCTTTTGCGGACGATCGGACTTGGCCTCCTTCGCCGGCTGGCGCTTGACCTGATCCACCGGAGTCTCGGCCTTCTCATCTCCGTTTTGTGTCGCTGTCTTCTCGGCCGCGGCCTCGGCATTTGAGCCACGACCGCCGCGGTGACGACGACGGCGGGGCTTGCCTGAGGCGCTCTCCCCAGCCTGCTTATCAGCGGTCTGTTGAGCTTTGACCTCAGTGTCAGCCGCAGGCTGCGACTCGGAAGGTTGCTGCTCGCGAGCCGCCGGCTCAACGGTTTTCTCGGTTTGTTCGGCCTTCTCGGCCTGAGCGGTCGAAGCCGGCTCGCCCTTCTCCTGACGCCTTACGGGATACGCGCGCCTCGCAAAACCACGCCCGGGACGGCATGAACCCGGAGCCTTCTTGGCAGACTCCTCAACATCGTCTGCAGCCTCGGAAGGCTCTTCAACCTCATGCGCGACATCCTGCTGCGCAGCCTTAAAGTGGGCACCACGGCGACGCTGGGGCTCCTGGGCCTCCACGGGCTTTTGCTCCTTCGCGGGCCTCTGCGACTCGGCAGCAACCTCGGTCTCAACAGCCTCGGCATCCGTCTCGCCCTTTCGAGCAACGGCGCGACGGAAGCGCTCCTGCTGGGCGCGGCGCTGTGCATCGCGCTTGCCGCCCCCGCCAAAACCGCCGCGTCCTGCCTTGGCCGTAAAGGCACGCACGACGTTCTCATCGAGCAACTCATCGGTATCGACATGCTCACGCGGAGCAACTTCTTCCACAGCAGGCACGTCAGCGAAATCCTCGACGACAAAATCTTCGACGGACTCGGCAGGCTGCTCCTGGGCATCGCGGATCTCGGCATTGATGGTATAGAACGCCGGGCGCCCGTTAATGCCGCTACCCTCGATCTTGGTAACGATCTTTGCCGCGATGAGTTCGTCGCGCATCGCCTTGGTGTCGCATTCCTTATCGACGGAACGGAAAATCTGCGCCAGCGCGCTCGACTTGATCTTGAGCGCCTTGCGGCAGAGCAGGTCGTAGGCAACCAGCTTGGCGCGCTCGGCAGAAAGCGACGTCTGGCTGCTCAGGCGCTCAGCCAAAGCATCGACATTGTTTTGATTATCGGAATATACCGTCTTGGCCACGGGGCCCCTTTCATATGTACACATATACGTCTATATGGTACAACGCGCACCCTTATCCACGCAAAACATCTGCGAGAACACTCGAGCGTCACCTGCTTTCGCATGAAAAAAGACCGAGCCCGCGAAGTCGCGGACCCGGTCTTTCCGAGTCATATGGATGGAACGATCACTCCATCAAGTCGACTAGGCCTTGACAGCCTCGGCGTCGGCGGGAGCCTCCGCAGCAGCGGCGCGACCGTACTCAGCCTTGCCCATCTCGGACCACTCGGGCTCCTCGTCGGGCATGGAGCCGGCCTCTTTGCCGAAGAACTCCTTGAGACAGTTGACGGCAACGATGAGGCCCAGGACCATCAGCAGGACGGCGAAAACGAGCTGCAGGCCCTTGGTGGCGGCGACGGAGACGGCGGCCGTGGTGGCGGTAGCCGGGATGGTGCCGAAGAAGCCGTAAGCCTGGACAGCGGTCATGCAGCCCATGGCGCTCTGGACCAGCGAGGTGAAGGTGCAGTAGAGCAGGAAGGCGACGGGCACGTAGAGCATCCAGCCCTTGCGGCCGGTGCACTTGCAGAACACGGCGAGGGTAATCATGGTCATACCGCCAAGCAGCTGGTTGGAAGCACCAAAGAGCGGCCAGATGTTGGCATAGCCACCAAAGGCAAGGGCGAGACCGGGAAGCAGGGTGACGACCGTGGCGAACCAGGGGTTGCCGAGAACCTTCATGTAGCCGGCCTTGGACTCGATGGCCAGGGCGTCGTTGGTCTGGGCAAAGAACTCGGAGAACGAGGTGCGGGCGATGCGGGCGACGGCGTCGAGCGAGGTCAGGGCCAGAGCGGAAACGTTCATGGTCATGAAGACGGTAGCGAACGTACCGTCAACACCGAAGGCCTGCATACCGCGGGAGATACCAGCAGCGAAGATCTGAAACGGGGTGGAAGCGACGCCAGCGTTGAGGGCGCCGGTACCGGCGGTGTTCATGTCGGAGAACATGATACCGGCGACGATGATGGCAAGGATGCCGACGAAGGACTCGACGATCATGGCGCCATAACCGACCTTGACGGCGTCCTGCTCCTTCTCGACCTGCTTGGAGGAGGTACCAGAAGAAACGAGGCTGTGGAAGCCGGAGAGGGCACCGCAGGCAACGGAAACAAACAGGACCGGGAACATCATGCCAGAAGCGCTGGAGAAGCCGGTGAAGACCGGAGCGGTGATGGTGGCCTGGCCGTTGACGCCCAGGACGACGATGCCGAGGACAGCGCAAACGATCATGACGATCATCATGATGGAAGTGAGGTAGTCACGCGGGGTCTTGAGCATCTGGATGGGCATAGCGCCAGCGAAGACCAGGTAGACCATGACGACGGCGAACCACTGGAACTTATCCAGGTAGACCGGGAACTGCATACCGACGGCAAACATGAGAACCATGAGGACCACGCCGGTGACGAACTCGGTAGCACCGGTGAGGTTGAACTTCTTCTGGGCCCAACCAAAGGCGATAGCGACGAAGGTGAACAGGATGGAGATGGTACCAGCGCAGCCGGCGGCATAGGACTTGGTGAAGTCGATGGCACCGGTAGCAGCACCAGAAGCGTCAACGGCCGGGGTGAACATGAACGTCTTGCAGACCATGTCGGTGAAGGCGGCGATGACGATGATGCAGAACAGCCAGCAGAACAGCAGGAACAGGCGACGGCCGGTCTTGCCGATGTACTTCTCGATGAGCTGAGCGAGCGACTTGCCGTTGTTCTTCATCGAAGCGTACAGAGCACCAAAGTCGTGGACGGCGCCAAAGAAGATGCCGCCGACGAGGACCCAGAGCACGACGGGCAGCCAGCCAAAGGCCATGGCGACGATCGTACCCGTAACAGGGCCAGCACCGCAGATCGAGCTGAACTGGTGCGAGAACGCGGTGAAGGCAGAGACGGGCGAGAAGCTCTTGCCGTCCTTCATGCGCTTGGCCGGCGTGAGAGCCTCTTTGTCAACGCCCCACTTGTTGGCCAGCCATCGGCCATAGCCCAGATAGCCGCAGGCGAGCACCGCCGCGGCCACAACCATGAGCAAAACTCCGTTCATTACATTTCCTCCTCTAAAAAGAACTTCTCAGACATAAAAAATGAGGGCCGTCGGTTGCGCTCGACGGCCCTCATCTTCATCAGCCGCCCGTTATCGTACGGGCTAGCTGTATGTGCTAACCCGCATCAGATAATTACTACGCTGATAATGTTTAGCTGATGCGTGAACATGTCTAAAAAATCCTCTTCAATCATGATGCGAACGATCCGTGCGGTTCACATCCCCCAGTGGTTGAAAAGGAGTATGTAACTTTAGTTACCTAAAGTCAACGCAAATTTGTAATGAATTTTCAACTTTTTTTGAAATTCTCGGTATAAAACGCCACTGACCTCGGACTTTACCCAACAAAAGTTTTTGCATGAGAAATGCCCCTCGGGAGCGAGCGGGCGTATACAAGGTTTCCTGCTCTACAGTCCTGCTCGCACGGAGAGCACATTAAGTGCTCTCCGGCTCGTGCGGAACTCGCGATAAACCTTGTATACGCCCGCTCGCTCCCGAGGGGCTCCCATCCCAAATGCGGAGCAAAGCTCCGCATGCCATCTTTTCTTTCAGCTAAAGCACGCCGGAAATTCGACGCTGGCTTGCTAGCCTTGCTGGACGTTGTCGACACCGATCCAGCTCAGAAGCTATATCGATACAGAAAGGTCCCCGGCCCTGACCGGCCCGGCGGCCCCATATGAACTTTATCGCGAGTTCCGCACGAACAGGAGGCCACTTAATGTGGCCTCCGTCGTGAGCAGGACTGTAGAGCAGGAAAGTTCATATGGGGCCGCCGGGCCGGTCAGGGCCGGGGACCGCACCCGTACGACTACAGCGTCATGTTCGGATCGGCGTCGACGTCGAACGGCGAGATTTCTCCTCGGTCGAATTTACGGCGAGCGACCTCCGCGATCATGGCTGCGTTATCGGTACAGGCAGACAAGGGCGGCACCGTTACGCGAATCCCCTGACGCCCAAGCTTCTTGATCATCATCTCGCGCAGATGCGGGTTGGCCGAGACGCCGCCACCGATGCAGTATTCCTTGCATCCGGTAGCGTGCAATGCGTTTTTGGCCTTCTTGTACTGCACGTCAAAGACAGCTGCCTCAAACGAAGCTGCCAGATCGGGCAGGTGAATCGTGCGCCCGGCCTTGGTCTCCTGTTCAATGTAGAGCGTCACAGCGGTTTTAAGGCCCGAAAGCGAGAAGCGATAGTCTCCTCTGCTGTTAAGCGCACGGGGGAAATCGATCGCCTTGGGGTTGCCCGTCTCGGCCAGCTTGGAAATGATGGGGCCACCGGGATAGCCCAGACCCAATGCCTTGGCTACCTTGTCGAAGGCCTCGCCCACAGCGTCGTCGAGCGTCTCACCAAGTACCTCGTAGTCGCCCCATGCCTTCACGTGCACGAGCATGGTGTGCCCGCCCGAGACAAGCGTGAAGATGAACGGCGGCTTGAGGTCGGGCTGCGCCAGCAAGTTGGCAAACAGGTGCCCCTCCAGATGGTTGACGCATACGAGCGGCTTACCGGCAGCGTAGGCAAAGCCTTTGGCAAAGGCGACGCCCACCACGAGGGCGCCCACCAGGCCCGGACCCTGTGTCACGCCAACAGCGGCGAGTTCGCTCGGCGCGATGGCTCCGCCCTCAAGACCAAGCGATGCCGCGGCATCCTCGAGTGCCGCGTCCACGACGCTCACGATAACCTCAACGTGCTTGCGCGAAGCGATCTCGGGCACTACGCCGCCAAAACGGGCATGAAAATCGATCTGCGTCGAAACCTGATTGGCCAGCATATTGCCGTCCGCGTCGATAATCGCCACAGCCGTCTCATCGCACGAACTCTCGATGGCAAGCACCAGGCGACGGCGCTCAATTTCGGCGCGCTCCTCAACGGTACGCTCGGGTGCAGGTAGCGGCCATACACGCTGCTCAGCTGCCGTCGGCTCGGGCGAAGCATTGTCGACCGGAAGCACCAGGGGCAGCGGAGCCGTCATGACGATGGCATCCTTGCCGGCACCATAGTAGCCGCGGCGCCGTCCTGCCTCGGTAAAGCCCAGAGCGTTATAAAGCGCGATCGCTCCCTCGTTGCCGTCCTCGACCTCAAGCGAAGCCGTGGTGCAGCCGAGCATCTGGGCATCATAGCTCACATGCGACAGCAGCTTGCGGGCAATGCCCTCACGGCGATGTGCCGGGTCGACGGCGACATCCAGAATCTGTACATCACCGTCCACGACCATACCGCCGGCAAGGCCCAGCAGCTTGCCGTCGTCGTGTGCCACCCACCAACTACGCGGCGCAGCAACCTCCTCGCCCAGTTCGGACAGGAACATGCCCGGCGTCCACGACTCGTGTCCGGCACCTTCAAAGCAGGCAGCCTCCAGCGCGCTCGCGCCCTCGGCATCCGCCGCGCCCATGGGACGAAACTGCAGATGACGACCGGCGAGCTCGTCGGCAACACCCGTAATTTCGCTCTGCGCACTCTCGGCAAGACCAAGACGCTTGCGCTCGTTTTCCTCGGCATCCGAAAGGCGCGTGTAAATCGGCAGGACGCGGGCCGGATCGCCGTCACCCGCAGCTTGCGCGAGCAGCAAGCCCTCGCCCGAAGGCCACCACAGGTCGCGCTCCACGCAGCGGACGGTCTCGTCCTCACCCAGCAGCTTGCCATAGCGCACGAGACCGTCACCGGTCAGCTGAACCTGATCCCAGTCCGCTGCTTGGCGCCACTCATCGAGCGCCACGGCGGCCTTGACCACGTGTTCGCGCTCAAATTGACGCCCGGGACCCTCATCGACCAGCATATACAGCGCCGGATATACCTCACCACGCATAGCATCGGCCAAGATACCAAGCTTGCCGCGCACGCCAGCCTTCCACGCCGTCCAAGCGCAAGCGTCAAGCGTCGACACGCCCAGCAGCGGAACATTGGCACCACGCGCGAGGCCCTTGGCAGTGGAGATGCCGATGCGCACACCCGTAAACGACCCCGGGCCGCGGCCGACCACATAGCAACCAACATCGCTGCGATCCAGACCGGCTTGAGCCAGCACGCCATCAACGGTATTCACGAGCTCAACGTTGGCGTGACGGCGACACATGTGGTCGCCACTCACGAGCTTCGTCTCGCCCGTCTGCCCATCAATCCAGCTTGCCGCGCAGGCAAGCATGTCGGTCGAGGTATCGAGCGCCACCACCAGCGCGTTGTCGTTATGCAAGCTCATCTTGTACAGCCTTATCAATCAAATGGGAAAGCTCCATTGCGCGGTCACCGTGCGCCTCAAGCGTTATCGTTCGCACATCGCTGTCGCCCTCATCACGCTTGAGCGTCACCGAAAGATACTCATCCGTCAGCTCGTCCTGGAATTGTTCGCCCCATTCCAGCAGGCAAGCACCCTCATAGCCCAGCACATCGAAAATGCCCGTATCCTCGAGCTCGTAGGCATGCTCCAGGCGGTATAGATCAAAGTGAAACAGCGGAATACGACCTTGATCGTGAACGGCCATGAGCGCAAACGTAGGACTCGTAACCATATGCCCATCGCCCAGCCCGCGCGAGACGCCCTTGGTAAAGTGAGTTTTGCCCACTCCCAGGCCACCGGTCAGGATGAGCACATCGCCGTCCTCAAGGCACGGTGCAATTAGCTCGCCAAAGTACTCCGTATCGGCAGCGCAAGTCGTTTTGTAAGTACCTACCCCCAGGCGCTCCAGGGACATATATGCTCCTTATTATTCCGAGGCGTCCTCTGGTGCGGGATGTCGCTCCAGATAATCGCCCAGCATCTTAAAGTCTTCCTCCAGTAGCTCCTGCCACGCCGGATTGCGTAGCGCTGCTGCCGGATGAAAAGTGGGCATTACTACAAAATGCCCCATCTGGTGGAACCTGCCGCGCAGCTTAGTAATGCCAATCTCGGTCTTAAGCACAAAGTGCGTCGCGGGGTTGCCGAGCGTCACGATAATATCAGGCCAGATGCTTCGAATCTGCTCACGCAAAAACGGCGAGCAAGCCAGCACTTCCTCGGGACGCGGATTGCGGTTTCCCGGCGGGCGGCACTTAAGCACGTTGGCAATGTAGACGTCTTCGCGTTTGAGCCCCGCCAGCGACAAAATGCCGTTGAGGTCCTCGCCTGCCGCCCCCACAAAGGGCTCGCCCTGCAAATCCTCATTGCGGCCCGGCGCCTCACCAATAAACATCACGCGAGCGCGGGGGTTTCCCACGCCAAACACGATATTGTGACGCGACTGGTAGAGCTGGCAGAGGTGACAATCGCCCAGAACGGCCTCAATTTCCTCGAGTGCGACCTCACGTGGTGCCTGATGGGTATGGCCGGGGATGTGCATGACGCCCATAGCGGCTCCTACACGT
This sequence comes from uncultured bacterium, assembly GCA_905214105.1. GTDB lineage: Bacteria > Actinomycetota > Coriobacteriia > Coriobacteriales > Coriobacteriaceae > Collinsella. Next base: position 44,882 of record CAJMKK010000011.1, read on the forward strand.
AGACCTTGTCGAGACGCATGCCAAAGCCGCAGGCGACCTCGTAGTTAATCGTTCCGCGCAGTCGGGCCATCTCGTCCATAGTGATCTCGGCATCGCCATCGCGGCCGACAATGATCATCTCGTCACCATACTCGGCCTCGGGAATCTCGTGTGCCGGGTTGGACTGAATGGCGACCATAAACTGGTCCATGCAGATATTGCCAACCTGATGCACGCGCCCGCCGCGATACAGCACATCCATACGATTGGAAAGCGTACGCGATAGGCCATCGGCATAACCGATCGGCAGCGTGCAGATCTGAACGCGCGTACGCGGTACGCGGTAGGTAAAACCGTAGCCCACGCCCTCACCCATCGCAGGATGCGCCACGCGCGTCACACGCGCATGGACGCTCATAACGGGATCAAGCTGCATCACGCGGCCACTCAGCTCGCACGGCTGCATGCCATACAAGCCAACGCCGGCGCGGATCATATCAAAATGCATCGAGGGGTCGAGCATCGAGGACGGCGTATTGGCGCAGTGCACGATACCGCACTCAAAACCCGCATCCTTAATGGCCTGAACGGCCTCGGTAAAGCGCTGACACTGCAGCTTGTAGTCCCAACCCGAAGGCTCATCGGCCGTGGCGAAGTGCGTGAATACGCCGTCGCACTGAATACCGCGATGGAAACTAATGCCGCGCACAAAGTCGAGCACCTGCGTATAGTGAACGCCGATACGATTCATGCCCGTCTCGATGGCCAGATGGTATTTACCCACCTTGCCCGCCGCAACGGCGCACTCGCCATAGGCCAAGGCAAAATCGGACGTATAGACCGAAGGCATGATGTCAAACTCAAGCAACGTAGGAATTGCCTCGATGGGCGGCTCGCTCAAGATCAGGATGGGTTTGGTAATGCCGCCCTGACGTAGCTCAACGCCCTCGTTGACCGTCGCCACGGCAAACATGTCGGCACCGGCCGAATACATGATCTTGGCGCACTCAACAGCTCCATGACCATAAGCATCGGCCTTGACCACGCAGCACAGGCGCTGACGTGGATTCAGCAAGTTCTTATAGGCCCTCGTGTTGCGACGGAGCGCCCCGCGGTCGATCTCGACCCAGGACCAGCGCGTCAAATCGGCTTTATTCATGATTAGTCATCCGACCCTTCGTCCATGATTCCCAGATCTTCGAGCGCATCCTTTGCCGCCAGTTCCATGGCAGGACCGATCAGGTCGATAAGATCGGTCGCGATGACGCTCTTCTCACCATACTCCGTCGCCGCGGCAAAACCGGCGTAGCTGTGAAGTGCGACGGCGTATGAATACAGCAACTCCCAACGATCCATCTCGTCGCGCATGGTGGCAAGCGTGCCGGCCAAAATACCCGCGAGAACATCACCCGAACCGGCAGTTGCCAGAGAAGCCGGACCCGAGAGCGGCAGCAGCACACGCTCAACGCCACAGATAGCCGTCGTCGGCCCCTTGGCAATGACCACCAGATTGTCGGAGCCTGCAGCCCAGACAACCTTCTGCGCGGCCGCAATCGCGGTACCAAGGTCGTTCACCTCGTCACCGGCAACCAAACGCGAAAGCTCACGATAGTGCGGCGTCATAACCAACGGCTGCTCGCGACGATACATCTCGGGATTACTATCAATACCGTCAATGGCAATCTTAGCAAGGCAGTTGAGTGCATCGGCGTCCAAAATAAGCGGCACATCAAGCTCTAGCAAGCCCGAAACCACCTGCATAGCGCCGGCAGATGTCGTCATACCGGGACCGCACAGTACACAGCTGTACTTCTTTGCAATCTCGCACACAGTCATGCGCGCAGCGGCGCCAAAGGAGCCGCGGGAATCAGACGGAATAGCAAAGACGGGAATCGAAGGAAGTGCCATGCGAATAAGATTGGCGCAGGCGTCAGGAGCCGCGACTGCCACGTAACCAGCACCCGCGCGAGCTGCAGACTTGGCCGCCATAATGGCAGCACCAGGATATTGCGCAGATCCGGCGACAATAAGCACAGAGCCACGGGAATACTTATCGATATTCGTAGGTAGTGGAGCAAAGTAATCAACTAAGTCACCGGGCTCGACAATCTCGGCGGCGTGGTCGACATCATCGATGACCTCGTCAAGACGGTCGTAAAGATTGCCGCAGATCAAATCGCCAGCATACTCAGGGCCATCAGCGCTATACAGACCAATCTTGGGCGCAATCATCGTCACCGTATGCTCGGCACGAATGCAGTCGTCATCAACAACGCCCGTCTCGGCATTCAGGCCCGAGGGGACATCAATGGATACGACACAATCGGCGCATTCATTGACCGTAGGAATCCAGATGGAGAACGGCGCACGCAGATTCCCGTGGAAACCGGTACCAAAAATGGCATCGACAACAACATCGGCCTTATCGATCAAAACCTCGAGTTCGTCACGCGAGGGGCCGACGCAAACGTGCACATCGCGGCCGGCAGTACGACGAGCAACATGACGTGCCAGAGCAGCAGGAATCTCATCCGGCTCAACCGGAGAAACGATATCGACGTCCACACCCTTATGGCTCAGAATATCGGCGGCAACCCAACCGTCGCCGCCATTATTACCAAAACCGACCAGAACGAGAACCCGATCGGGATTGAGCTTCAAGACCTCGTTAGCGGCAAACTCACCCGCTAGCTCCATAAGCTCGGCCTTCGAAGTCCCTTCGCGTTCGATGATATCCTCGAGACGAACGACTTCTTCGGTACTCAAAACCGGTTTCATCTATGCTCCTAGCGTATCTTGCGAAGCATCGCCCAGGTGCTCCGTCAATGCTGAATTCTGCAGCTGCTCAAGCTCATCTAAAACAGAGCGAGCCTCTTTAAATGTCTGCGCAACGCGTTCCTTGGTGCTCACCTTTTCTTCCTTAGGCTTAGGTCGAGCATCTTCGGTAATCGCGATGGCATTCGCAACGGCTAAGTCTCCTGTAAGCGTAATGGAAAGAGCGACCTCAACAACACCCAGCTCTTGAGCGATCTCGAGTGCACGGCCCGAAAGCAGCGCCTTCGGTTTGCCGAGTTTATCACGCGTTACCGAAACATCCTTGCGACCCACGCCTTGACTAAAACCCGTGCCAAGAGCTTTAAGTACCGCCTCGCGCGAAGCAAAGCGGCTCGCATAGTGAGCAGCGGGACGCGATGATGCATCGCAATAAGCACGCTCTTCTTCGGTAAACACACGCCGAGCAAACGACGGCGTCTTTTCAAGAATTGATTTCATGCGGGAAATCTCGACGATATCAACGCCGATACCAGCTTCAGCCATGTTCACCTCCATATCGCACAGACTAAGTTATTGTAGCCCGTTCACAGAAGATGCGACAAACGAGGGTTATAAAACACAGCTACTATGTGAGACAAAAGCCCTTAAACGCAAAAAAGGGGGAGGCCTCGCGGCCTCCCCCTTCCAAGTTCGATGACGG
>CAJMKK010000012.1 GCA_905214105.1 uncultured bacterium
GAGCGGGGGCTCCTGTCGTTTCCGTGCCCCTGGATTGGGTCATAGTGTCTGACTTCGCCAAGACATCGGTGTTGCCCGACCAGTCGTTTTGGCACTTAGGTGGCAATTAGGGACGTTCCTTATGTGCCGGCACTTGGGGACACTCCTTGCGCTGATAGTCGTTGGGTTAGTCGTTGGGGACGTTCTTGTTTGACTAGTCATTTAAGAACGTCCCAAACGACTAACTTCCTTCCCGTAACCTTTCTGCAACAATTTGCCCTTCACGCTGCCCGACTTCGCTCGTAACGTTCCCTGCGCTACACTTAGTCGCACTGTGGCGCTGCCGCGCCGCGCCCGACCCAAGGGGGACACTCATGAAGAACACTCAGCTGCTGCTGATCAACGATATGTGCGGCTACGGCAAGGTCGCGCTCTCGGCCATGCTGCCGGTACTGTCGCACATGGGCTATCGCATCCACAACCTGCCGACGGCGCTCGTTTCCGATACGCTCAACTATCCCAAGTTCTACATTCACGACACCACGGAGTACGTGCGCCAGAGCCTCGCTATCTGGGAGGAGCTCGGCTTTGAATTTGATGCTATCTCGACCGGCTTTATCGTGACCGAGGAGGAGACGCGCATCATCTCGGACTTTTGCCACCGCCGCGCTCAAAAGGGCACCAGGGTGTTCGTCGATCCCATCATGGGCGATAACGGCAAGCTCTATGCCGGCGTGCCCGAGTCGACCATCGGACTCATGCGCAGCTTGGTCGAGTGCGCCGACTACGCGGTGCCCAACTATACCGAGGCGTGCCTGCTCACCGATACGCCTATCGCCGAAGAGATTACGGCCGATGAGGCCCGCACGCTCGTGGACGCCATGCTCGCGTTGGGCACCAAGTCGGTTGTCATTACGAGTGCGAAGGTCGATGGGGCGAGTGCCGTCATCGGCTACGACCATGTGGCGGGGGAATACTTTGAGATTCCGTTTGAGCTGATCCCGGTGTACTTCCCGGGTACGGGCGATACGTTCTCGGCCGTGCTCATGGGCCGCGTGATGAACGGTTGGAGCCTCCAGCGTGCCACGGCCGATGCCATGCGTGTGGTGGCCGAGCTTATCGAGCGCAATGCCGACCAAGAGGACAAGTCGGCTGGCCTTCCCATCGAGGCCTGCCTGGATGTGATTGACCATGAGTAACGCTGACGAGGGCGGCGCCAAGCCTGCAGGCGAGAGCAAGCCGCTCGGCGCGCCGCGTGGCAAGCGTCCGCGTATCCGCATTAGCTGCGTGGACCAGTTGGGAACGTGCCGCTGCCATCATGGTCACAAGCCAGGCGATGTCTTTGACTTTGACCGAGACCGCGGCAAGATGTGCGCTATGGCCTGCCATGTGGGCTTTCCTTACATTGACATCTTGCGTTACGGCGGAACCGTGCCCGGCAACGAGCCCGGCACGGCAAAGTTCTGCTGCCCCGAGGTCGATACATTGAACGTCTGGCTCGCCGAGATCGTCGACGAGTAGTCGAGCGAGGATTTTCTCCCGCCGAGATAATGAGCGTGGATTTTTCCCGTTTTGGACGCAATTTCGCGCTCAAAGTGGGAGAAAATCCACGCTCGATTTGTATATGGGAATCCCGATCTCGTTTATGCCCGTGCTTAGGCGTTATCGTCGTTGTCCTGCGTGCGAGTAAGGTCAAATTTCTGCATTTCATCCGATTTGTGGCTCTAAAAACTCTGCATTTCATCGATTACAGCTGCTCGAGCATAGCGGTGCAACCGGCGAGCACGTCGCGGTAGGTGGCATCGAAGTTGCCGGTGTACCAGGGATCGGCCACGTCGCCGGGGCGCTCGGTCCAATCGAGCAAGCGCGTAATCTTGCCGTCGGGGTCGTCGTCAAAGATGCGACGCAGACCGCGCGCGTTCTCAGCATCCATATAGACAATGCGATCCCAGTTGCCATACTCCGCGCGCCGCACCTGACGTGCGCGATGTGCGACGACGGGAATCCTGACTTCGCGCAGCTTGGCGACCGTGCCATGATGCGGCGGGTTGCCGATCTCTTCGGTTGAGGTTGCTGCAGAATCGATGACAAACTCGCCCGCGCGTCCAGCGCGGCGCGCTAGCTCGGTAAACACGGACTCAGCCATCGTCGAGCGACAGATATTTCCACAGCAGATAAAAAGAATGCGTTGCATGAGCGGTTTCCTTTCTGGGCGGTCGCGCGGGGCTTACAGGCTGCCCTTGAGACAGTTTGCTCCGATAAAACCCGCTGCGTACAAGGGGAGGTGGCGCAGCTCGCGCCCGTCATCAGTTTCGCTGCGGGCAAAATTGTTCTCGGACAAAATGTAGGCATATGGCGACCGGGCTTTGTCCATAAACGACCCGAGGGTTCTTGCGCGCACGTTGCGTGCGGACTTTACCTCGACGGGCACAATTTCCATACGGTCGGTCTGAAGTAGAAAATCGAGCTCACCGCTCGTCTTCCAAGACGACGGCGGCACCCAATAGTACGTCCGCAAACCATTGCTCGAAAATGCCTGCATGACCGAGTTTTCGGCCAGGGCACCTCGAAAGTCGGAAGACAGTGCTATGGCGGAATCCTCTTTGAGGTCGAGCCAGAGCCGCGGGTTGATACCGAGTTTGTAGAACATGAGGCCCGTATCGAGAAGATAGACCTTAAAGAAACTTCCGTCTTCGTCGTCGAAGGGAACGAGGGGAGGTTCGATGCCTTCGGTCAGGTTGTTGACCGATATGATGGCGGCGCCTTCGAGCCAGTCGAGCGGCTCGATAAGCTTGGCGCGACGGCCTCCGCGTTCGACCTCGGAGTACTTGAATTTCTTTGTGGACGATCTCAGCAACTGGGACGGAATGGAGCGCCATACCTTGCGCGCCGCCACGCCACTGATCCCGTTTTCGGGGTCGGTCATGTCGGCGGTGTAGGTCTCGTCGATTTCGCGCTGCTCGACGCGCGCGTCTTCGATGGATAACGTCTTGCGATATGCGTTGACGGCGGCGGGCATGCCGCCTACGACCTGGTATCGATGAAACAGGCTGAGCGCGGCTTGGTGCGCGGCGTAAGCATCGAGCGTGCCGGCGTGGGTACGAACAGCATCGGCCATCTGCTCCTCATCGAGCGCCCAGAGAAACTCCTCGAACGACATGGGATGCATGGTCTCTTGACGAACGCCGCTGGGAAAAGGCAACTTGCGCTTGCGCGTGGCGACACCGAGTTGGCTGCCGGTCGCGCATATGCGCCAGCCCGAACCCGAGAAAAAGCGAAGCGAGTTGAGCGCCCGTTCGCAGAGCTGCACCTCGTCAAACAGGATGAAGGCGGTTTCCTTGCGAATGGGGGTGCGTTTATAGTCTGAAATTCGCGCCACGATGGTGTCAACGTCGTCGGTGGGACAGTCGAACAGCGGAGCAATCAGTTCAAGATCGGTCTGAAAGTCGAGTTTGACAAACGCATCGCCGGCGATTCGCCTGCCGATTTCCTCGGCAGCGTACGTTTTGCCTACGCGTCGCGCACCACGGATGAGGAGGGGGCGTGAGGCGTCCTTTGTCGCCCATGATTCGATAACGGATTCGATTGATCTGCGCATGGGGCCACCTTTCCGATTTCGTGTACTTCAGATACATAGTTTAGTACGATTTCGTGTACTTAAAATACACGAAATCGTAGAAAAGCGTGTATCTGAAATACACGAAATTGCACTGCCGGAGCTTGCAGGCGGATAAACACTACTAGTATGGGACGGTTTTCACTGGTTGCTCGCCACCTTGGGCTGTGTTCGTCCCTATGCCTGCATCCGGGGCTGTGCTGATTGACGACGGCGCTCCCAGCGGGCGAGCTTGATCGTCACTAGCGCAAGCGCCCAGGCTACGAGCGAGAACGCAGCGCCCACGGCACCCACGTACGCAATGCCAATTCCGTTTACCACGGCGCCGCCCACTGCGGTGCCAAACGAGATACCGACGTTAAACGCCATGGGCTCAACCGAACTCGCGAGCACCATCGACTTGGGATGGCGGCTGCGCGCCACGTCCATAAAGTGTGTGATGCACGACACCGAGAACAGGTACATGAGCATCGCCAAGCTAAAGACAAAGACCAGCGCGAGCGGCATGGTGCCGCCCACAGCAAACAACCCGAGTAACGCCACAGCCTGCAGCACAAACGTCACGAGCAGCGCCTTCATGCCAAAGCGCGCATCAATCCATCCGCCCAGGATGTTCGAGATCAGGCAGAACGCGCCGTAGGCCATGAGCGTGGTGCTGGCTTCGACCGTGCCCATGCCCAGCACCTGCTCCAGATAGGGCGTCACATAGCCGTAAAACACATAGACCGATCCCACGCCAAACAAGAAGATGAGCATGCCGGTGATGATACTCGGTTCGCGCAGCAGACCCGCCTGTTCGCGGAAGGTGGCGGGTTCGTCGGTCTGTCCGGCGCGCGGCATAAACACCACGAGCGCGGCGCAGATCAGAACGGCAAAGGCCAGCGTGCCGTACATGGCAACGTGCCAGTCGAGCGTGTCGGCCACAAACTTGCCGATCGAAGTGACAAAGACCATTGCTACGGAAAACGCACCATATACCACCGAGATGGCAAGCGAAGTTTGCTGCGGGGACAGCAGCTCGGGGATGTACGTCACGCCCACGGCGAGCAGTGCGCCCGAGACGGATCCCAGGACAATGCGCGAGATAAACAGTACCTGGAAGTTGGGCGCCAACGCCATGACCAGATTGCCGAGCACAAAGATAATGCTGTAGCACACGAGCAGCTGGTAACGACGGAAGCGCCCCGTGCTGAGCGCAAGCACCGGCGTCGCGATAGCGTAGACCAATGCAAAAACGCTGATGAGCTGGCCCGCAGTGGCAAGCGATATGCCGAGTTCCGTCGCCAAGTCACTTTCGATGCCGATGACCACGAACTCCGAGCAGCCGAGCGAGAAGCCCAGCAGCACGAGCAGCGCCAGGCAGAGCTTGGTGCGCGCGGGGGAGAGCGCGGCGGCGGTTGACTTACTTTTAGGCGTGGTTGCGGCGGTCAAGGTTGTCACTCCAATGTCGCATGAATAAGCGGGATTCAATCCCTGCAACTCTAACAGAATGTGTCAGGTGCCTGCCCCCCTTTGTCGCAGGCTGCGCTTGCCTGTATAGTCGCAATACAGGCGAAGATGGTCTCAGGTACATCGCGGGCGACAGGAGATCCCATGGGTATGCACACGACAAAGGTTGCAGTGGGCGAGGGCAAGTTTGCGCTCGAGGCCCAGCTGACGGTGACACCGCGAGGCATGGCGGTGTACGCCTGCTCGCCGGAGTTCGCGCACCTGGGCGCCACGGCGCAGGCCATTCCGCGCCCCGAGCCCGGCCGCACGGCGACAGTGAGCATCCTGGCTGTTCCGTGCCATCGAGACGAAATTCCGGCGCACGATATCGCGGCGGCGCTGGCCACGCGCTTTGGCGTGCCGGTCGTTGCGAGCACGGGCTTTCATGTTGAACAGGCGAGCGGGGGCGACCTGCAGCGCGTGCTCGACACCACCAAGGAGCTCATCGCCGCGCTCGAGGAGGCCGCAGCCCGCATTCTGCGCGCCGGCTGGGATGAGGGCGGCGCGGGCGCCGAGGTCGTGGCGGTCAATGCCGCGACCGGCGAGACGCTTAGCCCCGTCGACCGCATCGATGCCCATGCCGGTGAGGGCATTCTGCATCAGGCATTTCTGACGCTTCTGGTCGAGGGCCAGGGCGAAGACGCACGCCTGCTGCTCTGTCGTCGCAGTCCGCTCAAACGCCTGTGGGGCGGGGTGCTGGCCGATAGCTGTGCCGGCCATCCGCTCCCCGGGGAGGACGTTGTCGCCGCGACGGCGCGCCGCATCAACGAAGAGCTCGGCATCACGCGCGCACCCGACCAGCTCAAACACCTCGGTCACGTGACCTACCGCGAGGACCACGGCGACGGCCGCTGCGAGTGCGAATGGTGCGAGGTGTTCGCAGCCCATGTTGAGCTGGGCGAGCTACGCATCAACCAAGAGGAGATCTCGGAGGTGCGCCGCGTGGCCCCGTCCGAACTCGACGGCTACCTGCAGGGTCGCCCCGAGCAGCTGGTCCCCTGGCTCCGCGAGGCCCTCAGCGACCCATCCATCCGTACGGCTCTCGCTATGTGACATCGGACAGTCCCTTTGTCACATCCAAGCCGTCACAACATTCGGCGAAAATCTCGAAAACGAGGAAAAGCGTCGAATGTTGTGACGGTTTTTTGTCCAGGGGATCGCCTCTCATCCAAAAAATCCGCTTGACTGTATTGCCGCAACACAGCGCAACGTAAGGGGTGTCCGATAACGGGCGCCCCTTTTTAAGTGGCCAGCGTGGCCGCGAGTCCGGAGCGCCCCCAACAAGAAAGGTGGGGAGATGGAAGCGGAAAAGAAGGCGTTTAAGATCACCAAGCGCGAAATTGGCTTTGTGCTGGGTATCGTTGTCTTTTTGCTGGTGAAGTTTCTTCCTTTGGCGGAGCTGAGCTCGACGGTCGAGCTCACGGTCGGCGGTCAGACCTGTCTGGCACTGACGCTCGCCACGGTGGTGTTCTGGGCATGCGGTGTGGCACAGCCGGGCTTTGTGGGCCTGCTCTATTGCGCGCTGCTCGTTCTGTTCAAGGTGTGCGTGGACGACACAGGCGCCGCGAGCATCTCGGCGACGGTCGCCTCCACGTTTAGCTCGTGGACTAAGGCCACCATGTGGCTTGTCATCGGCGCCTACCTCATCGCCAGCGCGGTCAAGGAGTCGGGCCTGGGCGAGCGCATCGCCTATGCGTTCATGCTCAAGTTTGTGCGCGATGCCAAGTCGCTCATCATTTCGATTTTCGCACTCACCTTTGTGCTGTCGCTGCTGATCCCGCATCCGTTCCCCCGCGCCTTCCTCATCCTCGCCGTCGTCTCGGTTATCGCCGAGTCCGCCGGCTACGGTGACGATGATCGCGGCAAGCTCGGCTTCCTCGTGTTTGCCGCTGCCGCTCCGGGCTCCATGTTCTTCCTGACGGGCGACTCCACACTCAACCCGCTCGTTGCGCAGTACAGTGCCGAGGCCGGCGGCATGAGCCCGTCCTTTGTCGACTGGTTCCTGTACATGAGCGTGCCTATGCTGGTCGCGCTGCTGTGCACCCTGTTCTTGGGCCTCTTCCTCTTTAAGCCCAGCAAGGAGCTCGTCTACGATCGCGAGCAGATCGTGGCCAAGCAGGCCGCGCTCGGCAAGCTCTCCGTCAAGGAGATCCGCACCATCGTGTGGCTTGTCATCGCCATCGCGCTGTGGCTCACCGTCTCGGGCGATTACATCGGCTGGGTTACCCTGGCCATTGGCGTCGCACTCGCCATGCCCATCATCGGCGAGGTCCTCACCCCTGCCAGCTGGAACGCTGTCGACATCAAGTCCCTCATGTTCCTGACGGCCGCCATGGCCGTGGGCTCTGTGGGCGGTGCCACCGGCATGAACGCCTGGATCGCCGACGTCGTGCTTCCCAGCTCCGTGCCCGAGAACATCTTCCTGTTCGCCCTGCTTGTCGCCGCGCTCTCCATGATCATCCACATGTTCATGGGTTCGGTCATGGCCGTGCTCGGCGTGTGCGTGCCGGCGTTCATCAGCTTCGCGGCCGGCTCCAGCGTGAGCCCGCTCGCCGTGGCGCTCATCGTCTTCACGTCCATCAACATCCACTACATCCTGCCGTTCCATAACCTGCCGATCCTTATCGGCGAGGGCAAGGACGCCGGCGGCTACACCTCCAAAGAGGCCATGCGCATGGGCATTCCCCTCACTGCGGTCGTCTTTATCGTCGTGCTGGTCGAGGCTGCCTGGTTCCATCTCTTTGGCCTGATGTAAACGGTCGAGCGCTTGGCTGTAATTAGCCGAGTGCTTGAACTGCGAGTGCCCGAGCGCCCCATCCATGAGCGCCGTGGCCCCACTACGTTCCCCAGCCCGGCGGCACTCCCGCCGCCGGGCACTCTCCCGAAAGGAGCACGCTATGTCCACTACCGATGCTTCCCAGATCCACGATCTGCGCTCCGCGCTCGACTTTTTGCGCGAGATGCCGGGCCAGCTGCTCGAGACCGACACCCAGGTCGATCCCGATGCCGAGGTCTCGGGCGTCTATCGCCACGTGGGTGCCGGCGGCACCGTTATGCGTCCGACCAAAGAGGGTCCGGCGATGATCTTCAACAACGTCAAGGGTTTTGACGATGTCAAGGTCTGCATCGGCATGCTTGCCAGCCGCAAGCGCGTTGCCGCCCTACTCGACCTCGACGAGGAGCACCTGGGCCTCGAGATCGGCAAGCGCTTCGAGAACCTGATCGCGCCCAAGCAGATCGCCGAGGGCAAGCACGTCGACTGCCAGGAGGTCGTGTACAAGGCGACCGACGAGGGCTTTGACCTGCGCAAGATCGTTCCCGCTCCCACCAACACGCCTGTCGATGGCGGCCCCTACATCACCATGGGCCTCGCCTACGGCACGAGCCCCGACGGCTCCCAGTCCGACGTGACCATCCACCGCTTCTCCTGCGTCGACAAGGATAAGCTCGCCATGTGGATTACCCCCGGCAGCCGTCACCTGGGCGCGTTCTTTGACGAGTACTGCCAGCGCGGCGAGGACATGCCCATCTCCATCTCCATCGGTCTGGACCCCGCCGTGTACATGTGCTGCGGCTTCGAGGCTCCCACCACGCCGCTCGGCTTTAACGAGCTGCAGATTGCCGGCGCCCTGCGCGGCCACGCCGTCGAGCTTGCCGACTGTGTCACCGTTCCGCAGAAGTGCATTGCCAATGCCGAGTATGTGCTCGAGGGCTACCTCATGCACGACGAGACCATCAACGAGGACGTCAATGGTCACGGCTACGCCATGCCCGAGTTTCCCGGCTACACCGGTGGCGCCAAGGTCTGCCCGGTGATCAAGATCACCGCCGTTACCACGCGCGTCAACCCCATCATGGAGAGCTGCATCGGCCCTTCGCACGAGCACGTTTCCATGGCCGGCATCCCCACCGAGGCTTCCATCTACAAGATGGTCGAGACCGCCATCCCGGGCCGCCTGCTCAACGTTCACGCCGCCCCCTGCGGCGGCGGCAAGTTCGTTGCCATCATGCAGTTCAAGAAGTCGAGCAAAAATGACGAGGGCCGTCAGCGCAACGCCGCCATGCTCGCTTTCTCGGCATTCTCCGAGCTCAAGCACGTGATCCTGGTTGACGAAGACGTCGACATCTTCGACATGAGTGACGTGATGTGGGCCATGACCACGCGCTTCCAGGCCGACGTCGACCTCATCACCATCCCCGGCTGCCACTGCCACGTGCTCGACCCGTCCAACGACCCCGCGTTCGATCCTTCGATCCGCGAGCACGGCATCGCCTGCAAGGCCATCTTCGACTGCACGGTTCCGTTCGACCTCAAGAAGAACTTCATCCGCTCGCAGTTCATGGAGATCGATACAGACCAGTGGGCAGCAGAGCTCGCTTTCTAGTATGTAGCCCTATCAAGTAGTCAAGGAGTTGTCATGCCTGAGCCTTCTGTTCGTCCCCGTCGCATTGTCGTTGGCGTGTCTGGTGCTAGCGGTGCCGCGCTGGGTCTTGAGTGCCTCAAATGCCTGCGTCAGGCCGGTGCCGAGTCGGCGCTTGTCGTCACGCGCGGGGGAGAGATCACCATCGAGCAGGAGCTCGGCATGACGCTCGACGAGTTTGCCGCACATGCCGATGCGGTCTACGACAACAAGAATATCGGTGCCGCCATCGCAAGCGGCACCTATCCGGTTGACGGCATGATCGTGGCACCCTGCTCCATGAAGACGCTTGCCGGCATCGCGAGTGGTTACAGCGAAAACCTGTTGCTGCGTGCGGCCGACGTGCAGATGAAAGAGCAACGCCGCCTGGTACTCATGGTGCGCGAGACGCCCTTCAGTGCGATCCATGTCGATAACATGGCGCGCTTGGCGCGCGTACCGGGCGTCATGCTCATGCCGCCCATGCTCACGTTTTACAACGGCCCCGCCACGCTCGATGACGCGGTGCATCACATCGCCGCCAAGGCGCTCGAGGCCGTTGGCGTGTCATGTGCAAACTATAAGCGCTGGTCATAGGCGCTTTTAGGGTAGGATACGAGGAGTGTTTGAGCCCGCTGCCCCTGTGGGCGGCGGGCTTTGTGCGCTAAAAGGATGTGTCGGGAGGACTTATGCAGACGGGCATGTATGCGATTAGCGAGATGGCGAGCTTGTTTAATGTTTCGCGCCAAACGCTCATCTACTACGACAAGATCGGCCTGTTTAAACCTGCCGTGGTCAACGAGAAGGGCTACCGTTTCTATTCGCCCACGCAGATTCCGCTCATGCGTCTGATCTGCATGTTGCGCGACCTGGGGCTCGAACTCGACGAGATTGACCGCCTGACCTCGACGTTCGACATCGGAGAGATGACCGATCACCTGCGCTCGCGGGTGCAGGCGCTCGACGAGCAGATCGCCGGGCTCAAAGCCGAGCGTGCGAGCGTTCAGGAGCGGCTGAGTTTTTATGACGAGGCGGTCTATTGGCGCGAGCGCGAGGGCAAGCCGGAGCTCAAGCAGTTCGAGCGCCGCTTCGTGGTCTTTGAGGAGTTCCCGGCCGATATCGAGCGCGGCCGCCCGATGCTTCATCCCACGCTCATGCGGGCCATCCTGCGCATGCGTGCGCTCACGGGTACGCGCCCCATGCGCGGTTGGGGCGCCATGCTGCGTCGCGAGGCACTGCATTCTGACGACCCCATCGCCGGCGCCGGCTCCTTTGCCGTGCTGCCGCGCGGTGCCGAGGGGCTACTGCCGAGCGATCCCGCCGAGCTGGCAGAGATCGGCATCGAAGTGCTGCCCGAGGGCACGTATCTGTGCATGAGCCGCTGGGGTATGCCGTACGAGCCCGAGGGCATCCGCGCCATCGTTGCCTGCATGGACGAGCACGCGCTCCAGCCCATCGGCAACGCCTTCGACTTTTGCTACCTCGATACCACGAGCTACGACGAGTCCCACCAAGAAGACTTCTGCTGCATCCAAGTCCCCGTTGTCCTCAAATAACTCGCGGTGAAATAGTTCCTAAATAGCCTGAGTAATCGCACAAACGGGAACTATTCCACCGCAACTTCGATGTGACAAAGAGATAGTCCCTTTGTCACATTGACGAGCGGCACCGCGAGTTTGTTTTAAAGCGGAGGAGGCGGCTCATTTCTTATAAACTCGCATTATTTGCAAGTTTGTAAGGTAACATCTTATAAACTTGTAAAATCTGCAAGTTTATAAGATGTTACGTCTGGCCGGGCGCTAGGGAGACTCTATGAACATCGTTCGCCGAAGCCGCTATCTTGATCGACTCATTGCTTTTCAGGATACCGACCTCATCAAAATCGTGACGGGTATACGCCGTTGCGGCAAATCCACGTTATTGGACATGATGAGGGAGCACCTGGCGCAACAGGGGGTGCCGGCCGAGCGTTTGCTGACCTTTAAGATGGAATCTCTAGAGTATGCGGGGATTACAGATTACCTGACGTTTTATCGCATGGTTCGGGAGCGCGTTGACGGTGTCGATCGCCCCTATCTGTTCTTTGACGAGCTCCAGAATGTCGAGGGCTGGGAAAAGGCGGTTAACTCGCTCCGAATCGATTTGCCGTGCGATATCTATGTCACGGGCTCCAATGCTTTTTTGCTATCGAGCGAGCTTGCAACGCTTATCTCGGGCCGGTATATCGAGGTCAAGATGCAGCCGCTCACGTTTGGCGAGTATCTTGATTTTCGCTCGATCGATGCGGTCGTTGCCGAAGGGCTTGACGAGAGGGCCGAGCTCGTTTCCAAGACGGGCGATCGCCTTAATTCAAACACCGTGCTCGAGCAGTACATAACCTATGGCGGCATGCCGTTTCTGGCTCATGACGAGCCAAGACGCGAACCGTGCCGCGACTACATCCGCAGCCTCTATCAGACGATTGTCGCGCGCGATATCCTATTGCGCGCGACGCGTAGAGGTCGCGGAGCTATCACCAAGCGCGACGTTCTCGAGCGGCTCTGTGCGTATCTGGCAGACAACATCTCCAATCAAACCTCGGTCAACAAAATCGTAGGGACGCTCAACGAATCATCGGGCGGTAAGACCAACGCATCGACGGTGTCGGCGTATATTGACGCTCTGGAAGAGACGTACCTGTTTACCAAGGTAAAAAGGTATGACGTCAAGGGGCGGGAGCTTCTCAAGACAGGCGGTAAATATTACATAGCCGATACGGGAATCCGCAGCTATCTTGACGGATATAGAGGCAGCGATAGCGGAAGGATGCTCGAGAACGTTATCTACAACCAGCTTGTCTTTGAAGGATACGAAGTGTTTTGCGGCCATCTGCGCGCGGGGGAAATCGACTTTGTCGCAATCGGCGAGGGATCGGACCGTAAATATATCCAGGTTACCGAACGGATCGATGCCGAGGCGACCAGAGAGCGCGAGCTGCGACCGCTCAAACTAAACACGCTGGGAAAAATCCCTGATTCGTACGAGAAGATCCTGATCGTCAGGGATGGTGAGCATCCAACAGACATCGACGGCATCAGAATCGTAGGGGCGGTCGACTTCTTGCTGAGAAACAAGATCGCCCACGGCTAAACGCAAAATGTGACAAAGGGATAGTCCCTTTGTTACATTCCATGCGAGCCGCCGTGCCATCTGGGGGTATAAGGCTGGCAAGTGTTTATTTGCGAGGCCAAGGGGGCGCCCCGTATGGATATCGATAACTTTGAATGGTGGTATAGCGAGGGTGAGGCTCCGGACGAGGAGTGGGACGAGCCTACGCCGCGTGACGTGTCGAGCGACGAGGACGAGACCGGCAACGTCGTCGCCGCCGACTCGGACGCCGCCCTCGACCCCGTCGAGCCCCTGACCTTCGAACAAGCCTGGGCCCAGGCCGAGGCAGACGAGGCAAAGGCCGACGCTACGGCCACGCTCGGCGAGCCAGCCGACATGTCCATCTCGCCGGCAAAGACCCCGCAGCCGCGCCACACCATCGACCCCGACAGCACGGCATCCTTCAGCATTCTCGACGTGCCCGCGCAGGGTGCCCAGGCGCCTGCGCCCACGCATCGCCCCGACCTGGCTCGCGAGGAAGACGCGGGCCGCCGCTCTCCGCTCGGCCCCATTCTCATCGCCTTCATGGCCGGCGTTATCGCCTGCTCGGCAATCGGTAGCGTTTGGAGCCATGTCGAGCAGCAGCGCCAAGACGCCGCCAAGGTCGAGATGTCTGTCGAGCAATCGCTCAGCCGCACGCGCTCGGTACATGTGTCGGTCGAGGTCAAGGACGGCGCGACGTGGGACACCGCGCGTGGCGACAGCCAAATGCTCATCCACATCGTGGGGCGTACGCTCAAAGGGCAGACGATTGACGAGTATCAATACGTCAATTCCGCTGGTGACGGCATCGAGCTCAAGCCCGGCGACTACGAGCTCACCGTCGACGAACCGCCCGTCGCCACCGACGGCACGCGCTTCTGCGCCTCAAAGCGCATGGTCCCCGCGAGCTTTAACTCACAGGCGCCCGACACGGTCGACACCACACCGCAGGGCGGGTTTGACCTTTACGTGGATACCCAGTAGGCGCTCGCCGCTCATTCCGCTATGGCTACTCAATAATCGCCTGCCGTCCCGTCCCGCCGCCAAGAGTGGGACAATAGCCCTCGACACTGTTGTTTACTTTTGGAGGAAGTAGCATGTCCACCGTCACCACCATCAAGCGCGGCGGCCTCACCGCGGCCATCGATTCCATGGGCGCCCAGCTCACGAGCCTTGCCCTCAACGGCAACGAGTATCTATGGCAGGGCGACCCGGCCTTTTGGGGCAAGCACGCGCCCATCCTGTTCCCCATCGTGGGGTCGCTGCGCAACAACACGGCGACGTCTGCGGCCGGCACCTGCGAGATGGCGCGCCACGGCATCGCGCGTATCGTGGAGCACAAGATCGTCGAGGTCTCCGAGGACGGCTCGTCCGTCACCTACGAGATCACCGATACGCCCGAGTCGCTCAAGGCTTTCCCCTTCCACTTTAAGCTCAACATGACCTATGCCCTGACCGGCGACGCCACGCTCACGCAGACCTTTGCCGTCACCAACACCGGCGACGTGGCCCTGCCGTTCTCGGTGGGCGGTCATCCTGCATTCAACGTGCCCGCCCCCGGTGCCGAAGACGAGGCGTTCGAGGATTACGAGCTGGCGTTTACCGAGGCTTGGACCAACGAGGCCCCCATCATCACGCCTGATGGCCTTATGACGTTCGAGGGTAGCTACAAGGCTCCCGATAACTCGGACGTGCTGCCCATCACGCACCGCAGCTTCGATAACGACGCCATCATGTTCACCGATACCCCGGGCTCCACGCTCACGCTGCGCGGTCGCAAGTCGGGCCATGGCGTCAAGATCGACTTTGAGGGCTTTAAGTACATCGGCGTGTGGTCTGCCGCCAACGACGCTCCGTTTGTGGCGCTCGAGCCTTGGACCGGCCACACTACCATGGACACCGAGGACGACGTCTTTGAGCACAAGGTCAACACCATTACGCTGGCGCCGGGCGCTACCGACACCCGTTCCTTTAGCGTCACCCTGCTCTAGAGGTTCCGCCGTTCTGACGAACGGCGGGCCGGTCGACGCTGCGCGCTACCCAGAGCGACAATTTGTCATTCAAAAGGCATGGCATGACCAGAAGGTCTATGCCTTGCCTTTTTCATGCCAACTTGTTCGCTCTGGGCGGCGCTCGCTGGCATTGCCAAAACATCGACGCTCCCAATGACTACCGTGTGTCTATTAATTTTTCGAGCTTGTGCTGCGCTGCTGGTCGCTGGCGTATATCCTGTTAAGTCGTCAGCATACGATTCAACAGGGAAGGCAGATTATGCATTCTCCCCATCAACGCGACGCGCATCCACAGCCGGTATGCAGCCGTCGCATCTTTTTGGGTAGCGCTCTCGCTGCGAGCGCTTCTGTCGTCGCCGGCGCACTTGCCGGTTGCCAGCGCCCCTCCACGCTGGAAGTAGTTCAGCCCACGACGGGCGGCGGTCGCGACGACCTGTCCGATTCCGTTATCGGCAAGGACAAGATCCGCATCGGTATGGAGGCAGCCTACGCCCCGTACAACTGGCAAGTTTCCGAAGCCAGCGAGTACACCATCCCCATCGACAACGTGCAGGGCGCCTATGCCGATGGCTACGACGTGCAGATCGCCAAGATCGTCTGCAAGGCCCTCGGCGGCGAGCCCGTCGCCGTCAAGCAGAGCTTCTCGGGCCTTATCGATTCGCTCAACAACGGTCAGATCGACCTCATCATTGCCGGCATGAGCGCCACGCCCGAGCGCGAGGAGTCCGTCGGCTTTTCCGACCCGTACTTCATTGGCTACTTTGGCCTGTTCGTAAAAGAGGGCTCGCCCTACCAAAACGCGACCAAGCTCAGCGACTTTAGCGGCGCCACGGTGCTCGGCCAAAAGGACACCATGCTCGATACCGTCATCGACGAGATCCCGGGCGTTGTGCACAAAAACCCGGTCGACTCCGTCCCCACGGTGTTTTCGAACCTGCTGCAGGGCACCTGCGACGCCGTGACCTACAACACCGAGAATGAGAAGGGCTATATGGCCCAAAACCCGGGTATCGTGCCGATTCAATTTGCCGAGGGCGAGGGTTTCAAGCAGGAGGTCACGGCAAACGTCGGCTGCCGCAAGGGCTCGGACAAGCTGCTTAAACTCATCGACAAGACACTCAAGGGCATTAGCCAAGAGGAGCGCGACCAAATGTGGGACGCGTGCCTCGACCGTCAGCCGGCATAGGGAGGCAGCATGAAAACCATCAATCGCCTGGCCTCCTTTATCAAGGCAGACCACCGTTATGTATACCTGGGCACGAGCGTTATCGCGGCGCTCGGCCTGGCATTTAGCCAACGCAACCCCACGCCGCTGAGCTTCTTGGCGCCTACGGGCGTGTTCCAAGACTGCCTCTGGGCGATCCTTTGGGCCTGGCTCGTCGTGTCGGCGGCGGCGCTGGTCACCAAGCTTATGCACTGGAACGACTATCGCGAAAAGTCGCCGTTCGCCTCCGAGCGTTGCCGCCGTGGCGCACGCCTGGGCAGCTACGTCGTGGTCGCCATCGCGGCGATCTTTTTCGTGGACCGCTGCGTCATGTCGTTTATCGATCTGGTGCAGGTGAGCATTGTCTCGGACTCCAACCCCAGCGACTTTTTGTCGAGCCTGGTCTACATGACCTACAAGAGCGGCGACTTCTTTATCCGCGGTATCGAGATCACCATCGCGCTTGCCACCTTCGGCACGGTCATCGCATTCTTCCTGGCACTGCTCTTTGTGTTCCTGCGTATTCAGACGTTCGACCGCGTGGATAACGACCTGGTGCGTTTCTTTAAGAGTATCGGCCGCGGCTTTGCGACCGTCTACTCCACCATCGTGCGCGGCACGCCCATGATGGTCCAGGGTCTGCTCATCTATTACGCGGGCTTCACCGTTTTGCGCGGCATGGGCTTCGAGACCGCCCAGGCCAACCAGATCTGGAGCACCTTTACCGCTGGCCTCGTCACCATCTCGCTCAACTCCACCGCCTACATGATGGAGGTCCTGCGCGGCGGCATCGAGTCCATCGATCCCGGCCAGGCCGAGGCAGCACGCTCGCTGGGCCTGTCGCAGTGGCAGGCTATGCGCAAGGTCGTGTTCCCCCAGGGCATTAAAAACGCGATTCCGGCGCTCACCAACGAGCTCATCATCAACATCAAGGATTCGTCGGTGCTCTCGGTCATCGGCGTGTTCGACCTCATGTACGCCACCACCACCGTCGCCGGCGTGTACTACCGCCAGATGGAGGTCTACTGCGTGGCGCTCGTGGTTTACCTGATCCTGACGCTCGTGGCGAGCCGCCTGCTCGAGGCCTTTGGCAAAAAGCTCGGCGCCGAGGCCCCGGCAACGCTGCCCAGCTCCAACTAGGCGCAAGACGAGGAGAATTATCATGGCAGATACCACTACCACCGGCGCTGTGGCCGCCGCACAAACTAAAGAGCCGCTCATCCGCGTCGAGGGCCTGCGCAAGAGCTTCGGCTCGCTCGAGGTGCTCAAGGGCATCGACTTGTCCGTCAATCCCGGCGAGGTCGTCACCATCATCGGCGCCTCGGGCTCGGGCAAGTCGACCTTTCTGCGCTGCCTCAACCTGCTCGAGACCCCGGACGCGGGCCACATCTGGTTCCACGGCCAGGACCTTACGGCCGAGCGCTGCAATATCAATAAACTCCGCGAGGACATCGGCATGGTGTTCCAGGGCTTTAACCTGTTCAACAACATGGACGTGCTCGACAACTGCACGCTCGCGCCCGTCACGCTCAAAAAGATGAGCAAGGCCGAGGCTGAAAAAATTGCGATGGAGCATCTGACGAGCGTGGGACTCGAAAAGTTCGCGCACGCCGCCGTGGGCCGTCTGTCCGGTGGTCAAAAACAGCGCGTGGCCATCGCTCGTGCCCTATGCATGAATCCGCAGATCATGCTGTTCGACGAGCCGACCTCCGCACTCGACCCCGAGATCGTGGGAGAAGTGCTCGAGGTCATGCGCAAGCTCGCTGCCGACGGCATGACCATGGTCGTCGTCACGCACGAGATGGCCTTTGCCCGCACGGTGTCCGACCGCGTGGTCTTTATGGACAAGGGCGTGGTGCTCGAGGATGCCGCGCCGGCCGAGCTCTTCGGCAACCCCAAACACCAGCGCACTCGCGAGTTCCTCTCTCGCTATCTCGAGGACAAATAACCGACCGCAAACGCTTATGTGGCAGGGCCGCTCCGGTGGGGCGGCCCTCGTCATCACAATCGAAAGGATGTCATGGCCGAGGTTTGGCGCTTCTTTGCGCATGAGGACGATTTTGCCGATTTGGACAAGGCCGGCGCATGCGAGCGCCTGGGTCGCGTGCTGTCGTTTCCGACCATTTCGAGCATGGATGCCGAGGCGGTGGACTGGCAGCCGTTCGATGACCTGCGCGCGTATATGCAGCAGGCCTGGCCGCACGTATTTGCGGCGGGTAAGGCCGAGCTCATCGATCATTCGCTGCTGGTGACGCTTTCCGGCTCCGACTCTGCCCTCAAGCCCGTTATGCTCATGGGTCATATGGACGTGGTTCCCGTGGTGCCCGGCACCGAGGACGATTGGACGCACGCCCCCTTTAGCGGACATGTGGACGACGCCTGCATTTGGGGTCGCGGCGCCATCGACATGAAAGACCAGGTCGCAGGTATTCTCGAGGCGGTTGAGTATGCGCTGGCCCACGGCTGGGAGCACGAGCGCACCCTGCTGCTGGCTTTTGGCCAGGACGAGGAGACTACGCAGTGCGGCGCGGGGGCTATCGGCCGCGTGCTCGAGGAGCGCGGTATTGAACTTGAATACCTGGTCGACGAGGGTGACTACCGTATCGTTTCGGCTGCCGAGTACGGCGCGGGCGAGGGCTGGCTTATGCATGCCGACCTGGCCGAAAAGGGCTATGCCGATATCGTGCTCAAGACGAAGAGCGCGGGCGGGCATTCGTCCAACCCCTACGGCGGTACGTCGCTCGAGGTGCTCAGCCGTGCCATCGCCGCAATCTGCGATATCGAGTGGCCGACGCGCGTGACCGATCTGCTTGCCGCGCAGCTTGTCGAGCTGGGGCTCTACACGGCGGATGAGATTGCCGCCAACGGGGGCGCCATTGTCCGCGATTGCCTCGCCAGCAAAAAGCTCTATCCGCTGGTGACGACCACCTGCGCGCCCACGCAGATCGAGGGCGGTAGCACCGGTGCTAACGTGATGCCGCAGGATATGTGGGCCAACATTAACTTCCGCATGCTCGAGGGCACGAGCGTGGTCGACGTTGTGGCGCGCTGCCGTGAGGCGGTTGCCGGGGCGGACCTTGCCGGTCGTGTCGAAGTGGAGCTGGGCCCCGGCAGCTCCGAACCCTCGCCGTCCCCGCGCATCGGTGGTCCCGGCCTCGAGGCGGTTCGCGCCATTGCCGCCCGCTACTTCCGCGACCCAAAGGGGACGGAGGAAAACGGATCATCCGAGCCGTTGGCGATTGTCCCCTCGACCGTGATTGGCGCGACCGACGCTGCCAACTACCAGCGCATTTGCTCTGAATGTATTCGCTTTTCGGCGTTTGTGGTCGACGATGACGAGTGCGAGCGCGGTGTCCACGGTACCAACGAGCGCATCACCCGCCGCGCCTACCTCCAGGGTGTTCGCTTCCTCATCGCCCTGCTCCACACGCTCTAGAATGTGACAAAGCGACGCTCCCTTTGTTAGCCGTTGGGGACGTTCTTAAACGACTAGCCGTTAAGGAACGTCCCCAACGGCTACGTCCACTCATTCCGTGCGGGTTATATGCAGGTTTGCCTGCGCACGCTATCATATATGGGTTAGACCGCAACTATGTACCCCATACGCGAAGGGATGCGCATGTATCTGAAGATCGACATGCTCTAGCTGGACTTACCCCCGCAGCGGCGCCCCGCGCCCCATCAATTCTGCCGATTTTCACCTTCACGCATATAAAGGAGTCCCGTCATGCGCGACAAGCTCGAAAAGATCATCAAGGCCTACGAGGAGCTCGAGAAGAAGCTTTCCGACCCGGCCGTCGCCTCCGATATCAAGGAGTTCACGCGTCTCAACAAGGAGTACGCGCACCAGTCCGACCTCATCGCCGCCTCGCGCGAGTACATCGGCGCGCTTGATGACATCGAGGCTGCCAAGGAAATGCTCCACGATACTACCGATGCCGATGAGAAGGAGATGCTCCAGATGGACATCTCCGAAAACGAGGCCAAGCTTCCCCAGCTCGAGGAAGACATTAAGTACATGCTCATCCCGAGCGACCCCAACGACGACAAGAACACCATCGTCGAGATTCGCTCCGCCGCCGGTGGCGACGAGGCGGCCATCTTTGCCGGCGATCTGTACAAGATGTATCAGCGCTTCTGCGAGTCGCGCGGCTGGAAGACCACCGTGCTCGACTCCAGCCCCAGCGAGGCCGGCGGCTTTAAGTCTATCGAGTTCAAGGTCGAGGGCGACCGCGTCTACTCCGTCATGAAGTTCGAGTCCGGCGTGCACCGCGTCCAGCGCGTTCCCAAGACCGAGTCCCAGGGCCGTATCCAGACCTCCACGGCGACCGTCGCCGTACTTCCCGAGGCCGAGGAAATCGACGTTCAGATCAACCAGTCCGACCTGCGCATCGACACCTACTGTGCCTCCGGCCCTGGCGGTCAGTGCGTTAACACCACCTACTCCGCCGTGCGCATCACCCACCTGCCCACCAACACCGTGGTGCAGTCGCAGGAGCAGCGCTCCCAGATTCAGAACCGCGAGGTCTGCATGCAGATGCTGCGCGCCCGTCTGTACGAGATGGAGCTCGAGAAGCAGCAGGCTGAGCTCGGTGCCGAGCGCCAGAGCCAGATCGGCCACGGCAACCGTTCCGAGAAGATTCGTACCTACAACCAGCCCCAGGACCGCGTGACCGATCACCGCATCGGTTTCAACTCCACCTACAACGGCGTCCTCCTGGGCGACCAGCTCGGCACCGTCATCGAGGCACTCGCCGCCGCCGAGCGAGCCGAGAAGCTGGCACAGGCCGTTTAAGTTCCGCCGTTCTACCGAACGGCGGACCGGTTGACGCTGCGCGCCGCCCAGGGCGACAATTTGTCATTCAAAAGGCAAGGCATGACCAGAAGGTCAATGCCTTGCCTTTTTCATGCCAACTTGTTCGCCCTGGACGTCGCTCGCTGACATTGCCAAAACATCGGCGTTTCCTTGGTTGTCAAATGATCCGTAGGGAGTCATTGGTGACATTGCCTTGATATTTTATTCAGTCGGCTGTGATGTCATTTGAGCTGCTTACCTGCTTAAGGCAATTGACGGCATAAGTCCGCTATCGAAAATATTGCTCGAAAAATCGTCCAAGAAGTCGCGGGGCGATTTTTGATGCGTCGCGCGTCAAGTGATTTGGCAAGTTCTTGGTTAGATATTGGTCAGTTTTGGGGCAACCTTGCCAAAAGCTTGACGGATGCAGATTTAGACGTCGACGAATGAACGCTCTAGGCAGGCTCCAAGCAAAATTCTGGGCTGATTATCGATAATCGCCTTCAATCGTCCCTTGCCAAGCGCTGGCCTCGCGTACAATCTGCTCCGACATTCGCGCGCCGTCCGGCGCTTAAGAGGGGAGGGCCCCATGGCAAACGAGATCTGGACCATCAAGCGTTGTCTCGAGTGGACCAAGGAGTACCTAGCCGAGCGCGGCGAGGAGCACCCCCGTCTTTCTGCCGAGTGGCTGCTGTGCGCAGCTACGGGTCTGGCGCGCATCGACTTATATATGCGCATGGACGAGACGCTTAACGCGGCCCAGCTCGAGACCATGCACGCGGCCGTCGTTCGTCGCGCCAAGGGCGAGCCGCTGCAGTACATCACCGGCAGCACGCAGTTTCGCATGATCGACGTCGCGTGCGCCCCCGGCGTGCTCATCCCGCGCCCCGAGACCGAGATGCTCGTCGAAGAAGTCCTGAACTATCTGGATACCGAGGTGCTGAGCCCCGAGGCTGCTGCCCGTCAGCGTGTTGAGCTGCCTTGGAACGATGAGGTCGAGCAGGCCCGCAAAGCCGAAGCGGCGCTGGCCGACGAACGCGCGACCGCCGAGCGCCGTGCTGCCAACCTGACGGCCGCCGATGAGGCTGCGCTGGGTAGCGACGTGCTCGGTAGCCGTGCCTATGCCGAGGAGCTGGCCGACCGCGAGGCAGAGGAAGCCGCCGCGCAGGCGGCAGAAGCCGAAGCGGCAGAAGCAGAGGCCATGGAAACCCCCGAGCCCGAGCTCGACGAATGCGGCATCGCCATCGAGTGTGCCGACCAGAAGACGGCTTCAGCTCAGGATGCCGCTGCGCCTGCTCCAACCGAGCCCCGCATCGCCCGCGTTCTCGAGGTCGGCTGCGGCACGGGCTGCATCTCGCTCTCGCTTGCCTGGGAGCGACGCGGCCACGTTACCTGCACCGCTACCGATATCGAGCCGCGCGCCATCGATCTGGCCACCAAAAACCGCGATGCGCTCGGGCTCACGTCCGATGAGGTTGCCTTCAGTCTCACAAACCTGGTGAGCTCCATCCCTCGCGAGGAGTGGGGCACCTTTGACGTACTCGTCTCCAACCCGCCCTACATCCCCACCGATGTCATGCGCTCGCTGCCGCACGAGGTCAAGGACTTTGAGCCCGATCTGGCGCTCGAGGGTGGCGCCGACGGCCTCGATATCTTCCGCCGCCTGCTCAACGCGGCGCCCTACATGTTGCGCGCCGGCGGCCTCTTTGCCTGCGAGCTCTACGAGGGCGCGCTCGACGCTGCGGCCGAGCTCTGCCGCCAAGCGGGCCTGTCGGACGTGCGCATCGTCCACGACCTCACCGATCGCCCCCGCATCGTCCGAGCCATCGTCACCGAGCCCAAACAGCGCCAGTAATATTTATTAACTGGTTAGCAAAAATTATAAATTAGTTTATAATTAGGACGGCTGAAAGAGGTCGGCCCATGCAACCTCCTACCTTTCGGGAAATCATTGCCCTACTCAAGCACGATGGATTCGTGAAGGTCGCGCAAGTCGGTAGTCATGCTAAGTATGTTTCTGGTGACCGTGTTGTCACCGTGAACGGCTCTGGTGGTGATCGACCAAAGAAGGGCACGTGGGCAAGTATTCGTCGCCAAGCTGGATGGTAGTTGGAGGCAAAATGAGGCAGCGATTTACCTATGACTGCGTTCTCATAAAAGAAGACGACGGTTACTGCGCCAGCTTCCCGCAGATTCCCGGCGCCTTTGCCGATGGCGATACGCGCGAAGAAGCGATTGCCCATGCCACCGAGGCACTGATGGC
Source organism: uncultured bacterium (assembly GCA_905214105.1). Lineage (GTDB taxonomy): Bacteria > Actinomycetota > Coriobacteriia > Coriobacteriales > Coriobacteriaceae > Collinsella. Next base: position 22,887 of record CAJMKK010000012.1, read on the forward strand.
GTTTTTGGCCGACGACCTCAACAACGGTTTGACTCCGGCAGGGTACGAACGCTCGGCCGAGGTCGTGGCCCTTTCAGTCGAAATCGACCACGAGGACGCTCGGGAAGCGGCGTGCCGAACATTTAAAGACGCAGCGCTGGACCTCAAAGTCTCCGCTCCGCGGATTACCGCGCTGGTCAAAGCCGGAAAGCTCGATGTTGAACTCGTCGACGGCCGTCGGATGATAACGATAGACAGCATCGAGCGCTACGCCGCCCAAGAACGCCACGCCGGCAGGCCAAAGAAGTTCGTCGCAGTCCAATAACCCCCTCACTTTCACCGACTACTAGAGCCGCTCACCAAACCAACATGCGCTCTGGGCAAATAGGTTGAACGTTTCGTGCGAGAATGCCCCACAGTAAACAAACTTGCACCAGAGCGTAAGGGGCTGGCATACACATGCAGACGGTCTATCGGGTATACGAGGGAACGCGCGAGCCGCATCGGCTTGCCGTCGAGCGCACGGCCGAGGTGCTCGGCCGCGGCGGCCTGGCTTTGATCCCGACCGAGACCGTCTACGGTGTCGCCGTGGCAGTCAACGCCTTCTCGGACGCCGTGCCCCAAGATACAAGCGAATTCCCATCGTGGCCGCGCGATCCGCAGGCTGCCGTCAATGGCGCCGCAGTTCCTGCGCTCGGCACCGGCTATCGCCGTATCTTCACTCTCAAGCAACGTGAACTCACGCAAACCGTCGCTTGGCTGGTCGATGGCGTCGAAGCACTCGACCGCTATGGCGTGGATATCCCGGAAGATGCCCGCATACTCGCGCGACGATGCTGGCCGGGAGCCCTGACTATCGTGGTCAAGGCAGCCCCCTGCGTGCCGACCTTTATGCGCGCTGCCGACGACACGGTGGCACTTCGCGCTTCGGCCTCGCCCGTGGTGCAGGCGCTCATTCGCGCCTGTGGCAGCCCCCTTGCCTGCACCAGCGCCAACACGCATGGCGCGCCCGCGTCGGCAAGTTTTATCACGGTGGAGGGTCGCATCCTGGAGGGGGTCGATGTTGCCGTCGACGCCGGTGAGACCCCGTGTCGCGACGCCTCGACCATCGTGTCGTTTCAGCACGGCGAGCTCCAGATCCTGCGCCAAGGCGCACTTCCCGCATCAGAGATCGAACGGGTCCTGTCCGACCCGATGCAATAGAAAGGTTTAAGCGATGTCGTTGAATCTGGGCAGCCTGGGCATGGAAGATGCCTCGTTTGACTTTGGCGGTTCCTACATCATGGCGCTCGACTGCGGCACCACCTCGGTACTTGCGACCATCGTCGACGAGTACGGCTGCATCGTCGCGCAGGCACGTCGCAGCGTCAAAACCAGCTTCCCGCGTCCCGGTTGGGTAGAGCAAGACCCCATGGCGGTCCTTGCCAGCCAGATCGCGGTCATGATGGAAGTCCAGTTTAAGAGCGGTATCCACTCCGACCGCATTGCCGCCATCGGCATCTCCAACCAGCGCGAGACCACGGTGGTCTGGGACCGTGTGAGCGGTCAGCCGATCTATAACGCCATAGTATGGCAGTGCCGCCGTACCGCACCTCTGATCGACGAGCTTGTCGAGCAGGGCGCAGAAGGGCTGGTGCGCTCCCGCACGGGACTCACGCTCGACCCGTATTTCTCGGCCTCCAAGGTGCAGTGGATTCTCGACAACGTCGACGGCGCACGCGAAAGCGCGGCGGCGGGCGACCTAATGTTTGGCACCATCGACACCTGGCTCATCTACAACCTCACCGGCGGCCAGGTCTTTGCCACCGACTACACCAATGCCAGCCGCACGGCACTCTTTAATATCCATACGCTCGATTGGGACGACGACCTGCTGGCACTCTTTGACGTTCCACGTTCCATGATGCCCGAGGTTCGCTGGAGCTCGGGCGACTACGGCCGCGTCGCGAGCGACATCATGACCAACATGCCGCCCATCATGGGCGTGGCGGGTGACCAACAGGCGTCGCTGTTCGGCCACTGCTGTTTCCGTCCCGGCCAGACCAAAAACACCTATGGCACGGGTTGCTTTATGCTCATGAACACCGGCGACGAGATCGTCGAATCCAAGAATGGCCTGGTCTCCACCATCGGTATCGCTGCGGACGGCAAAGTCAGCTATGCGCTCGAGGGCTCTATTTTTGCCGCCGGCTCAACGATGAACTGGCTTCGCAACAACATGGGCATCATCTCGAGCGTGAGCGAGTCGGCACAACTCGCCGCTTCGATTAGCGACAACGAGGGCTGCTACTTCGTTCCCGCCTTTGCGGGTTTGGGTGCTCCCTGGTGGGACCCGCATGCTCGCGGTATCGTGTGCGGTCTGACCGGCGCCTCGAGCCGTGCGACCATCGTGCGCGCCGCCTGCGAATCCATGGCATATCAGAGCTACGACGTGCTGCGCGCCATGGAGCAGGACGTGGGGCTTTCGATCGAGCGCCTGTCTGTCGATGGCGGTGCCTCGCGCAACGAGTTCATCATGCAATTCCAGGCCGATCTGCTGGATATCCCCGTGCTGCAATGCGAGACGGTGGAGACCACGGCAATCGGTGCCGCGTACTTGGCGGGTCTTGCCGTCGGCTATTGGGAAGACCTGGAAGAGCTGGAGCAAAATGCCCAGATCGTTAGGACCTTCCTTCCCCACATGTCCGCCAAGCGCCGCGAGCAAAACCTTGCGGGCTGGCGTGATGCAGTCAGGCGCTCGCTCAGCACCGCACAGTAGGGCTGCGATGGGCTGCTCGATACAACAAACCGCTAAACTAATGCATGGCGTGCGGCGGCAACATTGCTGCACGCCTTGTCAGCAAGGCCGTTTTGCGGCCGCAACGAAAGGGGCAATCAATCCATGACCGTCACCTACGATGCGTCCCGTGTGACGCTTGTCGATCACCCGCTCGTCCAGCACAAGCTGTCGATCCTGCGCGACAAAAACACCGGCACCAACCAGTTCCGTCAGCTCGTGCGCGAACTCGCGCTTTTTGACGGCTACGAGGCCATGCGCGACCTGCCTATGGAAGACGTCGAGGTCGAGACCCCCATCACTACCGCCACGTTCAAACAGCTTGCCGGCAAGAAACTCGCCATCGTGCCCATCCTGCGTGCGGGCCTTGGCATGGTCGACGGCATCCTCGACCTGGTACCCTCTGCTCGCGTGGGCCACATCGGCATGGAGCGCGACGAGGTCACCCACGAGCCGCACGAGTATTACTGCAAGATGCCCAAGGATATCGACCAGCGCATCTGCCTGGTCGTCGACCCCATGCTCGCCACGGGCGGTTCGGCCGAGATGGCCATTAGCTACCTGCGCGAGCGCGGTGTCAAGGACATCCGTATGCTGTGCATCGTCGCGGCCCCCGAGGGCCTCAAGTCACTGACCGAGAAGGACCCAGATGTGCATATCTATACCTGCGCCATCGACGACCATCTCAACGAGGCCGCCTACATCGTTCCCGGCCTGGGCGACGCCGGCGACCGCATCTACGGCACGCTCTAGTCGTCGGGCCTTGTCGGCTACGGTCACAAATACGAAGAAACGGTGCGCGCGGGCGAGCAAAAGACGCCTACGCGCACTCCTGTTAACGGACGTTTTGCCCTGCGGGGTTCGAGAAAAACGTATTACCGTACCTGCGGCATAAAGAAGGTCTTAAGAAAACGAACAGGTGCGTATTAACCGATGCTTTTTCGGTTGTACTTTAGCGATTGGCTCGTACAATAGTCACCAATGTTTGGCGGGAACTGTTCTGTGAAGCGTTAAAAGGAAAGTGAGGACGCCAGTGTTTCAGATAGCCGATCTGCTCGCTATCGTTGCAGGCGCCATCGCGGGCGCAATTGCCTTCCTTCCCTTTGTCTTTACGCTCAAGCCGGTTCTTGACGATAAACAGAATGCGGACATGCTCAAGGGTATGGTGAGTCTGGCGGTCTCGGCAATCGCCCTGCTCGTCTTTACCTTGGTTGTGTTTGTGTTGTTCGGAGAGGCATTTCGCATGTTCCTCCTGGGCGAGGCGATCGGCTTCGTGGCCTTTATGGCCGCCTGCACGGTTCGCGTCGCCAAGGCGCTGCGAGATCCTCATGAGGTCGAAAGGTAAGTCGTGGAAATTTTTGAAAAGCTGCCTGATGAGATTAATCATCTGGTCGGCGAGTTCAGCTCCACCCCTGTCGTGGGCGATCTGAGCTGCGGCATCACGCAGTACTCGTTTTGGCTGATCGTCTCCACGATCGTGCTCCTGATCGTCCTGGCCGTGTTCAAGAAGAAGCAGACCCTGGTTCCCAAGGGCTTCTTCGTCAACGGTTTCGAGTACATCATCGAGTACGTCGAGAACGATATCGGCAAGGGCGTCGTGGGTGAGAACTGGAAGAAGCACTTCCCGTTCCTGTGCTCGCTTTTCCTGTTCATCCTGATCAATAACATGATCGGCCTGATCCCGGGAATGAAGCCCGGCACCGGCGCAATCGGCTCTACCGCCGCGCTCGCCATCTTCGCCTTCGTGTACTTCATCTACTACGGATGCAAGGCTCACGGCGTGATCGGCTACATCAAGAGCCTCGCCCCGCAGGGCGTGAGCTTCCCGATGAACGTGCTTGTGTGGGTCGTCGAGCTTTTCTCGACCTTCCTGCGCCTCATCACGCTCGCCGTCCGTCTGTTCTGCAACATGTTCGCAGGACACGTGGTCATGGGCTCGTTCGCCATCATGGCGAGCATGTTCATGCAGCCGCTGCTTCAGCAGGTTTCCGCGGCGCACGCCGTCGGCGCCCTGCCTTCGCTGGCCTGGCTTGCCATCCTCATCCTGATCTATGCGATCGAGCTTGTGGTCGGCGCCATCCAGGCTTACGTCTTCACGGTCCTTACCGCCGTGTATGTCTCCGAGGCAGAGGAGGTCGCGGAGGAGGAGTAGTCTTCCGTTCGCGCCTTAAAGGTAAGGTAATTCGTTAAACCGCCGGTGCCCGTACCCATGGAGCTCGGCAGTTATAAAAAGGTTATCCTGCGTGAAATAAGACACGCACGACAAAGGAGGAATCGTGGGAGTTATCGGTTACGGTCTCGGTGTTATCGGCGCTGGTCTTGCTATCGGCCTGTCTGCTCTGGGTGCTACGGGTGCTATGGCCCGTCAGCCTGAGGTCCAGGGCCGCGTGTTCACCGTCTTCATCATGGGCTCCGCCTTCGGCGAGGCTCTGGCTCTGATCGGCTTCGTTGTCGCGCTGATCGTTAAATAGCACGGAGCGTCAAGTATGAATCTTTCATCCCAGAAGAGCGCGATCGCACTCTCCGCGTCCGCGGCCGCGCTGCTCATGCCGGTTTCTGCGTTCGCCGAGGACGGCGCTGCCGGTGCGGACATCCTCATCCCTAAGATGGCGGAGTTCATCCCGGCGCTTATCGCCTTCCTGATTATCTGGATCGTGCTGGCCAAGGTCGCCCTGCCGGGCATCATGAAAACCATGGAGGAGCGCGGCAAGAAGATCGAGGAGAGCCTCGACGAGGCCGAGAAGACCAAGCAGGAGGCTATCGCCAAGCGCGCTGAGTCCGACTCGATCGTCACCGACGCCCGTCGTCAGGCTGCCGACATTGTTCTCGAAGCCCGTAAGGACGCCGAGTCCGAGCGCGCCCGTATCATCGAGGCTGCTCACAAGGAGGCCGAGGAGATCATCGCCAAGGCCCATACGACCGTCGAGGACGAGCGCAAGTCCATCTACGCCGGTGCCGCGAGCTCCATCGCCGACCTGTCCGTTGCCGTCGCCACCAAGATCGTGGGCGAGGCACTCGAGGACGAGGCCGAGCAGAAGAAGCTCATCGAGCGCTACATCCAGGAAGCAGGTAGCCTGAATGCCGACTAGCCGCTATCAGGACAAGGTGCTCGAGACCTACGCTCGCTCCCTTCTGGAAGCCGCTAAGGCCGAGAACCATGTGTTCGAGGACCTCGAGATGATCGAGCGCCTGGCTTCTGCCAGCCCCGAGATCATCGCCGTGCTCGACACCATGTCCAAGCGCGACCAGCTCGACCTTCTTCCCAAGGTGGCAGCTGCCTTTAAGTATGTTGCCGAGGAAGACGAGGATGTAGTGGGCGTGACCGTCACCACGGCGATCCCGCTCGACGACGAGCTGCGTCAAACCATCACTAAGAAATGCGAGCAGGACTTCGGCCGCAAGGTATTCCTTATCGAGCAGGTCGACCCGTCTATCGTGGGCGGCTTGGTGCTCGAGGCACGCGGCGAGCGTCGTGACATTTCCGTCAAGACGCAGCTGCGCGTCGCGCAGGAGACCCTCGCAAACTCTGCTAATACGTACGGAGGTGAAGCCTAATGTCCGAAACCCTCAATGCCCAGGATATCGCCAAGAAACTGCAGGAGCAGCTCACGAGCCTCTCCGCGACGGTCGATACGCATGAGGTTTCAACGGTCGACGAGGTAGGCGACGGCATCGCGCGCGTCTCCGGCCTCAAGAGCGCCATGGCAGGCGAGCTTCTGGAGTTCAAGAGCTCCGATACCGGTGAGACCGTCTTTGGCCTTGCCCAGAACCTTGACCGTGACGAGGTCGGCGCCGTTCTGTTCGGTGCCGTCGACGCCATCAAGGAAGGCGACGAGTGCCGCACCACTGGCCGCATTATGGATATCCCTGTGAGCCGCGCCATGCTCGGCCGCGTCGTCAATCCGCTCGGCCAGCCTATCGACGGTTTGGGTGACATCGTCGCCACGCACCGTCGCCCCATCGAGTTCAAGGCCCCCGGTGTCATCGACCGTACCCCGGTGTGCGAGCCGGTTCAGACCGGCCTGCTGGCCATCGACTCCATGGTGCCTATCGGCCGCGGTCAGCGTGAGCTCATCATCGGCGACCGTAAGACCGGTAAGACCGCCATCGCCATCGACGCTATCCTCAACCAGCGCGGCAAGGGCATGGTCTGCATCTATGTCGCCATCGGCCAGAAGGCCTCCACGGTTGCCAACATCCGCGAGACCCTCGCTCAGCACGGTGCGCTCGACTACACCATCATCGTTTCGGCCACCGCTGCCGATTCCGCCCCTATGCAGTACATCGCGCCTATGGCCGGTGCCGCTATCGGCGAGTTCTTCATGTACAACGGCGAGGACGGCAAGCCCGCCAGCGAGACCAACCCCGGCGGCCACGTGCTCGTCATCTACGACGACCTGTCCAAGCAGGCTGTGGCCTACCGTCAGATGTCGCTGACGCTGCATCGTCCGCCCGGACGCGAGGCCTATCCTGGCGACATCTTCTACCTGCACTCTCGTCTGCTCGAGCGTGCCGTCAAGATGTCCAAGAAGAACGGTTATGGCTCCATGACGGCTCTTCCGATCATCGAGACCCAGGACGGCGACGTCTCGGCCTACATTCCGACCAACGTCATTTCCATTACCGATGGTCAGATCTACCTGCAGTCCGAGCTCTTCTTCCAGGGCCAGCGCCCGGCAGTCGACGTGGGCATTTCCGTGTCCCGCGTCGGTGGCGACGCACAGACCAAGGCCATGAAGCAGGTCGCCGGCAACCTCCGTCTGGACCTTGCTTCGTACCAGGAGCTCGCCGGCTTCACGCAGTTCGGCTCCGACCTCGATGAGGCCACGCAAAAGCAGCTTACCCACGGCGCTCGCATGACTGAGCTCCTTAAGCAGCCGCGTTACAAGCCGTTTGAGGTTGGCGAGCAGATCGTTACGCTGTTCGCTGGCAACGAGGGCTTCCTGGATGACCTGGAGATCGCCGACGTGCTGCCTTTCCGTGCCGAGCTCATCGAGTACATGGACAATGGCTTTGGCTCGCTGCTCGACAAGGTTCGCGCCAAGAAGATCGATGATGACACCAAGGCTGAGCTCTTGCGCGTCATCGGCGACTTCAAGCAGCAGTTCATGGCCAAGCACCATTCGGATGTTTCTGGATCAGAGGAGAACTAAGCCCCATGGCCAACCTTCGCGACATTAAGAAGCGAATCTCCTCGGTTACCACGACCAAGCAGATCACGCGCACGATGGAGATGGTCTCTACGGCCAAGATCCGTCGTGCCCTCGATCGCTCCAAGCAGGCCGAGCCCTATAAGGAGGCGCTGACCGACGTCATGTTGACGGTCGCCGGCGACGCCTCCTGTTCGGGCACCGATCCCATGCTGCAGAAGCATGAGAGCGTCAAGCATGGCCTGATTGTCGTTATTGCCTCGGACCGCGGCCTTGCCGGCGGTTTCAATACGACGGTGGAGCGCACGGCCGAAAAGCTCGCCGCTTCTTGGGCGAACGACGGCATCGAGTGCGAGATCATCGCGTGTGGGCGCAAACCGGCCACGTATTTCCGTGACCGCGCAAACGTCGTCATGCACTTTGAGGGCAACTCCTCTGAGCCCGATTTCAATCAGGCCCGCATGATCTCCTCTCATATCTGCGATGCGTATCGTGCCGGTGAGCTTGACCGTGTCGAGCTTGTCTACCACCACGCCAAGAACCGCGTGGATCAGGAGCTTCGCGTCGAGCATCTGTTGCCGCTCGACCCCGAGATGATCGCTATGGCCCACGGTCCGCGTAAGAACGAGACCGACGCCCCTAAGCGCATCTCGTCCACGTTCGAGTTCGTGCCCTCTCCCGAGCATGTTCTCGGCAAGCTTGTGCCGTCTTATATCCTGACGGTCATCTACCAGGCCCTGATCGATTCGGCGGCTGCCGAGCAGGGTGCACGCCGCAAGGCCATGCACTCCGCGACGGAAAACGCCACCGCGATCATCTCGACCCTTACCCGCACGTATAGTCGCGTGCGCCAGGCTTCGATCACGACCGAGATTAACGAGATCGTCGGCGGAGCCTCAGCATTGGAGGAACAGTAATGGCTAATAACACCGTAAAGCTTGCGGTCGAGGAAGCCACCAAGAAGACGACTGCCGGTGATGGTCGCATCGTGCGAATCATCGGTCCTGTCGTCGACGTCAAGTTTGACGGTGCGGTGCCCCCGATCTACAACGCGCTCACGGTCGAGGCCGAGACCCCGATCGGTCATCTGAGCACGATCCTCGAGGTCGAGAGCCAGCTTCCGGGCGGCGTCGTCCGCACGGTCGCCATGTCCTCGACCGACGGCCTGCAGCGCGGCCTCATCGCCACCGATACCGGTGAGCCCATGAAGATGCCCGTTGGCCCCAAGACGCTCGGCCGCATTTGGAACGTCATGGGCAAGCCCGTCGACGGAAAGCCCATGCCCGAGGTGGAGGAGTTCTACCCCATCCACCACGCAGCGCCCCGTTTCGACGAGCTCACCACCAAGACCGAGATCTTCGAGACCGGCATCAAGGCCGTCGACCTGCTCGAGCCCTACATCCGTGGCGGCAAGACAGGCCTGTTCGGCGGCGCCGGCGTCGGCAAGACCGTTTTGATTCAGGAGCTCATCAACAACCTCGCCCAGGAGCACGGCGGCACTTCGGTGTTCACCGGCGTCGGCGAGCGTACCCGCGAGGGCACCGACCTGTTCCTCGAGATGAGCGAGTCTGGCGTTATCGACAAGACCTGCTTGGTCTATGGTCAGATGAACGAGCCGCCCGGAGCGCGTCTGCGCATCGGTCTGGCCGGCCTTACCACCGCTGAGTATTTCCGCGATCGTGGCCAGGACGTTCTGCTGTTCATCGACAACATCTTCCGCTTCTCCCAGGCAGGTTCCGAGGTTTCCGCACTGCTGGGCCGTATGCCGTCCGCCGTCGGTTACCAGCCCACGCTGGCAACCGAGATGGGCGACCTCCAGGAGCGCATTACCTCGACCAAGACGGGCTCCATTACCTCCGTTCAGGCTGTCTACGTCCCCGCAGACGACCTGACCGACCCGGCGCCTGCCACGACGTTTACGCACCTCGACGCCACCACGGTTCTTTCGCGTAGCATTTCGTCGCTCGGCCTGTTCCCGGCTATCGACCCGCTCGCGTCTTCCTCCGACGCTCTCGATCCCTCGATCGTCGGCGAGGAGCACTACCGTGTCGCCGTCAAGGTCCAGGAGCTCCTGCAGGAGTACTCCGACCTTCAGGACATCATCGCCATTCTGGGTATGGACGAGCTGTCCGAGGAGCAGCGCCTTACGGTCAACCGTGCTCGTAAGATTCAGCAGTTCCTCTCGCAGTCCTTCCACGTCGCCGAGAAGTTCACCGGCAACCCCGGTGTCTACGTCCGCGTCGAGGATACCGTCCGCTCTTTCGCCGAGATTGTCGACGGCAAGGCTGATGACCTGCCCGAGCAGGCTTTCCGCTATGCTTCCACGATTGAGGACGTGCGCGAGCGCGCCCGCAAGATGGGGGAGAAGTAGGTTATGCGTATCCGCATCGTGTGCCCCGTGAGCTGCGCCTATGAGGGCGACGCTGCGTTTGTGTCGATTCCGTCCACGGATGGCGAGTTTGGCGTTCTGCCTGCTCACTCCAGCGAGATCTGCACGATCGACCGCGGTTACGTTCGCGTTTCCGATAAGGCCATGGGCACTGTCGACCACACGTTTGCCGTGGCCGGCGGCTATGCCCAGGTTGCGGACGATGTCGTGACCGTTCTCGCCGAGCGCGCTTGCGATTTGGCGACCGTCGATGCCGACAAGCTTAAAGCTGATATTCAAGGTTTTGAAGAGAAGCTGGGTAATTTGTCGGAGGATGATGCACGCCGCGCCTACCTCTATAATGAAATCGCATGGTGTAAGCTCAAGCTTGCCCAATAGTCAAACGATTTAGCGTTCGACCATTTGCGAACACATCATGCCCGGGATGGCTGAGCCATCCCGGGCATGCTTTTTGAAAGGGTAGACCTTGGATATTATCCGCGTTGAGGGTGGCCACGCCATCGGAGGCTCCGTGCCCGTCTCGGGCGCCAAGAACTCCGCACTCAAACTCATGGCGGCAACGCTTCTGGCGCCGGGCAAGACGACGCTGCAGAACGTGCCCGATATTTCCGATGTCCACGTGATGGGCAAGGTGCTCAAGGGCATGGGCGCTACGATCGATGTTCTCGACGAGCACACGCTCGAGATTGATACCTCTCAGGTCGATTCTTGGGAGGCCCCCTACGAGCTCGTTGCCAAGATGCGTGCTTCCACCGCCGTGATGGGACCCCTGCTGGGTCGCTTCCATCGCGCCAAGATCGCCATGCCGGGCGGCTGCAACCTGGGTGCTCGCAAGATCGATATGCACATTCTTGGTCTTGAGGCCCTGGGCGTTGAGTTCGATACCGCCCACGGTTACATCAACGCTAATGCGCCCCAAGGTCTGCGCGGTACCACCGTCACGCTCGAGTTCGCCAGTGTCGGTGCGACCGAGAACCTCATTATGGCATCCGTGCGCGCGCAGGGCACCACGGTTATCGACAATGCCGCCCGCGAGCCCGAGATCGTCGATCTCGCCAACATGCTTAACGAGATGGGCGCCAAGATTGTTGGCGCCGGCACGCCCGTCGTGACTATCGAAGGCGTGGAAGAGCTCCATCCTGTTACCCATCGCGTAGTAGGCGACCGCATCGAGGCCGGTACCTTTATCGTTGCCGGTGCGTTGATGGCCGACGATCGCGGTGTCGATGTCACGGGCTTTTGCCCCATTCACTTGGGCATGGTGCTCAAGAAGATGGAGCTCATGGGTATCGACTGCGAGCGCGTCGAGGATGGCGTCCATGTAAACCGTGCCGAGCGTATCAAGCCGGTCGACATCCAGACGCTTCCGTTCCCCGGCTTCCCGACGGACATGCAGGCGCAGATTATGGTGCTCTCCGCCCTTGCCGACGGCAGTTCCGTTATTACCGAGAACATCTTCGAGAATCGCTTTATGTTTGCCTCTGAGCTGGTGCGCATGGGCGCCGACATTCGTATCGAGAGCCATCATGCCATGATTCATGGCGTCAAGGGCTTCTCGGGTGCACAGGTTACCTCGCCCGATCTGCGTGGCGGAGCGGCCCTCGTCGTAGCGGGCTTGATCGCCGACGGGACGACCGAGGTTTCAGCCATCCATCACATCAAGCGCGGCTACGAGCAGTTTGTCGAAAAGCTGCAGGCGCTCGGCGCGCATGTCGAGCATGCTACCGTCCCCGATCCCGTCATCTACTAATACAGGTTGCCTATGTTTAATAAAAAGCCCCTCGCGGATACTAGCACCCGAAGACCCTCAACTGGTGCGCAGGCCAAGATCTACAGTCGCGATAACGTGGCTCGCTATTCCGAGCGCGCTCGTCAACGTCGTCGTAGCCACACGATTCGTCACGTCGCGCTCATTGTCGTGCTTGGCGTGCTGCTGAGTGCCACTACCGCTGCCGGCTTGTGGTTTGCCACCATTATGGGCAAGCTCGGCGATTCTAATGTCATTACCGACAATCTACGTCGGGTTCTGGTTGACACCGATGAGGCAAAGGATCCGTTCTACGTGCTGCTTCTTGGCACCGACGGCCGTCCGGGCGAGGATACGTATCGTGCCGACTCGATTATCCTGGCACGCATCGACCCCACGCAAAAGCAGGCGACGCTCATTTCCGTTCCGCGCGACACCAAGGTCGAGTACAAGGGCGAGACCATGAAGATCAACGCCTGCCATACCGTTGGCGGCGCCGAGGCCATGGTCGAGGCGGTCAACGAGCTATGCGGTGTTCAGATTTCCCACTATGCCGAGGTCAGCTTCGACGGTATGCAGGCGCTGATTGATTCGGTTGGCGGTATCGACATTAACGCAACCGATGATGTTGACGACCCCGAGCACCTGGATATTAAGATTACCGCTGGCCAGCAGCATATGGACGGTGCCACCGCCCTTACCTATGCCCGCTGCCGCTACACCTATGCCGACGGCGATTACACGCGCATGCGCCACCAGCGTCAGGTGCTTGGCGCCCTTGCCAACCAGATTCTCAATAACTTCGATGCCACGAAGATTTTTGGCCTGGTTAATTCGCTGTCCGATATGCTCGTAACCGATATGAGCGTTCAGGATATCGTGGCTACGGTCAACGCCATGCGCGGTATGGATGTCGACGGTATCTACTCGGCCAACCTGCCCTCGTACGCCGACGACAGCACCATGATCGACGGTGTGAGCTACGTCTTTGTCTACGAGGACGAGCTCAAGGAAATGATGGAGCGCGTCGATGCCGGCAAGGATCCCAAGGGTCCCAACACCATGGGTCTTTCCGACGGTTCCAGCTCTACGATTGGCGACCTGAACAACAACACGTCTGACGACTACGCAAACGGTACCGCAACCTCATCGGTCAGCTCTGACGATTCCGATGACTCAAGCGATTCGAGCGATTCGGACTACTACGAAGAGCCCACCGGCGACGGCAACGGCTACGAAGCCAATTATTAGGGTTACGCGGGCTTACCAGCCCGCGTAACCAGTTGACGCTGCAAACCCGCCAGAGCGGCAATCTGCCTTTCAACTTCGGCGGCATGATCAAAAGATCAATGCCGCCTCGTTTCAAGGCACCTTGCTCACTCTGGCGGGTTTTCGCTGTCGGTGCCAAAACATCGGCGTAACACTTGGCACATTGGTAGTCATTGGGGACGTTCTTGTTTGACTAGTCGTTTAAGAACGTCCCCAACTTCTATTTCCCCTTGCACCAAAAACCGCCCCGTTCTCGGTTTTGAGGACGGGGCGGTTTTGCTTACCTAGATTGTTCGAGTTTCTTATGCAAAGCGGGCGACGAGCTCCTGGAGCACGTCGGTCATCTTGACGAGCGAGCTGACCGGGACGAACTCGTTGACGCCGTGGTAGCAATAGCCGCCGGTGGAAAGGTTGGGGCAGGGCAGACCGCGGAACGACAGCTGAGCACCGTCGGTGCCGCCGCGAATCGGCAGCACTTGGGGTTCAACGCCGCAGGCAAGGTAGGCTTCCTTGGCAACATCAATAAGCTCGGGATAGTCACGAACGATCTCGGCCATATTTCGATACTGCTGCTTAATCTCGACCGTCACGCGCTCCTCACCCAGACGCTGGTTGAGCATCGAGGCGGCGGCATCAATAAGGTCGAGTTTCTGCTGGAACTTGGCGGCGTCATGGTCGCGGACGATATAGCGCGCTGTGGCGTGATCGACGGTCGCAGATACACCCTCAAGGTGATAAAAGCCCTCGTAGCCTTCCGTATACTCCGGGCGCTGCACGTAGGGGAGCAACGCGTTGAAGTCGCAGAACAGATTGCCTGCGTTGACCATACGGCCCTTAGCGTCGCCCGGGTGGATGGACTGGCCCTCAAAGCAGACGGTCGCCTCGGCGGCGTTAAAACACTCCCACTCCAGCTCGCCGATGGGGCCGCCGTCGACCGTGTAGGCGTACTTGCAGCCAAAGGTATCGATATCCAACAGCTCGGCTCCGTGGCCGATCTCCTCGTCAGGGCAGAAGCAAATGCCGAGTGCGGGATGGGGCAGAGAAGGGTCCTGAGCGATACGCGCGACAAGCGACATGATCTCGGCGACGCCTGCCTTGTCGTCTGCGCCCAGCAGCGTGGTGCCATCGCTGCAGACCAAGTCCTCACCCACGAGGTCATTCAGGGCGGGAAGCTTGGCGGTACTCATGGCAACGGGCTTACCGTCAACCGTGCCGCAGACCAGGTCGCCGCCTTCGTAGTGTACGATGTGCGGCTTCACGCCGGCGCCCGGTGCAACTTCGGTAGTGTCGAGATGGGCGATCAGGCCCAGGGCGGGCTTGTCCTCAGCGCCCGCACTTGCGGGGATATGCGCGCAGACATAGGCGTGCTCGGTCACGTGGGCATCTTCCGCACCAAGCTCGCGCAGCTCTTCAGCCAGCACGTTGGCAAGGTCAAACTGAACGGCGCTCGAGGGTACCTGGTCGCAGTTTGCATCCTCGGACTGCGTGTTGATCTGGACGTAGCGCAAAAAGCGCTCGAGAACATCGGGGCTCGTGGTGGTGTTTTCCATAAAGACCGCTCCAATCTTGGTCGTCGTGTGCAACAAGAACTCTAGCACGGTATGCCACGGCATACCACGACGCTTGGATGGGGTAGAATCAGCCATTGAATGCAGAAGGGACGGAAGATCATGGATACGACAAATAGCTCGCGCGAACTACATCTGACGGTGGCGAACGAAGACTACTTGGAGTGCATGGTTCGCATTGAAAGCGAAGAGGGGGAAACCAACGGCGTGCGATCGGTCGACATCGCGCAGCGCCTTGGCGTCTCCAAGGCATCGGTCAATAAAGCGGTTTCGGCGCTCAAGGCATCCGAGCTTGTCGAGCAATCGCACTATGGCAAGGTAATCCTGACCGATCGCGGCCGCGAGGTCGGCACGGCTATCTGGTACCGTCATCGCCTCATCCGCACATTTTTGGTTCAGGAGCTCGGTGTCGAATTTGAGCGAGCCGATTCCGAGGCCTGCATGATGGAGCATGCGCTATCCGAGGACACGATGAACCGCTGGCTCGCCTATCTCGAAAAGCAGGGAATCAGCGTCGAGGAATAGCGGGATATATATGGATACGAGTTATTACAACCGCTTTGGTGCCGAGGAACTTACGCGCCGCTTGTCGAGCGAGACCTTGTTGGCGCAGGGCCCCATGGGCAGTGTTCTGTTGAGTGAGTACGATGCCGCCGACATTCCACCGGCGTTTTGGAATCTGGCAGAGCCGCAGACCGTTTCTCGTATTCATCGCTTGTATGTCGCCGCCGGCGCGCAGGTGCTCATTACCAACACCTTTCAGGCATCGAGCTATGCCCTCAAGCACGATCAGATTGCGCCGTCCGTGGCGGAGGTCAATCGCGGGGCCGTCGACGATGCCCGCCAGGCGCACCCTCAGCTGCTACTGGGCTCGATGGGCCCGATCGGTATTGAGTGGTTTGCCGAAGACTCTGTCGAGTATCGTGAAATCCGAGGCATTGCGCGCGAACAGGCGCACGCCTTGCTCAATGCTGGTGTTGACGGTCTGCTGATCGAGACGGTGACGTCTATCCGTAATTTGCAGCCCACGCTTGCCGGCGCCCGAGATGCCGCCGACGGCATGCCTGTCCTGGTGAGTTTTGTCGTTGACGATAAAGGCGACCTGTTGGGCGATGGCCTCAACATCGAGGCGGCCGTTTTGTACGCCGAAAAACACGGCGCAAACTCGGTTGGTGTTAATTGCTGTTCGCTTGCGGCCGCGAACGCGGCGGTGCCCAGGATGGTTGCATCGGCGACTACTCCCGTCACGGTGCGTCCCAACGTAGGCGATCCGGTCCAGACTCAGGATGGCCCCGTATGGCACGAGAACCCCGAAGCTTTCGCGCGCGCATGCATCGAATGGAGACATGCCGGTGCCGCAATGGTGGGCAGTTGCTGTGGAACCACGGCAATCACTACGGCAGCGATGGCCGAGGCGCTCGATATATAAAGGGCAAAACCGCTCCATACGGGGCGGTTTTTTTATTGCCTGCATGTCCTCGGCAGCATTTGCCCAAATGGTGAATGCTGGTACCGGCAGGTTGCCGGGTGCGTGCTGCGGGTATACCTCATGCGTACCATGATCCAAACACTGCGAGGTGTCTGCGCGTGTGCGCGATAATTCATTTTGGAACTGACGGTTGGCGCGCTCGCGTCGATGAGGACTTCACTGCCGATAACGTTGCCCGTATCGCCGATGCCGTCGGCGAGTTGTGGCAAAAGACCAATCCGGGCAAAACGGTATATATAGGGTTCGACACTCGGCCCTTAGCGCGCGAGTTCGCTGAGCTTGCGGCAGGCGTGCTTGCCGCTCACGGATTGGACGCAGTGCTCGCATCTCGGCCTGTTCCGACCCCCGCCCTTACGTGGGCGGCGGCGTATGACGGCGAGGCCTGCGGTGCGCTCATGGTGACGGGATCCCATCATCCGCAGGGGTATCTGTGCCTTAAGCTGCGCATGGGAGATGGCTCGACGGCCAATCAGGATGTCATCGAAGAGCTCGAAGAGACTATGGCCCCCGAGCCGATGGGGATCGAGGAACGCTATCGCACCGCGGATATTATTCCTGACTATATGCAGGCGGTGGCATCGTTTGTCGATGCCGAGGCCATTCGAGCCGCTCACCTGCGTGTGGTAGTTGACCCCATGGGCGGCGCGGCCCAGGGATATCTTGCCGACCTGCTGCGGGAGCTAGGCGTCGAGGTGCACGAGATTCATGCCGGACAGTCGTCCGATCAAGAGGACATTTGCCCCGACCCTGTTGAGCCGTGGGTGGACGCTTGCGAGCGTGCGGTTGTCGAGGACGGGGCGTGCGCAGGCCTGGTGACCGACGGCGATGCCGACCGTATCGGTGCGGTCGACGAACGCGGTAGATATATTCATCCGCATCAAATCATAGCGCTTGTTTTGGGCGACCTCGTTCAATTCCGCAATTTGGAGGGGCGTGTCGTCGTCAATCTCTCGTGCTCGACGCTAGTGCGTCGCATTGCCGAGGCGCTTGGCTGTCGTGTGACCGTTAAGCCGGTCGGTTTCAAATATATAGCTGCAGAGATGAAGAAGGGCGGCGTCCTCATGGGAGGCGAGGAGGCCGGCGGTATCGGCATCGCCGCGCATATGCCTGAGCGTGATGGAATCCTTGCTTGTCTGATTCTGTGTGAGCTTATGGCAAAGACGGGCGCGCCTTTGGGCGTTTTGGTCGATCAGCTCGAGGCCAGTTTTGGTAAGACGAGCTATGGGCGTCGCGATTTGCGCCTTGAGGCCGAAGACGCCGAATCGCTGCGAACGCTGCTTCCTGGCATGAATCCTAAATCGATTTGCGGCAAGGCGCCGCAGGCTGTAAGCCATATGGATGGTTTACGTTTGGCATTCGAGGATGACACCTGGCTGCTGATCCGCCCCAGCGGGACCGAACCGGTGGTTCGCGTATACGCCGAGGGGTTCTCGGTGGAGGAGCGCGATGAGTTGCTCGATGCCGGCTGTGCCTTGGCTAAGGGAGCCTATCAGCTTTAGCCATATGACGCTTCACTATAAAGAGGCCCTCGGTGAGCGGTAGAGAACGGCTGGCAAACGTAAGCAGGGTTTTAATATGTGTAGGAAATGTGTACGCCCAGATTCCCGCCCCCGGCGCCCCTCCGGTCTGGCAATATATCTCCTTGCCGCGCGGC
>CAJMKK010000013.1 GCA_905214105.1 uncultured bacterium
GTCGGCGGGGCCATTGTGGCTCTTGACAGCGGATTGGGTCATATGAGCGAAAACGGCCCCAAGCGAGCAAGGTGACGTGAAATGAAAGGGCGCTGACCCTCTGGTCGCGCCCTTGAAATTGAACGTCAGATTGCCACTTGGGGCCGTTTGCAGCGTCGAGCAGCTACGCGGTTTGGTAAAACCGCGTAACCACTAGTTTGGTACCTTGACATTCATTTCTCATGCTCCTAGATTGGTTAGGCACAAAACAATTCCACTACCTAACTAAAGAAAGGAGCAAAACTAATTCATGTGCGATGAACCTCTTAACCTTTGTTCGCACGAGCCCGGCGGCGACCCGTCACAGCCGGCGGATGCACCCGAAGCGGTTAGCTCAGAAGACAAGCTTGCCAAACGCATCCTCAATGGCCTGGGCTTTTGCGGCCATTACATGCATTTTCATGGCGGAGGCGTGTCCGGCAAGGCGCCCATCATCTGCCTGCTGGCCAAGCAACCCGGCGGCGAGATGTCGCAGCAAGAACTCGGCATGCACTTTGACCTCAAGCCGGGGTCGCTTTCCGAGATCCTGTCCAAGCTCGAGCTCAACGGCCTCATCGAGCGCAGCCGTAACCCCAAGGATCGACGGCAGCTCACCATTCGCCTGACCGAAACCGGCCGGGAAAACGCCCGCATCGACCAGGCAGCCCGCATTCGCTTTAGAGAGCAGGCCTTTGGTGCCCTCACCCACGACGAGCGCGAGCAGCTCGCCGAAATGCTCGAGAAAATCCGTGTAACCTGGGAGGAACTGGATGATTAAAACCCTCATGGGCAGCATCCGCGACTATATAAAAGTCACCGTTGCCACGCCGTTGCTCGTGCTTGGCGAGGTGCTCTGCGAGATGCTGATTCCATTTATCACCGCCAACCTGATCGACGCCATCAAAGATGGCACCACCGTAGCCGAGATGCTTCCCACCGCGGGCTTTTTGGTGCTCATCGCGCTGACGTCGCTTGCTTTTGGCGCCGCTGCCGGCGTCACCTGCAGCCATGCGAGTTGCGGCTTCGCTAAGAACCTGCGTCACGACCTGTTCTACAAGATCCAGACGTTCAGCTTTGCCAACATCGATGAGTTCTCGAGCTCCTCGCTCGTCACGCGCCTGACCACCGATATCAACAACGTGCAGCAGGCCTTTATGATGATCATCCGTATCGCCGTGCGCGCGCCGCTGGTATTGATCTTCGCCTTTACCATGGCATTTATCATGGGCGGCAGCGTCGCCATGGTCTACCTGGTCATCATTCCGCTGCTGGGCTTTGGGCTGTTCTTTATCATCTTTAAGGTGCGTCCCATCTTCTCGCGCGTGTTCCACAAGTACGACGCCCTTAACGAGTCCGTCGAGGAAAACGTCACCGGCATGCGCGTGGTCAAGAGCTATGTGCGCGAAGACTTTGAGAAGGAGAAGTTCGCGACCGCCGCACGCGACGTCCAAATGGACTTCACCCGCGCCGAGAAGCTGCTGGCCTTTAACAACCCCATGATGAACATCTGCGTCAACGGCGCGTTCGTCGTCATCATCTACCTGGGCTCCAAGCTCATCATCACGAGCCAGGGCACGTTGTTCGACGTGGGCCAGCTCTCCTCGATCTTTACCTATGGCTTCCAAATCCTCATGAGCCTGATGCAGCTATCGATGATCTTTGTCATGGTGACCATGGCCGACGAATCGGCGCACCGCATCACCGAGGTGCTGGCCGCCGAGCCCACGATCGCCGATCCCGCCGAGCCCGTGCTCGAGGTCGCCGATGGCTCCATCGACTTTGACCACGTGAGCTTTAAGTATTCCGCGCATGCGAAGCGCCAGGCGCTCGACAATATCGACCTGCACATTAAGAGCGGCGAGACCATCGGCATCATCGGCGGCACCGGCTCGGCCAAGTCCACGCTCGTAAACCTCATCGCCCGCCTGTACGACGCCACCGAGGGTACCGTGCGCGTGGGCGGCGTGGATGTACGCGACTACGACTTGGACGCCCTGCGCCACCAGGTGGCCATGGTGCTGCAGAAAAACGTGCTGTTTAGCGGCACGATTGCCGAGAACCTGCGTTGGGGCGACCCGAACGCCACCGACGAAGAGGTCCGCGAGGCCGCGCATCTGGCCTGCGCCGACGAGTTTGTCGACGGCTTCCCCAAGGGCTATGACACCTGGATCGAACAGGGCGGCTCCAATGTTTCCGGCGGTCAGAAGCAGCGCCTGTGCATTGCGCGTGCCCTGCTGCGTCGCCCCAAGATCTTGATCCTGGACGACTCCACGAGCGCCGTCGACACCAAGACCGACGCCAAGATTCGCGCAGGGCTGGCAAGCTATCTGCCCAACACGACCAAGCTCATCATCGCCCAGCGCATTAGCTCCGTGCAGGATGCAGACCGCATCATCGTCATGGAGGGCGGCCGCATCGCGCAGATCGGCAACCACGATGAGCTGCTCAAGACGAGCGAGATCTACCGCGAGACCTTTACCTCGCAGAACAAGATGTCTGCCGAGGGCGAAGGGGCCGTCGAGGCCGACACCGAGGCATCTGCAGCACAAGCTCAGACCCAGGAAGGAGGCGAGGCACATGAGTAAGGCAACGACCGCCGAGCGCGCGCTCAACCGCAAGGGCGGCACCATGTCGCGCCTCATCAAGACGCTCTTTGGCTTCTACCCCGTGCTTTTGCCCCTCGTCGTCGTCGGCGTGGTGCTCTGCGCCATCATCAACTCCATCGGCGCGACCTTCCTTCAGAGCGCCCTGCAGATTATTAGCGAATCGTGGCAGTCGGGCGATTGGGAAGCTGCACAGCCCAAGATCGCACAGCTCGTGACCACCCTCGCCTGCATCTACGGCGTCGGCATCCTGTCCTCGCTGTTCTGGAACCGCGCCATGGCCATCGTCACGCAGGGCTCGCTCGAGAAGCTTCGCGAGAAGATGTTCAACCGCATGCAGGACCTGCCGATTCGCTACTTCGACACGCACCAGCGCGGCGACATCATGAGCCACTACACCAACGACATCGACACGCTGCGCCAGATGATCAGCCAGTCGCTGCCCAACCTGCTCATGACGACCATCGTCATCGTCACGGTGTTCTTTATCATGCTGTACTACAGCGTTTGGATGTGCCTGGTCATTGTGGCAGGCGTCGCCTTTATGACCTTTATGACCAAGCTGCTCGGCTCCAACTCCGCGCGCTTCTTTATTGCGCAGCAGACCGAGCTCGGCGTTGTCGAGGGCCATATCGAGGAAGTCATGAACGGTCAGAAGGTCGTCAAGGCATTCTGCCACGAGTCTGCCGCCGAGGCCGATTTTGACGAGCGCAACGAAAAGCTCTTCGAGGTCTCGCAGAAGGCCAACATGTACGCCAACATCCTCATGCCCATCCTTATGAACCTGGGAAACCTGCTCTACGTGCTGGTCGCACTGGCAGGCGGCATTTTCCTGGCGCTGGGCGTGCCCAACCTGAGCATCTCGGGCATGGCGCTGTCCATCGCCGTCGTGGTGCCGTTCCTCAACATGACCAAGCAGTTCTGCGGACAGATCGGCCAGATCTCGCAGCAGATCAACGCCGTGGTCATGGGCCTCGCCGGCGCCGACCGTATCTTTGAGCTCATCGACGAGGAGCCCGAAGCCGACGAAGGCTATGTGACGCTCGTCAACGCTCAGGTGAACCCCGACACCTGGCAGCTCGAGGAGGCCGACCACCACACCGGCATGTGGGCGTGGAAACATCCGCACCGCGCAACCGGCGAGATCGAGTACGTGCCGCTGCGCGGCGACCTGGTCATGGACAACGTCGACTTTGGCTACACGCCCGACCACGAGGTGCTGCACGGCGTGTCTGTGTTTGCCAAGCCGGGCCAGAAGGTCGCGTTTGTCGGCGCCACCGGTGCCGGCAAGACGACCATCACCAACCTCATTAACCGCTTCTATGACATCGCCGACGGCAAGATCCGCTACGACGGCATCAACGTCAACAAGATCCGCAAGGCAGATCTGCGCCGCTCGCTGGGCGTGGTGCTGCAGGACGTGAACCTGTTCACCGGCACCGTGATGGATAACATCCGCTACGGCAATCTGGATGCCACCGACGAGGAGTGCATCAAGGCGGCTAAGCTCGCGGGCGCGGACGACTTTATCACCCGCCTGCCCGACGGCTACGACACCATGCTCACCGGCAACGGCGCACAGCTGTCGCAGGGCCAGCGCCAGCTGATTTCGATCGCACGCGCCGCCGTCGCCGATCCGCCGGCGATGATTCTGGACGAGGCCACGAGCTCCATCGACACCCGCACCGAGGCTATCGTGCAGGCCGGCATGGACAAGCTCATGGAAGGCCGCACGACGTTTGTCATCGCGCACCGCCTGTCCACCGTGCGCAACTCCGACGCGATCATCTGTCTGGACCACGGCCGCATCATCGAGCGCGGCAACCACGACGAGCTGATTGCCAAGCGCGGGTATTACTACCAGCTCTATACCGGAGCGTTTGAGCTGGAGTAGTTCGGCTCGCCGAGATGGCCGATTTGCCGCTCATTCGTCGGGCATGACCCTAAGATCAATGCCCTCCTCTTTCGGGGCAAATCGACTCATCTCAACGACCCAAACACAATGCACCGCAACGAATAAAGCCTCCGCAGCCACACGAGCTGCGGAGGCTTTTTTCATGCCGGCCGGAAACCGTATCCCACTTTTCGGGCCCAGAATGGGATGCCGTTTCCCGCTGGGCCCCCTCCGGGAAACGACATCCCATTTCAAGGGCATAAACCGGGATGTGGTTTCCCCTAACGGCACCTTTGGGAAACCGCATCCCACTCTAGACGCACAAAACGGGATGAGCTTTCCCATGGTGATCCAAGACCAGAAGCATGTCCGATAGCGCGGCCAGGTCAAGAACAACAAGGCAAGCGTCACGCCAATTTGGACGAGCGTCTGCTGCAGTTTGAGGCTGCTGGCCCATATGGTAGAGTTAACCACCCATGAATTTCAGCACACTGCGTGCTACCTGTTCTTTTGTCATTTAGGGGAGTGAACTTGTGAATACTTCTGTCGCCAAGAAGGCCGGCCAGGCGGTGCGCCTGCTCATGATGGTGCTCACGGCAGTTCTCATCTTCTTCTTCATCAATGTTATGCTGCTCGTCTCCGATATCCAGGGCACGGCGCGTGTGGTCAACTACGCCGGTCTGGTGCGCGGTACCACGCAGCGAATCGTTAAGCTCGAGGACGCGGGCCAGCCTCAAGATGACCTGCTTAAAGCCGTGGATTCATACATCAACGGTTTGCGTTACGGAAGTGACGACCTCAACCTCGTCCGTCTCGACGACGATGAGTATCAGGCAAAAATGACCGAGCTTGCAAATTATTTTGATGAGCTTTGCACCGAGATCATCCGCGTGCGCGAAGTCGGCTATGAGAACACCGACATCATCTCCATGAGCGAGGAGTTCTTTGGCATTTGCGACGATGCTACGCGACTCGCAGAGGACTACTCTCAGGAGAAGGCGTCGGCACTCAACTATCTCGAGGGCCTGGTGATCATCGACATCATGGGCTTGGTGGCGACCTTTGCGGTCGAACTTGTTCGCGCGGTGCGAACTGCCGCGCTCAATCGCGAACTGCAGAGCAAAGTCTATCTCGACGAAGCCACGGGACTGCCCAACAAGAACAAGTGCGAGGAGGTCTTGGGGCAGGAGCAGCCTGTCTCCGCGGAGGCGCCCGTTGCGGTGTGCGTCTTCGACCTTAACAATCTGCATACGGTCAATAACAGCTTCGGCCACGAGAAGGGCGACGAATACATCCGTTCTTTTGCCCGGCAACTGGGAAGTGTGGCGTCCGAGACGTGCTTTGTGGGCCGCGACGGCGGCGATGAGTTTATCGCGGTGCTGTGGGATGCCGATCGGGCTGCCGTGGAGTCCTGTCTCGCTCGGGTTCGTGCGAACGTGAACGAGTATTCCGAGGCTCACCCCGACATGCCTATCAGCTATGCGGTGGGCTATGCGCTTTCCAGTGATTTTGATGAACCGCCTACGATGCGCGAGCTCTTTTCCCAGGCCGACAAGAACATGTACGTCGATAAGAACCGCGTAAAGACAGCCGAGGCAGCCGGGCCGCAACGCGAGGACCGCTAAACCCGTAGCAAAGGGTAGCTAATTTGGGACGGGACTCTTTTGGCTACTTGAGGAGTTGGGCCATGGCGTTGACGAATTTTTGTACTTGGAGGGTGGGCTCGAGCGGATAGTGCAAAAAGACCGGCACCTCTCGCCCGCACAGGAACGGCACGCCCACAAAGGCCGGGTGCACCCCCGACCATGCGCCGCAGGTGAGCACCGCGTCGCCCTTTTCCTCGGCCTCGTTAAAGAGCGCAAAGTCGAAGCTATCCACATCGATCACGTCCACGCCGCCGTCGGCCAACAGGTCGATACGCAGGCTGTCTATGGCGTCGTTGCCGTGACGGAGCACGCGCAGGCGCATGCCCTCCAGGTCGGCAACCGTGATGCGCGTCTTGCGCGCGAGCCGGCTCGTGCGCGGCACATCAATATAAAACGGCACGGTAACGATGCGGAGCTTTTGGCAGGCGTCGCCCCAGCGCGGGGTCGAAAAACTCGACTGCACCACATCCACCTCGCGCCCCAGACTGCGCATGACGGTCTCGCGCTCATCGTAAAGGTCCCCCACCGGCACAATCTCAAAACGCAAGCGCGGCTCCATGTCGTGCACCTGCGGCCACAGCGCGAGCGTGTGGCGCCCCGGGCACATCATCGACACGCCCAGGCGCACGGCGCCGCCATCGCCCGCCGCGCGTCGGGCGCGGCGCAGCGCATCATCGGACTGGCGCATGATCGAGCGCGCGTCGTCCACCAGCAGCGCCCCCGCCGGCGTCACCTTAACGCCCGAGTGCGACCGCTCGAACAGCGTGATGCCGAACTCGGCCTCGAAGCCCGAAACCTGCTTGACGAGTGCCGGCGTCGACACGCGCAGCTTTGCCGCGGCACGCGAGAAGCTTCCCAGCTCCGCGGCGGCCGATATGGCCTCAAGTCGTCGATCGTACACGTCAATCTCCCGTTTCCAGACGTATGCCCATGCGCGGCCGCAGGGGGTTGTTTTGGCAGGTCACACACTCAATTACGGACAAATCTACTTGCGAGCTATAAACCAATGGTTTACGCCATTCTAACAAATATGCAATTCACCTGCGCGAATTCAAAGCATACGATAACCAGCGAAAACCACGTGAGTCGATTAATGGGAGCGGCCCACAGGGAGGCACAAGAAGGGAAGTTCCTATGAGCAATTGGCTTAAGCTCGAGGGCGACGTCTGCGCCGTGACCGGTGCGCTCGGCGGTATGGGCGTCGAGATTTGCCGCGAGTTCGCCCGCAACGGCGCCAACGTCGTCCTGCTCGACCTGGACGAGGAGAAGGTCAAGACCGCAGCCGCCGACCTCGCTGCCGAGTTTGGCATCCACGCCGAGGGCTACAAGATGAACGCCACCGACGAGGCCGAGGTTCAGGCCGCCGTCGACGCCACGATCGCCGACTTCGGTCGCGTCGACGTTCTCGTCAACACCGCCGGCGTCCTGCGCTTCGCAGCCATGGAAGACCTGCCGCTGAGCGACTGGAACGAGGTCCTCAACGTCAACCTTACCGGCTACTTCATCACCTCGCAGCGCTTTGGTCGCGAGATGATTAAGGCCGGTCAGGGTCGCCTGGTGCACATCTCGACCGTTGCCAGCCACTCCCCCGAGACGTTCTCGGGCGTGTACAGCTCCACCAAGGCGGGCGTCAACATGATGTCCAAGATGCTGGCTGCCGAGTGGGGCCCCTACGGCGTGCGCTCCAACTGCGTCGAGCCTTGCTTTGTCAAGACCCCCATGTCGGCAAGCTTTTACGCCGACCCCGAGGTCGAGAAGAGCCGCAGCCGCCTCATCGCCACGCGCCGCATCGGCGAGGTCAGCGATATCGCCAACGCCGTCATGTTCCTGGCGTCCAAGCGCTCGGACTTTACCACCGGCGACGCCATCAAGGTCGATGGCGGCTTCTCCAACATGATGGGCGATCTCACCGCCAAGCCCGGCGGCCGTCGAACCTTTGCCGACAACTACCTCAAGAACAAGGGTGTCGAGCTCTGGTCCGATGAGTCCGGCGTCGCCAAGCCGACTGACCAGTAAACCAACCTGACAGGGAGGTCCCGCGGACACGCCCGCTCCTCCCCCGTATCGATTAGAAAGAGTCCAATGGCTTCCACCAACTCCAACAAGGGTCGCGCCGTCGTGCTTTCCGCCGCGTGCGTCACCATGTTCTTTATCAGCTCCATCGCGCTGTATTCCGTCGTGAGCAAGAACCTGCTCGCCGTCTACCCCGAGTGGTCGAGCGCCCTTACCTGGGCTTTCCCGGTCTTTCAGACCATCATGGCCGTGACGGGCATCTTCGCCGGCCGCATCTCCGATAAGATCGGCCCGCGCAACGTCGTGATCGCCGCCGCTGTGTGCTACGGCCTGGGCTGGTTTATGTCCGGCACCGTCACCGAGCCGTGGCAGTTCTACCTGTGGTTCTCGCTCGTCGCCGCCATCGGCAACGGCCTGGGCTACAACCCGGCACTCACCACCGGTCAAAAGTGGTTCATCGACAAAAAGGGCCTTGCCTCCGGCATCACCCTGGCCGCTTCGACCGCCGGCCCCGCCGTGCTGTCCCCGGTGCTCGCCTCGTTGCTCATCCCAAGCCTGGGCATCTTCGGCGCCCTCAAGGCACTCGGCGTCATCTTCTTTGTGACGATCGCCGCCTCCGCCCTGTTCCTGAAGGCCCCCGAGGCCGGCTGGCTGCCCGAGGGCTTCGAGGCCCCCAAGGGCGGCGCGCATGCCGGCACCTTCGGCGACCTCACCCCGGGCGAGATGGTCAAGACCCCGCGCTTCTGGGTTCTCATCGTCACCTTCGCCTTTGCCGCCACCGCGGGCACCCTGCTCGTGGGCAAGGTTGCCTCCATCGCCGCCGTCCAGCTCTTCGCCGACCCCACGAGCGCCGCGGCCGTCGCCCTCGGCGGTGTGGTGGTCTCCGTCAACACCTGCGCCAACCTGGTCGGCCGTCTGTCCTTTGGCCAGATCATCGACAAGCTCGGCGCCTATAAGTCGCTGCTCATCAGCCTTGTCGTCACCATCGTCGCGCTCGTCATCATGTCGATGAGCTTTACGCAGGCCATGTTCTTTGTGGCGCTCGCCCTGCTTGGCTTTAGCTTTGGCGCCCTGCTCGTCATCTACCCGCCGCTCACCGGCGGCGCCTTCGGTACCAGCAACATCGGCGTCAACTACGGCATCATGTTTTTGGGTTATGCCGCTTCCACCTGGATCAGCCAGCCCATCACTGCCGTGCTGTATCACGCCGAGGCCGGCAGCGCCGCCTACCAGCAGTCCTTCTACGGCGCCATTGTGATCGCCGCCATCGCCGTCGTGCTCACCGTCTACATGATGGTCTCCGACAGCAAGAAGAAGTCTGCCTAGTTTTACCGATGCGACAAAGGGACAGCCCCTTTGTCGCATCCCACCGGTCACCAGTATTAAGGAGTCGAAATGTCTGAGCTCAACCCCGTCCGCATTGCCGTTATCGGCGCCGGCGCCATGGGCCGCAACCACATCCGCTTTGTCACCGAGGAGCCCGAGGCCGAGCTCGTCGCCATCGCCGACGCCTTTGAGGGCGCCCGCGCCACGGCCGAGGCCGCCGGCGTGCCGTTTTACACCGATCCCGCCCAGATGATGGACGAGATCAAGCCCGAGGCCGTCATTATCGCTACCCCCAACGACCTGCACCTGGGCGTTGCTCGCGAGGCTGTAAAGCGCAACATCGTGCCGCTGGTCGAAAAGCCGATCTCCAACGACCTTGAGGATGCTCAGGCCTTCGCCGCCGAGGCCGAGACCGCCGGCGTGCCCGTGCTCGTGGGTCAGCACCGTCGCCACAACCCCTTCGTCAACAAGGCCAAGGAGATCATCGAGTCCGGCGAACTGGGCAAGCTCACCGTGTCGAGCTTCCACTACATGATCTATAAGAACGACGAGTATTTCGATGTCGAGTGGCGCCGCAAGAAGGGCGCCGGCCCGATCCTGGTCAACCTGGTGCACGACGTCGACCTGCTCCGCTACCTGCTGGGCGAGCCCGTTGCCGTCCAGGGTATGCAGTCCAGCGCCGCCCGCGGTTTTGAGACCGAGGACTCCGCCGTGGTCAACGTCCGTTTTGCCGACGGCGCGCTCGCGAGCATGACCATCTCCGACGCCACCGCCAGCCCCTGGAACTGGGAGGCAACCGCTCGCGAGGATCCGCAGTACCGCCCCTTCGACGCCGACGCCTACTTTATCGGCGGAACCCTGGGCGCCCTGTCGCTGCCCCGCCTGCACCAGTTCTCCTACGACGGCGCCTCTAACTGGCACAAGCCGCTGCAGATGGAGATTCCGGCCGTCGACCCGGCACTGCCGCACAAGATGCAGCTCAAGCACTTTATGAAGGTTGTCCGCCGCGAGGTCGAGCCCGTCGTGACCCCCGCCGATAACGTTAAGACGCTCACGCTGCTTAACGCTATCAAGGAGGCCGCCGAGACCGGCCAGCTCGTCGAGCTGTAATGCCTTAAGAGCGACCGCGGCAGAAACCCCATGCCGAGTCCCTTCGGTCCGCCACCAACAAGCCCCTCTTCTTTGCCCTGCGAGCAGCCTCCTGCCCGCAGGGCATTTTGCTACCTTGCCGACGATTTTTCTGGGGCAGGGGCTATTTTGCACCTCGACTTGGTTCGTTCGCCACGAAATGCGCCTATCTACTACGTTTAACCGACTACCCTCAACCATGCCGAATTTTGCGAAATAAAAGCCGCAGGTAGACGGCTTGCCGATTTCCGGTAAAACCAGGCACGGTCGACCCATGCGGTTCAAACGTAGTAGATGGGTCGTTTTCGTGGCGCGGCTCCAAAACAGCCTTTTGGGACGGGTGGTATCCTTGGTAGCCCTGTGCTGCAAACGCACCTTAAACGCAAGGAGTCCCATGGATCTTATCGCCCAGCTCGCCCGCGAGCTCAACCTTAAGGCCGCCAACATCGAGGCAGCCGTCAAGCTCATCGACGAGGGCAACACCATCCCCTTTATCTCGCGCTACCGCAAAGAAGCCACGGGCGGCATGGACGACGTCGCCCTGCGCGCACTCGACGAGCGCCTGTCTTACCTGCGCAATCTTGAGCAGCGCAAAGAGGACGTCATTCTGCTCATCGACGCCCAGGGCAAACTCACGCCCGAACTCGAGCAGCAGATTCGCGAGGCCACGCAGCTCCAGCGTGTCGAGGACCTCTACAAGCCCTACCGCAAAAAGCGCATGACCCGCGCGCAGAAGGCCCGCGAGGCCGGCCTGAAGCCGCTTGCCAACATGATCATCATGCAGGCCTCGGCCAAGGGCAGCGCACTCGACGCTGCCGCGGCATACGTCAACGAGGAGGCCGGCTTCGACACGCCCGAAAAGGCGCTCGCCGGCGCGGCGGACATCGTGGCCGAGACGGTGGCCGAGGACCCCGAGAACGTCGCCGACCTGCGCGCCTTTACGCAAAACACCGCCGATATCGTCGTCGAGGCGACCGACCCCGCCGAGAAGACTCCCTACGAGCCGTACTACAGCTATGATGAGCCGCTGCGCCGCATCCCCAACCACCGTGTGCTGGCTATCGACCGCGGTGAGCGCGAGGGCAAGCTCCGCGTGCGCGTGAACGTCGACGGCGCCGCCGCCACGGCACGCCTCGGCAGCCGTTGGCCCCGACGCCAGGGCGTCTTCGCGCCCGTCTTTGACGCCGCCATCGCCGACGGTTACAAGCGCCTCATGGCCCCCTCGCTGGAGCGCGAGGCCCGCGCCAAGCTCACCGTTCGCGCCCAGACCGAGGCCATCAACGTCTTTGCCAAGAATCTCGAGGGCCTGCTCTCGGCGCGCCCCGTGCGCGGCGCCCGCGTGCTCGCGCTCGATCCAGGCTACCGCACCGGCTGCAAGGTCGCCGTCATGGACGAGACCGGCAAGCTGCTCGACCACGGCGTGGTCTACCCCACCAAGCCGCGCCATGACGTCGCCGGCACCAAGCGCGAGCTCGCTCGCCTCGTCAAGAAGGACGGCGTCAACACCATCGTCATCGGCAACGGCACCGCCAGCCGCGAGACCGAGGAAGTCGTCTCGGAGTTCATCGCCGAGCAGGCGCCCAGCCTTCGCTACACCATCGTTAACGAAGCCGGCGCGTCGGTGTACTCCGCCTCCGAGCTCGCCAGCCAGGAATATCCCGACCTGGACGTCACCGTGCGTGGCGCCATGAGCCTGGGCCGTCGCCTGCAAGACCCGCTGGCAGAGCTCGTCAAGATTCCGCCCCAGTCCATCGGCGTTGGCCAGTACCAACACGACCTTGATCAGGCCGAGCTCTCGCGCACTCTGGGCCACGTGGTGGAAGACGTCGTCAACCGCGTGGGCGTCGACGTGAACACCGCGAGCGCAAGCCTGCTGGGATATGTATCGGGCATCACGCCGAGCGTGGCCAAAAACATCGTGGCCTACCGCGAGGAAAACGGCGCCTTTACCGATCGCCGCCAGCTCAAGAAGGTCCCCAAGCTGGGCCCCAAGGCATATCTCAACGCCGCGGGCTTCCTGCGCATTAGCGGCGGCAAGAACCCGCTCGACGCGACAAGCGTCCACCCCGAGAGCTACGAAGTGGCCACATCCGTCTTGGAACGCGCCGGCGTTAAAGCCAGCGAGCTCAGCCGCGGCGGCGTACCCGACATCGAGCGCCGTCTGGGCAGTATCTCGACGCTGGCAAGCGACCTAGACTGCGGCACCCTCACGCTCATCGACATCGTCAACGAGCTCAAGAAGCCCGGTCGCGACCCGCGCGACGACGCACCCGAGGTGGTCTTTAGCCGCTCGGCGCTTTCCATCGACGACCTGGAGCCCGGCATGGAACTCAAGGGCACGGTGCGCAACGTTGTGGACTTTGGCGCCTTCGTCGACGTGGGAGTGCACCAGGACGGCCTCGTACATATCTCCAAGCTGGCCAACCGCTTTGTCAAGCACCCCAGCGACGTGGTGCGCGTCGGCGACACGGTCAAGGTGTGGGTCGAAAAGGTCGATCGCGACCGCAAGAAGATCTCCCTCACCATGGTGCAGGGAAAGTAAACTGTTTAAAGCAAGGGTCCCCCCTCTCGCGACGTGCAAAATCGCGAGTATTCTGCAAATTCCGCCGTTCCGAACGCCCCACAGAGACGAAAAAGCAAAAAAACAGCCCCGTTTTAGCGTCGTCAGAGCCAAAACGGGGGCCGTTCCATGCTTCGGTTAACTGATAAAGACCTTTACCTTGCTGAATACTCGCGATTTTGCACGTCGCTACAGGGGGTACCCTTGCTTACGGCAGAATATGAAAGCCGAGCGAGGCGATATCCTTGGCAAAGCCGCGGACGGTGTCGAGCGAGACCTCGTACGGGTCGCGACCGATGTTCTTGCGCTTGGCCAGGATGCTGTTGGGTACCGTGATAATCTGGCAACCGCAGGCCTCGGCCTGGTAAATGTTGATGAGCTCGCGCGTGGACGCCCACAGGACCTCACAGTTGGGCTTGGCGGCGGCCTTCTTGACCGACTCCGTCATAAACGGAATGGGGTCGACGCCGGTGTCGGCGATGCGGCCGGCAAAGAGCGAGATGATGGACGGCGTCTCGGCGTCAACGGCCTCGACCATCTCATCGACCTGCGTAGGCGTAAAGATGGTGGTGACGTTGACCTTGATGCCGTCGGCCGAAAGCTTGCGCACCAGCTCGGCGGTGGACTCGCCCTCGGTGGTCACGCACGGAATCTTGACGTAGACGTTCTCGGCCCAGGTAGCGATCTCGCGCGCCTCGACCTCCATGGTCTCGACGTCGTCGGCAAAGACCTCAAACGAGACGGACACATCGGTGATATGGGCCAGGACCTCCTTGGCAAACGCGCGGTAATCCGTCACGCCGCCCTTCTTCATAAGGGACGGGTTGGTCGTGAAACCCTGAACGTTGCCGTTCTCGTACATGTCGAGCATGCCCTCGAGGTTTGCACCGTCAGCGAACACCTTGATTGCCATCTGCCTGATTCCTTTCGTTAGCATACGGCCGATAAACTGCTAAACACTTTACCTACGTTTATCAAGGCGTGAACTGCGGTTTTTTATCTTCTCGGCGAACGGTATAAACACCTCAGCGTTTGGATTGATAAATCGATTGAGCATGCAAAAACAAAGAGTCGCAGTTTGAGCAAACGTCAGAACGCGGGATTCATTAGATGAGGCCGAAATGCTGCATCGCTGTGACGGTGCCGTCGTGTGCGACATCATCAGTCACGTAGTCGGCGAGCGCCTTGACCTCGGGCATGGCGTTGCCCATGGCCACGGCCGTCTCGACAGCGGCGAGCATACCCAGATCGTTGCCGGAATCGCCAAAGCCAAAGGTGCGCGCGTTGCCGGTGCGACCCAGGTATTCCAGCGCTCGCGCCACGCCCACGCCCTTGTCAATGCCCTTGGGGCTCAGCTCGCGATTCTGACCACCGGTGTTGCACGGCTCAAACTCGCGATCGATAAAGCCGTCATCGTTGGCTACGCGAGCCAGGTAGCTCGCGACGATGCACACCTTGCCCACGCGCAGACGGCCGTCGACGCGCATTTCCTCGGTGCTGTGCACCACAGAAGTGCCGATCAGAGACGACTGCTCAACACCCGCGGGTTCCAGGGCAAAAGTAGCCACGTTGGTCTCGAAAAAGGCCTCAATCCCTGCCGCGGCCATACGGCGCGCAAGCTCCTCGATAACGTCCTCGTCAAAGCAGTCCTCATGCACCACGCGGCCCTCGACCTCGAGCGTCGCTCCCGCCATGGCAACGACACCCGCCGGGTTCAGCGCGCGCAGGCCATCGGCAATCAGCCACAAGGGACGACCCGTGCAGATAAATGCCTGGTGTCCCGCGTCGCGCAGACGATGAAACGCCTCAACGACCGCCTGCGAGGGGCGAACCGCCGAAAAGTCCTTGTCGGTCATGTTGTCGGGATCGAACGACGTCAGCGTGCCGTCCACGTCAAAAAAGAGCACGGCGGAATCGGGGCACGCATCAATCATATGGGTTCCTTTCGGGGGCGAGAGTAAACGAAGCATCCATCATATAATGGAGCGACGCAACCAGAGAGGTCACCCATGGAATTTTACGCAAGCTGCCCCGAGGGCTTTGAGTCCGCACTCGCCGATGAGCTTAAACGCCTCGGGCTTTCGCATGTTCGCCGGCTGAAGGGCCGCGCTACATTTGAGGGCGAGCTCGAAGAAGGCTACCGCGCCTGTCTGTGGTCGCGCCTGGCGAGCCGTGTGTTCGTGGTACTCGGGCGCTTTGAGGCGCAGGATGCCGATGAACTGTACGACAGCGTTTACGACATCGCCTGGGAGACCATCATCCGCCCCGGCGCCACCATCGCCATCACCGCCCGCGGCGTGACCGAGCAGCTGCGCAACACGCGCTTCTCGGCCCTGCGCGCCAAGGACGCGCTGTGCGACCGTCTGGCCGAGACCACGGGCCGTCGCGCCGACGTCGATGCCGCCGACCCCGATGTTCACCTACTGCTTTCGCTGCGCCAGCGCCGCGCGAGCATAAGCCTGGACCTTTCGGGCGACCCGCTGTTCAAGCGCCTGCCGCCCGCGGCGACCCGTGCCGGCGAGGGTGCGCACGTGTTGCGCCCCGACTACGCCGCCCTGGTGCTGGCGCAGGTCGGCTGGACCGCACTGTGCGAGCGCGAGCTGACGGCCGATGATTACGAGAACGAAGCCCTGCCCACGCTGATCGATGCCTCGTGCGCCGGCGGCGGCCTGTTGCTGGAAGCCGTGAACATTCTGTCCGACCGCGCCCCGGGCGCCACACGCGAGCGCTGGGGCTTCGAGGGCTGGCAGCTGCACGACGCCGCTCTGTGGGAGCAGCTGCTTGCCGAGGCGCGCGAACGCGAGGCGGCAGCACGCGAGCGCCAGGCACGCATCGTGGCCGTAGACATCGACCCCGCCGCCCGCAAGACCGCCGAGCGCATGGTCAAGAGCGCTGGCTACAAGCGTTTCGTCGACTTTTGTGCCGCCAAGCCCGCCACCGTGCTGGACCATGCGGGCGCCGTCGCCGGTGCCGCCGTGGTCGCAGACACCACCGAGACCCCGCTTTCGCTCATGCACGACGCCATGACGCTGGTCGGCGAGCTGCGCCGCGCGCCCGAGCTCGCTTCGGCACCGGTCGCCGCACTCACCCGCGATGGCCTTATGGCCCGCGCGCTCCATGCCGAGCCCGCGCGCTCCATCGCCGTCATGCCCAATAACGAGGAGGCGGCTATTGAGGTTTGGCCTTCGCTCGACCACGCCGCCGCAGCGTTTGAGGCTGCGACCAGTGCAGATGCCGAGGCCGAGGTTGCGGATGCCAACGAAGCCAACGACGAAGCCACCGCTTCCTCCATGCCCGAACCTACCGCCACGCTCGACTTGGGCGACGGCAAGCCGCTGCCCGTGCTCATCCCCGAGTCCGAGCAGTTCGCCAACCGCCTGCGCAAGAACGCACGCCTGCGCCGCAAGTGGGCCAAGCGCGAGGGCGTGAGCTGCTACCGCGTCTACGATGCCGACCTGCCCGATTACTCCGCCGCCATCGATCTGTACGAGGGCTGCCCGCAGACGCCGGGTCGCTGGCTCGTCATCGCCGAATACGCCGCGCCCAAGACCATCGACCCCGCACTAGCCCAGGCCCGTATGCTCGACATCTTGGCCATCGCGCCGCGCATCCTAGATGTTCCCGCCGAGCACGTGCATGCCAAGGCCCGCATGCGTTCGCGCGGCGGCTCGCAGTACGGCAAGCAGGGCGCCGGCAAGGGCGCATCGGGCGAGCGCGCCAACATCGCACGCCGCCGTCTGCCGCTCATCGAAGAGGGCGGCCTTACCTTTGCCGTCAACTTTGACGACTATCTGGACGTCGGTATCTTCCTGGATCACCGCGTCACCCGCAACCTAGTGCGCGAGCACGCCAAGCAGGCACGCCGCTTCCTCAACCTGTTTGCCTACACCGGC
The DNA here is from genome assembly GCA_905214105.1 of uncultured bacterium. Taxonomy (GTDB): domain Bacteria; phylum Actinomycetota; class Coriobacteriia; order Coriobacteriales; family Coriobacteriaceae; genus Collinsella. The sequence goes on from CAJMKK010000013.1 coordinate 17,082, forward strand.
ACCGCCACCTGCTACGCGGCCGATGGCGGCGTCGAGGAGACCGTGACGGTCGACCTTTCCAACACCTATCTGGACTGGGCCGAGCGCAACATGCGCCAGAACGGCTTTGTGGGGCCTCAGCATCATTTTGTGCGCGACGACGTGCTTGCCTGGATTCGCGACCAGCGCCAGACGCGCAACCGCTGGGACCTGATCTTTGTCGACCCGCCCACGTTCTCGAACTCGTCCAAGATGGGCCGCCGCACCTGGGATGTCCAGCGCGACCATGTTGAGCTTTTGGCCGGCGTATCGCGCCTGCTCGCGCAGGGCGGCCATGCCATCTTTAGCTGCAACCTGCGCGGCTTCCGCCCCGAAACGCGCAAGCTCGCCCGCGCGGGCGTGGTGCTGGAGGACATTACGGCACAGACCATCCCCGAGGATTTCGCGCGCAACCAGAAGGTGCATCATTGCTACATCGTGCGCCGCCTACCCATCGAGGACGCCATGGCAGAGGTCGGCTTTAGCGCCGAGGAAATTGCCGAGCGCGTCGAGGAACTGCGTAACCCCGAGGCCCGCAAGCCCCATGCGGCAGTACCCACGCACACGCAGGCCGGCAACGGCAAGTCCAACTTTGCCGGCAAACCCTCCCCTGCCGGCAAGTCCAAAAAGAAGAAGTTCTACGCCAGCAAGCCCAAGGGCAAATAAACAAAGTTGCGGTGGAATACGGACTGTTTTGCCTGGAATTAGGCAAATTTAGCCCGTATTTCACCGCAACTCATATTGGGATGGTGGTTGGCGATCTAGCCTTGGGTGACCAGGCGATAGCCGATGCCCACGTGCGTCTGGATATAGCGTGGATGCGCGGGGTCGGACTCGATCTTCTTACGCAACGTGCCCATAAAGACACGCAGGCTCGCCAGGTCGCTCTTAGTTGCCGTACCCCAAATCTCGTGCAGGATAAACTGGTGCGTCAGCACCTTGTCGGCGTTGTGCGCCAGCAGGCACAGAAGCTTATACTCGATCGGCGTCAGATGCAGTTCCTCGCCATCCATCGTGGCGATGCCGGCATCAAAATCGATATGCAGCTCACCGGTATCGAACGAGCCCTCGGAGGCAACACCGCCCGTTTGCGCATACGAAAGGCGCCTGAGCGTCGTGCGAATACGCGCGAGCAGCTCCTCGACCGAAAACGGCTTGGTCAGGTAGTCGTCGGCACCGGCATCGAGCGCGCGGATTTTGTCCGCATCCTCGCTGCGCGCCGAGACCACGATAATCGGCATGCCCGACCATGCGCGCACCGACTCCACCACCTTGACGCCGTCCATATCGGGCAGGCCCAGATCGAGCAGCACAATGCTCGGCGCCTGCGATGAGGCGGCGGCGATGGCGGCATGGGCGGTCTCCACAGCCATATGACGCAAGCCGTGCGCCTCGAGCGCGGCAACAATAAGATTGCGAACGGCGGGGTCGTCCTCAACGACCAAAATGAGCGGTTTTACGGCAGAGTTCGGCACAGCGCTACTCCTTATCAAACGAAACGTCGGCGGCGGGAAGCTCAATCGTAAAGACCGAGCCGTGCGGGTCCGCCGCGGCAACCTCTATGCTACCGCCATGCGCCAACGCAATGGAGCGGCAGAGCGAAAGACCCAGGCCAACGCTGCGGTGGCTGTCGGCCAGACCATGGTTGGCGGTATAGAACGACTCGAAGATCCGCTCGCGATCCTCGGGTGCGATGCCCGGACCATCATCGGCCACCGAGCACGCCACGCGTCCATCGTCGACGCTAATCGAAATCATGATATGCGAGCCCGCGGGCGTATAGGTAATGGCGTTGTTCACCAGATTGACCACCAGCTGCACCATCAGGCGTGCATCGACGTTGACGAGCGCCGGCTCATCGCACGCCACCACCTTAAGGTCGTGCTCGCGCACGGCCGGATTTACGTGGCGCAGTGCCTCCTCGACGATATCGTCCATGAGCTCGAGCGTGGTCGACAGGCGCATACCGCCGCCCTCGAGCTTGGTGATGGCGAGCAGATTCTCGACGGTGGCGTTGAGCCACAGCGCATCCGAGCGAATGGATAGAAGCAGGCCGCGGCGCGTCTGGGCATCGAGCACCGCGGTGCCGGTCGAGCCCTGATCGAGCAGCACGTCGGCATTACCCGAAATACTGGTAAGCGGCGTGCGCAGATCATGCGAGATGGAGCGCAGCAGGTTGGCGCGCAGCTGTTCGTTTTTGGCGAGCACCGCCGCTTCCTCGCGGGCCTCCATGGCGCGGGCGCGGTCGAGCGCCAGCTCGCCTTCGCTCACGATGGCATCGGCAAGTGTCCGCTCCTCATGCGTCAGCACGTCGGGCTCGGCAACGATAGCCAGCACGCCCACCACCGAGGCGGGGTCGCCCGAGCGGACGAAGCCGTCGCCCGTGCGAACCGTCAGGTAGATGCCATAAAACGCCGAGCCGCCATAGGTTGCATCGAGCGGCGTTCCCACATAGGCGGACGCCGAGAGCCGCGGCGGCATCTGCGGCGCCAGTTCATGCACCGGCGCGGCATCGCCCACGGCCGTGTATGTCGCACGCGGCAGCAGGTCATCGCCCTCGGCGTCGGCGCTGTACCACACGACCGGACAGCCCGAAAGACGCGCCAGCTGCGTTGCCATGGCATGGACAATCTGCTGCTGATCGGCGCACCGCTGCAGCATGCGGTTGGTCTCGAGCACCATATGCGTGCGGCGGTCGCTGGCGGCAGCCTGTGCCAAGGCGCGGCGCAGGGCCAACGCAATCGAGCTCGACACAAGCGAGACCACGAACATGATGAAGAACATGCCGGGATAGACGCGGTCGATAAGCGACAGCGAGTAGCGCGGGTCGACAAACAAGAAGTTGTAGAGTGCCACGGCGGCAGCCGAGCTCAGCAAGCAATACAGGCGACTCCAGGTAAAGAATGCGCACAGCTGAACGGCGAACACATAGACGATCATGATGCTCGGCGCAAGACCCGGATGGTCGAGCAGCGCGCCCACAATCGTCGCCGCGACCAGCAACCCCGCCGATACGCAGGCGTCATACAGAGGAGTGCGGCGCGTCAGCGTTGTGCGCCGCCACCAAAAGCTATCGGCAATATCGCCGTCCGTACGGACGTCCATCAGTGCCCCGCCCCTCTCTCAAAAACAAAAACCACCACAAAGGAACAGGCACCTTTGTGGTGGTTTCCCTTGTGGTGGTTCCAAGTGTAAAGCCTTCTACGACCGGCGGTCGCTAGACAAACAGCACGTGCGCGAGCAGCGCGCAAACGCACGCCGCGACAAGCACCGTCACCACGATCGAGATCACGCGGTCGGCCATATCCATGTTGGCACGATTCGTAAAGAACCGATCTTCGGCGGCATCGACGCGCGCCTCACGCACCAGCTCGGTCGCAAGATCGCGACCGTCAAGCACCTTTGCGTCCATGGTTTCCTCCCAGGACTCAATCACTGTCATTGCAAGCCTGCCCGTTCGCAGCCGAACCTCAAGCGTCGACTACGGGCGCTCGTTGGGAGCCAGGCGCTGCATCTTGTTCACGGCCTTGAACTTGGTGAACAGCGGCACGTACTCAAAGCTCACGTTGGAGTTCTCCAGGCCGTACCAACGCGCGGGCGTGCCGGCGGCACGGCGGATGATGTACTTGAGCGTGATGGCCGTACGCTCGCTCGGCTCCACGTCGCTTTCGGGCGCCAGAAGCTTACGGATCAGGACGAACTTGAACGTGCCGATGTTACCCGGGTCCTTGTAGACCGAGTAGTCATGCGTCTGCGCCGGCAGCTCGCCGGTGGCAGCCAGGTCCTGAACGACCTGACGCAGGTAGGCATTGACGCGCTGGTTGATCTTGTAGCCCAGGTACAGATGCACGCGGAACACGTAGTCGGTGCCAAACGTCTCGACCGAATAGGCAAAGGTATGCGGCTCGTCCATGGTCTCGACATTCACGAACCACCAGGCGCGAGCGCGCTTGGGATGCTTGTCCAAGATCGAGTAGACGATATCACGGTCGATATAGTCGGTATGGGTGTCCTTGGTCAGGTACACGATGTTGTCGCTCAGACGCTCATAGCGATCGTCATCGCGCAGGCGCTTGAGCTGCGGCAGGTAGCTGCGCAGCGGCAGCAGCGTAAACTGGCGCTGCTCGACCGCCGTGCCGTTGTACCAGCACACCATAATGCCCATGATGAGTGCAGCCATGAGGATGGTGAAATAGCCGCCGTGGAAGAACTTGGTGAGCGAGCTCACGAAGAAGAAGCCTTCGAGCAAAAGGAAGAAGGCCGCGAAGATCCACGGCGCGACCTTGAGCTTGCGCTCCTCGTGCAGGTAGAAGAAGAGCAGCAGCGTGGTGCACATCATGGTCAGCGTAATGGCAAGGCCGTAGGCGGCTTCCATATGCGCCGAGTTCTGGAACAGCAGCACCACGATGACGCAGCCCACGAGCATGACGTTGTTGACCATGGGGATGTAGAGCTGGCCTTTGGTCTCGGCAGGGTAGAAGACCTGCATGTGCGGCATGAGGTCCAGACGGCTGGCCTCGGACACCAGCGAAAACGCGCCGGTAATGAGCGCCTGCGAGGCAATGATGGCCGCGACGGTGGAAAGGCCGACGGCAAACGGACGCAGGCCCGGGGCGAGCATCTGGTAGAACGGGTTGAGGTCGGCAATGCCCATGAGCTCGGGGTTGGCAGCGTTGTTCATAAGCCAAGCGCCCTGGCCCATATAGGAAAGCAGCAGGCAGCACTTAACGAACGGCCAGGTAGCGTAGATGTTGCCGCGGCCGACGTGGCCCATGTCGGAGTAGAGCGCCTCGGCACCGGTGGTGGCGAGGAAGCAGCTGCCCAGAATCATGATGCCCGCATGGTTGTTGGGGCTCAGCAAAAAGGCGATGCCGCGCACCGGGTTGAGGCACAGCAGCACGGCGGGGTGCTGGAGGACAAAGAACAGACCCGTACCGCCCAAGAACAGGAACCACAGCGTCATGATGGGGCCAAAGGCGTGACCGATCTTGGCCGTACCGATGCGCTGCACCAAGAAGAGCACGATGATGATGGCGAGCGTAATGGCGACGACGCGACCCTGGTCATCGCCCAGCACGGCATGGACCGCCGGGATGGTGCGCAGGCCCTCGATGGCCGTGGTAACGGTAACGGCCGGCGTCAGGATGCCGTCGGCGAGCAGCGCGGCGCCACCCAGCATGGCGGGGATGATAAGCCACTTACCGCAGCGCTTGACCAGGCTGTACAGGGCAAAGATGCCGCCCTCACCATGGTTATCGGCGCGCAGCGAGATGAGCACATACTTGATGGTGGTCAGCAACGTGACCGTCCACACGACAAGGGAGAGCGCGCCGAGCACGAACTCCTCCGTGACGCTTCCGATGCCGCCGTTGCCGGCAACGAGCGCCTTGGTTACATACATGGGGCTGGTGCCGATATCGCCGTACACCACGCCTAGCGTGACGAGCATCGCCGAGATGCTCACAGGAATCGCAGCGTGCGAGGCTGCCTCCTTGGCCTTTTGTTCCATAAGCCGGTTTCCTCCCAACTTTAATGTCCGAAGGGATTATAGGTAATCGGCCCATGTTTTAATGCACTGTTTTCCCAGCTAGATAAAGATTTATACAGTCTTTAGGCTACCGCGGCGATATGGAATGCGGCAAAGGGACTATCCCCTTGTCACATTCGTCATTTTCCGAGCCAGTTTTTGAACCACCACTCCATGGAGCGGCTCATCTCAGCCATAAAGGGGCTCGTGTGCTTGCGGGTGTAGATATCCACGACGCGCTCCCCCACCTCGCGGGCGTGCGGGCGAAACATCGCATCCATCTCGGCCACCTGCGCATCCATAGTCGCGGCATCCGCACGGCAGTAGCGCTCCTCGTGCACCAGGTTCACCACGGGGTGCGCGATTGCCGGGCGCTCCTTACGGGGCGTGCCGATGATGAGCATCGACAGCGGCATGGTATAGGGCGGCAGATCGAGCAGCGCGGCAACTTCCTCAGCGTTCTCGACGATATCACCGATATAGCAGCTCCCCAGCCCCAGGGCCTCGGCGGCAACCACGGCGTTTTGCGCGGCGATCACGGCATCCTGCGCCGCGATGGCAAAGTCGCCCAGACCCGGCGCGCGGCGGGGCGCCTTGCCCGTACGCTCTACAAACTCGGGCTCAAAGCAGCCCACGTGCTCAAACAGATCGATCCACTTGGCATAGTCGACCACAAATATAAGTGCCCAGGGCGCCTTGGCGATCATGGGCTGGTGGTCGCACAGGTCAGCCAGACGGTCCAGCGTAGCCTGCTCGCGAATGCTCACGATGGAATACATCATCATGGCGCCCGCCGACGGCGCGCGACTCGCCGCATGCAAAATCGCCGCACGCTGCTCGTCGGTCACCGCCACGGGACGGTCGTCGTCATCACGCGCGAAGGCACGCGTGGAGGAACGGTGCTCCAACGTGTCCAGCACCGCATTGCCCGTTGTCTCGACCGGATAGCCGTACGTATCCACGACCGCAGCTCCGTCGCCGCCCATGTCCGCCTTGCAAACCTGCTCGTTCATCGCCCTACCCTCGCCATTTCTTTAAGAAGCCTTTACGTTTCCGTGTAATTCCCGTCCATTATCGCGCAGGTCGCCACTACATTGCGCCACACCGCCACACGTGCGCGTTAATATGGCTGGTTGTTGTGCGCAGCCATCAATTGCAGCGCATATCTTGGTAACAATCGGGTAAACCCCCGCTTTCGTAGGTTTTAGTTTGTGAGGAGTCTCAGCATGTTCGCTGCCGCCATCTCGCTCGTCGGTCTTGCGGCGACCGTCTACCTTGTCTTGCACGAGGCCAAGGCCATTCGCGCACAGTCGGGCGCCGTTGCCAAGGGCGCTATCGCCTGGAGCGTCGCCTTCGGTCTGTTCCAGGTCTTTTTGACTATTTGGGGCGCCATTGGCCTCGTCGCCCAAAACGAGCCGCTCGCCTTTGTGATGCTCATCCTGACCAACGCCATTCTCACCGGTTGCGCCTGGGCCAGCATCGCCCGCGACCGCATCGCCCCGCGCATCTTTGCGTTCGCCTCGGCCGACGCTCCCGCCCCCACGGGCAAGCTCGCCCGCCTGCGCGGCGCCTTTGTGGGCAAACCGCTCGTTGCCGCCGTGCTGTGCCTGCTGCTCGCCGGCGTCTTTGCGCTGCTGGGCATGGAGGTCTCGTCCAACCACGACTTTACCTGGGTCTACCCCCTGTGCATCCTGCTCGAGTGGGCCATCATCACCACGCTCATGACCGGCCTGTTCTTCCTGTTCCAGCGCCACGGCGCAGCTCCCGCGGTCCTGGCCTTTGCCCTCTTTGTCCTGGGCATTGCCGAGTTCTTCGTTATCACGTTTAAATCCATGCCGATCCAGCCGGGCGACCTTTCGGCCATCTCCACCGCCGCCGCGGTCGCCGGCAACGGCTACACCTTCTCGATCTCGCTGTTCTGCGTGCTGTCCATGGGCTTTACCGCCATCGCCATGCTGCTGTGCGAGTACGCCGGCTTGGTGGCACCGCACCGTCAGAAGGGTGCCGCCAACGCCAAGCGCATGCTGCTCACCAACCTGCTCGTGGCGGTGCTGTGCCTGGGTGGCGTGACCGCGCATGTCACGCTCATCGACTACTACAACACCCTCGGCATCACCGTCTACACCTGGCGCCCGCTCGAGAGCTACTGGCGCGAGGGCTACCTGCCCGCCTTTATTAGTGCAGCACAGTCCATTAAGCCGCCCAAACCCGCCGACTACTCCGTCGACGATGCCAAGGCCACGCTCAAAAAGTACGCCAAGGCCTACGACAAGTCCGACGCGGCCAAGAGCGACGAGCGCACCGCCGCAAAGGAGCAGTTCGACAGCGAGAAGCCCACGGTTATCGCCATCATGAACGAGACCTTCTCGGACCTGTCCATCTACCAGGACATGCGCGCCGGCTACGAGGGCCCGCAGTACTTTAAGAACCTGTCCAACTGCCTCAGCCGCGGCAAGCTCTATGTGAGCGCCTACGGCGGCGGTACCGCCAATACCGAGTTTGAGTTTATGACCGGCAACTCCATGGCCAACCTGGGCTCGGGCGTGTACCCCTACACCATCTACAACATGGAAACGACCGGGAATCTGGCAGAGCAGTTCAAGTCGCTCGGATATTCCACCACGGCCATGCACCCCAACCACGCAACCAACTGGAACCGCGAGAACGTCTACAAGGACTTTGGCTTTGACCAGTTCCTGTCCATCAACGACTTCCAGGGAGCCGACACCCTGCGCGGCATGGTGACCGACCAGGCTACCTACGACAAGATTCTTGAGCTGCTTGACCAGAACGCCGATCCGCAGTTCATCTTTGATGTGACCATGCAGAACCACTCGGGCTACGACACGGGCCTGCTGCCGGTCGACAAGCAGATGCACCTCAACATCGATACGACCGACCTGGACGCCAAGACCGTCGAGGACGGCACGCTCTCCGATGTCGACGAATATGTCTCGTGCATTGAGCAGTCCGACCAGGCGCTGCGCTACTTCCTCAACGCCCTGAGCAAGCTCGACCGCAAGGTGGTCGTGGTGTTCTGGGGCGACCATCAGCCGTTCTTCCCGTCCAAGTTCAACGATAAGTGGTTTACCGACGAGGACGACGCCACGCACCAGGAACGTCTGTGGCAGACCGATTACATCATCTGGGCCAACTACGACGTGGCCGGCTGCGACCAGACGAGCGAGGTCGACGACCTGTCCACCAACTACCTGTCCACCCAGCTGATGCAGCTGATCGGCGCACCGCTGACCGACTACCAGAAAGCGCACATGACGCTGCGCGAGTCGCTGCCCGCCATCAACTCCGTTGGCTACGAGGACGCCAGCCTGCGCTGGGCACTCTCCTCCAACGTCACCGGTGACGACGCCGCCGCAGCAGCCGCCACCAAGGCGCGCGAGGATTACGCCAAGATGCAGTACTACGAGATGTTCCGCGACGGCAAGAACGTGTATACCGAGCACTTCCAGACCGAGGCCAACGAGACCGACCCCAACCTGGCGCCGGGTACGACCAAGATCAAATAGCGACTAGCTACGAGTTCATAACTGAAACGTCTGTCCGGGCGGAGGCATATAAGGTTCCCTGCTCAGACAGTCCTGCGCAAGACGGGGCCACATTAAGTGGCCCCCTTTGCGTGCGGAACTCGCGATGAACCTTACATACCTCCGCCCGGACAGACGCCTTGTTGTTGGAGCGCGGCCTGTCATGGGGGCATCCGCTGAACATATATAAGTTGAAGGCCACGTCATGTGGCCTTTTTTGCATCCGGAAGCCGTATCCCAGAATTCACGTCCGGAATGGGATGGAGTTTCCGCTTGTGACTCCGTTGGGAAAGCGCGTCCCACTCCAATCACAAATTCCGGGTCACATTTTCCGTCAAGCCCCTCAACCGGAAACGGCATCCCATTCCAAAGGCAAATTCCGGGACGCATTTTCCGAAACCCCACCCATCCGGAAATCCCATCCCACTCCGCGCACATCCGGGCATAGAACAATCAGCTTATTAGGCCTTCCATCAATAAAGGGGCGCCCTCGTGTCAAGAAAAAAGCCTCGAGAACTTCGAGGCTTTCACATTTGTATTGTTTTGCACGAAGGACCGCGAACGGCGAAGCTACTCTCCCAGCACGGCCTTTTTGGCGGCTGCAGCCATGTTGTCCAGATCTTCCTTGGTGGGGTGATCCTTTGCGGCGACCCAGTTATCGAGCAGCATCTTAAAGCGGACATTGTCGGGATCTTGCTCGAGCATGGCCTCGTAGCGCTGCTTGACCGCGGGACCCATCTTGCCCTGGCACATTGCCCAACCCACAAGCTCGGCATCCTCGGCCAAATTGGAAGTTACGCGATCAATAATCTGCTGGTAATAGCTCTGGTCGGCCCCAAAGCCGCAGGTGCCAAACAGGAAGACGCGCTTGCCGTGCAAGGCGGAGAGCAATGCCGCGACCGAAGGCGTGCATGCGCCCTTGTCGCACCAAAAACCGACGAGCACCGTATCGGCAGCGCAGGCACCCTGCGCCTCGAGCGCAACCTGATCTGCATCCGCATCGTCGCTCAGCGCGGCAGCGTGAATAAACTCGATGCCTGCAGCCTGTAGGGCACGCTTGATTGCGCCCGAAACCATCCTGGTATTACCGCTCTTGCTGTTGACCACCAAAGAGCATGTCATAGTCACGTTGCTCGTTTCCCCCAAAACTAGAGCCACTAATGCAATTTATTTGATGAATATCTTAGTACTAACGTGACAGATGTAAACCACCGTCTGTCGATTGGCGACGCAGACGACATCTTTGGACAGATTTCGAACAGTATGTACTTCGGATTGAAACCGCCGCAGAACGTTTCACGAATGGCCGAAAAACTGTTTCACAAAACGCCGTCAAATTGTTTCACATAATATCGTCAATTTGTTTCACGAAATACCATCAAATTGTGTCATGGTTTTTCGTCAAAATGTTTTACGCGCTGGTAAGATGCTATAAAACAAAATGTTTCTTTGAATGGCGGGAAGTACGATGACTAGGTATATGAGTAGATGTATCGATCGCTCAATCGAACGCGATCTTAGCATTTTTGGTGCCGTGCTCATTCAGGGACCGAAGTGGTGCGGAAAGACGACTACGGCCCAGCGATTCGCTGAATCATCGCTGTCTCTCTCCGACCCTGCCGGAGACTTTGCCGCACTGCAGCTTGCCAGGATCGACCCAGCTCAAGCAATAGTCGGCGCAACGCCGAGACTCATCGATGAGTGGCAGGAAGAGCCAAAACTGTGGGACGCAATACGATTCGAATGCGATCGTCGGACCGGTGAGCCAGGGCAGTTTTTGCTTACGGGGTCAGCAACGCCAAACGACGCCGACCAACCGATGCACAGCGGCATCGGGCGCATATCACGCTTGCGCATGGAAACAATGACTCTGGCCGAACTCGGGGTTTCCTCAGGGGCGGTCTCGCTCAAATCGCTGCTTAACGGATGCCCCATCAAAGCGGCACTTGGATCCATCAACGGCATCGCCGATATCGCCGATTTGCTATGTCGTGGTGGTTGGCCTCAGGCGGTTGGCAAGACGACTGCCGATGCAATGCGTATATCCGCTGCCTACATCGACGGTGTCTGCGAATCGGATGTTTCGAGGGTTGACGGCGTGAAGCGTGACCCAGAGAAAGTCAGGGCTCTTCTGTCTTCGCTTGCGCGCAACGAATCCACTCTTGCCGGCGAAAAGTCTCTTGAGAAAGACCTCGGCGGTGAGGTATCGAGAAGTACGCTGCGGCGCTATACGGATGCCTTGCGCAGAATACACATCATCGATGATATCCCGGCTTGGCATCCGGCGCTCAGGTCTCCGGTAAAGCTGCGGCAAAGTGCAAAAAGGCACCTCGCCGACCCTTCGCTTGCCGTCGCACTGCTCGGAGCAAATCCGGAGTCATTGGCATCCGACCCGAAGACGCTGGGACTGCTCTTCGAATCCCTCGTCCTGCACGACCTTAAGGTCTATGCAGCCGCAAATGACTCATCGGTGTCCCACTACCATGACGCCGACGATCTCGAGGTCGATGCCGTTATACACAGGCGCGATGGAACTTGGATTGCCGTGGAAATAAAACTCGGAAGTCCGCAGATCCCCGAGGCATCTGCAAACCTGCTTCGACTCGAGCGCAAACTTGTCGAGCGTGGCGAGAGACCGCCCGCGGCCAAGCTCATCGTCATCGGGTTCGGCACGCCAGCCCATACAACGCCCGAGGGCATTATCGTTGCCCCCGTTGACACACTCGCGCCCTAGCGCTGCATTACATGCCCCACGGGCTTGCTCACTGGGCGAATTGGCTGCGGTAGAGCTCGGCGTAGAAGCCGCCTGCCACTAGCAGCTCGTCGTGCGTGCCGCGCTCGATAATCTGGCCGTCGCGCATGACCAGGATGCAGTCGGCGTTGCGGATCGTCGACAGGCGGTGCGCCACGACAAAGCTTGTGCGACCTGCCATGAGCTCGTCGAATGCCGCTTGAACCTGCAGCTCGGTGCGGGTATCGATGCTCGACGTTGCCTCGTCCAGCAGCAGAATCGCCGGGTCGGTGAGCATGACGCGCGCGATGCACAGCAGCTGTTTTTGACCTTGGCTAAACGTGCCGCCGTCCTCGCCGATTACCGTATCGTAGCCACCTGGCAGCTGCACGATAAACTTGTGCGCGTGCGCGCGCTTGGCCGCCTCGATAACCTGCTCGCGCGTGGCATCTGGGCAACCGTAAGCGATGTTGTCCGCCACCGTGCCCTCGAACAGCCAAGTGTCCTGCAGCACCATGCCAAAGGCGCGGCGCAGGCTTGCACGCGTGTAATCACGCGAAGACCGGCCATCGACCATGATGCGTCCGGCATCGATATCGTAAAACCGCAGCAGCAAGTTGATGAGCGTCGTCTTGCCGCAGCCCGTGGGGCCGACCAGGGCAAAGCGCATGCCGGGTTTGGCCTCAATACAGATATCCTGCAGCAGCTTGCGGTCGGGCACGTAGCTAAAGTCCACATGTTCAAAGGCGACCTCGCCCTTCGGGGCGGCAAGCTCCGCGGCATCCGTCGCATCGGGCTCCTGCTCGCGTGCATCGAGCAGTGCGAACATGCGGCGCGCCGAGGCATACGCCGTCTGGATCTGCGTAATGACGTTGGTGACCTCATTGAACGGCTTGGTGTACTGGTTGGCATAGGACAGGAAGATCTGCACGCCACCCACCGTGAGCGCCGCCGGCACGCCCGTGATCACGCCCACGCAGCCGATCACAGCGACCACGGCATAGATGATGTTATTGATAAAGCGCGTGCCGGGGTTGGAGAGCGAACCCATAAACTGTGCGCGCTCACCTGCCGTATAGAGCTCGGCGTTAAGGGCATCGAAGCGCGCTTGGGCGTTCGGGCCGTAGGCAAACGCATCCACCAGCTTTTGCTCGCCCACATACTCCTCGATATGACCGCCCAGTTGACCCTGAATACGCTGCTGGGCCGTAAAGCTTTTATTGGAAAGCTTGGCGATGGCGCCGGCTGCAAAAATGGAAAGCGGCGTGACGAGCACCACCACGAGCGTCATGGTCAGGTTGATGGAGAGCATAAACGCGAGCGTGCCCACGATGGTGATAACGCCGGTAAAGAGCTGCGTAAAGCCCTGCAGCAGGCCGTCGCCCACCTGGTCGACGTCGTTGACCACACGGCTCATAAGGTCGCCGTGGGCATGGCTGTCGATAAAGCTGAGCGGCATGCGGCTGAGCTTGTCGCTCGCCTCCACGCGCATGTCGCGCATCGTCTCGTAGGACAGACGGTTGACGCAGTAGCCCTGCAGCCACTGGAAGGCCGCGGCTCCCACCACGACGAGCGCGAGTTTGGTGACGAGCGGCAGCAGCGCGTCAAAGTCCACCTGCCCGGCGGCAACGATGAGGTCGATACCCTCGCCGATGAGGATGGGCGTATAGAGTTGCAAGATCACCGAGATGGCGGCGCTCACAAACGACGCCGTAAACGAAATACGGTGCGGGCGAACATAGCCCAGCAGGCGGCGCGTCACCGCGCCCACGGGATAGCGCTCGGGATCACCGGGTTGGCGCGGGCCGTCGCCCAGGTCGTTGAGGTTATCGTTGCCGGACACGTTAGCGGTCATCGTGGCGACCGAACCGGAAGAAGTATACGGATTCATTTAGCAGCCCTCCTTTGCGCAGACGGATGCGGGGGCGGTCGGGGCAGACGCGGGCGCCGCACTCCCCTGCTGGCCCTCGAGCTCCTCGCGGCGCAGCTGCGACTGGCAGATCTCTCGGTAGAGCTGGCAGCTTGCATACAGCTCGTCATGCGTGCCCAGGCCCGCAACCGAGCCGTGGTCGAGTACGCAGATCATTTCGGCATCGCGCACGGTCGAGACGCGCTGGCTCACGATGACGGTCGTGAGCGGCAGCCCGCCCTCGGCGGCACCGCGCACGCTACGCTCGCGGACGGCATGGCGAAGCGCCGCGTCGGTCTTAAAGTCGAGCGCCGAGGCAGAATCGTCCATGATCAGGACCTGTGGCGAGCCCACCAGGGCACGCGCGATGGTCAGGCGCTGGCGCTGGCCACCGCTAAAGTTCTTGCCGCCCGCCTCGACCGGGGCATCGAGCCCCTGCGACTTGTTGCGCACGAACTCGCTCGCCTGCGCCATATCGAGCGCTGCCCAGAGCTCCTCGTCGGTCGCCGACTCGTCACGCCAGGTCAGGTTGCTGCGGATGGTGCCGCTCACCAGCGACGCTCGCTGCGGAACGGTCGCGACCACGTGGCGCAGCTGATCGAGTGGCCAGGTGCGCACGTCGGCGCCCATCACGCTCACGCTGCCGGTGCCCGCATCGTACAGGCGCGGGATGAGCGAGACGAGCGTGGACTTACCGCTGCCCGTGCCGCCGATAATGCCGAGCGTTTTGCCCAGCGGCAGCTCCAGCGTCACATCGCTCACGGCATTTGCCGCGCCCACGCCAAACGAAAAGCTCGCATGGTCAAAGCTCAACGCAGGAACGGGAGCGACATTGCCCGGCTCGGGCAGTGTGACCAGCTGGTTGTCCTCGTCGGTGATGCTCGGCTCGCAATTGAGCACCTCGTTGAGACGCGACGCACTGGCGCTCGCCTTGGTAAAGACCACGACCAGGTTGGCGACATACACGATGGAGGTCAGGGTCTGCGTCATGTAGTTGACGAACGCCATGACCTGGCCCTGCGTGAGCTCGCCCACGTTGACCTGGATGCCGCCCACCCACAGGATGGCGCACACGCCCAGGTTCATCACAAGAAACGTAACAGGGTTGAGAATCGACGAGAGCTTGCCCACCGCGATGGCAGTATTGGCCTGGTCATCGGCGGCTTGGGCAAAGCGCTCGCGCTCATGGTCCTCGCGCACAAAGGCGCGAACCACGCGGGCGCCCGAAAGCCCCTCGCGGCAAATGAGCGCGATGCGGTCGAGCTTTGCCTGCAGCTGCTTGTAGTACGGAATGCAGCGCGCCATGACAAACCAAAACACCAGGCCGATGGCGGGCGTGCAAATCAAAAAGATGATGCCGAGCTTAAGGTCGATGGCAAGGGCCGCGACCATGGAGCCCGCCGCCAGGAAGGGCCAGCGGATGAGCATGCGCACGCCCAGCGCCACGGCGAGCTGCACCTGGTTGACGTCGTTGGTAATGCGCGTGATGAGCGACGGCGTGCCAAAACGGTCGAGTTCGGCATAGCTCAGCTTGTTGATGTGCTGGTAGAGCGCGCCGCGAATGTCGGTGCCCATGCCCTGCGAGGTGAGCGCCGCCATCTTTTGGCAGACGAGCGTAAACGAGATGCCGATCACAGCCATGGCGCCAAGTACCATACCGTAGTGGACGACGGCGTTCACGTCGTGTGCGCCGATACCCTTATCAATCATCTGGGCAATCACCAGCGGCGTCAGCAGGTCAAAGATCACTTCGATCAGCTTGCACGCAGGACCAATCACCATATAGCGGCGAAACTTACCGCCAAAACGCCTGAGCAGCTCAATCATGTATAGGCGCTCCCTATCATCATCCACATTCAATTCGAACCATGATAGTACCGCCACCCCAAAAGAAGCGTAAACAACTCGTCATTTCTAATGGGATTCGGTTTCCAAAGAAGCGGAAAGGCACGCGCACGCCCAGCCAGTGTCGGGTCGACCGCTTGGTATACTTACATTAGTGCTACCAAGTTAGTCGCCGACCCTTGAAATGAGGTGCCGAGATGAACGACATTCTCGCGAGAAGAGCAAGACGAGCAACTGTGGGCATCGCCCTTTCCGCGGCACTTGTCGCGGGAATCGCCCCCGTAACGGCGATCGCGGCAGAAACCAGTTCCCCCACCGGTGCGGCCGTTTCGCAGACGAGCGCCGCCAACGGCAATTCGGGCGCCCCGCAGACAGAAGACGCGGCCGCCGCAAAAGAAAAAGCGTATGCAGCCATGCAGGAAGCGCTCAAAAACCTCGAGGCCGCAAAAGACGCCGCAAGTCCCGAGACAATTGCGGAAATCGATACTAAAATTGCCATTTTTCAAGAGAACTACGACACTAATTTGGCGCAAGCCGCCATATATAAGGAATCCCTTCCTACCATGCAAGCGAACGTCGATGCAGCTCAAGCCGAATGCGATAAGGCCCACAACCGGACAAGAGCCCTTGAGGCAGAATTAAATAAAATCGACTACACGACTCCTGCCGAAACTATTCGGCAGTTGCAAGAGGCGATCACAGAGGCAATAATGCAAGAAAATTCCTGTGAAGATAAGCTTGAGCACTGCCGAATGCGCCTCGAAAGTCATAAAAGCCTGATTTATTTCTTTGAAAGCGAAGTGGAGTTTAATAAAACCCATCTCGACGGAGAAACAGCCAAGCGGGATGCGCTCCTCGACGATTTGAAAAGAGCGCAAACGGCCTATGACGACGCCTGCAAGGCATACGAAGAGGCAAAGGCCGCGGCAGACAAGGCCACCTCGCCCGAGATAACGCAACCGACCGAGACGACGCCTCCCTCCAACTCGGCGCAACCGGCCAAGGCGACACAGCCCACCGGCTCGTCCGCGACCGGCAAAAATACCCCGCCAAGCTCCACCAAGCAGGCGAACTCGAGCAGCGGCAAACAAGCAGATACAACCGCCGGCAAGCTCGCGAACACGGGCGACACAGCGCCGAGCGCAATCGCACTCGCAGCAATCGCCGCCGCAGGCCTCGGAATAACCGCCACTGCCACACGCCGCATCAAGAACTCAAAATAGCTGCCAGCGGTTATTGTCTTCGCCAATCCACAAGCCCAGAGACAAAAAGAGGTCCGTTTCCCCACCTAGGGAAACGGACCTCTTTAACTGCAAAAATTCAAACAACAGCACCGCCGCCTCTTAAACTACGTAGCCATCAATGCCCAGACAACGCCAGCGAGCAGCAAAAGGCACGGGATTAAATTATTCAGATAAATGTGACCCTTCAGGCGGTTTTGGTCGGCTACCCGCGAGTGCCGGCAGGGCGCTTGGTAGTCGAGCGATCCCGCAGGCGAAGCCGAGGACCAGCGAGACACCAAGCGCCCTGCCGGCACTCGCGGGTAGCCGCGGCACCAAAAAACGCCTGCGCACTCGATGGATTCGGATGCCCGACAGAGGCTCCTTATGGCTGCTTCCTTCCGGACCTGACCAGATTCGGAACATGTCGTCATCCGAACCCATCGAACGCGCTAGGCGCTCGGTATATCTTACCTGCTCCCGCCCGCCACGGCAAGTGGGGCGAACCCATCGGATGGATTCGCCCCACTCGTCCATATCGTTAGCGGCGCTTGCGGTACAGGACCGCGCCGCCCGCGACGGCCAGCGCACCGATGCCGGCCATGGCGCCGAGTGCCTCAACCGGCAGGCTGCGGTCGCCGGTGTCGGGCATGCCGCCCTTGGAGCCGTCGCCGGAGCTGCCGCCGGAACCGCTATCGGAACCGCCATCCGAGCCACCGCCCGGCGTGCCGGGGTTCTCGGGGGTGCCGGGGGTCCCGGGATTCTCGGCGTAGCTGTTGGTGAAGACTGGCGGCAGGTTGGCGTCGCCCTCGTAGGAGACCTTCGCCGACAGATAGCCCGTCTTGGTGCCATCTGCCGCCTCGTCGCTCACCGTGACGACGATCTTGTGCACCGCCTTGTCGTAGGTCACGTGCGCCTGGCCGTCGTCGACCTCGCTCACCGTGAAGGTGTAGGTGCCAGCCTGCTTGAACGTCAGCGCATCGAACGTGACGCTGCCGTCCACGGCATTCTTGGCGGTCGACATGACCTTGCCGTCCCGGCCCTTGAGCTCAAAGCTAAACTGGCCCGCCTTGAGCTCGGCGCCCTTGAGCACCTTGGCGGCGCCCAGCTTGAGGGTGACGGGTGCGGCCTGGTAGCCGTTGGTGAAGGTCACCGAGGTGTCGTTCGCGGGATTGCCCTCGGCATCCATGAGCTCGTGCTTGACGGTAAGCGTGCCGTTTTTGGCATCGGCAACCGTCGTGCGCACGCAGTACGTCGTCTTGTCGTACGTCACGCCGCCCGCCGTGCCGGCGACCTCGCGCAGCTCGTAGCTGTGCGTGCCGGGCGCGGTGTAGGTGACGGGGCTAAGCGCGACCGTGCCGTCGGCGGCGTTCTTGCCCGTCGCCGCGACGCTCTCGCTGCCGTCGGCGGCAAGCTCGACCAGCTGGAACTCGAACTCGCCCTCGGCCAGGTCACGGCCCTTAAGCTTCTTGTTCACCTTGATCTGGTCGGTGACGGAGCTCGGCGTCGGGTTCACGCCGTAGGTGTTGGTGAACTCGAACGCACCCCTGCCCTCGGGCGTGCCCTCTGCGGGCAGGACCTCCGCGGCGAGCGTGCCCGCATTGGTGTCCTCGACGACCCTGACCGTGAAGGTCCTGGTCGCCGTCGCGTCATTGACCACGCCGTCGACCGAGCCGGACTCGCTCACCCGGTAGGCGAACGTCTTGGTGCGCAGGCCGTCGCCGTCGATCTCGACGTCATCGAGATCGCTCGGCTGCCTGAACGTGACGTGGCCCAGCACGACATTGCCGACGGCGTCGTTGGTCGCCTCGGTCACCGTCTTGCCGGAGGCGTCGACCGGTGCGGGCGCGCCATCCAGCGGCTCAATCTTAAAGGCGTACTTGCCCTCGATGTCGGCCTGCGTGAGGCCGAGTCCAGCCTGGCCGAGCGCCAGCGTCTTGGTGCCCGCGAGGTCGACCGTCGCCTCGCCGGCGCTATAGCCGTTCACGAACGACAGCGTGCCGTCGGAGCCCTCGGGGTAGACCACGGCCACATCCAGCCTGCCCTTGCCGTCATCGGTCACCTTGACCGTAATGCCGAAGCTCGATGCGGCCGCCGTCACGCCCGCGGGCAGCCGGCCCGTGCCGTCCTCGGAAACGGTATAGGGAATGACCCAGGAGCCGTCGGCGGCCCTGGTGGCGGTGCCGTCCGCCACCATCTGCTCGAGAGCGTCGGTGGTGTAGGCGATGGACGAGAACGCAAGTCCCGCGGCCTCGCCGTCGCCGGAGGCCTGGTTGGTCGCGATCGCGACCACATTACCCTGGGCATTGCGGACGGAGAACGAGAACTCGCCCGCCTTCGCGGCGCGGCCCGTCAGCGTCTTGGTGGCATTAATTGCCACGTTGCCCTCGCCGCCGAGCTTTCCGGTGGCCTCGTAGGAGTTCTCGAACGCGACCGTCACGGGCGCGGGCGCCGCCGTGGCGCCATCCGCTGTGGAGACCTCGCTGCGTGCGACCTCGACACCGTCCTTGGCAACTGTGGTCGTGACCGTAAGCTTGCCCGTCGCGGCATCGTAGGCGGGCGCGATGGTCACCGTGCGCGGCGCGGTGTCGTTGGTGTAGCCCTCGCCGCCGAGCTCGGTCTCGGTGACGGTGAAGCGATAGACCTTGCCCGCGTCGGCGTCGGTGAACTTCACGTCGCTCTCCGCGGTCCCGCCGATGAGGTCGACCAGGCCGGCCGCACCGTCATCGGCCGCGGCCACGGCGTAGGCGTCCTTGCCGGTCTTGAGGCCGAGCTTGGCGGCCGTCTCGGCGTCCGCGGTCACGGTGAAGGCGAACTGCCCCGCCTCCATGGCGCGGCCGGAGAGCGTCTTGGACAGGCGCACTCCCGCGCGGGCCGAGTAGTCGAGCTCGGTCGTGTAGGTGTTGACGAAGTCGCCGCCGCTCGCCTGCGCGATTGCGGGCGTCGTGGCCGTGAGGTTGCCGGAGCCGTCGTCGGTCACGGTCACCGTCATCGTGGCGGTGTGGCCGTCGTAGGCCACACCAGCGATGGCGGAGCCGTCATCGGGCCTGACCTCGCGCACCGTGTAGGTGAAGGTCTTGGCGCGCACGCGCTTGCCGCCGATCTCGGCGAACCCGGCGTCCTTGATGTCATCGAGCGTGTAGCGGATGGGGCCGAAGTCGAAGGCGACCCTATCGCCCGCCTTGGTGCCGGCGCCGGCCGTCACGCTGACGGTCTTGGAGCCGTCGGCAGAGCCCTCGGGCATGGGGGCGCCGTCCTCGCCCGCGAGCGTGAACTGGAAGCTGTCGCCCTCCGCCCAGTCGCGGCCCTCGAGCGTCTTGGTGAAGAGCCCCGCGGTGGAGACGTCCCTGCCCTCGGTGGCCGTTCCGTACGTGTTGGTGAACGCGACAGTCGCGCCGTCCTCGGTCACGGCGCCTTCGGCCCCCTCGGCCGTGGTCGCGTAGCCCTCGGCGGCATCCTCGGTCACGGTATAGTGCGCGCCCACGGGTAGGCCGGAGATGATCTTCTCCCCGCCATCCTTAAGCGTGAAGTTCGCCTTGCCGCCCGCGAACGTCACGGCGTGCTCGCCCTTGCCGAAGGTGCCGGAGACGGGCTCGCCGTCCCCGTCGGTCAGCGCGACCGTAAAGCCGAACTCTCGCTGGCTGTCGCCGCCGACGACCGTCTTCTTGACGGTGAGGCTGCCCTCGCGGGACACGCTGTTGTGGGTCGTGTTGGTCTGGGATTCGTTCTCCCCCACCTTGACCGTGGCGGTGTTGGAGATGTCGTCGACCACGGCGGCTTCGGCGGAGACCTTCACGTCAAAGCTGAGCGTGCCCGTGGCGCCCGCAGCCTGCTCGCCGAGCGACCAGGTAAGGGTGCGCGTCGCGGCGTCGTAGGCGGCACCGTCGGCAGAACCCTCAACATAGTTAACGCCCTTGGGCAGGACATCGGTCACCGTCACGTCAGCCGCCTGCGCGGCGCCCCTGTCGTCGACGCTGTTATTGGCCCAGCCGATGGTATAGGTGAGGGTATCGCCCACGCCCACCAGCCTGCCATCCACATTGACCTTGGCACCCGAGGCGTCCGCCTTGGTGACGGTCTTGGTGTTGTCGTGCGGCGTGAAGGTGTTGGTGAAGGTCTTCTTGCCCCGCTCGTTGAAGATCTCGGCCTTAAGGCCGGCACCAGTCTGAGTCACTGCGATGTCGAAGGTGAAGGCATGCGCATCGTCCTCAATCAGGACATCGCCGCTTGCTTTCTCGGTCACGGTCGCGTGGTAGGTGCCCAGATTGGTGAAGCTGAGCTCGCCAAAGGAAACCTTGCCGTCCTTGTCATTCTTCGCCTCGATTGGGTAGCCCTCGAGGACATTGCCCGCGCCATCGGTGAGGGAGAGCTCGAAGGTGAATTCCCCCTCCTGGAGGCCGGGCTTGCGGCCTCCAGCGAGCACCTTGGTGAGCTCGGGGACGGACGCCGTGGCGGGGGCGGGGTCGAAGGTGTTGGTGAAGGCGGCGGAGGCGACCTGATCGGCCGAGATGGAGCCATCGGCCCTGGATTCCTCGGCTCCGTTCACCGCGGTCGTGTAGCCCTCGGCGGCACGTTCGGTCACCGTGTAGGCAGTTCCCTCGGGCAGCCCCGTGATCCTCGCCGTTTGGCCATCTTTGAGCTTGAGGGTCGCCTTGCCGTCCTCGAACGTCGCGTCACCGTAGGTGCCGGATACTTTGCGGCCCATGGCATCGGTGGCCTCAACCACAAACTTAAATATCTTGTCCGCGTCGACCGCCAGGCCCTCGCGCGCAACGACGGTCTTGGAGACGTCGAGCTCGCCCGTCTTCACAGTGTTGGTCACGGTGAAGCCGCGCTCGGCGTCGCCGGTGACCTTCGAGCTGTAGCCCTCGACGGGGTCCTCGGCCACGGCGTAGCCGATCACGGAGCCGGACTTGGAGTACTTGGGCAGGCCCTCGAAGGAGTGCTTCCAGCCGTTGGACTTCGACAGCTCGGCCGACTCGCCGGTGTCCTTCCCGTCGGCGAGCAGGCGCACGGTGGCCTTCTCGGCCGCCGGGCCGACCCACTTCTTCTCGACGGGCACCGAGACCTTGGCCGTGGAGGTGTTGGTCACGGTGAAGCCGCGCTCGGCGTCGCCGGTGACCTTCGAGCTGTAGC
>CAJMKK010000014.1 GCA_905214105.1 uncultured bacterium
CGGTCCCGTTCCGAACCCGGAAGCTAAGCCCCATCGCGCCGAGAGTACTGCGGGGTCAGCCCGTGGGAGGCCAGGGCGCCGCTGACCGGTGGACGGCACCGAGCCGTACGCTTGAACTGAGAAGGGGGGAGGCCTCGCGGCCTCCCCCCTTTTTTGCGTTTATTGGGCGTAAATGAATTACATCAGACGATCTTATTGTTTTTGGTATTGAGCTTTTATTTAAAGAAAATAAATCGAATAACAAGGGCAACTGCTATGGCCACAATGATTAAAAGCAGGATTGTCAGTCGATGCTGCTTGCGTCGTTTACTTGACGAAACGAAGATTGATTTTCCCTGTTTTGGCGTTTCGAGATAGCGAGCCGAATGCGTCAAGGTTTGCTTTGGTCGAGGACCTCTTTGTTGATTGGCGGCGGATACTTTCAGTGGCTCCTCACTAGCTGCGCTGTTTTTAGATAATGGTGCGTCTTTCAGATATACAGGGTCTCCCGAGGCGACGCCCATGTGCTTACGTCCTGTCTGGGTATCCTCGAGCGTTTGATATCGATTTCTCGTCACATACTCGGGCTCTGCATCATTAATGGGCTCTTGCGAGATGTGGGGGCGATGGAACCGTGGCGGCTGCGTGGAAGTATCTCCCCCCTGCGTCGGCATAAACATTTTGTTCTGGTTTTGGTCGTCCATGATGCCCTTTAGCTCGTTACCAACAACGTGTACGCGCTCATTGTAAGCCCCTTGTTATTTGTAGCTGCGAACATACTCGTTATTTAAGCTCTGGTTCAAAGAACCTTAACCTTACTAAAACCTGAGTCATACACACTTAGATATGCTTATAGTACTTGACTCAAAAAACTTTATAGTCGATGTATATATAAGCACTGTGTGGGCATATATAAGAGCGTCAAAAGAAGTCCCAGTCACCTAGAAGATGGCTCGGCAGTCCTAAAAGGAGTGGTAAACATGGCAAGCATGGTTCCTTATCGTTCGGTTTTTGGCGTTCGCCCCTCTGCAAGCTCGCTGTTCGATCTGTTTGATGATATGACCGACCTTGCAAACAACTCGATTGCTTCCAAGGCGTTTCCCGTTGACGTTGAGGATAAGGGCGACGGCTATGAGGTCAAGGCCTATCTGACCGGTGTCGCCAAGGACGATATCGATGTCGAGCTTAACGAGGGCCGTCTGTCCATTAGCGTGAATGTCGAGGAAGACGAGGAGAACGAGGGCAAGAACTTCCTGCAGAAGGAGTTCAGCTCGTACAGCGCGACGCGTGGCGTGTATCTAAAGGACGCTTCGAGCGAGGGCCTCTCGGCTAAGTACGCTGACGGCATCCTGACCGTTACGGTTCCCAAGATCGTCGAGAAGAAGAACGTTACGAAGATCTCCATCGACTAACTTCGTTGGTGTTCTGCGCTATTAAAAGACAGCAAAAGGGGCTGGGAAGCGATTCTCGGCCCCTTTTGCTGTCTAGGACAGTCTATTGAATGGTTGCCGGCTGATACTGACTCGCAGGGCGTATCGAGAGTTTTCGCGACCCTTGGAGAAGGGTTGCGGAGCTGCCGACCTCGTCATCCAGGGTTGCGGCCAGAGCTTTGGCATAGCTTTTGACGGTAAGGCTCGGACGATTGTTATCTTGGCTGATATGCATGGCAATGAGCTGTTCGGTGCGATCTGTAACAAGTTCGCGCGCGGCTTCGGCGGCTTGGCTGTTGGAGAGGTGTCCCCTTGCAGACAGGATGCGCTCCTGAAGAAAGCGGGGATATTCTCCCTCGCGCAGCATGGTCACATCGTGGTTGCTTTCGAGCGCGAGGACTCGACAATCTTTGAGGGTGTTCATGGCTTGGCTCGATAGCTCTCCGGTGTCGGTGGCAAAGCCGATGGAATCATCGAGGGCGTCGAATCGATAACCGACTGGATTGATGACATCGTGTGATGTTGAGTAGGTTTGCACGTGGATGCCGGCAATGGATAGGGTGTCACCGGGATCGAATTCCTCGACAGGCAGATGCGAAAGATTTTCTTTGTTCGAAAGAGTGCCCCTGCTGGCAAAGAGGGGGCCGTGCCAGTGCTTGCACCAGACATCGACGCCCTTGATGTGATCGCTATGCTCATGAGTAATGAGAAGAGCCGAGACGTTGTCTGTCGAGAGCCCCAGTTCTGCCATGCGCTTTAATGTCTCGCGGCGAGACAGTCCGTCATCGACCATAATGAGCCCCTGCGGGCCCTCGATGAGTGCGCAGTTGCCTTTAGAACCACTGCCGAGGATATGAAGGTGCAGACGAGACATAAGATTCCAAAGGATACAATGGGTGCGGACGAATAGAGGAGGAAGCGAATGCCAACGGTATCACAGCATTATGGACACCATGCCGTGCCCGGGGCAGTCGATGAGACCCGAACGAGGCAGCAGGCTGCTCCTGTCGTGCTCATGGTATCAGGCGGCGCGGACTCGACGGCACTGCTTCTTATGGCGTGCACATCAAAGCTGGATATCCAAGACGGACGCGGTGTTGCCCCCATTGCTCGCGAGCGCCTGCATGTGCTGCATGTAAACCATCATCTGCGCGGCAAGGCGTCCGATGGCGACGAGGCCTTTGTGCGTGAGCTCTGCGCGAAATATGGTTTACCGCTGTGCGTGGAGCACGCTTATTTTGATGGGGAGTCGGGCAATATTGAGGCCGCGGCCCGCGAGGTGCGCTATGCCGCGGCGCGGAGGTATGTTCGCGAGCTCTGCGCCCAGACGGGGGCACCGCGAACGGCGGCTCGTATCTGCACCGCGCACACGTCTTCGGATCGCGCGGAAACGTTTTTGATGAACGCGATTAAGGGTTCAGGGCCCGCTGGCCTATCGAGCATTCCTCGCCGGAGGAATATCGTGGTGCGTCCCTTGCTCGACCTAACTCATGGCGAGCTCGTGGGCTATCTACAGGTACATGGTCAGCCGTGGCGTGAAGACGAGAGCAATGAGGATATCTCGTATCTGCGAAACTACGTGCGCCATCGAGTGATGCCGGTGGTGGCGCAGCGCAACGCGAGCGTCTGCAAGACGATTGGCGCCGCCTGCGAGATCTTAGGCGATGAGGACGCGTTTTTGTCTCAGCTTTCGGCACAGGCGTTTCGAAGCTGCCTGCGTAAGGAGGCGGCGGGCGCGCTGGTGCTCGATGCCAGGCGCCTTGCTGCGGCCGAGGTGGTAATCGCGCGGCGTATCGTGCGACTGGCAATTAAGCGCATCGATCCGGACGCTCGTCCAGAGATGCGACATGTGGAGCGAGTCCTTTCCTGCGTTGCCGAGGGCGCCGGCTCGGTCACGCTTCCGGCGGGGATTGACGCACGCATTGAGTTTGGCATGCTGGCGTTCAAGGCGCCGGCGGCTCGCGAGGGCCTGGTCGCGGACTGGGTTACCGTACCCGGTCGTTTGCCGTTGGGCGGGGGACGCATGCTGGTCACAGAACCGATGGCCGTTGAGCCGGGATGCGATATCGTGCGCCGCGCCCGTGAGCTTGCGGCTGCCGGGGAAGTGACAGCTTTGGTAGACGCGGCTGCCCTGGGTTTTGCCGACAGCGATAGTGAGCGGATCCTGGCGGGCTCGCGTGGCGAGATCCCTGCCGAGGCGCGATTGGCGCGCCTGTGGGTGGACGGTCCCGCACCGGGAGACGTGATGTGCCCGTTAGGGATGAGTGGTCGAAGCAAGAAAGTATCTGACTTGCTAGGTGAGGCTCGCATTCCCGTTTCCGAGCGCGCCGGCGTGCCCATGGTGAGGACGGCGCCGGGGGGTGCCGTGGTGTGGGTCGCCGGAGTTCGCGCGGACGAGCGTTTTAAGTGCACGGCCGCAACGCGCGTGGCATATCTGCTCCGCGTGGTCGATGCGGAATAGCGTCCCACGCCTGCTATTCTGTGCGACGTTGACGGTATTCCCGCGCTGATGGCGCACGGGCTGGTAAATTTACCCCGTGCGCTGCTAGAATGTGTAGTTCGCGTCCATACGGCGGTGTGTGGGCGATAAGCACAAGAAAGGGTTGTCATGGCTTCTCAACATCCGGATATCGAGAAGGTTCTGTTCACGCAGGAGGATATCGACGGTATCGTCTCTCGCCTAGGCGAGCAGATTACTCGCGACTACGCGGGTAAGGATCTGGTGCTGATTGCGGTCCTGCGCGGCGCCGTGGTCTTTATGGGCGACCTGATGCGTAAGATCGAGCTGCCGACCAACATCGATTTCATGGCTGTTTCGAGCTACGGCGACGGTGTGAAGTCCTCGGGTATCGTGCGTATCATTAAGGACCTGGATATCGACATCCGCGGTCGCGACGTGCTGATCGTCGAGGACATTCTGGACTCGGGCCTGACGCTCAAGTATCTGATGAAGAACCTCGAGAGCCGCAAGCCCGCTTCTCTGGAGGTCGCCGCCTTCCTGTGGAAGGACGTTGAGGACCGCGTCTCGGCCATCACGCCCAAGTATGTTGGAACCCATTGCCCCGATGCCTTTGTGGTGGGCTACGGCCTCGACTATGCCGAGCGCTATCGCAACCTTCCGTATCTGGGCATTTTGAAACCGGAGGTTTATTCGTAAGATGCCCGACGACCGTAACGACAACAATTCCCAGACTCCCCGGGACCCAAAGATCCCGGGGATGCCCGGAGGCAAGAAGCCCACGCGTACGGGCTGGCTGTATTTTATTTTGGCTTGCGCGCTTCTGGGCTATGCCTTCTTTAATATGGGCTCCGGCTTTGCCAGCTCCAGCAATACCGTTAAGCTCGCGACGAGCGAGATGGTCAGCGCCATCAAGCAGGATCGCGTCGAAGATCTGACCTATACGGTTCAAGACGGAAGCGTGACGGGTCATTACTGGAAGACGAAGAAGGACAAGGGCGATACGAGCGAGCTCAAGAGCTTCTCCTCGACCTATGTCGGCTCCGATTCGCTTGCCGAGCTCATGGCGGAGCACCCCAATACCAAGTACATCGTCAACACCAACGATCCCGATTTTTGGGGCGACTTGGCGATGAGTGTGCTTCCGACGATCGCCCTTATCGCCATCATGTTCTACTTTATGCGCCAGATGATGGGCGCCAACAACAGGAACATGCAGTTTGGCAAGACCAACGCCAAGACCAACGAGGCCACACGCCCCAAGGTCAAGTTTGAAGACGTTGCCGGCGTGGACGAGGCAGTCGAGGAGCTCGAGGAGATCCGTGACTTTTTGAGCGATCCTGATCGCTATCGCAAACTGGGCGCCAAGATCCCGCGTGGCGTGTTGCTGGTTGGCCCTCCGGGCACCGGTAAAACGCTGCTGGCCAAGGCCGTTGCCGGCGAGGCGGGCGTGCCGTTCTTTAGCATCTCGGGTTCCGACTTTGTCGAGATGTTCGTAGGCGTCGGCGCCAGCCGCGTGCGCGACCTCTTTAAGGAGGCCAAGTCTCAGGCTCCGTCGATCATCTTCATTGACGAGATCGATGCCGTGGGACGTCAGCGCGGAGCCGGTCTGGGCGGCGGCCACGACGAGCGCGAGCAGACGCTCAACCAGCTGCTGGTCGAGATGGACGGCTTTGAGGAAAGCGAGTCGGTCATCCTGATCGCTGCGACCAACCGTCCTGACATCTTGGATCCGGCATTGCTGCGTCCCGGCCGTTTTGACCGTCAAGTTACGGTCGACCGTCCGGATGTGAAGGGCCGCGAGCAGATCTTGCGCGTGCATGCCGAGAACAAGCCGATGGACGAGGACGTTAAGTTTGAGAAGCTCGCCCAGATGACCGTTGGCTTTACCGGTGCCGATTTGGCGAACCTGCTCAACGAGTCTGCGCTGCTGGCCGCTCGCCGTCATCGTTCCGTGATCTCGATGGACGAGGTCGAGGAATCGATGGAGCGCGTGATTGCCGGACCGCAACGCAAGGGTCGCGTGATGACCGAAGCCGAGCGCACCACGATTGCCTACCATGAGAGCGGCCATGCCCTGGTGGGTCACATCCTGGAGCACTCCGATCCAGTCCACAAGATTTCGATTGTCAGCCGCGGCCAGGCTCTGGGCTACACGTTGCAGCTTCCGCAGGAGGACCACTTCCTCAAGACCAAGAACGAGATGCTCGACGAGCTTGCCGTGTTCTTGGGCGGCCGCGTCGCCGAGGAGCTCATGTGCGATGACATCACGTCGGGCGCGAGCAACGACCTGGAGCGCGCGACCAAGATGGCGCGCGAGATGGTTACGCGTCTGGGCATGAGCGAGGAGCTGGGCACGCAAGTGTTTGGCGAGGCGCAGCATCAGGTGTTCCTTGGTCGCGATTACGCCGATCACCAGGATTACTCCGAGGAGACGGCGCGCCGCATCGATATCGAGGTTCAGCGCATCATGCGCGAAGCCCATCGTCGTGCGGTCGAGATCCTGGACGCCCGTCGCGATCAGCTCGATCTGATGGCGAAGGTGCTGCTTGAGCGCGAGACCGTCGAAGGCGACGCCGTGAACGCCCTGCTCGACAACGAGTGGGATGCGTACCTTGAGCGCGAGGGCGATATCCTGGCGGCCAAGGAGGAGCGCAATGCCAAGGCGGCCGGCATGCCGACCAAGAAGCGCGCGCCTCGCATGAGCGAGGAGGAGCTGGCGGCTGATGCCGCGGCCTTTGCGCAGGCGGCCATGCAGGAGGATGCCGAAGCCGCATCCGATGATGCTGACGATGACCATGCCGTCGTCGATGCCGATGCCGATGCCGACAAATAGTCTTTGTGGCGAAAGCCTCCGCGGGGAAACCTGCGGAGGCTTTTTCTTTTGAGCGATATGGGGCCGTCTGTTGATTGGGGACAGACTTAAATGAGCGTTTTCACGCATTTAAGTCTGTCCCCAATCAACATTCTGCGGCACTTTGCTCAACTAAAGCGTACAATACCGCCTATGCGAAAGGGGAACAGATGATTAACGAAACTATGTATGCTCGCGGTGCGGAAAGCTCCATCATCCGCGAGATCTTTAGCTATGGTCTTGAGCGCAAGGCACAGATCGGTGCGGAAAACGTATTCGATTTTTCGCTGGGCAACCCGAGTGTTCCGGCGCCAGCTGCCGTGGCGGAGTCCATTAAGAAGGCCTTGGGGCTGCCGAGCGACCAGTTGCACGGCTACACCCCCGCTCCGGGCCTGCCGCAATGTCGAGCAGCCGTCGCCGAATCGCTCAACCGCCGCTTTGGAACGAACTATGAGGGTAAGGACGTCTTTATGACGGTGGGTGCCGCGGCTTCGCTCACCTGCACGCTCAACGCCGTTACGAACCCGGGCGACGAGGTTATTGTTATCGCCCCATACTTTCCGGAGTATCGCGTTTGGATTGAGAAGGCCGGCTGTACGTGTGTTGAGGCGCTCGCCGATGAAGATACGTTCCAGCTGAGCGTGGACAACGTGCTCAAGGCGATTACCGATAAGACGGCGGCCGTCATCATCGACTCGCCCAACAACCCGACTGGTGCCGTATATACACGCGACACGCTGACGCGACTGGCCAATGTTCTGCGCGAGGCCAACGCTCAGCGCGATCCCGAGAATCCGATTATGCTCATCTCGGATGAGCCGTACCGCGAAATCGTGTACGGTGCCGAGGTGCCTTGGGTGCCCTCGATCTACGAGAACACCGTGGTGTGCTACTCGTATTCCAAGTCGTTGTCGCTGCCGGGTGAGCGCGTGGGGTGGATCTTGGTTCCCAACACCAATCCGCAGGCTGCCCGTCTGATGCCGGCTGTTGCGGGTGCTGCCCGTACGCTGGGCTTCGTGTGCGCGCCGGCGCTCTTTCAGCGCGTAATTATCGACTGCATCGATGAGCCGAGTGATGTCGAGGCCTATGCTCGCAACCGCACGGCGCTCACCGATGCCTTGGCGGGCTACGGCTACACCTATGTTGAGCCGGATGGCGCGTTCTACCTATGGGTGAAAGCGTTGGAGCCCGATGCGAATGCGTTTTGCGAGCGCGCAAAGAAGTATGAGTTGCTTGCGGTTCCCTCGGACAGCTTTGGTATGCCGGGTTGGTTCCGCCTGGGCTATTGCGTGAGTTACGAAACGATTGTCAATTCGCTACCCGCTTGGAAACAGTTGGCGGACGAGTATCGTTAAAAGTAAAGCGCTCTGCCTACAATGTTTTACGTGAAACGGGGTTTGGTGTTAAGCCGGACCCCGTTGTCATGAACGTTGTGTCATTGGGATGGAGTGGTTTTACGACTATCGAAGGCTATGCGTACAATGAATATAAGCGACGGCCGTGCCAGATAAGGAGACCTGATGCCCTACCTGCTTTCTTGTGACATTCATACCCATACGATGTTCTCTGCGCATGCATATTCGACCATTGAGGAGAATGTGTACTGGGCGGCAGAGCGTGGCCTGCAGGTACTCGGATCTGCCGACCATTTGAGCTCTATGGTTACGGCTTGCCCCAATGACCTGCGCAGTTACCAGTTCTTTATCAACCAGGATATCTGGCCGCGCATTTGGAGCGGCGTGCTGGTGCTGCGTGGTGCCGAGGCCGATATCGTTTCGCTGGACGGAAGCCTGTTTGGCGAGGACACTCCTGTCACGCTCGATATCGCCGGCGATTCGTACAGCCGTCAGCATTCACTGTTCGATTTGGTTACGCGTAATTTGGATTATTTGGTTGCAAGCGTGCATAATCCGCAGATTGCTGAGGGCGCGACGCTGGCCCAGACGACCGAGATGTATATCAATGCCTTGGAACACCCCAAGGTGTTCATGCTGGGCCACGCGGGTCGCTCGGGCGTGCCGTTCGATATCGACGAGGTGCTGTTGGCGGCTAAGGCCAAGCACAAGATTATCGAGATCAACAACCATAGTCTTGAACACGGTGTCGACACTGAGCATTGGGCCGTATGCCGCAAGATCGCCGAGCGCTGCGCCGAGCTGGGCGTGGGTATTGGCGTGTCGACCGATGCCCACATTGGCATGGCCATTGGCAAGCTCGATCACGCGCGCAAGATGCTCGACGAGATTCACTTCCCGCTGGATTTGATCGTGACGCGCGACCGCGAGACGCTGCTGCGCGAGATGGCGGCAGCCGGCGTGTGTGACCTGCGCAAGGGGATGTAGCGGAGTTCATAAACCAAGCGAAGGGGGCGGTCCAGACGGGCCGCCCCCTTCGCTTGTCTCGAAAATCTACCGGGGTGGATTAGCGGCGCTCGAGGACCGCTACGGTTTCGGTGTGGTCGGTATGGGGGAACATGTCGACGGGCGTGATCTTGAGCAGGCGATAGCCTCCGTCGAGGAGCTGGTGCAGGTCGCGCTCTTGGGTCACAGGGTTGCAGCTGATATAGGTGATGCGGCGCGGCTTGAGTGCGCAGGCGGCTTCGAGGAACTCGGGGGTGGAGCCGGCGCGCGGCGGGTCGATGGAAAGGACATCGATCCGCTCGTTGTTGTCGGCGGCGTCCAGGATGTAATCGGTGGCGTCGTCGGCCATAAACCAAGCGCTGCGGGTGAGGCCGTTGAGCTCGGCATTGCGACGTGCGTCGGCAATGCCCGCCGGGTTGCGCTCCACGCCGAGCAGCATAATGCCGATGCCCTTGTCCTGGGCATCCTTCGCGGCGCACAGGCCGATGGT
Source organism: uncultured bacterium (assembly GCA_905214105.1). Classification (GTDB taxonomy): domain Bacteria; phylum Actinomycetota; class Coriobacteriia; order Coriobacteriales; family Coriobacteriaceae; genus Collinsella. The sequence continues at coordinate 9,572 of CAJMKK010000014.1, forward strand.
TCCGCTGCCGCAGTAAGCGTCCATAAGAATATCACCCTGCTGCAGGTCCATGCCGTCAATGGCAAGTCGATAGAGCAGCTCGGTTTGCTGCGGATTGGTCTGATAGAACGCGGTGGGGGAGATATCGAACTCGCAGCCGAGCAGCTGGTCGCGCATGCATTCGGCGCCATAGACGATACGAGTCTCCTCACCCAAGATGGCATTGCCGGGGCGACCGTTGATGTTCTGAGCGACGGTGACGATATGCGGATCGAGTGCGGCGACAGCCTCAAAGAACTCCTGCGCATGCGGCAGGTCGCGCTGAGCGGTCACGAGGGTGACCATAATCTGGTCGGTGCGCCAGCCGCAGCGAACGACAGCATAGCGAAGCAGCCCCAGATGCTTGTCTTCGTTAAAGGCAGGAATATGCAGACGTTCGGCCTCGCGAGCGATGCCGTTGAGAATCTGACGAGTGCCCGGCGCCTCGACAGGGCATTCAGGAACAGCAACGATCCTGTGCGTCCCACGTTCAAAAAAGCCGCAGCGGACAGCGCCCTCTTTGCCGGGAGCAAACGGAGTGGCAGCCTTATGACGAAAACCACGCGGCGCAGGATACTTGCCCGGGTCGCCCAGGGTAACACCCATACCGCGAATGGGATCAACGGCAACACCCTCGCGCTCACAGAGCTCAGCAAACAGCTCCTCCATAGCAGCCTGCTTGGCCGCCAACTGCTTCTTATAAGGACGATTGAGCGCCGTGCACCCACCGCAAGCTTTCATGATCGAACAGGGAGACTTGGAGTCCACAACCTTACGCGCAGACGAAACCGGATCTTTATGCGAGCGCTTGGAGCGAGTCTGAGATGCCTTATCCTCGCTCCGACGAGAACTGGGGCGCTTGGCCTTAGCCTTGCCCTTGGCCGACTTACCCTTCGCATCCTGAGACGACTTGGATTTCGTAGAAGATTTTTTCTCCTCCGACCCCTCAGCCGCCTCGATCAAAGCACGACGAGCCTTACGCTCCGCACGAGATTCTGCCATCAATAACTCCACTAATTCATGAATTAAAAGCTGCAAGCATTGTACCGTGCCAAGCTAGTGGACGATATGCAAGCGGCCATTTCATGTCAGCGATAAGTCCAACGACGTTTGCCCGGCGCGGGCGGGGAGCGGCGCGGAATTAAGTTTATCGCGAGTTCCGCACGCAAAGGAAAGCACTTAATGTGCTTTCCGTCTTGCGCAGGACTGTAGAGCAGGAAACTTAATTCCGCGCCGCTCCCCGCCCGCGCCGGGCAGGCACTCCCTTGTACTCTATCCCACTAAAGTGTATGATTCTGAACGTTACATGACTCACTTTACCTAACTAAAGTGCTATCGAGGGGGAATACCATGAATACCGATATGTCTCGTCGTCAGTTTGTTGGTCTAGCCGGCTCGCTCGCCACGGTGCTTGGCCTTGGTCTTGTCGGCTGCGGCGGTGGTGCTGGCAAGGGCTCCGCTGCTGGTTCTGCCGCGGCCAAGGATGTGAAGGGCGCCGCGGAGTCCAAGAAGCTCGTGGTGGGCTTTGACAAGTCCTACCCTCCGTACGGCTTTGTGGGCGATGACGGCGAGTACACGGGCTTTGACCTTGACCTTGCCAAGGCCGTTGCCGATAAGCAGGGCTGGGATGTCGATTACGAGGCCATCGATTGGGATGCCAAGGACACGCTGCTCAACTCCGGCGCCATCAACTGCATCTGGAACGGCTTTACCATGGAGGGCCGCGAGGACGACTACACGTTCTCCGAGCCGTACATGCTCAATGAGCAGGTGCTCGTGGTCAAGAAGAACGCGGGTATCAAGAGCTGGGACGATCTTGCCGGCAAGACCGTGATTACCCAGACTGATTCCGCTGCGCAGGATGTGCTCGAGGGCGACCAGAAGGATCTGGCCGCGACGTTTGCCACGCTCGATACCATCGGTGAGTACAACACGGCGTTTATGCAGCTCGAGAGTGGTGCGGTCGATGCCGTTGCCTGTGACCTCTCGATCGCTCAGTATCAGCTGGCCGCCAAGCCCGATGCCTATACGCAGCTTGATGAGCCGCTGTCCAGCGAACACTACGCCGTCGGCTTTAAGAAGGGCGACAGCAAGTCGGCCGACGCCGTGACCGAGTCGCTCAAGGCGCTCTATGAGGACGGTACGGTCAAGGACCTGTGCGATAAGTATTCAAGCTATGGTCTTTCCTTCGACAACTGGGTGCTCAAATAGCGGCTTTCCCAGGCACCCGATTTTGCCGTTCAAACCGTCGCTTGCGTACATTTAGTACGCGGCGCTCCTCTTTCACGGCAAACTCGGGCACCTGGGAAAGCCGCTTTAGCATTGGGTTCGCTGTTCCGTTACTGTGAAAGAGAGCTTGGGTTGTCTATTCAGGTCATGATGCAGATGCTTGGCCAGGGATTCTTGGTCAGCTTGCAGCTGTTTGTGCTGACGCTGTTGGGGTCGATTCCGCTGGGAATTCCCGTGGCGTTTATGCGCATGAGCAAAATTGCGCCGCTTCGCTGGATCGCGCGCATCTATATTTCGGTCATGCGCGGCACGCCGCTTATGCTGCAGATGTTTGCGATCTACTTTGCCCCGTACTACGTGTTTGGCATCTCGCTCACGCCCGATTCCAAATGGACGGCGTGCGTCGTGGCATTCATCATCAACTACGCCGGCTACTTTGCCGAGATCTATCGCTCGGGCCTGCAGTCGATTCCGCGCGGTCAATATGAGGCCGCCGAGGTGCTGGGCTACTCGCGTCTGCAGACGTTTCTGTATATCGTGATGCCGCAGGTCGCCAAGCGTATTCTGCCGGCGATGGGCAACGAGATCATCACACTGGTCAAGGACACGTCGCTGGCGTTTGCCATTGGCGTGGGTGAGATGTTCTCGACCGCCAAGGCGCTGGTCGCCTCGCAGGTGAGCATGGTGCCGTTTGCGATTGCGGCGTTGATCTACTGGGTCTTTAACTTTGTGGTCGAGATGCTGCTGGGCGCTGCCGAAAAGAAGCTGGACTATTATCATGACTAACTCAGTGATGAAAATCGAAAGCGCGCGTAAGGCGTTTGGCGGCAATGAGGTGCTCAAGGATATCTCACTCGAAGTCAAGCGCGGTGAGGTCGTGGCGATTATCGGGCCTTCGGGTGGCGGTAAGTCCACGCTGCTGCGCTGCGCTACGCTGCTCGAGACACTCGACGGTGGCTCGCTTTCGTTTGGCGACCTTGCGGTTGCGACGGATGTGGGATCGGGCGCGGTCTATGCGAAGGGAGATGTTCCCAAGCAGGCGCGCTCGCGGTTTGGCTTGGTGTTTCAGAACTACAATCTGTTTCCGCACTATACCGTGATGAAAAACATCACCGACGCTCCGATCCGTGTGCTCAAGCGCCCGCGCGAGCAGGTGGAGGCACGTGCGTGCGAGCTGATCGCGCAGATGGGGCTTACGGGCAATGAGAACAAGGTGCCATGTGAGCTTTCGGGCGGCCAGCAGCAGCGCGTGAGTATTGCCCGCGCCCTGGCGCTCGACCCGGAAATCTTGTTCTTTGATGAGCCGACCTCGGCGCTCGATCCAGAGTTGACGGCCGAGGTGCTGCGCGTCATTAAAGACCTCGCCGCGCAGAATATGACGATGGTGATCGTGACCCATGCGATGCAGTTTGCGCGCGATGTTGCCGACCGCGTGGTCTTTATGGACGGCGGCCGCATTGTCGAGGAGGGTCCTGCCGAGCAGGTTATCGACCATCCGCGTGAGCAGCGCACCCGTGAGTTCTTGAGCCGTATCGAGAGCTAGACTCAACTATATATTGAGATGAAGCCGTCGCAGGTCTTATGGTCTGCGGCGGCTTTTATTTGTATCGATGGGGTTTAATAATCCTCTCGCCTGCTCGCCCCATCCTCTCGCCGTCTGTATTCATACGCGTGCCGAAAGGTGTGCATGGATGGGCGGCTGCAAGGGTAGGGTGGTGGCATAGGACATTTGGAGGGTGAGTCGGCTCGGCTGCCGACCATGCTGCTCCCGGGACGGCACCGACCGCGAACTCTCCCCGTTGGCGTCGCGCATTGCGCGCGGCCCTGCAAGGAGGTCATCATGGGTGCTCCCAAGACCGGTAACGTAAGGAACGTGGTGCTCGTAGGCCAAGGCGGGGTGGGCAAGACTTCACTCGCCGAGGCCATGCTCCACCTTTCCGGCAAGACCGCCCGCCTGGGCGGCCACGACGGCACCAAGCCCACGCTCGACTATGACCCCGAAGAGGTCAAGCGTGCATTTTCCATCTCGACGACCATCGCGCCGATCGACTGGAAGGGCGCGCGCATCAATGTGCTCGATGCCCCGTGCTACCCCGATTTTATCGGCGACGCCTTTGCCGCGATGAGCGTCTGCGAGACGGCTCTGTTTGTGGTCGACGCCGAGGCCGGCCCGCAGCCTACGACGGTTAAGCTCTGGTATGCCGCCGAGGACCTACGCCTGGCACGCGCGGTGTTCGTAAACCGCCTGTCGCGCTCCGAGGCCAGCTTTGCGACCACGATGGACCTGCTGCAGGAGCGCTTTGGCACGCGCCTGGGCGCCGTGACCCTTCCCTGGGGCGAGGGCGAGGACTTTGACGGCATCATCGACCTGGTGCGCATGAAGGCGCGCCACTGCAACGGCGCCGAGGCCGTTGAGTCGGAGATTCCCGAGGAGTATCGTGCCCAGGCCGAGGAGGCCCATGACCATCTGTGCGAGCTGGTGGCCGAGGCTGACGACGAGCTGATGATGAAATACCTGGAAGGCGAGGAGACGCTGACGCAGGAGGAGCTTGAAGGCCTGCTGTCTAAGGCGATCGCCGAGCGCATCTTTGTGCCGGTCTTTGCGGGCGATTGCATTAAGGAGCAGGGCGTCAACTCGCTGATGGACGACATCGCCACGTACTTCCCGGCGCCGACCGACTACGGCGAGATGCCGCTCATCGATGGTGATTCGCTTAAGATTTCGAGTGACGATGACCGTCCGGTGGCGTTTGTGTTTAAGACGCTGGCCGATCCGCAGCAGGGCCGCATCAGCTTTATCAAGGTGCTGACGGGCACGCTTGAGCCGGGTCTTGAGTTGGTCAACGCGCGTACCCGCAAGAGCGATCGTTTGGCTCACTTGTATGTGATGTGCGGCCGCGACATGACCGAGGTTGGCCATGCCTATGCCGGCGACATCATCGTGGCGCCCAAGCTGGCTGCCGAGACGGGCGATACGCTCTCGATTACCGGCAAGGTCGAGGCTGCGGCGTTTAAGTTCCCCAACTCGCAGTACCGCATCGCCATCGAAGCCGAGAACCGCGGCGACGAAGAGAAGCTCTACACGTTTATCGAGAAGGCCTGCAAGGCAGACCCGACCATGAGCATCGACCGCGACGAGGAGACCGGCCAGACCATCATCTCGGCAGTGGGCGAGGCGCAGGTTTCGGTGCTGCTCAATCGTCTGGAGGACCGCACCAAGGTTGCTGCCAAGAGCGTGCCGATCCGCATTCCGTATCGCGAGACCATCCGCCGCACGGCGAGCGCCCAGGGCCGCCACAAGAAGCAGACCGGTGGTGCCGGTCAGTACGGCGACTGCTGGCTGCGCGTGGAGCCGCTCATTGGGCCCGACGGCACGAGCGACGGCTACGAGTTTGTGGATGAGGTCGTAGGCGGCCGCATTCCGCGCTCGCTGATTCCCGCCGTGGACAAGGGCGTCCAGGAGACCATGAAGGACGGCATCATTGCCGGCTACCCGCTCACGGGCATTCGCGTCGCGGTGTACGACGGCTCGTATCACAGCGTCGACTCCAACGAGATGGCGTTCCGCGCGGCGGCACGCATCGGCCTGCGCAAGGCATGCGCCGATGCCGACCCGGTGGTGCTGGAGCCCATCGAGGAAATCACGGTGACGATCCCCGAGAGCTACGCCGGCGCCGTGATGGGCGACATCTCGGCCTCGCGCGGTCGCGTGACGGGCATGGAGACCGATGAGCGCGGTGACACCGTGGTCATCGCCCAGGCGCCGCTGGCCGAGCTGACGGATTACTCGACGCGCCTGCGCTCCATTACGCGCGGCACGGGTGACTTTACCATGAAGCCCGCTGGCTATGAGCAGGTTCCCTATGACGTTCAGGCCAAGCTGGTCGAGCGCTATGAGGAGGGCCGCGCCAAGTAGCGTGTGGCTTTGTCTGCGCCACGCATGTCGATGTACGGGCCGCTCTGGGTAATCCGGAGCGGCCCTTTTTGATTCCCGGTGGGGTTGCAAATCGGTTCTCGTCGTGGCTCGGGGCTAATCCCCCGAGGCCTGGTTGCGGCCGGTGGCGTAGTCGATCTGCACATGCGGCTGCAAGTTGTAGCAGTACACGTGGAAGCACAGGGTCTTGCCGTGGTCCTCGACCGATTGCGCCTCAAGTCGCACGCCACGGCAGACAAGTTCCTCTTCGTTGTACATGGGCGTGACGCGGTAGAGCACATGGTTGCCTGTGTCGTGGATGTAGTCGAGGATCTGCTCTTCAAACGGCAGCATGCCCGTTTCGTTGAGATAGCGCGTGCCGGTGAGCAGATTCTTGCGGTTGGCGTTTTCGCCGCAGAGTGACCAGGCGATGAGGTGGCAGCGGTTGTAGAGGCTCTGGCCCGGAATAAAGTCGTAGCGCTGCTGGTGCCAACCGGCGGGATGGATGCGCGAGATGTCGCCGCGCTTGCCTTGGCCGAGCGATTCGGGTCCTATGCAGGCGAGCGCTTTGCGGGTACGGCCCAGGCTGTCGAGTTTAGAGAACTTCTTAAAGCAGCCCTCCTCGGTGGCTCGTTCGTATTCATCGAGCGTGAACGACGGCGTGCCGAGCGGATGCGTGCCGTCGGCGCGGAGGGCAACGTAGGGGTTGCCGGCGTAGTCGGGAATGCTGCTGAGATATACGCCGCGGGCGCGGTTGAGGTCGGGGTTTTCGACCTCGTCGATGGGGGTGGCGACGCTGTCCGCGGAAGCGTCATCGGTGTCGCTTGCGGCGGAATCGGGGCCATCGCCAGAGTCCTCGGAGCTCGCTGTTCCCGATTCGAGCCGGGCGACCAAGTCCGCTTCGTCGTCGGTACGGCTGGGACTCTCGTTTTGCTTCTCGGCCAGAGCCGCTGCCTGCTCATCGCTTTGCGGTGATAACAGCTTGGGCGCTCCGTCGAGCGATCCCGTAAACAGCGCAAACCCCAGCACCACGGCGGTGCCGATGGAAAGTGCTTGCTTGTAGGCGGACTTGCGCGACATTGCGGCTCCTGGATAGACGGTTGGGAATCTACCAGTCTAGCAGGAGCCGGCAGAGGCCGTTCTGTCGAACAAATACTTAAGATTTGGGACAAACGCCACTGGTTCATTTGCTTCATATTTGACGTATGGCTAGATCGAGGTGGAGTCGAGCCAGTTGAGCTTGCACTCGAGAATGCGCTGCTCGCCGGGTTGGCTGCTGCCGTCAAGCAAGGCGAGCAGCATCTCGGCCGCCTCCCTGCCTTCCTGGTCGACGGGCTCGATGATCGTGGAGACGGTCGGCGTGGTGAGGTTGGTCCAGTCTTCGCAGTTGAGTCCCAAAAGACCTATTTGCTGCGGAAGTAGATGGGCCATGGGTTGGAGGGCCTTGTAGACACGGGGAAGCGCCCATTGGTTTTGTACGAAGATGAGCGTGCGTTTGGCGGGGTTGAACTTGTATTTAAAGTATTCGGTGAGCTCGTTGATTGACGGCTTGTTGTGATCGATGGGGATGGCTTTGTAGAGCTGCCCATTCGCGGCCAAGGCCTCGGCATATCCCTGAAAACGTTCCATGCGAGTGCGCATTTCGGTCATGTTGGCGGCGATGGAAAAGAAGTCTTCGTAGCCGGCGTCGAGAAGCGCCTGCGTGGCATTGTACACGCCGTCGTAGAGGTTGGTTTTGATCCAGCTGGTGCCTGGGCTGTAGATGGCCGCGTCAAAAAAGACGACGGGCTTGCCGGCGCGCTTGATGCGGTCGTGGACTGCCTTGAAATTTGCCGTGGGCTGGATGATAAAACCATCGACGCCCAGTGAGAGCATTTTGTCGACATACATGAGCTCGGTCTCGGGATTAAAGTTGCTCGTGCAAACGACCGTCTGGTAGCCCGCGGGGAGCATGACCTGCTCCATGCCGTTGAGGACGAGGCCCGCCCATTTGTTGGTGTTATCCAAGATGATGATGGCGATGACGTGGGTCTGCTTGCCGGTGAGCGTTTGCGCTTGGGCGTTGGGAACGTATCCGAGTTCCTTGATGACGCGCGCAATCTTTGCCTGCGTCTTCTCGCTAAGCTTTTCTCGTTTGTCGTTGAGGTAATACGAGACGCTTGCCGTCGAGGTTCCCGCCTCTCGAGCGACGTCTGCGATCGTAACGCGCTGTTTTGCCACAGCGACTCCTTCCGACAGATGAGCATTTTCCAAGATGATGACTTTGAGTCTTGGTGAGGGATGCGCTTTGGTGAGCGACTTTTTCCTTTCATATGAGTATGCAACAAATGCGGTATATGGGTGGGGTCGAAATTTGTGGCCGGCATGCGCATCTGCCGTCTACCGAGAAAATCAAATACTTCTTGACTTTTGAAATCGAGGGTAAAATCGCAGGATTCATTTTTGGTTAAACGCATAACTAAATAGCGTAACCAACGCTCTGACCTGCGCGTTTACCGAAATAAACTGGCATTAAGAAAAACGAGCACCTATATTGGTCTTGTCGAAAAGACAGCAAGTCCAAACGGCAGGGGATGCTCCGGAGGCCTCCGCAAACGGTGTCTTGCGCACGCAACTCTATGAAAAGAGGGAAGCAATGAAGATCGTAGGCGTTGCCGCCTGTACCGTGGGTATCGCCCACACGTATATGGCCCAGAAGGCGATTCAGGATGAATGCGCCGCTCGTGGCATCGAGTGCAAAGTCGAGGCTCAGGGTGGTCTGGGTATCGAGAATGAGCTCACGCAGGAAGACGTTGATTCCGCCGACCTGGTGCTCGAGTCCGTCGACGTGGGTGTCGAGAACGAGGACCGTTTTGAGCAGAAGGTGGCCGAGGGCAAGTTCCTCAAGGTCGGCACCTCGGATGTAATCGCCGATCCGGTAAAGATTATCGACCAGGCTGTCGAGATCATCAAGGCGACGGGCGGTGCCGTTGACGCGTCCAAGGCCGAGGCCAAGGCAGAGAAGAAGGCCGTCTCCGCTGCCCCGCAGGCCCCGACACCGGCGTCCAAGCAGTCCATCTTTGCCGATCCTGGCAAGACGCTGCTCAATGCATTCAATACCGGCGTTTCCTATTTTATCCCCATCGTCGTTATCGGTGGCGTGTTCCTCGCCTTCTCGTTGGCATCCGGTACTGCCGGTGCTAGCGGCATGGAGGTCACCAACCCGTTGATGGTGAGCCTTAACACCATCGGCATGGCCGGCATCTCTATGATGATTCCGGTGCTTGCGGCATACATCGCTTACTCGATGGCCGGCAAGCCCGCACTTGCCCCTGGCTTCGTCCTGGGCTACTTGGTCAACAACGCCGTCGTCACCCCGAGCGGCAACAGTGTTTCGACTGGCTTCTTGGGTGCCATGATCATGGCTGTCATCTGCGGTTACTTTGTCCGCTGGATGAAGACCTGGAAGGTCAACAACACCATCCAGACCATCATGCCGATCCTGATCATCCCGATTCTGACCTCGCTCGTCCTTGGCATGGCATACATTTACATCCTGGCCACGCCGCTTGGCTTTGTGATGGATTGGCTCACCAGCGTGCTCGGTAGCCTGCAGGGCGGCTCCGCCGTCGTCCTGGGCCTGGTCATTGGTGTTATGACCGCCTTCGATATGGGTGGCCCCATCAACAAGACCGCTTCGACCTTTACCATGGCCATCATGGCCTCCGGCATCTACGGCCCCAACGGTATGTTCCGCGTCGCCGTCGCCATTCCCCCGATTGCTTGCGGCCTTGCTGCGCTCATCGCCAAGAACAAGTTCGATGACGCCGACCGTCAGATGGGCATCTCCGCACTGTTCATGGGCTGCATCGGTATTACCGAGGGCGCTATCCCCTTCGCGGTCAAGGACCTCGGTCACACCCTTCCCGGCATCTGCATCGGCTCTGCCGTGGGTGCGGCGCTCGCCGCCTTCCAGGGTATCGACTGCTACGTCCCGCACGGTGGCTTTATCGTCGCCCTTGCTACCAACAACGTCGCGCTGTTCTGCCTGGACATCGTGATTGGCTCTGTGGTTGCCGCTGCAATCCTGATTGCCATGAAGCCCACGCTCGATAAGCAGGCCAAGTAAACCTTTAAGGACTCCGGTTGTGCGGAGGGATGGATTTGACTCCGCACAACCGCCCCTACACAACAAAATCCATCCGTACTGATAGGGCCCGCATCTGGGTCCCAGGGAACTTTTGTCAAAAATCCTCTGGAGAAGGAGAACAAAATGTCCAACCTTACCATCCGCCAGGCCGTTCAGGGCATGCTCAAGCTGCAGGATAGCGGCGATCACGCAACCATGGTCGGCATTGGCCCCATGAGCCCCAACCTGATTCAGGCCGTGTTCGAGCTTGCCAAGGACGAGGATTTCCCGCCCATGTTTATCGCTAGCCGCAACCAGGTCGATATGGACGAGATGGGCGCCGGCTACGTCAACGGTTGGGACCAGACGCGCTTTGCCGCCGACATCAAGAAGGTTGCCGACGAGGTGGGTTACACCGGTCCGTACTACCTGTGCCGCGATCATGGTGGTCCGTGGCAGCGCGACGAGGAGCGTAACGCCCACCTGCCCGAGGACGAGGCCATGGAGCTCGCCCGCAAGTCCTTTGTCGCCGACATGGAGGCGGGCTTTGACCTGCTGATGGTCGACCCCACCAAGGACCCCTATCAGATCGGCAAGGTTATTCCGCTCGACGTGGTGCTTCGCCGTACGATCGATCTTATCGACTACCTTGAGCAGTACCGTCGCGAGCATAACCTGCCCGAGGTTGCCTATGAGGTCGGTACCGAGGAGACCAATGGCGGCTTGACCTCTACCGATAAGTACGAGGAGTTCATTTCTCAGCTGCAGCCCGAGCTCGAGAAGCGCGGCTGCCCCATGCCCACCTTTATCGTCGGCCAGACCGGCACCCTTACCCGCTGGACGGAGCAGGTCGGTCACTACAACTTCAAGAACGCTCGCGAGCTTGCCGATATGGCCAAGCGCTACGGCGTGGGCCTGAAGGAGCACAACGCCGACTACCTGGATGACGCGACGCTGCTCGAGCACATCCCGGCTCACGTGACGGCCTCCAATGTTGCCCCTCAGTACGGCACCGAGGAGACCCGCGCTTACCTCAAGCTCTGCGCTACCGAGCAGATTCTGGTCGACAACGGCCTGTGCGACGATCCCTCCGACCTGTATCACACGCTGCTGGTCAAGGCTATCAAGACCGAGCGTTGGCGCAAGTGGATGACTGGCGACGACGTCAACCTGCAGGTTGACGACATCCTGGCCGACGACGAGCTCAGCCTGAAGATTCTGGATGTCTCCGGCCACTACGCGTTCAACGATCCCGAGGTCAAGGAGCAGGTCGAGAAGCTCTACCGCAACCTCGCTGCCCAGGACATCGACGGCAAGCGCTTTGTGATCGAGCACATCAAGCGCCCGATCAAGCAGTACGTCGTCGGCCTTAACCTCAAGGGCGTCACGAGCCGCATCGAGAAGGCTCTCTAAGTAGCTTTTCCTACACGACGCCGGGTCCGGGGCATGTCCCAGCTGCGGGCCCGGCACATAGGACAAAGGGACATCCCCTTTGTCCTATTTTTTGAGTTTTGGATTCCTTAGAAGGAGTTTGCACCATGAAGTTCTTTATCGATACCGCCAACCTTGACGAGATCGCCGAGGCCAAGAGCTGGGGCTGCCTGGCCGGCGTAACCACCAACCCGTCCCTGTACGCCAAGACCGGCGGCAAGCTTGCAGACTTTGAACCCCACATGCTCAAGATCGCCGAGCTTTGCGAGGGCCTGCCCGTGTCCGCCGAGTCTACCGCGACCACTGCCGAGGGCATGATCGAGGAGGGCAAGCGCCTTGCCGCTCTGGCTCCCAACATCGTGGTTAAGCTTCCCGTGTGCGAGGCCGGCCTCGCCGCCTGCCGCGCGCTGGCCGATGCAGGCGTGCGCGTCAACATGACGCTTGTCTTCTCGCCGACGCAGGCCCTCATGGCCGCCAATGCCGGTGCCCGCTACATCAGCCCGTTTGTGGGACGCTTCGACGACATCGCCGAGGACGGCATCTCGCAGCTCGACAACGTTGTGACCTGCATCAAGAACTATGACTGGACTGGCAAGAACGTCGACGACACCGTCGAGATCATCACCGCATCTGTCCGCACGCCCAATCACGTGACTCAGGCGGCGCTGCTCGGTGCCGATATCGCGACCGTCCCCATGGCCGCTCTTAAGAAATGCCTGCATCACCCGCTGACCGACCAGGGCCTTGCCTCGTTCGAGGCTGACTGGAAAAAGGTCGTCGAGGCACAGTAACGATGGTTCTGCCGGCCCAGCATTTGTTATGCCGGGCCGGCGTGCTCAAGAGAGGAAACTCCATGACCGATCAGGAACTGGCCAAGATTGCCAATGAGGTTCGCCGCGGTATTGTCACGGGCGTCCACGCCGCCAAGTCGGGGCATCCGGGCGGATCGCTTGGCGCCGCCGACATTATGACCTACCTCTACTTTGAGGAAATGGATGTCGACCCGGCGAATCCGAGCCACGCCGAGCGCGATCGCTTTGTGCTCTCCAAGGGACATTGCGCTCCGGCACTCTATGCCGTGCTCGCCGAACGCGGATTCTTTCCCAAGGAGGAGCTCGAGACGCTCCGTCATATCGGCAGCCGCCTGCAGGGCCATCCCAATATGAATGACACGCCGGGCGTCGACATGTCTACCGGATCGCTCGGTCAGGGTATCTCCGCCGCGGTTGGAATGGCGCTCGCCGCAAAGCACTGGGGTGACAGCTACCGCGTCTACACGCTGTTGGGCGACGGCGAGTGCGAGGAGGGCCAGGTGTGGGAGGCGGCCATGTTCGCCGGCAACCACGACCTGGATAACCTCGTCGCTATCGTCGATCATAATGGCCTGCAAATTGACGGCAGTATCGACGAAGTTAACTCGGCTATGCCACTTGCCGACAAGTTCCGCGCTTTTAAGTGGCATGTGATCGAGCTCGCCGACGGTAACGACATGGCGCAGATTGCCGCCGCCTTTGCCGAGGCTCGCAAAGTGAGCGCCTCGCCTGTGGCCATTATCGCCGAGACGGTGAAGGGCAAGGGCGTCTCCTTTATGGAAAACCAGGTGGGCTGGCACGGCAAGGCACCCAACGATGAACAGTTTGAGCAGGCCATGGCCGAGCTCGCAGCAGCAGGGGAGGAGCTCTAATGGCAGACGTCAAGAAAGTCGCCACGCGCGTTAGCTATGGCGAGGCACTTGTCGAGCTGGGCAATGAGCGCGATGACTTTGTAGTGCTCGATGCCGACCTGGCCGCCGCCACACAGACCGGTAAGTTTAAGGCCGCTCACCCTGAGCGCTTCTACGACGCCGGCATTGCCGAGAGCAACTTGATGGGGCTTGCCGCCGGCATTGCGACCACGGGTCGCGTCGCCTTTGCGAGCACCTTTGCCATGTTCGCCGCCGGTCGTGCGTATGAGCAAGTGCGTAACTCCATCGGCTATCCGCACCTCAACGTCAAAATTGGCGCTACGCATGCGGGCATCTCGGTCGGTGAAGACGGCGCTACGCATCAGTGCTGCGAGGATATCGCGCTCATGCGCACGATTCCGGGCATGACGGTGATCGTCCCCGCCGATGACATCGAGGCTCGCGCTTGCGTGCGCGCCGCCTATGAGTTTGAGGGGCCGGTCTACATGCGCTTCGGCCGCCTGGCAACACCGGTTATCAACGACCGGGAGGACTATGAGTTCAAGATTGGTCGCGGCGTGGTCGTGCGCGAGGGCTCCGATGTGACCATCATCGCTTGTGGCCTTATGGTCGCCGAGGCGCTTGAGGCTGCCGAGACGCTCGCTGCCGATGGCATCGATGCCGAGGTCATCAACATGCACACGATCAAGCCGCTCGATGAGCGCCTGGTGGTTGCCAGCGCCAAGAAGACCGGTCGCGTGGTCACTGCCGAGGAGCATTCGATTGTCGGCGGTCTTGGCGAGGCCGTTGCCTCGGTGCTCGCGGAGCAGCATCCGTTGCCGATGCGACGCGTCGGCGTGCGCGATGTGTATGGCGAGTCCGGCCCTGCGGTCGATTTGCTGCACAAGTACGGTTTGGACGCCGACGGTATCGAAGCTGCAGTCAGGTCTGTGTTGTAAGGAAGGTTTCCATGGGATTTGTATCTGCCAACCAAGTGACGATCGGGTATACCGCCGCCTCGCGCGAGGATGCCCTGCATTATTTGTCCGAGCAGGCCATCGAGCTCGGCTTTGCCGATGACGCATCTGCCGTAGAGGCTGCCTTTATTGCTCGCGAGAACGAGGCCGAGACCGGCCTTGTCGCCGGTTTTGCCGTTCCGCATGCCAAAAGCGACGCGATTCATACGCCGGGCGTTGCCGTGCTTAAACTGGCCGAGCCCGTTGAATGGCCGAGTTTCGATGGGGTGCCCGTCGATGTTGCGCTCGCGCTGTACGTGCCCGCCGGCGAGGCTGGAACCACGCACCTGCGTCTGCTCTCCAAGGCTGCCGTGATGCTGATGGATGCCGCCTTCCGTGACAAGGTGCGCGCGAGCACCGATCCCGCCGAGATCGCGGAGCTTATTAACGCCGGGCTCGAGGGCTAGGTGCAACCAGCCCGCTCAATCTATTGATCCTTCTCCAAGGAGCAGGGCCGCAACGCATACGACGTTGCGGCCCTGTCTGCGTTTCCCCAGATAAAACTTGCCAAAATAAACCTGTCCCTTTTCAGCAGGTTGGCGCGATATGATATATACGTTATATACAAGTTGCAAAGTGGGGGTAGGGTTGCGGTAACGCAAGCCGGCGAAGGGGGCCGATATGATCAAGGCTGTTATTTTTGACATGGATGGAACGTTGATCGATACCGAGCGCTTGGACATGAAGGCGTGGAAGGTGGGTGCTGCCGAGCTGGGTATCGCGATTGATGACGCGCTGATGCATCAGTTTATCGGCCGTTCGAATGCCGATGTTAAGGGCATCCTTGAGGCACATTACGGCAAGGGCGAAACCGCCGACGCGATTTTTGCCCGCAACATTGAGCTACACAGCGAGATGGCCAAGACCGACCTGGAACTTAAGGCCGGCGCCGCCGAGTGCCTCGACGAGCTGCTGGCTGCGGGCTATCACGTGGGCCTTGCGACGTCGTCGCGCCGCGTTGCGGCCGAGCGCAACCTTAAAACGGTTGGCCTCTTTGACAAGTTTGAAACGGTGACCTTCGGCGAGGACGTCGCATATGGCAAGCCCGACCCCGCAATTTACCTGCTCGCTTGCGAGCGCGCGGGCTTTGCTCCCGAAGAGTGCGCCGTGGTCGAGGATTCTCGCAACGGCTGCGTCTCGGGTATCACGGCCGGCTGCCATGTCTTTGCTGTGCCCGATATTGTGCCGCTGCCGCAGGACGTGGCGGATGGCTGCGAGGCCGTTCTCGATACGCTGTTCGATCTGAAAGCGGCGGTCAAGGCCGTGCGCTAAAGGTATGCGCCGAGGTTGATGACGGTAGCTTCGACGCAGCTGCTTGCCTGGGTGCTGGCGCGCTCGGCGATCTGGGCGCCGATGCCGTAGCTGTCGGCTGCGGTGTTCCATTCATTAGAGGGGTCGCGCTCGTCTCTCTAAATGTCTCTCTAAAGATAAAGTCGGTTAGAGAGACAGCCTTAGGTAATCTAGCAGCGAATTCGTTATATCTCTCTAAAGGTCTCTCTAAAACAAAGTGCTTATCTCTCTAAAGTTAGAGAGATAAATCTGTTGGTTTAGAGAGACGGAATGCCAATGCTGCCGGATAAAGGACTCATTGAAGTAATGGGTTCATCGACGAGCTGTAACCGCCGCTATCGGAAAAGTAGGTGCGGCCGAGACGCCTCTCAAGTGCCTCTCGAAGTTAGAGGGGTGCTAGAGAGGCAGTTGTCTTGCGACATTTTCCCAGATAAAACCTGCCAAAATAAACCTGTCCCTTTTTGGCAGGTCTGCGGGTCAATGCCCGCCAAACGAAGTTGCGGTGGAATAGTTCCTGTTTGGGCTCGATAGGCCGCAAAACAGGAACTATTCCACCGCAACTTATTTGGGATGCGCTATTGATTCATGTTGCCGTGGATGTAGGGGGTGACCTCGGGGGAGATATGGCCGCAGCCTAGGTTGTGCAAGGCAGATTCGATAGCGGCGGGAAGCGGGGCCTTGCCCTCGTTGTTGACCGCGGTCCTGCCGAGGGCGGCGATCTTGGCGACGTCTGCCGGCGCGGCCTCGATATGCATGCAGCCGCCGACGAGGCGTGCGCGGACCTGGTCCAGGCCAAGGTCGTGCAGGTAGTCCTCACAGGCGCGGATTACATCGACCTTCTCGCGCGTGAGCTCCTCGCCCGTGGGGACACGCGTGGCCAGGCAGGCTCCTGCCGGCAGGTTCCAAACGGGATAGCCCCAGGCGCGCAGCAGCTCGCGCTCTTCGTCCTTGGTAAAGCCGACCTCCATGAGGGGCGAGCGCACGCCGAGCTCCTGGGCGGCGCGCATGCCGGGGCGGTAGTCGCCGCGGTCGCTTGCGTTGCTGCCGTCGATGACGGTGGGAAAGCCCAGCGACTTGGCGTGGTTGACGATGGCGGTAAAGCCGGCGCGCTTGCAGTGGTAGCAGCGGTCGGCATCGTTGCAGGCTACTTGGGGGAGCCGCAGCTGATCGACCGAAAGATTGAGCACGGGGAGCTTAAAATGCGGCCCTTCATTGGTCTGCCCGTCAACGGACCGCTCAAACGAAGCCTGCTCGGGCGTGCCGATGAGAGGCGTGGTGAGATGAACGAGAAGCGTGCTGGCGGGCATGATGCGGGCGCAGACCGCGGCCAAAAAGCTGCTGTCGACGCCACCGGAAAAGCCGATGGCGACGCGTCCGTATGCCAAAAGCAGCTGCTCGAGCGCTGCGAGTTTGTCCTGAAGCCCCTCTGCAGGTGCGGTGGTGTCTGAAAGCATGAATCGATCCTTGCCGTTGAGTACTCGGTCGAAAACTATAATCCTACCGAGCCGCTTGTCATAAGACTTCTATCTATGTAACGAAAGTGCAATATGCTATATACGTTATATACAAGTTTACAAGTGCGGTAAAGTTGCGGGAGTACAGCAGCGCGAAGCGATGGGGGACCGATATGATCAAGGCTGTTATTTTTGATATGGACGGAACGCTGGTCGACACCGAGCGTTTGGGTATCAAGGCGTGGAAGGCGGGAGCGGCCGAGCTGGGATTCGCGATTGATGATGCGCTGATCCATCAGTTTATCGGTCGCACGCTGCCCGATGTCATGGAGATCCTTGATGGGCATTACGGCAGCCGCGAAACCGCTGAGGCAATCTATCGTCGCCATAGGGAGATTCGCGACGAGATGGTCAAGACCGATCTGGAGCTTAAGGCCGGCGCCGCCGAGTGCCTGGACGAACTGCTGGCTGCGGGCTATCACGTGGGCCTCGCGACGTCGTCGCGCCATGTTACCGCCGAGCGCAACCTTAAGACGGTCGGCCTCTTTGACAAGTTTGAGACGGTGACCTGCGGCGAGGACGTCGCACACGGCAAGCCCGACCCTGAGATGTACCTGCTCGCCTGCGAGCGCGCGGGCTTTGCGCCCGAGGAGTGTGCCGTGGTCGAGGACTCTCGCAACGGCTGCGTCTCGGGCATCACGGCCGGCTGCCATGTGTTTGCCGTTCCCGACATCGTGCCGCTGCCGCAGGACGTGGTGGATGGCTGCGAGGCCGTGCTCGATACGCTGTTCGATCTGCCGGTGGCGGTCAGGGCCGTGCGCTAGCGTTTGCACGCGAGTCGCCATGCCCCGCGCCCGATCCCGCAGGACGGTGACGGTAACGGCGCCTGCGTGGAGGCGCTGACGCAGTCAGCCCCTCTTATCACGCCAAGATTGCTGTTTTGGCCGATAAGAGGGGCATTGTGCTTTAAGCGACTGGGGCTGCGGCCTTGGTAAGGAGCTGGCGGAGGGTTATGACGCTACAAGTTATTCCAGGAGCCAGTCGATCACGTTGCGCTTGCGGACTCCTTCGTAGTTCGCGTCTGCAAACAGCGTGTCGAGCGTAAGAAGCGTCTTGGGGTAGTTGTCTCGGACTTTCTTAAAGGGGGCCAACTCTCGATTGAGGGTAGTTTCGTCGAGCGTTGTGGCTGAAACCTGAAAATAGGCTGTCTCGTCTGACTTTAGGGCAACAAAATCGATTTCCCCGCCGTCGATATCGCCCACGTAGACGTCGTATCCACGGCGTAGGAGCTCGAGATAAACAACATTTTCGAGGATATGACCGATATCGCTGCTTTGGGTTTTGACGAGAGCGCCTCTAAGTCCAAGGTCAACGGCGTAGTATTTGCCGTTTGTTGAAAGAAGCTGCCGACCGCGCACGTTATAGCGCGGAGCACAGTACAGCACAAGGCTGTCTGTTAAGCCTTTGAGGTATTTGGCTACGGTTTTCTGGTCGGTTTTGTTGCCGTTGGACGAGAGCGTGTCGGAGATTTTTTTAATCGAGATCCGGTTTCCAATGCTATGGAGTAGGAACTTGGTGATATCGCGCAGGGTCGGGACGTCCGAGACCTTCAGGCGTTCGATAACGTCGCGTATGACGATGGTATCGTAGAGGCTCATAAGATAATCGCGCGCCTGGGGTCCCTGAATACCCGTCTCGGCGATAAAGGGAAAAGAGCCCCGGGTGATGTACTCGTCAAACAACTGCGCGGGAGCCTTTCCGTCATTGGTTTTTGCCGAGCAAAACTCTTTAAAGGATAGGGGCAGCATCTTGAGCTCTACGTAGCGACCGGAGAGCAAAGTTGCCAGTTCGCTCGAGAGCAGATAGGCGTTGGAACCGGTTATGTAGAGGTCGACATTGTCCTTGATAAAAAGACTGTCGACGGCTTTTTCGAAATGCTCGACGTGCTGTATCTCGTCCAGAAAAACGTAGTTCATCTTATCGGGGACGAGTCTGGCGGAAATGTAGTCGTAGAGTGCTCTATACGACGTAAGCGACTCGAACTCCAGGTCTTCAAAGTTGAGGGATATAACCTGGCCGCCTGTGATTCCATGATCGCGCAGGTAGCTGCGGTAGATTTCAAATAGCTTTGATTTGCCGGACCTTCGCACGCCCGAAACGACCTTGATGACGTGCGAGTCTTTCCACGAAATGAGCCAGTCGAGGTACTGTTTGCGATCAATCAGATTCATGAAACCCCTTTCTTGGCGAGAAAAAACTGGAGCAAAATCAATACTTATAGGAAATATCTAAAAATATGGAATTGAGTCTATTCTAACAAAAAAGTTAATGAAAAATGGATTACATTCCATAAATATCCGTAGCTGCAGGTCCGGCTAAACGGGGAGGGCACATGGGGCCAGTAAAAAACGCCGCAGCGGGCCTGTTTCCGTTGCGGCGTTTTTTGTTACAAGTAGGCGCCCAGGTTGATGTCGGTTATTGGGGCCGCGGATGGGCCCGTCGGGTGCTGCTCGGCCTTTTGGGTGCTCACGCGCTCGAGCAAGAAGGGGCGCACGAGCTCCTGACGGTTAATGTCCTCGGTGGCCGTGACCGTGGTGACGGTGCGCGCGGCGGAGCCGATGCGGACTCGTTTGGTCTTGGCGGCAGGTTTATCCTCGATTTGTTCCATGAGCAGCTGCACGCCCTTGCGGCCGACCTCGTAGCCCGGTGGTGCTACCGTGGTGAGGGGGACCGATCCGCTCCAGGCAAGCGGGTTGCCGTCGCAGCCGGCCACGCGGACCTGCTCGGGGACGGAGATGCCTTTGTCGACCAGCGCCGAGATAACGCCCGAGGCTAATACGTCGGTCAGACCGATGACAAAATCGGGGCGCTCGTCAGCAGGGCGCTCGGCAATCTGGGCACCGATACTGTAGCCGTCGGCTGCGGTATTCCATTCGCCGGCGTCGATGACTTCGATCTTGATATCGGGGTGTAGAGCGAGCGCTTTATGAATGCCAAGGACGCGCAGGGTGAGTTGCATAAATGCTGCTCGACCCACAACAGTGATATGGCGTGCGCCGCGGGCGATGGCGAGCTCGGCGATAATGCGCCCCTGTGCCTCGTTGTCGGCGGCCACGTAGTAACCGGGTTCTGAACAATGGACGTCCAGATGGACGATCGGCACGGGCATTTTAGTCATGGCCGGGTTCCAGTCGGGGGATGCCATGGGCTGAACCATGACGCCGGACATCTGCGTGCCCATAAAATAGCGCAGGTAATGATCCTCGAGAATATCGTCGTTATCGGCATTGGCGATGAGCAGATCGTAGCCGTGCTTGCGGGCCTCGTTGTGGGCGCCGCTGGCGATTTGGAGCGAAAAGCCGTGATCGAGACGGGGGAGCACCAGGCCAAAGGACTTGGTGGCGCCGCCCGCGAGCTGACGAGCGCTTTGGTTGGGCAGGTAGCCCAGGCGATTGATGGTCTCGTTGATGAGCCTGAGGGTCTCGGGGCGCAGCTTTTCGGGATGGTTGAGCGCGTTGGAAACCGTGCCCAGCGAAACCCCGGCCTCGCGCGCGACGTCGCTGATTTTTACCTTTGCCATAGCGGCCCCTTTGATGCGTTTCAAGTACAAGCCAGATTGTAGCATCCCAAACCTACCAAAAAGGGACAGGTTTATTTTGGCAGGTTTTATCTGGGGAAACGCTGTTGCCAACGCGACCACCACGAAGGGGACGGGCACCTTTGTGGTGGTTTGAGCTGCCCGGGCCTTCAACTGTCTCGATCTGTAACATCTGGACGGCAAAACCGCCTCCACCTGTTACAGATTGAGACATAGTGCTGGGACCGAACCGTAATGTCTCGACCTGTAACACTAAGCCGGCTTATTGCGGCGCAGATGTTACAGATCGAGATCTTTCGTCGGGATAGGCCGTCGCGACGCTCAAAACCACCACAAAGGTGCCTGTCCCCATTGTGGTGGTTTGGACCGGCTGAACGTGTGTGCATCGGGTGGTATCTAAGTTGAGATACCACTTCTGGTATATCAGCTTGCGCTTGCGTGAGTACAATACTCGAACGTTATACGTCTCAGCGCCCCCTGTGCGTGGACGTCTTGCAGTCACGCGAACGAAGGGATTTATCCTATGTGCGGAATCGTCGGCTACACCGGCTCTGATATTGCAAAGAACATCCTGGTTACGGGCCTCAAGCGTATGGAGTATCGCGGCTATGACTCCTCGGGCGTCGCGCTCGAGGTGGGCGAGGGCGCCGCGGCTCACCTCGACGTCATCCGCCGCGTGGGCAAGGTTGCGGGCCTGGAGAGCGAGCTTTCCAACATCGACAGCGACGCTACCTGCGGCATCGGCCATACCCGCTGGGCTACCCATGGCAAGCCTTCCGTTGTCAACGCCCATCCCCACACCAGCTGCGACGGTCGTATCGCCATCGTCCACAACGGCATCATCGAGAACTTCGCCGAGCTGCGCGAAGAGCTGGAGGGCCGCGGCCACCACTTTAAGAGCGAGACCGACACCGAGGTCTTCGCGCATCTGATCGAAGAGGCCTATGCCGAGACGCACGACCTGATGGCCTCCGTGCGCGAGGCTTGCACCCACGTGGTCGGTGCCTATGGTCTGGCCGCCGTGTGCGCTGACGAGCCCGGCGTGATCGCCGTAGCCCGCAAGGATTCCCCGATTGTGGTCGGCGCGGGCGAGACCGGCGCCTATGTCGCCTCCGATGTCATCGCGCTCATCGACGCCACCCGCGATGTCGTGGTGCTCGAGGACGGTCAGTTTGCCAAACTCACGCCCGCAGGCGTCGAGTACACCGACGAGGCCGGCAACGTTGTCGAGCCCAAGGTCACCCACATCGACTGGGACCTGGACATGGCAGAAAAGGGCGGTTATCCCGACTTTATGCTCAAGGAAATCCACGAGCAGCCGCGCGTCGTGCGCGACACGCTGGTCGGTCGTATGACGCCGGCCGGCGAGCTCGACATCGACGAGCTTGGCCTTTCGCTCGAGGAGCTCAACGACATCGACCGCGTCTACGTGATCGCTTGCGGCACCAGCTATCACGCCGGCCTCATTGCTAAGAATCTCATTGAGGGCTGGGCTCGTATTCCTACCGAGGTCGAGGCGGCCAGCGAGTTCCGCTACCGCAACCCCATCATTACGCCGACGACGCTTGTCGTCGCCGTGTCCCAGTCGGGCGAGACGGCTGATACCCTTGCCGCCATTCGCGACGCGCGCATCAAGGGTGCCAAGGTCTTCGGCATCACCAACGTGGTGGGCAGCCCCGTGGCGCGTGAGAGCGACGGCGTCATCTACACCAAGGCCAACAAGGAGATCGCGGTCGCCTCGACCAAGAGCTTCATCGGCCAGGTCGTGAGCCTTACGCTTTTGGCCCTGCTGCTGGCGCAGGTCAAGTACCGCTTGACCACCAAGCAGGCGCGCATGCTGTTCCGCGAGCTTTCCGATACGGCCGAGCAGATCCAGTGGATTTTGGATACCCAAACCGAGGCCGTTCATGAGGCCGCCCTGCTGTGCAAGGACGCGCAGTCGGCGCTGTTCGTGGGTCGCGGCATGGGTGCCGCTATTTCCTACGAGGGCGCGCTCAAGCTCAAAGAGGTCAGCTACCTGCACGCCGAGGCCTACGCCGCCGGCGAGATGAAGCACGGCCCCATCGCGCTGATCGACCCGGGCTTCCCTGTCATCGCTGTGGCCACCAAGAGTGCCACCTACGACAAGACCGTGTCGAACCTTATGGAGTGCAAGGCGCGCGGCGCCAAGGTCATCGTCGTTGCCACCGAGGGCGACGAGGAGATCAACAAGATCGCCGACTGCATCATCCGCGTGCCGGCAGTCCGCGACGTGTTCAGCCCCATCACGGCGAGCGTCCCGCTGCAGCTGCTCGCCCGCGAGGTCGCCATCCTGCGCGGCTGCGACGTCGACCAACCTCGTAACCTGGCGAAAAGCGTTACTGTCGAGTAGTTGGTTCCGCCGTTCTAACGACCAAGGCCCGGCTTCGCGTCATCAGACGGAGCCGGGCCTTTTTGTACGGAGAAACCACCACAAAGGCGCCTGTCCCCTTTGTGGTGGTTTTGGCAGGTTAGCGGAGCTTGCTGGTCTCGAAGTACTCGGGGAACTGGTCCAGAACCTCGGTCTGGTTGCGAAACATCATATGCAGGTGCTTGCTGACCAAAAAGCTTGCCTCGATGGGGTCGCGACCGGCGATGGCGCGGCGGATTTGCTTGTGCTCGTTAACGGTCTCCTGATTGTCGAGCGTCTGCGTGGCGGCGCGCAGCCAGCGGAAGCGCTCCAGGTCGGCATTGGTCTCCTCGAGCCATGACCACACGGTGCTGCGGCACGCGATGCTAAAGATCATGCGGTGCATGAGGTTGTCGCTTAAAAAGAATCCGATGCGATCCTCCTCGGCCATGGCCTTTTCCTGCAGCGCGATGGCCCGATCGAGCTGCTCGATGCCGGCCGACGTGGCTCGCGCACAGCACTCCACAATCACCTGCTTTTCCAGATGTTCGCGGATGTAACAGGCGCTTTCGGCAAGGGTGAGGTTGATGGGCGAGACATAGGTGCCGCTTTGGGGTACGGTGCGCACCAGGCCCTCTTGCGCCAGACGCACCAGTGCCTCGCGCACAGGGGTGCGCCCCATATCCAGGTCGTCGCAAAGCTGTTTAACGCCCAGCTTTTCGCCCGGCTTGTAGTCCAAGTAGACGATTTTGCGTCGAATGGTGTGGTAGGACTGGTCCTGTAGGCTCGTTTCCTGCTCGCCGATGTGCATCGATTCTTCCATAGCGCCTCGCAACCGTTCATTCACACTCATATGTCAGTTGTTTATTATGCCGCGAGTCAGCCCTCCGCGGTGGGTAATTCAATCGCCGCCCGATAACTTTTGCGACATCTTTGCCTGCGTTTGCGCGGGATTGCGCTTAGCGTTGCCGTATCATAAGCCGTCGCAAACGTGAAATAGAAAGAAGGAATCCCATATGCAACTGGCAAATATCGTACGCGAGCGCTGGAAGGGCGTCTTGTTCTGCCTGATCATCGCCATTCCCGCGACGTTGCTCGGCAAACAAATTGAGGTGGTCGGCGGTCCGGTATTCGCCATCCTCTTTGGCATGGTCCTGGCGCTCGTCTTTCCCAAGAATCGTCGCGAACAGCTCGCCGCCGGCGTCACCTATACGTCTAAAAAAGTCTTGCAGTACGCGGTAATCCTGCTTGGCTTTGGCATGAACCTCTCGCAGATTCTGTCCAAGGGCGCCCAGTCGCTGCCGATTATCGTGGCGACGATCTCGACCTCGCTTGTCATCGCCTTTGTGCTCTGCCGCGTTATGAACGTGCCGGGTAAGATCGCGACGCTTGTGGGTGTGGGTTCGTCGATTTGCGGCGGTTCTGCCATCGCCGCGACCGCGCCCGTCATCGATGCCGACGATCGCGAGATTGCCCAGGCCATTTCGGTCATCTTCCTGTTTAACGTTATCGCGGCGCTCGTGTTTCCGACGCTCGGCGGTATGCTCGGGCTGACCAACGAGGGCTTTGGCCTGTTTGCCGGCACCGCCATCAACGACACCTCGTCCGTAACGGCTGCGGCGAGCGCTTGGGACAGCATGCATCCCGGCGCCAATGTGCTCGAGAGCGCTACGGTGGTCAAGCTCACCAGGACGCTGGCCATTATTCCCATCACGTTGGTCCGCGCATGCTGGCAGATGCATCTGGCGCGCAAGGCCGGCGGCGACGCCAAAAGCACGTTCTCGCTTAAACGCGCGTTTCCCATGTTTGTGCTGTTCTTTGTGCTGGCGAGCGTAATCACCACGGTGCTTCAGCTTCCCGTGTCCATCACGGCGCCCATCAAGGAGCTGTCGAAGTTCTTTATCGTGATGGCCATGGCGGCTATTGGCTTTAATACCGATATCGTCGAGCTGGTCAAAAAGGGCGGCAAACCCATCGCGCTGGGCTTTTGCTGCTGGATTGGCATTGCGTGCATGAGCTTGGGAATGCAGCACGTGCTGGGAATCTGGTAGAGAAGTAGCTTATTCGCGTGCTGGTTGCTGGTTGCTGGTGAGCGCAAGCCTGCGGTGGAGCGATAGGAGCTCTTGCGGGTATGGCTTGTCCGCAGGTTTATAAGTCCCGAAGAGCTCTTATCGCCCCGCCAGGATGGCGATGCGGGGCAACACCTATACTCGCAGGACGGCGCTTTCTGCCCTATAGTGTTTGGTGAGCAATATCGTTCAATTTTGAAACACTCGGTCGTGCGACCGTCGGCGGTTGCACGTCGCCGCGGACAGGGGCAAATCATGGATAGCGATGCCAAGCTGAACATCTTGACCGAGGCCCTGGCTGCTGCCGGGGCCTCGGCATTGGCAATCGATGCGCGTGGGGACGTCGCGATTTCGACCATGAATGACGCGGCGCTTGAGCGGGATGTGGCGGCTTTTGTCGCTGAGCGCCTCGACCGTATAGGAGACGGCGCGCGTCTGGTTATGGGGCGTGCGGGTACGCGCCTGAGCCTGACCGTTCGCCCCACCGACAAAGAGGGCGGGGGCCCTTGGGTCGTCGTGGTCCGCGAGGTGCGCGGCGCCGCGGCACATGCGGGCATCGAGTGGCTCAACGCTGACGAAGTTGAGGCCCGCTACGAATCGAGCGCGTACGGCATCGTTGAGGGGGCGGCCTCGGTAGCTGCGCCGGTCGCCGAGAGCTACGCGCGCGGCGTGCCCCTTATGCTCGAGGGCGAGCTGGGAGCGGGTCAGGTCGAGATCGCCAAGCGCCTCTATCTGGACGGTCCTTTTGCCGATCAACCCTTTGTTGCCGTTGCGCTCGATGAGCTTACCGATCGCGGTTGGCGCCATCTGCTCAAAAGCGCCGAATCGCCGTTGTTCCAAACGGGGCTGACACTTTGCATTGAGGGCTGGAATGCGGTTGGCCCCCAGCGCCTCCGCGAGCTCGTTTCCACGATGGCCGACACCGCGTTGGCGACGCGCTGCCATGTGGTGCTGACGGCGAATGACATGCCGGGCGGCAGCGAAAGTGATCAAGCCGCCTTTGTGACCGAGCGCTTCGCCTGTGCGGTGGGCGTGGCGCCGGCAATCGCCGAGCAGGGAGCCGCGTCGACGAAGGTTGCGCGCTATTTGGAATATCTCGCTAACGCATTTGGGACGGCAGCGCCCACGCTGTCTGCCGCGGCGACGAAGACGCTCGATGCTTACCGCTGGCCGCGCAATTATCTGCAGCTCCGCGAGGTCTCGGAACGACTGTATATATTGGGGGGGGCGGGCACGGTGGACCGCGCTGTGGCGGAGGAAGTGCTCGCCCAAGAGGGCGTGATTAAGACCGCAACCTTTGGCGCCCCGACACTCGAAAGCGACCTGTATATCCTGCGACCGCTGGCCGATACCGAGCGAGATATCGCACATCTGGTTGTAGATCATCTCCACGGCAACCGAACCCGTGCGGCGGAGGTGCTGGGCATAAGCCGAACAACGCTGTGGCGCTTACTGAAGGACGATGACCGTTGAGCGAGGCGCCCGTGACCGCGCGCGACGCGTGTGCTACAGTCCAAAGCGTTATTGTTTCGATTTGGTTACGGCGTGCGGGGGCGTATGGCTGAGACTACAAAACCGAGCCGCAGAAGGCGGAGCGCCGCGCCGGTCAACCGACGCACAACATCGGTGACGTGGGGCAAACACGCCTCGGGGTTTGATGGCTCGTTCAAACGCACTAAATACGGCTATCCTTCGGCAAGCGCCCGCTTGGCCATGCAGGCAGAGTCCTCGTTGTGGGGCCGCAAACGCGTGGTGGGCTCAAAGCTCAAGCACGACGGAACGCTCGGTTACATCAGCCGCGGGGCGGCTCGTCGCAGCGGACTCAATCCGGCTGGTTGGCATCGTTATGTTCCGATCGCGGTCGTCGTTGCAGTGATCGTCATCGCACTCGCTGCGCTTGGCTACGCCGGCGGCGGTGCCAACTTGGACGCGATGTTTAAATCGCCCGAGCTCGCGCATGCAGGCACAGAAATTGTCGAGGGCGCTCAGACCCAGACGGGCGTCGCGCCCCAGCGCGGTATCGTTGCGGCAGCCTCCACCATCGCCGACGCTCAAAAGGACGACGGCGAACAGGGCGACGGCGCCGAAACGACCCACACGAACGAAACGACGACAACTCCATTGGCAAGATAAGTTGCGAGTGGGACAGCTAATTTGGGATTGGGCCTTTTAGCTGCCGAAGTGCCAGATGTCACCAGTGGCGCACCCGATGTCAGTCACCAACAGCGAGCGAGCCGCATTCACGCCAATCTGACGTTCGTTAGAACGGCGGAACTAATTACTTTACGTACACCACGTTGTCGCGGCGCGGCTTTGCCTCGGGTAGCGTGTCCTCGGCATAGCCCAGAATGCAGTGACCGACGCCGCGCAGGCTGCCGTCGGCGGGCAGGCCCCAGCTGGCCAGCAGCTCCAAGCCCTCGGGCGAGTCAAAGACCTCATGCGCGCGGTGAATCCAGCACGAATCGACACCCAGTGCATAGGCGGCGTTGAGCAAGTTGCCCATGGCGAGCGAGCCGTCTTCCAGATGCGTGGGCACGCTGCGGTCGACGAGCACTACCACAACGGTCTTGGCGCCGTAGAAGGGATCTCCCTCGCTGCCCATAACTTGGACGTTGAGCTGCGAGAGGCGCTCGACGGTTGCGGGATCGGTGACGGCGACGAACGTGACCGGCTGGCGCCCCATGCCGCTCGGCGCATACTGGCCGGCTTCGAGAATGCGTGCGAGCTTCTCGGCCTCGACAGGGCGATCGCTGTATTTGCGGCAGCTGCGGCGGTGGATGAGCGCCTCGATGGTCTCCATGTGTCCTCCTGACGTTGGTTGCGATGCCTCGTTCTTACCCGCCGAACCAAAACCGTAATCGCGCCGTCGGCCCCAAAAAATGCAAGCTACCAGGTGGAAAAGTTGGTTTGCATAAAACTTCAGCCAGAATGTGACAAACCGGTGGGATGATTAAACGTTTTATCCCGTCTACCCTGCGGTTTTTACCATTTGCCTAAATGATGCGCGCATAAGCTCTGATAAAGGTTTTACTAAAGGAGTACCAACGTTTATCAACGCGCCATGGTGGCGCCGGGCCAGGAGGTAACATCATGTTCCAGGCTGGAGATGTCGTCGAGACCGACTTCGAAGGATTTCTGAAGCTGTTGCGTTCCAAGACGCGCGCTTTCGTGTCGATCAATGATCACGAATACTACATCACGCACACCGATGGCTATTGGCGTGTTCAGGATTGCGAGACCCTCAACGATAAGGGCCACTTTACTGACTGCTCCGAGCTGGTCAACACGGTCTGCGAGGTCGTCGAGCTGCCTTGGATCTGCGGCAAGAGCCTGCACGACAGCTTCTCGGGCGCCACGGTCTACGAGGCCGTCGCTGCTTAACAGCCAACAATCGATATTCTCTCGCAACCGCCGGCGCCGCCCCGCGCCGGCGGTCTTTTTTGTCGATATGTTATATAGGTCGCATGTCTTGGGTTGATTGTCAATCTCAACGCAACAGCCTGAACGGGTCCCGCGTTTCCGCAGCTAGCGCAACGCGGG
>CAJMKK010000015.1 GCA_905214105.1 uncultured bacterium
AGCACGCGGCTGTTAACCGCGCTGTTGTAGGTTCGAGTCCTACCCGGGGAGCCAGGTTGTAAAACCCGTCGCTTATGCGGCGGGTTTTTTCATACCGCGATCGCCTGGCGCGAACGTTACCATATCAACATTTCGTGTCGAGGATGTAATCCCGCGACCCACCACCTCAACATGGCGCGGTCGTTGTAGAATATTGCAATGATTGCTCCCACGAGATGGTGCCGCGAGCACCAGATAAGGAGATTCTTGTGTCTGAGACCATTAACGGCAGCCTGAGCGTCTCGAACGACGTTATTGCCGATATTGCCGGTTATGCCGCGATGACGTGCTATGGAGTTGTCGGTATGGCTGAGCAGCTCCAGGGCGCCGAGAGCGTGCGCCTGCTTGCCGGTCAGCGCCTCCGTAAGGGCGTGCTTGTCTCCGCTGACGAGAACGGCCTTACGGTCGATCTTCACGTCGTGCTCGAGAACGGCGTCAACATGAAGTCCGTCTGCCACAATCTTTCGAGCTCCGTTGCCTTCACTCTGCAGGAGATCGCCCAGATCGATCCCGCCAGCCTTAAGATCGGCATTCACATCGACGCGCTCAAGAGCCGTCTGAACTAGCATCCGAAAACGGAGATTCAAATACCCATGATTGCAAAGACCATTCGCACCTGTTTTCCGATCGCTGCGGCTGCCGTTTCCGACAAGGCCGAGGAGATCAACAAGCTCAACGTCTTCCCCGTACCCGACGGCGACACCGGCACCAACATGTCCCTCACGCTCGCCTCGGTGACCAAGGAGCTCTCCGCCCTTCCCGCCGATGCCGACATGGAGGCCATCGCCGGCGCCATCACCCACGGCTCCTTGATGGGTGCCCGCGGCAATTCCGGCGTCATCACCTCGCAGATTCTGCGCGGCGTGGCCGAGGGCCTCGTCTCTGCCGATGAGCCCATTACGTCTGCCAACATCGCCTTCGCCTTCCGTCGCGCCGTCAAGGTCGCCTTCCAGGCCGTCCGCAAGCCCATCGAGGGCACGATCCTCACGGTGCTGCGCGATGTCTCGACCAAGGCCGACGAGTGCGAAAAGAAGAAGTTCTCGGCCGAGGACGCGCTCGATGCCATCGTCGTCGAGGCCTACCAGTCCGTCGCCCGCACGCCCGACCTGCTGCCCGTTCTGAAGGAGAACGGCGTGGTCGACTCCGGCGCCTTTGGCTTTGCCATCTTCCTGGAGAACTTTGTTGCCGCCGCGCTTGGCCGCAGCACCGTTGTCGAGGATTTCTCCGCCACGTTTGATTCTGCCGGCTCTGCCCGCGACGCGGCCCTCGGTCGCGTTGAGATCGAGGCCAACGACGACTGGGAGGGCTCGGAGTTCCGCTACTGCAACGAGTTCCTCTTTAAGGCCGACGCCCCGTTTGACGAGGACGAGTGCCTTAAGTTCCTGGGTTCCATGGGCGACTGCGAGCTGCTCGTGGGTGCCTACCCCGACTACAAGATCCACGTGCACTCCAACACGCCCAACCTGGTGCTCGAGCACATGCTGCAGCTTGGCCAGATCTACGAGGTCTTTATCCACAACATGGAGATGGAGGCCCACGACCGTACCGCCAAGATTCACGAGGACCAGGAAAAGGCCGCCGAGCCCGCCAAGGCGCTGGGCTTTGTCGCCGTTGCCGCTGGTTCGGGCGAGGCCGAGATCCTCAAGTCCCTCGGCGTTGACGTGATCGTCTCGGGTGGCCAGACCATGAACCCCTCGACTGCCGACCTGCTGGGCGCGGTGGACCAGGTCAACGCGACCTCGGTCATCATCCTACCCAATAACGGCAACATCCGCATGGCTGCTGAGGCTGCCGCTTCTGCCTGCACCGACAAGAAGGTCGCCGTCGTTCCCACCAAGACTGTCCCGCAGGCGTTCTCCGCGCTGTTCGCGGTCCTGCCCGATTCCGAGCTCGAGGACGCCGTTGCCGCCATGGTCGACGCCATCAGCGAGGTTCGCGATGGCGAGGTCACCCGTGCCGTGCGCGATTCCAGCGCCTCTGACGGCTCTCCGATTCACTCCGGTGATGTCATGGGTATCATTGCCGGCTCCATCGACGTGGTCGGCTCCGATGTGAAGCAGGTCACGCTCGACTGCATCAACCGCATGCAGGAGGAAGAGGAGGGCGACGCGCTGACGATTCTGGCCGGTGAGGAGCTGTCCGACGAGGCCTTCCAGGAGATCGTCGACGCCATCGAGGAGGCTCAGCCCGACCTGGAGATCGATGCCCATCGTGGCGAGCAGCCGCTCTATCCCGTGATCTTCTCGATCGAGTAGGCATCTGCCCATGTCCGAGCTGTGCTCCGTGCCGCGCGTCTCGGAGCGCTTTGCCCAGAGCAATGCGCTCGACGAGGATATCGCGCGACTCAAATATGTTTCGGGTAAACGTGAGGAGGCCCTTCGCCGTCTGGGAATTCGGACGGTGGGGGACCTCCTTCTCCATATCCCTCATCGATATCTTGACTTTACGCGCTCTTGGTCCATCGAGATGGCTCCCATCGGTACCGTGTGCACGATTGTCGCCACGGTCGATCGTATCGTTCAAAAGCAGCCCCGCCCGCGTATGCAGGTGACCGAGGTCTCGCTGGTGGACGAGACGGGCGTGCTGCAAGTCGCCTTTTTCCGTCAGCCCTGGATTGCCCAGCAGTTTAAGCAGGGCGACCGCCTGGCCGTGATGGGTAAGGTCGAGTTTGCCTACGGCTTTAAGCAGATGGCCTCTCCGCATTTCGAAAAGCTCGAGGGCGGGCGTGCCGCGGGCACCATTCTTCCGGTCCATTACGTGAGCGATGGCGTGAGCCAGGCGTGGATGCGCCGCATCGTAAGCGGCGCGCTCGAGGTCATCGGCAATCCCTTCGACCCGATTCCCGCACGCTTGCGCGTCAAGCGCCGCCTGATGAGCAACGCCCGTGCGCTGCGCTCGATTCACTTTCCCTCGAGTATGGCCGAGCGCGATATCGCGCGCGCACGGCTTGCCTATGAGGAGTGCCTCTACCTGCAGCTGGCGCTGCGCTTGCGTAACGACGGCGGCTTGGTCGAAGTCGCTCCCTACGTCCACGCCGCGGGCGAACACCTGGCGGCGCTTAAAGAGGCCCTGCCGTTTTCGCTGAGCGACGAGCAGGAAGCTGCGTTCCAGGATATCCTGCGCGATATGTGCGATGGCGGGCGCGTGATGAACCGCCTGCTGCTGGGTGACGTCGGTACCGGTAAGACCGCCGTTGCCGCCTGCGCGCTGGCTGTGGCTGCCGATAGCGGCACCCAGGCCTGCGTTATGGCGCCCACGGGCGTGCTGGCGCGCCAATATGCCGATAAGACCGGCCCTCTACTCTCGCAGGCCGGCATGTCCTGGGCGCTTCTTACGGGTGCCACGCCGGCCTCTGAGCGCGAGCAGATCCATGCCCAGCTGGAATCGGGCGAGCTTGATGTACTCTTTGGAACCCACGCGGTCCTTTCGGATGACGTTACGTTCAAGCATCTGTCGCTCGTGGTCATCGATGAACAGCACCGGTTTGGCGTCGGCCAACGCAACGCCCTGCGCGCGAAGGGCCCCGGTGCCGATCTGCTCGTTATGACGGCAACGCCCATCCCGCGTACGCTGGCGCTTTCGGTCTACGGCGATCTGGACACGAGCATCATCCGCCATCGGCCCGTCCCTGGCGCTGGCGTGACGACACGCGTACTCACCGAGTCGAGCCGTGACCTCGCCTATGGAGCCATCCGCGAGGCGCATGAAAAGGGTCAGCAGGCCTACGTGATTTGCCCGCTCGTGGAGCCGAGTGACTCGGCCGATGAGCTGGAAGACGTGCCCGGTATCGCCCGCGACGACGAGGGCCGCGTGACGGTCCCCGTGCCGCTGCACGATACGGCAACCGAGCTCGTTCGCCTACGTCTGGTGTTGCCGGGTCTTGCCATCGAGCGCCTTCACGGCCGCATGCCGGCGGGGGAGAAGGATCGCGTGATCGACGCCTTCAAGCGTGGCGAGATCGATGTGCTCGTCTCGACTACGGTGGTCGAGGTGGGCGTCGACGTGCCTAACGCCACCGTCATGGTCATCGAGAACGGCGAGCGCTTTGGTTTGGCTGCCCTGCACCAGCTGCGCGGTCGTGTGGGCCGCGGCGGCGTGTCGGGCACGTGCCTGGTCATGACGCACTCCAAGGGCAACGGCGGCGCGTCGGCGGCGCAAGACCGTCTCCAGTCGCTCGAGAAGACCTCGGACGGCTTTACGCTCGCCCAGATGGACCTGCGTCTGCGCCACGAGGGCGAAATCCTGGGGTACCGTCAGCATGGCGGTGTGACCTTGCGCTTTGTGGACCTGGACGCCGATGAGGACCTTATCGAATGGGCCCATTTGGACGCGGTCGAGCTCTTGCGGTATGCTTGCAACCTTGACTCTGTGGCGACGCGTCCCTTGCGCGACGCGGTCGCCATGCGTTATCGACATATCTTTAAGGAGGTCAGCGGAGGATGAGAATCATCGGCGGCGAATGGCGCGGTCGTAAGATCGAGGAGCCCCGTGGTCGCGATGTCACCCGCCCCACGACTGATCGCGTGCGCGAGGCGTGCGCATCTATGGTCATGTCGGCATTCGACTTCGATTTGGACGAGGTTCGTGTGCTGGACGCCTTTGGCGGCTCCGGTGCCTTAGGGTTAGAGATGCTCTCTCGTGGGGCCCGCTCGCTCACGACGTTTGAGATCGATCGCAACGCCGCGCGGCTCATTACCAAGAATATCGAGTCGCTCTGCCGTGACCGTGCGCGTTGGCGCGTGGTCACGGGTGACATGCTGGCGAGTGCCTCGCGCGGTCGTGTACCGGGCGGCCCCTTTGATCTGGTCCTGCTCGACCCGCCCTATGCTTTTGGTGCCGAGCCGGTCGAGGAACTGCTGCAGAACCTGGCTCAGCAGGGTCTGCTTGCGTCTGGCGCTTACGCCCTGTTTGAGCATGCCGCCGCCGATGCGGGCGCGCATCCGGCAGGCTTTGAGACTGTACGTGAGAAGCGCTACGGCATCACCTCGGTCGATCTGCTTTGTTGGGTCGGCGATGACGATGGTGAGGGTGATAGCGCCGGCACCGATGCTGACAACAACGATGCCACGACGTTTCAGGAGGACGTCCATGAGTGACACCATTAACCGCGTCATTGTTCCGGGCACCTTCGATCCCATCACGTTTGGCCATATCGATGTGATCCGCCGCGCCCGCCGCATCTTTCCCAGCGTGATCGTCGCTGTTGCCGAGTCGCAGGGTAAAAACGGTGTGGGCACCACGTTTATGCTCGATGAGCGCGTGGCGCTGGCCCGCGAGGCGCTCGGCGATATCGACGGCGTCGAGGTCCTGCCCTTCACCGGCCTCTTGGTCGACTTCGCTCGCGAGCAGGGGGCGGGGGCCGTGGTCAAGGGCCTGCGCGCCATGACCGACTTTGAGTACGAGCTGCAGCAGGCCGACCTCAACTATCGCTTGGACAACGAGCTGGAGTCCATCTTTGTCATGAGTGCGCCGCAGTACGGCTATATCTCGAGCTCGGTCGTTCGCCAGATCGCCTCGCTCGGCAGCGATGTATCGACGTTTGTCCCGTCCAACGTGGTCGAAGCGCTCAAACATCGCTTTTCGTGACGTTTCTTATTGCCTGGTGGCATGTGGTAAACTAGCACGATGATATGTTACCTATGAAAGGAGACCGGATGCCGGGCGAGAATTTTCCTGGCGATAGGATCGTCAGCTTGGTCGATGAGCTCGAAGGGCTGATCGAGGAAGCCAAGCCGCCTTTCGGCAAGAACGCTCAGTTCAAGGTCATCGACGCCGACGTGTTCTTCAACATCCTCGACGAGATCCGCATGAGCTATCCCGAGGAGTGGCAGAAGTCCCGCCGTATCCTTAAGGAGCGCGAGGAGCTTATGGCTTCCGCCGCCGCCCAGGCCGATTCCATCATCGCCGACGCTCAGCAGCAGGCCCTCACCATTGCCGGTGAGCAGGAGATCGTCCGCTTAGCGCAGCAGCAGGCCGATGACATCCGCGATCGTGCCCAGCAGTACGAGCGCGAGACGCGTTATGCTGCCGAGGACTACGCAGAGCAGGTCTTTACGCACCTGGAGGAGAACCTCAAGAGCCTGACCGGCACCGTTACCCGTTGCCGTCAGCAGCTCAACGAGGGTGCCGCCCAACAGAATGGTCAGTGGTAATGGCTGAGTTCCCGAGCGTTACCGTCGATCTTTCCGAGCAGCTCGAGTTTCCTGGAGATTCGTATCCGCTGACCGGTAAGGTCGATGTCGCCACCTACACGGTGGGCGAGAAGGAGTACCAGCTTCAGGACGGCATCGACTACGACGTTGTCTTTACCAATGCCGGTACCGGTGTCTTGCTCACGGGCATGGTCCGCGCGCACGCCACCGGCGAGTGCGACCGTTGCCTGGAGCCCGCCTCGTTTGATATCGCCGGCGAGATCGAGGAGTTCTACCTCTTTGAGGAGCCCGAGGATCCCGAGGCCTACGAGGACGGCTACGAGCTCCTGGGTGAGGACCGTCTAGTCGATCTGGGTGAGCCCATCAATGACGCGGTCGTTATGGACACGCCGTTTGTAGTGCTCTGCAAGCCCGATTGCCGTGGTCTGTGCCCCACATGCGGTTGCAATCTCAACGTCGAGCAATGCGATTGCGCCGCCCAGGCAGAGGCGGAATGGGCCGCTGCCACGGAAAATCCATTTGCAGCATTGAAGAATCTCAAGCTCGATGAGTAAAACTGTGGTAGTATCGCTACTTGCGCGTAATCGCCACACTGGATAGTTCATAAGGAAGGTCACTATGCCCGTACCTAAACAAAAGCAGGGTCGTATCCGCACTCACACCCGTCGTTCCGCCAACATGAAGATCTCGGCTGCGGCTCAGTCCACGTGCCCCCGTTGCGGCGCTGTCAAGCTTCCGCACCACGTGTGCCCTAGCTGCGGTTTCTACAAGGACCGCGAGGTTATCGTTACCGAGTAACGGTATACTCTGGATGCGATGCCGTTCCAAATGGAACCACAATGGCCGGCTCAATGAGTCGGCCATTTTTGTATAAGGAGCATGTATATGAGTAACGTTCGCGTTTGTGTAGACGTTGTGGGTGGAGACGAGAAACCTCAGGTTGTTCTCGATGGTATCGAGGCTGCACTTGCCGCCGATCCCGATATCGAGGTCTTGGCAGCTGGCCCCGCCGAAATCGTCAATCCCTTTGCTGCTTCCCACGCACGTGTTGAGGCCCTTGAGGCGCCCGACGTTATCGCCATGGATGACGATCCCATTCGCGCCGTGATGACTAAACGCAAGTCGTCGATCGTGCTGTCGTGTCGCGCCATCAAGAAGGGTAATGCGGACGCGTTTTTCTCTGCCGGCTCCACCGGCGCCATGACCGCCGCTGCCACCGCCTACGTGACGCCGTTTAGGTATCAGGCCGAAGGCAAGAAACAGCCGGTGCGTCCCTGTCTGACCAATGCGCTGCCCAATCGCGCCGGCGGTCTGACGGTGCTGTGTGATATGGGCGCCAACCCCGATGTCGAGGTCGATGACATGGTACGTTTTGCCCAGATGGGTAGTGCTTATGCCCGCGTCGTCCTGGGCATCGAGCATCCCCGCGTGGGCCTGCTTGCCAACGGCACCGAGGACGAGAAGGGCTCCAACTTTACCAAGGCCTGCTTCCCGGCCATGAAAGCCGCCGTTCCCGGCTTTGTTGGTAACTGCGAGGGCACCGATCTTACGTCGGGCAATTTTGACGTCGTGGTCGCCGACGGCATGTCGGGCAACATCGCGCTCAAGGCCACTGAGGGCGCTGCCAAGTTTTTGCTGCAGGAGCTCAAGGGTGTCTTTATGTCTTCGCTTGGCACCAAGATCGCCGCGCTGCTCATTAAAAAGCAGATGCGCGAGATCAAGGCCAAGCTCTCTGGCGACGCCAAGGGCGGCGCGATTCTTTTGGGCCTGCGCGGCGTGGTCCTGATCGGCCATGGCGCCACCTCGGTCGAGGCTG
Source organism: uncultured bacterium (assembly GCA_905214105.1). Lineage (GTDB taxonomy): Bacteria > Actinomycetota > Coriobacteriia > Coriobacteriales > Coriobacteriaceae > Collinsella. The sequence continues at coordinate 8,008 of CAJMKK010000015.1, forward strand.
TTAAAAACGGTACGCTCGCGGCGGCCGAAGCCGTGCGCGCCGGGCTGGTCGAGAACGTCGCCAACTCTATGGACGGTATCGTTTTATAACAGCGAGTTAGAGCGCTGTTATGTGCCTCACGGCGCACGTCGTGGGGTAGAATCAAAACCGTGTATTGGTGCCGCCCGCGCGGTGCCAATCTTTTGGTATTCATGCACTATGAGAGGAAGCGCTATGGACCGCTCCGAAATCTTCGACAAGATCGCCGAGGTCGCTGCTGACGTTCTGGGCGTCGATGTTGCCGAAATTAGCGATGAGACCACCTTTGACGACCTCGATGCCAACTCGCTCGAGCGCCTACAGCTGGTTACGGCTATCGAGGACGAGTTCAACCTCGAGATCGATGACGAGACTCTGCTCTCGCTCAACTCTGTCGCCGACGCCGTCGACGCCATCGAAAACGCCAGGGAGGCCTAGGTCTTGGCTTTGTCTGAACGACTTACGCGCGCCCAGGAAATTCTGGGCCACGAGTTCAATAATAAGGTGCTGCTGCGCGCGGCCCTTACGCATCCCTCGGCAGTCGAAGGCCAGCCGGTTTCTGCCAGCTATGAGCGCCTTGAGTTCTTGGGCGATTCCATTTTGGGCGCCGTGGTCGCACGCTCCCTGTTTGAGTCCTATCCGGAGTTTGACGAGGGCAAGCTCACACGCCTGAAGGTGTCGCTTGTCTCGGGCGCTACGCTGTCCGAGGTTTCTCACGAGCTGGGAATCGACGACATCATCATCTTTGGTGCCTCCGAGACCGGTACCGGTGCGCGCGGCCTGCATTCGGCGCTCGAGAACGTCTACGAGTCGCTCGTGGGCGCACTGTACCTGGATGCCGGCTGGGATGCCGCAGCGGAGTTTATCCATCGTACGCTTAAGCCGCATTTGGCTTCCGAGCGTGCCGAGCATCCTGCGAACCCCAAGTCGTTTTTGCAGGAGTGCGTGCAAGCCGACGGTCACGAACCCCCGGCTTACAAGCTTGTTGGCTCCGAGGGCCCGGCGCATGCGCCCACCTTTACCGCCGTGGTTTTGATCGATGGTATTCGCCAGGGTCGCGGCTCCGGCTCTTCAAAGAAGGAAGCCGAGGGAGCCGCCGCGCTCGAAGCGCTCGACCGCATGGGTTACACCACCAACGGCGTGATTCTGAACAAGAAGCACGTGTAAGCGAGGAACCGTGTATCTCAAGTCCCTCACGCTCAAAGGGTTCAAGTCGTTTGCCGACCGCGCCCATATGACGTTTGAGCCGGGCCTGACCGTCATCGTCGGTCCCAACGGCTCGGGAAAATCGAACATCTCCGACTCGATTCTGTGGGTCCTGGGCGAGCAGAGCGCCAAGCAGCTGCGCGGCCAGGCCATGGAGGATGTTATCTTCTCGGGCTCGTCGGCTCGCAAGCCGGTGGGTGTCGCCGAGGTCACGCTGGTGCTCGATAACTCGGACCATGTGCTACCCGTCGATTTTGACGAGGTTGCCATCACCCGTCGCATGTATCGCTCGGGCGAAAGCGAGTACCTCATCAACTCGAGTCCGTGCCGCCTGATGGACATTCAGGACATCCTGCACGATTCGGGCCTGGGTAAGGATACGCATTCCATCATCAGCCAGGGCAAGCTCGACGCCATTTTGCAGAGCCGCCCCGAGGAGCGCCGTGCCCTCATCGAGGAGGCCGCCGGCATCTCCAAGCACAAGCGCCGCAAGGAGCGTGCGCTTAAAAAGATTAAGTCGATGGACGAGCACCTGACGCGTGCCCGCGACATCAATAAGGAAATCGCCCGTCAGCTGCGACCGCTGGAGCGTCAGGTCGATCGCGCGCGCAAGTACAAAGAGTTGTCCTCGCGCGCGAACGAGCTTACGCAGATGCTCGCCGTCGACGAGCTGCGTTCGCTGCAGTCGCAGTGGAACGACCTGGAGAGCCGCTCCAAGGAAGGTGCCGCCGAGCTGGAGCTTGCGCAGTACCGCATGGGCGAAAAGGAGCGCGAGCTCGAGAAACTCCAGGTTATGCTCGAGGAAAAGGGCCTGTTTGTGGGCGATCTGGGCGAGCAGCGTCGCCATATGCAAGACGTGGTCGGCCGCATTAACTCCGATATGCGCCTGCTCGAGGAAAAGGGCCACAACATGGTGTCGCGCCTGTCCGACATGCGCGGCCAGATTTCGAGCTCCGAGCATCAGCGTCGTCGCGTGGTCGAGGAGCTCGAAGACGCGCGTGCGCAGCTTGAGGAAGTGACCGGCGCGCACATGCAGGCCCAGGAGGACGTTGACGCCGCTGGTCCTGCCGCCGCCGAGCTCCACGAGCGCCGCGTGGCGCTCGACAATCAGATTTCGCAGCTTACGCGTGAGCAACGCGATGTGCAGCGCGTGGCCGATAACGCCGCGCTCGAGCTCGCTAAGGTGAAGGATTCCTTGAGCAATGCCGAGGTCGAGGACAACATGTACGCCTCGCGCCTGGAGCAGATCGATGAACAGCTCGAGGAGGTCAAGGCATCGCTTGAGAGCCGTCGCGACCGCGCCGAGGAGCTTGAGGGCGCTCTTGAGGAAGCGCGCCAGGCTCAGGTCGATGCGCGTGAGGCCACCGAGACGGCACTCGTGGCCCTGAAGGACCTGCGTGCCCGCGAGAGCGAGGCACGCGACAAGTTATCCGAGGTGCGCTCGGAGCTTGCCAGTCAAAAGAAACTCGATGCCCGCATGGCCGACAGCTCACCGCTCGTGAGCCGCCTGGTGGGTGCGCTGGGCGACGATGTCTCGGGTCGTCTGGGCGACGTGCTCGAGGCCCCGCGCGAGCTTGAGGGCCTGGTTGAGCAATTGCTCGCCGGCGATATCGATGCCCTGTTGTTTGATGACGCCACCACGCTTGAGCGTGCCGGTCGTGCGGCTCTGGGCCAGAAGAAGGCCTCAGGCGAGGCGCTGCTGGTGGCGCGCGGCGTGAGCGGCTCTGCTGCCGCCGAGGGCGCTGCCGGTACCCGTCTGGTTGATCGTCTGTCCGTGCGCGCAGGCTACGGACCCGTCGTTGAGGCGCTGCTCGGCGGCTATTACATGGTCGATGACTTGGCTGCCGCGCTGGCCGCGCCTGTCGTTGACGGTGTGACCTACGTGACTCCCGATGGCGCTCGCGTGAGCTGTGGTGGTCTGGTGCGCATGGGGCTCGATGCCGGCGAGGCGTCGGGCGCTCTGGAGCGCAAGCGTCGCATTCGCGAGCTGGAGGGCCTGGAGCCCGATCTGGCTGCCGTGTTTGAGCATGTGTCGGATCAGGTCGTCGAGGCCAATGCGGCCGTCGAGGAGGCGCGTGCCGCCGAGGGTGATGCCGCCGGCGAGATTGCCCGCCTTGAGGGCGAGCGCCGCTCCCTGTTGTCCGAGATCGGCCGTCTGGAGCAAAGCGCCAACAATGCCGAGGTCGAGCGCGTGCGCATCTCCAAGCGCCGCGAGCAGGCCGCAGAGGCCGTTCGCGCTGCGCGCCCGCGCGTGGACGAGCTCACTCGTTCGCGTGACGAGGCCCGTGCGCAGGCAAGCGATCTGGGCTTGCAGATTGCCGAGGCCAACGATGAACTTGACCGCGTTCGCCGTGACGATTCCGAGGCTGCCGGCAAGCTCGCCGACGCCAAGGTTCGCCTAGCCCAGACGAGCGAACGCCTGCGTTCGCTGAAGGGCCGCGTGCCCGACCTGGAGCATCGTCTTGAGGGCATCGACCGTCGTATCCGCGGAACACGCCAGGCCTCGCGCTCACTCGAGCTGTTGCGTCTGCGCGTCGACCCCATGCACGAGCGCTATTCGGCCCTGCTGGAGCGCGCGTCGGATTGGGCCGCGCGCCTGCGTGACCAGGCCTCTCTGGAGGAGGCGGACTCCGCTTCGCTCAAGAAGACCATCGAGGATGCCAAGGCAGAGGTTGCCCGCGCTAAGGAGCGAGTCGATACCGCCTCCGCCACGCAAAACGAGTTCAAGGTCGCGCGTGGCAAGCTCGAGGTGCAGGTAGAGGCTGCCATTAAGGCCATTACCGCCGATGGCACCACGGTGCTCGAGGAAGCACTCATGCTTCCCGCGCCCACGGACCGCGATGCCGCCGAGCGCGAGCTCAACCAGCTTGTGCGCCAGATCAACAACCTTGGTCCCGTTAACCAAGTTGCCATGGAGGAGTACGAGCAACTCAAGCGCCGCGCCGACTACATCGAGGAGCAGCTGGCCGATCTGGAGAGCGCGCGCAAGGCGCTCACCAAGATCACGGTGGCCATTGATCGCAAGATGCGGAAGGCCTTCCTGGTGACGTTCGAGAAGGTCGACGCGAACTTCCGCGAGATCTTCGCTATGCTCTTCCCGGGCGGTCAGGCTCATCTGGAGATGACCGATCCCGAGCATCCTGCCGAGACGGGTATCGAGGTCGTGGCGCAGCCGCGCGGCAAGCGCATCACCAAGATGATGCTCATGTCGGGCGGCGAGAAGAGCCTGACGGCGCTCGCCTTGCTCTTTGCCGTGTACCGCACGCGCACGGTGCCGTTCTATGTGCTGGACGAGGTCGAGGCGGCGCTCGACGACGCCAACTTGTCCAAGCTCATCGGCGCCCTTGATGTACTGCGTTCCGATACGCAGCTCTTGGTCATTTCACATCAGCGCCGTACTATGGAGGACGCTGACGTTCTCTACGGCGTCTCGATGCAAGCCGACGGCGTCAGTCGCGTCGTCTCGCAAAAACTCGATCGCGAAACCGGAAAGGTCGTGAATGCATAATGGGATTCTTTGACGCTCTCTCGCGCGGACTTGAGCGCAGCCGCGAGGCCCTCAACGAGGTCTTTTACTTTGGCGGCGAGGTCGATGAGGACTTTTGGGAGGACCTTGAGGACACGCTCGTCATGGGTGACATGGGGGCCGAGGTCGCGATCCAGGTTTCTGATGACCTGCGCGACGCCGCGGCCAAGAAGAACCTCAAGACCGCCCCGCAGCTCCGTCGTGCCCTAGCCGAGCAGCTCGAGCAGCACTTTGTGCCTGTTGAACGTGATCCGTTTTCCGATACGCCGAGCTGCGTGCTGTTTGTCGGTATCAACGGTGCCGGCAAGACCACCACGGTCGGTAAGATCGCGAGCGCTATGGCCGCCCGCGGCAAGAATGTGGTGATCGGTTCGGCCGACACCTTCCGCGCCGCCGCCATTGAGCAGCTCGATGTGTGGGGCCAGCGCGCCGGCGTGCCCGTTATCAAGCGCGATCGTGGTTCCGATCCGGCGAGCGTGTGCTACGACGTGCTCGACGAGGCCGACAAGCGCGGCAGCGACCTGGTACTTATCGATACCGCCGGCCGTCTGCACACGAGCCCCGAGCTCATGCGCGAGCTTGCCAAGGTGGTCAACGTGACGCGTAAGCGCGCTGCCAATATGGCCGCCGGCCCTATGCCCGTCTCGGTCGTGCTCGTGATCGATGCCGCGACGGGCCAAAACGGTCTGAACCAGGCGCTCGAGTTTAACGAAGCACTGGGTCTGGACGGTATTATCATGACTAAGCTCGATGGCACGGCTAAGGGCGGTATCGCCATGGCCGTTGCTGAGAAGCTCAAGCTCCCGATCCTGCGCATCGGCGTGGGTGAGCAGGTCGATGACCTGCAGGAGTTCAATGCCAAAGATTTCTGCCGCGCCCTGGTGGGCGAGTCCAATTAAGGAGTAACCAGTGTTTGATTCTCTGAGCGATCGCCTCAACGACACATTTGACCGCCTGCGCGGCAAGGGTAAGCTGACCGAGGCCGATATCACCTCGGCCATGCGCGACATTCGCATGGCGCTGCTCGAGGCCGACGTCAACTTCAAGGTCGTCAAGGAGTTCGTCGCCAAGACCAAGGAGCGCTGCATGACCGCAGAGGTCATGGAGTCGCTGTCGCCAGCGCAAAACGTCGTCAAGATCGTGCTCGACGAGCTCACCGAGATGCTCGGCTCCACCGAGAGCAAGCTCGTCTTTAGCAACCGCATTCCCAATGTCATCATGCTCGTGGGCCTGCAGGGCTCCGGTAAGACCACGGCGGCCGTAAAGCTGGCCTACCTGCTCAAGAAGCAGGGCCGCTCGCCGTTGCTCGCCGCGTGTGACGTCTACCGCCCCGCCGCTGCCGACCAGCTGGCCACGCTCGGTGGAGAGATCGGCGTTCCGGTCTTCCGCGGTGACGGCGAGCACCCGGTCGATATCGCCAAGGGCGCCATCCAGGAGGCCGTTGACCACCTGCGTGACGTGGTCATCGTCGATACCGCTGGTCGTTTGCAGATCGACGAGCAGATGATGCAGGAGGCCGTGGACATCAAGAAGGCCGTCAAGCCCGACCAGGTGCTGATGGTCGTCGATGCCATGACCGGCCAGGATATCGTTAACGTCGTCTCGACCTTCGCCGATCGCACCGACTTTGACGGCGTGATCATCTCCAAGCTCGACGGTGACGCCCGTGGCGGTGGCGCACTTTCGGTGCGTCAGGTGACCGGCAAGCCCATCAAGTTCGTGAGCATGGGCGAGAAACCCGATTCTCTTGAGCCGTTCTATCCCGATCGCATGGCCAAGCGAATCTTGGGCATGGGCGACGTCGTCGGCATCATCGAGAAGGCCCAGGAGGCAGCCGATGCAGAGCAGCTCGAGGCTGCCGAGCGTATGCTGCGCGAGGGCTTCACCATGAACGACATGCTCGACCAGATGAAAGCCGTCAAAAAGATGGGCGGCATGAAGGGTATCCTGGGCATGCTCCCCGGTGGTCAGCGTGCACTCAACCAGATGGGCGGCAACCTGGACGAGGGCATCTTCGATAAGAACGAGGCCATCATCATGTCGATGACCAAGGAGGAGCGCCTGCGTCCCTCCATCATCAACGGTCAGCGTCGCGCGCGTATTGCCAAGGGCGCCGGCGTAACCCCCACCGAGGTCAACAGCCTTATGAAGCAGTGGGGCGAGATGAATAAGATGATGGGCCGCATGCGCACGATGGCCAATCAGGCACAGGCCGGCAGCAAGAAGGGCAAAAAGGGCAAGAAGGGCAAGAAGATGCGCATGCCCAATATTCCCGGCCTGGATGCCATGGGGCTGGGCGGCCTGGGCGGCTTGGGAACGGGCGGCCCCAAGTCTGATATGGATCTGCTGCGCCAGATGGAAGCGCAGATGCGCAATAAGAAGTAACGACTGGTTGAGTCGTGTATGGCGAAGGCCGCCTGGATGGTACTCCAGGCGGCCTTCGTCGTTTGTTCGCAGATTGTTGCACGCTCGGAAGCGTCCTGACGTGCGGGTTTGACGCTAGTGGCAGCCGCAGCCCTCGTGGCCCTCGTGCTCGTGATGGCCGTGGCAGCCGCAGGACTCGCCATGCTCGTGGGTGTGCTCGTGATGGCCGTGGCAGCCGCAGGTGGCCTCGCCAGTCTGAGCGAGCGTGCCGGCAATGAGGGCCTCGACGCTGGCGTCGCAGCTGCCCTGGGCGCCCGCATAGACCGTGATGCCGGCCTGGGTGAGCGCGTTGATGGCACCGCCGCCGATACCGCCGCAGATGAGCGTGTCGACGCCACCGTTGGCGAGCAGACCCGCCAATGCACCGTGACCAGTGCCGCCGGTGCCTACGACCTGCTCGTTGAGCACCTTGCCACCCTGGATGTCGTAGATCTTGAACTGCTCGCTGCGGCCAAAGTGCATAAAGATGCTGCCGTTGTCGTACGTCGTTGCCACCCTCATGGTGTCGACCTCCTTTGCTGGCCATGCGGCCGTTGTCGTGGTGATGGGGGAGTACGTGATATTGCCGCCTGTGATGATGAGCGCGCGCCCGTTGACCAACGCGTTTGCCACCTTGCGATGCGCGCGGCTGCAGATTGCCGCCACCGTGGCGCGGGCAATGCCCATGTGCTGGGCGACTGCCTCTTGGTTAAGGCCTTCCAAGTCGCACAGGCGCAGCACCTCGAGCTCGTCGACTGTCATATCGATGGCATCGCCGCTCGCCAGGCCATCGGGGGTAAAACCGCGATATTCGGGGATGATCCCAACACGGCGTAATTTCTCTCGTCTTCCTGCCATACACTCTCCAAATCTGACATATGTCAACAATAGGATAGCGCGCATATGGAAGCGTGCAAGGCATTTCTGGCATATGTCAGAAAACAGCAAACCTGTTGCGCGTGTGAGAGCGGAGCCGTGCTGCCGTGCATTGCGTGTGCCGGCCCAAGTGTCCAATCCGACACTCGCGCGCCTGGGCTACAATAAAAATCGCTTGTAGGCGACTGACAGGAGGGTCAATGAGCAAAGCTGATCAGCAGTTTGTAACCATGTGCCGCGATATCTTGGACCATGGCACCACCACCGAGGGCCAAAAGGTCCGTCCGGTGTGGGAGGACGGCACCCCTGCCTATACCATTAAAAACTTTGGCGTCACGGCGCGCTACGATCTGCGCGAGGAGTTCCCCGCGCTTACGCTGCGTCGTACGGCGCTCAAGTCCGCCATGGACGAGATCCTGTGGATCTATCAAAAGAAGTCTAATAACGTCCATGACCTCAACAGCCATATTTGGGACGAGTGGGCCGACGAGACCGGCTCCATCGGCAAGGCCTACGGGTACCAAATTGGCCAGAAGAGCCATTATGCCGAGGGCGACTTTGACCAGATGGACCGCGTGCTGTACGACCTTAGGCACACGCCGTACAGCCGCCGCATTATGACGAACACCTATGTGTTTAGCGACTTGTCCGAGATGCACCTGTATCCGTGCGCCTACAGCGTGACGTATAACGTGACGCAGCGCCCGCAGGACGACAAACCGACGCTCAATATGATTCTCAACCAGCGCAGCCAGGATATTTTGGCCGCGAATAACTGGAATGTGTGCCAGTACGCCATCTTGCTGATGATGGTCGCGCAGTCCGTCGATATGATTCCCGGCGAGCTGCTGCATGTGATTGCCGATGCCCACATTTATGACCGTCATGTCGATATCGTCCGCGAACTTATCGAGCGTCCGCAGTTTGCGGCGCCCAAAGTAACGCTTAACCCCGACGTGCACGATTTCTACGCGTTTACGACCGATGACCTCATCGTCGAGGGCTACGAGCACGGCCCGCAGGTCAAGAACATCCCCATTGCGGTGTAGGTGACGCTCATGACGTGTAAGCTTTCTGCCATCGTTGCCGTGTGTGACGATTGGGGCATTGGGTGCGAGGGCGACATGGTGGTGTCCAATCGCGCCGACATGCGCCATTTTGTGGCGTGCACCAAAGGTTGCCCGGTTATTATGGGACGCAAGAACCTGCTGAGTTTTCCCGGTGGGCGTCCGCTCAAGAACCGCCGCAATATCGTGCTCACGCGCGATGAGGATTTTGCGCCCGAGGGCGTCGACGTGGTACATAGCGTTGATGAGGCGCTCGCCGCGGTTGCCGACGAGCCCGTTGCGTGGGTTATTGGTGGCGGCGAAGTGTATCGGCAGTTTTTGCCGTATTGCATCGAGGCTGAGGTCACGCATAACCACTGCGTCCATGTCGTGGATACGTACTTTCCCGATTTGGAAGCCGATCCTGCGTGGGAGATTGCGCAGGGTAGCGGGGTCGCGACGATTGCCGCCGGTGAGGGTGACGAGGGCATCGATTATGAGTTCGTGACGTATCGTCGCGTTGATGCGTAAACCCGATTATCCCTTCGGTATTATCGGGTTGGAATGAGTGGCGGGGCAGCGCATGGCGTTGCCCCGATATTTGTATAGGTGCTGCAAAGAAAGGTGCGGGCTGGCTGCTATGACTGATGCCGTTGAGGTGCTGCGAATTGATTCGCTCGAGGACGAGCGGCTCGATGCCTATGTGCGACTGACCGAGCGCGAGCTGCGCTGCGTGCTGGAGCCGCAAAAGGGCATCTTTATTGCGGAGAGCGCCAAGGTCATCGAGCGTGCCGTGCGCGCCGGATACGAGCCGGTGAGCTTTCTGTTGGGCGAACGCTGGCTCGATCAGATGATGCCGCTGTTTGAGCGCCTAGTTGTGCGCGAGGGCGCGGGTCCGGTTCCTGTGTTCGTGGCCTCCATGGAGCTCATGGAGCAGTTGACGGGCTTTAACGTGACGCGCGGCGCGCTGGCGGCGTTCCGTCGCCCGCGTCAGATTCCGGTTGATGAGTTCTTGGGCGGCGTCGTCGAGGCGGCGGGGGATCGTCCGGTGCGTGTGTGCGTGCTTGAGGGTATTGTCGATCACACCAATGTTGGCGCGATTTTCCGCTCGGCGGCTGCGCTGAACGTCGATGGCATTTTGGTGAGCCCTACTTGCTGCGACCCGTTGTACCGTCGCTCGGCCCGCGTGAGCATGGGCACCGTGTTTCAGGTTCCGTGGACGCGTATTGGCAGTGAGGCGCGCGTATGGCCGCATGATGGGCTGGCGGCGCTGCACGATGCCGGCTTTTCGTGTGCCGCCATGGCGTTGACGGATGATTCGGTGTCGCTGGACGATCCAGTGCTGCGGGAGATCGATCGCCTGGCGATCTTTATGGGTACCGAGGGTGCCGGCCTGGGAGCCAAGACCATTGAGGGCTGTGACCGCGCCGTGCGCATTCCGATGGCGCACGGGGTCGATTCGCTCAACGTGGCCGCGGCGAGCGCCGTCGCCTTTTGGCAGCTGTGCCCGCACGTGAGCAATGAGTATCACTACCAGCCGGGTTTGTATCACTAGGCAGATATTTCGCACCAGGCTCTGATTCGGGGTGTTTCGGTCGCCGCCAGTCGGTGCTAAGCTGGTTTTGGCTTTGGTTTTAAATTGCTGTTTTGTTGTTTGACGTATGCGTGTGGGGAGGGCGTGTGGCTAAGAAATCTACGGCTATCGATGTAACGCAGGGTGTCATTTGGCAGCAGCTGCTTTCGCTGTGCGTTCCCATCTTCTTTAGTTCGTTTTTTCAGCAGGCCTACACGCTTATCGGTACGTATATCGTCGGTCAGTTTGGCGGCAAGCTCGCACTGGGTGGCATTCAGGCCACGATGGTGCTCACCGAGCTCTGCATTGGCTTTTGCGTTGGCGTCGGTGCCGGCTGCGCGGTCATTACCGGTCAGTATTTTGGCCAGCACGATGATGAGCGACTGAGTCGTTCGGTCCATACCGCCATGACGCTCGCGCTGGTGGGCGGTATCGTTTTCTCGATTCTTGGCATAGTGTTCGTTGAGCCCATGCTGGTGCTTATGAACACGCCGCATGAACTATTGGCCGAGGGCGTGGCCTATGCTCGCTGTTATTTTGCCGCGATGGTTGCGGCACTGCTGCTTAATATGGGAACCGCACTGCTGCGTGCCGTGGGCGACACACGCGGGCCCGCCGTGATCATTGCCTCTGGCTGCCTGGTTAACGTGGTGCTGGATATCATCTTTGTCGCTGTGTTGCATATGGAGGCGCTGGGCTGCGGCATCGCAGTGGCGCTGACCATTTGCTCCAATGCAACGATGATCGTGTTTCGCATGATGCGCGCTCCGGGTGCATGGCGTCTTTCGCTGTCTAAGCTCGGCATCGATCGCGGTATTTGCAAGAGTATGATCTCGTGTGGTCTGCCACTCGGTTTTCAATCGGCTGCCTATTCGATCTCGAACGTGCTGATCCAGGTGTCGGTTAATTCGTTTGGCGCCGATGTCACGACTGCTTGGGGTCTATCTGGGCGCTTGGATGGCATTATCTGGATGGTGACCGAGGCGCTCGGCGTATCGATCACTACGTTCTCGGCGCAGAACTTTGGCGCGCGCAACTACGAGCGCATGCGCAAGGGCTACCATACGTCGCTCGTGCTTTCGTTTATGCTCATTGGTGGCCTGTCTGCCGTGCTCCTGGTGTTCTCGGGCCCGCTGTCGCGTTTGTTTGTCGACGATACTTCGATTTCGGCGTACACCACGACCATCCTCCATTTCATTGCGCCGTTTTATGCGATCTTCTCGATTATCGAGAACGCGTCGGGCTCCATTCGCGGCGCGGGCGTGAGTCTGCAGCCTATGATGCTCACCATCTTTGGCACCGTTTTCTTGAGGGTGATCTGGGTGTTTGCGATCATGCCCTTCGATCCGTCGCTCGAGCATCTACTGCTGGTCTACCCCGTAACGTGGCTCATTACGGCCACGATGTTTACCATCTACCACCACAGCGGCAACTGGCTAGGCCGCGCCACCGCCTAATGATCCCTTGGGGCGGAGGAAAATGGATCATTGCTCTCCGTCGTGATGTCGATGATCCGTTTTCCTCCGTCCCCTTCGGATCAATTAGTATTCGATGCCTTGGCGGGCCAGGAGGCCTTCGTCGAAGTAGTGTTTGATGGGGCGCATTTCGGTGACCAGGTCGGCGAGGTCCGCGAGGGGCAGTATCCCGCGGCCGGTCAGCACGAGCTCCGTGGTGGCGGGCTTTATCGCGATCAGCGCTTCGACATCCTCGCGCGTCACAAAGCCTCGGCGCATTGCTTCGCCGAGTTCGTCCAGAATGAGCACGTCGACCTGAGAGATCTTTTCGCGTGCAAGCTCCATGATCTGTGCGGCGCAAGCCTCGGGCGTGTCGCGGTCGGCCTGTACAATGCGCAGTCCCAGGCGTGGCGCGGCATCGTGTTCGGCGCAGTGCAGTTTCTTGGCAAACTGAAGCATGAGCACGTTAAGTCCATAGCCCGTGGCGCGCAGCGCGAGCCCCAGCGCAGCCGTCGTCTTACCCTTGCCTTCGCCCGCGTAGATCTGAACCTTGCCGACTTCCAGTGATGCCATCTCTGTCCTTTCGTGCCCGGCGTCGGTTTATCGCCGTCTGGGTTGGGTATTCTAGATAAAATTATCAACCCCAGTAGATGGAGTTCAAGCAGATGGAGATGGATGACAACAAACGTAGACGGAATATGATCCTCTACGTGCTCATCGCCTTCGTCGTCTACCTCGTGCTCTCGACCGTTCTGTTCCCCAACATCGGTCACACGCAGCAGATTACGAAGACCGATTACTCGACGTTTGTCAAAGCGCTCGATAAGAAGAGCGTCGATAAGGTCGAATACAATACCGACGATTACACCATTTATTACACCAAAAAGGGCGAGGACGAGAACATCGCCTATAAGACGACCGGTGTGCCGAACGATGCGGTCTTTACCGATCGCGTGCTTGAGTCTGGCGCTTCGCTGGAGTCGGTCGTTCCCGATAAAAACTCGGGTTTGATGACCTACTACCTGCTCACACTCATTCTTCCCATGGCGATTTTCTTCCTCATCGGTTGGTGGCTCAACCGCCGCATGAAGAAGGCTATGGGCGATGACGGCCCGTCGATGAACTTTGGCGGCGGCGGTTTTGGCGGCGGCGGACTGGGTAAGTCCGGCGCGCGCGTGATCGCCTCCAAGGACGTGGGCGTGACCTTTAAGGACGTCGCCGGCCAGGAAGAGGCCAAGGAGTCTCTCAAGGAGGTCGTCGACTTTCTGGAGAAGCCGCAGCGCTACGAGGAGATCGGCGCCAAGCTGCCGCGCGGTGCTCTCCTTGTTGGCCCTCCGGGTACCGGTAAAACCCTGCTTGCCAAGGCTGTTGCCGGCGAGGCGGGCGTGCCGTTCTTTAGCATTTCGGGCTCTGAGTTCGTTGAGATGTTTGTTGGTCGCGGCGCTGCTAAGGTGCGTGACCTGTTTAAGCAGGCCAAGGAAAAGGCCCCTTGTATCGTCTTTATCGATGAGATCGATACCATCGGTAAGAAGCGCGATGGCGGCGGCTTTAGCGGCAACGACGAGCGCGAGCAGACGCTCAATCAGTTGCTGACCGAGATGGATGGCTTCGATAACCACAAGGGTATCGTTGTCCTTGCCGCAACCAACCGCCCCGACAGTCTCGATCCCGCTCTACTGCGCCCCGGTCGTTTTGACCGCCGCATCCCCGTCGAGTTGCCCGATCTGACCGGCCGTAAGAACATCCTCGAGCTTCACGCCAAGAGTGTGAAGACCGAGCCGCCGATCGATCTGACCGCGATTGCCCGCGCCACGCCCGGAGCCTCGGGCGCCGACCTGGCCAATATCATCAATGAGGGCGCCCTGCGAGCCGTCCGTGAGGGTCGCAAGCGTGCCACGCAGGACGATTTTGAGGAGTCGGTGGAGGTCGTCATCGCCGGACAGCAGCGTAAGTCCACGGTGCTGTCCGACCACGAGAAGCAGGTCGTGTCCTACCACGAGATTGGTCATGCCATCGTTGCCGCTCGCCAGAAGGGCTCTGCGCCGGTCACCAAGATCACCATCGTGCCGCGCACGAGCGGCGCTCTGGGCTACACCATGCAGGTCGAGGAGGACGAGCGCTTCCTGACCACGCGCCAGGAGGTGCTGGACAAGCTCGCCGTTTATTGCGGTGGCCGTGCAGCTGAGGAGCTCATCTTTGGCGAGATGACGACCGGCGCGGCCAACGATATCGAGCAGGCCACCAAGCTCGCCCGTAACATGGTGACGCGCTTTGGTATGTCCGACGAGTTTGGCATGATGGCACTCGGTACCGTCCAGAACGCGTACCTCAACCAGGACACGTCGCTCACCTGCGCCCCCGGCACGGCCGAGCGCGTGGACGCGATTGTCGCCAAGCTGATCGAGGATGCGCACGACCGCGCCCTTCAGATCCTCAAGGAGAACAAGTTCAAGCTCCATGAGCTGGCTCGTTATCTGTACAAGAAGGAGACCATCACGGGTGAGGAGTTCATGAACCTCCTCACGCGCGAGAATCCGCTGATGCCCAAGCAACAGTAAAGCCGCGGTCGAGCCAGTAAACGCCGACGCCCCATTTGAGCAGCTATCTCAAATGGGGCGTTTTGCTTGAGAGGGATGGAAATGAAGATCGTGGTGAGCGCCTGTTTGATGGGCGAGAGCTGCAAGTATAACGGGCTCGATAACTATCATCGCGAGTTGGTCGAGGTCTGCGAGCGTACAGGGACTGAGGTCCTCTTGGTGTGCCCTGAGGTCTTTGGGGGCCTGCCCACGCCGCGCAAGCCATCCGAGATTGTGGACGGTGAGGTCCGTACCTGCGAGGGCGTCTCTGTCGATCGCGAGTTTCGCCTAGGTGCCCAGCGTGCGCTCGATATGTGCGAGCATTTTGGCGGCCCGTCCGAGATCGCTGCGTGCGTCTTGCAGGATCGCAGTCCGTCGTGCGGCGTGGGCCATATCTACGACGGATCCTTCAGCGGCACGCTCACAACGGGTAACGGTGTCTTCGTTGATCTGCTCCTGCGCCACGGCTACCGCGTGATCCCGGCTAGTGAGTTTGATCCCAGCATGTTGGAACATTGTCCACAGCACTCGAACCGAACACTTCCTCACGGGTGACCGTTTTGGCATCATCCGTGAAGTTGATATTGAGTACGACCCGGTCATCAAAGACGTAGACCGAGTTGACAGGCGCCGTACCCAGGCAGTCCCTCCCCGCGGCCCTCGCGCAGGAACGCGTACACGGCCCTCCCGTCTCTTGCGCCCCTCCCGGAGCTGTTTACATCAGTGTAGCCAATCCAGTCCGCCAAGGGCTGCAGCCCGGACAACGCGGCGATGGAGGGCTTCTTCGGCCTGCTCAAGAAGGAGTTCTGGCACGGCGGGGACTGGTCGGAATGGACCCCCGCCCACTTCATCGAGGAGCTCGGGGGGGCTAGATCGGCCGATACAATACGGAGAGGCGCAGCGATGCGCTCGGTGGCCGCACGCCGGCCGAGTTCCGCTCCGCGCTGGGAAGGGCCGCGTAACGGTCCAAGAAATCGTCCGCAGTCTCCATTCTTGCCCCTTTGGGACGGCTTCTTGTTGGGGCGTGCCTGCCCCGGACCCTGCTAGGAACGAGTGCAGCAAACTGGAATTTTAAATTAGTCTTTGCAAATAACCTTTGAACCTTCACCATCAATTACAATTCCCTG
>CAJMKK010000016.1 GCA_905214105.1 uncultured bacterium
GGCTCTGATCGCCCAGCACGGCCAGAAACTCCCGGTTGGCCGGGATGACCGCGCCCTGCGCCAGATACGGAATTTGCGGGGCCGTGACGGTGCCGATGTTGAACCCGAACGACGAGATGCCGGTCAGGTCCGTCACCCAGGACGGCGCATCGAAGGACAGGCTGTTCAGGCCGTTTATCACGGTGTTCAGACCAGATACAATGGCGGAAATCATTCCGTTCACAAAGCCGATAATGTTGTTGATCGCGCCCCGGATGCGGTCGCTGATGACATCCCAAATATCGCTTACGGCGTCCTGAACCACTTGCCAGGCGGCCTCCCAATCGCCCTCGAACACGTTGCGCATAAAGTCGATCACGGCCTGCAGGCAAATCAGGCCAATGTCCAGCACGTCGGCCACAATACCGATGGCGTTGGTCACGATGCCGGCAACGGAATTGAACACCTGCGTAAACACCGGGCCGAAGGTGCTTAACAGCCAGTTGGCCAGCGGGTCGATCACATTGTCCCACAGGGCCTTGATGACCGTAGCGATTGCGTTGATCGCGTCGCCGCCCACGGCGATCAGGTCACTGAACAGCGGGGACAGGTGAGTGTTCCACAGCTCAGTCAGGCTGGTGACCAAACTTGCCAGGATTGGGTCAATGACCTCCGTCCAAAGCCGCTGAATAATGTCGCACACATCCTGCACGACTTCACAGAACGCGGTAAAAATCGGGGAGATGTACGTTGTCCAGGTTTCGTTCCAGGCAGTTGCAAGGTCAAGCCATATCTGCTTTACAAGGTCAAGCGCCGGGATAATCCATGTGTTGATAGAATCCGTCAGCATATTGGCCAGCGCGCTTAGGATCGCCGTGCCCGATGTGATCACGGTGCTTACCACGTCGCCGACTACGGGCGCGAGAAGCAGGCTCAACCCGTTTACAAATCCGGGTACAAAATCAAAGACAAAATAGTCCAGCAGCGGAGCCAGCCCGTTTTGCCACAGGTTGGTGAACGACGCCTCCAGCTGCGGCAGCGCTGCCTCTGCGGCGGCTTTGATTTGTTCCCACGCTGCGCTCCACGCCGCTGCGGACGGGGCCAGCGCGTTGGTGAAACGCTGCCATGCGGCCTTGATGCTGTCGATAGCACCCGTGATGCCGCTTACGTCGCCGACCTCGGACAGCGCACCGAACGTGGCGTCTGCGCCGCTTCCACTGCCACCGCTGCTGCTGTTGTCTTTCTCGTCAAGCCGCTCGATTTCATCAAACCCGGCAAGGCTCTTGGCGGCTTTGTCGGTCTGCTTGGCCATACCGCTGGCCGCGGTGCCGACGCTGGTCATCTTCTTGGCTGTTGCCTGCATGCCCGAAAGGCTTTTGCCGGTCAGCAGGCTGATGAGCTTTGCCAGGTAGGCAAACGCCTTGGCGGCAAGGTTCATCACATAGGTCAGCGCGCTGCCCAGTGCATTGACCAGTGGGGCGGCCGCGGTCGCGGCGGCACCCTTTAGGCGGGCAAGTGCCGTGCCGAAACCGTCCGTCTTGGCGACAGCGCTGCCCAGGGCGGAGGTCAATGACCGCAGGGCCGAAGAAATGACGTTGAAGATCAGTGCGCTGAACACGATGCTTTTCAGCCGTTTGGCAAAAACGCCAAAAGCGGAGCTTGCCCGCTTGGCACTGTCACTGGCACCGCCAGTGCTGCTGGCATTTCCCGCCTCTTGGCCTGCCTCCGCCGCGGCGTGCTTTTTGGCAGCCTCCGCAGCGGCTTCCTGCGCTGCAATCTCCTTTTTGGTCGCGGCCACGACTTTTTCGGCGTGATGCGTGGCGGTTTCCGGGCCATAGGCTTTTTCCTGCGCCGCTGCAATTTTGGCGTACTGCTTTTCGATGTCGGCAGCCTGCTTGTTGAAATACTGCTGCATCGCGTCGTCGCCCGCCTGCATTGTCTGGGCGCGCTGCAAGGTTTCAGCTTGGTTCGCTGCGGCGGCCTGCTCCTGCTCCATCCGGCGCGCCAGTTCCGCATGGCGCTGGGTCATTCCCTCCAGCGACTGCCGCTGGCTTTCAAACTCGGCAGTAATTTTGGCCGCTGTGCTGTTTTGCTGCTCCAGCTTGGCTTCCAGCTCCGCAATTTTGGCGTCAGCCTGCGTAAGCTGTTCCGTCAAATCGCTCCTTTTCAGCAGCGCGGTGTCGCTCGGCAGCTGCCCTTTGTCGTGAGCGGCGTGGATCTCACTGTTTACTTTTTCAAGCGCGTAGGCGGCCTTGTCGGCATTGGCGTACGTTTTTTCCAGCTCGGCGGCAGTTTGCTCAGCCTCGGTTTTTGCCTTGCCAAGGCTTTCCGCCAACTTCCCGCGGGTGTTCTCGGCGGCAACGATGGTTTTCTCCAATGCCTTGATCTGCGCGGCAGTGTCTCCCGCCTGCGTCATGATTTTGGCCAGTTCCTGGGTCAGCGGCTTCAGAGCATCGCCCAAACCGCTGGCTTTTCTGCCGTCAAAGGTCTTTTCGATGGATCGCCCCAGCTTGTCCATTGTCTTTTGCAGGTCGTTGCCGCTTTTTACGACCTGCACCGTGTTCAGGCTGGTGTCTATGGACACTTTCGGCATAAACGGCTCCTTTTTGTATCATGCTTCGCCTAAAAGCGCCAGAAGGCGCTGCTTTTCGGCTTCTTCCTCTTTGGTAAGCTGCGGGCGCAGGTCAACGATTTCCTTGTTTTCGCGGTAAAACTGCTGTTCCCATTTTTCGAGTTTTTGCCCTTTTGCCAGCTTATGGCGGATGCCCACCACCGTGGCAAGCGGCCCGCTGCCGATGTTCATAAAGTAGGCAATGAATGTCCACCAGTGCAGGTAGGGCAGCGCCCGTACCTCGCCCCCGGCGACCTTGTTCACGCCGCCCACGATCAGCTCTGCATCCTGCTGCCAGTCGATTTCCCGTTTGGCTCCGGGCTTGCCCTGCGTTTTGCCGCAGGCGATAAACTCCGCCATCCGCTCGGCAGCTTCCTGCCGGTTTTGCGCGGGGATGTCCCGCCAGTTTTCGTAAAACAGCGCCATGGCAATATACCACCGCTCCTGTTCGTTATCATCGGTGTTCTGCAGGTGGTCGATGATGTCCAAAATATCGCGGTAGTCGGTATGCACGGCATATGGTTTCCCGCCAACCGTCACTGTGGTCGGCAGCGTCCAGCCCTGCATTATTTCTTGGCCGCAGCGCGGCGTGCGGCGCGGTTTGCCTTTGCCGTCTGCACGGCTTTGTCGGCTTTTTCTTCCATGCTGCGTTCTGCGCCTTCCCGGATGATCGGCGTCAGGGCGTCCAGCAAATTCGTCACCACACGCCTTCCGTTGCCTGCGACCGCCGCAAGGTTCACGCCATGCAGGATCTCGTCAAAGTCGTTACCCGCGCCAAAAACGCCGTTTAATACCTCTTTAATCTTCCGGTCATACTCGGCCAAAACGGCCAGTTCCGCGCCAACGCGCTGGTTGTCATCCGGGAAATCAGCCTCGATCTGTTCCATTCGCTTCTGGGCTTCCGCGTCCAGCTCGGTCAGGGTGGTTTCGGCTGCAAAAAAGCGGTTGTACACGTTGGGGTCGCTGGGGTTGAAGCGCAGCACGCCGCTGCCGTTGATCTCAAACTCCTGGACGCCGGTGTCAATGGTAAGTTGTTTCATCGTATAACCTCCGTGTTTTATTGCCCGATCAGGGCATCACAAAAGCGCCCTTGCTCATTCGCAAAGGCGCTCATTGTCATGCTCTCATCAGGTCGATGCTGTAAAGGTCTTTGTGCTGACGTTGAAGGTACCGGTCGTTTTAACGCCCGTGTAGTGGACATTGAACGGGATCTGGTAGCCGGTGGTGTCGCCGCCGTAGCTGCTGACTTCAACGTAGCATTCCTCTTTCACGGCGGGGTACGCACCGGAAGATTCGGTTTCCCACAGTTTGACCTCCACAATGTCGGTTTTCAGGTCATCCAGCACCAGATCACCGTCAATGATGGCCTGGAGCTTTGTAAACAGCGGGTCATCCTTTTCGGCGTAGTACGGGGCAACTTCGCCCTGCTTCTGGTAGCTGTCGATGGTCACCGACGTTTCGCCCATGATGTTGCTTTTCTTTTCAACATTGGCCGAAAGCTCCGGGCTGTACTCTTCCAGGTCTTTGCCAAGGCGTACATAGGCTGCCGTACCGGTATCCCCCGCAAAGACGGTGTTCAGGTAATGCGCCATATACTTGCGTTCGATTTTCACTGGATCAGTTCACCTCAATTTTCAATTTTTCGCTTGAATGTGACGGAAAGCACTGCCATGTACAGCGCGGTGCCGCTGTCCTCGGCGCTGTACAGTGTACCGTTCTGGGCCTGCGCGGTGGCTTTAGTTTCGGTATTGCCAAAGTTCGGCACAAGCCCGCGGGCGCTCTGTTCCTGTACCCAGCGCTGGAAGTCCATCACCCAGCTTGCGTTGGCGCGGGCTGCCGTGTCGTCCTGCAGGGCCTTCTCAAACGTAAAATACAGGCCAAAGTTATAACGGTCGGTTAGCGTCACGTTTCCGAGAATATCCTCTCTGCGCTCTACCTCCACCAAGCCCTGTGGGAACACAAAGCCCTGGTTGGGGATCTGGTCGGTATAGTCCACCTGGCAGCTTCCCAGAATATCGTAGCCATCGTAGGTTTTCAGCCATTCGATCAGGCATTCAAGGTCTGTCATTTCAGCATCCTCCTCATGTAGCGCGCAAGGTCGGCGGCCATGGCGTCGCCCTCGGCGGCCATAACGGCTTCATCCCAGCGCGGCCCGGCCAGCGGGTTTTTGGTATGGGTATAGTTCAGCGACTTTCCGCTTTTGCTCATGCCGTAATACAGGTACCGCGCCTGCGGGTTATCCGTCACGATCTCCGGCACATGGGTGTCGGTCTGCGCGATCGTCAGCTTGATGGTTGCGCCGGTGCGGTACGGCATATACTTCTGGATACGCCGCAGTACATTTGCGGTATGGAATTGCTGCACCGGCCCGTCCCGCCCAAGGCCGAGCGCTTCCACCCAGCCCTCGCCGTCCGGGATGTCCACGGTCACCCTGCACTTCATGCCCCTGCCTCCACATGGCACGGCTGCCCGTGCCAGTATTTCTGTTCCACCCAGGTTACGGTCGTCACGTCGTAGTCGCTGGGCAGCAGCGCCGCCCACTCCTCACGGGTCGTGATTTCCGGCCCCTCGCCCGCGACCACACGGTCGCCGGGCTGCAAAACATAGGTGCCGTCCATGCCGGTGTCAACTGTGGGGCTCACGCGCGCGGCGGTCTTTTGCGGGATAATAAGCAGGTACCCCGCGCTGTGTGCCGCGCCAGTCTTGTCCACCGCCACCGTGCGGCGGGTTTCATAGTGTACCCCCTCCAGCACGGCGCGGCGGCACTCGAACGGGTTGAACGTCGTGTGGTACACCGTCACGGTCATCGTGCACAGCGGGTAAGTCAGGGTCTGGTCCCTGGCAAAATATCGCTGCATTTCAGCACCCCCTGTAAATGTCGGCGTACAGCCCGGCGCGGCGGTACAGCTCCGCTGCCTGCGCGGCGGCGCTTGTGTCCGGCGCGGCCACCGCCGCGCGGTTCTCACTCACATTGCCCACGCTCACGCTCTGCACCGCGCCGCCCGCGTCCTGCAGCTGCGCAAACTCGTACAGCGCCTCGGCCATGGCGCACACGGCCATATTGCGGCTGCCGGTCTGCGGGTAGCTGACATGGTAGATGCGCTCGTACCGGTTCATCTGGGCCTCGGCGTCGCGGCACACCGCGTCCCACGCATCGGCCGGGATCAGGCTGCCGCAGTAGGTTTCGCTGTAAAAATTAAAGTCAGTCATGGGCCTTCTCTTGTTCGGCATCCGCTTTTTTGCGGGCGGCTTTCGGCGCGGCAGGCTTCTCCTGCGGCGCGGGCGTCGGCTTCGGCGGGATATACCCGATCGTCTTGCTCATCAGCCCACCGCCTTGTGGTGCGCGTACACGCCTGCGGTCTTGTTCGCGTAGATGTCCGCAATGCCCACCATGCGGTAGCCGAAAATGTACCCGTCGCTGTCGGGGTTCACGGACGGCTCAATGATCTTGGGCGCGGTGTGCTTGGTGTACTGGATCACGGCGGGCTTGTGGATCACCATAAAGTTCAGCTCCGCCGCGCCGTCGCCTTTCGTGTAGCCGCCCGCGCTCTCGGTGCTCGCGCCGGAAAGCTGCTTGATGGCGGTGTAAAAGCGGGTCTGCGGCACGTCGGTGATCTTGGCAAAGTTGTTCAGCACCTCGCGGCTCTTGGTGGTGTCCAGGTCCTGTACCATGCCGTGCAGGCTGGGCGTGATGAACAGGTAGCGCTCGGTCAGCGGCACCTCGGCTTCATCCAGGGCGGTGCTGGCTGCGCGCAGCGCCTGCAAAACGGCGCTGCCGTCCGCCAGCGCGCCTTCCACCTTCGTGACTCCGGTTTTGCCGCAGTAGGCGGCAAAGCGGAAGGCATCCAGCTCCGGCACCACCTTGGTGCGGATGAACTCGGCGCTCAGGCGGCCAAAAGCAAGCCCTGCCGTTTCCAGGTCATCCATGGTGTCCACGGTAAAGCGGCGGCCGCGGTCAAAGTTGCACTTGACCGTTTCGTTGGTCAGGGTCACATCGCCCTGCACATAGCCGCTGTTGCGGCTGTAGTCGGCCAGGCCGTCCATCGTCATCATGGGGATGATCAGCTCGTTCGCGTTCGCGCCCTGCCTTGCCAGGTCGGACGCGCCGTCCAGCATGGCGGTCAGCGAGGCGAGCTTGTACACCTCGTCCAGCTTGGGCACATAGCTTTTTGCCAGTTCGATTGCATTTGCCATAGGGCATTCCTCCTATCAGTTGTCGATGGGCAGGCCCATGGCCTGCCGCATCGCGGTGTCGGCGTCGGCCCCGTGCAGCGCGGTGCTGCCGGTTCCGGCGGCGTAGGGCGGCGGGGTTTCGCCGCTCTCAAACAGGTAGCCGCTGTCCTTTTGCAGCGCGGCCAGGGCGGCGGTGATGGCTTCGTCCTGCTTGTCGCTGCCTTTCAGGGTATCCACGTCCAGCAGCGCGCGGATAGCCTTGGCGCTGCGCCCGTGCGCGGCGGTGATAGCGGCGTCCAGCTTGCCGTCAAACTGCACGGCGGCCACGCGCTCGTCCGCGTCCTTGCGGGCCTGGGCGGCCTCCGCCTTGTACTTCTCGGCATCGGCGCGCAGGGCGTCGATGTCAACGTCCTTGTACTTGTCGTTGGCCGCGGCCAGCGCGGCTTCAGCTTCGCTTTTGGCAGTGTTGGCGGCCTCCAGGTCGGCCTTGGGCGCGTAGTCCGCCGTCAGCCTGGCGGTGATCTTGTTGTCAATGTCCTCGGTGTAAGCATCACCCAGGATCTCTTTCATCCATTCGATCATGCGGGTCTGTCCTTTCCTTATATATGGTGGGCTTACGGGTCTGGCGCGGCAGCTTGTCCCGCGGGCGGTTGCGGTGCGGCCACAGCCGTGGGCCGGGCGGGGTATAGCTTTGCCCCTGTCCGCTGGGGCCGGGGCGGTTCGGGGGTGTACGGTTGTGAGGCATAAAGGCATCTCCGTATCAAAATTTAAGCATCAAAAAAGCACCCCTTAATTGGGGTGCAAGCGGCAATTAAATTGGGTTTAATCCTCATCGTGCGGACCAAAGGCAATGCGTTCATCTTCTTCTGTCCACAGACCGGCAGCCTTCAAAAGCTCCATAGCAACAGTCGCATTTGAACGTGCAGGGTCTGGAATCCAGTCGAAATAACACGGCTCAGGGTCATCGTCCGTGTAAGGGCGCGCCTTGGCAATATTTCCACGCCAGCGCTCAATTTCTTTTGGTGTGGCCGGGTTATCCCGAAAAGCGGAGTCCATGTTTATCACCATCCTGCCGGAGTTCGTTTGCAAGGTCGATGCGCTGTTTCAGTGCTGTTTCAACTTTATTTGCATCTTGGCTCTGATATAGAGGATATTTTTCAAGCAGGCCGTCCATCCAGCGGTTGAAGTTCTCCTTCTTGTATCCGAACACCTTTTCACAGGTATGCAGTGCGCCATCATGCCCAACTGCGCCGATGCCTTTCATGTTGTCGTGTTTGGCCAGCTGGAAAATATCCTCTGGGCTAAGTATACCATTGCTCGCGTGGTTGTGCAAGGAATAATACGGGACCTGAAGGTCCTTCACTTTAACGCGCATTTCCTTCAGGTCGCCCACTTCCCAGCTGCATTGCCCGTCCTCGGTAAAGGATACCGTAGCCTCGGTGCCCAGCGGCAGGTCTTTCACCTTCGTCAGCAGGTCGCGGGCATAGCCCTGCGCCGCTGTGTTGGCTTTGTTGCTCAGCCCCCGGAAAAACGGCTTTGGCACCGCCCGTATCGCTTCGTCCGTGACGGTGTGCAGTGCTTGCCCGCCCAGGTCGGACGCCTTGGTGCCGGAGTCTTTCTTATACTCCCACACCGCCTTGTTCGCCTCGCTGCGGCCAAAGCCTGCCGTTTGCAGGCGCTCGGTGCGCGTGGGCAGGCCCGTTGCCTTGCAGAACTTGCCGTATTCGCTTTGCAGCACCCGCAGGCGGATCTGGTTGTTCTTCAGGTTTTTGGCGTCGCCGGTTTCGCGGTTCATCAAAATGTGGCGCTTGCAGGTGCGGACGGCGTTTTCCAACCGGCTCTGCTCCTGCCCGGCCTCGTACAGCGTGTAGTGCTGCCCGTTGTAGGTCACGCCGCGCTCGTTGGCGTCGGCAAGCTCCCGCAGCTGTTCCTCGGTGTACTGCGGCGCGTTCACGCCCAAAATGATGGGGCTGGCCGTGTGGCCACAGTTCAAATGCCCAATGCGCCGCTGTAAGCCGTTGTTCAGTTTCTCGTACTCGGCGTCGCTGTACTGTCGCCCCTGGTACGGCTCATGGTCGGGCGCGCACGCCAGGTGCGCACTGATCTCCCAGCCGTCGCAGCCAAGCTCATCGTGCGTCACCTGTTGCACCTCGTCGTCCAGTTCACCCAGCTGGTCCATCAGGTAGCGGCGGCAGGCGTACTCAATGCCCACGCTGCGCCCGCTTTTCTGTTCAATGGTGCGCAGGCCGCGCTTGGCCAGCGGCGCGCAGGCGCGGCGGATGGCGGTCTCCGTGTCCAGCGCGCCCGTCACGGTCTGGCGGAAGGCAAAGTCCAGCGCCTTCGCGTAGGCGTCCTGGATGGGCAGCACCTTGCCCTGCGGCGTGTCCGCCCACAGGTTTTTTAGCTGCTCGGCGGTCTTTTGGCGGCTCATTTTGGCGTAGCCCTCTGCGATCTGCTTCAGGCTGCCGTTCGCGGTCAGGGGTGTGCTGTTGTCCAAAATGTAGTCGAACAGGCTGTCGATCACCTTGTCCTGCGCCTTGATCTGCCTGGCAACAGCGGCCTTGATCGCCTGCTTGCTCTCGCCCAGCGCCTGCGCGCGGTAGATCTGGTATTCCGCCGTGTCGGTAATGGCGCCGGCGTCTTTGATGCGCCGGGCAATGTCCTTCAAAAGCTCGTCGATCACGGGCTGCGTCAGGGCAAGTGCCGCGTCGCTCAGGCCCTCGCGCTGTGTGGCGGTCATCGCTTATCCCTCAGCTTTCCATGTCCTGCATCGTCGGCATATACTTTTGCCGTATGGCGGCAAGGTCCTCCTCGGTATCGCACGGCAGGTCAAACTTCCACGCCAGCGCAAGTTCCGGGCGCAGCATTCCCTGCTGCACCATGGCCAGCCGGTCGGCCCATTCCTTGTCGGCGTCGTACAAAACGCCGTTGCCCCACGTCACGTTCAAAACCTCTGTGTCCCAGGCCGTGCCGTCGCACAGGCGGTACGCCTGCCCCAGCTGGTCGGCCAGGCGCAGCGCGGCCTGCAAAGCGTCATAGTAAAGGTTCTGAAACTCAATGATGGACAGGCTGTAATCCCCGGCGCTGGAGTTGATCTCGGTGGCCGTTTTGCTCACGGCCTCGGCGTCGGACAAAATGCCGCGCTTGACGCCCAGCAGGTTCTCCACGGCCTTCAGGTAGGCCTGCCGCCGTGCTTCGTAGTTTTCGTTGCGCAGCGCCGGGGCAAACGCCGTGATCCCCACCGTCTGTTCGCTGCCCTCCAGCCCAACGAACAAGTCGTCCCGCAGGCGCTTGCGCCCGTTCTCCGCTGTCAGCAGGTCGGCGCTGGCGGCAATGCGCATCCGGCCCAGTTCAAACTCCCGCGCCAGCTGGTACTCGTTGCGGTTGATGTTGTGGATCAGCCCCATGGCAGGCTCATACACGGCCACGCCGTCCGGGCTGCCGTCCACACAGTTGACTGTCGGCATTTTCAGCGCCACAAGCCCCAGCCCGTCAAGGGGCGCGGGGTAGGTGTAGGCGTCGGCCAGCCGTTCGTACTGCGCCAGGCTTTGCAGCGGCACCCGCCGCCCCAGCGTTGCCTTGTTGTCAGCCTGGTACAGCCGGTTTTCTATCGTAAGCCGCCCGTCCGGCCCCGTCGTGCGCCGCTCCACCAGCGTGTAATATTGGCGGTCGGCCACCACGCTTTTTTCGCAGCAGGCCAGGTCGGTCACGCGCCCGTCCGGCGCGCGGCCCAAGATCAGCACCGCGTCGCGCCGGATCACCTGCCACGTCAGGCCGTCCGGCGCAAACACCGGCTTGGCCCACGTCTCGCCGCCCACCATGCACCATTGCAGCAGCTCGCGCTTTTTGGCGTCGAACGCCTGCCGCGCGCGGTCCAGGTATTGCAGCTTGGGGGTGCCGGTGTTTTGCAGGCTGCTGTCGTACTCCGCAAACACCGCCTTGCCCAGCTTGTTCACCACGGCGTAGGGGATGCGCTGGCAGGGGTCCTCCTCGTCCGGGGGCACCCGGCTGAACCAGGCGTCAAACCATCCGTCGATGGCGCGTCGCATGGCGTCGCTGGTAATGTCCGGCATTCCCAGCGCCTGTTCAATGTTCTCAATTCCGCGGCTGTCCGTCAGCGCCCGCAGCAATGCGTTCATCGGCTTGCTTCTTCCTTTCCTGTTGTGGTCCTGTCAAGTACTTCTTAAAGCAGCGCGGCCACAGGCAGTAGGGGTCTGCGCTGCGCCACGGGCAATGCTCACAATATTTCGTCACTTTCATGCGGCGGCGCGCCCTCCCGTTCCGTGCGGCACCCGCGCCCGATCTGCCGCAGGGCAAACCGCAGTGCCCGGTTCTCGGCGCTCAGCTCGGCAATGGTCTGCCGGGCGGCGGCCAGCCGTTTGTCGGTGGCGGCCAGCTCGTCCAGCAGCAGCTCGTGCGCGTAGCGTGGCAAAAACTTCTCGATCATCCAGCGGCGCAGTCGGTTCATGGCAGGCTCCTATCATAAAGGTATAAAAAATTCCACCCACCCTCTTGCAAGGGTGGGCGGTGCGGTATTTAGTTGGTTACGCTTTGCCCAGCAGCGCGTTCTCGGCGCACTGGCGGTAGTGGGCTTTCTTGGCCTTGCCCGCCGTTTCCGCCATGGCCAGCCACATCTGGGCCAGCTTCAGGCGGCTGTTGTTGCGGCGGGTCTCGGCTTCCATCTCGGCAATGCCGGGCGCGGCGGGGGCCGCGGGCAGCGCCGCAGGGGCCGCCCGCACCGTGGGCACCATGGCCCCGGCCTGCGCCTGCTCCTGCAGGGCGTGGAAGGCGTTCACATAGGCGGCGGTAAACAAAATGCCTTTTTCGCCCGTCAGCTTGTTGGCCACCATCTCACAGCCCTTCTGGGTCAGGAGATAGCAGGGGAAAGTCTGGTTGTGGTCGTTGGTGTAGGTGCTGGGGACAAAGAAATCGACAAGCTGAAAATCTCTTGCGACGGGCTGAAAATTTAGCCCGTCTGCTTTTCGGCGTTCCATGGCCGAAATATAGCGGTGAATGTCCGCCAGAAGGTTTTTGTGTGGCCTACCCAGCATCCGTGCAACCTCTCGGCTATCCACAACGGCCTTGCCGTTCATCATCGCGGCGGGCAGCAGCACCTGCACATCGGCGGGCGCGGGGGCGTTGGCCTTTTTCATGCGGCATCACCGCCCTTCAGCGTCTGCCGCAGATCGGCCACCATATCCTTCATCCGGCTCCACAGCCAGTTCAGGCTGTTCGCATAGTCGCTGCTGTCATACTCGCCTTTCTCCAGCGCAATGCCGTACACCTGCACAACATCCACGGCGTCAGGTCCCGCGCCTTGTCCACAGGCGGTTGGTGGCGTAGCGCACGGCGTCAATGTGGTGGTTGTCAGCGTCGGGGTAGCCGGGCAGCACCTGGCCGTCCTTGCCCACCTCGTACTCGTACTCGCCAAATTCCCGCGCTGTGTCGGGGCAACGCTTTGGGTCAATGCAGATGGCGGCCAGGCTTTGCAGCCACTTCATGCTCTGGTTCACGCTGCCGGGGCCTTTCACCGCCTCGCGGCAGGGCAGGCCCTCGGCGCGGTAGTCGCCGCAGCTCTTCGGCTCGGCGCTGTCGGCGGTCAGCGGGCCGCCCGTTTCGGTGCCAACGCCGCGCGCCAAAAGCAGGTGCGCGGTGTCGCGGTTGGCGGTGCGCCAGCGGGTCAGCTCGTCATAAATATATAAGGTACGCCGCGCCGCGTCGTACTGTACGCGGTTGTATGCCCAGGCGTCCGGGTACCAGCCCCAGTCCACGCCGTTCAGCGGGCGGTCAAAGCTGCGGATCGTTTTGCCATCAATGGGCTCCAGCACCAGGTTTTCAAACACCTGCGTGCCGTTGCCCACGGCCTCGCCCAAATACTCGTGGCGGTACTTGGTCGGCTGCGTTTCCTTAATGTACTCCGCCTGCGCCAAAAACTTCGGCCCCAGCCATTCGGCGGGGGCTTGCAGGTAGCTGCTGTGGTGTACAAACTTGCCGCGCCGCTCGGCCCGGGCGTAGCGGTTGGCCCAGTTGCGGCTGGCCGCGGGCGGGTTAAAGCTGATAAACGTCAGCCCGTACTCGCCGCCGCGCAAAGCGGATTGCTGCACGTTGCGCACGGCCTCCTCGCCGCCTTTGATCTGGTCGGCTTCCTCAAACCACACAATGCCAATGTACCCAAACGGCAGCTTGATGGATTTGATCTTCTGCGGGTCGTCCAGCCCGCGGAACAAAATGCGCTGCCCCGTGGGCAGGTACACGCATTGCAGCGGGCTTTGTGTGCAGCGGAACTTTTCACCCAGCCCCAGCTTGTCAATGGCCCACAAGATCTGGGCGTACACGCTGTCGCGCATGGTATCGGCCACCTGGCGCGTCACCAGCGCGTGGCAGTCGGGGTGGCGCAAAAGCTGCAAAACCACCTCAACGCTCACATAGCTGCTCTTTAAGCTCGCGCGCCCGCCCTTCTCCACCGCCTCGTCGATCTTGCCCGCGCGGATCAGGCGGTGCGTTTCGTAGAAAGCGGGGCCGATGACGCCTTTCAGGCTCACCGCCGCCCCGCTGTTTTTAGATGTCGTCAACGATCGTCACCTCATTGCCGCTGCCCGCCTGCGCCATGGTTTCGCGGTACAGCCGGATGGCGTCCAGGTCCCCGGCGCGGGCCTTTTCGGCCAGCGCCGCGTGGATGGCGCTCCATTCGTTTTGGTACTTTGCGGCCATGCCGTCCAGCAGCTTGCCAAAGTCCCACCGGCTCATCTTGCGGTACTGCGCCGCCAAAAGCGCCAGGTCTGCGGCGGGGTCATAGCGTTCCAGCTCGCTGGCCTTCTGGATGTCGGCCAGCAGCTCCCGCAGGCTTTTTTCCTTGGTTTTCATCTGTTTTTTCCCTCCGCCCCACAGCGCCCCAAATAAGCCCGTTTTGGGGGCCTTTCTCTCACGCGGGCAGTTTTCCGCCCTTCGTTCCTTAAACAAAATTAAACGTATTAAACGGGGCAATTAAACGGTGCTGGCGGCACACCCGCGTTTTGCGGGGTATGCTTCGCCATTTTCGGCCGTTTTCGCAGCCAAAATCCCGTTGCTTCTGTCCGCCGCGCCTGCGGGCCGGGGCGAACCGGCCGCCCCGCAGTCTGCGGTTTCCTGTATCGTAAAGGTCAGCGTAAATTCTTTTGCTTCCCCGCCAATGGGCAGGGCCACGACCGCCCGCCGGTCATGCCGGTCAACACGCACAATGCGGTCGCTCAGCTGCGCCAACGGCCCGTCCACAAAACCCAGCACACCGGGCATCACCTCGCGCGCGGTGCTGGGGCGTAGGTCTTGCCCCGCCAGCCAGCGGATGTTCACGGCTTCGGCCAGGCTCAGTGCCTCCGGCGTGCCGGGGCTTGCCCCCAGCCAGCGCATCACGCCGTCCTGCCCGCGTACCGTATAATAGATGGGCAGCGGGGCTTCGGTGTCCACAAACACATACCCCCGGAACAGGGTGTACGGCTCTTCCCGCCACGCGCCGCCGCGGCGGATCAGCCGCCGCTCCTGCGGCAGCAGGGTGGCAATGCGGCGGTCGGCCAGGCGGCGGCAAACCTCCGCTTCCTGCCCGGTCAGTACCTGCACAGCATAAAGGCTCATGGTGCAGCCTGCGCTTTCTTGTCTAGGTAAGCCGTAACCTGCTTGTACAGCTCCGGCTTCTCGGTTGCCATCGTGCGCCACAGCATGGTCTTCACGTCATCCGTGCCTGCTTCAAGGTCGGTCTTGTTCCGCAGCTCCACGCGCTTCTTGTAGGCGACCGCGCGGGTCAGGCCGCTGATCTGGTTCATCAGCTTGTCCACACTCACGGCGTTCCAGTCCTCTTCCTTCTTGGCGGTCAGCGCCGTCATAAGGTCCTGGCTCGCCACGCGCACCAGCGCCTCGGTCGTGTCAAGGTCGGGGTAGCGCTCCAGCTCGTCAAGCATATTTCTAAAGTTGGCCTGCGCGATCTGCAGCGTCTGCAAATTTTCGACGTATCCCTGCGCGTAGCGGCACACGCTCGAAACCGACAGGCTGTACCCGTGCTCCTGCAAATAGTCCACGATCTCGGTATAAGTAGCGCTGCCGTCAAGGATCATCTCCTCAACGGTAGCTTTCATTTCTGGCGGCAGCTTGTCGATCTTGCTGTGCTTGCGGTTGCCGCTGCTCTTGCCCCCGCGCTGAAACGGCCACGCCATCGTTACACCTCGATCATCGCGTCCTTGACATCCTTTTCAAGCACGCGCATTCCCTTGCCGGAAAGCTTTGCTTCCAATTCCGTCCAGTTGTGGTCCGCTAAATCCTCGCACCGCACATGATCCTTTACGGTGCGCAGCAGAATATACCCTTCCAAAGCCAGAAAGTCGAGGCAGGCGGCGTATTGTCCCTCGCCAATGCCGTCGTCCTTCAAAATGCGCTGAATGCTGCTCAGGTTGTGGTAGCTCGGCGCAAGCACGTTCAGCGTCCGCATGATCTTGCCGTTATTTTTGGCAAAGTCGCTTTGCTCCATTTCGGCAAGCAACTTTTCTTTCATGTCCATGTTACGAATTCTCCTTTTGCGACAACTGCTGTAAAAGCTGCATCTGCAGCTCGATCACACGGTCAATTTTCTGGTTTGCCGACTCGATTTTGCGGTCGGTCTTGGTGTTTTCGCGGTAAAAGTCCTCTTTGGTAAGGTAGTTTTCACTGATGCGGGAAATCTTCTCCCGCAGCTCGCCCACGTCCTTGTCGTGGGTCGTGCGCGGCGTGTAGGTTTCTTGGATTTTTCGGATCTGCGCCTCGTGGTTCGCTATCTTTGTGTCGAAGTCTTCTTTCGGCACAGCCGTGTCCAACTTCTTTTCGATTTTGTCAAAGCTGTGCTTTATCATGTAGCCAAGCGCGCCCGTCAAGCCGCCAAGCAGTAATACTGCCAACCACCAAGTCCCTGCGTCAAACTGCATTGCCGTACCCCTCAAAACAAAAATCGTGATGTGTTATGGTTTCTGCAACCATAATACATCACGATTCGTAAAGTCCGAAAGATAAAGCCCTTTCGCAAAATGATTTACTTGTCTGTGTTCTGTTCGTCCGGCGCGTCGAACAGGCTCATCTGTCCGTCCACAGGCTTCGCCCTCACCGCTGCCGCTTTGTCTTTTACGATAACGCGGATTTGCATTTCCGTCAAATGATATTTTTGCGCAAGCTCCCGAAAATTGTACCCGTCAAACTCGGCGACGATTGCCTTGTTGCGGGCGTAGCGCTCAAAGCGGTCGTTTTTCGGGATGTACACGTTCCCGCCGCCGTAGGTGTCGATCAGCCGCAGGAACGCCTCCGTGCCCACAATGCCGATCAGCTGTCGGTCGTCCTCGGTCAAACATTGCTCAAGCCATTCCGGCAGCTTTTCATCCATCCGCAGCACCCGCCTTTCGCTCCGCGTTTTTGACGTATCCCTTCAGCGCCTCGATCAGCTTGTTGCAGCTCTTGTAGTCCAGCCACGCGAACGGGTCATCGGCAAAAGCGTCCACGCCGGCCTCTTTCTTGATCGCCGCCCGCAAGCGGTCGCCGACCGCGACCGTGCTCGGGCTGGCGGCGGCCAGTCGGTACATCAGCGCCCAAACCTTGCGCTCCTGGCCCTCGCTCACGCCGCCCGGCTTTCGCTTGCGGTGGTTGGTTTTCTTTGGGCGGGGCGGCGGCGTGCCCTGCCGTGCTTCCAGTTCTCCAATCACCTTGCACGCCTCGCTGTAGCTCAGCTCCTTCACGCTGCTCTTGCCGGTCACGCCATATACAAGGTCGTGCAGCGCGTCCTCGCCGCCGCGGTTCACGATTCCAAGCGCCTGCCCGATGGCGTAGATCTTGCGGATCTGGTAGGTGCTGCATCCGCCCATCCCTGCCGCCTCCTTACAGCTCTTTCGCCTCGGCTTCGCTTACATCATAATAGAACTCATCGGTCTGGTTGATGTACGCGCCCAGCTTGCACAGCAGCTCCGCGGGTTCCCTGCGCAGTGCCTCACGGTCAAGGGTTTCGGTGCGCTTGATCAGGTTGTCCCGCCCCAGGGCTTTCAGCTGCGCGATCACATCCTCCACACGCCCCTTGGGCAGCACCAGTTTGCTGCTCAGCCGGTAGCCCACCACGCCGAAGTTCAGCGCGCGGCTCTTGCCCACCAGCTCGGCGCGGTGTCCGTCCACAAACGCTTTTACCTGGCCTTCCAGTTCCTTCACGCGGTTCTGCACGGGCAGGGCCGTGGTTGTGTAGGTATCCTTGGCGGCATCAATTTTTCGGTCGCGCTCCACTGCCAGTTCCGCCAGCGTGTGCCGGCATTCGCGGATGTCCCGCAGCGCTTTGTCGGTTTCCGCCCAGCTTGCCAGCACGGGCGCGGTTGTCACTTTCCGTCTTGCCATAGGTCATTCCTCCGTAATAAGCTGTATGTCTTGGTTGTTTTTCACAAGCTGCCGTCGCAGGGCGGCAAAACTTGGATAATACGGGCTGTAGGTATAGTAGGCGTAGTCTTCCTCGTTTTTGCCCATCGCCTTCAAAAACCACTTTTTCTTGTTTTCCGGGCAGTTTTTCTTGATCAGGCTGTGCTTCACGCAGTAACAGAACCGTCTGCGCTCCTCGCAATCTTCGACGAGCCATTTTCCGCGGAATGTGCCGTTCACATAAACAGCCAGCTTGCTTTTGTAAGGCGGCGCGTACTGCCGTTGGACGCTGATTTTGTATCCGTCCACCAACAGCGTAAGCCCGCCATACTTCCACAGGGCGCGCCGTTCGGCTTCCTGCCATTCGTCCTTTGTCATATTCGCTCCTTCCTCGCTCTGCATCGTTCAGGGCTTGCGACCTGCGCCCAATCGGGCGGCTGCATTAAGGCGGGGGCCTGCGCCCCCAAAGGGTTACGCGCCGTGCTGGTGTTCCATCACAATGGGCCGCTCCGGCAATTCGGCCCGTACCATGTTGCCGGCTGCCGCCTTGCGCTTGTGCTTGCCCTTGCGGGGGCGCTGCGGCAAATTTGCAAATTGCAGGCTCTCCACGGCATCGTCGTAGCCGTCCCGGTACCCCGTGTCGTATCGGTCGCGGAACATCGCGGGCGCTCTCTCCGGCTCCTCGTCGTCCGGCTGGCCGCCGTGCAAAAGTTCCCGCTCCAGCCTGCCGTCCTCAATGATCATCCGCGCAATAATGTACAGTCCCAGCACGCCCGCCCCCAGCGTTGCAAGCCCCTGTGTCCAGGTGCTGCCCGCGGCGATCGCGCCGAACAGCATCCCAAACGTCATGCCAAGCCCCGCCCCAAGGGCGGCGGCGTATCCTTCCCGTGTGCTCATGGTTTCCTCCTTAACTCAGTACGCCCACGCCCATGCTGGCGGCAATGCCGCGCAGGCCGTCCAGGCTGGTGTTTTCGTTGCGCACGGCGTTGGTGTACACGCTCATTGCGCCGCGTATGCCCCATTTGCTGCGGCAAACGCCGGTCATAAAGGCAAGCTCCTTGCCGTGGCTGCCGTCCGCCAGCGTCGGGAACAGCTTTTCCACATCCGCCAGCTTCACGTCGGCGGTGCTGTACCGGCGGCGGAACCGCACCCGGCTGAACTGCTGGGCAAACTGCGCTTCCTGCTTGCCCAGCATCCGGCTGTACACCTCACTGTTGCCGATCAGGCAGATGCCCGTTCCGCTTTCGCCGGTCAGGTCGTCGGGGTCGCTCAGGCTGCGCAGCTCCTCCAGCGCGTCAAAGCGCAGGTTCTGCGCCTCGTCAATAATGATCACCTTGTCCGTCCCCTTCAGCCTGTCATGGATGGCCATACTCAGCTCCAACCGGTTGCGGGTGGCGGGCAGTTTCAGGGCCGTGCCAAGCTGCCGCAGCATGGCGGTCAGCGTGCCGCCCACCGGGGTGCAGCGGATGTAAATGGCGTTGGCAGGGTTGTCCTGCACAAACCGCGCCGCGCCCCGCGTCTTGCCAATGCCCGCGTCCCCGTGCAGCACCACAATGCCGCGCTCCAGCTGGCAGTACTGGATGGCCTTGTATACATCCTCGCTCACGCTGGTGGGCACATACCCGGCACTCAGGTAGGGGGCCTTCTCGGCCTCGGCCTGCGCCGCCGCGCTGCGGGTGCGCAAAAACTCTTCGATCTTGCTTTCCACGGCTTCCACGTCGCCGGGGTACTTACTGTTGCGGTACTGGCTCAGCGCCGTTGGGCTTACCCCGATCATGGCCGCCGCCTTGGACTGCGGCAGGCCGCTCTGCTCGCTCAGGTAAGCGTCCAGCTGTGCCTGAAGCGCCGCGTTATAGGTTTTCATCTTCAAAGCTCCCTTCCTGTTCATGCTGTTTTATCGCATTGGCCGTCATCCGGCCAAAGTCTACCAGATGTTCCGCGCCCACGGCTTGCAGCAGCGGTTCGCCCTCGTTTGCAAACTGCAGCTCCACAACGGGCGGCTTGGCGTTCTCCGGCGCGGTGATGCGCGCCTCAATGTTCTGCTGCGCCTTGGCCAGGCAAACGTCAAAGGCCTTGGCTTCGCCGTACACCTCTGTAATTTTCCCGGCCTGCGCTTCGGCGGCGTTTTTGACCAGCTTGGTATAGCCTCGCAGTTCGTGCATGGCGGCCTGGATGCTCTCGCGGTTTGCGCCGTATTCCAGCACCATATCGTCGCGGCAGGGCAGTTCGCAGATGAACCGGTCCTGCGGGTCATACGCCCGGATGGTGCGCAGGTCGTCGGGGTCGTAGCGGTAATACACCTTTTTGCCCTGGTACTGCATCGTGAACTCGTCCGTGTAGTAATCCAGCTTCGCGCCGTACAGGTTCGCGGTAATGCCGTTGCGCCCCACCTTCAGCGGGCGGCTGCTGCGCATTAGCATCAGGTTCAGGTCGGCGGGGGCAGCGATCCGCTTCCGGCTCAGGTTGTCCCGCCAGACCTGCAGCTTGGTTTTCCCGTGGTCGCGCTGCACCGGGCCGTTGTACTCGCTTTCGTTCATCAGGCCGTCCAGCAGCGTCTGCACGCTGGCGGTAAAATCGCTGTCAAGCACCACTTCACCGCCCTTTAACAGGTGTTTTAACTGCTCCGGCTTTTCCACCACCGTGCCGCCGCAGAATGTGTCAAACAATCGGCTGATCTGGTTTTTCACATCGCAAAAGCGCCGCTCAATGGTCTTGGCGCGGGCGCTGCGCACAATGGCGTTCGTCATTTTAATGCCCAGCCGCGTAAACACGGGCGGCGGCACAAATTTCTCGGTGTCATCCCAGCCCTGCCACTCGTTTTTGGTTTTGCGGGTGCGGTGGCCGGTGCCGCCAACGTCCTTGTTCAGGTATTCGCGGCCGTTATCCACATAGATGTTGTCCGGGATGCCGTACCGCAAAATGCCCCGCCGCAGGGCGGTCAGCACATTTTGGCTGCTGTTGGTGTCTGCCACATGGCAGCCCACAAAAATGCCGCTGCGCGCGTCCATAAAGGCGGTCAGGTACAGGCGGTGCGTCCCGCCGCCGTCGCCTTTGGTCACAACGTCAAAGGTGTGGGTGTCGGCGATCCAGTATTCATTGGACTGCATATTCTCGTATTCGCGCCGGATGTAGTGGCTGCATCGGTCATAAAACGCCTTCGGCCCTTCGCGCCCCATCACCTTCACGGGCTCCGGCACATCCGCCATAACATGGCGGTAAAAAGTCGTGTAGTCCGGCACCGGCAGTGCTTCCGGGCAATGCTGTTCCAAAAAGTAGATCGTCTGGTCGTAGCATTGCTTGATGGGGCTTTGCCGCTGGTCCAGGTAGTAGTACATAAAGGCGTCCCACGCCGCCGCCGGGATCTTGCAGTACCCCCGCCGCGCCTTGCCGCGCCCGTCCACCAGTCCGTCCAGGTCATCCTCCAGCACGGCCCGCTGCCGCGCGTACAAGATCTTCCGGGTGATATGTACCTCCGGGTGGTCCAGCCGGAACTGCGCCAGCCACGCTTCGTCCGCGGCGGCCTTGTCACGGTACCCGGCACGGTAGCCGCGCCAGTCCTGCACGGCCTGGGTCCAAAACGCGATCTCCCCGCGTTCCTCGGTGCTGTATTCCTCCAGCGGCTTGCTTGCCGCCGTTTTCCCGGCCCCGCCCTTGCGCGGGCGGCCCCTGCCGCGCTTCGCGTTCTGTGGTTCCGCCGCGCCCTCCGCCGTGCCCTCCTGCGCGTGCTGCGCCAGGTAGCGCTGCGGCAGCGTGGGGTCAAGGGCAGCCAGCCCGCTTAATGGGAACAGGTATTTGGGGCGGTTATTGCTGTTGACTGTTTTCTCACAAGGCAGTTTGTTTGAGGCTGCCAATCGTTTAACGTGGCGCAGCGAAATCCCTGTCAATTCAGCAACTTCAGATGTGCTTAACATCGCGTCCATACTCTCACCTTACTTTCGGCCTGCCATCATCGGTCACAGGCGGCCATCCCCGCAAGACCGCCATTCCCGGCGGTTTCGGCTATTCAAAGTGTCCGTCTGTGCTGTAATCCCACTGCAGCTCCACGCTGCCGTCATGCAAGCGGTACAGCGCCGGGTGGTGGGCGGTGCAAACCCATCCGCTTGTCAAATTCTCCACGTGGGCGGTGTCTGCCGCCGCGTTGTACTGCCATACTTTATAATGGCTTCCCGCGTTGCGGTAGCTTTCGCCCGCTATCGGCGCGTCCGGCAGCCTGCGCACACCAGCATATCGGTCATTCCCCACGTCGGATCACCTTCTTCCTGGTGCCGTCATCAACCAGGTCATACAGCCGGTTGACGGCGGCGTCCGTCATAATCTCGGCAAAGTCCCAGTTGGGGGATGCCTCGCAGATCGTGGCTGCCAGCACTTCCACCAGCGCGTTCAGCGTGGCATAGCCGTCTCCACTCGCCGCCAATGTCACGATTCCGCTGTCTGACACCTTGATCTTAATCTTTGCCTTTGCCATCTCTTCGGCCTCCTTATCTCGGTTTAATTGCCTTTTAACGGCCCGTTTTGGGCCGGTTGAATTCCAATTCGCGGTAAAATCCTCCCGCCAGGCGGTCGTTGTCCCGTACCATCCCGCCGCGTCGGCCAGACTGTCATAGCGCAGGTCGGTTTGCTCTTCGATTGCATCCAGGATTTCTCGGTTCACGCCGTTTTGCCTTTCTTGCCGGGCGCATCAAACAATTCCTCCACCGGGCAGCCAAGCGCATCGGCGATGGCTTGGGCAC
The DNA here is from genome assembly GCA_905214105.1 of uncultured bacterium. Classification (GTDB taxonomy): domain Bacteria; phylum Actinomycetota; class Coriobacteriia; order Coriobacteriales; family Coriobacteriaceae; genus Collinsella. The sequence continues at coordinate 21,874 of CAJMKK010000016.1, forward strand.
GCAGGGAATGTGTTCTAAGGCTTTCTTTGGATTCGATCCGATAAATGGCCTTCTTATCCAGTCCGGCTTTCATTGCCAGTGCATATGCGCTAAGTCCCTGTTTCCGGCGGGCGGCCCGAATCTTTTCCGGGCAAGGCTTTATGTACATTTCGTTCACCTCGGTTATTCCCCATTTGTTCACTTTCTGCTATTATACTTCCCCTTTCGGGGAATGTCAAGCCTTTTTTGTTGCCCATATGGGGATAATGTGCTATTATAAGTATATCTATCCAAAGGAGTGCATCACTATGGGCGTCGCTCAACGGTTAAAAGATCTTCGTGAGGCCGCAGGCCTTTCTCAAGCGGAATTGGCAAGGGAAACAGGGCTTACAAGGAAGTCCATCATAAACTACGAAAACGGCTATCGTGAGCCAAATTCCAAGGCAATGGCCGCTTTGGAGCGTTATTTCCATGTTAGTGGTGAATTTCTCCGTGGGGATCTCGACGCACAACGCTTTATGGATGGTGCCGATGAAATCAATTCATCTATTGATGGGTTGAACGATCTTGTTTTACGATTCAAGCAGGATGTGCTAATTGCAAATCAGGCGGTGCAGCGGGAGTCCATCAATTATATCCGTGATAGCTTGACTGTACTTCTTTGTGCAATGGAACAGGACGAATTTTGTGCCGAAGAAATATCTCGGTATGCAAAGATGCTTACAGTCTATGCGTCTCTTTCCGCCGAAGGCCAAAAAGAGATGCTGAAGCGGTTGGATGAGTATAAATGTTTTGACCTGTCAAAGCATCCTTCGGATTGATGATAGCTGATTTGGGTCTTTTTGTACTCAAAGCGATACAAAATATCGCTGAGCGTTATGTCCTATTGATTTCAACGCTTTAATGGGACATTGCCAATGGGACTCATGACAGATAGAAAAGCCAAAAACAGCGATTCATCGCAATAGGACATCTCAACAAAAACCAACGCGAAATGTCCCATTGAAAGTCAAAGGGCGGGGCGCGCCAGTCCGGTTTTCCCGGCATGGTGCGTCCCGCCCTTAAATTTTATTTAATTGTCCTTAAACGTCATAAAACCGCGCTTTTTTCGCTTTTTAATTTTCTTTTAACCGCTCCTTAAACGCCGCCCGCCGCTTTTTCGCCGTTCCAGCCGGCACGCGCTCAAACACCCCCAAAACCGCCCCAAAAATCTTGCAAGTTGCAAAAATCGCCGCTTTGCATTTTCTTCCCTTTAATCCCGTTTAATCTTCAAAAAATCCGCGCAAATTCGTCCCTTTCCCGCCTTTTTGCGCCTTTTCCCACCTCAATCCCCACCCCCTCCGCCTTAATCGTCCCTTTTCTGTTCTTCGTACAAGATTACACCCACCGGGGCAGCCCGGCTATATATATGAACTATACCGTGTAAATAATAATTGTATTGAAACATATCTGCGCCCAGCAGGTCCGTTGCGACTTGCCGGGCGTTTTTTGTCGCTTTTTGCAGCACGGCCAAACCCGAAAAAACTTTTTCAAAACATTTCGAAAAGGTGGCGTTCAGCGGGTAGCAAAGGGCCTGTCTGGTGTCATGTTGGCGGAAAGGGACAGAACCACCACATCCCCCACAGAAAGGGGGTGAGAAGATGGAAGCTATCCCCCGCGACTATGGCGAACAGTGCCGGTTTGATGCTTTCTGCAAAACCGTACTGCGAAATGAGGCCCGAAACTACCACCGGGATATGAAACGCCAGCGCGACCGTGAAACGTCGTTCGGCGTTCTCCCGCAGGCAGAATTGGACAAGCTCTACACCGTAGATCATTACCCCAGCGACGATTTTGTGTTTTCGTCGCATGGCTATGATTTACATGATCTCGTTTCGCAGCTCCAGCCAGAAATAGCGCGTGGAGGCAAAATAGGAG
>CAJMKK010000017.1 GCA_905214105.1 uncultured bacterium
CAATTTCTTCCTTTATCAGACTTCCTACACTTGAAAAGTGCGAACATAAAAACATTTTCATCAATATTCTCCTTCATATATAAATTCTTATTTGTTGAACTAAGCCGTGTATACCATACTCTCCAATGAAAGAACGCCCTGATATAGCGTAATTTGCTGTTTTCCTGCGTACGTGCGTACACACCCCACAGGAATTCTAAGGGCCCTGCCCCCTTAGCACACGGACTTTGGAACAAAGTCTAGTGTGTTACGCCTTGCCAGAGGTGTACAGGCTCCCGGTACGCACGTACGCAGCAATTGTCATCAATGCGCCATAAAATTGGCGATCAAGTTCGTATAAAGCGACCTTGGTTCCGCAAAACAAAAGGCAGGATACCATCACTACGATGATACCCTGCCTCTGTTCGTTCCTGTTTACCGTTCCGAGTAGTCCTTCCGCAGAATTTCCGATAAACAAAAAACGTACCCGAACCCTTTCTCGTATAGGATCGGGTTCGAGTGCGAACTGAATGGTGGAGCAATAAAAAACCACCACAAAGGTGCCTGTCCCCTTTGTGGTGGTTTTAGGTTAGAGCTAGAGGGTGTGGCCGTAGGCGTTGGCGGCCTTGATGGCGGCGGCGAACTTTTCGTCGGTGAAGGGCTCCGGGTTACCCTGCTTCCACTCGTTAGTGGCGTGGGCATACTCACACAGCGCCGGGATGTCGGCCTCGGTAAGGCCGACCTGCTCAAGCGTCACGGGCAGCCCCATCTGCTTGTTAAAGGCGGCGTAGCGCTCAAGGTTCTTGGTGTCTCCCGTATAGGCAAACAGCACGAGCACGCCCAGGCTCACGACCTCGCCGTGCAGGTAGGTGCCCTCACGCGGAATGCCGCAGGTGGCATTGTAGAATGCGTGCGCCACGCTCGAGTTGTAGTAGTAATCGTTCTGGTTGGTCAGGTTGGAGACGTAGCCCGTGTTGACCACGATGTCGAGCGCGATCTGCTTTACGGCCTCGCTCGACAGGTCCTGGCGCACGTCCTTTAGACCCTGCACGCCGTAGGTAAACAGCGGCTCGGAGCAGGTGTGGGCGAGTGCCAGGCCAAGGCCGGCGGTGTGCTCCAAGTTGCCGGCGCTCGTGGCGTACTCGACCTCGGGCTGCTTGGACAGGGCATCGCCCACGCCGGCCCAGAAGTACTCTGCCGGTGCCTCGGCGATGATCTTGGGGTTGATGAAGATGTGCGCCGGGCGGTTGGGATACGAATAGCCCTCGAGCGAGCCGTCGTCGTTGTACACGACGGCAATGGCGGTCGTGGCGGAGCAGTTAGAACAGATCGTCGGGACGGTGAAGACGATCTTCTTGAGCTCGATGGCTGCGGTCTTCACGGTGTCGAGCGCCTTGCCGCCGCCGCATGCGATGAGCACGTCGGCTTCCTGGCAGGCAGGGGAGTTCACGACCTTGGCGATATTGGCACGCGTACTGTTGGTGCCATAGACGCGCGTCTCCAGAATATCGACATCGGTACCTGCCAGCGCAGCTTCGATACCGGGAAGCGCTGCGGCCAGTGCCCGCTTGCCACCGATGATCGCGACCTTGGTCGCTCCGTACTCGGCCAGCGCGCCGGGCAGCTTGTCAAAGCAGTCCTCGCCGACGGTGTAGTCGCTCATTCCAATCGTGCGCATAGCAACCTTCTTTCGTTCGATAAAGTGCTTTCAGGTATTTTGCTCCTAGAGAAGGGCTGTAATAGCGAGAAATTTCGAACGTATAAAACCAGTGTTGAGGGTTTTTCGACGGCGCTGACCGTGCTACCATACACCGTATGAGCGTTGATGGGGACGAGTAGTCGGCCGTCCGCATGCTATAGAGAGCGGGGAGCGCTGAGAACCCGTGCATGCGACCGATGAAAATCACCCCGGAGCTGCGGTCCCAACGGGCGCGCCGTACAGGCACGTCTTAGTAGATATCGCCGAGATGGTCGTCGATACAGGCCAGCCGAGTAACGGATGCGAGCGCGCGAATACGCGGGCGAGGGCATCTAAGCTGGGTGGTTAAGCGAAGAGCTTTTGCGGGCGCACGGCCCGTTTTGTGGCGCTTCGTCCCAGCTTGCAGGGACGGGCGCTTTTTTGGTGCCCAACGGGCGTGCGCGCCCACGACAAGAAAGGGGTACCGTGGCAAACGAGTACAAGCAGACGATGAATCTGCCCAAGACCGGTTTTCCCATGCGTGCCGGTCTTTCCAAGTCCGAGCCCAAGCGACTCAAGGACTGGCAGGACAACAAAGTCTACGAGCAGGTTCTGAAGAAGAACGAGGGTCACAAGAAGTTCGTGCTGCACGACGGTCCTCCGTACGCCAACGGCCCGATCCACATCGGCCATGCCATGAACAAGATCTCCAAGGACATGATCAACCGCTATTGGATGATGCAGGGCTATGAGGTTCCCTATGTCCCCGGTTGGGACTGCCATGGCCAGCCGATCGAGCATAAGGTCGAGGAGAAGCTCGGCACCGAGAAGTTTAACCAGACCCCCACGGCCAAGATTCGTGAGCTTTGCAACGAGTTCGCTGTCGAGAACATTGAGCTGCAGAAGGCGGGCTTCCGTCGCCTGGGCGTGCTCGGCGATTGGGACAACCCCTATCTGACGCTCTATCACCAGCATGACGCCGCCGACATCGAGGTCTTTAAGGCCATGTTCGATAAGGGCATGATCTATCGCGGTCACAAGCCCGTCCACTGGTGCAAGCACTGCCATACCGCACTCGCTGAGGCCGAGATTGAGTACTCCGACGAGACGAGCCCGTCCATCTTCGTGCGCTTTGAGATGACCACCAAGCCTGCCGGCCTCGAGAACTTCGACGGCCCGGTCGACTTCATCATCTGGACGACCACCCCGTGGACCATCCCCTCCGACCAGGCAGTTTCCCTTAAGCCCGGTGCCGCTTACGTCGCTGTTGAGCACGATGGTCGTGCCGAGGTCATGCTTGAGGACCTGGCCCCCAAGTGCTGCGAGGAGTTTGGCTGGGAGTACACCCCGGTTATGGTCGACGGCAAGCCCTATGTGGTTCCCGCCGAGACCTTCCACCACATCCACTACAAGCAGCCGATCTTCGACGGTGTTGAGGGCGTAGCGCTGCTGGCCGATTACGTCGGTGTCGATGACGGTACCGGTATCGTCCACAACTCTCCCGGCCACGGCGTCGACGACTACTTCGCCTGCCTCAAGGAGGGTATCACCGACATCTGCATGCCGGTCGACGACGACGGTAAGTTCTACACCGGCGAGGAGTTTGGTACTGGCGGCCCCTTCAGCGGTATGGACACTGACGAGGCCAACCCGCACATCATCGAGTTCCTGCGCGAGCGCGGCACCCTGGTCCTCGAGAAGAAGATCACGCACAGCTATCCGCACTGCTGGCGCTGCAAGCACCCGGTGCTCTTCCGTGCTACCGACCAGTGGTTTGTCTCGATGGACAAGACGGGTCTGCGTGAGCAGGCTGGTAAAGAGGTTCGCGAGAACGTCAAGTGGTATCCGGCTCACGCCGCCAACCGCATCGGCGCCATGGTCGAGCAGCGTCCCGACTGGTGCATCAGCCGTCAGCGCAACTGGGGCGTGCCTATCCCCAGCTACACCTGCGCCGACTGCGGCGAGAAGGTCATGAACGACGCCACGCTCGACGCCGTCATCAAGCTCTTCCACGAGAAGGGCTCCGACGCCTGGTTCACCGACGCTCCCGAGAGCTACCTGGGCGATGCCTGCGTCTGCCCCAAGTGCGGCGGCCATCACCTCAAGGCCGATAAGGACATCCTCGACGTGTGGTGGGATTCCGGCGTCTCCTGGAAGGCCGTCTGCGAGTACCGTCCCGAGCTGGAGTATCCGGCGGATGTGTACCTCGAGGGTTCCGACCAACACCGCGGTTGGTTCCAGAGCTCGCTGCTCACCTCGGTGGGTGCCAACGGCCATGCTCCGTACAAGGCGGTCGTCTCGCAGGGCTTCACGCTCGACGGTCAGGGCCGCAAGATGTCCAAGTCGCTCGGCAATGTTATCGACCCCAATAAGGTCTGCGACGAGATGGGCGCTGACATCATCCGTCTGTGGGTTGCCTCCGTCGATACCAGCTCCGACGTGTCCATCGACCACGAGATTCTTGCTCGTACGTCCGATGCCTACCGTCGTTTCCGCAACACGCTGCGCTTCCTGCTCTCCGAGCTCGAGGGTCAGTTTGAGCCCGAGACCGACGGCGTCGCCTTTGCCGACCTGCTGCCGCTCGACAAGCTCATGGTTGCCCGCCTGACCCAGGTTCAGGCCGAGGTCGACGATGCCTACGCCAGCTACGAGTTCCCGCGCGCCTACCGTGCGCTCTACGACTTCGTGGTTACCGAGCTCTCCAACGTGTATCTCGACGCCCTGAAGGACCGTCTGTACTGCGAGAAGCCCGGCTCGCTCGAGCGCCGCAGCGCCCAGACCGTGCTTGCCGAGCTCTTCTCGATGCTCATGCGCGACCTGCAGCCGATCCTGTCCTACACGGTCGACGAGGCCATGGCCTATGCACCCGCCGGCTGCGTCGATCACCAGAAGTACGCCGCACTGCTCGATTGGTACAAGTCGCCTATCACGGTCGATGAGGCTAACGATTTTGAGGGCGTTCTCGAGGCTTCACTCGAGCTCCGTAGCGCCGTGACCAAGGCCCTTGAGGATGCCCGCTCCGCCGGCACCTTCACCAAGAGCCAGCAGGTCCGCGTCAAGGCGGTCGTTCCCGCTGAGATGTACGCGCTGCTGACTGGTGATAAGGCCGTCGACCTGGCCGAGTTCTACATCGTCTCCGATGTTGAGCTGACCCAGGGTGAGGAGCTCTCCGTTGCCATCGAGGCTGCCGAGGGCGAGTGCTGCGACCGTTGCTGGAACTACCGCACCACCGTCGGCGAGTATAACGGCCACGCTCACATCTGCGAGAGGTGTGCGAATGCCCTTTAAGGCACGGTAACACGGCATTTTAGTTGTAGGGAGAATTTGGGCGCCTTCGGCCCATTTGCTCCGCTGAATAAAAGCGGCATTCTGTTTTTCGGAATGTCGCTTTCTTTTTATGCTGGTTATTTATCTGGCGTTAGCGAATATGTCGTGCGCTCTGCGTGTGGCAATATAAGATGGTTAATTGCGTTAAACGGAATTCGAAGTTCTTGAGGGTAGGGGATTGATTTGGGTCGTGCTGGGGATATGACGCCGCCTTTGCGTTGGCGGTTGGGTGTTGCTGGTGGGGTGGCGCTGGTTGTGCTGCTTGTTGACCAGCTGACCAAGCTTGCGGTTCGTGCCGTGGGCGACGCTTTGCATGTGACCGTCATCCCCGGTGTGATCGATTTTCTATTTGTCCGTAATATCGGTGCCGCCTTTAGCATGGGCGAGGGGCATGGCGTTGCGTTCGCTTTGCTGGCGCTTGCGGTCATTGTCGCCATTGCCGTGTACTTGCTTCGCACGCCCCAGCTTGCTCGCTTGGAGGTTGTGGGCATGGCTATGGTCGCGGGCGGTGCCATTGGCAACGCGATCGACCGTCTGACTTTTGGCTTTGTGACCGATTTTATTGCCACCACCTTCATCGACTTTCCCGTCTTTAACGTGGCCGATATCGGCATCACCGTAGGCGTTGTGCTTGCCCTCATCGGCTACATGTTCTTGAGCCCTGCGGCCCGCGAAGTCGATGCGACTGCCGAGCTCAATGCCCGTGATGAGGCCCGCGCCATGCGCAAAGCCAAGCAGCGTGGGGAGCGTGCCCGCAAGATTCGCGAAAGGAATGAGCGTTAATGGCCGACATCCATATTCTTGTTGCCGACGATTGCTCTGGCCAGCGTCTCGACGCCTTTCTGGGTGCCAACGACGGCTGCCCCACGCGCTCTGCCTGCGCGCATCTGATCGAGGGCGGCGCCGTAATCGTGAACGGCGAGACCTGTTTGTCAAAAAAGTATGCCGTACGCGCCGGTGACCGCATCTCGGTTGACCTGCCCGAGCCTCACGATCCGACTGACGTGATTCCCGAGGCCATTCCCCTCGATATCCGCTACGAGGACGATTGCCTCATCGTGCTCTCCAAGCAGCGGGGCCTGGTGTGCCATCCCGCCCATGGCCACGAGAGCGGCACTCTTGCGAACGCTCTGGTCTACCACTGTGGCATCGACCATCTTGGTACCGTGCAGGGTGAGGACCGCCCCGGGATCGTGCATCGTTTGGATCGCGATACCTCGGGCCTCATGCTTGCGGCAAAGGACGACGACACGCAGCGCGCACTTCAAAATCTCATTCGCACGCGTACGCTCGACCGCCGCTATATCACGCTTGTCCACGGGCACATCGCCATGGACGAGGGCACCATCAATACCGGTATCGCCCGTTCCACGCGCGACCGCGTGAAGATGGCGGTGTCGGACGATCCCTTTGCACGTCAGGCCATTACGACCTTCAGGGTGCTCGAGCGCTTTGATTCCACGCGCTTCGACGACGGCTATACGCTCGTCGAGTGCCACCTGTTTACCGGTCGCACGCATCAGATTCGCGTGCATATGCGTCATATCAATCACGCCTGCGTGGGCGATCCGCTCTACGGTAAGTGCGATGCGCGCGCCGATCAGGGCCTGTCCAGGCAGTTCCTCCATTCTTGGCGCGTGGCGTTCGACCATCCCATGACGGGGGAGCGCGTTGAGTGTCGTGACGAGCTGCCGTGGGACCTTGCGGCGGTTTTGGATGATCTGGCCCCGCGTTCGCTCGGCCGCACTGCCGCCGGTGACGAGATCGTTCCTCAGCTCGGTCTTCTCGAAGCCTAGTTAGTATTAGGTGGTTTCTTGAACGCCCCTAGCCTGCGGTAAGATATACGATTGTTTACGTAACGCGTTCCTGGGAGCCTGCATGCTCGCCTTTTTACAAACCAACACGCCCATCGTGATCTTCAACCAGATTGTGGTTACGCTGCTCACGGTCTGCTTTCTGTACCAGGTGGTCTTCTTTGTCATTGGCGCCCTGCGCGGTGAGGTTGCACCTCCCAAGGCCAAAAAGCTCCATCGCTATGCCTTCTTCATTGCGGCGCATAACGAGGAGGCGGTAATTGCCAATCTCGTGCGCTCCATCAAAGACCAGGACTATCCGTCCGAGCTCATCGAGGTCTTTGTCGTCGCCGATGCCTGCACCGATAACACGGCGCAGCTTGCTCGCGAGGCTGGCGCCATCGTCTATGAGCGTAACGACCTGGCCCGTAAGGGTAAGAGCTGGGTCATGGACTTTGGTTTTGACCGCATTCTTAACGAGTATCCCGATACCTTTGAGGGCTACTTTATCTTCGATGCCGATAACGTTATCTCCCGCGATTACGTCTCCAAGATGAATGATGCCTTTGACCAAGGCTTCCATGTGGTCACAAGCTATCGAAACTCCAAGAACTTCGGCAGCTCGTGGATCTCGGCTGCCAACGCCACTTGGTACCTGCGCGAGGCGCGTTTTCTCAACAACGCGCGCAATATCTGCAAGACGTCCTGCGCCGTCTCGGGTTCGGGCTACCTTATCTCTGCGAGCGTTATCGAGGGCATGCACGGCTGGCAGTTCCATACGCTGACCGAGGACATTCAGTTCACCACGTTCTGCGCTATTCACGGTATTCGCATTGGCTATGCGCCGGCGGAGTTCTTTGACGAGCAACCCGTGACGTTCAAAGCATCCTGGAAACAGCGCATGCGCTGGACCAAGGGCTTCTACCAGGTCTTTTTTACCTATGGCAAGCATCTTGTCAAATCGACGTTCCGCTATCATCGCTTTGCCGCATATGACATGTTTATGACCATCGCTCCGGGCATGCTTCTTTCCCTGATTTCCATGCTCGCCAACGCGACCTTCCTCATCGTGGGTGGACTCTCGCACGGCTTCTTGGCTACCGAAGTCGAGATGCAGGCTTGTGCCGCCTCGCTCATTATGACCTTCGCGATGATGTACCAGACCTTCTTTATCCTGGCGCTGCTCACGACTATCTTTGAGTACAAGCACATTCACTGCGCGCAAAAGTGGCGTCTGGTGACCAACTTGTTTACCTTCCCGATCTTTATGTTCAGCTATATCCCCATCACGGTGGCTGCACTGTTCCTGAAGGTCGACTGGGTTCCTACCCAGCATGCCGTAAACGTCACCCTCGACGAGGTCATGCAAGGCGCCAAATAACCACCACCAAAACCACCGCAAAGGGGACAGACAACTTTTGGTGGTTTTTGCTTTTGCGATGCAGCTCGAGGAGGCGTTCGATGGTCTATATCCCGTTTTGGTTGTTTGCTATTGCTGGCGCCGTTATCGATGCTCGTGATCGGCGGTTCCCGAATTCGCTTGCCGGCGCGTGTGCGGTGGCGGCGTTAGCGGGTGTTTGGTTCGATCTCGGTTTGAACACAGCTCTTGACCACGCAGGTCTTGCCGTCATCGCGTATCTCACTCTCGTGCTGACTGAGTCCCTCTGGCGTCGTCTTCGCCAAACCCCGGGCATCGGCATGGGAGATGCCAAGGCACTTTTCGCGCTTTGCACGCTCGACCCTATGGGTGGCATCGTGGCGTTTGCCGTCGCGCTCCTGGTCCTGGCCCTCTCCTGCCTCTTCACAAAATCGCGCTCCCTGCCATTGCTTCCGTTTTTGGTGCCGATTTTTGCCATAATCGAGGTCGTGGGCTGCACTTTGTAACCGATTGCGCATCCTTCTTAAGGAGCATGCCATGGCAACTAATCAAGAAACGGCCGTCATTAAGGCGCGCATGGACCGTATTCCCTCGGCGTTGTCGCCCGAACTTGTCGAGCGCATTGCCGCCGATCGTGCTTCGGGCTATGTCAACCCGTATCGTTGCAACGACGATCAGGTCATTCGTCGTATTGATCGCGCCGCCGACAAAGGCACGCTTATGCGTCCGGCGTTTATGCGCGATACCGAAAAGATACTTCATCTTCCGGCGTACACCCGTTATGCGGGCAAAACGCAAGTCTTTAGCTTCCGTAGCAATGACGATCTGTCACGCCGCGGTTTGCACGTGCAGCTTGTCTCCCGCATTGCGCGCGATATCGGTCGCGCCCTGGGGCTCAATTGCGATCTGATCGAGGCGATTGGCCTGGGTCATGACTTGGGACACACGCCTTTCGGCCATGCCGGCGAGCGCTTCCTCAACGATATCTATCATGAGCGTACGGGGCGTTATTTTTTCCATAACGTGCAGTCGGTCCGCGTGCTCGACGCGCTGTACGGCCGCAACGTGTCACTCCAGACGCTCGACGGCGTTCTATGCCATAACGGCGAGTACGAGCAGCGTGTGTTTGAGCTCTCGGACATGAGCTCCTTTGACCAGTTCGATCAGACGGTTGAGGACTGTATCGCCACGGGCTATGGCGCTATTGAGCACCTGCGTCCCATGACGCTCGAGGGCTGCGTCGTTCGCATTTCGGACATCCTCGCCTACGTCGGTCGTGACCGTCAGGATGCGATCGCGGCGGGCCTGCTTTCGCCCGACGCTTTTGATGATGACCGGGGCGGTGCCTACAACAGTTGGATCCTCACACACGCCTCCATCGATATCGTGGAACATAGTTACGGTAAACCGCGTATCGAGATGAGCGAGGACCTGTTTGAGGAAATCCGCCGGGCCAAGCGCGAGAACTACGAGAAGATCTACAGCAAGGGCGGCATCGAGGGCGATTCCGAGGCGGAGTTGCGCGAGGCATTCGAAAAACTCTACGACCGTTGCCTGCAGGATCTAAATAAAGGCGACGAGTCCTCGTACATCTTTAAGCATCATATTTCGCGCATAGAGCAGCAGCTTTCCTACTACGATCGCACTTATGCCTGGCAGGATGACAAGGATCAAGCGGTGGTGGATTACATCGCGAGCATGACGGACGGCTATTTCTGCGAGCTGACGAGCAAGCTATTCCCTGGTCTGGAGTTTCCGCACCGTACCTATATTAACGAACGGTAGTTCGTATCTATTCGGTATACTGTTGACAAACAAAGCTTTTGATTGATGCACGGGATGGCTATGGACGACCTTTTTTCTGCTTCGACGCGCGAGCGTTCCTTTCAGAATGCACCGCTGGCGGTGCGCATGCGCCCCAATTCGCTTGACGAGTACGTGGGTCAGCAAAAGGCCGTCGGTAAGGGCTCGTGGCTTCGCGCCGCGATTGAGCATGACGTGCTATCGAGCGTGATTCTGTATGGGCCGGCCGGTACGGGCAAGACGACGCTGGCCCACATTATCGCTAACCATACCAAGAGCGAGTTTGTCGAGGTCAGCGCCGTGACGGGTACCGTGAAGGACCTGCGTCGTGTGATCGACGAGGCAAAGACCCGCCTGAATACGTATGACCGCCGTACCATCTTGTTCATCGACGAGATTCACCGTTTTTCGAAGTCTCAGCAGGATGCACTTTTGCATGCGGTTGAAAACCGTACTGTCATTATGATTGGCGCCACGACCGAGAACCCGTACTTCGAGGTCAACTCCGCACTGTTGTCGCGTGGGCGCGTGGTAGAGCTTGAGCACCTGAAGGACGAGGATATCGCCACGCTCATTGAGCGTGCGCTCGAGGCGCCGCAGGGGTTAAACGGTAAGTTCTCGGCCGATGAGGATACAGTCAAGACCATTTGCACGCTGGCCGCGGGTGATGCGCGCTCGGCGCTCACGACGCTCGAGCTTGCGAGCGAGATTGCCGTTACGCGTCCCGATACCGAGGGAACGCCTGCGCCGGCGGCGGGGGAACGCTATCCCATTACCGTGGATGACGTGAAGATCGCCAATCCGCGCCGTGGGTTTTCGTATGACAAAAACGGTGACATGCACTACGACATTATTAGCGCGTTCATCAAGTCCATGCGAGGCAGCGACCCCGATGCCACCATTTATTGGCTCGCACGCATGATCGATGCGGGGGAGGATCCCAAGTTTATCGCTCGCCGCATTATGATTCAGGCTTCCGAGGATGTTGGCAACGCCGACCCGCAGGCGCTTTTGGTGGCACATGCCGCATTTAAATCTGCCGAGGTCATTGGCTATCCCGAGTGTCGCATCAACCTGGCTCAGGCTGCGCTCTATGTGTGCCTGGCGCCTAAGTCCAACGCGTGCGAGGCCTCGATCGATGCGGCGCTGGCCGATATCCACAGCAGTGGCTTGCGTGAGGTGCCGAGCTATCTGCGCGATCGTCATCGTCCGGGCAGCGACGAATACGGTGTGTACAAGTATCCGCATGACTATCCCGAAGGCTGGGTCGATCAGCGTTACTTGCCCGAAGGCTTGGATCGTGGTGCCTTTTGGCGGCCTGCCGGCCGCGGTTGGGAAGAGTGGCGCGTAGAGCAAAGCGAACGCGACCGCAGCGGTAACGCGCCCAAGTAGGTCATTGGCACCTCGCACATTCCCTTTGGGTATCTTTCCCCTTCTTTGGGGTACCATGGAAAACGTCTGTATTTCGATTCCTTTGGGAGGCTTGTATGAGTCCCATTCAAATCGCCTTGCTGCTGCTCGCCGTTGCCGGCGTGTGGGCTATCGTTGAGCTTGCGCTCACCCTGCGCAAGACCCGCACCGTTGTCGACTCGCTCGATAAGACCGTAACCGACCTCAACAACACCATCGCCGAGGCGCAGCCGGTGGTGGCAAAACTCGACGGCGCTGTCGACGAGCTTACACCGGCACTTGCCCAGATGGAGCCGCTCCTTAAGTCGAGCAAGACCGCCGTTGACGCCCTGACGTCCAACCTCGTTGAGGTTGAGGCCGTCGTTCGCGACATTTCCGAGGTCACGGGCAGTATGGCCGAAGCCAGCAACGCCGTGTCGAGCGTGACCGATTCTGCCGCCGGTGCCGTGCAGAAGCTGTTCAATAAGGTGAAGGCACCTGCAGCAGACGCCGAGCGCAAGCTCGCCGCTGCCGCTGCGGAGGCCGAGCAGCCCACCGAGCGCGTCCTAATTGGCGAGGACGAGGCCGCCGATGGCGCAGATGTGGCTCAGAAGTCTGCAGCCAAGCCGGCTCAGTATTACACCTATACGCCCGCCGAGACCTCTGAGGAGTCCTGCGATGAGTAGCGAAGCAACCTGCCCCATCACGTTGACCGTTGCCGGCGACCCGCGTCTCGCTCGCCTTGTGCGCATGACTGCCGCCAACGTTGGTGCCCTGTGCTCTATGTCTGTTGATCGCATCGAGGACATCCGCATGGCTGCCGAGGAGGCTTTCATCTTTGGTTGTACCGCGGTCGACTGCGATGACATCACCATCAAATTCGATGTCGATGAGACCCACGTTGGCATGACTATTACCTTTGGCGATCAGGCTACGGTCGATGAAGACGACCAGGCTGCGGTGTATGCCGAGCTTATCCTCGCGAGCGTGTGCGACTCCTACGAAAAGACTGCGGCGCCCCTGACGCTTTCCCTCGACCTCAAGGCGGATATCTAATATGACCGAACGTTCCCGGAGCGGTAAGACCGCTTGGGACAAGGAGAAAACCCGCGAGCTGTTTCGTCGCTACAAGGAGACCGGTGATCCGGATGCCCGCGAGCAACTCGTCATGTCCCACATGAACCTGGTAAGGTTTCTTGCCAACAAGTTTAAGAACCGCGGTGAGCCGCTCGATGACCTTTTACAGGTCGGCTATCTGGGCTTGCTCAAGGCTATCGACCGTTTTGACCCTGAGCGCGGGCTCGAGTTCACCACGTTCGCGACACCTACTATTCTGGGAGAGATTAAGCGCCACTTCCGCGACAAGGGCTGGAGCGTGCGCGTGCCGCGTCGTCTACAGGAGCTCTCGGCCAAGGTTAACCAAGCCACCGATAAGCTCACCAACGAGCTGCAGCGTTCTCCTAAGGTTGAGGAAATCGCTGAATATCTGGACGTGACCGTCGACGAGGTGCTCGAAGCTATGGAATCGTCCTCGGCCTACACCTCGGTACCCATCGAGGCCCCCGGTGCGTCCGATTCCGACGATGCGCCTTCGATTCTCGATCGCTACGCCGACGACGACAACGAGCTCGACTTTACCGATGACCGTCTGGTGATTGAGGAGGCCATTCGCGATTTCTCCCCGCGCGAGTGCGAGGTGATCGAGCTGCGCTTTGTGAAGGGCATGACCCAGATCGAGATCGCTAAGAAGCTGGGCATCTCCCAGGTGCAGGTTTCGCGTCTGCTGCGCCGTACGCTTAAGAAGATTCAGGACAAGATTGACCCCGACGGAGTAATGGTTCGTTCATGAGTGAACACCCCCAACAAACCGATCGCGCGCTGCGTGACACCCGCATTCTGACGCTGCGCATTTGGGCCGTCGTCGGCTGCATCGTGATCGCTGCCGTCATCTTTAACCTCATGGGGATTCTGGCGCCGGTTATTGAGTTTTTGGCCGTCGGCTCCATTATTGCCTTTGTAATGTCGCCGATTACCAACTGGCTTGAGCATCATGGGGTGGGCCGTGGCATCGGCTCGCTCATCGCGCTCATTGTGGTCGTAGCCGTGCTCGTCGGTGTCGTCTGTATCCTGTCGCCGATTCTCTTTGGCCAGATCATGGAAGTCCTGAGCCGCCTGCCTGAGCAGCTACGTGTTGCGGGCGGCGACCTTAATGAGATGATCTCGCGCGCCAAGACGCTCAACAACACGCCGGTCAAGGAGTACCTGGACGATAACCTTTCTTCGCTCGTTACGGTGGCGTCCAAATATGTCTCACAGATTGCCGCCGAGCTCGGCCGCGGCGTGTTTCCGCTTATCACCAACACGGCCTCACAGCTGTTCGTGATCTTTTTGGGTCTGGTGCTTGCCTATTGGCTTGCCTGCGATTATCCCCGTATGCACCACGAGGTCTGCACCATCATCGGTCAGGAAAAGGAGACCTCGTACCGCTTTATGGTCGCGATTCTTTCGCGCTCAGTCGGCGGTTACATGCGTGGCATGGTCGTGACGTCCATCTGCGGTGGTATCCTTGCCTTTATCGGCTTTACGATCATCGGGCATCCGTATGCGGCGCTCATGGCCATCTTTACCGGCATCATGCACTTGGTCCCGGTTGTCGGTCCCTGGGTGAGCGCTGCGATTGCCACGGTGCTCGGTTTCATGTTTAGCCCGATGCTGGCGTTGTGGACCTTGGTTGTGACCATGGTGGCACAAAACGTCACCGATAACGTCATTTCGCCTAAGGTCATGCAGAGTTCGGTGCAGGTGCATCCCATCATGAGCCTCACGGCCCTTGTTATTGGCTCGGCGCTTATGGGCCCCATCGGCATGGTTATCGCCATCCCGCTGTGTGCGGCCCTCAAGGGTATCTTCGTGTACTACTTCGAAAACGAGACAGGCCGCCAGCTCGTTGCCTACGAAGGCGCCGTGTTTAAGGGTACGCCGTATCGCGATGCCGAGGGCAACCCGGTCGCCGCCTATGACGCGCTTGGCGACGACACGTTCATCTATGAGTCTGAGCTCATAGGCAATGAGACTGCGCCTGAGGCCAAGGCCATGCCCAAGCCCGAGCTCGATAATTCCTGGATCAAGCTCTCGGGTCTTCAGCCCGACGCGACGGGCTTTTTCAAGAACCCCTTCGCCAAGGACGACGATTCCAATACGGACGATGACACCAAAACCGGCATCGACGGCTCCATGGATGATTCGGATTCCTAAGAGGCCCTGTTAGAATAGGCCCTGTTAGCGTTTTTTGATGTTGTAAAAGACAAGAAACACGAGCAAAGCGATTGATAAGGGGCCGGCTACATAGAAATAGAGAACGTCAATTGCTCGCAGAGGGCAACAGGCCTTATCGCCGGACATTACTGCATATAATACGTAGCCAAATGCTGGTTGGTTTGAATACCAGTGGGAGAAGGCCAAGAGCGCTAAAAGTGCTACAACCAGAAGTGCATTCAGGATAAATCGTTTGGTATTCATCGGTCGCTCCTTCCGGATGATTCTTATATAGTATTATAGTATTTTTTTTTAAAAAGCGATATACTAGATATAACGAAACAACGAACTGAATAAAGAAT
>CAJMKK010000018.1 GCA_905214105.1 uncultured bacterium
CCGCGCTCGGCGTCGCCGGTGACCTTCGAGCTGTAGCCCTCGACGGGGTCCTCGGACACGGTGTAGTGCGCGCCCGCGGGCAGGTTGGAGAAGACGCCCTTCCAGTCGTTGGACTCGCTCAGGGTGATCGAATCGATGACGGTATCGCCGTTCTTGAGATTTACTTTGACCTTATTAGGATGGGGAATCCTGGGGTTCTCCCAGACCTTTTTGATGGGAATGTCGATGTTCTCGGACTTGCCGATGATGACACCGCCGTTGGCGCCGATGCCGCCTCCCCGCTCGGCCGTATTGCCAGAGATCGTCAGCGACGTCTGACCGCGGCCGAGGTTATACACATCCTCGCTCATCACAGATTTAAGCGCGACGTTCGGCGTGGCGTCGGTAAAGGACAGGGGCTCGCCGTTGCCACCGTCGGGAGAGAATCGCGGGATTTCGGTGTTTGTTTCCGCATAAGTGCCTTCGGGGTTAAACAGCCCACCGTCTCTGTACCAGCTGACCTTTCCGCCGCCCGGAGCGCGGTTGGCCAAGGTCAGTTTGTATTTGGCGTCTTTGAAGCCGGTGAAGACGAGGTCGTCTCCCGCCTCATCGGCCGAGTTCCTAGCGATCAGGCCACCGTTCTGGACGTAGACCTTGGCATCTCCGGTCGGGCAGAACCACATGCCGCCGCCCTGCTTTTTCGCATGGTTATCAACAACGAGAGCGTTTTCGATATGGAGCGTGCTATAGACGAGATACTCGTTGCCTTCGCTATATACGCCGCCACCCATATTCCGAGCAGTATTGTCCTTGATCTCGCCCGCACTGAGCTTGACGTCATCTGAATAGGTATAGATGCCTCCGCCGGCGGAAGCGGAGTTACCCGATACGGAGCCACCTTTCATAGTGAAAGCGGTATGGTCCCTACCACCCTGCTGCAGGCCGCGATCGACCACGCACACTCCGCCGCCTTTGCCATCAGAATACGCAATATTGTCCTCGATCTTGCCGCCCTTGAGGGTAAACTCGGCATTCCCTTCGACGTGCACTGCGCCGGAGGGAGTTCGATTCCCAAGCTTATAGCCTCTGTTGCGCACAAGCTGACCACCGGTCATCTCAAAGGAGGCTCTCTGGTTACGAGCCTCGCTGTACATGACCACCGCGCCGCCCTGATAGCCGGCGTTATCCTCGATACTGCCGTTACTCATCTCAAGGTGGGCATCGCCCATCAGCATGATGCCGGTAGACGAAAGGTAATTACCATCGCCGTCTGCGGAGAAAGACACGTGATTCTTACGGATAACGCCGCCCTTCATGACAACATGAGCGCCGTCTTTCGCGTGGACAGCGCCGCAATACGCGTCCTTAAGTTCGCACTGCTCGATAACGCCGCCCGTCATGGTAAGCGAAGCCTTGTCTCCCGACACGTCGATGACACCCGTATTGACGGTGTTCGCAGCGCCGTCGCACACAACGGCCTCGTCAGAGAGCACAACCGCTCCCCTGCTAGAAATAATGGCGCCCTTGTTGTAGCGACCACTCAGGGACACTTTCCCCGACAGCTCGAGGGATGCCCCCTCGGCAACATTGACCAGTACGGAGAAGCCGCTTTTCTTTGCCAAGATGGTATAGGGCTCATCCGACGTGATCTTAATCATCTTCCCGGCAGGAATCGTGAGCGTGGAGCCAAGCTTCACGTGCTTTTTCAGGGTGATGACGGTTTCCTTGTCATAGGGGGCCTCGTCGACCAGATCCTGAAGGGTCTTGGTGCTGTCATCGCTCACGGTACCGCCGACGCCGTCATCGATGGACTCGCGCGTGTAGACGATATCGACGCCAAAGAACGGGAGGTTCTCCGAGCCTTTGATGTCGTCCATGCTGTTTTCGATTGTGATCTTTTTAACCGTGCTGCCTTCAAACATACCCGAGGGTATTTCGGTGAGGCCGCGCCCGATCGTCACATCCTTCACGCCACCTACGCCCGAGAAGGCCGCCGTGCCAACGGAAGTCACGGAATCCGGAATGGAAAGCTGCTCCGGCAACGTGCCGTAATAGAAGGCGTAGTTGCCAATTTTCTCGAGCGTCTCGGGGAACTGGACGGCAACATTGCTCCAGATAAAGGCCCAGTCGCCAATGCTCTTCAGGCTGTCGCAGAGCCCCGCGATCTTAACTGGCGTGTAGCAAAACGCATAGCCCGGAATGTTCTGAAGCGAGGACAGATCCACGGACGCCTGCAGATTTTTGCACTCGTAAAAAGCCCCCCAGCCCATCTTTGTCACCTTGCTTAGATTGGGCACACTCACCAGGCTGGCACACCCCTGGAAAGCAGAGGATCCGATGCTCGTCAATGTGCCCGGGAAATCAATTCCGGTTAAACTCGAGCAATTCCGAAACGCCCCATCCCCGATGGGCTCGATTTCGCTCAGCGCGGTGACGGACGTGAGAGAGGTGCATCCGTCAAACATGTGCGAGGGGATCTTGGTAACCGAAGCGGGCAACGACACGCTTGTCAGAGACGTGCAGTCTTCGAACACGCCCGTTATGGTGTCGGAGAAGGCGACATCTTTTGGAAACTCGATGCTTGTGAGGGCCGTAGCCCCCTCGAAGGCGCCCGAGCCCGAAATCATTTTGAGGGTGGAGGGGAGATTGATCTCCGAAAGGCTGCTGCAGCCATTGACCATCATGTTGGCGCTAATCTCCTCGACGCCCTCATCAAAATAGAGCTTTTCGAGCGAGCCAGCGTTTTGCAGCGAGCAACCGAAGTTCTTGATGGAGCCAGGGATATGGAGCTCCTTGACCTTTACGAACTTCCGGAAATACCATCCGCGCACGTTTTCGAGCGTGTCGGGAAGCGTCAGCTGCTCAACATTCTCGGCCACGATACCAGACGAGAAATAAAGTTTGGTGACTTTGTAGGTCTGGCCACCATGCTCGATGGAGCTGGGCACACTCACCACGGTCACACTGTCGTCGGCAACAATACATGTGATTTCCGCCGTGCCCTTATCCGTGGTCTCGCACGAATAGGTCACGCCGTCCTGGGTGATCTCAAACTCCTCCGCAGTATACGCAGCCCGCGATTCCGTGGCCGCATATGCGACACCGGCCGTCGCGCCAACGGATAAACATCCGAAGCCGAGAACCAGCGCAAGACAGAGAGCGACGACTCTCTGCCCCCCCCCCGCCGAAAACTTTCCTCTCCAATTCCCTTCTCCCCCTCTGGTGTCGCCTTCTCTTCCCAAGAGCGATCTATTGATTAGGACAGTTTAAAGACAACATTATGCCCAAAGAGATCCATCATGGAGATAATCCACGTCTTCGCCCGAAATGATAATTAATTGGCAGGATTAATTGGCGAACAACTGAACGAAGAGCAATCTACTAATGGCACATCAATGGCGGCGTCAACACCTGAAGTGCATAGCCTCCGATCCCTAGACAGCACCATCGAGCGCCACAAGGCGCAGGATTGAATTGTTCAGATTCACATGCCTTTACGGGTGTTTTTCTAGCCCCAAAAAGACTGATCTGGTGCTGTGCCACGGAAAGGGCCCATCTACTACGTTTAGGCCGCGGGGTCAACCATAGCCGACTTTTTCGAAAATCGGCAAGCTTTCTACCTGCGGTTTTAATTTCACAAATTCCGGGATGGTCGAGGGTGTTCCGCTAAACGTAGTAGATTACCGCATTTCATGGCAGACGGTCCGACCCAAAGCACAAGGCGACCAGCCTCGGATGGCCATTCACGAAGTTGCGGTGGAATACGGACTGAATTGGCGCCTTAAAGGCAAAAACACTCCGTATTTCACCGCAAGTTATTGGGGAGGGATTGGTTTTAGAGGCGACCGAGGTCGTAGGCTCGCGCAACAGACTCGCCGGCACAGATGAGGTTGGTTGTGGCTTCTTGCGGATCGAGTGCCCGCTCCAGGTCCATGGGCTTGCGACAGATCGGCAGTACAAGGTCGATGCCCTGCTCGTACACCGCATCCAGGTTGTCGGCGCGACCGCCCACGACAGCGGCCACCGGCTTGCCATATCGCTTGGCACGGCGGGCCACGCCCACCGGCGCCTTACCGGCGGCGGACTGCTCGTCCATATTGCCCTCGCCCGTTATGACCAGGTCGACATCGCGCACATGTTCGTCAAACCCCACGAGATCGAGCACCGTCTCCACACCCGAGTGTAGCTCCGCACCGAGTGCCAGCAACGCCGCGCCCAAGCCACCGGCAGCGCCCGCGCCGGGCACGCCGAGCACCGAGCCAAATGTCCGTGCGCCCTCGGGTGTGCGCAACAACCCCTGGGCCCGAGCCTCGACAATTGCCGTATCGAGTAGACGACCGTAGCCGACCATCCAGCTGTCGCACCTGCTCAGCGCCTCGGCGTCACCCGTCGGCAAGCCTTTCTGCCCGCCAAACACCGCTAATGCGCCCCGACGCCCCACGAGCGGATTCTCGACATCCGAAAGCACAACGATACGAGCGCCATCCAAAGCCTGCAGCGCTGGCGCCAAATCAACGCTCGCCACCCGCTCAAGGCCGGCAAGACCGGGGGCGATATCGCAGCCCTGATCATCGACCACACGCGCGCCCAGCGCCTGCAGCATGCCGGCGCCGCCGTCGTTGGTGGCACTACCGCCCAAGCCAATATAGATAGTCTTTGCACCCGCGCGAACCGCACGAAGCATCAGTTCGCCCACGCCATAGGTTGTGGCCGCCAACGCTGCCGATTCCGTGCAAGGCGAATACCCAATACCCGCCGTCTCGGCCATCTCAATGACCGCGGACTCGCGCTCGGCATCTACCAGCATCCGGGCAGACACGGGTTCACCAAAGGGACCTGCCACCTCGCAGGTCGAGAGCTCGCCACCACGCGCGGCAACGGCGTCGAGCGTTCCCTCGCCACCATCTGCCAGCGGCAAAGCGTTCAGCTCGGCATCGGGCCAAACGCGGCGCACGCCCTCGGCAACCGCTGCCTCCGCCTGCGCGCTCGAAACGCTGCCCTTAAAGGAGTCAATTGCCAGCAGCACGCGGCGGGGCCGGCGGCACGCAGGACCAAAGTCAACCGCCGTGTCAGCATCCTCACCGGCACCTGCAAGCGCTGCGGCGTGAGCGGCATGCGCCTCAAGATCGGCCCCACAACCGCAATCAGTGCCGCCCGCTCCGCGCAGACCGCCAAAATAGCTACTCAGCAGCTCGCGGCATTCATCCGCCAGGACCCCAGCCGTCACGTTAAACCGATGATTCAGGCGCGAATCGGCATTCAGGTCATACAGCGAACCCAGCGCGCCCGCCTTGGCATCACTCGCGCCATACACGCAGCGCCCCACGCGCGCGTTAACCATAAGCCCCGCACACATGCAGCAGGGCTCGAGCGTCACGTAGACCGTGCAATCGGAAAGGCGCCAGCGACCGAGCGACCGAGCGGCAGCGCACAGGGCCGCAAACTCGGCATGAGCCGAAGGATCCTGATCGAGCTCGCGACGATTATGCGCCCGCGCGACAATCTCGCCCGCGCGCACCACTACGGCTCCGATGGGCACCTCGCCCACCGCCGCGGCGGCGCGCGCCTCCGCCAGCGCCTCACGCATGAACTTCTCGTCGATTTCGGTGATCGTCATCGTTCGCCTTCCCTGTTGCAAATTCAAAACGATGCTATCATTACGACTCACGGAGAGATGGCAGAGCGGTTGAATGCGGCGGTCTTGAAAACCGTTGAGCGCGAGAGCGTTCCGGGGGTTCGAATCCCCCTCTCTCCGCCACTTTTAGTGATGCACCGGCGTCATGGTTCGCTCGAACAGTGCATCGACCACGTCGGCTATCTCAGGTCGACGTTCAAGATCGTGGCCCGATTCCCACCATATCGTGAAAAGTCGAATAATACCGCCGGCGACAAACTCAGACGTCGTCTCGAGTGACACGGGGGCCAGGGCATCCTCGGCAAGCACGTTCATCACACGCTCGCGGATGGAGCGGGCAATGCGGTCGCAAATAACGTTGGTCAGCATTCCCGACATGCTGCTCGCCAAAATGTTGTCCATGAGCTGCTCATGGGCCAGAATCAGGTCCATGGCATCGTCCAAAATCGCGTGCCGAAGCGCGCGCACGTCCTCGGCAGACACTGTGCCGGCCTCATCGGGCTGTTTTTGCGGCAAGCCGGACATGAGCTCATCGATATAAAAGGCAAAGTAATCGTTCTTGTCGCGAAAGTGCTTGTAGAACGTCGTGCGGCGAATCATGGCGCGGTCGCACAGCATGGCAACCGTCAGGTCCTCAAAACGATGCTCCTCGAGAAGCTCGGTGAAGGCATCGAACAGGGCACGGTAGGTTTTCTTAATGCGAAGGTCCACTGGTATCGCCATCCTCAGGGCAAAGACAACACTCGTCAATCTGTCGCATATCTTACACCTGTACCTCGCGCGTTTTACCCCGGTGCCGACCCCGCCGAAAACATAACGCTTACCGGAAAGTTCGGCACGACAAAACGTTGCGGGTATACTAGTAGCGTTATACCAACGGCAGCTGGCGCATGCCGCCGCGGCCATTCGAAACGGAGACATCATGATTACCGTCATCATCGGCATCGTTGTTGTCATTGTGATTGTCTGCGCCATCGCCGGCATCTACAACAACATGGTCACCAAGCGTAACCGCATCGATAACGCCTGGCAGAACATCGACACGCAGCTGCAGCGCCGCAACGACCTGATCCCCAACCTGGTCGAGACCGTCAAGGGCTACGCCAAGCACGAGCAGGAGACGCTCTCCGCCGTGATCAGCGCGCGTAACACCGCCGTCAAGGCCACTACGCCCGAGGCCAAGATGGAAGCCGACAACGTGCTGACCGGTGCGCTGCGCCAGCTCTTTGCCGTAGCCGAGGCCTATCCCGATCTTAAGGCAAACACCAACTTTACGCAGCTGCAGGCATCACTCGAGGATACCGAGAACAAGATTAGCTATGCACGCCAGAGCTACAACGATTGCGTGCTCAGCTACAACAACGCCATTCAGACGTTCCCGGCTGTCATCTTTGCCGGCATCTTCCAGTTTAAGGAGCGCCAGGGCTTCGAGGCCGCCGAAGCAGCCCGCCAGGCCCCGACCGTCAAGTTCTAGTAGTTTGGCAGCGCATCCTAAATCGGCTATATGCATAAACAGCCCCGTCGAATGCATACTTCGACGGGGCGGTTTCCTTTTTCGCGAAGGTCCCCCTCTAAGCGCCGTGCATTTTTAGGAGTATTCAACATAACCAAGGGCTTCGGGCGCTACGATAAATGCCAAAGACCGCGAATATCCCTGCAAATCAAACGCTGTCAGCCCATAACCCCGCCCATCATTCGTAGAAAACAACGAGAAATCCCGATTTTTTGCCCGAGGTCGGTATGCAGGGGCCTTCGATTGCAGAATACTCGCAAAAATGCACGTCGCCACCACCCCCACATGGCGCGAACCAAAACAAATGCGCAGCCTAAAAGGCCGCGCGCTATCTTTCATTCAGATCTATATTGCCCGTAACGGCAGCGCCGAGGTAACGCAGGCCCGAGGGCAACCTTCCTTTCCGGCGCACTCCGCAGGACGAAAGAACCTCCGCCGCACGAAGTGCGCTGCGGAGGTTCTTGCATATCCGAGGACGCGCCGGAAAGGAAGGTTGCCCTCGGGCCGAACAGCTATGGCAGCTTACGCGACGGTGTAAACCCAGTCGTGCTTATCCTCGACAGCACCAGATTGGATGCCGGTCAGGGTCTCGCGGAGCTTCTTCATCACGGGGCCAATCTCGGTGTAGCCAGCCGGGAAGGTCACGGTCTCATCGGCACCATAGACCTTGTTGTCGATCTCGCCCACCGGGGAAATGACGGCAGCGGTGCCGCACAGGCCGCACTCAACAAAGGTGCCGGACTTGACCTCAGCCCACTCGACGGGACGCTGGTCAACGGTCATGCCCAGGTCCTCGGCAACCTGAACAAGCGAACGACGGGTGATGGAGGGCAGGATGGAGTCGGTGTGCGACTGAGGAACGACGAGGGTGCCGTCCTCCTTCACGAACAGAACGTTCGCGCCGCCGGTCTCCTCGACATAGGTGCGGGACTCAGAGTCGAGATACAGGTTCTCGGCATAGCCCTCGCGATGGGCCTCCATCGTGGGCTTGAGGGACATGGCGTAGTTGAGGCCGGCCTTGATGTTGCCGGTGCCGTGCGGTGCGGCGCGGTCGTACTCGGAAACGCGCAGCTTGACGGGCTTGAGGCCACCCTTAAAGTACGGACCGACCGGGGTCACGAGAATGCGGAACGTGTACTCAGGAGCGGGAGCCACGCCGATCACGTCACCAGAGCCGATCATAAACGGACGCACGTACAGGGTTGCACCGGAGCCGAAGGGCGGAACCCAGGCGGCGTTGGCAGAAACGACCTGCTTGACGGCCTCAACAAACTTGTCCTTGGGGAACGGGGGCATCTCGAGGCGCTGGGCAGAGTTATACATACGCTCGGCGTTCATGTCGGGACGGAAGCAGACGATGCTGCCGTCCTCGGCGGTATAGGCCTTCAGGCCCTCAAAGACCTCCTGGCAGTAATGGAAGATGCCACCGCACTCGGAGACATGCAGGGTGTGGTCGGTGGTCAGGCCGCCCTCGTCCCACTCGCCGTCCTTCCAATGGGCCTCGTAGCTGTAATCGGTCTTCATGTAGCCAAAGCCGAGGCTACCCCAATCGATATCCTTCTTCTCGACAGCCATATGTCGCTCCTTACATACACAGTTGCATACTCGCGAACCCGCACGCAAGGACCGGGGCCGCCCGCGTCGCAACGTCGCACGCCCGGAGCGTAGAGCCGGACGGGACACGCGAACGGCATCAAAGCCGATGGCACGTCGATTCGCATGCACGAGATTGTACTCCCCGTACGCGTCTGATAAAACGCTTTTCTTTAACTAAGTAAAGTATTTTCATTTGACCGAAGCAAAAAGGCCCGCCACCGTAAGCGGTGACGGGCCTCAACGGCACGGTTTGCGCGCTGGCTCGAGCTACGCGTTCTGTTTGCCCAACTTTGCCTTAACCAGACCGACCACAGTCGGGATGATCGACACGGCAACGATGCCGATAATCAGCAGCTCAAAGTGCTCCTGCACAAAGGGAATACCGCCAAAGAAGTAGCCCAGCAGCGTGAAGACCGTCGACCAGGTAATGCCGCCCAGCACGTTAAAGATGACAAAGTTGCGCCAGTGCATGCCGCCCATGCCGGCGATAAAAGGCACAAAGGTGCGGATAAACGGGAAGAAGCGACCCAGGAAGATGGCCAGGTGACCCCACTTATCCAAGAAATCCTCGGACTTTTTAATGCGCTCGGGCGTCATGGCCTTGACCTTGCCCGAAGCGATGATCTTTTTGCCAAAGAAGTGACCGATCATAAAGTTGCACTGATCGCCCAGGATGGCCGCGGCCCATGCAGTGGCCAGAAGCGCCACGATGTTAAAGCCACCGTTGTGGGCAAAGAAGCCCGAAGCAAACAGCAGCGAATCGCCGGGAAGGAACGGGAAGAACACCACGCCCGTCTCGATAAAGATAATCAGGAACACGCAGCCGTAGGCCATAAGCGGGCCGGCGGCGATCCAGCTGGCGATCGCAGTGCGCGGATCCTTAAGCAGCTCGGCAATGAAATTGATGAAACCCATGAAGTAAGACCTCTCAGTTGTGGGCGCGGATACGTCCAAGTTGACCAGTATACGGTTGCGGCGCGGCCATGCACACGACCGCACAAAAGCATGACTCCATTACCAGCAAGTTTGCATAACTGACACCTGTCACGCTAAGCATGAAAGATTGCTCTTCCTAATCCCTAGCGAATCGCTATACTTTATTGAATTGCATTTTCGCGGCGCTAAGGGAGGGCGGCCGATGAGCTTTATCAATACCATTCGCGAGGACATCAAGACCGTCCAGGCACAGGACCCCGCTGCGCAAAGCGGTCTGGTCATCTTCCTTTCTTACCCCGGCCTGCACGCCAAGTGGAACCACGTGCCCGAGCACTGGCTGTGGGAACACGGTCATCGCTCGCTCGCCCGCGTGCTCTCGCAGATCACCCGCCACATTACCGGCGTCGAGATTCATCCCGCCGCACAGATCGGCAAGCATTTCTTTATCGACCACGCCATGGGCGTTGTCATCGGCGAAACCGCCATTGTGGGCGACAACTGCGTGCTTTATCAGGGCGTCACGCTCGGCGGCACCGGCAACGAGACCGGCAAACGCCACCCCACCCTGGGCAACAATGTCACCGTGGGCACGGGCGCCAAGGTGCTTGGCAACATCCGCATCGGCAACAACGTCAAGATCGGTGGCAACTCGGTCGTCGTCAAGGACGTGCCCGACAACTGCACCGTCGTGGGCGTGCCCGGCCGCATCATCAAACGCAACGGCTGCCGCGTGTTCGAGGAGAGCTTCGACGCCAAGCAGCATCGCGAGTACATGCCCGACGATGCCGCCGAGCAGAGCGCCCTCAACCGCCAGGGCATCACCGAAAACGCCCGTCGCGTCAAGGAACTCGAGCAAGAGGTGGCCGAGCTCAAAGCCCTCGTCGCCAAGCTCGTGGACGAGCGCTAGGGCCGCGGGCAACCGCCACAGCATGAACGCCAACACAAAAGGCGCGCCAGGGAATCCGCCCCCGGCGCGCTTTCTTTTCGATGTGACATGCGGGACTGACCCTTTGTCACCTTATGCGAACTGGCTTAGGTAGAGGTCGGCATAAGCGCCCTCGGCAGCCAGCAGCTCCTTGTGCGTACCCTGCTCGATGATATTGCCGTGATCCATGACCAGGATGAGGTCGGCATCGACGATCGTCGACAGACGGTGCGCGATCACAAAGCTCGTGCGCCCGCGCATGAGCGCATCCATAGCACGGCCGATGGCGAGCTCGGTGCGCGTGTCCACGCTCGACGTCGCCTCGTCCAGGATGAGGATCGCCGGGTTGTTGAGCAGCACGCGCGCGATGGTCAGCAGCTGACGTTGGCCCTGGCTGATGCTCTCGGCATCGTTAGCCACACGCGTGTCGTAGCCCTGCGGCATAGTGCGCACAAAGAAGTCGACCCGTGCGGCACGTGCGGCCGCGACAATCTCCTCGCGCGTCGCCTCGGGACAGCCGTAGGCGATGTTCTCGGCAATGGTGCCATCAAATAGCCAAGCGTCCTGCAACACCATGCCAAACTGCTGGCGTAGCTCGCCGCGGTTCATGCGGCTCGTGTCCACGCCGTCGAGGGTAATGCGGCCGCCGTCGATCTCGTAAAAGCGCATGAGCAGGTTGATGAGCGTGGTCTTACCCGCGCCCGTGGTTCCCACCACGGCGATCTTCTGACCCGGCTCGGCGGTAAACGACACGTCTCGCATAAGCGGCTTGTCGGGCGCATAGCCAAAGCGCACATGCTCAAAAGCGACACGGCCTTCCACTTTGCCCGGCAGCTTGGCGGCGGCCACCGGCAACGGATCGGCCTCCATCTCGGGCTCGTCGAGCAGGTCGAACACGCGCTCGGCGCTCGCCAGCGCACTCTGCAGCGAGTTAAAGGTAAACGACAGCTCCGTCATGGGCTCGGACGCCTCGTAGATGAACTGGAGGAACGCCTGGAACACGCCGACGGTCATATGCCCGGCAACCAGCATGCTGCAGCCCACCAGCGCGATCACGATCTGCGCCAAACGGCCGATAAAGCGCACCGCGGGGCCGACGGCGTTAATCATAAAGTCGGCCTTGGTGCTCACGCGCGCCAGCTCCTTCGAAGCCTCGTGTACCTCGGCAGAGCTCTGGCGCTCGCGGTTAAACGCACGGATCACCAGACGGCCCGAGTAGCCCTCCTCGACCGCGCTCGTAATCTTGGACACCCACTCCTGGCGCTCGCCCGTCACATCGTGCGTGCGGCGCGACACGACCTTCGTCACCAGCAGCGAAAGCGCCGTAAAGAACAAAAAGACGAGCGTGAGCGGCACGCTAAACACGAACATCACGCTCACGGCGCCCACCACGGTACCGATCGACACCAGCAACTGCAGCAAGCCGCGTTGCATGCTCTCGGACATCTTGTCCAAGTCGTTGGTCGCACGGCTGACGACCTCGCCGGGACGATGCGCGTCAAAGTAGGCAAGCGGCAGACGGTTGAGCTTTTGTGCGATGCGGTTGCGCAGGCGCAGGTTGAGGCGCTCGGCAACGCTCGACATCAAAAAGCTCTGGAGTGCGTAGAACGAGGCGGCGGCGGTCCAGATCATAAAGTAGATAAAGATGGTCCTGCCGCAGTTCTCCCAGGTAATGCTGAAGGTAGTGTTGTTGGCAAACGCCAGCTTCATGTGCCCCCACAGCTCATCGATCACGCGGGCGCTGTAAGCCGGCGCCGCGGTGTTAAAGATGGCATAGAACACGATACTCGCGAACACGATATAGAAGCGCCAATGGTCGCCGGCGGCCTCGCTCCACAGGCGGCGCACCGTCGCCCAGGTGTCGCGGGGCGTCTCGTCCTCGTCCTCGTCGTCAACGTCGCGCATGCGCTCCGCCTCGGCGCGGGCGCGCTCGTCCTCGGCGCGCTCGTTTTCCTCGTAGAGTGCCTGGCGGCGAGCCTCGCGCTCCGCCGCTGCCTTGGCGTTTTCGTCCAGGTCGGACGTGGCGCCCGTCTCCTCGACTGTTTCTGCAGCCGCGGCGTCATCGGCGATGCCTTGCTTCTTGAGCTCCTCGGTCATGCTACTCACCTCCCTTCATCTGCGATTCCGCGATAGCGCGGTACACCTCACAGGTTTTCATGAGCTCGTCGTGCGTGCCTAGGCCCACGACCTCACCGTCCTTGAGCACCACAATCTGATCGGCATGCAAAATAGTCGAGATGCGCTGGGCGATGATGAGCACCGCGGCATCGCGCGTCTCGTCCTGTAGCGCATGGCGCAGTGCCGCATCGGTCTTAAAGTCCAGGGCCGAAAAGCTATCGTCGAAGATATACAGGTCGGCGTGCTTCATGAGTGCGCGGGCAATCGCCAGGCGCTGGCGCTGACCACCCGAGAAGTTCGTGCCGCCCTGGGCCACCGGCGTATCGAGCCCCTGGGGCTGGTCGAGCACAAAGGTGCTCTGGGCAACCTCCAGCGCATGGAGCATGTCAGCCTCGGTCGCGCCCTCGTTGCCAAAGCGCAGGTTGCTCGCCACCGTACCCGAGAACAGCCATGCCTTCTGCGGCACATAGGCGATACGCCCGCGGATATCGTCTTGCGAAAGGTCGCGCAGATCGATGCCGTTTAGGCGAATGGCGCCCTTCGTGGCATCGTGGAAGCGAAGCAAGAGCTTGGCCACCATTGACTTGCCCGAGCCCGTCGAGCCCACGATCGCGGTCGTCTGTCCGCGGCGGCAGGCAAAACTCAGGTTGTACAGGGTGTCCTCGTCGGCATCGTCAAAGCGAAACGACATGTGGTCGAACACGGCCACCGTGTCGGCCCCATCTGCGGACTCAGGTGTCCCGTCGCCCAGCGTAGCCTTACCGTCCACGATGCTCGGCTCGATTTCGAGCACCTGCTGTGCACGGCTGAGGCACGCCGCGGCGCGCGGAAGCGTCAGCACCACCATCTGCGCCATCATCACAAAGAACAGGATCAGGATCGCGTACTCCAGCACGGCCGAGATGCTGCCGATTTGCATGGCATGGACGCCCACGCGGTTGCCGCCCACCCACAGCACCGCCACCTCGGCGATATTCATCAAAAAGAAGCTGGAGCTATCGAGACCCACAAACAGGTGGTTGACCTTGATGGCATTGGCTGCATAATCGCTAAACACCTCGTCCAGGCGCTGCTCCTCGTGGCGCTCCTTGTTAAATGCGCGGATGACGCGCACGCCCACGATGTTCTCGCGCAGCACCACGTTCATGCGGTCGATAAAGCTCTGCAGGCGCATAAAGATCGGCGCGGCGTTGGCAACGGTAAAGACCGCCGCCACCAGCACGATCGCAACGACCACGCCCAGCAGCGTACCCATGGCAGGATCGATAAACCAGGCAAAGATGATGCCCGCCACGGCCAAGAACGGTACCGGTAACACCAGCTGAATCGTCTGCAGGATCGCTTGCTGGATCACGTTGATGTCGTTGAGCGAGCGCGTGATCATCGAACCCGTACCAAAGCGCTCAAAGTCGCTGGCGGACAGCTCGAGCGACTTATCGTAGACGGCGTTGCGAATGTCGCAGGCCACATTGGCCGCCAGACGGGCCGAAAGATAGCAGCCCAGCACCGCGCCGCCACTGGCCATGCCGGTCGCGATGAGCATATACACGCCGTTGCGCAAGATGTAGTCGATATCACCCGTCGTGATACCAGTATTGACCATATTCGCCAACATTGTAGGCACCAGCAGCGTGCCGACGTTATCTATCAGCAGTACAAACAGCGTCACCGCAATCAGCCCGCGATACGGCCTCATAAATCTCATTAAGAGTCGCATGTCTCCCCTTCGCCCTTATCGTCAGCCTCGTTCTCGGCGGCCACTTGCCGTTTAAATGCCTCGCACTCTTCGTTAAGAACATGGGAGAACTTACCGACCAAGCGCATGATCTCGCGCTGTTCCCACGGCTCGAGCGCCTCGATTGCTCCGCTGGTATATAACAGGCTCTCCGTCAAGGTCGTCTTACC
>CAJMKK010000019.1 GCA_905214105.1 uncultured bacterium
CCAGGCGGCCGAGCATGGCGAAGCCCATGGCCGGCAGGATGTTGGCGGCAACGCCAAAGCCAGCAAGGACAAAGGGCGGGATGAAGTCGAGCATGCCCTGGATGGCGTCAGCACCCAGATAGAACGACAGCGAGCACAGCAGGAACGCCATGATGATACCGGTCAAACCGATCAGGAAGTGCATCGCATAGACACCCTTAAGGTTGCCCTGGCCGGAGAAGACATCAGCGCGGTCAACCAGAATCGGCAGGGCGGCGTTGAGGATGTTCTTGATGGCAAGGCACAGCGTGGCGATGGGCATAGCGAGCGCGATGGCTGCCTCGGTGCTCTGGCCCAACTGGATAGCGAAGGCGCAGGCGAGCACGCCGCCGATCGTCTCATCAGGCGGCACGTAGGCGCCGATGGAGATCGAGCCCATGAACAGAAGCTCCAGGCTGGCGCCGATCGCGAGGCCGGACTGCAGGTCCCCCAGCACCAGGCCCACGAGCGGGCACAGGACGATGGGGCGGAACGCATAGAGCGTACCGAGCTGGAAGTCGAACTTACCAAATGCGGCGATAAGTCCGATGAGGATTGCTTGGGTAAGCATATATCCCCCTTTCCTAATAGGACACTACGAAGAGCTCAGACTCTTCGAAATTGAACGCCTATAGCACGCTTGCGCAGTCAACCTTGGGGTCATCGGCCAGAGGACGGATCTCGACCTCGACGCCGTTGTTCAGCATCTCACGCACATCGGCCTCCTCGGCTGCAGTCAGGAAGATCTGACGAGAGACCTGACGAGCATCGGGGCGCTTCTCGTCCTTGGGCTTGGTGTTGCCCAGGTTGACCGACTTGATCTGCGGGCAGCCTTCAACAAGCTGCTTTGCCTCAGCGATGGTGGCGACACAGATAATCATCTTGTATTTGTCAGTCACACCCGAGTTAATGGCCTCGATGGCATTCGCCATATCCTTGATGACGAGCTTGCAGCCGGCAGGCTTGCCCATCTTGAGCGTCGTCTTCCACACCGGGTCGTTGGCGACCTTATCGCCCACGCAGAAAATGCAGTTGGAGCCAAGGCCCTGGACCCAAGAGACCGCGACCTGGCCATGAAGCAGGCGATGGTCGACGCGAAGTAGCTGAATCATAATGTGACCCCCCAAAGGTCTTGTGCCGTCTTACGGCGTGTCAGTAGGTGCTGCGGATTAGAACTCTTCTTCCTCTTCGTCATCGACCAAAAAATCGTTGACAAACTTCACGCGCGTATCGTCCGCAGCGACGATGGCGCGAATCGTCTCCTCAACCGGCGCCGACTCGTCAGAGAACAGCAGCTGGATAAGCAGAGGAAGGTTCATGTTGGTAACGAGGTACGTGCGGGGACGCGTCTGGACGATCTTGGTGAACTCGTTATTGACGCTGCCGCCAAAGAGATCGGTGCAGACAACGACATCATCGTCGGCAGACATGCCCGCCAGCAGTTTTTGGGCCTCCTCGGCCACGTCCATGCGGTCATCGACGAACATCGAAAGATCGTGGACGTTGTCGCGCGCGCCCGAGAGCAGCTCGACGCTCTCCTTGATGCCGGTAGCGAAGTGCGCATGGCTGGCGATGATGTACTGTCTCATTCTGTGTTCCTCTCAATAGCCCGGCACGTTCCCGCACCCGTTTTCTTTAGTAGTCGAACTGGTGATAGTAGCGACGATACTTGAGGTTGTGCTTGGTGACCGTCTCGTAGTAGCGAGCCAGGCGGTCGGTCACGAGCACCGTCAGAATCCACGGGGAGACGATGACGCGGAACTCGTCGTCAAGGCCCGGGATCGCGAACTCGGCGGTGTCGATGATGTTGATGTCGGTGTCGCCGGTCACGCCGCGGGTCAGGAAGGCGCGAACGCGCTCGTCGAGCTTGCGGTTCTCGTCCTCGCCCATGAACAGGAAGACCGGGACGCCGGGCTCCACGAGCTCGAGGGTGCCGTGGAAGAAGTCTGCCGAGGTGATGTAGCGGGTGCGCTTCCACTGCATCTCCTCGAGGATGCACATCGAGAACAGGATCGTCTCGCCCCACAGGGCGCCGGAACCGATGAACATGGTGTAGGGGGCCAGGGCGTACTTCTTGGCGAGCTCCTCGGCGCGCGGCTCGAAGCGCTTGCGGATATCGAGCATGTCCTTCCAGATGTCCTTGGTCTGCTCGATAAACAGGTCGAACTTGGGGAAGCAGCCACGGCGGTTGAGCAGGCGCAGGCCGAAGCAGTCGGCGAGGTAGTAGCCCTTCTCGCAGCCGCCCGAACCATGGTCAGAAGCCATGGCGACGCAGTTCTCGGCACCCACAGCCTGGCCGATGGGGCCCTCGGGCTTGGTCATGGCGTAGACGCGTACGCCCATCTCCTTCATCTTCTTGACGGCCTCGAGGACCTCGGGGGTGGTGCCGGACTCGGAGGCGGTGAGCACGACGGACTTCTCGGTCATGCGCTTGTGGCCCATGACGTTCCACTCGGCGGCGTGGATCAGGTAGACCTCGAGGTCGCGGTCGCCGAACTTGTTCATGAGGTACTCGAGCTGCATGAGCTCGTCCCAGGTGCCGCCGACGCCCATCAGGAACACGGCGTCGTAGCCCTCGTCGGCGACCTTGTCGGCAAGGGCGGTCATCTTCTTGCCGGTCTCGTAGAGCGCCTTGCCGTCCTCGAGGTAGCCCTCCTGGTCGAAATGCATGATCTCGATCTTCTCGGTTTCCTTCATTTGTCTCTCCTTTCTGGGGTTGTCTCCACATCCCCCATGCCAACGGGCATCAAAACCCGCTTACATTCCGTAACACTCGGCCGCTTTGGCCTTAAGCGCATTGACTGACTCTTCGTAGCCCTCTGCCTTGACCTCCATCTGTTTGGAGACGGCATCGAGATACGGGTGCACGTCCCATGACTTCAGACGCTCGGCGATTATGGCCGCAATCGTCTGGAAGAACACAAGATTGGGAATTGCGCTGAGCAGCGGAGCCACCTGAGGCACCGCAACCTCGTGAGCCCTACCCCTGGGATGG
The DNA here is from genome assembly GCA_905214105.1 of uncultured bacterium. Classification (GTDB taxonomy): domain Bacteria; phylum Actinomycetota; class Coriobacteriia; order Coriobacteriales; family Coriobacteriaceae; genus Collinsella. Next base: position 3,014 of record CAJMKK010000019.1, read on the forward strand.
GCCGTGAGCAGCACTGTTTTTGTCGTAACGTTCGATAGCGCATCGGCGATATCCGCAAGACGCTCCGACCCCTGCGGATCGTCGACGATAAACACCAGGTAGCTTGGGGTTATCTGCATCTCGGGACCGTGGACGAACTCCTCGCCCTCGTGATGCATGGCAGGAATCTTGATGGTCTCGCTCAGCTTGAGGGCTGCCTCTTCGGCAACGCCATAGTTGGGGCCGTTGCCGACGACCATGGCGGGCATGTGCTCAGAAAGCTCGAGCATGTGATCTTGGACATATGCCTCGGCGATCTTGCACATCACGGCATTGGCCTGGATAGCCTCGCGCAGGCCGTCAAGACGCTGGGCAACGCCCTTGGCGTCAATCGTTCCGCGCGCCTGGCCGCCGTAAATACCAAAGAGCACCAGGTACTCAACGAGAACCTCGACGCCCAGAGTCACAAAGTCCACCGACTCGACACCCACACCGTAGTCAAGAACGATGTCAGCGTGTTCCTTGATGGGTGCCTCGACGTTTGCCGTGAGCGCAACTGCAGCCATATCGTGCGCGCGCATGTAATCAAGAGCCGCGATCGTATTGGTCGAATAGCCGCTCTGCGAAACGGCAATGTTGAGCGCATGCTGCGGATAGGTGTGTTCAAAATCGACGAAGGCCTCGGGCGTCACAACGGACACCTGCATTTGCAGGGTATCTTGCAGGTAATCGCGGGCGCAATCGGCGGCATGGCGCGACGAACCCGAAGCAACGATGCGCAGCGCGTCAAAAGAACCGGACTGGAAAATATCAACGAGCTGCGCTACCAGCTCAGACGAACGCTCGAGGTTCTCTCCCATACGCACATGGGCAAGCTGAACGTAATCGAGCATCTTCATCGTCTCACCTCGTAACAAATCATTAGTATTTGATACCAATCACAGTTACAGGTTACGGCTTTTTGATACCTCTTTGTCGATTAATTTGTCCCCATCGGCGAACGGTCGATTTTGAGCCATGTAAGGTCGTATATGCAGTCTGCTCAACAAATCAAAATTCCGTCAGCTTTTCAGCCCGTTATGCAAAAAACCAGCTAGTACGTATAGGTATATCCACCCGCATCACCGCGGTTAAACGACTTGACGTACTCGATCGCCTGGCCGCTCGCATCGAAGCTCACGCACTCAAGCGTCAAGGCAAGATCGCCCTGCTCCAGTCCAAGCAGGCCGGCATCTCGCGCGCCCAGCGCTTCGATATCGAGCTTTTCCTGTGCCATGACCGGCTTTCGGCCCAACATCTCATAGGTCTCGTACAAACTGAAGACCGACACGTCAATATCTTCGATTGTGGGAAACAGCAGGCACGGGATGAACGCCATCTCAATCGATACGGGATCGCCGTTGACGCAGTTCAAACGCCGAATCGAATACAGTAAATCGTCCTCGGCAATGCCAAACAGGTTGGCATAATATGGACCCGCATAACGCTTGGAACGCGCGAGGATGCGGACGGACGGCTCGCCGCCCGAAGCACGAACCGATTCGCGAAAGCCTCCCGTTCGCTCGTAGGCAACGGGCACTTTCTGTGCCACAAACGCGCCCTTTCCGCGGACGCGTCGAATCTGCCCACGCCGAACCAGCTCATCGACAGCGCTTCGGATGGTCAAGCGCGTCGTACCAAATTCCTCGGCGAGGTCTTTTTCGGACGGAATCATGGAACCCGTGGGATATATACCGCGCTCGATACGCTCCTCGATACGGCGTCGAATGCGCATATAAACCGGGGTGGCATCTACTGTTTCAGCCATTGTTCACCTGCCACGCTCCTCATGCCGTTCTTTTCGCCGTTATCGGCAAAGCGGAACTTTGTGGGCAAAATCACCGATTTGCAATGCTCCACAAAACGCATGTCCTTATCAAATTCTATCGTGCTCTCATAGAACACCGGCGTTCCCTCTTCTTGCTGGAGCAACTCGGCCTCTTCGGCGTTCAAACGCGAGATGGAGATATGCTCACGTCCATGCTCAACGCGCACGCCACCTTCTTTGAGCAAGACATCGTAAAGGCTCTCACACTCAAAATCGTGATCGGGAAGCGAGGGGCACAGGGACAGGTTAACGTGAGCCGTCTCGATTGACGCCGGCTCGCCCTCAATAAGTCGAACACGCTGCATGCGGAGCAAAGGAGCGCCTACGGCAACCCCAAGCTTGTCGGCAAGCGCCTCATCCGCCTCGATGGCCCCGGTGGAAACCAGACGAGAAGAGGGGTGCAGGCCGGCAGTCCGCACAGCATCGGAGAAGTTATACGTTTCCTGAAAGATATTGAGCGGTTTGGGAGGACACACATACGTACCCGATCCGCGACGGCTCTCGAGCGTTCCACACGAGATGAGCCGCGTGATACCGGCGCGCAACGCCGTACGCGAAACGCCAATCTCTTCGCACAGCACGCGCTCGGCCGGCAGGCGATCGCCGCCGGCAAGCTGATGGTGCTGGATATACCAAAGAATCCCCTCAACAGCACGATCTTTGGGGGGAATTGCATAAGATTCGCCTGCCATTGCACAGACTCCTCGTTCAGAAACGTATGTCGCCAAAATTAGGCCAGACCACCCATGGCATCAAATTCGGCCTTGATCTTTTCGGCGACATTCCGATACGACTTATACAGGCTTGAATCGCGTTTGACTTCATCGGTCATAACGGGAATCTCTAGTTTGGAAACCTCGTCTTTTCCCGTCTGAACCGCCACAACAACGCCCATACCAAGACACATATTACGCTTGGCAGCGTTTATTTTCGCCGCCTTGGCAGGATTTGCCAGGATACGCTGGGCAAATTCCTGTTTTGAAGTCACTTCCTCGGCCTCCGGATCGCCCGCCTCGGCTACTTCGCACTGCAACACGTCCGCATAGTCAAAAATCTTAGGCTCTGCACCACGCTGATGCACGGCCCACTTGCGACGCGTGGCATCCTGGTAGATAGCCGGCAAAAACGTAAACCGCGGCGGGTCCAAAATCGTATCCGTGATGGTAAACACATCGGGATCAAAGGCATCCTGCGGGTTTTTCTTCTTGAACAGCCCCATATCAGCCTCCCGTACTAGCATTAAACAACTCAAGCTGAATATAGCACCAATTTCAAGCCGTCACTTTAGCACATCGGTGCATGGCATCTATGACCCGCTCAGCGGGGAATACGTACGGACGAGGGACGGGGCAGGGTGCTTGGTTTTGGAAGTGGGCTTCGCGAACTTCCAAAACCAAGCACCCTGCCCCGTCCCCGGCGATGTATCACTGGCTGACCAAAGTTACATGCACAGTACCCAAGGCAGCATCAGCAAAGTCCCTATTACATTAAAAATAATCAGCCCCCGCAAAACGAAACGGTCGAGAGGGCCTTGCCCG
>CAJMKK010000020.1 GCA_905214105.1 uncultured bacterium
GCCTCAGCGGTAGCGATCTGCTTAGCGCCGCGGCCGATCAGGCTCTTCTTCAGCTCGATCTTGAGCATCTTATCTGCCATGGTTAGTTACCTCCTTAACCCAGAATTTCTTTCACGGTCTTGCCGCGCTTCTCAGCGACAGACTCGGCGCTGACCAGACCGCACAGACCTGCAAAGGTAGCAGCAACAACGTTGATGGGGTTGTTGGAACGCATAGACTTCGCACGAACGTCCTTGATGCCAGCAGCCTCAATGACGGCACGCACGGGGCCGCCGGCGATCATACCGGTACCGGGTGCAGCCGGCTTGAGCAGAACAGCGCCTGCGCCGTACTTGCCGACGATCTCGTGGGGGATAGTGGTGCCCTTCAGGGCAACCTTGTGCATGTTCTTCTTGGCAGCGGCCTCACCCTTGCGGATAGCCTCGGGAACTTCACCGGACTTGCCGATGCCGTAGCCGATGGTGCCCTTGCCGTCGCCAACGACAACCAGAGCAGCAAACTTCATGATGCGGCCGCCCTTGACAGTCTTGGAAACGCGGTTGATAGACACAACCTTGGTGATCATGCCGTCGTCTTCACGGTTTCTCATAGCCATAATGTGTTTCCTCCTCTCATTACAGCTTCAGGCCGCCCTCACGGGCGCCATCAGCCAGGGCCTTAACACGGCCATGATAAACGTAGCCACCACGGTCGAACACGACCTCGGTGATGCCCTTTTCCAGAGCCTTTGCTGCAACCTTCTTGCCGATCTCAGCAGCGGCCTCGACGTTGCCGCCGTTGCCGTTGAAGTCCTTGTCCATAGTGGACGCCGACACCAGAGTAACGCCCTGCTCATCATCGATGATCTGAGCGTAGATGTGCTTGGCGGAGCGGAAAACATCCAGGCGAGGACGTGCTGCGGTGCCGCTGATCTTGTTGCGAACGCGGCGATGACGACGAAGACGAGCTTCGTTCTTGTCGATCTGCTTAACCATTGTCTTTCACTCCTTACCTTATTTCTTGCCCTTACCGGCCTTGCCTTCTTTGTGCTTGACGACCTCGCCAGCGTAGCGGATGCCCTTGCCCTTGTACGGCTCAGGCGGCTTCTTGCCGCGGATCTCTGCAGCATACTGGCCGACCTTCTGCTTGTCGATACCGGTAACAGAGAAGTGGTTGGGATCCTGCCACACAATGGTGCAATCCTCGGTATCGGGGATATTCACCTGATGAGAGAAGCCCAGGTTCATGACCAGGTTGGAGCCCTGCTTCTGGCAGCGCATACCAACGCCAACGATCTCCAGCTTCTTCTCGTAGCCGTTCACAACACCGTTCACCATGTTGGCGATGTTGGTACGGGTCAGGCCGTGCAGGCTGCGGGCCTTGGGTTCGTCATTGGGGCGGGTAACCAAAACCTCATTGCCCTCGACCTTAACGGTCATCAGGGGATGATAGTTGGAATTCAGGCTGCCCTTGGGGCCCTTGACGGCGACAGTGTGTGCTGCCTCATCGACAGTGACAGTGACACCGGCAGGAATGACGATGGGTTTTCTTCCAATTCTCGACATTGTCTTTTACCCCTTTCTTACCACACGTAGGCCAGGACTTCGCCGCCGACGTGCTCAGCACGTGCAGCCTTGTCAGTCATGATGCCCTTGGAGGTGGAAATGATCGCGGTACCCAGGCCCTTCATGACCTTGGGCATATCCTCGCAGTTGGTGTAGATACGCAGGCCGGGCTTGGACACACGGCGCAGACCAGCGATAACGGGCTCGCCGTTAGCCTGGTACTTCAGGGTGACAACGATGGTGCCCTGAACGGTATCGTTCTTGACCTGCATACCCTTGATGTAGCCCTCGTCAACCAGAATCTGGCAGATAGCCTTCTTCATGTTGGAAGCGGGGATCTCCACAGAAGGGTGTTTGGCAGTGCTTGCGTTGCGGATGCGAGTCAGCAGGTCCGCGATAGGATCAGTAATCTGCATTTGCCACTAACCTCCTTAGATTAGCTCTCAGTGTTTTTATAATGATACCGCCCCGAAACAAGTTGTTTGCCCCGGGGCGGATATCCGACAAATTATCCAGCCCTCTGGTAAATTACCAGGAAGCTTTCTTCACGCCCGGGATCTCGCCCTTGTAGGCCAGCTCACGGAAGCACACACGGCACACACCGTACTTACGCAGCACGGAGTGGGGACGGCCGCAGATGCGGCAGCGGGTGTATGCACGGGTAGAGAACTTAGCAGGACGAGACTGCTTCAGCTTCATAGACAGTTTAGCCATTTTACAAATCTCCTCCCTTAGTTGTTCTCTGCGAACGGAGCGCCCAGAGCCTTCAGCAGCTCCTTGCCCTCCTCGTCAGTCTTTGCGGTGGTGACGAAGCAGACATCCATGCCGCGGACAGCATCGACCTTCTCGAATTCGATCTCGGGGAAGATGATCTGCTCCTTGATGCCGCAGGCAAAGTTGCCGCGGCCGTCAAAGCCGTTGCCGTTGATGCCGCGGAAATCGCGCACACGGGGCAGAGCCACGTTGAAGAAGCGATCCACGAACTCGTACATACGCTCACCACGCAGAGTGACCTTGCAGCCGATGGGGGTGCCCTGACGCAGCTTGAAGTTAGCAACGCTCTTCTTGGCACGGCAGACGACTGCCTTCTGGCCAGTGATCTGGCCCAGATCCTTCATAACTGCTTCCAGGATCTTCTCGTTTTCCTTGGCTTCGCCGCAGGCAACGTTGATGACGACCTTGTCCAGCTTGGGGATCTGCATAACGCTCTTGTAACCGAACTTGGAGTTCAGAGCAGGAGCAATTTCATTGACATACTGTTCTTTCAAACGAGCCATTGTTCCTTACTCCTTTCTTACAGCTCAGCGCCGCACTTCTTGCAGACGCGAACCATCTTGCCGTCCTTTTCGACGTGGCCCACACGCACGGCCTTGCCGCACTTGGGGCAGACGGGCATGACCTTGGATGCGTACATAGCACCCTCAGCCTTGACGATGCCGCCCTGCTCGCCCTGACGGCGAGGCTTGACGTGCTTGGTAACCATGTTCTGGCCTTCAACGATGACCTTGCCTTCAGCGGGGCTGACCTGCAGGACCTTACCAGTGTGGCCCTTGTCCTTGCCGCTGATGATCATCACGTTGTCGCCGGTTTTAACATGAAGATTATTCATTTTTAAAACCTCCTTACAGCGATTCCGGAGCCAGGCTCAGGATCTTGGTGTAGCCGGCATCACGCAGCTCGCGAGCAACAGGTCCAAAGATACGGGTACCCTTGGGGTTCTTGTCGGCCATAACGATAACGGCGGCGTTCTCATCAAAACGGATGTAGGAACCGTCGTCGCGGCGCACGCCATGCTTGCTGCGCACGATGACAGCCTTGACGACGTCGCCCTTCTTAACGGAGCCGCCGGGGGCTGCCTTCTTGACAGAGCAGACCACGACGTCACCAATGTTTGCGTATCTCTTGCGGGTGCCGCCCAGCACACGGAAGCACATCAGCTCCTTGGCACCGGTGTTGTCGGCAACTTTGAGATAAGTTTGCATCTGAACCATATCAGATATCTCCTTTCAAACTGTTCAAAGCAGCGGGCAAAGATTACTTTGCCTTCTCAACGATACGGACCAGGCGCCAGCGCACATCCTTGCTCAGGGGGCGGCACTCCATGATCTCAACACGGTCACCGATACCGCACTCGTTCTGCTCGTCACGAGCCTTGAACTTCACGGTACGCTTCAGGATCTTCTTGTACAGGGGGTGCTGCACGCTATCCTTAACGGCAACCACGATGGTCTTATCCATCTTGTCGGACACGACAACGCCGACGCGGGTCTTTCTCAGATTACGTTCTTCCATCGTTTAACCTCCTTACTGCTTCTCAGCCAGAACGGTCATCACGCGGGCGATGTCCTTCTTGACTGCTTCGATGCGGCCGGGGTTCTCCAGCTGGTTGATGGCATGCTGGAAGCGCAGGTTAAACAGCTCAGCCTTCAGATCTGCCAGCTTGCTGGTCAGCTCTGCGGTCTGCATTTCGCGGAGTTCATTAGCCTTCATTGGTGCCATCCTCCTTCACGGAGTCCTCACGGACAACAAATTTGCACTTGATGGGCAGCTTGTGCATAGCCAGACGCAGAGCCTCGCGAGCAGTTGCCTCATCGACATCTGCCAGCTCGAACATCACGCGGCCGGGCTTCACGACTGCAACCCAGTATTCGGGAGAGCCCTTACCGGAGCCCATGCGGGTCTCAGCGGGCTTTTCAGTCACGGGCTTATCGGGGAAGATCTTGATCCAAACCTTGCCGCCACGCTTGATGTAACGAGTCATGGCAACACGGGCAGCCTCGATCTGCTTGGAGGAGATCCATGCCGGCTCCAGAGCAACAAGGCCGTACTGACCCTGGCACACCACGTTGCCGCGGGTAGCCTTGCCGGTCATGCGGCCGCGCTGAACGCGGCGGTACTTAACACGCTTAGGCAGTAACATTACTTGTTGCCTCCTTCCTTCTT
>CAJMKK010000021.1 GCA_905214105.1 uncultured bacterium
AGCGGTCAAATTTTTCCTTTTCAGCCATTGGAAGTGTCCTCCTTTAATTAAAACAATTTAATTGCCTTGCGTAAGGCTATAATACAAGATTTTACGAGAAAAATCAAGTAAAATTTATGAAATAGTTACGCTTTAGCGCGGTCGCTCATGATCTTGTCGGCAACGCTCTTGGGAACCTGCTGATATTCATCAGGCTCCATGGAGTACTGGCCACGGCCCTGGGTCTTGGAACGCAGGTCGGTAGCATAGCCGAACATCTCAGACAGAGGAACCAGAGCGGTAACACGAGCGGTGCCACCCTCGGACTCCTGGTTGTTGATCTGACCACGGCGGCTGTTCAGGTCGCCGATAACGTTGCCCATGTACTCATCAGGCACGATAACGTTGACCTTCATGATGGGCTCCATGATGACGGGATCGCACTTCTTCATGGCCTCCTTGAAAGCCATAGAACCGGCGATGGAGAACGCCATTTCAGAGGAGTCGACCTCATGGTAAGAACCATCCCACAGGGTGACCTTGACATCGACGACGGGATAGCCAGCGAGAACGCCGGACTTCATAGCGCCCTGGATACCATTGTCAACAGCGGGGATATATTCCTTCGGGATAGCGCCGCCAACGACACCGTTGACGAACTCGTAACCCTTGCCGGGGTTGGGCTCAACCTTGATCTTAACGTGACCGTACTGGCCCTTACCACCAGACTGGCGGGCGTACTTGGTCTCCTGGTTGGCTTCCTTGCGAATGGTCTCGCGGTAAGCAACCTGGGGAGCGCCAACATTAGCCTCGACCTTGAACTCGCGGAGCAGACGGTCGACGATGATCTCCAGATGGAGCTCGCCCATGCCGGCGATGATGGTCTGACCGGTCTCTTCATCGGTCCAGGTACGGAAAGTCGGGTCTTCTTCAGCGAGCTTTGCCAGAGCAATGCCCATCTTCTCGGAGCCGGCCTTGGTCTTGGGCTCGATAGCAACGCGGATAACAGGCTCGGGGAAGTTCATCGACTCGAGGATGATGGGATGCTTCTCGTCGCACAGGGTGTCACCGGTGGTAGTATTCTTCAGGCCGACAGCAGCCGCGATATCGCCAGCGTAAACGGTGTCGATATCCTTACGGTTGTTGGCGTGCATCTGCAGGATACGGCCGATACGCTCGTTGTTATCCTTGACAGAGTTGTAAACGGTGGTGCCTGCATCCAGGGTACCGGAGTACACACGGAAGAAGCAGAGCTTACCAACGTAGGGGTCAGTCATGATCTTGAAAGCCAGAGCTGCGAAAGGCTGGTCGTCGGAGGAGATACGATCCTCTTCCTCGCCGGTCTCGGGGTTGGTGCCCTTGATGGCTGCAACGTCGGTAGGAGCCGGCATGTAGTCAACAATAGCATCCAGCAGCTTCTGAACGCCGCGGTTCTTGTAGGAGGAGCCACAGACAACAGGAACGATCTCGTTGGAGATGGTAGCCTTACGCAGAGCAGCCTTGATCTCTTCCTTGGTCAGCTCTTCGCCTTCCAGGTACTTCATCATCAGCTCTTCGTCGGTCTCAGCAACAGCCTCGATCAGCTTGTCATGGTACTCCTGGGCCTTCTCCTGCATATCCTCAGGAATCGGCTCAACGCGGACATCATTGCCCATGTCATCATAGTAGATGTCAGCCTGCATATCGATCAGGTCGATAATACCCTTGAAGGTATCCTCCTGACCAACGGGCAGCTGGATGGGCACACCGTTGGCGTGCAGACGATCATGGAGCATCTGAACGCAGCGGTAGAAATCGGCACCCATGGTATCCATCTTGTTGACGTACACCATACGGGGAACCTTATACTCGTCAGCCTGACGCCAGACGGTCTCAGACTGCGGCTCGACACCGCCCTTAGCGGCCAGAACGGTAACGGAACCGTCCAGAACACGCAGGGAACGCTGAACCTCAACAGTGAAGTCAACGTGGCCCGGGGTGTCGATGATATTGATACGATGACGGTTCTTCTTGAAGAGAGCCGGATCGTGCTGGGTCTCGGTATGGCTCCAGTAGCAGGTGGTAGCAGCAGAAGTGATGGTGATACCACGCTCCTGTTCCTGCTCCATCCAGTCCATCGTAGCAGCGCCGTCATGAACTTCACCGATCTTATGGTTGATACCGGTGTAGTACAGGATACGCTCGGTGGTGGTGGTCTTACCTGCGTCGATGTGGGCCATGATACCGATATTACGGGTCATTTGCAGAGATACATCTCTCGGCGTTGCCATGGCTTATACCTCCTCGACAGCGAATCAATAACGATAGTGGGCAAAAGCCTTGTTGGCCTCGGCCATCTTGTGCGTATCCTCGCGCTTCTTGACAGAACCGCCGACACCGTTGGTGGCGTCGATGATCTCAGCGGCCAGACGAGCAGACATGGTCTTCTCGCCACGGGCGCGGCTGTAAGCGGTGAGCCAACGCAGACCCAGGGTCTCACGGCGGGCCGGGCTGACCTCCAGGGGAACCTGGTAGTTAGCACCGCCGACGCGGCGGGTCTTGCACTCGAGGTTAGGCATGATGTTCTCCATAGCCTTCTCGAACATCTCGAGCGGGTCGTTGCCGGTCTTTTCCTTCACGATGTCAAATGCATCGTAAACGATCTCCTGAGCAACACCTTTCTTGCCATCCAGCATGATGTAGTTGACCAGACGGGTGACAACCTTGGAATTGTAGATAGGATCAGCCAGAACTTCGCGTTTTGCGACATTACCTCTTCTGGGCATCTTTCTTCCCTCCTTCACATAAATGATATCAT
>CAJMKK010000022.1 GCA_905214105.1 uncultured bacterium
CCACTATGACAAGATGGGTATTCGCTCCTCCTCCACGGCGGAGCTGATCTTCAACAACGTGAAGGTTCCCAAGGAAAACCTATTGGGCAAGGAGGGCGAGGGCTTCAAGATTGCCATGTCCACGCTGGACGGCGGACGCATCGGCATCGCCGCGCAGGCGCTGGGCATCGCCCAGGGCGCGTTTGAGCACGCGTTGAGCTATTCCAAGGAGCGCGTCCAGTTCGGCAAGCCCATCGCGGCCCAGCAGAGCATCGCCTTCAAGCTGGCAGATATGGCAACCAAGCTGCGCTGCGCCCGGTTCCTCATCTACTCCGCGGCGGAGCTGAAGGAGCAGCACGCGCCTTACGGCATGGAGTCCGCCATGGCGAAGATGTACGCCTCGGACATCGCGCTGGAGGTCACCAACGATGCCTTGCAGATCCACGGCGGCAGCGGCTACCTCAAGGGCATGGAGGTGGAACGGGCCTACCGCGACGCCAAGATCACCACCCTCTACGAGGGCACTAACGAGATCCAGCGGGTGGTCATCGCCTCTCATCTGTTGGGCAGGCTGGGCAAGAGCTCCGGCGGCGAGAGCCGTTCGGCGGCCAAGAAACCCGCGCCCATCACCGGCATTCGCAAAAAGACCATCTTCCGGGAGGGGGATGCTGCCCAGCAGGTGGCCGACCTTGTGGCGGCGCTGAAGAAGGATGGTCACGACTTCTCCGTGGGCATCCCTATGGATACGCCCATCCCGCAGGCGGAGCGGGTGGTCTCCGCGGGCAAGGGCATCGGGGAGAAAAAGAACATGAAACTGGTAGAGTCGCTGGCCAAGGCCGCCGGCGCGGCCATCGGTTCTTCCCGCCCTGTGGCGGAGACTCTCAAATATCTGCCGCTGAACCGCTATGTGGGTATGTCCGGTCAGAAGTTCACCGGCAATCTGTACATCGCCTGCGGCATCTCCGGCGCATCCCAGCACCTTAAGGGCATCAAGGACGCCTCCACCATCGTGGCCATCAATAAGAACGGTAACGCGCCTATCTTCAAGAACTGCGACTACGGCATCGTGGGCGATGTGGAGGAGATCCTGCCCCTGCTCACTGCCGCGCTGGATAGCGGCGAAAAGCTGCCCGCGCCGCCCATGGTAAAGATGAAGCGGCCCACGCCGCCGAAGCCCGCCCCCATCGGCGACCGCTACGTCTGCAGCGGCTGCGGCTACGAGTATGTGCCGGAGTTGGGCGACGAGGACGGCGAGATCGCGCCCGGTACGCTCTTTGAGCAGCTTCCCGCCGAGTGGGTGTGTCCCGAGTGCGCGGAGACGAAGGATCAATTTGTAAAGGCTTGAGGCCGTGAAGGAGGCAAGATAAGATGTATTGCGTGCGTAAAGTAACGAACGACCTCTACTGGGTGGGCGCCAACGACCATCGCCTGGCCCTGTTTGAAAACTGCTTTCCCATTCCCCGGGGCGTAAGCTACAACGCCTACTGCCTGCTGGATGAAAAAACGGTGCTCTTTGACACGGTGGACTGGTCTGCCTGCCGCCAGCTTTTGGAAAATCTGGCGTATGTGCTGGATGGCCGCGAGCTGGACTACCTGCTGGTCAACCATCTGGAGCCGGATCACGCCGCCTGCATCGAGGAGATCCTGCTACGCCATCCCAAGGTGAAACTGATCTCCAATGAGAAGGCATTCATGCTCATGCGGCAGTTCGGCTTCCATGTGGACGGACATGAGTGCATCGAGGTGAAGGAGGGCGACACCTTCTCCTTCGGCAAGCACACCGTCACCTTTGTGGGCGCGCCTATGGTTCACTGGCCGGAGGCCATGGTGACCCTCGACGTCACCGACGGCGTCCTCTTTTCCGCCGACGCCTTCGGCACCTTCGGCGCGCTGGACGGCAAGCTGTTCGCCGACGAGGTGGACTTCGAGCGGGACTGGCTGGACGACGCCCGCCGTTACCTCACCAACATCGTGGGCAAGTACGGCCCCCACATCCAGCTCCTGCTGAAAAAGGCCGGCGGCGTTTTGGATCAGATCAAGTACATCTGCCCGCTCCACGGCCCCGTGTGGCGCAAGGATCTGGGCTGGTTCATTGAAAAGTACGACACATGGAGCCGCTATGCCCCTGAGACCCAGGGCGTGCTCATCGTCTACGCCTCTATGTACGGCAACACGGAGAACGCGGCGCAGGCGCTGGCGACGTCGCTCTGCGATAAGGGCATGAGCAAGGTGGCGATGTACGATGTGTCCTCCACTCATGTCTCCCAGCTGATCTCCGAGGCGTTTAAGTACAGTCACATTGTCCTGGCCTCTGTGACCTACAACCTCGGCATCTACCCCGCCATGCATGACTTCCTCATGGATATGAAGGCATTGAATCTGCAAAACCGCACCTTTGCCATCATTGAAAACGGCTCATGGGCGGTGAAGTCCGGTGACCTCATGCAGAAATTCGTCAACAATGAGCTTAAGAACATGACGGTGCTCAACGAGCGGCTCAGCCTCGCCTCGTCCATGGGCACGGACAAGCGCACTGAGCTGGAAGCACTGGCGGACGCCATTCTGGAATCTATGAAGTAACTGGCAGGAAAGCCAAAACCAAGACAACAGACAACAAACAGCCCCACCGCGTCGGCTGCAGAAAAACCGGCTTTCAAAAACAGAGCGGGCAAGCGTGATACTGCGCTTGCCCGCTCTTTGCCCAAAAGGACATGAGAAGTGACCGGAGAAGATGAGAGGATCGAAATGGAGATCAGAAAACGAAACGGGGAGTCTGTTCCCTTTCAACAGGAGA
>CAJMKK010000023.1 GCA_905214105.1 uncultured bacterium
GCAAATGGCGACCCGAATCAGGCTCGAACTGACGACCTCTAGCGTGACAGGCTAGCGTTCTAACCAACTGAACTACCGGGCCACATGGTGGAAGTTAACGGGCTCGAACCGCTGACCCTCTGCTTGTAAGGCAGATGCTCTCCCAGCTGAGCTAAACTTCCACAAAGTGGAGCGGCCGACGAGGCTCGAACTCGCTACCTCCACCTTGGCAAGGTGGCGCTCTACCAGATGAGCTACGGCCGCATGTTGGAGAGTTTTGCTCAATCGCTCTCTCCGGGCGACGTTTGTTATTATAAACTATATGAGCGGAAAAGTCAAGCGTTTTTTACATTTTTTTGCATAAATTTTTATGCGTTTTCGCCCGACTCATTTTCGGCGGTGGAAGGCCAGTTTTTGAGCAGTTCATTCAGATCCACCTTATAATTCTTGTTGCAGAACTGGCAGTTCACCTCGGCAACGGGGTCCTCGTCGCGCATGCGCTCGACCTCCTTTTTGCCAAGGGAGCGGATCATCTTTTCAACGCGCTCAAGGCCGCAGTCGCACTTGTAGGTCACATGGTAGCTGTCGAGAATATCGGGTGCAAAGCCGGCCAGAGCCAGCTCCAGCATATCGCGGACACTCTTGCCCTCCTCGAGCATTGTCGTCACGCTGGGCATGGCCTTGATGTTCTTCTCGAGGTGCTCGATCTCCTCCTCGGTTGCGCCGGGCAGCAGCTGCACGACAAAGCCGCCCGCGCAGCGGACGCTCAGGTCCTTATCGACGAGCACGCCCAACGCGCAGACAGTGGGCACCTGCTCACTGATAGCAAAATAGGTCGTGATGTCCTCGGCGATCTCACCGGAGGTCAGCGGCACCTGGCCGATGTACGGCTCGCGCATACCCAAGTCACGGATGACGTCCAGCGTGCCGTCCTTGCCGACGGCTGCGCCGACGTTCAGATGGCCGTCAGCCCGCGGGGGAAGTTCCACAACAGGGTGCTCGACGTAGCCCTTGACGTTGCCGGTGCCGTCGGAAACGGCCAGCAGGCGGCCTGCGGGGCCGCCGCCCTTGATCTGCAGCGTCACCGAGTCCTGGGTGCTTTTGAGCATAATGCCCATCATCGAGGCTGCCGTCAGCAGGCGGCCCAAGGCAGCGGTGGTGACGGCACTGGTCTTGTGCAGGCGTTCCATCTCGCGGGCGATTTCCGTAGAGTCAACACCGTAAAACACGATACCGCCGTTTTCGGAGATACCGCGCAGCATGTTATGATTCTGTTCCATTAGCTTTTTCCTCTTGTGTGTATTGCTTGACAGCCGTGATGATCCAGCGCGGGCTGTCGCCGCGCACCGGGCCAAAGCTCTCGCCGTCGGCGACTTTGGCCACGGCGAAGCCGTACTTTTCCAACAGGGCGCACACGGTATCCAGCGCGTAGCTGTACTCGCTGAACGCCTCGTGGAAGTGTTCCCCCGTCTCGTGGTAGTCAATGTTGATGGTAATATCCACCCGCTGCGCCGTCTCGTCGTAGCGGTTCGACCAGTGGCAGTCGGCGTCCTCGGCCTCGATGTCAAAGGTCTGGCCTGCCAGAATGTGCCGGTGCTTATAGGGCGTGTTCAAGTCAAAAATGAACACGCCGCCCCGCTCCATAAAGTAGGCAGCCTTGCGGATGGCCTTCTCAAAATTTTCCTGCGGGCCAATGTGGCTGTAGGTGTCAAACGTAGACACCGCGGCGCGGATCGTGCCGTACAGGTCCAGGTCCAGCAGGTCCTGCTTCAGCAGCAGCAAGCGGCCCGTCAGGCCCAGCTCGTCGGCCTTTTCGCGCAGGACACTGAGCATCTCCTCGGAGCGGTCAATGCCGATGACATCATACCCTGCCTGGGTCAGCATCAGGGTCAGATCGCCGGTGCCGCAGCCCAGGTCGGCCAGGATTCCGTCTGTGATGCCGTGGGCCTTCAGCTCGTCGGTAATATAGCCGTAAAGCGCGTCATAGTCAGCCTCGCCGTTGAACTCGTCGTAGAAATAGGCAAACTCGTTGTAGGCCATCGATCAGTCCTCTGTCTCGGGGGTCATGCTGGCCTCAAGCAGCGTGCGCAGCTCGTCCATGCCCAGCCCGTTCTCGGCGCTGGTCAGCACAACGCCCTGGCAGCCGTAGGGAGCGCAGATCTTTTCAAATTCTTCTTTGCGGGCGGCCATCTCGCTCTTTTTCAGCTTGTCGCCCTTGGTCAGCGCGGCCAGAAACGGAATGCGGTGGTAGTGCAGGTACTCAAGCATCTGCACATCGTCAGCGCTGGGCGCGTGGCGGCTGTCCAGCAGCTGGACAAGCAGGCAGACCGCACGATCCGCCTCAAAATAGCTGTTGATCAAATCGTCCCACCGCTCGCGCTCGGCGTTGGAGACCTTGGCGTAGCCGTAGCCGGGCAGGTCAACAAAGTAGGCCGTATCAACGCGGTAGAAGTTGATGGTTGCCGTTTTGCCCGGCGTGGCGCTGACGCGGGCCAGCTTCTTGCGGTTGCAGAGCTTATTGATGAGGCTCGACTTGCCGACGTTGGAGCGGCCCGAAAATACGATTTCAGGGCGGTCACTGTCCGGCAGCTGGCGGGACAGACCGTAGGACGCGAGGAATTCGCTGTTGTTGTAGTTCATGGGTGTTCCTTTATGTTTTGGGTGTGCTGTGTATTGCGGGGCGTCGAGGACGCCGCCCCC
>CAJMKK010000024.1 GCA_905214105.1 uncultured bacterium
AACAAGGTAGCCGTACCGGAAGGTGCGGCTGGATCACCTCCTTTCTAGGGAGACAACCTAGAGCCGCTCTCGTCCTCCCCAGCATCCGGCTGCGAGGGCTCCGAAGAGAGTCCCCGCGCACCTTGACAGTTGCATAGCGCGTGACATGAAAATGTCAACATGATCAACACCAACATCAATTTCCTAAGCTGATTAGGTTCTTGAGGGTGCTCGCATCATGGAATAGACGATTCATCACGATCGCGAACGTATGTTATACGACGGAATAAATTCTCATTTATATCCAACGGACGAAACCATTAGAAGTAATTACTTCTTTGGCGACCTAGGTAATGGACAAGATATCTAGGGCGCACGGCGGATGCCTTGGCACAGGAAGTCGACGAAGGACGCGGCAAGCTGCGATAAGCCCCGGGGAGTGGCAAACACACCTTGATCCGGGGATCTCCGAATGGGGGAACCCAGCAGGGGTCATGCCCTGCTACCCACGCCTGAATCAAATAGGGCGTAGGGAGGCAACCGGGGGAACTGAAACATCTAAGTACCCCGAGGAAGAGAAATCAACCGAGATTGCGCGAGTAGCGGCGAGCGAAAGCGCACCAGCCCAAACCCGGGCGCGTGTAAGCGGCAGGCGTTGCCGCCCGGGGGTTGCGGGACTCGCGTCCAGGTGCTGCCCACCTGGGAGCGGTTACAAATCCACATGGTAGCGGAACGGCATGGAAGGGCCGGCCGCAGCGGGTGAGAGCCCCGTACGCGAAACCATGCGGACCGCTGACGAGTATCCCGAGTAGGGCCGGGCACGTGAAACCCGGTCCGAAGCCGGGGGGACCACCCTCCAAGGCTGAACACTCTCCTGTGACCGATAGCGAACCAGTACCGTGAGGGAAAGGTGAAAAGCACCCCGAGAGGGGAGTGAAACAGTACCTGAAACCGTGCGCCCACAAGCAGTCGGAGCAGCCTTTGCGCTGTGACGGCGTGCCTTTTGTAGAATGAGCCAGCGAGTTGCGGTGTGCGGCGAGGTTAAGTTTGGAAACGAGCCGCAGCGAAAGCGAGCCTTTAAGATGGCGAGTGAGTCGCACGCTGCAGACGCGAAGCCGGGTGAGCTATCCTGGGGCAGGCTGAAGCGGGGGTAAGACCCCGTGGAGGGCCGAACCCACTTCGGTTGAAAACGGAGGGGATGACCCCAGGATAGGGGTGAAAGGCCAATCAAACCCGGAGATATCTCGTTCTCCCCGAAATAGCTTTAGGGCTAGCCTCGGCCGTTAACCCGCGGTGGTAGAGCCACCGGATCGACGAGGGGGCTTCACCGCCTACCGACTCGAACCGAACTCCGAATGCCGCGGGTCGAGAGGCCGGGAGTCAGAGGGCGTGGGCTAAGCTGCGCGCTCGAGAGGGAAACAGCCCAGACCGCCCGCTAAGGTCCCCAAGTCATCGCTGAGTGGCAAAGGATGTGCGTCTGCCCAGACAACCAGGATGTTGGCTTAGAAGCAGCCATGCATTTAAAGAGTGCGTAACAGCTCACTGGTCGAGTGGACATGCGCCGACAATTCACGGGGCTAAGCGATGCACCGAAGCGGCGGACTGAGAATTCAGTGGTAGGGGAGCTCTCCGCGGGGGGCGAAGCAGCAGGGCGACCTGCTGTGGACCGCGCGGAGGTGAGAATGCTGGCATGAGTAACGAGACCAGGGCGAGAAACCCTGGCGCCGTGAGCCTAAGGGTTCCTGGGCGAGGCTAATCCCCCCAGGGTCAGTCGGGAGCTAAGGCGAGGCCGAGAGGCGTAGCCGATGCGCAGCGGGCAGACATTCCCGCACCGCCGACGGCGCGGCATTACCGATGGGGCGACGGAGAAGGGTAGCCGGGCGGGGTTCTGGACGTCCCCGTGAAAGCGCGTAGGGCGCGCAGCGTGGAAATCAGCTGCGCACAGGGCCCGAGACGCGAGACGAAGCGAGCGAGCGAAGCCGGTGAGCCCATGCTTCCGAGAAAAACCTCTAGGGAGTGCCGTCGGCGCCCGTACCAAAACCGACACAGGTGGGCGGGTAGAACATACCGAGGCGATCGGGAGAACCACGGTTAAGGAACTCGGCATACTGGCCCCGTAACTTCGGGAGAAGGGGCGCCGCCGGCTGTGAACGCCCTCGCGGCGGGAGCGGCTGGCGGCCGCAGCGAAACGGCCCAAGCGACTGTTTATCAAAAACACAGGACTCTGCAAAGCGGTAACGCGACGTATAGGGTCTGACGCCTGCCCGGTGCCGGAAGGTTACGCGGATGCGTCAGCCGAAAGGCGAAGCGCTGAAGCCAAGCCCCGGTAAACGGCGGCCGTAACTATAACGGTCCTAAGGTAGCGA
>CAJMKK010000025.1 GCA_905214105.1 uncultured bacterium
AGACCGGAGGGGCGCCGGGGGCGGGAATCTGGGCGTACACATTTCCTACACATATAAGGACTCTCGGCTGGCTGGGTAAATATAAGAGGGGACCTCGTTTCCGAGATCCCCTCTTTCGCCTATCTACAGTAATAGACTCTTAAATACCTTATGCCAGCAGCTTGCGACCGGACTCTTCAATCGCGTCAAGTGCTGCATCAGCCTCGGCGGCATCCGTGCCCTTGGCAAAGATATACAGCTTGATCTTGGGCTCGGTGCCAGAAGGACGGACGATACCCTTGTTGCCACCCTCGAGATCGAACTCAATGACATTAGCCTTCGGCAGGCCGTTCACGCAGGTGTTGTAGTCCACGACGGCCTCAATCTTGGACCCAGCAAGCTCCGCAGGCGGGTTCTCGCGCAGACCGGCCATGATGCCGGCCATCTTTGCCGCACCCTCAGCGCCCGGATAGCTCAGCGAAATCGTCTTGTTGTGATAGTAGCCATACTTCTCGTACAGCTCGTGCATCGCATCGGCAAGGTTCTTACCCTGGAGCTTGTAATACTGCGCCATCTGGCAAATCAGAAGTGAAGTGCTCACGGCGTCCTTGTCGCGCACGTGGTCGCCGGCCAGATAGCCGTAGCTCTCCTCGAAACCAAAGATAAAGCGATCGACCTCGCCAGCATCGGAAAGAGAAGTAATGATGTCGCCGATGTACTTGAAGCCCGTCAGGCAGCGGCGGAGCTCAAAACCGTACTCGTCGGCCAGAGCGTCAACCATGGCGGAAGAAACGATAGTAGTAACGGCAACCTTCTTAGTGAGGTCCTCACCGCAGGCAGCACGGGTCTTGCAGATATAGTCGAGCAGCAGAACGCCCATCTCATTGCCGGTCAGTAGCAGATAGTCATCGCCATTTTTAACGGCAACGCCAACACGATCGGCGTCGGGATCGGTTGCAAGCAGCAAATCAGGGTGAACCTGCTCGCAGAGATCGATGCCCTTCTGCATGGCCTGACGGATCTCGGGGTTAGGATACGGGCAGGTCGGGAAATCGCCGTTAGGCTCCTTCTGCTCGGGAACAACCGTGACATCGGTGATGCCAGCGCGCTCGAGCACCGTGGTAACGGGAATGAGGCCGGTACCATTCAGCGGCGTATAGACAAGCTTGAGCGGCGCGCCGGCAATTTCCTCGGCAGAAAGGTTGGTCACGCCGCGCGCGAGAACGGCGTCGTAATAACGCTCGAGGCATGAGCCTTCGATCCATTTAACCAGACCCTGCTCAAGAGCCTCATCAAAGTCCATGGACTTCACGCCGGTGAATGTATCGGTCTCGGCGATAGCCTTAGAAATTGCATCGGCGGCCTCGCTGGTGATCTGGCAGCCATCGGGGCCATAGGCCTTATAGCCGTTATACGGCGCCGGGTTATGGCTAGCGGTCATGCAAATGCCACCGGAGCACTTAAGATCACGGACGGCCCAGGAGAGCGTCGGCACAGGAGAAATCTTGGGATACACGAGGGCAGTCACGCCATTTGCTGCAAGAATGGCAGCCGTCGTCTTAACGAACAGCTCACCTTTATTGCGGCTATCGCGAGCGATGGCAACCGTCGGATGCTCAAAGGTCGCATTGAGATAGTCAGCGAATCCCTGGGTCGCACGACCGACCGTATAGATATTCATACGGTTAGTGCCCGCACCGATAGTGCCGCGAAGGCCGGCAGTACCGAAGGCGAGATCTTGGAAGAAAGCATCGGTGATGGCGTCCTCATCACCCTGCTCCTTCATCGTGTTAAGCTCAGCGAGGAGCTCCTCGTCCTTGACATTGGCAATCCAAGTATCAAGCAGCTCATGAACATCTGCCATGTGAGTCCTTCCTTCACAATCAATAAAACGACCCGTGTAAAACAGGACAAGCGCAGCAGTGCGCTAAAGCAAATATTAGTCCATTGAGAACAGAGAACCGACCAAAGAACGGT
Organism: uncultured bacterium; assembly: GCA_905214105.1. Classification (GTDB taxonomy): domain Bacteria; phylum Actinomycetota; class Coriobacteriia; order Coriobacteriales; family Coriobacteriaceae; genus Collinsella. Next base: position 1,957 of record CAJMKK010000025.1, read on the forward strand.
GAACGTCTATATTCAGCGGTGGATGATTAAATTGATTTAATTGCATAAGGAATGTTGCCCGTAAACGCAAAAAAGGGGGAGGCCTCGCGGCCTCCCCCTTCCAAGTTCGATGACGG
>CAJMKK010000026.1 GCA_905214105.1 uncultured bacterium
ACCTCGATGACATTGACGATAACAGTCTTGCCATACTCCTTGGTCAGCTTGTTCTGCAGGGCGATGCGCTCTTCGCCGCCCTTGCCGATGACCATACCGGGCTTAGCGCAGTAGATGTTAACATTAACGCGAGGAGCGGAAGTGGAAGGATCCACAGTGCGCTCGATCTCGATCTTGGGGACGCCAGCGTCCTTCAGCTGAGCCTTCAGCTCAGTGCGGATCTTGTGATCCTCGACGAGGTTATCGCTGAAATCCTTCTTGGAGGCAAACCAGCGGCTGTCCCAGTCTTTAATAACGCCGACACGAATGCCGTGCGGATTTACTTTCTGGCCCATTGTTTTCCCTCCTTACTCTTTCTCTTTCAGAACAACGGTCATGTGGCTGGTGCGCTTCAGGATGCGGTAGCCGCGGCCCTGTGCACGAGGCATCATGCGCTTCAGCGTCGGGCCGGGGCAAACAAAGCACTCGGCGACGTAGAGGTTGTTCTTGTCCATATTGAAGTTGTTTTCCGCATTAGCGGCTGCAGACTTCACCAGCTTCAGAAGGGGCTCACAAGCTGCCTTCGGGGTGTACTGCAGGATTGCCAGCGCTTCGTCCAGGGGCTTGTTACGGATCAGGTCCATAACGATAGACACCTTACGAGGACTAATGCGGGCATAACGAAGAATTGCCCGAGCTTCCATGTTGTGTTCCTCCCTCTATTACTTAGAATTACCAGTGTGGCCCTTGAAGGTACGGGTGGGAACGAACTCACCCAGCTTGTGGCCAACCATGTCCTCAGTCACATACACAGGCACATGCTTGCGGCCGTCGTGGACGGCAAAGGTGTGACCAACGAATTCGGGGAAGATCGTGGAGGCGCGGCTCCAGGTCTTGATGACCTGCTTCTTGCCGGAAGCGTTCATCGCTTCAACGTGCTTCATAAGAGCAGCCTGGACGAAAGGTCCTTTTTTAATGCTTCTACCCATTGTCTTAAACTCCTCTCTTACTTACCTGCACGCTTCACGATCAGCTTATCGGAGCGCTTATGATGCTTGCGAGTCTTGAGACCCAGAGCGGGCTTGCCCCAGGGAGTCATAGGACCGGAGTGACCAACAGGTGCGCGGCCCTCGCCACCACCGTGGGGATGGTCGCAGGGGTTCATAACGGTACCACGGCTGCCGGGACGCACGCCCATGTGGCGCTTGCGGCCTGCCTTGCCCAGGTTGACGTTCTCGTGGTCGATGTTGGAAACCTGACCGATGACTGCGGTGCAGTTCACGGGCACGTTGCGCATCTCACCAGAGGGCAGACGAACCAGAGCGTAGCCATTCTCCTTAGCCATCAGCTGAGCCATGTTGCCAGCGGAACGAACCAGCTGAGCGCCGCGGCCGGGATACAGCTCGATGTTGTGGATGATGGTACCGACGGGGATGTTCTCGAAGGGCAGGCAGTTGCCGGGCTTGATATCGGCAGACTTGCTGCTGACGACCACGTCGCCCACCTTCAGGCCATCGGGAGCAATGATGTAGCTCTTGGTGCCATCGGTGTACTCGACCAGAGCGATGAATGCGCTGCGGTTCGGATCGTACTCGAGAGTCTTAACGGTAGCGGGGATATCGGTCTTCTGACGCTTGAAGTCGATGACGCGATACTTGGTGCGGTTGCCGCCGCCCTGATGGCGGACGGTGATACGACCGGTGTTGTTGCGGCCGCTGTGCTTCTTCATGGGCTCCAGCAGGCTGCGCTCAGGAGCGACCTTGCTCAGGACGCTGTAATCCGTGACGGTCATGCCGCGGCGGCCCGGAGTAGTGGGGCCATACTTTTTGATAGCCATTGTGCTATTCTCCTTTGTTTATCTTATGAATTATTATCGGGGTCATATCCCCATAGAGGAACCCTCGGCGGGTTC
>CAJMKK010000027.1 GCA_905214105.1 uncultured bacterium
CATGGTCGTGGGCATCATCGGCGCGTTCTTCGGCGTGCTGGCGTAAGGGCCCGGCCTATTATTTGCCCCCAAGGGAAACGGCGACCCATTGCGGTCGCCGTTTTTTATTACCGAAAGCTAGTTGGAGGTGCTTCGTGATTCGATCTGACAATCCACCCGATAATGGCGTGAGCGGGGCGATGTATCTATTTGGCACGGCGCTCTTGTGGAGTTTTATCGGCATCCTCGTTCGCGCCAATTCGCAGTCAGCTCTTTTGATCGGTGCCGTCACGGCAATATTTATGGCGCTCTTTATCCTGCTCGTCGGCAGACCCGTCCTTCGCGTCAGCCGTCTTATTGTCCTTGTGGCCGTCTGCAACTTCGTGACGGGCACCACGTTTAACTTTGCCAACCAGCTCACGACGGTCGGCAACGCGATCGTTCTGCAGTACACCTCGATGATTTTCGTTATCGTGTATCAATCGCTCGCAACTCGCACGTTGCCCTCGCCTGCGAAGATTGCCTCCGTGGTGGTTGCTTTTACGGGTATGGGACTTTTCTTTTTAGGTGATTTGAGCGCCGAGGGCATGCTCGGAAATCTGCTTGCCGTCATTTCGGGCGCCACCTTTGGGCTGTGTTTCTTTTTAAACTCTCGCCCCGATGCGTCGCCCATGGTGTCCTCGCTCATCTCCTGCGGCATCTCGATACTTCCGATCGTCTATTTTGCCGGCGACCTAGGCTCCGTGAAACCCTTTGAGTGGGGGCTTATGCTGGTGCATGGCCTTTTTTGCAGCGGCCTTGCGAGTGTGCTGTATGCCAAGGGGATTGCGCGCACCAACGCGTTTGCGGCCAACTTGGTTTGCATGAGTGAGGTCGTGCTCGCTCCCTGCTGGTCGGCGCTCCTCTTTGGCGAGGTCTTTCGCTGGAACGAGTTTTTGGGCGCAGCGATGATCGTTTTGGTGATTGTGGCCAACTTGGCATCCGATGCTTTTGGCGACGGCTTTCTGGTGGCGCTTGTCCGCCATCGAAACAAAGAGCGTGCCTAATGGGATGCGCCTGCCGTTTACGGTAAAAAACACCCCGCTGAGCGACTGGTATTAAATAAGGCGAACCTGCATACCTATAATTGGTATCAAATCATTTGTGCCTGGCATGGGTGTTAGCAGCACACCAGGTACGCTTCGAGCCGTGGAATCGAACTCCCGGAATTGATATCAACAACGCGCGCGACGGGAGTGACGACGGTTCGAGATTCCTTATTGGGAGGAATTATGCTTGTCCAAGCAATCCTCGTCGGCTTAGTCGGAGCGTTTGGATGCCTCGACTACCAGCTCGGCACCCTCTACGCGTTCCGCCCCATCGTCCTGTGCCCGCTCGTGGGCCTGGTGCTGGGGGACCTGCAGACTGGCCTTGCCGTTGGCGCCAGCCTGGAGTTGCTGTTCATGGGCTCGATTTCCATCGGCGCCTACGTGCCGCCTAACGAAACCGTCGGCGGCGTGCTCGCCTGCGCGTTTGCCATTCAGCTCGGTCAGGGTACCGAGACGGCCATCGCGCTCGCCATGCCCATCGCCGTCCTTGCGCTGACGATCGGCAACATTACCAATGCCTTGTTCCCTGTGTTTGTCGATATGGCAGACAAGTTCGCCCTCAAGGGAAACCTCAAAGGCATCTACGCCGTTCATTGGGGAATTGGAATCTGGGGCTGCGTCGAGTACTTCCTGCTGTGCGGCGGCGCCTTCTATTTGGGTTCCGACGCCATCCAGGGCCTGCTCGACTTCATCCCGCCCTTCATCATCGACGGTTGCGGCGTTGCCGCCAACATCCTGCCGGCCATGGGCTTCGCCATGCTCGGCCGCCTGG
>CAJMKK010000028.1 GCA_905214105.1 uncultured bacterium
GCACCTCGCTCGCCGTATCGGCACTTAGAATTATGCGGTATTGCCTTTATTATTATGCAAACGGATTTTCTGTGGGATACGGCAGGCTCTTGGGCTGGTTGTAGGCAATGTCCGCAATGCCGAGGAACTTGAACACTTCAAACAGCGTCTTGCCATAGTGACCGAAGGCAACGGCACCGTGGTGCGGGTAGCGCTTCTGAATCAGGACATGGCGGTAGAAACGGCCCATCTCGGGAATGGCGAAGATGGCGATGCCGCCGAAAGACCGCGTTGCAACGGGTAAAATTTCACCCTGAGCGATGTAGGCGCGCAGCTGGCCTTCGCTGTCGCACTGCAAACGGTAGAACGTGATGTCGGACGGCGCAATGTCGCCTTCCAGCGTGCCGCGGGTGAAATCGGGGTCGCTGCCGGCGGGCTCCAGCAGGCGGTGCTGGATGAGCTGGTACTTGACGGCGCGGTCACTGCACATCTTGCAGGACGGCGTGTTGCCGCAGTGGAAGCCCATGAAGGTATCGGTCAGCTTGTAATTGAACTTGCCGGTGATGTCCTCATCATAAATGTACTTGGGCACACTGTTGTTGATGTCCAGCAGGGTGACGGTGTCGCCGGAGGCGCACATACCGATGTACTCGGACAGGGCACCGTAAATATCGACCTCGCAGGCCACGGGGATGCCGCGGTTGGCAAGGCGGGAGTTGACGTAGCAAGGCTCAAACCCGAACTGCGACGGGAAAGCGGGCCAGCACTTATCAGCAAAAGCAACATACTTTTTGCTGCCCTTGTGGTTCTCGGCCCAGTCGAGCAGGGTCAGCTCAAACTGCACCATGCGGGTCAGCAGGTCGGGGTAATAGTGCCCCTCGCCCATCTCGGCGGCCATGTCCTTGCAGACGTCCGCGATGCGCGGGTCGCCCGCATGCTCTTTGTAGGAAACGAGCAGGTCAAGCTCGGAGTTTTCCTCGATCTCAACACCCAGCTCATACAGGCCCTTGATGGGGGCATTGCAGGCGAAGAAGTCCTGCGGGCGCGGGCCGAAGGTGATGATTTTCAAATCACGCACGCCCAGAATGGTACGGGCAATCGGCACAAACTCGGCGATCTTGTCGGCAATTTCCTCCGCCGTGCCGACGGGATACTCGGGAATATAGCCCTTCAGATGGCGCATGCCGAGATTGTAGGAGCAGTTCAGCATACCGCAGTACGCATCTCCGCGGCCATTGATCATATCGCCGTCGCCCTCGGCTGCCGCTACGAACATGCAGGGGCCGTCAAAGTGCTTGGCAATCAGCGTTTCGGGCGTTTCGGGGCCGAAGTTGCCGAGGAATACGGTCAGCGCATTGCAGCCTGCGGCGGTGACTTCGGCCACGGCTTTTTGCATGTCGTGCTCGTTCTCGACAGTGGTCTTGCACTCGTACAGGTCAGTGCCCTTGGCGGCGCAGGCGGCAGAGATGGCAGCGCGGCGCTTCTCGCTCAGGGCGATGGGAAAACAGTCACGGCTGACGGCGATGATGCCGAGCTTGACCTCGGGGATGTTGGATGATTTCATGGTTTTGCCTCCTATATATTTACACATTTTGCAATGGCGGGCGGATATGGAATCCGCCCCTACGGGGATGCCGTGGAACTTTCCTGTATCGTAGGGGAGCATTCTATATGCTCCTAAGGCAACACCGCACAATTCCCGCCTAACGGCTCAAGCACCGCTCCGGCGGCTGCGGCACGGCATCTGCGTTGCCAAAATGCTCGATAAGACATCCAGTATTATCTGCGCTTTTGGCTTAGCAGCTGCCGCACCTCGCTCGCCGTA
>CAJMKK010000029.1 GCA_905214105.1 uncultured bacterium
GGGGATGCTGACGAAAATCCGACCCAAATTCGAGAGATTTGGAGGTCAGCATGTACACGAGGGAAGACAAGCTTAAGGCAGTCGAGCTCTTCATAAAATACGACTTCAGCCCGCAGTCCGTCATCAACGAGCTCGGCTACCCATGCAGGGGATCGCTCTACAACTGGCATCGGGAATATCTAGCCAACGGCAACGACATCCCCGATGCCAACCCCTACCTGCGATACAGCGAAGGACTGAAGAGAGCCGCAGTGGACCACTACTTCGAACACGGAAGGTGCCTGGCAAGGACGTGCAGGATGCTGGGGTATCCCTCCAAGGAGCTTCTGGCCGCATGGGTCGATGAGCTGGAGCCCGGGCGGCGCGTCGTCAACAAGACGGGACGCGGCATCACGGACGACGCTAAGGAGAACGCCGTCGTGAGGCTCGTCACCAGAAGCGAATCCGCCCAATCCATTGCAGATGACGTGGGAGTCAAGCGCGCCACCCTCTACAATTGGAAGCGAGAGCTTCTAGGCAAGGAGGCGCCAAGCAAGATGACCGGCAAGAAGAGGGACATGACCATCGAGGAGCTCGAGGCGATGAAGGCATCGCTCGAGGCCGATATCGACAGGCTGGAGCTTAAGAGAGCGGTGCTGGAGGGGACGGTGGAGCTTTTGGGAAAAGACCGAAGCGCCGACCCGGGGACGCTCACCAACAGGGAGAAGACGATCCTTGTTGAGAGCTTGAGGCCGGCGCACAAGCTTAAAGACCTGCTCGATGCGGTTGGCCTGGCGAAAGGCAGCCACCGATACCAGATGCGCGCCCTCGCCAAGCCCGACAAGTACGCCGATTTGCGCGTGCGTATCGCGGAGATCTTCCATGAGAGCCGGGGGCGCTACGGTTACCGCAGGGTCCATGCAGCACTCAAAATCGACGGCACCACCGTCTCGGAGAAGGTCGTTTGCCGGATCATGGCCGAGGAGGAGCTGCGCGCATGCCGTCCCAAGAAGCGCAGGTACAGCTCCTACAAAGGTGAGATAGGCGATGCGCCCGAGAACATCGTCAAGCGCAATTTCCATGCCGATAAGCCCAACAGGCTCTGGCTCACCGACATCACCGAGTTCTCCATTCCCGCAGGAAAGGTCTACTTAAGCCCCATCGTGGACTGCTTCGACGGCAAGGTGGTGGCGCATGCCGTGTCCACCTCCCCAAACGCCGAGCTCGTCAACGGCATGCTGGATGAAGCCGCGACCATCTTGGCGCCGAATGATCATCCCGTCGGCCACAGCGACCGTGGATGCCACTATCGCTGGCCCGGATGGATTAAGCGTTGCGAGCACTACGGGATTGTGCGCTCCATGTCAGCCAGGGGATGCTCGCCTGACAACTCAGCCATGGAAGGGTTCTTCGGCAGGATGAAAGTCGAGTTCTTCTATGGGCGCGACTGGAAGGGATGGACGACAGAGCGGTTCAAGGATGAGCTCGACAGCTATATCCGTTGGTACAACGAGGAGCGAATAAAGCTATCATTGGGAGGGATGAGTCCTGTGCAATATAGGAAATCGCTGGGGCTCGCAGCATAAGACGTTCTGGGTTGGAAAAACGTCAGCATCCCC
>CAJMKK010000030.1 GCA_905214105.1 uncultured bacterium
TTTTTTTGTGAGGTCGCAGGGGGTCGATGCTCGTCATCGGCCCCTGCAAATGGAACGCAAAAAGGCTTCCCCCTCGGGGGGAAGCTGTCACCGAAGGTGACTGATGAGGGCGGAGCTTACGGCGGCAACCCGTTTATGGGCAACCACCGATAGCTTACCCCTCATCCGGCCCTGCGGGGCCACCTTCCCCCAAGGGGGAAGGCTTGGGGAATGCAAATTATTTCATCAAAATCTTGACCACGGCTTTTCTTACGTGGTCGCAGCCGGGGGTCTTGCAGCTGGGCTTGTGCAGCTCACCGGGGAAGAACACGGCAAAGCGTCCCCCGCCCAGCGTCATGCCGCAGTGCTCGGGGCCGGTCCGCAGACCGAAGTCGTTTTTCTCGTCAAACTCGCCCTGCTCCGTGCCCTCGGACGCCCAGCCCAGATGCTCGCTGCCGGTCAGGTCGATCTGCAGGTCGGCATAGCGGCGGTGGTACTCGAACGCAGCGCCGTCGGCATCGCGCAGGTCGGCGTCCATCACGTTGACAAAGACGTTCTCGCCGTCAATGATGGTCTTGCCGTTTTCCAGCGCGTCCAGCGTGTGGCTGTTCAGCCAGTCGATGGCCTTGTCCAGATTCGGGTGCAGACCCTTGTAGCAAGCAATGTAATCAAACGAATCTACGATCATTTCACACCTCTTACAGGGCCGCGACGGCGTCCTCGATCATCTTCTGCGCCTCGACAACGATGGGCTCATCCTCGGGGATCAGGCCCGGCAGCGGGGCGCGCACGCCGCCCAGCTCCAGACCGTACATGCGGCGCAGGATCTCCTTCATGACCGCGTACAGGTTGCCGTGGGCCTCGCACATCTTGTAGATGATGCGGTCCGCCTTGTACTGGATCTCGCGGGCAGCGGGGATGTCGCCCTTCTCGATCAGCTCGTTCATCTTGAGGAACAGCTCGGGCATGACGGCGTAGGTGCCGCCGATGCCGCCGTCCGCGCCCATGACACGGCCGGAGACGAACTGCTCATCGGGGCCGTTGAACACAGCGAAGCCGTCCGCACCGCGCGCCTGAATACCGGCATCCTTGAACATCTGGATGTCCTGGGTGGGCATCGAGGAGTTCTTGACCGCGATGACGTTGGGGTTCTTGAGCATCTCGTTCAGCAGGGGCATCGTCAGGGCGGTACCGGCCAGCTGCGGGATGTTATAGATGATGAACTCGGTGTTGGGCGCGGCGGCGCTCATGGCGTTCCAGTAGTCCGCGATGGCGTAGTTGGGCAGGTGGAAGTAGATCGGCGGGATGGACGCGATGGCGTCAACGCCGCACTTTTCAGCATGGGCGGCCAGCTCGACGGAATCCGCCGTGTTGTTGCAGGCGACGTGGGCAATAACGGTGATCTTGCCCTTGGCCTCGCTCATGACGGCCTCCAGCACGGCCTTGCGCTCATCCGGGTGCTGGTAGATGCACTCGCCGGAGGAGCCGCCGACGTAAACGCCCTTGACGCCCTTGGCGATCAGGTGGCGGGTCAGTGCCTTGACGCCCTCGGTGGAGATAGAGCCGTC
>CAJMKK010000031.1 GCA_905214105.1 uncultured bacterium
TCTGATCGACATTCTGAAGCCGTCCAACAAGACGGTCGAGGCTCTGATGAGCCTCCAGCTCCCCGCTGGCGTGGACATCGAGATCAAGCTGTAAACCACACACGATCAAATTCGATGCCCTCGTTTCCCGAGGGGTCATGTTGGCAGTGACGTGCGCTGCCAACCAATAACCTTTACAGGAGGAAAAGAAAATGGTTAAAGGCATTATCGGCAAGAAAGTCGGTATGACCCAGCTGTTCGATGAGAGCGGCAAGGTTATCCCCGTCACCGTCATCGAGGCAGGCCCCTGCACCGTCGTGCAGAAGAAGACTGTCGAGAGCGATGGCTATCAGGCTGTTCAGCTGGGCTTCGGCGAGGTTTCCGCCAAGAAGGTCAACAAGGCAGCTGCAGGTCACTTCAAGAAGGCAAACGTTGCCCCCAAGAAGACCCTGCGTGAGTTCCGTCTGGACGACGTTTCCGCAATGAACGTTGGCGACATCCTGAAGGCTGACGTCTTTGCAGCAGGCGACAAGGTTGACGTTGCAGGCGTTTCCAAGGGCAAGGGCTACCAGGGCGTTATCAAGCGCTTTGGCCAGCACCGTCTGCGTGAGAGCCACGGCACTGGCCCGGTGGCACGTCATGCAGGTTCTATGGGCGCTATTTCCAACCCCTCTCGCGTGTTCCCCGGCAAGCGCCTGCCCGGCCACATGGGCTGCGTGCGCGTTACCGTGCAGAACCTGACCGTTGTCAAGGTTGACACCGAGAACAATCTGATCGCTGTCAAGGGTGCGGTTCCCGGTTCCAAGGGCACCATCATCACCCTGGCCAACAGCGTCAAGGCGTAAGGAGGAAAGCTACAATGGCAAAGTTTAATGTAGTCGATATGAACGGTCAGCACGTTAGCGAGATCGAGCTTTCCGACGCCGTGTTCGGTATCACCCCGAATGAGAAGGCTGTCCACATTGCTGTGGTGAACTTCCTGGCCAATCAGCGTCAGGGCACCCAGAACACCAAGATCCGCATGGAAGTTTCCGGCGGCGGCAAGAAGCCTTGGCGTCAGAAGGGCACCGGCCACGCTCGTCAGGGCTCCATCCGTGCTCCGCAGTGGACCCACGGCGGCGTTGCTCTGGGCCCCAAGCCCCGCAGCTACAACTACCACATCAACAACAAGGTCAAGCGTCTGGCTCTGCTGAGCGTCCTGTCCGACAAGGCTGCCAATGGCAACATGGTCGTCGTTGACAAGTTCGCTTGCGACGAGTACAAGACCAAGGCTGTGGTCGCTATGCTGAACGCTGTGGGCGCCGGCAAGAAGAACCTGCTGGTCAACGAGACTGTCGATGCAAAGTTCGTCAAGAGCGCTGGCAACATCGCCGGTGTCAAGACCACCTTCGCAGGCAGCGTGAACACCTACGATGTGCTGAACGCCGACAAGCTGATCATCAGCGTCGACGCAGCTAAGAAGCTCGAGGAGGTGCTTGGCTAATGAAAACCGCACATGATATCATCCTGAAGCCGGTCATTACCGAGAACTCCATGGCTGGCATCGCTGA
>CAJMKK010000032.1 GCA_905214105.1 uncultured bacterium
GATCTCCTTTTCCGTCTCGCTCAGGTCAAGAGCGCCGCCATCGGCGACGGTCACGCGCAGCTCATAGAGCGTACCGGCGGTAAGTTCCGTTACAGCCTTGCCGTCCTCGTCTGTGATCGACCACAGTGCAGGATCGACCTTTGCTAGCTTGCCGTCCACGCCATAGGCGTAGAGGGTCAGACCGGAGGTGCTGCCGGACAGGTTATTCATGCGGAAAGCTACCGTGGTGTTGGGATGTACGTTGCGGACGGTCACAGTGTTGCGCCAGCTTGCAACGGTGCCTTCGCCGCCGTCCTGCGCAAACTGTTCCTGCGAGAGGACATTTCTTGCTGCCTGATCAAGATCGACCTTGCGGTAGGGCATTTCGGGCAGATAAACGAAACGGTCCTGCAAACGAAGCAGTTCCAGATAGCCTGTCGGGCAGTAGAGCGCATTGCCGCTGTTGCCAGCATACATTCCAATGGCCATGTTGTTATAGCCGTACTTGTTGGAAACATCCATCGTGAAAACAGTCTCGCCAGTTTCAAAATCCAGAATGATGTACTGCCACATCCCGGTGGTCACATCCTGCACATAGCCGTAGATATAGCCCGTTGCGGTGGAGAGTTTCAGGATGGAGGTGTCGCTCAGGTCGTTCCGGCTCCAGATGCTCTTCATCTCGTAGCCGTTTGCGGTCTTTACGGTGTCCACGCGCTCGATGCCGGGGGCGATCATGATGTTGCCCTTCATGAGCCAGTTCTGGTCGTAAATATTGGCGTAGCTCTGGATGGAGGAGTCGTTGTTGGGATCAGCCAGACCTGCATTGCCCGCACCGAACCAGTTGCAGACGATGGTGCTGACGGTGCCCTCGCCGTCGTCATAGACGATGGCAGAGTTCTCAACGGCTACCTGATAGCCCTCGGGCAGGTCATCCAGCACCGGGGTGCTTGCCACGACCTCGCCGGTCTTCATATCGAGCGCAAGAAGGTTCACGGGGTCCTGATTGTCGGTGAACAGCACAAGGTTCGGCGTCAGCGTGGGAGAGCAGCCGCCGCCCCATGCAAGACCGCCGCCGGTGGTCTTATCGCCTTCGCCGCTCACCTTTGCACCCGCGCTCTCATAGGGCGTGCACCATACAACGTCTACGCCTTCTTCTGCGCGCAGAAGATAGCAGTTCTGGTTGGTCAGGACCACCGCACCGTCCTTGGAAGCGGCGATGCCGTTTTCAGCGCCCTCGCCGGGGGTCAGTTCGTGGACAAAAACAGCCTTTGAAAGGTCTGTCTGCTCGCCGTTCAGGATCGCATCAATGGCCGAGCGGGCAATATAGCCGATGACGCCCTGCTGCTGGCGCTGCGGATAAATGCGGAAGCC
>CAJMKK010000033.1 GCA_905214105.1 uncultured bacterium
GAAAGACATCAACAAATACCGCGGCATCATCCCCGCCTTCTACGCCTGCTATGCATCGGACGGCTCCATCTCCACCGAGGGCGTCAAGGCACTGACCCGCCACCTGATCGCCAAAGGCGTCAAGGGCGTCTACGTCGGCGGTTCCTCCGGCGAGTGCATCTACCAGCACCCTGACGAGCGCAAGGCCGTGCTGGAGGCCGTCATGAGCGAGGCCAAGGGCAAGATCACCGTCATCGCCCATGTCGCCTGCAACAACACGGCGGACTCCGTCGAGCTGGCCGCCCACGCCGAGAAGTGCGGCGTCGACGCCATCGCATCCATCCCGCCGATCTACTTCCACCTGCCCAACGACTCCATCGCTGCCTACTGGAACGCCATGAGCGCCGCCGCGCCCAACACCGAGTTCGTCATCTACAACATCCCGCAGCTGGCCGGTACCGCTCTGACGATGCCCCTGCTGAACGAGATGCTCAAGAATCCCAACGTCGTCGCGGTCAAGAACTCCTCGATGCCGACGCAGGACATCCAGATGTTCAAGGATGCCGGCATTCAGGCGCGCGGTGAGGACGGCTTCGCGGTCTTCAACGGCCCGGACGAGCAGTTCGTCTCCGGCCGCGTCATGGGCGCAGACGGCGGCATCGGCGGCACCTACGCCGTCATGCCGGAGCTGTTCATCCGCATGAACGAACTGATCGAACAGGGCGACATCCCCGCCGCCCGCGCCATCCAGTACAAGGCAGACCGCATCATCTACAAAATGTGCGAAGCCAAGGGCAACCTGTACGCCGTCATGAAGGAGATCCTGCGCCGGATGTACGGGCTGGATCTGGGCGGTGTGCGCGCCCCGCTGGCGAACCTTGCGCCGGAGGACGAGGCCATCGTCGCCGAGGCGCAGCGCATGATTGAGGAAGCCGTCGCGGCACTGTGAGGAGCGCAGCATGATCGTAGATTCGTTTGATTACATCGCCTGTTACAAGGGGCTGCACCCCAATCTGGACACGGCGATCGACTGGCTGAACAGCCATACCCTTGACGCGCTGGAAAACGGTAAGACCATCATCGACGGCGACAAGGTGTTTGTCAACGTGATGGACGCCGACCTGCGCGAGGCCGAGGGCGCAGCCTTCGAGTACCACCGCCGCTACGCCGACCTGCAGATCAATCTGACCGGCAGCGAGCACTGGGGCTGGGCGTCCGAGGGCAAGGACGAGGGCGCGTTCGACGAAGCCGCCGACTGCGGCTTCAAGTCCGGTGCCGAGCACGCCGGCGGCGTTTTGGGCGGCGGGCGGTTTGCCATCTTCTTCCCCGGCGAGCTGCACAAGCCCAGCTGCAAAAGCGAAGGCTGT
>CAJMKK010000034.1 GCA_905214105.1 uncultured bacterium
CGCGCTCTAAGTCGCAAGGAGCATTGTAGCCAATGGCGGAATGCATCCTCTGCCTGTTGTAGTAGAGCTCGATGTACTTGAAGATATCCTGCCGCGCCTCGTCTCTTGTCTTGTACTCCCTTCCCTTCACCAGCTCCCGCTTCAGGGTCTTGAAGAAGGATTCGGCGAGCGCGTTGTCCCATGGGTTGCCGGGCCTCGACATCGATTGGGCTATCCCATGGGACTCCAGGCAGCGCTGGAATGCGCGGGACGTGTACTGGACGCCCTGATCGTCATGGAACACGAGGCTGAAGTCGGCAGGGGGATCCTCCCTGCCGACCGCCTGCTCGAGCGCATCCACCACGAGTTTCTCGGTGATGCGCTCGGACATAGACCAGCCGACGACCTTGCGGTGCCATGCGTCGATGACGGCTGCCAGGTAGAGCCAGCCCTCGGAGGTGCCGATGTAGGTGATGTCGCCCACCCAGAGGCGGTTGCGCGCATCCACCCCGAACATGCGGTTGACGAGGTTGACGCGCGGATCGCCCATCTCGACCGCCTTCGCCCTGCGGTGCCTCCTCGTGGCGCCTTTGGCCTTAAGCCCCAGCTTCCGCATGACGCTCAGCACGCGCTTCTCGCTGACTGCGATGCCGTCTCTCCTTAGCTCGCGGTTGATGCGGCGATAGCCGTAGCGGCCCTTGTGCAGCTCGAACTTCTCCACGACGAATCCCTCCAGCGCCTCGCGCTCTATCTGGGCATTCGATTTCCTCCGCTTGAGGTAGTCGTAGTATTCGGACTTCGAGACCCCCAAGATCTCGCATGCCTTCCTGATGGGGCCGAACTCGCCCCTATGCGCTTTGAGGAACTCACACCTCACGCATGGTCTTGACTCAAGAAGGCCCGGAATTTTTTTAGCATCTCGTTCTCGCGCTCGAGCTCCTCGACCTTCTTCCTGAGCTTCACGATCTCGTAGTCCTTGTTGACCCTGGGGCTGCCGTTGCCGGGGAATGCCGCCTCTCCCATCTCCTCGTACTCTTGCGCCCAACGCCTGAGCGTCGAGTCCTTGATACCAAGCTCTTTCGCAAGGTCGACAACTCTTATCTCGCCGCTCAGGACGGTCTTCGCTGCAGCTATCTTGAACTGCTTGTCGTATCGCTTCCTTCTTTGAGTCATATCGAACACCTTTCACCCTAAACTTGGTGTCCAATTTATCTTACCCTCTCCAC
>CAJMKK010000036.1 GCA_905214105.1 uncultured bacterium
CGAGCGCGCGCTGGTCACCAGTGTGGGGACGATAAACCTGCGCATCCCCAAGCTGCGCCGGGGAAGCTACTTCCCCGAGGACCTGCTCACTCGCTACTCGCGGGTCGATCGGGCCGTTGTCGCCGCGGTATCGGAAATGGTGACCTGCGGCGTTTCCACGAGGAAGGTGGAGCGCGTGGCCGCGTCCCTGGGCATCGACCGCATGAGCGCCTCGCAGGTGTCGAGGATATGCGAGTCTCTTGACGATGTCGTGGCCGACCTGCAGGAGCGGGACCTGTCCGGCACATCCTTCCCCTATATCTGGGTCGACGCCACCTACGTCAAGTGCCGCGACGGCGGCCACGTGTCCTCATGCGCGCTCGTCACGGCGATCGGCGCGGGCGCCGACGGCTACCGGCGCCTGCTCGGCCTGGACGCGATCGACACCGAGTCCTACGCCGGGTGGCTGGCGTTTCTGCGCTCCCTGCGGGAGCGCGGCGCCTCCGGCGTCCTCTGCGTGACGTCCGACGCCCACGAGGGGCTGAGGCGCGCGATCGAGGAGGTCTTCCCCGGCGCCGCGTGGCAGCGCTGCATCGTGCACCTCATGCGCAACGCGGCGTCGTGCGCGCCGACCAGGCAGAAGAGGGCGGCGGTGCTGGCGATTCTGCACGCGGTCTTCGACGAGCGGGACCCCGCCCTCGTGCGCGAGCTGTACCATCTGGCCTGCGGGGAGATCGCCGGCATATGCCCGAGGGCGGCAGGGCTGCTCGAGGATGCCGAGGCGGACGCCCTGGCCTACCTGGACTTCCCCTATGCGCACCACAGGCGCATCCGCACCAACAACGTCCAGGAGCGGGCCAACCGCGAGCTCAAGCGCCGCAGCCGCGTGGTGCAGGTCTTCCCGTCCAGGAAATCGCTGATCAGGATGCTGGGCGCCGTGTTCTCCGAAATGGACGAGGACTGGGCGTCGAGAAGGTGGTTCACAGAGGAATCCATAGCTTTGGCCGTATCTTCGGCGAAGTCGGCCGCACCGGCGCCGTCCTACGACGGCACCGCCGGAGAACACGCCAGGCGCATCATGGAAGTTGTGGTCGCCGACAACCCGATCGGAAGGAGAGCGGCGTAAATGATGGTATAGAATACAGACCAGATTCTAGGCGCCTACACCAACGTTTGGGACGCTACC
>CAJMKK010000037.1 GCA_905214105.1 uncultured bacterium
GGGCATGAACTTCACGCAGGCCGCGCGGGCGGTGGGCGTGTCCAAACGCACCGGCAAGGTGTGGCGCAACGGAAGGACACGATCGAACGGCAGGAACGAGAAGCCATCGGTGGACTGGTATCGTTCCACCGTGGACATTCCCCAAAAGATCAGTTCGAGGTATCTGAGCCAGGACGAGCGCATCAGCATCGCCGACTGGCGGAAGGCCGGCATGAGCGTGCGCGGGATCGCGCGCACGCTCAATCGTCCCGCGTCGACCGCCAGCCGCGAGCTGGTGCGCAACACGAATCCCGCGACCGGCATGTACGAGCCGTACCGGCCCCAGCAGATGAGCGCGGACGGCCCAGACGACCCAAGCCCGCGAAGATCCATACGGTGCCCGGCCTGCTCGCATACATTCGCGCAGGATTGCGGGCGCATTGGAGTCCCGAGCAGATCGCGGGGCGCCTGCGCGCCGATTTCCCGGATAATGATGCTATGCATGTGTGCGCGGAGACGATCTACCAGGCCATCTACGTCCAGGCCAAAGGCGAACTGAAAAAGGACGTCATCAAGGCCCTGGGGAGCGGGCGCGCCCAACGCCGGCCGCACGGGCAGACGGGTTCGCGCAAGCCCCGTTTCCGCGAACCCATGGTCATGATCAGCGAGCGGCCCGCCGAAGTCGAGGACCGGGCGATACCCGGTCATTGGGAAGGCGACCTGATCTGCGGCGCGGCCAGCAAAAGCGCGATCGGCACGCTCGTGGAACGCTCGACACGGTTCACGATCCTCCCGCACCTGCCCGACGGGCACGACGCCGAACACGCCCGGCAGGCCGTCATCCGGGAAATGCAATACCTGCCCAAGCTCCTGAGGAACTCGCTGACCTGGGACCAGGGAAGCGAGCTCGCCCTGCACAAACGCATCTCGACCACGTTGGACATGCAGGTGTATTTCTGCGACCCGCATTCACCCTGGCAGCGCGGCACCAACGAGAACACCAACGGGCTCCTGCGCCAATACTTCCCCAAGGGCACCGACCTGAGCGCATACCCCGAGGACCACCTCGACGCGGTCGCCGAGGAACTCAACGACCGGCCCCGCAAAACACTCGGCTACAGGAAACCATCCGAGAAAATA
>CAJMKK010000038.1 GCA_905214105.1 uncultured bacterium
AATTTTTGATACAATATGTAATGCAACGTGGGCGAGGCAACAGGAAGCGGAAGACCTCAGCCAAAAATGCGATCACATGGTCGTCATTGGTGGTCATCATTCTTCCAATACCCAAAAGCTGTTACAGGTCGCCGCGCGGCATACCAAGGCCATCAATGTCGAGACTGCTGATGAACTCGACCCTGCATGGCTTGCTGGTGCGGCGCGTGTGGGCGTGACAGCCGGGGCTTCAACGCCTTCGTCTATAATTGAGGAGGTACTTAACAGTATGAGTGAAGAGATCCGTGACGACATGAGCTTCGAGGAGATGCTCAAAGCTACCGAAGCCAATGCAAATGTTTACACCGGAAAGATCGTAAAAGCCAAGGTCATCAGCGTTTCCCCGACGGAGTGCATCGTCGGTGTCGACGGCTCCAAGCACACCGGCATTGTGCCCCTGCGCGAGATGAGCCATGACCCCAACGCCAAGATGGAAGACCTTGTTAAAGAGGGCGACGAGCTGGATCTGGTTGTTGTCAAGACCAACGATCAGGAGGGTGTTGACACCCTGTCCCGCGTCCGTTTTGAGGCCCAGAAGGGCATGAAGGACGTCTCCGAGGCTGCCGAGAACGGCACCGTTATGGAAGGCGACGTCATGGAGGCCAACAAGGGCGGCGTTGTTGTCAACGTCAAGGGCGTTCGTGTGTTTGTTCCCCGTTCTCAGGCCACCATGCGCCGTGACGAGGACTACACCAAGCTGGTTGGCCAGCACGTTCAGCTGGTCATTACCGAGTGCGCAGGCCGCAAGATCGTCGGCTCCATCAACAAGGTCACTGCCGAGGCCAACAAGGCCAAGCGCGAGGAGTTCTGGGCCAATGTTGAGGTCGGCAAGCAGTATAAGGGCGTTGTCAAGAGCCTGACCTCTTACGGCGCTTTCGTTGACGTGGGCGGTGTCGATGGCCTGTGCCACATCAGCGAGCTGAGCTGGAACAACATCAAGCATCCCTCCGAGGTCGTCAAGGTCGGCGACGAGATCGAGGTCTACGTCAAGAGCTACGATCCCGAGAACCAGAAGGTCTCCCTGGGCTACAAGAAGGAAGAGGACAACCCCTGGGTCAAGCTGGAGAATGAGGTCCC
>CAJMKK010000039.1 GCA_905214105.1 uncultured bacterium
AATAAAAAAGACCCCCGCAGCGTATGATTTGACGCCGCGGGGTTTCTCAATTGTTCGGTTTGTATTGCAGCACCTTCTGGGAGAACGTCCGATCGAAGAACTGGATGAAGGGCCCAAGGCAGAACGCACAGATCAAGGTGCCAAGGCCCACAAGGCCACCCAGCAGCCAGCACAGCAGGGCGCTGAGCGCATCGGTGAAGATGCGGCACCCGAAGTACGGGCAGGGTGTGTAGTCCCGCAGACCGAGGGAAAGGTAATCGTAGGGCGCGATGCCGAGGTCGGCGGTCTGGTAGAGCGAAGCGCCCAGCGCCGTGACCAGCACCGCCGCGATGACCCACGCCAACTGCACCGCCAGCGACGGCGCGTCGCCGAAGTGGGCGTGAATGGGGTCATAGAACGCCGTGACGATGTACCCGATGCAGATGCCGTTGACGAAGGTGCCAAGGCCGATGTACTTGCGCCCGAACCAGAATTCCAGCAGGAAAAACAGGATGTTCGTGCACAGGTTCTGGGTGCCCAGCGAGATGCCGAGCAGCTCCGCCAGCCGCATGTTCAGGGCGCTGATGGAGTCGTTGCCGAGGTGGGACTGCTTGAAAAGCGCAATGCCAAGGGCGATGATGACGATGCCCGCCACCATGCCCACCACCCGCCGGGCAGTCGGTTTGCGCAATGCGGTGCCGTTCATAGGGGATTCTCCTTTAGCGTTTCTTTTCCCCTATTATACGCCTACTTTGGGCGGGAGACAAACTATTTATGGAAAGATACAACGATATACGGGGGATCCGCCTTATCCCTTTAATCTCACCTCAATCCGTTCTTTCTCCAGCCTCTCCCCGATCACGATGAGCACTTCCTGCCCCTTGAGGATAGCGTTTGCCGTCAGGCCGTCGGCGGTGGCGTTCAGCTTCACCCAGCCGTTCTCGTCCTGTACGAAGCCTTTCGCCCGCAGCACATGGCCGCACGCGGGGTCGGTGAAGAGGGCCGGGATATTCTGTTCGAGCTGCTGGCACGAGAGGCCCAGCTCCAAAAAGTAGGCCGAACCAAAGGCCCTATGCGGTTGGCGTTACCCGCTTCTAATTATAGCAAAAGGAGGTTCTTTTTCTAC